>NZ_JACCHP010000010.1 GCF_016031625.1 Bradyrhizobium agreste | reverse complement strand
CCGTGCATGAAAGATCAGGGTACCGGGCCGCGTGCCCGACCGGATACAAGGTGATGCGGTCCTGCCGCATTGTCGTTCACGGCCCAGGCCTCGCATCACGTCCCGCCTGCCAGCGCCGATGCGCATGTTGCGAACGCTCCATTGTGGCGCCGAGCTCGTCGCGGTCAAGGCCGCTAACGCGCCGCCTCCGGCGGTGGCCTGCGGCCAGTCTTGACCGTGCCTCGCCTCGGCGCCCAAGACCGCCGCCAACAAACAATGCTCTCTTGACAACTCACTCCCCATACAAGGATGAGGCTAATCGACGTCAGCGCCCTTTGAAACTCCAGCCACGCACTCGATCCTCATCCTGAGGAGCCCGCCCAAGCGGGCGTCTCGAAGGATGGCCGCAGGGCGAATAGCTCTCAAATGCCCGATAGCCCAGCGGTTTCCTCCTCAATATCGCGGGTCGTAGACCCTTAACGGTTGCGGCAAGGCGACCTTAACCAACTGGTCATAGACTTCCGCCCCTGACAACCAGCCGGACTCCTTCGCATGGCGGCCAATTCCAGATCGATCCGCTACAGCCTCGTCATCCCCGTGTTCAACGAGGAGGCCGTGCTGCCGGTGCTGTTGCGCCGGCTCGACCAGGTCATGTCCAAGCTCGACGGGCCGGCGGAAGCGATCTTCGTCGACGACGGCAGCAGCGATTCCAGCGCCATCGTGCTGCGTGCGCTCGCCGTTCGCGACACACGCTTTCGCTACATCGGCCTGTCGCGCAATTTCGGCCATCAGATCGCCATCACCGCCGGCATGGACGCCGCGCAAGGCGACGCCATCATCGTCATGGATGCCGACTTGCAGGATCCGCCCGAAGTGATCGAGCAATTGATCGCGAAGTGGAAGGACGGCAACGATATCGTTCACGCCCGCCGCCTGTCGCGCGAGGGCGAAAGCCGCTTCAAGCGCGCGACCGCGCATCTGTTCTACCGGCTGCTCGGCAGGATGTCCTCCGTCGGCATCCCCGCCGATGTCGGCGACTTCCGCCTGATCGATCGCAAGGTGCTCGACGCGCTCAAGCAGATGCCGGAACAGGATCGCTTCGTGCGCGGCATGATCGCCTGGCTCGGCTTCCGCCAGGCCGAGGTCGCCTTCCACCGCCTGGAGCGCGCCGCGGGCGAAACCAAATACCCGCTGTTCAAGATGGTCCGCCTCGCGGTGAACGCCGCGCTCGGCTTTTCCGATCTGCCGTTGCGGCTCGCCATCTGGTGCGGACTGACGGTCTCCGGACTTGCGCTGCTCTACGGCGGCTGGGTGGTCGTGTTGTGGCTCAGCAAGGACAGCCATCTCGTCACCGGCTGGTCCTCGACGATCGTCGTCGTGTCGCTGCTGTGCGGCATCAACATGCTGATGACCGGCATCGTCGGACTTTATGTCGGTCGCATCCATGCCGAGGTGAAACGCCGCCCGCTCTACGTGGTGCAGGCACGCATCGGCTTCGATCGCGGCGAGACCGCAGCGACACAAGCGATCCACGCCGTCAATGAGTGACTTAAGCGCATGACTGAACTCTTCGACGGCTACCACGACAATTACCGCGAGGTGGTGCAATCCTCGATCGACTTCTCGGGTCTGCCGCACGATTTCTTCATGCGCGCGAAGGCCGATCTGCTGCGCGACCTGATCGCAGAGCGGCTGGACGCGGAGAGGCCCGACATGCTGGACGTCGGCTGCGGCGTCGGCAGTCTTCACCCGCTGCTGTACGGCATGGTCGGACGCCTGAGCGGCATCGACGTCTCGTCCGCCAGCCTGACGCAGGCGCGCGCGCACAACGCTGCGGTCGACTACCGGGAGTATGACGGCCGCAGGTTTCCGCACGCCGACGCCAGCTTCGACCTGGTCACCGCCATCTGCGTGATGCACCATATCGTACCGGCCGAATGGGCGCAGTTCATCGCCGAGATGCGGCGCGTGACGCGCCCCGGCGGGCTCGTCTGCGTGATCGAGCACAACCCGTACAATCCGCTGACGCGCCTGGCCGTTGCGCGCTGCGAGTTCGACCGGGACGCCGTGTTGCTCGGTGCCGGCACGGCCCGGAAGTTGATGGCGGCTGGCGGCCTGCGCGAGATCGGCGCGCGGCACTTCCTGCTGCTGCCCTGGGCCACCAAACCGGCGCGGCATCTCGAAAAGGCGCTGAGCGGTGTGTGGCTCGGCGGCCAATACGCCGCGTTCGGCACCGCTTGAATTTTGAATTATTGCGGCGCCGCCCGCCGCTTGTGCACGACCGCCACATCATCGCCGTAGACACGCTGCCACTCCGGCAGCCGGTCGAGCAACGCAACGGCCGGTGTGCCAGGCGCAAGCAGCGTCGCGCCGATCCTGTATTCGTCGAGCAGCTTGAGAAGATCTCCGAGGTCGACCAGCGCCAGCGCACGGTTGTAGCGGTCGATGAACGGCCCGCCGTAGAGCTCGCCGCGACCATCGATGAAGGTGGGAATGCCGGCAAAGATCAGATAGCCGCCGAAGGAATAATCGTTGAGCACGCGCTCCGCTTTGGCGAGGCCAGCCCGGGCGATGGCGGCCTCGGGCGTGATGATCGGCGCCGGCCGGATGTCGCGTGCCAGCGCCAGTCCGCTGATCGCGGCCAGGACACCGAATGCGGCGAGATGCAAGCCGCGGGAGGAGCCGTCGACCTCGCCTTCGCTCGGCCCGCCGAACGTGCGGCCCAGCGGGGCCGCGAGATAGAGCGGCGCCAGCATGGCCAGCAGATCCGCATTGCGCATCTGCGCCAGCGCGAAATGGAGCAGGCCGATCACCACGAGGGTCCGCACGACCGGCAGCGTCACGCCGCGCGAGAGCGCGAAGATGCTCCCCAGCAGCAGCAGCTCGAAGCCACTGATGCGGCTGAAATCCTGCGGCCGCCATTCCGCGATCCAGGCGAGCGCGGAGCCGAGGCCGAGCGTGGTCAGCGGCATCAGCAGCGGTTCCGGGCCGTGCGGCGTCAGGCAGGACGCCGCCAGCGCAAGCGCCGAGAACGGCAGCCATCGCAGCAGCACGCGTGGCCATTGGCTTCGCTGCTCGCGCAGCAGCGCCTCGAGCACCGCCGGGCCGATCAGCCCGAGCGCCAGCACCACGCTGCCGTGCAGATTGGTCCACAGCACCAGCAGCGGCAGGGCCCAATATGGCGGAGGCGTGCCGCGATCCATGCAGCGAACCAGCGCAGCCGCCCAGGTCACCATCAGCGGCAGCACGAGAACATGGGGCCGCGCCAGCATGTGCGGCGCCAGCAGGACGATGGCCGCGATAACCATCAGCAACGTCAGGGCCGGCGAAAGCTCCCGCAGCAGGAAGAACGTGAGCAGGCCAAAGGCGAGCGCTATCGCCGCAGCGGCGATGGCGACGACGCCCGGCCAGCCGGCCAGCGCGTAGACGGCGGCATAGATGACCTCGGACAACCATTCGAAGGTGATCCAGGGCGCGCCGTGCTTCGAGAACGAAAACGGGTCGGTCGTCGGCAGGGTGCCATGCGCGATGATCCAGCGCCCGACCTCGATGTGGGAATAGCTGTCGGGATCCCCGAGCAGCCGCGGCCCGATCGCCAGCAGCGCGGCATAGAGCAACAGCCCCACCGCCCAAGGGAGCGCTGCACGCGCCGAAAACGGTTGAACCGCGCTGTGGACGACCTGATCAGTCATGCGGCCAAAATAGGCCGCAAGCGTTAAGTTCTTCTTTAGGGTTTCGCGCATTTGCCCCAAGACAGGGCGGCGGCTCCGGATGATCTCGAGCGGGTCGAAGCCGTATCGAAACCCAGCTGAACAGGTCCGGCGCATGCGCCTTCAGATGCCCATCTCGGTTTGGGTTGTCGCCGGCGTGATCGCAGGCTGCGTTCACTTCTCGGTGCGGCCCGTCTTGGGAGCTGACGCGCCCGTTCAGTCATGCGGTATCATCCGATGGCCGACCAGGAAGGTGTCATGCTGCTTCGCAATTTCTTCATCGCACTTCTCATCACGGTCTCGGTTACGACGGCGCACGCAGCGCAATGGCTGAGCCTGCCGCCAACGCCAACCTTGCCCAAGGCGGCACAGAGCGGCCTTGCCCCCGTCAACGGCGTCAAGGTCTGGTACGCCGTGTTCGGCCGCGGCCAGCCCGTCCTGTTGCTGCATGGCGGCCTGGCCAACGCCAACTACTGGGGCCACCAGGTCCGCGCGCTGCAACGGCACTATCAGGTCATCGTCATGGAGAGCCGCGGTCATGGCCGCAGCAGCCGCAACCAGGAGCCCTATGGCTACGATCTGATGGCCTCGGACGTGGTCGCCCTGCTCGACCATCTCAAGATCAGGAAGGCGGCGATCGTCGGCTGGAGCGACGGTGCGATCATCGGTCTCGACGTTGCAATGAAGCATCCGGAGCGGGTGAGCAGGCTGTTCGCCTTCGCGGCGAACTCGGATCCGTCGGGCGTTGCGGACATCGCCTCGAGCGAGGTCTTCAACGCCTACATCGCGCGGGCGGGCGAAGAGTACAAGCGTCTGTCGCCGACGCCGACGCAGTACAAGAGCTTCGTCGACGAGATCACCAAGATGTGGGAGAGCCAGCCGAAATGGACGGCGTCAGATCTCGCGGCGATCAAGGTGCCGACCTGGATCGTGGATGGCGATCACGACGAGGCGATCAAGCGCGAGAACACCGAGTTCATGGCCGCGAACATTCCGGGCGCCGGCCTCTTGATCCAGCCGGAGGTCAGCCACTTCTCGTTCCTGCAGGACCCGGAGCAGTTCAGTCAGGATGTGCTGCGGTTTCTGCGGCGGCCGGATGCGACGCCGAAGTGAGATATCGTAGAGTCGGCAAAGCGACAGCGTGCCCACCACTTCTGTCGCGACAGCCGAGAGATGGTGGGCATGGCGCAAGGGCGCCTTTGCCCACCCGACGAAGCCGGTGCCAAACTATTGCGCGAACTGCATCCACATCATTGCGAGCGCAGCGAAGCAATCCATGGTCTTCCGCGGAGGCAGCCTGGATTGCTTCGCTGCGCTCGCAATGACGGAGTTTGTGGCTGCGGCGTGCGTCACTCTCGTGTCCCGAACGCGCCGCAACGCTCTTGGCGTTGCCGCGCAGAGCCGGGACCCAGAAGGCGACACGGTTCGATACCGAAACATGGGCCCCGGCTCTGCAGCGCACCGTCGAAGGGACGCTGCGCTGCGTCCGGGGCACCAGGTGAGTTCAAGCCAAGAAAAAACGCGGCGTTTCCGCCGCGTTTTTCGATGTCATCTGCTGCTCGATCAGGCCTGCGGCTGCGGCTCGAGGCCGGGATCCGGATCGGGACGCGGGCGCGGCTTGCCGGCCGGGGGCACGGCGGAGGCGCGCGGGGTGGTCGGCTCGAGCACGGACTCGCGGTTGGGCTTCTTGCCCTTGAGAAGGTCGACGATCTCCTCGCCGGTCAGCGTCTCGAACTCGAGCAGGCCCTTGGCCAGCGTCTCGAGATCGACGCGCTTCTCGGTGAGGATGCGGGTCGCTTCCTTGTAGCCTTCCTCGACCAGGCGCTTGATCTCGGAATCGATCTTCTGGACGGTGGCTTCGGAGGCGTTCTGCGTGCGCGACACCGACATGCCGAGGAAGACCTCGTCCTGGTTCTCGCCATAGGAGACGGTGCCGAGCTCTTCCGACAGGCCCCAGCGCGTCACCATCATGCGGGCAAGGCGCGTGGCCTGCTCGATGTCGGAGGCCGCGCCCGAGGTCACCTTCTCGCGGCCGAAGATCAGCTCTTCGGCGACGCGGCCGCCCATCATGATGGCAAGGCGCGAGGTCATCTGCTCCAGCGACATCGACAGCTTGTCGCGCTCCGGCAGCTGCATCACCATGCCGAGCGCACGGCCGCGCGGGATGATGGTCGCCTTGTGGATCGGATCGGTCGCGGGCACGTTGAGGCCGACGATGGCGTGGCCGCCCTCGTGATAGGCCGTCAGCAGCTTCTCTTCCTCGGTCATGACGAGCGACTTGCGCTCGGCGCCCATCATCACCTTGTCCTTGGCCTCCTCGAACTCGGCCTGCGTCACCATGCGCTTGTTGCGGCGGGCGGCGGTCAGCGCAGCCTCGTTGACGAGGTTCATCAGGTCGGCGCCGGAGAAGCCCGGGGTGCCGCGCGCGATGGTCTTGAGGTTGATATCGGGGGCCAGCGGCACCTTGCGGACGTGAACCTTCAGGATCTGCTCGCGGCCGACGACGTCGGGATTCGGCACCACGACCTGGCGGTCGAAGCGGCCCGGACGCAGCAGCGCGGGATCGAGCACGTCGGGGCGGTTGGTCGCGGCGATCAGGATCACGCCCTCGTTGGCCTCGAAGCCGTCCATCTCGACCAGCAGCTGGTTCAGCGTCTGCTCGCGCTCGTCATTGCCGCCGCCGAGGCCGGCGCCACGGTGACGACCGACGGCGTCGATTTCGTCGATGAAGATGATGCAGGGCGCGTTCTTCTTGGCCTGCTCGAACATGTCGCGGACTCGGGACGCGCCGACGCCGACGAACATCTCGACGAAGTCAGAACCGGAGATGGTGAAGAACGGCACGTTGGCTTCGCCCGCGACCGCGCGCGCGATCAGGGTCTTACCGGTGCCGGGAGGGCCGACCAGCAGCACGCCGCGCGGAATGCGGCCGCCGAGGCGCTGGAACTTGCCGGGGTCACGCAGGAATTCGACGATCTCCTGCAGGTCCTGCTTGGCTTCGTCGACGCCGGCGACGTCCTCGAAGGTGACGCGGCCATGGGCCTCCGTCAGCATCTTGGCCCGCGACTTGCCGAAGCCCATCGCCTTGCCGGCGCCGCCCTGCATCTGCCGCGACAGGAAGATCCAGACGCCGATCAGCGCGATGAAGGGCAGCCAGGAGACCAGCAGCGAGACGAACCACGGCACGTTGTCGCCGGGCGGCTTGGCGGTGATCTGCACCTTGCTGTCATAGAGGCGCTTCACCAGCGTCGGGTCGTTCGGCGCATAAGTCTGGAAGCTGGAGCCGTTGGTGAAGGTGCCGTGGATGTCCGGCCCCTGGATCACGACGTCGCGCACATTGCCGCGGTCAACTTCGCTCAAGAGCTGCGAGAAGGCGATGTCCTGCGAGGAGGCCCGCTGACCCGGATTCTGGAAGAGCGTGAACAACGCCAACAGCAGCAAAACAATGATGACCCAGAGGGCGAAATTGCGCAGATTGGCGTTCATCGATCTTCCTTCGTGGTCGCGCGGATCGCGGCCCTGATCCTTGGGTCGTTACTTTCCGTCAATGCGAGGAAATCCCCAAGGAATCCTCATCGTTAGACGCATACAATTTAGGTGCCGCCCCGGTCGCTGCCAAGGGAACGAGATGGGACTATTTATCCCATCTTACCGCGATTCCCGCTGAAATCATGGCGCCCAGACCGGGGTTTTTCCTGCCTGGTTAAGGTGGCCTGACGGCGCGGACGCGAATTGACCGGTGTCATGATCCGCTCTCTTCGCGCTCATCTGCCCTTGCGCCGCCGGGCCGGCGCCGGCGCGATCTGGATACGCCCACCGGCGAGGCTGATCAAGGCTCCCGCGAGGGTCTGCTTCAGGACCGGCCGGCCATCTGCGGCTGCGAGGGGGCTGGCGATCGCCCGATCAAGCATGGACATCAGGGTTTCGACCTTGCCGAGTTCCGCCGGCCCTTCATGGCCGAGCGCGTTGATGGCCCGCAGCAAGAGCCGCAGCCGCACCTCCTCCGGCAGGGCGGCAAAGGCCGAGGCCTCGAAGCTGCGGACGCCCGCCTGCGGCGCATCGCCGCGATCCCGCAGGCGGAGGAAGCGCTCGGCGCCGTCGGCGAGCACCTCGACCGCCGCATTGGCCCGCGCCAGCCTTGCCGCGAGCCGCGCCAGATTTCTGGCGTCGCCGCCCTCGGCCGCGAGGAGCGGCAGCAGCGCGCGCAGCCGCGGCCGGGTGAAGGCGGTGTCCCGGTTGGTTGGGTCCTCGGCAAAGCCGATCCTCGCCCGCCGCAAGGTCGCGATCAGCTGCGATTTCGGAACATCGAGCAACGGACGCGCCAGCACGATTCCGTCGCGCTCGGTGAAAGGAGCCATGGCCGCGAGCCCGGCAAGTCCGCTGCCGCGGAACAGGCGCATCAACAGGGTCTCGGCCTGGTCATCGCGGGTATGAGCCGTCAGCACATGGCTCGCGCCGGCGGCACGTGCGGCCTGCGCGAGCAGCCGATACCGGGCCTCGCGCGCGGCGGCAGGCAACCCCGTCTTCGGCTTTGCGCCGCGCCAGCGCAGGGTCCGGTGCGGCAATCCGAGCGCGGCGGCGAGCCGCTTGACCTCGCGCGCCTCGCTCGCGGCCTCCGGGCGCAGGCCGTGATCGACGGTGACGACAGTGAGTTGCGGGCCGCGCGCAAGGCTGCGCTGCCAGCGCGCCGCGAGCCACATCAGCGCAACCGAGTCGGGCCCGCCGGAGACCGCGAGCACCAGGGCCGGCGCATCTCTCAGGCCCGCGAAGAGCCGCCTCGCCTCGCGCGCCGAGATCGGTGAATTGTCGTCGTCTGACATGACGCTGCAATCGTCCGCGGGAATGGACCGAGTGTTTAGCGCAACGCCATCCGCTTTGTCAGCGGATCAGCACTTCACCCGCTTCTGCTCGCGATCGACCGCGGCTTTGACGCTCGCCGAGGCGCGGGGATATTTGCGGCCGATCTCGCCGAAGGCGGCGCAGGCGGCCTCCTTCTCCTTCAGCGCGGCGAGCGACTGGCCGAGCCGCAGCAGCGCATCCGGGGCCTTGGCCGATTTCTCGTATTTGGTGGTGACGGCGAGGAAGGCTTCGGCGGAATCGCGATATTGCTGGCGCTGGAAATAGCTCTCGCCGAGCCAGTACTGCGCGTCGCCGACCAGCGGGTCGCTCGGAAATTTCTGCGTGAAGTTCTTCATGGTCTGCTCGGCGAGCGCGTAGTCCTTGCGCTGCATGTAGCCGATGCCGAGATCGAACTCGTCGCGCGGCGTCGCCGACGGCGGCAGGGTGGCCAAACCAGCGCCACCGGCCGGTGCGGGATAACCCGATTGTGCCGGCGGATAGCCGGGCTGCGCGGCCGGCGGCACACCTTGCTGGTAGCGGGGGGTGGTGTTGGCGAGATCGAGCGGCTCGCCCGCATTGCGGCCGCCGCCAGGCGTGACCGCCGGCATCGGTTGCTGCCCGCCGCCGAGCGCACGCGGCGCACCGGGCGCATTCGGGTTCTGGTTCGGGTCGAAGGCATCGCCGCGGCGGCGCGTGCCGGGTGCGCCGGGCGCCGGCTGCTCCTGAACGATCGGCGCGGGCGCGGCGATCTGCGGCTGCTCGTAAGCAGGCTGCGCGGCTTGCTGTTGCGGCGGCTGGCGATAGCCGGGCGCGACCTGATTTGGGGCAACCTGACTTGGTGCAACCTGACCTGGGGCAACCTGACCTGGGGCAATCTGGCTCGGTGCGATCTGCGCGGGCGGCATCGCCGCGACGTTGGGTGCCTGCCCGGGCGCGGCTTGCGCGCCGCCCTCGAGCGCGCGCAGGCGCTCCTCGAGCTGGCGGTTGCGATATTGCAGCTCCTCGTTCTGGCCGGTGAGCTGGCGCAGCCGGTTCTCCAGCCGCTCGATCCGGATTTCCGGGTCGACATCATCCGATTGCCCGAAACCGGATTGCGCAAGTGCGGGCGAGCACAAAGAGAGCAGCGCGGCGGTCGCCACGGTGCCGGTAAAAACCTTAAATCTGGATAACATCTTGCCCTGACGACGAAAGCGAAATGGCCTGCGACGGAACCCTCGACGCGCCACACATTGAAGTGGAGTACGCCAAAAATGTGACTGATACCAAGGGGTTTTCAGTCACAGAATGCGGAAACGAAACCGGCGCCCGAGAGGGCGCCGGCATCATCCAATTGCAAAGCTGAACGGGGCCTGACTGACGCCAGGGACCTGACTGATGGTCAGGGACCTGATCGATCGTCAGGAGCTCGCGTTCAGGACAGTGACGGCGCGGCGGTTCTGCGACCAGCAGGAGATGTCATTACAGACGGCGACCGGCCGTTCCTTGCCGTAGGAGATCGTGCGCATGCGATTCGGGTCGATGCCGCGCGAGGCGAGGAACGAACGCACCGACTGGGCACGGCGGGCGCCGAGCGCGATGTTGTATTCGCGGGTGCCGCGCTCATCGGCGTGACCTTCGATGGTGAAGGAGTAGCGCGGATAGGTCTGCAGCCACTGCGCCTGCTTCTCCAGGGTCACGATCGCCTGCGGGGTCAGATCGGTCTGGTCGCTTTCGAAGAACACGCGGTCGCCGACGTTGACGACGAAGTCCTGCTGGCTGCCCGGCGTCGCCGCATTGGCCATCGCATCCGTCGCAGCATTCTTGTTGGCGCAGGCGCCCATCGACAGTGCGACGGCGAGCACCGCGACCAGCTTCAATCCCTGGAGGATACGCATAGGATGTCTCATTCCGGAGCCTCCACGCTCACGTTAGTCCACTGCTGTCCGGTCTACAGGGGGTTGGTTAAGCGAACGTTCCGTCAACCTTGACGGAACCTTGCCACAGCCGGTCAAATGCCCCCAACCAGCGAAAAGCAACCGGCATGGTTAATGGGTTGTAAATGTGGCGCGAGGGTGAAGGCAAGCCGCTCCAGCGGGCAAAAACGCCGACTTTGCTGAAATCTTGAGCCCTGCCGATCGCGGCCGCCTACCGACGAGACCGCTCGCCCGTCAGGCCACGGTGACCGCCGGATCAGGACTCAACGGTGCCGAAGCGAATACCTGTCGGGACAGGGGCTCACCGGCACGATTGAACAGCATCCTGCGCTCAAAGGCGCTCGAGCGCATGATGGGAAAGCGCGTCAAGACCCGATCCCGGAGCTTTGCGAAATCGGAAGCCATCAAGACCACCTTCCGCGAATGCCAGCCGGGAAACGGACGCGGCTCGGTAAGGGTCTCATGAAGAAAGACGCGGCGATAGAACGCCTGGTGATCGGTACGCACCATCGCAAGTCCGAGATCGGCATTGAAATGATCGCAGGCCAGATAGGCCAGACGCAACGTCAGATAGGGCAGTTCATGAAACCGCTGGCTCTTGTCGGGATCCGCGGCAAAGCGCGCCGGATCGACCAAGACTTGGCCCCGATCGAGCCGAGGATGAACGACGTCACCGAACAGCTCCGTCGTGTAGGACATCCGCCGCTCCGACGTCAGAACGTGGAGGCGAAGAGAGCTGCAGAGTTCTCCGTCGAGATATATTCCGAAGATCCAGGCGTTGGGCGCGTCATCGTAAGTGTCGACGATCCGCTGAGACGCCGACGGCGAGATCAATCCGCCATGCAGATAGGCCCGGTAGCGCATCGCGTAAATCGCATCTCGCTCCTCGGCAGTCTCGACCAGGCGATAGTCGACGCGCTCAAACAGCCCTGCCCCACGCATTTCGAGCGGCGCTCGCGGCTCGGCTCGTGACTTCATCTGATACTCCCGCCACTCCAGCAACTTCTGCGAGCGCCGTCGAAGATTAATGACTCCTTAATAAAATTGCAAAGGCTTAGAATCATTAGGGTTAAGGATCAGGCCCGCAAGAATCCGGGGTGCGCGAAGGCACCGAACGGGTGAAGCTAGGCGAATGACCGCGAGGAAATCGCGACGACCTGGTCGTCGGGCATGCGACGGCCGTACGAGGCGTTGAGCAATTGGCGGACTCGTACTGCGGGGACGGGCCGGCTGAACAGATAGCCCTGCCCTTCAGTGACCGTGCCGTCGGCGCTGATCAGCTCGAGCTGCTCGTTGGTCTCGATCCCTTCCACCACGACGGACATGCCGAGGTCCGCGGACAGTCGCGCCACGCCGCGCAGCAGCGTCAGCGGCCGGTCGGCATCGATGCCTTCGAGGAACGAGCGATCGATCTTCACCTTCTGCATCGGGAAATTGTGCAGGTAGCTGAGGCTGGAATAGCCGGTGCCGAAATCGTCGAGCGAGATGCGCACGCCGAGCGCGTGCAATTGCGACAGGATGTCGTGGGTGAGCTGGGTATTGCGCAGCAAAGACGACTCGGTGATCTCGATCTCCAGACGATGCGCCGGCAGGCCCGACACTTCGAGCGCGTAGCGGATTTCGCTCAGGACGTCGCGCTGGTGGAATTGTTGCGGCGAGAAATTGACGGCGACGCTGACACCCTCCGGCCACTTCATGCATTCCATGCAGGCACGGCGCAGGATCCAGCGGCCGAGATCGACGATCAGGCCCATGTCCTCGGCAACGGGGATGATATCGATCGGCGACACCGTGCCGCGCACCGGATGGTTCCAGCGCAGCAGCGCCTCACAGGCGGTGATCTTGCCGGACTTCAGATTGACCAGCGGCTGGTAGAACAGCTCGAACTCCTCGTTGGCGAGCGCCTTGCGCAGGTCGAGCTCGAGCGTGCGGCGCGCCTCGACGATCGCCGCCATCTCGTCGCGGAAGAAGCAATAGGTTCCGCGCCCATCGGCCTTGGCGCGGTACAGCGCCATGTCGGCGTTCTTGAGCAGCGTATCGGCGCTGGCCCCCTCCGGCGAGGTCAGCGCGATGCCGACGCTGGCGCCGATCTCGACCAGATGGTTGTCGATGCGGTAGCGCTCGCTCAGTCGCTCGACGATGCGGCGGGCAAGGCTCGCTGCGTCCTCGGGCGAGGCGAGATTCTGCTGGAACACGACGAATTCGTCGCCACCGAAACGCGCCACGAAATCCTCGGGCCGCAGCATCTCGCGCAGGCGATTGGCGACCGCGCAGAGGAGCTGGTCGCCGCAGGGATGTCCGAGCGTGTCATTGACCTGCTTGAACTCGTCGAGATCGATGAACAGGAGAGCCGACAGGCGATCGGCATAGCGCGAGGCCGCCAGCAGCCGCTCGATCTCGTTGCGGAAATGCACGCGATTCGGGAGCGCCGTCAGCTCGTCGTAGCGGGCGAGATGGGTGATCTTGGCCTCGGCATTGCGCCGCTCGGTAATGTCTTCGAGCAGCACGACTGCACCGCCGTCAGCCATCGGCTGCACCGTCCAGGACAATGACCGGTTTCTCTCCACGTCAGGATCGTCGGTGACAATCTCCCTCGCGTGCGAACTCTCGATCTCGGCCAGAATCAACTCGCCGCTCGCAGCTGAAATGGAGCCGCAATTGACGCACGCGGCCATGATATCGGCAGCGCTCGCGCCATTGCGGACGAGATCCTCGGGCAGGTTCAGCATCCGGCTGAACCGATGGTTCATCACCGCGAGTTGCCTGTCGACGCGGAACATGCACAGGCCGTGCGGCATGTTGTTCAGAGCGGTGTCGAACTGGCCGGCGAGCGCCGCCTCGCGCTCGCGAGCCACGACCGCCCGCATGAATATTCTGTGCAGATTGGCCGAGAGCTGCATGATGGCTAGCAGGAACGCGGCGCTCACGACCGACATCGCGATGTAGTAGGCCGTGCCATGCCAAGCCAGTGCAAGGACTGCCGGACCGAACATCAGGGCAGCTTGCAGGTGGTATATCGATGGCCGTCCGTAAGCTCGTCCCGCACCTCCGCCCACGATTCCAGTGGTGATGGAGAGGGCGATCATGTGAACGACGGCGTCGTCAGTGCTGACCAGAGCCAGGGAGCACCACGCGCCGATCGCTGCTGCCTGGATCAATGCACCGATCAGGTAGCGCTTCTGCCAAAGCGCGGCTTCTTCGGGGGTCAGGCTGGCCTTGCGCGGCAGGAAGCGCTGCAAATCGAACAGGCGGATCGCGCCGGCCAGAATGATGAACCCAACCGTTGCCCAGGTCAGAACCTGTCCGGTCCTCAGCGCCGTAATGGCCGCCCCGATGGCCACGAAGACGATGCCTGCAAGCAGTGGACCAGGCGCTTCGAACAGCGAATCGATCAGCGCGGCCGAAACTTTCGGCGCGGCCTGTCCTCGATCGGGCTCTCCGCTCTGGCTTGCAAGCTTCATATGGGTTTGTACGCGCGTCCTGTTCGAGGCGTAGTCTTACCCAGTCGAGATGAAGCCTTTCTGAGGGAACATCCTTAAGGTCGAGTTGTTTTTCAGGCGCGGCGAACCAATTTGCGCTTAGATATCAAAGAGGTAGGCAAGCTCTGCCGAGTACAAGGTGAAGGAAGTATTGCCTTGTGCACACAACCTCGAAAAATCGGCGCGCTTTTTCGAAAACATCGCGCGTCTGAACGCGCGATGTTTCAGCTGCGATATCGTCAGCCCGACGTCGAGGACAACAGCGGCGACCATGCCGGGTCCGAGGCAAAGCCCGGCGTCGGCACCTTCAATTCGTTGCGGCCGGAGATGTCGACCGAGTACAGCGACGGCCCGGCATTGCCGCCGGGATCGCGGAAGAACATCAGCACGCGGCCGTTCGGCGAGAAGGTCGGGCCTTCGTTGTGGAAGCCGGAGGTGAGCAGCCGCTCGCCGGAGCCGTCCGGCTTCATGACGCCGATCGCAAACTGGCCGCCACCCTGCCGGGTGAAGGCGATGTAATCGCCCTTCGGCGACCACACCGGCGTCGAATAGCTGGCGTTGGTGTCGTCCTTGGAGAAGGAGATGCGCTGCGCCTGTCCCCCGCCCGCACTCATCACGTAGATCTGCGACCTGCCGCCGCGATCGGACTCGAAGCAGATGCGGCTGCCGTCGGGCGAATAGGACGGCGAGGTGTCGATCGCCGGCGTGTCGGTGAGACGCGTGGTCGAACGCGAGCGCAGATCCATCACGAACAGGTTGGAATTGCCGCCCTGCTGCAGGCTCATGATGACGCGCTGGCCGTCCGGCGAGAAGCGCGGCGCAAAGGTCATGCCGGGGAAATTGCCGACGATCTCGCGCTGGCCGGTCTCGATATTGTAGAGATAGACCTTCGGATCGCCCTGGCCGAACTCCATGTAGGTGATCTCTTGCGAGTTCGGCGAGAAGCGCGGCGTCAGCACGAGGTCGGAGCCGCGGGTCAGATAGCGCACATTGGCGCCGTCCTGATCCATGATCGCGAGCCGCTTGACGCGGCGCTCCTTCGGCCCGGTCTCGTCCACGAACACGACGCGGCTGTCGAAATAACCCTTCTCGCCGGTCATGCGCTCGTAGATCTGGTCAGAGATGATGTGGGCGATACGGCGCCAATATTCCGGCGAGGTGAAATATTGCTGGCCGGCGAGCTGCTGGCCGGAGATGACGTCCCACAAACGGAATTCGGCCTTGAGGCGGCCGTCCGGCTGCCGCGTCATGCGGCCGGTGACGAGGGCCTGCGCGTTGAGGGTCTTCCAGTTCTGGAATTGCGGCGCGACGTCCATGTTGCTGATGCGCTCGATGAAGGCGGCCTGATCGATCGGCGCGAACAGGCCCGAACGCTTCAGATTGTTGGTGATGACCTGCGTGACGCCGTTGCCTACGTCGCCGTCGGAGGGCGAGCCCGGCAGGAAATTGGTGATCGCGATCGGGATCGGCTGGAATGCCGTGGGATCGATGCGTAGGCGCCCCTCCTGCCCTTGAGCGAAGGCGCGTCCACTCCCGAGCATCGCGAGCGTCGATCCGGTCAGGGTCATGAAGCGGCGGCGGTTCATCGATCGGACGTCATTCATCGCAAAATTCTTTTGTTCGGATGTCACAACATATCTTTCAGGCCGAAAGTCATCGGAATGAGCTTCCAGCTCTCGTACTGCTGCTTCGGCATGAAGGAATAGACCTGGCACTGCACGATGGCACGCTTGGCGCTCTCCGCCACGGCCTGTGCGATCGACCGCGACGGTCCACGCACTGCGACGACGATCGGCTCGGAGGCGAGCGAACCGTCGATCTTCATGGGAATGTCGATGTCAGCCTCGTACTGATCGGCATCCTGCCCGTTATAGGTGGGGGTGAAGCAGCGCTTGACGGCGCCCTGGAATGCACCGCGCCAGGTCGCAACGTTGTTGGCGGCCGTCCCGGTTGCCGCTCCCAGCGAGGCCGATGCGTTCAGCGTCGAGCCGGCGAGCTCGTGCCGGGTCGCGGCGCGCTTGTCGAGGTCGCGCTGGATCTGCGCGGGATCGAAGGTGCGCTCCTTCGGCTTCGGCTGCTGCTGCGGCTGCACCGCCGCGACCTTCTGCTCCACGGGCTTGGGCGGCGGCTTCTTGGTTTCGAGCTTCTTCTGCAGCTCGGCGATCGGATCTTCCTTGGCCGGATCAGGCTTCTTCTCCTGCGGCTTCGGCTCTTCCTTCGGCTTGGCTTCGGCCACGGGTTTGGGCGGCTCGGGCTTTTTCTCCACCGGCTTCTCGACGGGTTTCGGCGGCGGCTCCGGCTGGGAGTTGGTCTTGATCAGCTCTTTCTTCTCGGTGACCTTGCCGACGGCGTCTTCCTCGGGCTTGGCTTCCGCGATCTTCTCGACCTTGGGCTTCGGCTCTTCCTTCTTGCCGGTCTTCTGCCCCGCCATCATCCTGGCGAGCTGGTCGGTGGTGATGATGTCGACCGGAAGCGACTCCTCCGGCGCGACATAGGCCTTGCTGCTGAAGGTGACGAGCCCCCATCCCAGCACGAGGACATGCAGGGCAATCGACGCAACGAGTGTCTTGTCGACGTTCACCTTCACGGCCTCAAGACCCCTGATCCGCTTCCGTGACGAGGGCCAGCTTCTTGAATCCGGCGCCCGAGAGCTGGCCCATCACCTTGGCCACGGTGCCGTAATCCGCCTTCTTGTCGGCGCGCAGATAGATGCGCTCCTCGAGGCCGCCACGCGCTTCGGTGATCGCCTTCAGCTTCGGGATCAGCTCGTTCAGCGCAATCTCGGCGTCGTTGATGAACACCTTGCCCTTGATGTCGACCGACATCTGGATCGGCTTCTGGTCGTTGTTTTCGAGGCTCTTGGCCTGGGTCTGGGGCAGGTCGAGCGGCACGCCGACCGTCAACATCGGTGCCGACACCATGAAGATGATGAGCAGCACCAGCATGACGTCGACCATGGGCGTGACGTTGATCTCGGCCACGACCGGCTTGCGCCGGCCGCGGCGCCCGCCGCCGCCGGACGAACTCGCAACGTTCATGGCCATGATCGCGTGCCCAAATTGCCCTTCACAGTAGAGCCAATTCCGTTCCGATGAAATCGGAACGGGGCTCTAGATTCTTGCCTTGACGCGTTTTCTTTACGCGAACCGGTATCCACTTCGCTCGAAAACGCTCCATACATGCCGTCCGTCAGCCCCGCTCGTCGATCTGACGGGACAAGATGGCTGAAAATTCATCAGCAAAGCCCTCGAGCCGCTGGGCCTGCCGGTTCACCTCGGAGGTGAACTTATTGTAGAAAATAGTGGCAGGAATGGCGGCGATAAGGCCGATGGCGGTCGCAAACAGCGCCTCAGCGATACCGGGGGCGACCACCGCCAGAGAGGTATTTTTCGACGCCGCGATCGACTGAAAGCTCGACATGATGCCCCAGACCGTGCCGAACAGGCCGACGAAGGGGCCGGCGGAGCCGACGGTCGCGAGCACCAAAAGGCGCCGTTCCAGCCGCTCGACCTCGCGCGCGATCGAGACGTTCATCACCTTGTCGATGCGCATCTGCAGGCCTGCAACCGAGCGGGCATGGCTCTCGAACGAGCGCTTCCACTCGCGCATCGCCGCCACGAAGCAGGCCGCCATCGAATGCGTCGGCTTGGCCGAAAGCGTGCGATAGAGCTCCTCGATCGACTCGCCGGACCAGAACGCCTGCTCGAAACGGTCCATGGAGCGGCGGGTGCGGGCGTAAAGAAAGATCTTGTCGATGGCGATCGCCCAGACCCAGACCGAGCAGGCCAGAAGCCCCAGCATCACCGCCTTCACGATCCAGTGAGCCTGCCAGAACAGCGCGATCAGCGACACGTCGGCGGAGGCAGCAACCGGAAGGGCTGACTGAGCCAATTCGGCCGGATTCATAAATAGTATCCTCTCAAGGCGATCGTTACCTGATGTCCTTCGGCCAGCAAACGCGGCCGGTGTTCCCCAACAGCCGCGCTGGACCCGCGCGGCGGGCAAGCCCGCTCAAAGCCTTGTCTTTCTGGGGTGCAGGGCTCGTCCAATAGCTCATCCAAAGCCGGCCGCCTGCATTCCCCGCCAAGATGTCAAAACTAAGGGCCTTCTGCCCCGGGCCTTGACGTCGGGCTCCGGGCACGCCTGTCCCGCCTTACCAGAGCCCGCCGTTGGTTAATGCGGGGTTACCGGCGGCGCATTTGGCTGCAGGAAACCCAGGCAGTGCAGGGAGATGGCCTGGTCCCGGACCAGGGGTGCGGCCCGAGGAACCTGCTCTCGCGCCAAAAATTGTCCGGAAAATCACTCTCAGCGAGGTCCTGCCATGTCAATCAACCCCAAGACGACCGCCGCGGTCGGCGATCACCCGCTCCACCCCATGCTGATCCCCTTCCCCGTCGCCTTCCTGGTCGGCGCCCCCATCGCCGATCTCGCCTTCATCGGAACCGGCGACGGTTTCTGGGCACGCGCCGCGATGTGGCTGATCGGCGCCGGCATCGTCATGGCGCTGGTTGCCGCGGCGGCCGGCTTCACCGACTTCTTCAGCGAGCCGCGCATCCGCCGCCTGAATGATGCCTGGTACCACATGGTCGGCAATCTCACGGCGGTGGTGCTGGCCCTGGTCAATTTCTATATCCGCTACGCCCAAGGCGCGGAGGCGGCGATCAAGCCCTGGGGCGTCGTGCTGTCCCTGGTCGTGGTCGGCATCCTCCTGTTCACGGGATGGAAGGGCTGGGAGATGGTCTATCGCCACCACGTCGCGGTGCTGGATGCGCCGGGCCAGACCAGCTCGGAGCCGGTGAACCCGCATCATGGCGGCGAAAGCCGCCGCCGCGCCGCCTAAGCCGGGAACCTCAGGCGGCCGATGCCGCCTCGGGGCAGTTGGTCAGCCGCGCCGGATTGCCGACCGCCGTGCAGCCGGCGGGGATGTCCCGCGTCACGACGGTGCCGGCGCCGATCTTGGCGAGATCGCCGATGCTGATATCGCCGAGGATGCTTGCGCCCGCGCCGATGAAGACGCCGCGGCCGATGCGCGGCGAGCGCGCCGGCAATTCGCTGCTGCGACCGATGCTGACGCTCTGGAGAATGGTGACGTCGTCGCCGATGACGACGTTGGCGCCGATCACGATGCCGGTGGCGTGGTCGAGATAGACGGCGGAGCCGATGCTGGCTGCCGGATGAATGCTGACCTGGAGCAGATTCGAGGCCTCGTTCTGAAACAGCAGCGCGGCGTCGCGATGATGGTGGCGCCAGAGCCAGTTCGAGACGCGCCAGGCTTGCAGCGCGAGGTACCCTTTGTAATGCAGCAGCGGCGGCAGCAGGCCGGCGACGACGGGATCGCGGCGCGCGATGGCCAAGAGGTCCCGGCTGGCGGCCTCGATCAGGTCCGGCTCGCCGCCAAACGCGTCGCGAGCAAAGCACGTGAAGCGCGCGCGTTCGGCGGCGTTGCTGCCGAGCCGCTGCCCGATCAGATCGGCGAGGGCCGCGGCGAAATCATCATGGGCGAGAACGGCGCCAGCAACGGCCTTGCCGAAAACAGGATCGGCCTTGGCCGTGCGCTGAGCCTCGCTGCGAAGCTTCCGCCAAAGGCTGTCGCTCGCCATGATCGCAGCCTCAGACATTGTCGCCTCCGGTATTCTGGCGCGTCCTACTCAGGTACCGAATATAGGACGTGGGTGGCCCCCGCGCTACGGCGCACGCGTGCCCCCCAAGCGACATGCCGCAGCTCCCCGTGAGGCTACGAGCTTGCATGCCAGACACCCGCCACCCTATAGTTCGTTTGCTATTCGGCCGACGCTGCGTTGGCCCGAGATGTACACGCAGAGCATCTCAAGTCCCCTCCCCCGCGGTGGTCCGCCAGCCGCGGGTTTTTCGTACCGGCGTCCTGCGCGGCCGATGCGAATACCCGATCCCCCTCACCCAAGGTCACGCCAAGACATGTCGCCCAACGCGCCCGCCGACGACCACCATGACGACGTCATGTACCCCTCCGTCGTGCCATTCCTGCTGGTCCATCTCGGCTGCTTCGCGGCCGTCTGGTCAGGCATTACCTGGGAGGCCGTCGCGATCTGCGGTGCACTCTATATCGTACGCATGTTTGGAATCGGAGCAGGCTACCACCGCTATTTCTCGCATAAGGCTTTTGCGACCGGCCGGGTGTTTCAGTTCATCCTGGCCTGTCTCGCGCAGAGCAGCGCACAGAAGAGCGTTCTGTGGTGGGCGGCCAAACATCGGCATCATCATCTCCATTCGGATACCGAATTGGATGTGCACTCACCGCGCCAACGCGGCTTTCTGTACAGCCATGTCGGCTGGATTTTCTACCGGCAGCACGACGCGACCGACCTCGTGAAAGTCGGCGATCTCACGGTCTATCCGGAGCTGATGTGGCTGCATCGGCTGGAGCTCCTGCCGGCCGTTGTGCTTGCAGTGCTCTGCTTCCTGGCTACGGGGTGGTCGGGTCTGGTCGTCGGCTTCCTGTGGAGCACGGTGCTGGTCTATCACGCGACCTTCTGCATCAACTCCCTCGCTCATGTGCATGGCCGCAAGCGCTACGTGACGGGCGACGATTCCCGCAACAACTGGGTGCTGGCGTTACTCACCCTTGGAGAGGGCTGGCATAACAATCACCACGCCTACCAGAGCAGCGTGCGACAAGGCTTTCGCTGGTGGGAAGTCGACATGACCTATGGCGTCCTGAAGGTCCTGTCCTGGTTCGGCATCGTCTGGAACATGAAAGCGCCACCCGAACTGGTGCTGCGCAACGAGCAGCAGCTCGGCGCACGGGTCATCAATCGGGCGGCCCGCCAGCTTGCCGGACGGTTCGACGCTCACGCGCTGGCGCACGCGATCTCGTCGGCGCTGCACAGGGCCGACCTGGCCCAGTTGCAACTGCCGACGTTGCACGACATCCTCAATCGCGCGCATGAAGGTGTCGACGCGCTGACGCATCTGCAGCTGCCGAAGATCCCGACCCGCGACGAGTTTCTCACCGAGGCCAGGGCGATGTTCGCGCGAACGCGATCGCTTAACGAGATCGTGGACCACGCCTACGAGCACTTCTTGACGTCGGTCCGCGTGCAGCTCGTCACGGTGCGCTGAACTTTTCGGCGCCACTGATGCCGCCGGGACGCGTCCCCTCGCGCGCCCGGCCCGACTGCGCGCGCCTGCGCAGGCTGAGCGCATAAAGCCAGCCGCCCGCCGCCACGAGGGCCGGCAGGACATAGAGCGCGAAATCGCGAAGCGGGATCATGGGGCAAGATCCGCTGTCGCAAACTTGACGGCGCGGCGCAGCGCGAACGCGGCGAGCTGATAGAGGACGCAGCTGAGAAAGACTTTCCAGGCATTGGTGGTCACGAGGTCCTGGTAGGACTTGATCTCCGTCGGCCAATGGTTGAGGAACGCGATCGCGAGCGGCACCGAGACGCCGAAGCGATCGAACAGCACAGATGCGCGCTCGAGAAGCGCGAGCCGCCGGCTGATCTCTTTGCGTTCGGCGCTGGTCATGTTCGGCCCTGTTGGCGCGCGGGAAGTGTGCTGTCAGGGCTTGGTCGGGCCAGGCGCGGATCCGGTTCTACCGACCCTGCACATATGCGTGATCAACGCCACAGAGCACGCGCCCGCCGGCACAGAGGCGAAATGGCAGTCGGGATCCGCTGCGCAGCCGCCATAGACGAAGCCGGTATAGCCCAGCACCGCGAAGGCGGTGATGCCAAGCAGCAGGCGGGTGATGAAGTCCATGATGCGGCTCATCCGGACATGAGCAGCGCTGCGGACTGAAATGGCGCGCGCACGTCTCGGTGTCGGATTGTCGGCAGTTGGTTCTCGTCTCCCAAAACCAAACCGCCCGCCTGCGGGTTGCGCAGGCGGGCGGCTCGGGGCCATCAGGACTTTGGGGGCATGCGCCTGAAGGCTTTGAGAGGTGTAATTCTTCGGATCAACCCTGCTGCTGGTCGTTCGGCGGCGGGGTCGGACGGGTCCTGTGCTGCGCCATGAACTGGTCGAACTCTTCCTTGTCCTTGGCGTGACGCAGACGGGTCAGGAAATCCTTGAACTCGCGCTGCTCTTCCTCGAGCCGCTGCAGCGTCTCGGCGCGATATTCGTCGAAGGCGCGGTTGCCGGAGGACGGCGGGCCGAAGCCAAAGCCGAAGCCGCGGCGCTCCATGCGGTCGCGCATGCGGTCCATCTTGTACTGCATCTTTTCCATCTTGTTCTGCCAGCGATCCTGGTGGCTCCAGCACGACATTCTTCTGCTCCCGAGTGTGAAAAATAGAAGGGCAAGTCCGATCGGCCACCAGATGATGAAGCCGAGAATGGTCACGGCGATCCAGCCGGGATGCCAAGGCGTATCGAGCATGCGGGGCCGCTCGTACTGTTGGTATTGGTCCGAGGGGCCGCGCCAGCGATTGACGTCAGCGGTGTAGGCCATTTCCCATCTCCATCACGGCACCAGCGCCGTTGTGAATGTAAATAACATTTACATAGCTAGACCATCCCGCGATTTTGTCAAGCTGGCCGCCAGACACGCCCGCGTGATTATTGGCGCAACTTCATTTCGGCTTGCCCCAGGGGCGGCCCGGAGGGACGCCCGAACCGGAGGGGGCCTCCGGCGGCACCGGCGGCGGCTCGGCGCCTCTGGCCGGAGGACGGCGGTCGATCGGGAAGCCGAGGCCGCGCAGATAGATCAGCACCTCGGCCTCCAGCAGCTCGTCCGGCGACATCGGCAGCTTGCGTCGCGCAGCATCGCCGCGGGAAAACAGCGAGGCCACGCCATGCGCCATCGACCAGATGTGCAGCGCCATCATCATCGCCGGCGGGCGGGGCGTGCCGGGAGGCGTCAGTGCGGCGAGCCGCTCGGCTGCGGCTCGAATGACGTTGAAGGCGCGTTCGCTGGCCGCCTGCAGTGCGGCATTGGCATCGACCGGCACGCCCGATTCGAACATCGCGTTGTAGAAGGCCGGCTCCTCGCGGGCGAAGGCGAGATAGGCCTTGCCGACGCGCTCGAAGGCGGTGACCGTGTCGGGCCGCCCGTCGTCCCAGGCCGCCGACAGGCGCGCCTCGAACTGCTCGAAACCGCGCTGGGCGATCGAGGACAGCAGCTCGTCGCGGTCGCGGAAGTGCCGGTAGGGCGCCGCCGCACTGACGCCGGCCATGCGCGCGGCATCGGCGAAGGTGAAGCCGGCCGCCCCCTTCTCGGCGATCAGCCCGAGGGCCGCCTGCAACAGGGCTTCCTTCAGATTGCCGTGGTGATAGCCGCGCTCGGCGCGGCGCTGCTCCTTGCGCCAGCTCATGTGAACGACCTTTACATGAGGCGGGCGTGAAGGTCACTAGCGGCGGCCGGATTGGTTAATCCGTATTTCCACGTCATTCCGGGGCGATGCGCCAGCATCGAACCCGGAATGACGATCCACTGGAAGCTACATCTGCGGAATCGGCAGCACGGGCATGACCTCGATCGCCTCGCCCGGGAAGATCGCAAAATGCGGGTGGTTCTCGAACAGCTTTGCAGCTTCCTCCTGCGAGCCGGCGCGCACCACCGTGAAACCCGTCAGCGCGTTGCTGACCTCGGTGATGCCGCTCCCGTCGATCCTGCGGGTCTTGCCGAGCGGACCGCCCATCTCCACGATCACGGCTTTGTGCTTCTCGACCCAGCCGTGCCAGGCGGCCATGCCCTCCTGCTCCTTCGCCTTCCGTTCGGCCTCCGGCAGCGCGCGCCACGCGGCCATTTTCGATCCGGTCATGCTGCCGAGATAGATGGCGAGGAATTTGTTTTCGGTGCTCATGGATATCTCCTGTGGTTGATTGATCGGAACATCGGGTAGCGGCTGTCTCGTCTACCTTTTCAGATCGCCAAACCCGGCGGCGGCCTGCTGCACGTCGGGCGGAAAATCGCTCATCTCCTGCACCTGCCGGATCTCGATAATTTCGTTCGGCGAGGCCGGGCACTTCTTGGCCCAGGCGATCGCCTCCTCGCGCGAGGCGACCTCGATCATCCAATAACCGCCCAGGACTTCCTTGGCCTCCGCGAAGGGACCGTCGGTGACGATGGGCTTGCCGGTCGCGAACGAGACGCGCGCGCCGGTTGACGGCGGGTGCAGCCCGTCCAGCGTGATCAGCACGCCCGCATCCTTCAGCGCCTCGTTGTAGCGCATCATCGCCGCAACGCGCTCGGGATCGAGCTGCACCTCCGGCGGCGCGTTCTCGTAGCCGAGCGGGATCATCAGCATCGCATGGACTTCCTCGTTGGTCGCAATCATTCCGATATGTGCTGCGGGCGGAGACGGCTGGCCCGCGTCCCCTCCAAGACGAACGACCTTCTGCCGGGCCGACAGCGGGACGGGATTTATTTGCCGGCCGCAGTGCGGCCGCGGCCGGCGCATTCTGGGCCGCACCGGGCTGGATCGGCACGGTTCGAGGCCTTTCATGCCGAAACGAAAGCGCAGTAAAAGGGGCCGGCGCTCTCGCGCGCCGCTCCCGGACACAGGACAGATCAGCCAATGCCGCAAGCCCCGCAACAAGTCGCCCTCGTCACCGGAGCCGCACGCGGCATCGGGCTTGCGACCGCGAAGAAGTTCCTGGCCGAGGGCTGGCGCGTGGCGCTGCTCGACATCGAGAGGGAGCTGCTCGGCCGGGCGGTTGCCGAGATCGGCCAGAGTGGGGCGACGCTGGCGCTCACCTGCGACGTTTCGAACGCGGCCGCAGTCCGCGATGCGATGAAGGGACTCGAGCGGCGGTTCGGCCGGCTGGATGCGCTGGTCAACAATGCCGGCATCGCAGTGTTCGCGCCGCTGATGGAGACGTCGGATGCCGACTGGCGCCGCGTGCTCGAGGTCAACCTCACCGGCCCGTTTTTCTGCACCAAGGCGGCGGTTCCCTTGATGCGCGACGGCGGTGGCGGCGCCATCGTCAACATCACCTCGATCTCGGCCGTGCGCGCTTCGACGCTGCGCTCGGCCTACGGCACCAGCAAGGCGGGCCTTGCGCACCTCACCAAGCAGCTCGCGGTCGAGCTCGCCTCCCTCAACATCCGCGTCAACGCGGTCGCACCCGGACCGGTCGACACCGCGATGGCGAAGCAGGTGCACACCAAGGAGATCCGCGCCGACTATCACGACGCCATTCCGCTCAACCGCTACGGCCTGGAAGAGGAACTCGCGGAAGCGATCTATTTCCTGTGCTCGGGCCGCGCCAGCTACATCACCGGCCAAATTTTGGCCGTGGACGGCGGCTTCGATGCGGCGGGTATCGGCCTGCCGACGCTGCGCGGGCAACGGCGCAACGGGTAGGCACAGGATTGTAGGTTGGGCAAAGGCGCAACGCGCCGTGCCCACCATCGATCCCAAGTTTGCGGATGGTGGGCACGCTACGCTTGGCCCACCCTACGGAATCGAGTTGGAGGAAAGTTCATGCAACGCATCACCTTCCTCAAAGCCCTGATGCTTGCATGCGCGCTGCTCGCCGTGTCGCCCGCTGCGGCCGAGATCCGCATCATCCAATCCCCTGGCGGAGAGGTCGGGCCGTTCCTCGATCTGTTCGAGAAAGTGCGCGAGAGTGGCGAGCGCGTGGTGATCGACGGCCCCTGCCTGTCGGCCTGCACGCTGGTGCTGAGCATCGTGCCGGGCGAGCGCATCTGCGTCACCAAGCGCGCCGTGCTCGGCTTCCATGCTGCGCGCTCGGTGGACCGGCGCGGCCGCTTCTATGCCGAGCCGGAAGCTTCGGTCGCGGTGCTTGCCGCCTATCCCGGCCCGGTGCGCGCCTGGATCAGCCGCCGTGGCGGTCTGACCTCGCGGTTGCTGCTGTTGAAGGGGCGTGATCTCGCCGCGATCTATCCGCGTTGCCGCTGATGCAGCTGGCAGCCGCCAAAGCGCTGGCCGCTCTCAAAAGAGAGTCTGGATCACCGGTGCCAGCTTTGCGCTGGCGCAAATGAGCATTCCCCAGAGAGCAAAATTGATCTGTAGCGCCGCCGCCATCGGTCGCTCCCTTCCAAGTGACGTCCATCCCAGTTTGTAGCTTTTATGACTCATAAATAACGATTCTCGCGTGCAGAGCACAGCCCAATATTGCGCCAATTGTTGTGCGATGCAGCTCGCTTCACGAAGCGGCCTCACTGCGTCCGCAAAGTGGTGCGAAAGCACGACTCATATTCGGCCATGCCGGCAAGCTCGTTTTGCCTTGAGTTCCATTGAACCGACGATGCGCGTGTCTCACGCCGATTCTGCGCGCCGCTTATGGAGGCAAAAGCCCGGGCATGATTCGACACGGCTTCATCCTGCTTACTTTTTGCACAGCGCTGATCGGATGCGCAGAGGCGCCGGCGCAGGAACGCCGCGCCGTCGCATGGGATGGTCTTGGCAAGGATCCGAACCGTACGCATGTCGCGAAGCGGCGCGTCACGACCGGCGCGCCGGCCGCAAGCGATCCCAATCAGGAGCGGGAAAGGGTGCTCGGCACATTGCGCCCATATTCCGAGGCGTGGTGGGCGGTCCAAGACGAGATACAGGCGGAGAACGACAGGAAACTCGGCGCCAAGCTTGTGATCTGTCCTCGTTGCGTGGAATCGTCGCCGCCGCGCGAGGACGTCACCGGATCAATCCGGTGAGAGGAGAAACGGCAGATCGGCGCGTGACGTAACGATGCGTACGTCCCCTCTCCCGCAGCATCGGAGAGAGGGGATCGCAACGCGACGAAGCGCGGTCGCGCCCGTCACATGCCCTCGGCCGGGCAATTCACCATCCAGGGAATGCCGAACCTGTCGACGCACATGCCAAAGCCCTTGGCCCAGAACGTCTTGCTGAACGGCATGGTGACGCTGCCGCCATCGGCGAGGGCGTTGAACTTGCGCTCGCCATCTGCGGGGTCCTTGACCGTGAGCGAGATCGAGAAGCCCTGCGGCTTGTGAAAGTGCTCGGCCGGCGCGTCGGAGGCCATCAGCACGCTGCCGTCCGGGAGCGTCATGCGGGCGTGCATGATCATCTTCTCCCGGCCGGGCGCGGCCGGCATCTCCGGCGGAGCATCCGATGCGCGCATCATCGCGTCGATCTTGCCGCCGAGAACCTTGGCGTAATAGTTGAACGCCGCTTCGCAATTGTCCTGGTAGAACAGATAAGGATTGAGCATCGTTTCTCTCCTCTTCGTTGGCAGTGAAGCTTATTGCGTCTCGGTGAGCTTCTTCAGGCCGGCGAGGCCCGCCTCGAAATCGTTGCCGATCATGCTGTCCATGTTGATGAACACCTGCATCAGCTTGGACAGGAACGGGGCCGGACCGTACATCGCCCATGTGACGAGTGTGGCATCGCCTTGCGGCACAAAGGTGAACTCGGCGGTGTTGTGGCCTTCGAACGGCCGCTCGAAATCGAGCTTGATGCGGAGTTTGGTGGGCCCGTTCGCCTCGAGGATCTCCATATGGCCGGCGCCGACATTGTTGTTGCCGTCCCAGGCATAGGTCGCCCCCTTCCCCGCCGCGGTTCCGCCGAACGACCGCTTCATGGCGGGATCGCGGGTCTCATAGGGCGACCAGGCGGTCCAGCGATGGAAATCGGCAACCAACGGATAGATCGCAGCGGCCGGCGCCTTTACCGCGAGCGAGCGCTCGACGCGAAACGTATCGGGTTTCGTCAGGGCAAAACCGAAGACCGCGGCAAGGCCGACGGCGAGAACGATGGCGATGACGGCAATGGCTTTCATCATGGATGGCTCCCCTGGTACGGGATTAAGACGAAGGGGAACGGCAGGAGCCGACAAAGGGACAGAAATTCTTTAGCGCACTGCCCACCCCACGTCATGGCCGGGCTTGTCCCGGCCATCCACGTTCTTGGCGCGGAGGGAAAGACCGTGGATGCCCGGGACAAGCCCGGGCATGACGATGTGGAGGCAGATGCGCCTATGTCGCCTTCGCGCCCTGCCGCGCATCGGCTCCCTTCGGCTGGCTGTCCCGGATCAGGCGATCGAGATGCATGCGGATGTGGGCGGCTTCGGCCGAGGTATTGGCGAGCGCGATGGCGCGGTCGAATGCGATTCGGGCTTCGTCGTTGCGGCCGAGCTGCATCAGGAAGGCGCCGCGCACGCCGTAGAAATGGAAATAATTGGCGAGCTTCGGCGCCAGCGGCTCGATCAGCTCGAGCGCGGCCTGCGGCCCGCGCACCTTGGAGACCGCGACCGCCCGGTTGAGCGTCACCACCGGCGAGGGCTGCACCACTTCGAGCGCGCCGTAGAGCAGGTCGATCTCGGTCCAGTCGGTCTCCTCGGGCGTTGCCGCGCGCGCATGCAGCGCGGCGATCGCGGCCTGGATCTGGTAGGGCCCGCTGCGGCGGTGACGCATCGCTTTGTCGATCAGCGCGAGCCCCTCCGCAATCATGGTGCCGTTCCACAAGGAACGATCCTGATCGTCCAGCAGGATCAGCGATCCGTCCTCGGCAAAGCGCGCGGCGCTGCGCGCGTGCTGCAACAGGATCAGCGCCGTCAAGCCCATGATCTCCGGCTCGCTCGGAAACAGCCGCAGCAGCAGCCGCGCCAGTCGGATCGCCTCTTCGCACAGCGGCTTCCTGATCTCCGCGGTGTCGCCGCTCGCGGAATAACCTTCGTTGAAGATCAGGTAGATCATCGCCGCGACACCGGCGAGCCGTTCGGAGCGCTCGACGGCGCCGGGCGCCTCGAACGGCGTCCCGGCCTCGGCGACCTTTGCCTTGGCACGCGTGATGCGCTGCTCCATCGCCGCTTCTGAGACCAGGAACGCGCGGGCGATCTGCTTCACCGTGAGGCCCGAGACGATGCGCAGCGCCAGCGCGATCTGCTGCGTCGCCGGCAGCCCCGGATGGCAGCAGATGAACATCAGCCGCAAGATGTCGTCGCGATAGTGCGAGCCGTCGAGCCGCTCGGCGAGCTCGCCTTCGGCGTCGTCGAGATCGGAGATCGCCTGGTCGTCCTCGGGCAGCGGCTGCTGCCTCCGCGCGCGGCGCACCTCGTCGATCGCAACGTTGCGGCCGACCATGATCAGCCAGGCCGCGGGATCGCGCGGCGGCCCGTTCTGCGGCCAGGTCTTGAGCGCGCGCAGGCAGGCGTTCTGAAAGGCCTCCTCTGCCGTATCGAGGTCGCGGAAATAGCGCAGCAGCGCGCCGACCGCCTGGGGTCGCGCCGAGGTCAGCGCAGTCTCGATCCAGGCGGTATCGGCCTCGCTCACGTCAGGTTTCCTCCGGGCCGGAACACGCCGACGGGACGTACCTCATAGGCGCCGCCGGGGTTGGCGGCGCCCAGCTCGCGTGCGACGTCGAGGGCGTCATCGAGATTCTTGCAGTCGACGATGTAGAAGCCAAGCAGCTGCTCCTTGGTCTCGGCATAGGGGCCGTCGAGCACCAGCGGCGGATCCTCCTTGCGCAGCGTCGCCGCCGCGGTCGTCGGCAACAGCCGCGCCACCGGCCCGAGCCGGCCCTGCTTGGTGAGCTTTTCCTGCACCACGGCGAGCTTCTTCATCACGGCCTCGTCCTGGTCCTTGCTCCAGGAGCCGACGAAATCCTCATCGTGATAGCAAAGAATGGCGTAAAGCATGGGCGGCACTTCCCTCGTCTGTTCTTAAAGACGCGCCAATATGCCCCGCGCCGACAGCGCTGCGGGAAAAATTTGCAAGAAAAATCCGGCGGATCGTGCCAAGGAGGGCTTTCTCGAGCGGAACCTTAAAGAGGCACTTCGAATGACCATGGGCACACTGGCCGTCCTGATCAACAGCACGCAGCAGAACTGGCTGCCCGAGCGCTGGAAGGCCCGCTTCGACGCGGTCTGCGGCAAGCGCCGCGTTGTGCTGCTGCCGGACGCCGGGCTCGATCCTAAGGAGGTGCATTATGTGGCGGTGTGGAAGCCGGTGCCGGGCGATCTCGGGGCGTTCCCAAATCTGCGGGCGATCTTCAACCTTGGCGCGGGCGTCGACGCGCTAATGGCCGACAAGAGCCTGCCCGAGGTGCCGCTGGTGCGCGTCGCCGTGCCCGATCTCACCAACCGCATGACCGAATATGTCGTGCTGCATGTTCTGATGCATCACCGCCAGGAGCTTTACCTGCGGCAATCGCAGCGCGAGAAGCGCTGGGAGCCCAGATATCAGTGGCCGGCCAGCGCGATCACGGTCGGCGTCATGGGATTGGGCACGTTGGGAGCCGATGCGGCCGACGTGCTGCGGCGGCTCGGCTTCCGCGTCGCCGGCTGGAGCCGCAGCCCGCGCAGGATCGAGGGCGTCGAATGCTTCCATGGCATTGCAGGCATGGACGCGTTCCTGCGCAAGACCGATATCCTGGTCTGCCTGCTGCCGCTGACATCAGACACGCACGGCATCCTCAACCGCGAGGTCTTCGCCAAGCTCAATCGCACCAGCCCGCTCGGCGCGCCCGTGCTGATCAATGCCGGCCGCGGCGGCCTGCAGAACGAGGCCGATATTCTCGCCTGCCTCGACGACGGCACGCTGGGCGCCGCCTCGCTCGACGTCTTCGTGCAGGAGCCGCAGCCGAAGGACAGCCGGTTCTGGACCCACCCCAAGGTGGTGTTGACGCCGCACAATGCCGCCGACACCGACGCGGATGCGATCTCGGCCTATGTCGCCGCGCAGATCGCGCGGTTCGAGGCGGGCGGCGCGCTGGAGAACGTGGTGGACCGCGCAAGGGGTTATTGAGACCGGCGGAGGCGCACCACCGCGTTTCATCCTGGCTGTCGTGCCCGGGCTGCGGGCCGGCAGTCGCTTAAGCCATCACGCTCCGCCGGTATCCCGTTCACCCTCTCTTAGCGAGAAGTTGATAGGCGTTGTTAATCAACGCTCAAACAACGAGTCGGACATGCGGGCGAACCTCGGCCTCAGGATGCGGATCACGGTTGCTCTGGCTGGGACGGCCGCAGCGACTGCACTGTTTGCCGTGCTCGGCGCGATGTGGATCATCGGCGGGATCATCGACCGCGCCGACCAGCGCGAGCTGCGCAGCCATTATGATGCCCTGTTGTCGCGCATCGCCGAGGAATCCCGCCGCGCCGCCGCCATGAGCACCGTGGTGGCCGCAATGCCGGCGACGCAGGATGCAATGGCGAAACAGGACCGCAACGCGCTCGTCACCCTGTTTGGACCAGTGTTCGCCGCGACCAAGTCGGAGTACGGCGTCGAGCAGTTCCAGTTTCATGTGGCGCCGGCAACCTCGTTCCTGCGCGTGCACCAACCCGCCAAGTTCGGCGACGACCTCTCGGGCTTTCGCAAGACGGTCGTCGCCGCCAACCAGGACCGCAACGTCGTGGTCGGTCTCGAGGGCGGCGTCGCCGGTCTCGGCATCCGCGGCGTGGTGCCGATCGCGCAAACCGGCAAGCATGTCGGCAGCGTCGAATTCGGCCTGACCTTCGGCCAGTCCTTCCTCGACGACTTCAAAGCCAACCGCCATGTCGACATCGCCTTCCATCTCGCCGACGGTTCCGGCTTCAAGCTGTTCGGCGGCACGCTGAAGGGCAAGAGCTTCTTCGATGCGACCGATTATGGCCAGGCCACCGGCGGCGACTTCACGGTGCGGCAGGGCAAGCTCGACAGCACGCCGGTCGCCGCCCTGCTGGGACCGATCAAGGACTTTTCCGGCAAGCCGCTCGGCGCCGTCGAGCTGGTGATGGACAATGCCGACTATGTCGCTTCCGCCGATCGCGCCTGGTGGCTTTCGCTCGGTATCGCCGCGCTCGGGCTCGTGCTGGCCGCGATCGTCGGCTATCTGATCGCGCGCAGCATTTCGCGCCCGATCCTGTCGATCACATCAGTGATGCGCGAGCTCGCCGACGGCCGGCTCGACGTCGAGGTTCCCGTCAGCACGGCGAATGACGAAGTCGGTGCGATGGTGAAGGCGGTCGGGGTGTTCCGCGACAATGCCGTGAGCTTCAGCAAGCTTCAGGCCGAACAATTCGAGGCCAAGGCCCAGTCCGAGGCGGAGAAGCGGCGGACCTTCGCGGCGCTCGCCGACAATTTCGAAGCCAGCATCCGCGACGTCGTCACCACGGTGTCCTCGGCCGCGGTCGAGATGGAGCATACGGCGCGATCGATGTCGGCCATCGTCGAACAGTCGCGGCAGCAGACCCGGATGGTCTCCTCGGCCTCGGCGCTGGCTTCCGAGAACGTGCAGACGGTTGCGGCAGCCGCGGAAGAGCTGTCCTCGTCCATGACGGAGATCAGCCGCCGCCTCGCCCATGCGACCGAGGTGGTCGGCAAGGCCGCCAGCGACGGTCAGCGATCGAATGCGCGCGTGCAGAGCCTCGCCGACGCCGCGCAGAAGATCGGCGATGTCGTCTCCTTCATCAACGGCATCGCCGGTCAGACGAACCTGCTGGCGCTGAACGCGACGATTGAGGCGGCGCGCGCGGGCGAAGCCGGCCGCGGCTTTGCCGTGGTGGCCTCCGAGGTAAAAGCGCTGGCAACCCAGACCGCGAAGGCGACCGAGGAGATCGGCGCACAGGTCACCGCCGTGCAAGGCGAGACCTCGGGCGCGGTTGACGGCATCCAGTCGATATGCGCAACCATCCAGCAGGTCGACGAGATCTCGGCCGCGATTGCCGCCGCCGTCGGCCAGCAGGGCACGGCAACGCAGGAGATTGCGCAAAACGTCCAGCAGGCCGCGGCCCGCACCGGCGAAGTCTCGCAAAACATCGCGGGCGTCACCGACGGCATCGCAGCGACGGGCACCGCCGCCGAAGAAGTGCTGGGCTCGGCGGTGGAGCTGGCCAGGCAATCGCAGCGGCTGCGCGAGGAGGTGGACCGTTTCCTGGCGCAGATTCGCGCGGCGTAGCTCAGGCCCTGGTGCCGGCTCCCACCATCACGTCGATCGCGCCCTTCACGATCGCCTCCAGCTCCTTGCGCGGCACGCGAGCGCGGGAGCGGATGGCGATGGTGTGGATGGTGGCCGATGCGATCTGCGCCAGCGCGACCGGATCGGCGCGCTCCGGCAGCTCGCCTTTCTCCTTGGCGCGGCGGAAGCAACTGGCAAACGCCTTGTCGAGCCCGGTGAGGCCGTCCAGCACCATGGCGCGGATCTCGGGATCGCCGACCGCCTCGGACGCCGCAGTCACGACCGTGAAGCAACCGCGCGGTCCGGTGTCGCCCGACAGATAGATGTCCAGCGCGGCCGCGTAGATGCGCTCCAGCCGCTGGCGCAGCGGCGTCTCCTCGCGGAAGATCGCGACCATCGCCGCGGCTGCCTGGTCGCGATAGCGCTGGTAGCTCTTGATGTAGAGCTCGCGCTTGTCGCCGAAGGCGCCGTAGAGGCTCGGCCGATTCATGCCGGTTGCTGCGCTGAGATCGTCGAGCGAGGTGGCCGCGAAACCCTGCGTGCGGAACAGATCGAGCGCCTTGCCGAGCGCGATATCGGGCTCGTAGGCGCGCGGACGGCCGCGGCGTTTAGGGCCGCCGCGGCGCTCGGGCGCGCCGCGGGGTTCGGGCTGATTGGCAGCAGCTGGCGGCTTCGATTTTTGTACCATTTCGCAAGATAATCCTTGACCGCACCCATATTATGCAAGATGGTACAAAAATCAATCTGGCCAGGTTGAGCGACACCCCAAGAGGAATTGCCCCAAGGAGGCTACAGATGGATCTCTATTTCTCGCCGCTTGCCTGCTCGATGGCGACACGCGTCGCGCTTTATGAAGCCGGCGCCGAGGCGAACTACCTCGAAGTCGATCCGCCGACCAAGAAGGTGCTGAAGGACGGCTCGGACTTCCGTACCGTGAATCCGATCGGTCTCGTGCCGACGCTGCGCACCGACGAGGGCATGGTGCTGACCGAGAACGCCGCGATCCTGCAATATGTCGCGGACCGTTTCCCGCAAGCCGGCCTCGGCGCGAGCGCCGGCATCGAACGGACGCGACTGCATCAATGGTTGTGCTTCATCGGCACCGAGCTGCACAAGGGTCTCTTCATCCCCGTGCTCGACCGCAAGGCGCCGCAGGAAGCCAAGGCCTATGCCCTGGAGAAGAACCTGTCGCGGCTCGACTATCTCGACAAGTACCTCGAGGGACGCGAGTTCCTGCTCGACCATTTCAGCGTGGCCGATGCCTATCTCGTCACGGTCATCAACTGGACCATGGCGACGCCGCCGATCGAGCTTGCGAAATGGCCGAACGTGAAGGCCTATTACGAGCGGTTGCGTCAACGGCCGTCGATCGCGAAGGCGATCGCCGAGGAGTTCGAGCTGTACAAGGCCGAGCTCGCGCGGAAGAAGGCAGCGGCCTGAGGCACGACCAAATGAGGCTCGATGGCCGCAACAACGGAGGTGCGCTCCCTCTCTCGCTTGCGGGAGAGGGTTGGGGAGAGGGTGTCTCCACAACGGGACAATTCCCCAGAGGAGAAAGCCCTCTCCCGCGCCGGAGCCTGTCATCGGGCGCGCCTACGGCGCGACCCGGTGGACGCGACCTCTCCCGCAAGCGGGAGAGGTGAACGAGCCACGGCCGTCGATTCAACCAAGCCATTGCGTCATGCAGCTCGCTATCTCGGCGCCTGCAGCGCGATGCCGTAGCGGCGATAGATGCGGTCGATCGTGCCGTCACTGCGCAGCCGTTCCACGGCTGCGTCGATGGCTTCGCGGAGCGCATCGTCCGGTCGGACCATGCCGACGCCGACGTTCCAGTTCAGATCGGCCGTGCTCTCATCGCGATCGAGGATCCGGAGCGGATTGTCCGGATGAGTCAGATTGAAATAGCTTGCCGCAGTGGGCGTGACCGCGGCGGCGTCGATCTGGCGGTTCGACACGGCCTCCAGGCTGTCGCTCTCGAAGCCGAAGATCGATATCGGCACGCGCCGCTGACCGATGATCATGGCTGCGATCGACCCAACCTGCACACCCACCTTAGTCTCCTCGTTGAGGCTCGCGAACGACGTGAGCGTGCTGGATGCGGGCACGGCCAGCGCGACGCCCGTGCGATAATACGGTTTCGAGATTCTCAGGCGGGTTTCGCCTTGCGCTTCGCGATCGGCGATGACGTCCAGAAGAATGTCGCAGCCGGCGCTGCGCATCTGGTACTGCGTGATGATCCAATCGAGCCTCAGCGAGACACCGAGCTCGCGTGCCAAAACCCGACCGAGCTCGACCTGGAAGCCGGGCGGATCGCCGGCCTTGTGCGCAAAGGGAAGCGAATTGGGATGTGCGCAGAGCCCGATCACGCCGCTCGAGCGGATCGCCTCCAGGGGTCGCGCCGACGCCTGCCCCGACAGGACGATGGCGGCAGCGACGATGACAGGGGCAAATGCCTTCATTCCGCGCTCTCTGCTCCTCAGCCGTCGCGCGGTTTCAGGGCGCGGATGTACTTGATCATCTGGTCGATCTGGGCATCGGTGAAGGCGCCGTCGAAGGCCGGCATCGCCCCCGGCTTGCCGTGCTTGATGCGGTCGCGAATAAAGGCGTCATCGCGCGGCGAATTCATCAATTGCGGTCCCTTGCCGGCGGCCCGGCCACCGTCGGAGTGACAAAAGCCGCAGGTCCCCGCGAACACCTGCTCGACCTCGAACGCCCCGTTCTCCGGCGCGGGCGTGGGGGATTGTGCCTGGGCCATCGCAGCCCACAGCAACGCGGCGCCCAGCCCCGCCGGAATGGTTTTGCAAGGCAGTCTCAACAGTTACGCTCCATTCCTGATCCACGCACGGCCGCGACATCGATCCAGGAGCGGGCTTGTGCCCGCTCCATGATCAGAACATCCGCGGCTTACCTATTTCAGGCTGAAGACGACCAAGGCGCCGTCGTCACGCGGCATGCTCTTGTAGACGCCGCCGAAGTTCGGCGCATATTCGTCCGCCAGCATCCCGCCGAAGCCCGCCGTCACGGCGATATATTGCTTGCCGCCGACGGAGTAGCTGACGATGCCGCCCTGGTGGCCGGTACCGTTATTGTGCTTCCACAGCTCGGCGCCGGTCTCGGCATCATAGGCGTGCAGCACCCCGCGGGAATCAGGCACGAAGACGAGGTTGCCCGCGGTCGACAGCACGCTTCCCAGCGGAGGCTCGGGATAGCGAACCTCCCATTTCTTCGCGCCCGTGATGGGATCGCGCGCGTCGAGGTGTCCGTAGATCTCGCCACCCGGAGGAGGCACCATCTTGAAATCGGCACCGATGTTGAGCTGGGCCTGCGGCGCGGTGACCGGTGTCGTCTTCTGGATATCCAGCGTCATGCACCATTCCTGTCCGATCTTGTAATAGAGACCGGTCTTGGGGCTGTACGAGCCGGCGTTCCAGCTGATGCCGCCGCCGATGAACGGACATAGCGGTGGTTCGGTGACCTTGCCGACCGGGAAATCGCGACGGCCGATCAGCGCGCCGGTCTTGGGATCGATATCCTTGACGAAGTTGATGTTCTCGACCAGGCGCCAGACGTTCTTCACGGCGAGATTGCGGTCGTAGACGAAGACGAAGCCGCCCTTGTTCGGATGGACCACGTATTTCTGGCCGTCTCGCTCGAGCATCACGAATTCGCCGACCGCGCTGTCGAAGTCCCAGGCATCGTGCGGCAGTTCCTGGTGGTAGAACTTCAGCTTGCCGGTGTCGGTGTCGAGCCCGATCACCGAGCTGGTGTAGAGATTGTCGCCGGGACGCGCGCCCTGCGTCTTGTAGTCTGCGCCCGACCAATCGTAGAGCGGCGCCGGGTTCGCAGTGCCCCACAGGATGGTGTTGGTCTCGGAATCGTAGGTGCCCGGCATCCAGCCGCCACCCCCGCCGGTGCGCCAAGAATCGTTAGCCCAGGTCTTCATGGCCTCGTCGGTGCCTGCGACCGTCAGGAACTCCCACTTCTTCTTTCCAGTGGTGGCATCGACCGCGAAGATCGGGCCGCGGCCCGGCCATTCGCCGCCTTGCGCGCCGATGATCACGCTGCCCTTCGCGTAGAGCGGCGCGCCGGTGAAGCCGACCGTGAGCTTCTGCGAGTCGATCAGCCTGGTCTCCCAGAGGACCTTGCCGGTTTTCGCATCGAGCCCGAAGAGCCGACCATCCATCGTGCCGACGAAGACCTTGCCTTCGCCGAGAGCGACGCCCCGGTTGTAAGGCGAGTGGGTCTGCCGGCTGATCAGCGCCTCATCCAGCTCCGGAAAGAACGACCAGATGACCTCGCCGGTCGCGCCGTTCAGCGCGAACACCCGGCTGTAAGAGCCCGAATAGTACAGCACGCCATCGGCAACGAGCGGCATCGACTGCAGGCCGCGCGTCGAGCGTCCGGGAATGTGCATCCACGCCACGCCCAGATTGCCGACATTGCTCGCATTGATCTGCGCAAGCGGGCTGTAGTGATAAGACTTGTACGAGCCGTGATAGGTGAGCCAATCGTTCTGGCCGGCGGCCTCGATCCGGGACGTATCCACGGTTTGAGCCGATGCCGCCGTCGCCGCAAATGTCGCAACGACGACGACAGGCAAGACCGAGCTGAGCCACTGCTTCCTCATTTGTACTTCCTCCCGCTCTTGTGTTTGTTGATTGCGTCTCGCGAACGCCGCTACGAGGGGGTATTTGCCGTTCAGTGTGCGTCGATCGTCCTCCATCGGACCGAATCGTCAACAGATGCCCCTCTCTCGGCGCATTGCGCCGAGGAGCCACGTTCACCGGAGTGGTTGCTGTTGTACTTCCGCTTGCCGTTACACTGTACGACGGATCACAGGACGTGCAAATACGGAATGCGCGCTGAAGTCGGTTCGATGCAGGGCGACCTTGAAACGGCAGGGGCGCTGACCGTTTTTGCTTTCGATCCGCCGATCCCGAAACATGTCGCTTTATCCGTAAAGCACCTTTGGCAGAATCGTGACGATGCCCGGCCAGAGCGTCAGCAGCAGCACGAAGCCGATCATGATCAGAAGATAGGGCAAGGTGACGCGCGCGATGTAGCCGAGGCCGTCTTCGGTCAGGCCCTGGATGACGAACAGGTTGAAGCCGACGGGCGGGGTGATCTGCGCCATTTCCACGGCGAGCACAAGGAAGACGCCGAACCAGACCTCGTCGAAGCCGGCGCCCTTCACGATCGGCAGCACGATCGGCAACGTCATCACGATCATTGAGAAGCCGTCGAGGAAACAGCCGAGCACGAGATAGAAGACGATCAGCGCCACGATCAGCATGAAGGGCGACAGGCCGAGGCCCTTGACGAACGCGGCCACCGCCTGCGGGATGCCGAGGAACGCCGCGGCATTGCCGAGGATCGAGGCCCCGAGCACGATCAGCGCGATCATCGAGCAGGTGACCACCGAGCCGATCAGCACGTCGCGCATCACCTGGTGCGACATCGCGCCCTGCGCCCAGGCAACCAGGCCAGCGCCGAGCACGCCGACGGCGGCAGCCTCCGAGGGCGTTGCGAGCCCGCCATACATCGAGCCGAGCACGCAGCCGATCAGGAACAGCGCCGGCGCGAGATCCTTCAGCGCTGCGAAGCGCTCGCTCCACGGCACCTGCGAGAGCTTGGCTTCGGTCTCGGGCACCATCGCCGGCTTTAGCGTGGTGTGCAGCATCACCCAGCCCATGAAGGTCGCGGCGAGCAGCAGCCCGGGCAGCACGCCCGCCGTGAACAGCTTCAGGATCGAAACGTCGCCGAGCACGCCGTAGATGATCATGATATTCGACGGCGGGATCAGGAAGCCGAGCGTGCCGGCGCCGGCGAGCGAGCCGATCGCGATGTCGCGCGAATAGCCGCGGCGCAAGAGCTCGTTGAGCGACATGCGGCCGATCACCTGCGTGGTCGCAGCCGACGAGCCCGAGATCGCCGCGAAGATGGTGCAGCCGATCACGTTGACATGCAGCAGGCGGCCGGGCAGCAGCCCGGCCCAGGGCGCCAATCCCTGAAACAGCGAGCGCGACAGGCGGGTGCGGAAAAGCAACTCGCCCATCAGGATGAACAGCGGCAGCGCCAGCAGCTCCTGCGTGGTCAGGATGTTCCAGGCGTATTGCGGCAGCAGCTTGTCGAGCGGGATCGAGCGGAACATCGCGAGCAGCAGCGTCGCGGTGAGCGCAAGCGTGAGGCCGATCCAGACGCCGCAGGCCAGCAGCACAAACAGGATCGCGAACAGGGCGACGACTTCGATGGTCATGCGATCTCGGATCCGGATGCGGAAAAGGCGGTCATTCGACGGGCGAGGCCTTCATGCGATGATCCTCCAGCGGCAGGCCGAGCGCGGCCTGGATCGCGCGTGCCAGGAACTGCAGCGTCAGCAGCAGCATGCCGAAGGTGACGATCGCTTGGGGAAACCACAGCGGCGTGTCGCTCGAGGTCGAGACCTGGCCGCGCAGGAAGGCGCTCCAGGCGAATTTCGCCATGGCCAAGGTCAGGAACGCCATGAAGGCGAAGCCGGCCGCCGCCGAGAGGATCTCGAGCGCGCGCTGCACCGGCACCGTTGCGTTCTTCAGGAGCAGCACGACCCGGATGTGGCCGCCAACGCGCAACGTCATGGCGGCGCCGAAGGTGAAGGACGCCGCCATCAGATAGGACGAGTATTCCCACGCGATCGAGATGGTCGGCGGGAAGAACGGCAGGAAATTCGACAGGAAGCGGGTTGCGACCTCGCACAGCATCAACAGCGTCAGCATCAAGAGACAGAAGCCGCCGATCCAGCCGTCGAGCCGGCCGAGGCGATCGATGCCGTCGAGGACGATGCGCAGCGGCGCAGGCGCCGCTGCGTTGAGGCTTTGCGGTGTTTCGGGCGTAACGCTCACCACGCCTCGTCCTCAGCCGCGCTTCATTTCGGCAAGATAGGCCCGCACCGGCTTGTCCGCCGCCGGCACGCGTTTAAGGAAGGCGTCCAACTGCGGCGCGGTCTTGGCCCGGATTTCCGCCATCATGGCATCCGAGACCGGCACCACCTCCATTCCGCCCTCCTTGAGGCGGTTGAGGCTGTCGACGTCGGCCTTGAGCGAATTGGCCCAGAAGCCCGGCTCCATCTTCGCCGCGATATCCGCGACCAGCTTCTGCTGATCTGCGGAGAGTGTCTTCCAGGAATCCAGGTTGACGGTGACCATCTGCGACGACCAGACATGGTTGGTCGGGTAGACGTATTTCAGGAACTCCCAGAACTTGCCGTCGACGCCCGATACCGACGAGGTGGAGACGCCAGCCACCGCGCCGGAGGCGAGCGCGGGAATAGTTTCGCCCCAGGGGATCATCACCGCCGCCATGCCGATGGCATTGAGCATCTCGACCGCATTCTTGTCGGGCACGCGGATCTTGATGTTCTTGAGGCCCTCGACGTCGGCGACCTTCGTCTTCAGATGCAGATACTGCGTCGGCCACGGCACGATGTAGAGGATCTTCTGGTTGTTGCGCGCGGCGATCTTCTCGTATTCGGGGCGCACATATTTGTGCAGCACCTTGAGCTCGTCCACGGAGCCGCAGAGGAAGGGGATGCTCTCGACGCCCATGAAGGGCTCGTCGCCGACCTGCTGGATGTTGAGGACGTCGGCGAGCGGCACGAGGCCGTCGCGCACGGCGCGCAGGTGCTCGGGCCCCTTGAAGCCGAGCTGGCCGCCCGCCTTCACGGTGATGGCGACCGCACCGCCACTCTGCTTCTTCACTTCTTCGGCGAAGGCCATCGCGTTCTGGGTGTGGAAATTGCCGTCGGGCCAGACCGTCGACATGTCCCAGCTCGTCGTCGCCGCCCGCGCGCGGGTCGAGATATGTCCGGCAGCGAGCAGCGTTGCTGCGCCCGCGGTGAAATGACGTCGCGTAATCATTGCTCCCCTCCGTTTACCGAGCGCGTTGATGCATCAACGCGCGTACCCATAGACCTTGACTGCGTTCTCTGAAGACACGAGACCGCTCGCGACGTCGTCGTTGACGGCCGCGCGATCGCGCTCCCTGGGATCGCCGATGCCGGCACCGCCGGGCGTCATCACGACCAGCCGGTCGTCCGGCGGCACCTGCTGGAAGCCCTTGCCGCGCAGCTTCTTGCCGGACTTGAGACCGACATAGCCGGCCTCGCCGTTCCGGCCGCCGTCCCGCCCGCGCGGCGGATGATCGATGCGGTCGAACGCGGCGAGAATGTCGAACGGCGCATCGACCCCGCTGCCGACTTCGATGATCTGGCCGAGGCCGCCGCGGGTGCGCCCTGCCCCACCGGAATCCGGACGCAGCTCCTTGCGCCAGAAGATCAGCGGCGTCTGCGTTTCCGCGATCTCCACCGGCGTGCCGCGCACGCCGCTTGGGTAAGCGGTGGCCGACAGCCCGTCCTTGCCGAAGCGCGCGCCGGTGCCGCCATTGGAGGTGACCGCCATCGAGAAGCCGTAATTGCCGCCGGCGCCGGAGCGGGTCTGGCCGCGCACGTTGAGATTCCACAGGCAGGAGGTGCCTTCCGCCGGCACCCGCTCGGGAATGATCTGGCGCAGGCAGCCGAACACCACGTCCGGCAGCATCTGGCCGATGACGTGACGCGACGCCACGGGCGCCGGCTTCGGGGCATTGAGGATGGCACCCGCCGGCGCCGACACCGTCAACGGCGAGAGCGAACCGGCATTGTTCGGGATCTGCGAGGCGACGACGCAGCCGAGGCCGAACACGGTGTAGGCCGTGGTGTAGGACAGCGGCACGTTGATGCCGAACTTCGAGGCCGCGGATGTGCCGTCGAAATCGACGTGAATGCCCTGCTCCGAGATCGTCAGCGTCGCCGCCAGCGTCACCGGCGCATCATAACCGTCGACCACCATGGTGTTGCGCCAGCTGCCCTTCGGCAGCTTTGCGATCTCCGCCAGCACGGCCTCGCGCGAGCGTTCGCAGATGTAATCGCCGAGCTCATCGAGCGTATCGATGCCGAACTCGGTCATCATCTCGACCAGGCGCTCGCAGCCGACGTCGTTGCAGCCGGCCAGCGAATAGGTGTCGCCCTCGGTATCGATCGGCAGCCGCGTGTTGGTGCGGATCATCGCCATCAGCGTCTCGTTGACGACGCCCTGATCGATCAGCTTCAGCATGGGGATGTAGAGCCCCTCCATGAACACGTCGGTGGCGTCAGGGCCGAAGCCGATGCCGCCGATGTCCATGAGATGGCTGGTGCAGGAGAACAGCGCGACGACCTTGCCGTCCTTGAAGCAGGGCGTGGTGACGACGAAATCGTTGAGATGGCCGGTGCCCATCCAGGGATCGTTGGTGATGTAGGCATCGCCCTGCTTCATCGTCTGAAGCGGAAAGTGAGCGATGAAGTGCTTGACCGATTCCGCCATCGAGTTGACGTGGCCGGGCGTGCCGGTCACCGCCTGCGCCAGCATCCGGCCCCTGAGGTCGAACACGCCGGCCGAAAGGTCGCCGCATTCGCGGACGATCGGGCTGAAGGCGGTACGGAGCAGCACCTGCGCCTGCTCCTCGACCACGGCGATCAGCCGGTGCCACATGATCTGAAGGTCGATCAGGCTCGCGCCATTTGCCTTGCCCATGATCAGGCCGCCTTTCGTTCCATGACGATGCTGCCGGCACCGTCGATATGGGCGTCGAAACTGGTGGAGACGAAGGTCGAGGTTTCGTCTTCCGCGATCACGGCGGGTCCCGCGATGGTCGCCCCCGGCGCCATGTCCTCGCGCCGATAGAGCGGGATCTCGATCACTTCGCCGGCGCGGCCGTCGAAGAATTTTCGGCTGCCGGACGCCTTGGCCGCGGCCTTGCGCGCGACCGCCGCGACGGCAGGCGGATTGCGCGCCTCGGTGGTCGCCAGCACCGACCAGCTTAACACCTCGATGGCCGCGCCCGGAATCGGCCGCTCGAACATCGCGGAATAGTCGGTCTCGAACTGCTGACGCAGCGAAGCGAGATCGGACGAGGTGAGCCGACGGTTCGGCAGCTCGACGGTGATCTCGTGACCCTGGCCGACATAGCGCATGAAAGCCGCGCGGCGTTCGCGGACCGGCGCACCGGCGGCACCAGGCTCGACCAGCGCGCGCGCCTCGGTCGCCATGTCCTGAAGGAGGTCGGAGACGGCCTCGGTGTCGAAATCATCGAGGCGGACGTGCCGGCTGCGCACCAGCTCATAGGCGATCGGCGCGGCCAGAAAGCCGACCGCCGAGCCGACGCCGGCATTCGACGGCACGATCACGCGGGAGACGCCGATCTTCTCGGCGACGCGCGCCGCATGCAGGGGGGCGGCACCGCCGAAGGCGATCAGCGTATGCTGGCCGACCACGGCGCCGCGCTCGACGGCGTGCACGCGCGCCGCGCTCGCCATGTTCTCGCAGACGACCTCGTGCACGGCATAGGCCGCGGTTTCCGCCGACAGGCCGAGCGGCGCACCGACATCGCGCAGCAGCGCCTGTTTCGACAGCTCCGGATCGAGCTTGATCGTGCCGGCCGCAAAGGCATCGGGATCGATCATGCCGAGCGCAACGTCGGCATCGGTCACCGCCGGACGCTGACCGCCGCGGCCATAGCAGGCCGGCCCCGGCTCCGACGAGGCGCTCTCCGGGCCGACGGTGACGCGCTTCATCGCATCGACATGGGCGATCGAACCGCCGCCGGCGCCGATCTCGACCATCTCGATCACAGGGATGCGCACCGGCAGGCCGGAGCCCTTGAGGAAGCGCGCGGCGCGATCGACCTCGAACACGCGCGAGGTCTCGGGCTGGTATTTCTCTATCAGGCAGATCTTCGCCGTGGTGCCGCCCATGTCGAAGGAGAGCACCTTGCTCTCGCCGAGCCGCGCCGCGATCTGTGCTGCGAAGATCGCGCCGCCGGCAGGCCCGGATTCGACCAGACGCACCGGAAAGCGCCGCGCCGTCTCGATCGAGGTGACGCCGCCGCCGGACGTGACCAGATAGATCGCGCCGCGAAACTGCTCGACCTGCAGGGCATCGGCCATGCGGGCGAGATAACCGTCGATCAAGGGTTGCACATAGGCGTTCGCAACGGCCGTGGAGGTGCGCTCATATTCGCGGATCTCGGGACACACCGCCGAGGACACGGTGACGGAGATGCCGGGCATCTCTTCCGCGATGATTGCCGCTGTGCGCCGCTCGTGCTCGGGATTGGCGTAGGAGTGCAGGAAAGCGATCGCGACGCTCTCGACGCCGAGATCGCGCAATTTCGGCGCGAGCGCGCGCACCGCCGTCTCGTCGAGCGGGAGGCGGACGGCGCCATGGGCGTCGATCCGCTCCGGCACCGTGAAGCGGAGGCTGCGCGGGGCCAGCGGCTTCGGCTTGTCGATGCTGAGATCGTACTGGTCGTACCGGCTCTCGGTGCCGATATCGAGCACGTCGCGAAAGCCTTCGGTTGCGATCAGCGCCGTCTTGGCGCCGCGCCGTTCGATGATCGCATTGGTCGCGAGCGTCGTGCCATGGATGAAGACGTCGATATCGCTGATATGCGCGCGTGCATCGGCAAGAATGAGCCGCATGCCGTCCAGCACCGCCTGCTCGGGCCGCTGCGGCGTCGTCAGCACCTTGCGCGTCTTGCGCGCCTCGCCCACGTCCAGCACGATATCGGTGAACGTGCCACCGATGTCCACGGCAAGCCGTACCTCGGCTCCCTCACGCATTCCAATTTCTCCGTGCTGGTCGCAAGACTGGGTCCAAAAAGCGCAGCAATTCCCGTGCCATGAGGCATGCCTGTAACGCTGTGCACGGCTATTTTGCGCGGCACCTATGCAATAGGCAAGGCGTGTTCGCCGGGAGCGCGATCAGAGCAGGAATGCAAGCGCCGCTTCGCAGCGCGCCTCGACCTTCAGCGTCAGGAGATCGTCGGCGCGGGTACGGCCGAGATTGACCGCAGCGATGGGGATATTGCGCCGGGCGGCGGCCTGCACGAAGCGGAAGCCGGAATAGACCATCAACGACGAGCCGACGATCAGCATGGCATCGGCCTGCGCCAGATGATCCTGCGCAATGGCCACCACCTCGCGCGGCACGTTCTCGCCGAAGAACACGACGTCGGGCTTGAGGATGCCGCCGCAGGCTTCGCAAGGAGGCACTTCGAAGGAGGAAAAATCCTCGTGCTCCAGATCGGCGTCGCCATCAGGTGCATCCGCGGCATCGAGCGTCAGCCATGCCGCATTGGCGCGGCCGAGAGCGTGCTGAAACGCCTCGCGAGGCGTCTTGCGGCCGCAGCCCATGCAGCGGACCAGATCGAGCCGTCCATGCAAATCGATCACCTGGCGGTGGCCGGCCGATTGATGCAGCCGGTCGACATTCTGCGTCAGCAGCATCCCGCATCGCCCATTCGCCTCGAGCCGGGCCAGCGCACGATGCGCATCGTTCGGCTTGGCCTGGCCGAACCGCCGCCAGCCGATCAGGCTGCGCGCCCAATAGCGCTGGCGCACAGGCTCGTCCGACATGAAGGCCTGGAAGTTGACCGGCTGGGTCCGCTTCCAATTGCCCTGGCTGTCGCGATAATCGGGAATGCCCGAATTGGTGCTGCAGCCGGCGCCGGTCAGCACGAACAGATTTTCGTGCCGGCCGATGAAATCCTGGAGCGGGGAATTGGCCAGCGGAGAACTCGTCATGGCGCAGATGTAGTCTGCGCAGGCGGATTCTGCCAGATGGCGCGCAGGCGCCGGCGGCGCATGGAGCTAGCTCGCCCAGTTCTCGCGAAACTCCGGAAACAGCGTGATGCCTCCGCAGGCATAGATGGTCTGCCCGGTGATGTAGCTGGCATCGTCGGAGGCGAGGAAGGCGAACACGGCGGCGATCTCTTCGGGCGTGCCGACGCGCCCCATCGGAATGTGGCTGGTGACGACACCGCGCTTTTCGGGATCGCCGGTCCAGGCCGCGTTGATCGGCGTGTCGATCGCGCCGGGACCGACCGCATTGACGCGGATGCCGTGCCGCGCGAATTCGAGCGCCAGCGTGCGGGTGAGACCGGCCATACCGCTCTTGCTGATGGAATAAGCGAGATAGCCGGGCTTCGGGATGATCTGGTGGACGCTGGAGCAGTTGATGATGCTGCCGCCTCCGCCGCGCGCGACGAAATGCGCCAGCGCCTTCTGCGCACAGAGCACAGCGCCGTTGAGATTGACGTCGATGATGCGGCGGTAGGTTTCGACGTCGAGCGCCTCGCTCGGCGATTCGTGCTGAAAGCCGGCATTGTTGACGAGACAATCGAGGCGCTTGAAGCGCGCCAATACGGTCTCGAACATCGCGGCGATGTCCTGCTCATTGCCGATATCGGCCTTGACGACGATATGGTCGAGCCTGCCGTGACCGCGATCGGTCGATGCGGTTCGCGCAAGCGCGAGGGTCTCTTCGGCGTTGCCGGCGTGATCGAGATAGTTGATGGCGACCGTTGCGCCTTCCTGCGCCAGCCGGATGGCGACGGCGCGACCGATGCCTTGCGAGGCGCCGGTCACCAGCGCATACTGGCCGACGAGGCGCGAGGGAAACGAGGTCGAGCGTTCGGTTTGCGGCATGTGTTCTCTCCGGATGCACCATCATGGATGGAACCGGCGTTTTGTTCCATCCTTTAGCGCTGCTGGAATCTAGTCGGCGCGCTGCGCGAGCGGCGAGGTCAGAATCTGATAGAGGATGATCGCGCCGAAGGTCGCGGTGGCGATGCCGCCGATCGTGAACGCACCGAATTTGAGCGTGAGATCGCCGGCACCCGCCGTCAGCGCCACCGCGACGGTGATGAGGTTCGCAGGATTGGCGAAGTCGACCTTGTTCTCGACCCAAATTCGTCCGGCCATCGCCGCGATCAATCCGAACAGCACGATCGAAAGCCCCCCGATGACGGGACCCGGGATGGACAAGATGAGCGCGCCGAATTTCGGCGAGAAGCCGAGCAGGATCGACACCAGGGCTGCGAACGCAAACAGCAGCGTCGAATAGACCTTGGTCGCGGCCATCACGCCGATGTTCTCGGCATAGGTGGTGACGCCGGTGCCACCGCCACAGGCGGCCACGATGGTCGCGACGCTGTCGGCGAACAAAGCGCGACCGAGATAGGCATCGAGGCTGCGGCCCGTCATGGCGCCGACGGCCTTGATGTGGCCGAGGTTCTCGGCGACGAGAATGACCGCAACCGGCGCAATGAGAAAGATCGCATCGGCATGGAAGCTCGGCGCCGTGAAGTTCGGCAGCCCGAGCCACGGCGCGGCCGACAATTGCGTGAAGTCGATCGGCTTGCCGAAGCCAAAGCCGTTCGCAAACAACAGGTACAAGAGATAGCCGCCGGCCGCCCCGAGGATGATCGGCAGGCGACGCCACAGGCCTGGCGCGGCAACGGCCACCACGCTGATGATCAGGACGGTGGCGAGACCGATCCAGGTGTCGAACGCATTGGCGCTCACCGCCTTGACCGCCACAGGCGCGAGATTGAGGCCGATCGCGGCGACGACAGCGCCGGTGACGGCCGGCGGCAGCAGCCGCTCGATCCAGCCGACGCCGGACCACATCACGACGAGCGAAATCAGGCCATACAGCACCCCAGCGCCGACAATGCCGCCAAGCGCAACCGGCAGGTTCGGGTTCGGCCCCTGCCCGGCATAGCCGGTGGCGGCGATGACGACGGCGATGTAGGCGAAGCTCGAGCCGAGATAGCTCGGCACACGCCCGGCAACGACGACGAAGAAGATCAGTGTGCCGACGCCGGAGAACAGAACTGCAACGTTTGGATCGAACCCCATCAACAGCGGCGCGATGATCGTCGCACCGGACATCGCGACGCAATGTTGAAGACCTGAAACGATCGTCTGACCCCAGGACAGCCGCTCCTCCGGCATGATCACGCCCGAGGTCTTGAGCTTCCAACGTGGAAAATAGCTCTGCGTTTTCTCGTCGGAGCCGGTTGCAGTCGGCATGTTCCCCCCAATTGCGGTGCGGCGATCGATCCTCGTCATACAGACGATGTGATCGCCGTTTCGGCTGCCGCCATCACATGGCGCGGGTCAAACTCTGGAAGATCAATGTGCCTAGGCACACTCTATGACACAAGTCGCGGTGCAGTCAGCCGTCCTGGCGCGTGAGGCTGCGCAGATCGACAGCGAGCAGCCCGGTTCCGTTGCGGTAGTTTCCCGGAGTAGTAAATTGGCGCGGCCCGCGTCACAACAACGGCGTTGGGATCACGGATTGATACTCATTCTTTCCGCCCGACGCGCTGGGGGCAGGGCGTCGGGCTTTTGATAGTTCTAAGACTTCGGAACTTCGCGCGGGATTAGACCATCCCGCCATTGGCGGGCTGGCAAAACAGAGTTCGCGTCGTCTCGATTCCCGCCAATCGCTGATCAGCCCTTGAGCGCGGTCACCACCACCTCGATCAGCGCGCCGCCGCCGAGATCGGCGACGCCGACGGTGGCGCGGGTCGGCAGGTTGTCGCCGAAGAATTCGGTCCAGGCGGCGTCCATCTCCTTCTTCTTGGAAAGATCGGTGACGAAGATCGAGGCGCTGACCACGCGCGACTTGTCGGTTCCCGCCTCTTTCAGATAGCCGGTGATCTTGCCGAGGATGTTGCGGGTCTGGTCGCCCATGGAAACGCTCGTGTCGTCGGCGATGGTGCCGCCGAGGAAGACGAAGCCATTGGCCTCGACGGCGCGGTGCATGATGGGCGTGCGGATGCTGCGGGTGATGCTCATGATGTCCTCTTCTTTAGAGCGTGGAAGGATGGAAGCGGTCGATGCCGAGATCACTGACGCGGGTCTGGGTGCCGCCGTTGACGATCAGCTCCGCCATCACCGCGCCGGCGCCGGGGCCGAGCTGAAAGCCGTGCAGCGAGAAACCGAACTGGTGATAGAGCCCCTTGTGACGGGAGCTCGGCCCGAACACGGGAATGTCGTCCTTCATCTTGGCCTCGATGCCGGCCCAGGCGCGGACGATGGTCGCGCTACGCATCACCGGGAACAGCTCGAACACGGTCTGCGCGCTGACCGCAAGACTCTTCCAGTCCAGCACCGTCTCGTTGCGATCCTGATAGGGCGTCGCCAGATAGCCGCCGCCGATCAGCACGGTGCCGTTCCTGAACTGCTTGAAGGAGAGCTTTCGTCCGCGCAGGATCACGACGGGATCGATGAAGTGCGGCACGCGCGAGGTGATCATCAGCATCGGCGCCACGGTCTCGACCGGCACCGGCTCGCCGAGATCCGCTGCGATCTTGCCGGCCCAGGCGCCGGCGGCGTTGACCAGCACCGGCGCGGCAAAGCTCTCCGAACCGACATCGACGTGCCACAGGCCGTCACGGTGCCGGATGTTGCCGGCGGCCACACCTTCGCGCACGGTGGCGCCCAACTGCTGGGCCTTGCGGCGGAACGCCGTCGTCGTCTGCGCCGGATTGGCCGCACCATCGCGGCGCGAGACCACGCCGCCGGGACAGGTCTCGGCGACGGCCGGTACCAGGCGGCGCAGTTCGGCCGCGTCGATCAGCTCCTCGTGGGTGAAGCCGAGCGCATTGAGCTCGGCGACGCGCGCGCGGCAGGCCGCGAGCTCCTCCTCGTTCTCGGCGACCAGCACCTGGCCATGGCTCTCGAAGCTGCAATCGTCGTCGACAAGATCGGCGATCTTCTCCCAGATGCCCATCGAGCGGATCGAGAGCGGAATCTCCGGGACATGCCGGGCGAGCTGGCGGACGCCGCCGGCGTTGACGCCCGAGGCGTGACGGCCGGCATAGTCCTTTTCGATCAGCATCGGCTTCAGGCCGGCGAGACACAGATGCAGCGTGGTCGAGCACCCGTGGATGCCGCCGCCAATGACGATCGCATCCACGTTTCGTGTCATCCGCGCACCACGGCCTTGATGTCGGCCTCGCTCTTCGGAACGGCGGCGAGCTCGGCCAGCGTGATCGGCTTCACCGGCGCGCGCAGCCGGTAATAGCCGATCTCCTGCGGGGTCTTGCCGCGCGCCTGTGCCATCAGCTCGGTGACGGTGAGGCCGCAGAGCCGGCCCTGGCACGGCCCCATGCCGGTGCGGCGATAGGCCTTGAGCTGGTTCGGCCCTGTCGCGCCGATCGCGACGGAATCCAGAACGTCCTTGGCCGTCACTTCCTCGCAGCGGCAGACGATGGTGTCGCCCGACGGAATGCGGAACTGCGGCGCCGGGCGGAACAGCGTGTCGAGGAAGACGCGACCGCGCTCGGCCTTGGCGAGATCGGAACGAAGTGTCGCCATTGCGGGAAGTTTTGCGGCAGCCGCAGGCGCCAGCGCTTCGACGGCGGCGCGGGCGGCAATGCGACCACGCACCACGGCTGCATTGGCCCCGCCGATACCGGCACCGTCGCCGGCAATCGCGATGCCGGCGACCGACGAATTGCCGCTGGCGTCCAATACTGGAGACCAGCACAATTGCAGATCATCCCAGCGATGCTCGATGCCGGCGGACATCGCCAGATTAACGTTGGGCACGACGCCCTGATGCAGCAGCAAGAGATCGGCCGGAATGGTCTCGCGCTTGCCGCCGGCGACATAGCTGACGCTGGCAAGCTGGCCATCGCCGGAGGCCGCAAGCTCGGTAACACCAGAGACGACCTGCACCTTCGCCTTCACCTCGCGCATCATCGAGAGGCCCTTGGCGAAATAGGGCGAGGTCAAAAAGGCGAAAGCGTGCGGGAGCGCCGCGAAATAATTGCCGCGCTGGGTGGTGTCGAGGATGCGATCGATGCGGCCGCCAAGCCGCAGGATCTGCGCGGCGAGCAGCCAGAGCAACGGCCCCTGCCCTGCGATCACCGTGCGTCCGTCGGGCACCAGGCCTGAGGACTTCAGCATGGTCTGCGCCGCGCCCGCGGTCATCACGCCCGGCAGCGTCCAGCCGGGAATCGGGAATGGCCGCTCCAGCGCGCCGGTCGCGAGAATCACGCGCTTCGCCTTGACGAACGCGGACGCGCCGCCGATCGAGACGGCGATGTCGAGGTTGCGATCGAGGCTCCAGACGATCGCACGCTGGATGACTTCCGCGCCGCTCGCGCGCAGCGACTGCACTAGATCGGCCCCGACCCAATAATCGGCGCCGAGCTGATTGCGCTCGGTGACCGGCGTCGAAGAAATCGCGCGGAACACCTGGCCGCCGGGGCCGATGTTCTCGTCGAGCAGCAGCGTCGACAGGCCGGCCTCGGCGGAGGTCGCGGCGGCAGCAAGACCCGCCGGCCCCGCGCCGATCACCACGACATCGTAGTCCTCGCGCTTGGGAGCCACAGTCATTTTCCGATCTCCCGCTTGCCCTTCTGGATTTCGATTCTCATGCCCTCAGCGACGGGCACGAGGCAGCCCTGCCGATTGCCGACGCCATCGATGGTGACGAGGCAGTCGAAGCAGACGCCCATCATGCAATAGGGCAGACGCGGCGCGCCGCTGACTGCGGTGGAACGCCGTGCGTCAACGCCGGAGGCCAACAGCGCGGCAGAGACGGTGTCGCCCTGGCGCGCCGCGACGGCGACGCCGTCGACGAAGATCTGCACCTCTGGGCGCTTGTCCTGTTCGGATCGTCTAAACATGGGATGCCCCTTGGCTCCTTGTGATCTCTAGTAGCCGCTGCTGTTCGCGGCACCCGCGCCACCAAAGCGGCTGGCGGAGAACGCGCCGACCAGCTCCGGCTCGAGCGCGCCCTGCGCCACCATGCGAGCAATCTCGAAGGCATGATTGGAAGCCAGCGTCACGCCGGAATGGCAGCAGGCGACGAAGGCGCCGGGATGCGTCTCCGACTGGTCGTAGATCGGAAAGCCGTCCTGCGGCATCACGCGAATGCCGGACCAGTTCCTGACCACGTTGAGCCGCGCCAGATGCGGGAACATCCGCTGCGCACGATCGGCCATCACGCCGCTGATCGACGGCTTCAGCGTGCGATCGTCCAGCTCGTCCTCCTTGCTGTCGCCGATCATCACCGTGCCCTCGTCGGTCTGGCGGATCGTGGTCAGCGGATGCGGCAGGAACGGCACGGTGCGCTCGGTCACGACGACCTGGCCGCGGGTCGGGCCCATAGGAGCAAAGAGGCCGACCATCGGCGCCAGCGTCTGGTTGGCATTGCCGGCGGCCAGCACGACCTTGGCGGCGCGCAGCTCGCCCTGCGGCGTGGTCAGACGAAATTCGCCGCCGCTCTTGCTGATCGCCGAGACCGGGCGCTCCGGAAAATAGTCGATGCCGAACGCAATGAAGCCGGTGTGAAAGGCGCGGAAGGTGCGCAGCGAATTGACGTGGCCGTCGAGCGGGCAATAGCTTCCGCCGGAGACCTCGGGCCCGATCAGCGGCAGCGCCTTCTTCACCTCGGACGGCCGCAGCATCTCCATCTTGTAGTCGGCCGCGCCGACCTGATTGTGCATGCGCTTGACGAGCTCGGTGCGCTGGCCGAATTCGTCCTCGCCGAGCGTGAGATGAAAGCCGCCGTTCTGCTGCAGGGCGACGTCGAGGCCAGTCTGCTGCTTCAGCTCGGAGGCCAGCCTGCCCCACGCCTGCGAGGCCTGCACGGTCCACACCGTATAGGCGGGCATGCCGAGCCCTTTGCTCTGCACCCACACCAGCGCGAAATTCGCGCGCGAGGCGCGCTTAGTGATGTCGCCTTCGTCGAGCACGGCGACCTTCTTGCCAAGCCGGCCGAGGCCCCAGGCAATGGCGGAGCCGAGCAGTCCGCCGCCGACGACGGCGACGTCGTAATCCGTTCGCATAGGTTCTCCTATCGTCCCGTATCGCCCTTGCCGGCGAGCACACGGTCGAGCCCGTAGAAGCGATCGAGCAGAATGAGGGCGGTCATGGTAATCGCGATCACGCAGGCCGAGACCGACGTCACCAGCGGATCGATATTGTCCTGGATGTAAAGGAACATGCGGACCGGCAAAGTCTCGGTCCCGGGGGCGGCGAGGAAGACGGTCATGGTGAGATCGTCGAAGGACTGGATGAAGGCGAGCGCCCAGCCGCTGATGACGCCGGGCAGGATCAGCGGCAAGGTCACGCGGCGAAACAACGTCCAGCCACCGGCGCCGAGCGAGACGGCCGCCATCTCGACCGTGCGGTCCATGCCGGTTGCCGCAGCCAGCGTCAGCCGCAGCGCGAACGGAAACACGATGATGACATGGGCAATGATCAGCGCGGCAAAGCTGCCGCCGAGCCCCGCCGAGGTGAAGAAGCGCAGGAAGGCGATGCCGAGCACGACATGTGGGATCATCAGCGGCGACAGGAACAGCGCCGCCAGCGCATCACGGCCGCGAAAGCGGTAGCGCGCGATCGCGAGCGCCGCCGGCACCGCGAACACGAGCGCCACCAAGGACGAGAGCGCCCCGAGGCCAAGGCTGACCCAGAAGGCATGGACGAATTCGGGATAGTTCGCGATGGTCCTGAACCAGCGCAGCGAGAAGCCGTTGGTCGGCAGCGACAGAAAACCTTCGGGCGTGAAGGCGACGAGGCAGACCACCAGGATCGGCGCCACCATGATGATGACGAACACCGTGTGGAAGATCAGCGCGAGCGGGCCGTTCCGGCTCATCGGAACACCTCCGCATAACGGCGCTCGATCAGCGCATTGCTGCCGATGACGATCAGCACCAGCGCGACCAGCAGTAGCGTTGCGACCGCAGCGCCCAGCGGCCAGTTCAGGGTGTTGAGGAACTCGTCATAGGCAAGCGTCGCGGCAACCTTGAGCCGGCGGCCGCCGATGATCGCCGGCGTCGCAAAGGCGCTGGCCGAGAGCGAGAACACGATGATCGCCCCCGACAGCACGCCGGGGATGATCTGCGGCATGATGATGCGGCGGATGATGGTCGCCGGGCCCGCACCCAGCGACATCGCGGCATTCTCGATCTGCGGGTCGAGCCGCTGCAGCGCCGCCCACACCGACAACACCATGAACGGCATCATCACATGCGCGAGCGCGATGATCATGCCCGTCTCGGTAAACATGAAGGGAATCGGGGAACGCATCACCCCGAGCGACATCAACAGCTTGTTGACGAGGCCGTTGTTGCCGCCGAACAGCAGCGCCCAGCCGAGCGTACGCGCCACCACGGAGATCAAGAGCGGCCCGAGAATCACCAGCAGGAAAAAACTCTTCCAGCGGCCGCTCATGCGGTTGAGGATGTAGGCTTCGGGCGCCCCTAACAGCGCGGTGAGCAGCGTGGTCAGGATTGCGATGCGAAAGGTCCGCCAGAACATCTCGGCGAAATAGGGATCGGTCGCGATCTCGTGCCAGTTCTTGAGGATGAAGACCGCCTCGATGCCCTTGTACTGGCCCCAATCGTGGAACGACAGCATCACCGTCATCGCCAGCGGAATCAGCAGCACGCCGACGAACAGCATCAAGGCGGGCGCGGTCAGCGCCCACGGCGCACGTAGGCTGCGCTCCTCGGCGGCCATGCTCATGCGCCAGCCCTCGCGCGCACGCTCATGTCCTCTGGACGCCAGGTGAGGCGAACCGCGTCGCCTTCGGCCGGCTGCGCCTTGCCGTCGTTCTGGCGGATCACGATCGCCGGGCCGCATTCGCTGTCGCACTGGAACAGCCAGTGATTGCCCTGGAAGATACGCGTGATGATCTTTGCGCTGAGCCCTGTATCGCCAAAGCCGATTCTTTCGGGGCGAACGCTGACGGTAACGGGACCGCCGAGCCCGGCCGGCGCCGGTGCACGCCATGAGCCGGCCACCAACTGCGTCGGCGCCACAGTCCGGTCGATCGTTCCGGCAAAGTCGTTGGTCTTGCCGAGAAACTGCGAGACGAAGGCCGAGGCGGGCTTCTCATAGGTCTCCTGCGGCGTGCCGATCTGCTCGATCCTGCCCTGGCTCATGACCACGATGCGGTCGGATAGCGACATCGCTTCGTTCTGGTCGTGCGTGACCAGGATCGTGGTGGTGCCGACGGTGCGCTGGATCTGGCGCAGCTCGATCTGCATCTCCTCGCGCAGCTTGGCGTCGAGGTTGGACAGCGGCTCGTCGAGCAGCAGCACGCTCGGCTTGATCACCAGCGCACGCGCCAGCGCCACGCGCTGTTGCTGGCCGCCGGACATGCGGCGCGGATGACGGTCCTCGTATCCGGCGAGGCCCACCATCGCGAGCGCGGCGCGGACGCGCTCGGACCTTTCAGCGCGCGGCACGCCACGCATCTCGAGGCCAAAGGCGACGTTCTCCGCCGCGGTCATGTGCGGAAACAGCGCATAGCTTTGGAACACGATGCCGAGGCCACGCTTGGCCGGATGGATCGCGGTCAGGTCCTTGCCCTCGAGCCGGATCGCGCCGCGCGTCGGGTCGAGGAAGCCCGCGATCATCTGTAACGTCGTGGTCTTGCCGCAGCCGGACGGGCCGAGGAAGGAGATGAACTCGCCCTTCCCGACCGACAGACTGAAGTCGTCGACCACAGTCTGCGTGCCGAACTGCTTTGCGACCCGATCGAGCTCGAGATAGGCCATGGCGCTGTTTCCGCGGCGACCGATCAGCGTTCGACCTCGCGATTCCAGCGCTTGGTCCACTCCTCGCGCTTCTCGTTGATGACGGTCCAGTCCGGATTGTAGAGCTTGGCCGCGCGCTCGCCGATCGGCGCCATCTTGCCGAGCTCCGGCGGGATCACCAGCGATTTCAGCACCGGGCCGTAGCCGTAATCCTTCAGCATCACGAGCTGGATTTTCGGATCGAGCAGCATCTTGACGAAGCTCGCCGCCAGCGGCGAGGCGTTGGGCTTGTTGATCGGGCACGCCGTCGTCAACAGCGTCGCTGCGCCTTCCTTGGGATAGACGAAGTCGACCGGGAAGCCGGTATTGGCAAAGCTCTGCACGCGGCCGGTACCCCACACCGCGATCACGGCCTGGCCGGACTGGAACAACTCGGTCATCTTGCCCGGCGACGGCTCATAGGCCAGCACGTTCTGATTGATCTGTTCCTTGAAGATCTTGAAGCCGGACTCGACGTTGCTCTCGCCGCCGCCGTTCATCTTCGACAGCATCACCAGCGCTTCGAGACCATAGGTGTTGTTGATTGGCGGGATCACGAGCTGTTTTGCGTATTTCGTGTCCTTCAGGTCGTTCCACGAGGTCGGCGGCGCCCAGCCTTTCTCCTTGAACACCTTGGTGTTGTACATCAGCCCGGTGGCGACGATGCCGATCGCGACCGCGCGATCGTCCTTGAAGCGCGCGGTGTCGTAGAGATCGGCGGGCAAGCCGTCGAGCTTGCCGCAGAAGCCGAGCTGGATTGCCTGGTACATCGGGCCATCATCGACGATGGCGACGTCGATCTGCTGGTTGCCCTTCTGTGCCTGGAGCTTGGCCAGGGTGTCGGTGGAATTGCCGGCGACGTATTCGACCTTGACGCCGTTCTCCTTCTCGAAGGCCGGGATCACCTCGTCGCGGATGGTCTTCTCGAACGAGCCGCCATAGCCGGCGACGTAGAGCGTTTTCTGCTGGGCCGAGGCGACCGAGGGGGCTGCAATGAGCGCTGCGATGCTGACCGCGGTCAGAAGGCGAAAAGTCTTCATGTGGACCGATCTCCAATACCGGAATGAGGTGACGTGCCGACGAGTCTCGCTGGCTGAAGCGCCTTCCGCATCTCCTTCCGCGCGAATCCCTCTCCGATCAGGGCTCCGGCCCCCATTCGGCGGGTTTTGGCGCGATCTGGAGGCTTGAACCCCTCCAATCTGCCGAAAAAGCGGGCTGTCTCCAGTCCTGATGAAAAAGATCGCAGACCTATACTTCCATGGTCCAATGAATAATGGCACCCTCTGCATGCCGAAATGTTATGGACGGAATTTGGGATGGCGCGGATCAATTCGCGGCAGGTGGAGGCCTTCCGGGCGACAATGCTGACGGGCAGCGTGACCGAGGCGGCGGCGCTGATGAAGGTGACGCAGCCGGCCGTCAGCCGGTTGCTGCGCGACCTCCAGGCCCTGCTGAAAATGGAGCTGTTCGAGCGGCGCGGCACCGGCCTGGTGCCGACCGCCGCGGCGATGGCGCTCTACACCGAGGTCGAGCGTTCCTTCGTCGGCCTCGAACGCATCACTGCGGCGGCGGAAGAAATCCGGGGACGCCGCACCGGCTCGCTACGCATCGCAGCACTGCCGGCGCTGTCGAACGGTTATCTGCCGCGGCTCACCGGTCACTTCCTGAAGGAGCGGCCGAACCTCAACCTGGCGTTCTTCGGTGTCATCTCGCCGATCGTGGTCGACTGGGTGCTGAACAATCAATGTGACGTCGGCTTTGCCGAGGTGCCGATCGCGCATTCCGGTCTGCCGAGCCAGAGACTGCCAGCGCCGGCGCGCGTCGCAGTGCTGCCGACCGGTCATCGCCTCGCGGAGAAGAAAGTCCTGGAGCCGCGCGATTTCGAGGGCGAGACTTTCATCTCGCTGTCCGCGGGATCGTCGAGCCGGCATCTCGTCGACCAGGTCTTCCATCGCCACGATGTCCGCCGCGTACTCAGAGTCGAAACCACGCTGTCGGAGATCATGTGCGGCATGGTCTCGTCGGGCCTCGGCGTCGCGATCTGCGATCCCTTCACGGCACAGGAATTTGCAACGCGCGGCGTCGTCGTGCGCCGCTTTCTGCCGCGCATCGACTTCGAATTCTCCGCGGTCTTTCCGGCGCAGCGCAGCCCGTCACCGGTGGCGCTGGACCTGGTCGAGACCATGCGCAAGGCTCTGGTGGAGTTCGAGGATGAACCAACGAGCCGGCTTGAAGGCGGTTGACGCCGACGCCATTGCCGCAGTGTTATGGCGACGCAACCGAAGCAGGGCCCATGGCACGCATCACCATCATCGAGACCGGAGAGGTGCCGCAAAAACACCGCGAGCGCCACGGTTCATTTCCGGACATGTTCGCGCGCATGATCCGCGCCGAGGATCCGGCCGCGACGATCGAGGTCGTCAGCATCCCCAGTGGCGATGCGCTTCCCGATCCGAGCAAGCTCGAGGCCGTCCTGATCACCGGCGCGGCGGCCGGCGTCTATGACGGGCTCGACTGGATCGCGCCGCTGGAAGATTTCGTGCGGATGGCTTATGCCAACAAGACGCCGATGGTCGGTGTCTGCTTCGGCCACCAGCTGATCGCGCAGGCGCTCGGCGGCACCGTGCGCAAGTCGGAGCAAGGCTGGGGCATCGGCCGGCATGTCTATCAGGTGCTGCCGGAGAACGGCGTCATCGACGGTGAAGCGGTTGCGGTCGCCGCCTCGCATCAGGACCAGGTGATCGAGCCGCCAAGCGATGCGCTGACGATCCTCTCCTCCGAGTTCACCCCGCATGCCGGTCTGCTCTACGCCAACGGCGCGACGCTGACCGTGCAGCCGCATCCGGAATTCGACGTCGGATTTGCGCAAGTGTGCTGCGATCTGCGCGACGGCAAGGCGCCGGAGGCTGTCGTTGCCACAGCAAGGGCGTCACTGGCCGAGCCAATGGACAATGCGAAGCTCGGCGGGGCGATTGCGCGATTTCTGGCGAGGCGCGCGGCGCCTTAGTTGCACACTTCATAGCTCTCCCCTTGAGTGTCCTCATTGATGGGGCATAATTGTCTTCTGGACGCTTAAGGCTGGATGGGAATGAGCCCGATTCGTCGCACGATAAGCCTGATGTTTGCACTCGCCCTGACCGTCGTAGGGCTGGGGGCCCTAATATATCTCATGTTCTTCGCGCTTGCATGGAAGGGCTGGATGTTAATGGCCGCCGGCTTCGTGACGGCGCTAGGCTGCATGTGGCTCTGGGAGGACTTCCCAAAAGCGAGAGCCAAGAGCAGTGAGGCGGTTAGATACTCAGAACGGGTCGCTTCCTAATCCGGGCACATCGGCCGGACGCGGGCCCGGCGCCGCCCAGTGAAACCGGCGGTCCTTCTCGGCAATGGCGATGTCGTTGATCGACGCCTCCCGCCGCTTCATCAGGCCGTGCTCGTCGAACTCCCATTGCTCATTGCCATAGGAGCGATACCATTGGCCGCTTGCATCGTGCCATTCGTATTGGAAGCGCACGGCGATGCGATTGCCGTCGAAGGCCCAAAGGTCCTTGATCAGGCGATAGTCCTGCTCCTTCTCCCATTTGCGGGTGAGGAAGGCGACGATGGCCTCGCGGCCCTGAAACACTTCCGAACGATTGCGCCAGCGGCTGTCCTCGGTATAGGCGAGCGAGACCCGCACCGGATCGCGTGAATTCCAGGCGTCCTCGGCCATGCGGGCCTTTTGCGCGGCGGTCTCGCGGGTGAAGGGGGGAAGCGGCGGGCGCGACATGGTGGCCTCATCGGTTGATCAGGACCGCGAATGTATCGTCGCAATCGGCAGAGTCGATAGGCCACCCGCTATCGAGGGATCACGAAACCAGATCGGCCTTCATCAGTTGGCGAATCGATTTCGGGATCGGCTGGGCGCGACCGCCGCTGATGAAGGCAACGCGGACCTCGGCTTTCACCAGCACGTCGTCACCGCGCCGCACCTCCTGCGCCAGCATGATGGACGCTCCCTTCACCGCGACCGGCCAGGTCACGACATCGAGCACGTCATCCATTCGCGCGGGCTTCAAGAAGTCCAGATGCATCGAACGCACCACAAAGGCAAAGCCCGCACCGTCCGTCTCGGTCTGCTCGAACAGCACCTGCTGCTCGGCGCCCATCAGCCTGAGATGATTGGTGCGTCCGCGCTCCATGTAGCGCAGGTAATTGGCATGATAGACGATGCCGGAAAAATCCGTGTCCTCGTAATAGACGCGGACCTGCATGTGGTGGCGGCCGTCGCGGATCTCGCCGTCGAGATGAGCTGTCACGTCGCGAGCCTCTTCGCTGGTCGGTAACCGGCTCGTTTTGCGCAAAAACAGCCGGACGCGCAAGCGTGTTAGGACACAACCAGCCCTGCCCGCCCCAGCGTCACCTCGACGATCTCGGGCGGCACGCCGACACGGAGCGGCATGATGCTGCAGCCGAGGCCGCCGGAGACAATGAGATCGCATTTGAGGCGGAAGTGACCATAGGCGAGCCGCAGGCCGTTCTTGGGCGAGACCGCCGGCGACCAGCCGAGCAGGCGAACCTGACCGCCATGGGTATGGCCGGACAGTTGCAGCGCGACGCGCGCAGGCACGAGCGGGGCGATATTGGGCTCGTGCGCGAGCAGGATGATTGGCGCATCGTCGGTGATCTTCGCCAGCGTGCCCGCGAGATCGTCGGCGCCGAAGTGCGCCATGCTCCGGAAGCGCTGCGCCGGCAGGTAGGCGAGCTGATCGCCGAGCCCGGCGAGCCAGAACGGCCGGCCATTCTTGGTAAGGCGCACGACGTCGTTCTCATAGACTGGAATGCCGGCTGCCTCCAGCGCACGATGCGCGATGGTCGGCCCGTGCCCTGCCCGCTGCACGGTCCTGTCGTCCCAATAGTCGTGGTTGCCCATGACGGCATGGACGCCGAGAGGCGCCTTCAGGCGCGCCAGCACCCTTGCCCATTCGCGCGACGGAATGAAGCGCGTGACCTGATGAAGGCCGGCGACATAGTCGCCGAGCAGCACGATGAGATCGGGGTTGAGCGCGTTGGTCCGGTCGACGATACCCTCGATGCGCTCCAACGACATCCAGGGATCGCAGGCATGGATGTCGGCGATGGCAGCAATCTTCAGCGGAAAATCCGCCGGCCACTGCCGCGGCATCGGATGATAGCGCGTGACGCGGAGGCGCAGCACCGGCTCGACACCGACGCCATAGGCTGCGGTCGAGACGCCGAGGGCGGACAGGCCGCCGATGGAACGGATGAGATGACGGCGCGTGATCATGGAAGCCCGATGATGATGCGGCGTCTTGATGATATCCGATTGGAGCGGAATTGGGGTGTGTTCGTGCAGATCGTCTGCACGAGGTTAACGGAAATTCATCAAAGCCGGAACGGCGAACGTTTCAGCAGATCACTCGTCGCCGTCCGTGCCAAACAGGCCGAACTGCGCCGCCGCATCGCGCGAGGGCTCGGCGAGACCGAGATGGCGGAAGGCGTGCGAGGTCAGCAGGCGGCCGCGCGGCGTGCGCTGGAGATAGCCGCACTGGATCAGATAGGGCTCGATGATGTCCTCGATGGCATCGCGCGGCTCCGACAAGGCCGCAGCCATGGTCTCGACGCCGACCGGGCCGCCGCCATAGTTGAGCGCGATGGTCGAGAGATAGCGGCGATCCATCGCGTCCAGCCCCGCGGCGTCGACCTCGAGCGCGCTCAGCGCGTGGTCGGCGATCTCACGGTCGATCTTGTCGGCATCGGCCGCGGAGGCGAAATCGCGCACACGGCGGAGCAGACGACCGGCGATGCGGGGCGTGCCGCGGGCGCGGCGTGCGATCTCGTTGGCGCCGTCCGCGCTCATGCCGACATTGAGCACGCGTGCGCCGCGACTGACGATGCTCTCCAATTCCTCGATCGTGTAGAAATTGAGCCGGACCGGAATGCCGAAGCGGTCGCGCAAGGGATTCGTCAGCAGGCCAGCGCGCGTGGTGGCGCCGACGAGCGTGAATTTCGACAGCTCGATCTTGACCGAACGCGCCGCCGGGCCCTCGCCGATGATGAGGTCAAGCTGAAAGTCCTCCATCGCGGGATAGAGCACCTCTTCCACCGCCGGGCTGAGGCGATGGATCTCGTCGATGAAGAGCACGTCGCGCTCCTCGAGATTGGTGAGCAGCGCCGCGAGATCGCCGGCCTTGGCGATCACCGGGCCTGACGTGGCGCGAAAGCCGACGCCGAGCTCTTTCGCCACGATCTGCGCCAGCGTGGTCTTGCCGAGCCCCGGGGGACCTACGAACAGCACGTGATCCAGCGCCTCGCCGCGCTTGCGCGCCGCCTCGATGAAGATCGAGAGGTTCTTGCGCGCCTGCTGCTGGCCGACGAAGTCGGACAGCGATTGCGGCCGCAGCGCGGTGTCGCCGACATCATCGCTGCGGCGCTCGGGCGAGACCATGCGGCTGGCTTTGGGATCGCTCACTTCGCCAGCTCCTTCAGGCCGAGCCGGATCAGCTGCGCCGTCTCGGCGCCCTCACCGGCGCTGCGCGAAGCCGAGGCAATCGCCGCGGCGGCCTGCGGCTGGCCGTAGCCGAGATTGACCAGGGCGGAGATCGCATCCGCTACGGGCCGCGGGGCGCGCTGGTCGTCGACGGCGCCGGCAAGATGCACGACGGCGGGATCGACATTGGCGAAGGCCGGCGCCTTGTCCTTCAATTCGGTGACGATGCGCTCGGCGACCTTGGGGCCGACGCCGGGCGTGCGCGCCACCGCGGCCTTGTCGCGCAGCGCAATCGCATTGGCGAGATCGGAAGGCTGCAGCGTGCCGAGCACGGCCAGCGCGACCTTGGCGCCGACGCCCTGCACGGTCTGAAGCAGGCGAAACCATTCGCGCTCCTGATCGGTGCGGAAGCCGAACAGCTTGATCTGGTCCTCGCGGACATAGGTCTCGATCGACAGCACGGCCGCCTCGCCCGGCGAGGGCAGATGCTGCAAGGTGCGCGAAGAGCAATGCACCTGATAGCCGACGCCGCCGACGTCGAGGATGACGAAATCCTCGCCGTAGGAATCGATCAGGCCCTTGAGCTTGCCGATCATCGCTGCGCACCCACTGCCTGAAGGACGCACGGCAAACCGGGTCCGTTCCCTCCCCCGTTGTGGGGGAGGGTCAGGGAGGGGGGTGCCACACGGGGGCTCTCTCGAAGCCGCGAGGATGGCGTGCGCAGATCACCAACGACGGCGACACCGCCGCCGCGGCTACCCCTCTCCCCACCCCTCCCCCACAAGGGGGGAGGGAGCGCACCGTCCATGCGGCTCATCTGTGCCTCGCAACGCGCATTAGAGGTTCGCCACCTTCAGCCGGAGCGCCGTGCTCTGGCGGTGATGGGCGTGGGTGATGGCGATGGCGAGCGCGTCGGCGGCGTCCGCGGACGGCGGCTCGGCCTTCGGCAGCAAGATCTTCAGCATCATCGCGATCTGTTGCTTGTCGGCGTGGCCGGCGCCGACCACGGTCTTCTTGACCTGGTTCGGCGCATACTCGGCGACAGAGATGCCGAACATTGCGGGCGCCAGCATGGCGACGCCGCGGGCCTGGCCGAGCTTCAGCGTCGCAACGCCGTCCTTGTTGACGAAGGTCTGCTCGACCGCAGCTTCCACCGGCCGGTGAGCGGACAAGACGGAAGCGAGGCCTTCATGGATCGCGAGCAGCCGGCTCGACAGCGGCAAATCGTCGGGCGGTTCCACCGAGCCGCAGGCGACGTAGGTCAGGCGGTTGCCCTCGGCCTCGATCACGCCCCAGCCGGTGCGGCGCAGGCCGGGGTCGATGCCGATGATGCGAACGGGGCCACGAATCGGGAGCGCAGTCATGGGCCAGTGATAGCGGCTGGCCGCCGCGGGGGAAACAGAAACAGAACGGAAGTAACAGGGGAAAGGCGGTCTCGTGCCCCGGGGCGCGACGCAGCGCGAAGCGGTGCGCCGCTGAACCGGGGCCCATTTTGCGACCGATGCTGAGAGAACCATGGGTCCCGGCTCTGCGCAGCAGCGTACCGGACGATGCTTCGCATCGCCGGGGACGCTGCAGCGCGTCCGGGACACAAAAGATCCTACCCGCCCATCTTCGCCATCAGCGCGTCCGAGACCTCGAAATTGGCGTAGACGTTCTGGACGTCGTCGTGCTCGTTGAGCAGGTCCATCAACTTCAAGAGCTTCTCGCCGGTCTCGTCGTCGACAGTAACCGTGTTCTGCGGCTTCCAGATCAGCGCGGCCTTGCGCGGCTCGCCGAACTTGGCTTCCAGCGCCTTGGCGACGTCGCGATAGCTCTCGGTCGAGGCGTAGATCTCGTGACCGTTCTCGCCTGAGACCACATCGTCGGCACCGGCCTCGATTGCGGCGTCCAGCACCGCGTCGTCGGAGGCGACGCTGCGGTCATATTCGATGATGCCGGTGCGGTCGAACATGAAGGAGACCGAGCCGGTTTCGCCGAGATTGCCGCCGGACTTAGTGAAGAAGGAGCGGATGTCGGAGGCGGCACGGTTGCGGTTGTCGGTCAGCGCCTCGACGATGACGGCAACACCGCCGGGGCCGTAGCCCTCGTAGCGGATCTCGTCATAGTTCTCGCCGTCGCTGCCGATCGCCTTCTTGATGGCGCGCTCGATATTGTCCTTCGGCATGTTCTCCTGCCGCGCCGCAATGACGGCGGCACGCAGGCGCGGGTTCATGGCGGGGTCGGGGGTGCCCAGCTTGGCGGCGACGGTGATTTCACGCGCCAGCTTGCCGAAGATCTTCGACTTCTGGGCATCCTGCCGCCCCTTGCGGTGCATGATGTTCTTGAATTGGGAATGTCCGGCCATGCGTGGTCTCTTGAGGGTCGTCAGCCAAGGGTAAGCGTAGGATGGGCGGCCTTATAGGCCGCCAACCCACCGGAATGAAAGGGGCTCCCCCGATCCTGAGGCAGCAGCGTAGTCGCTCCTGCCCAAATGTCGGGCACCGTTAACCCTGATTTCATTCCGACTTGCGAAAATAGCAACCGACCGTCCCCCGACAAGAGAGACCTGATGGCGTTCGGACTATTTCGGAAGCGTCTGCCGGACACGGCCGCGCCGGCGCCAGCCCCGAAGGCTGCGCAGCCGGCGGCCCCGGCCGCACCCGTCCCGGCCGCCGAAGGTGATTCGGCCCGGGAAATCCTGGAATTGCTGGAACTCGAGCTCGGCGCCATGATCCGCCAGCTTGAGCGCGCCGCCAATTCCGTTGCCGGCGGAGCCGAAGCGACCGCGGCGACCCTCGCCGCCATTCGCGACCGCACCGACGCCTTGACCGGCCGCACCAATGCGGCGCAATCCACCGCCTCCACCTTCGCCCATGCCGCCGACAAGTTCACCCAATCCGCGCAAGGCATCGGCGCGCAGGTCCGCGAGGCCGGTAAGCTCGCCGACGCGGCCAGCGCCGCCGCGCAGGAAGCCCGCGCCAATGTCGACCGCCTGCGCGAATCCTCCGCCGCCATCGGCAACGTCGTCAATCTGATCGCGCAGATCGCGCGGCAGACCACGCTGCTCGCGCTCAACTCGACCATCGAGGCCGCGCGCGCGGGCGAGGCTGGAAAAGGCTTTGCCGTCGTCGCCACCGAGGTCAAGGCGCTCGCGGTGCAGACCCAGAGCGCGACCGAGGAAATCACGAAGAAGATCGACGCATTGCAGCGCGACGCCGCCGGCTCGGCGGAGGCGGTGCACCGCATCTCGCAGGCGATCGAGGCGATCCGCCCGGTGTTCGACACCGTCAACGGCGCGGTCGCCGAGCAGAATGCCACGACCAGCGAAGTCTCCGGCAATGCCGCCAGCGCCTCGGAGTTCATCGTCTCGGTCGGCGAGAGCGCGGCCGAGATCGACGCGGCGACCAAGGCGGCCGAGACCCATGGCGAGAGCGTCGCCAGCGCCGGCAAGGCCGTCACCACCTTCGCCCAGAAGCTGAAATCGCGTTGCGCGGTGCTGCTGCGCCAAAGCGAGCACGACGACCGCCGCAAGACCGAGCGGCTGCCCTGCCACCTCAAATTCGAGACCGCGCGCGGCGTGATGCCGGTCTATGAAATCGCGATGGAGGGCGTGCTGATCGGCGGCGCGGATGCAAGCCGGCTGGCAACGCAAGCGACGATCGACGGCACCTTAGAGGACATCGGCGCCTGCCGCCTGCGCGTGGTCGAGCAATCCAAGGCCGGCGCCCGCGCGCGATTCATCGGCACCACCGCCGCGCTCAACGAGAAGATCGAGGACAAGCTCTGGTCGATCCACGAGGAGAACACCGAGTTCGTCACCCGCGCCATGGAAGCGGGCAATGCGCTGACGAAGATATTCGAGCAGGCGGTTGCGCGCGGCGAGGTCAAGATCGATGACCTCTTCGACACCGACTACGTGGAAATCGCCGGCACCAATCCGCAGCAGTACCGCACCAGATATCTCGACTGGGCCGACCGCGCTTTGCCGCCGTTCCAGGAAGCCTTTCTGGCGAGGGAGCCGCGGATGGCGTTCTGCGCCATGGTCGACCGCAACGGCTTCTTGCCGGTGCACAACAAGATCTATTCGCATCCGCAGCGGCCGGGCGACGTCGCCTGGAACACGGCCAACTGCCGCAACCGGCGCATCTTCAACGACCCGGCCGGGCTCGCCGCCGCGCGCAACCTGCGATCCTACCTGATCCAGAGCTATGCGCGCGACATGGGCAACGGCAACACGGTGATGATGCGCGAGATCGACGTGCCGATCCGCGTGCAGGGCCGGCACTGGGGCGGCTTCCGCACGGCTTACAAGCTGTAGCGCCCCGAGGGCTCTCCGACGTCCTCAAACAAAAATTCGAAAACAACCCCATGCACAGTAGCCGGGGTGTGCGGAATCAATGGCTTACCGGCGGGGGTATGGCGCGCTTTGACTCGTCGGGCAAAACACGGGCATAATGCTATTATTCCGAAATGTCGGAGCGCCGGCTATCCCGTCCCTCGCAAAGGGGGACTAGGCGAGGCGTCGCTGCTCCTACCCTCCCCTGGAGGGCAGGGCTATCGCATTTGAATATTGCAGAGGTCGTCATGCCCGGGCTTGTCCCGGGCATCCACGTTCTTTGTGCCGCGTGGAAAGGCGTGGATGGCCGGGACAAGCCCGGCCATGACGCTGTGGAGACAGCCGGTGCCCATAGCCACATCTCATATGCGATAGCCCTGCCTGGAGGGGGAGGGTGGCCGCGGCGATTGCCGCGCCAGCTAGCTCAACCAGAACTTCGGCGTCGTCGGCTCCAGCCTTCCGCCGACGCGCACCGGTGCGATGCGGAGCGCGAGGCCCGTGGCATCGTCGGTCTCCACGGCGACGCCGCTGAGCGTGGCAGCGCCTGCGGCCGGCTCAAAGCGGCTCGACGGAATGCCTGACGTGAACCGGCGCAGCGGCTCTTCCTTCTGCATGCCGATGATCGAATCGTAATCGCCGGTCATGCCGGCGTCGGTCATGTAGGCGGTGCCGCCCGACAGGATCTGGTGATCGGCGGTCGGCACATGCGTGTGCGTGCCGACGACGAGGCTGGCGCGGCCGTCGCAGAAGAAGCCGATGCCCTGCTTCTCGCTTGAAGCCTCGCAATGGAAATCGACGACGATGGCGTCGGCGGCAACACCGAGCGGACACGCCCCTAACTCGCGTTCGAGCGCGGCGAAAGGATCGTCGAACGGGGTCATGAAGACGCGGCCCAGCGCGTTGACGACGAGCGCGTGCTTGCCGTTCTTGGTCTCGACCAGGGCGGCGCCGCGGCCGGGCGTGCCGCGCGGGTAGTTGGCGGGGCGCACCAGGCGGTCGGCGCGCTCGATGAAGACGAGGGCCTCGCGCTGGTCCCAGGAATGATTGCCGAGCGTCACCGCATCGGCGCCGGCCTCGAGAAATTCCTGGTAGATCGCTTCCGTGATGCCGAAGCCGCCTGCCGAATTCTCGCCGTTGACGACGACGAGATCGAGCGACCAGTCCTTGACCATGCTAGGCAGGTATTCGGCGATGGCCTCGCGCCCGCTACGGCCGACGACATCACCCACGAAGAGAATGCGCAACTTCAGAACTCCGGAAATCGAACACGTCCGATTCCGTTAGCACATAATCCAGCGCCACGTCGTGGGATAGTGCCGGAACCGCCTCGATCTCCTGCGCTGCAAACGCAAGGCCAATGCCGATGATGTGCTTGGCTTTTCGCAAATGCGCGAAGGTGAAATCGTAATGGCCCGCGCCATAGCCGATGCGATGGCCGAGGCGGTCGAAGGCGGCGAGCGGCGTCAGCATGATGTCGGGAATGACTTCGGCCGCAGCAGGTGAAGGTTCGGGAATGCCGAGCGGGCCGAGCATCAGGCGGTCGTTCGGATGGAAGATGCGGAAGATCAGCGACTGGCCGCGCGCTGTGACGCAAGGCAGCGCGAGCCTGGCGCCCTCTTCCGCGAGCTTCGCGAGCAGCGGCATCGGATCGATCTCGCTGCGAATCGGCGAATAGCCGGAGACGATGCTGCCGGGCAGCAGCTTGAACGGCAGCCCGCGCTTGGCGAGCTTTGCGGCGGCAGCGATGCGTTTCTTCTCGCTCAGCGCATCGCGCTTGGCGAGGGCTTTGGCACGGAGCTCGGCTTTGGAGTTGGACATGTGCGCTTGCTCCGCGGTCATCGCCCGCCTTGTGCGCCCTCGCACTGGGGCGGGCGATCCAGTATTCCAGAGACGCCAGTGATCAAACATCGACGCCGCGGCGTACTGGATGCCCCGGTCCCGGCTCCGCTAGGCTACGCCGGGCCAACGCGGGTGCTCGGCCGGCGAAGCTTCAGCGAAGACGGCAAGCCGGGGCATGACATTGCCGGTTTGTCGTAGACCCCACTCGACAAGAACTCATTGCAAGCAAACGAAAGTGCGAAGCCGCGGACGCCGTTGAAGCACTCGATCCCGGAGTTCCCTACGAAAGTAGGTGGGCACCATATGTCCGAGCCCACGGGCCCGGCCAGGGACAGTTCCCTAAAGGATCGATAAGGCCCCGGGGATATATGGCTCCTGACGCACGTCGCAGCCTCGCCCGGCCAATGTAACAACGACGCTGACGAATCGCCAGCCCGGCGCGGGCTCGCTTTCTTACCCTCCCCTGGAGGGGGAGGGTCGGCTCACATGGAGCGCAGCGAAATGTGAGACGGGGTGGGGTGACGGTCTCTCCGCCTTGCACACTGCCCGTGCGGAGAGATCACCCCACCCCGCTCGCGCTGCGCGCGATCGACCCTCTCCCTCCAGGGGAGGGTAAGGGGCGCGGACACATCAAGCTCAACAAATGATCGAGTCGTCTGAAGAGCCTCAGCCGATCGCGATGCCGTTGCCGACGGTGCGGTTCAGGATCTGGGTCGACTTCTCGATGCGTTCGGCGGCGGCGTTGAGGGCGTTGACCACGGCGGTCTGCGTCATCCGGGCGCGCTCGACGGCGGCGTTGCGGAAATCCCTGAGCTCGGTCAGCTCCTGCTCCAGGGTGCGGACGCGGTTGGTGGTGTCGATCAATTCGTCGCACACGGTCAGCGCGGCCATCACGGTGAGGCGCGCATCGCCGATCTCGCCGAATTTTCCGCGCAGCGACTGGATGCGCGTCTCCAGCGTCTCGGCGAGCTTGAGCAGCCGCACCTCCTGGCCCTCTTCGCAGGCCATGCGATATTGCCGGCCGTTGATGGTGACGTTGATGTGGCTCATCCGTCCTCTCCGGTATCGAGCACCGAGCGTATCGTGACGATCGCGGAATCCAGCCGGTCGGAAATCTCGCGATTGGTGCGCTCGAGCTTGCGCGCCTTCACCAGCGCGCCATCGAGCTCATCGGCAAGACGCGAGCGATCTGCGCCGAGCGCCTGGATTCGCGCCGCGAGCTCGTTCTCGTCGCGATCGGCGTCGCGCCGCCGCTCCACCGCACTTTCGAGCGCGTCGAGCGCCGCCGTGAGCCTGCGAGTCGCAATCTCGATCTCGACGGCGGATGATTCCGTCATGGCAGAGCTGTTGGACACGCGATCGTTCATGCAGTCAGCGGCGGAACCTTTTGGCCTTTGCCCAGTGGCCTTATCCCTGGGGCTCGCCGTCCGGCAAAAGACTCGGTTCGGCAAGCGGTTAGAAGCAGAAATTTACGTGGCAAGCTAGCCCAGCGCAACGCCGCCGCGAAACTATGCACTGCTAAGCAACTTTTACGGCCAAACCGGCGTTTGATTGCCTTGGACTCCCGGAACCGAGATGCTATCCAGCCCCCACCTCCCGTGGCTGCCAGGCTCGATCCCGCGCGGCGCGCACGGCCATCAAGCACCTCATTTCAGACGGATTTTCATCATGATGCAGCTCGATGCCACCCGTACGGGCTATACGCAGGTCGACCACACCCGTATGGCCAACGCGATCCGCGGCCTCTCGATGGACGCTGTCGAGAAGGCGAAATCGGGCCATCCCGGCCTGCCGATGGGCGCCGCCGACATCGCCACGGTGCTGTTCACCCAGTTCCTGAAATTCGATGCCACCGCGCCCGCCTGGCCAGACCGCGACCGCTTCGTGCTCTCGGCCGGCCACGGGTCGATGCTGCTCTATTCGCTGCTGTACCTGACCGGCAATTCCGAAATGACGCTGGACCAGATCAAGCAGTTCCGCCAAGTCAACTCGCTGACCCCCGGACATCCCGAGAACTTCCGCACCAAGGGCATCGAGACCACGACCGGCCCGCTCGGCCAGGGCATCTCGACTGCGGTCGGCATGGCGCTGGCCGAGAAGATGCTGGCGGCCGAGTTCGGCAAGAAGATCGTCGATCACCACACCTATGTGCTCGCCTCCGACGGCGACCTGATGGAAGGCGTGTCGCAGGAAGCGATCGCGATGGCCGGGCACTGGAAGCTCAACAAGCTGATCGTGCTCTACGACGACAACGGCATCTCGATCGACGGCCCGACCTCGCTCGCCGATTCCGTCGACCAGGTGAAGCGCTTCAAGTCCGCCGGATGGGCGGCCGAGAAGATAGACGGCCACGACCAGGCCGCGATTGCTGATGCCATCACCCGCGCGAAGAAGTCGAACAAGCCGACGCTGATCGCCTGCCGCACCACCATCGGCTTCGGCGCGCCGAACAAGGCCGGCACCTCGAAGGTGCACGGCGAGGCGCTCGGGGCCGACGAGCTCAAGGCCGCCAAGGAAAATCTCGGCATCGCGCTCGAGCCGTTCACGGTCCCCGACGACGTGCTGAAGGCCTGGCGTGCGGCCGGCAGCCGCGGCGCATCAGCGCGGCAGGAATGGGAGGCGCGGCTCGGCGAGCTCGGCAGCCGCAAGCGCGCCGAGTTCGAACGCCGCCTGCGCCATGAGCGTCCGGCTTCGCTGGCAAAGGCGCTGCGCGCGCACAAGAAGGAGCTGCTGGAGAAGCCGCTCACGGCGGCGACGCGCAAATCCTCGGAGGCGGCGATCGAGGCGATCGCAGCCGCCATGCCGATGGAATTTCTGGCCGGCTCGGCCGACCTCACCGGCTCCAACAACAACAAGGCGAAGTCGGCGACCGCATTCTCGGCCAAGACGCCGAAGGGCCGCTTCATCCATTACGGCATCCGCGAGCACGGCATGGCCGCCGCGATGAACGGCATCTTCCTGCATGGCGGCTTCGCGCCGAATGGCGCGACCTTCCTCGTCTTCACCGATTATGCGCGTCCGGCGATGCGCCTTGCCGCGCTGATGGGCGCCGGCGTCGTCTACGTGATGACCCACGATTCCATCGGCCTCGGCGAAGACGGCCCGACCCATCAGCCGGTCGAGCATCTCGCTGCGCTTCGCGCCATTCCCAACATGCGCGTGTTCCGCCCCTGCGATGCCATCGAGGTCGCCGAGTGCTGGGAGCTCGCGCTCAACCGCGTGGACGGCCCGACCGTATTGGCGCTGACGCGGCAGAACCTGCCGCAGCTGCGTACCACCGCACCGAACGACAATCCCTGCGCCGCTGGCGCTTATGAGCTGGTCGCCGCCCAGGGCGAAGCCAAGGTGACGCTGTTCGCTTCCGGCTCCGAGGTCGAGATCGCGGTCGCGGCCCAAAAGCAGCTCGCGGAACGCGGCGTCGCCTCGCGCGTTGTCTCCGTTCCGTCGCTCGAGCTGTTGTTAGCGCAACCAGAGGCGAAACGCGCCGCCATCATCGGCAACGCGCCGGTGAAGATTGCGATCGAGGCCGCCGTGCGCTGGGGCTGGGATGCCGTGATCGGCCAGGATGGCGAATTCATCGGCATGCATTCGTTCGGCGAAAGCGGCCCTGCAAAGGAGCTTTACAAGCATTTCGGCATTACTGCCGAGGCCGCGGTTAACGCTGTGCTGAAGCGCGTTTCCTGAGAGTTGAGCTTGCCGCAAAAAAGGACTACCTAATCTCCCATATGATCAAGCACCGCCCGGCCGAACCGGGCGCCCGCCCCTAAAAAACCCTCGCAGGCGTGCAAAGCGCGTCGTGCGGGATGACAACGGTCATTGAAGGAGACGAAACATGGCAGTCCGCGTCGGAATTAACGGTTTTGGCCGCATCGGCCGCAACGTCCTGCGGGCTATCGCCGAGTCAGGCCGCAAGGACATCGAGGTCGTCGGCATCAACGACCTCGGTCCGGTCGAGACCAACGCCCATCTCCTCCGCTTCGACAGCGTCCATGGCCGCTTCCCCGGCACCGTCACCGTCGACGGCGACTCCATCAGCCTCGGCAGCGGCAAGATCAAGGTGACCGCCGAGCGCGATCCCTCGAAGCTGCCCTGGAAGGATCTCGGCGTTGACATCGCGCTGGAATGCACCGGCATCTTCACCTCGAAGGACAAGGCCTCCGCGCATCTGACCGCCGGCGCCAAGCGCGTGCTGGTCTCCGCGCCCGCCGACGGTGCCGACGCCACCATCGTTTACGGCGTCAATCACGAGACGCTGACCAAGGATCACCTCGTCGTCTCCAACGGCAGCTGCACCACCAACTGCCTCGCCCCGGTCGCCAAGGTGCTGAACGATCTCGTCGGCATCGAGACCGGCTTCATGACCACGATCCACGCCTATACCGGGGACCAGCCGACGCTGGACACGCTGCACAAGGATCTCTACCGCGGCCGTGCCGCGGCGATGTCGATGATCCCGACCTCGACCGGCGCCGCGAAGGCGATCGGCCTCGTGCTGCCCGAGCTGAAGGGCAAGCTCGACGGCGTCGCGATCCGCGTGCCGACCCCGAACGTCTCGGTCGTCGACCTCAAGATCGTCGCCAAGCGCTCAACCGACGCCAAGGAAGTCAACGCGGCGATGAAGCGCGCCAGCGAGCAGCAGCTCAAGGGCATCCTCGGCTACACCAGCGCGCCCAACGTCTCGATCGACTTCAACCACGACCCGCACTCCTCGACCTTCCACGAGGACCAGACCAAGGTGCAGAACGGCACGCTGGTGCGCGTGATGTCCTGGTACGACAACGAGTGGGGCTTCTCGAACCGCATGGCGGACACCGCCGTTGCGATGGCGAAGGTGATCTGAGGAAGGTCTCGTGTCCCGGACGCGGTGCAGCGCACTTGCGCTGCTCCGCAGAGCCGGGACCCATTTCACCGCGGGACTCGCTGCAAGGTGGGTCCCGGTTCTGCACAGCGGCGCTTTGCGCCGCAGCGCGCCCGGGACAAGAGAGATCGTCAGATGACCAACAAATTCCGCACCCTCGACGACGTCGACGTGAAGGGCAAACGCGTGCTGCTGCGCGTCGACCTCAACGTGCCCATGGAGAATGGGCGCGTCACCGATGCCACCCGGCTCGAGCGCGTCGCGCCGACCATCACCGAGATCGCCGACAAGGGCGGCAAGGTCATCCTGCTCGCGCATTTCGGCCGGCCGAAGGGCCGCGACGCCAAGGATTCGCTGAAGCCGGTCGCCGAAGCGCTGGCGAAGGTGGTGAAGAAGCCCGTGGCGTTTGCGGACGACTGCATCGGCGAGCCCGCAGCCAAGGCCGTCGCCGGCATGAAAGACGGCGACATCCTGTGCCTGGAAAACACCCGCTTCCACAAGGAAGAGGAAAAGAACGATCCGGCCTTCGTCGCGGAGCTCGCCAAGCTCGGCGACATCTGGGTCAACGACGCGTTCTCGGCCGCGCACCGCGCCCACGCCTCGACCGAAGGCCTCGGCCACAAGCTGCCGGCCTATGCCGGCCGCACCATGCAGGCCGAGCTGGACGCGCTGGAGAAGGCGCTTGGCTCGCCGACCAAGCCAGTCATCGCCATCATCGGCGGCGCCAAGGTCTCGACCAAGATCGACCTCCTGGAAAACCTCGTGACCAAGGTCGACGCGCTCGTGATCGGCGGCGGCATGGCCAACACCTTTCTGCACGCCCGGGGCGTCGCGATCGGCAAGTCGTTGGCCGAGAAGGATCTCGCACCGACGGCACTGCGCATCATGGAGAAGGCGGAAGCCGCCAATTGCGCCATCATCCTCCCGGTCGACGCCACCGTCGCCTATCACTTCGCCGCCAACGCGCCGTCGCATGCCTATGGGCTCGATGCGATCCCGGCCGACGGCATGATCCTCGACGTCGGCCCGCAATCGATCGCGCGCGTTCACGCCGCGATCGATGATGCCGCAACACTGGTCTGGAACGGCCCCCTGGGCGCATTCGAGATGCAGCCGTTCGACCGCGGCACGGTCGCGGCCGCCAAGCATGCCGCCGAGCGCACCAAGGACAAGAAGCTGATCTCGATCGCGGGCGGCGGCGACACCGTCGCAGCGCTCAACCAGGCCCATGTGGCCGGTGACTTCACCTATGTGTCGACGGCCGGTGGCGCATTCCTCGAATGGATGGAAGGCAAGCCCCTGCCCGGCGTTGAAGTTCTGCGTAGCAAGTAATCAAGCGGCCTAGCAGGCCCCAACGGGAGACAAAGACAGATGGCTCGGATCACGTTACGTCAATTGCTCGACCACGCGGCGGAGAACGATTACGGCGTACCGGCCTTCAACATCAACAACATGGAGCAGGCGCTGGCGATCATGGACGCGGCCAACCAGGTCGACGCGCCCGTCATCATCCAGGCTTCGCGCGGTGCGCGCTCCTACGCCAACGACGTCATGCTCAAGCACATGATGGACGCGGTGACCGAAATCTATCCGCACATTCCGGTCTGCGTGCATCTCGACCACGGCAACGAGCCGGCGACCTGCATGACCGCGATCCAGGCCGGCTTCACCTCGGTGATGATGGACGGCTCGCTGAAGGCCGACGGCAAGACGCCGGGCGACTGGGGCTACAATGTCGGCGTCACCAAGACCGTGACCGACATGGCCCATCTCGGCGGCATCTCGGTCGAGGGCGAACTCGGCGTGCTCGGCTCGCTCGAAACCGGCATGGGCGACAAGGAAGACGGCCACGGCGCCGAAGGCAAGCTCAGCCACGACCAGCTGCTGACCAATCCGGACGAGGCCGTGAAGTTCGTCAAGGAGACCAAGGTCGACGCGCTCGCGATCGCGATGGGGACCTCGCACGGCGCGTACAAATTCACCCGCAAGCCCGATGGCGACATCCTCGCCATGAACGTGATCGAGGAGATCCACCGCAAGCTGCCGAACACGCATCTCGTCATGCACGGCTCGTCGTCGGTGCCGCAGGAGCTGCAGGACATCATCAACGCCTATGGCGGCAAGATGAAGCCGACCTGGGGCGTGCCTGTTACCGAGATCCAGCGCGGCATCAAGAACGGCGTGCGCAAGATCAACATCGACACCGACAACCGCATGGCGATGACCGGTCAGATCCGCAAAGTGCTGAAGGACAATCCGGAAGAGTTCGATCCGCGCAAGTACCTGAAGCCGGCGATGGAAGCCATGACCAAGCTATGCAAGCAGCGCCTGCAGGAGTTCAACACCGCAGGCCAGGCCTCCAAGATCAAGAAGGTGCTGACCACCGCCGAGATGGCCAGGCGCTATGCCAAGGGCGAGCTGGATCCGAAGGTCGCGTAAGCGATCACGCGGCGGCATAAGCCCCTCAAGCCATTCCCGGGTCATTCCGGGACACGCGAAGCGTGGGCCCGGAATCCATAACCCCAGGCTGTGGTTATGGATTCCGGGCCTGCGCCTTTCGGCGCATCCCGGAATGACAGACGGCTTTACCCTGCGACGAACGTTAACCTCGGCAATTGCCCGAGAACGGTCTATTTTCCCGGGCAAGGGCAGAATCGTTTTGGGAGGACCTCTCGATGAATCTGACTGAGCTCAACAGGATCGCGACCGCCATGGTCGCGCCGGGCAAGGGCATTCTTGCCGCCGACGAATCCTCCGGCACCATCAAGAAGCGCTTTGACGCGATCGGCGTGGAATCGACCGAAGAGAACCGCCGCGACTATCGCGAGATGCTGTTTCGTTCCAAGGACGCCATGAGCCAGTATATTTCCGGCGTGATCCTCTATGACGAGACGATCTGGCAGAACGCGAAGGACGGCACGCCGCTGATCAAGCTGATCGAGCAGAGCGGCGCCATCCCCGGCATCAAGGTCGACGAGGGCACGCAAGGCTTACCGATGTGCCCGGGCGAGCTCGTGACGGTCGGGCTCGACAAGCTTGCCGAGCGACTGAAGAAATATTACGAGCGCGGCGCGCGCTTCGCCAAATGGCGCGCGGTGATCGACATCGGCAGCGACATCCCCTCGATGACCGCGATCAGCGTCAACGCCCACGCGCTGGCGCGCTATGCCGCGCTGTGCCAGGCCGCGCAGATCGTGCCGATCGTCGAGCCGGAGGTGCTGATGGACGGCGACCACGACATCGATCGCTGCTATGAGGTGACGCAACGCGTGCTCAACACGACCTTCCAGGAATTGCGCGTGCAGCGCGTGGCGCTGGAAGGCATGGTGTTGAAGCCGAACATGGCGATCTCGGGCAAGAAATGTCCGAAGCAGGCCTCGGTCGAGGAGGTCGCGGAGAAGACGATACGGCTGCTCAAGGCTTGCGTGCCCGCGGCGGTGCCCGGCATCGCCTTCCTCTCCGGCGGGCAGTCGGACGAGCAGGCAACCGCGCATCTCAACGCCATGCACAAGCTTGGGTCGCTGCCCTGGGGCCTGACCTTCTCCTACGGCCGCGCGTTGCAGGCCGCGCCGCAGAAGGCCTGGTCCGGGAGGCCTGAGAACGTCGCGGCCGGCCAGCGCGCCTTCAGCCATCGCGCCCGCATGAACGGCCTCGCCTCCAAGGGTGAATGGCAAAGCAGCCTGGAACAGAAGGCAGCCTAGACCTTGTCGAACAAACCGCCTCCGCCGCGCCCGGCGCCGCGTCTCTATCTCGCGACGCCCGTTGTCGATGATCCCGCGGCGCTGGTCGCCGAGCTGCCGGGGCTGATCGCGTCCGCCGACGTCGCCGCCGTGCTGCTGCGGCTGAAGGAGACCGATCAGCGCAGCATGATCTCGCGCGTCAAGGCATTGGCGCCGCCGGTGCAGAAGGCGGGCGCGGCGCTCCTCGTCGACGGCCACCCCGAAATCGTCGCGCGCGGCGGCGCCGACGGCGCGCACCTCACGGGCGTTGCGGCGCTGGAAGAGGCTGCGCCCTCGCTCAAGCCCGATCGCATCGCCGGCGTCGGAGGTCTGGCCACGCGCCACGATTCCATGAGCGCGGGCGAGATGGGGGCGGACTACGTGCTGTTCGGCGAGCCCGATGCGAAAGGCCAGCGGCCCTCGGCGCAGGCGATCGCGGAGCGGCTGGACTGGTGGGCCGAGCTGTTCGAGCCGCCTTGCGTCGGCTTTGCCACCACGCTGGACGAGGCCTACGATTTCGCCGCCAGCGGCGCCGATTTCGTGCTGGTCGGCGACTTCATCTGGGCCGATCCACGCGGGCCCAAGGCCGCGCTGATCGAGGTCGATGCCGCGATCAAGAAGGCCCATGCGACGGCGCCGGCCAGCCAGAATCCTGCGAGCCAGGAGCACGGCTAGCGCCCGACATGAAGCTCCCGTGCATCACCATGCTGGCCACGCTGCTGCTGACAGTGCCGGCGGCCGCGCAGCTCCAGATCACCCCGCCGGCGACGACGCCGAGCGCGCCGGCAGAGAAGCAGAAGCCAAATCCGCCCGCGCCTGCCAAGAAGAAGGAGACAGCACCGGCGCCGAAGCCCTCTTCATCGCCCAAGCCGTCCCCCTCGCCCAAGCCGGCAACGGTGATCCCCGCGCCGCCATCCGACGATCCCAATGTCGATCTGGTGTTCGGCGCCTATCAGCGCGGCCAGTACAAGACGGCGTTCGAGCTCGCCACGGTGCGCGCGCAAGCCGGCGATCCCAAGGCGATGACCATGCTCGGCGAGCTCTATTCCAACGCCATGGGCATCAGGCGCGATTACGTCAAGGCGGCCGAATGGTACAAGCGCGCCGCCGATGCCGGCGATCGCGAGGCGATGTTCGCGCTCGCCATGCTGCGCATCTCCGGCCGCGGCGGCCCGGTCGACAAGAACGAGGCGGTCAAGCTGATGGCCTCCGCCGCCAAGCTCGGCGAACCCAAGGCGGCCTATAACCTCGCTTTGCTCTATCTCGATGGCCAGACCCTGCCGCAGGACGTCAAGCGCTCCGCCGAGCTGCTGCGCCAGGCCGCCGATGCCGGCCTGCCCGAAGCGCAATACGCGCTCGCGACCTTCTACAAGGAAGGCACCGGCGTGCCGAAGGACCCCGAACGCGCGGTGCGGCTGCTGCAGGCCGCCTCGCTCGCCGACAATGTCGATGCCGAGGTCGAATATGCCATCGCGATGTTCAACGGCACTGGCACGCCGAAGAACCAGCCGGCGGCCGTCGCCCTGCTTCGCAAGGCCTCCCGCCAGGGCAGCGCGATCGCGCAGAACCGCCTCGCCTGGGTGCTGATCAACGGCGTCGGCACGCCCGTGGACAAAATCGAGGGTTTCAAATGGCACCTGGTGGCCAAGACATCAGGCAAGGGCGATCCCGAACTTGACAAGCAGCTCTCCGATCTGCCGGCCGATGACCGCGCCAAGGCCGAGGCCGCCGCCAGGAAGTGGCTCGGGTCCAAATGACTTGACGCGGGGCCCCTCACGGGGCACCCAGTCCCCCAAACAGGCGTGTTTCCGCGCCCCTCTCCCCATCAAGACCAGAAGCACATGCTGTATTCCGCCACTATCAATGTCATGGTCAAGGCGGCGCGCCGCGCCGGCCGCAGCCTCAAGCGCGATCTCGGCGAGATCGAGCATCTCCAGGTCTCGCTGAAGGGGCCCGCGAATTTCGTCTCGCTCGCCGACAAGCGCGCCGAGGAAATCCTCTACCAGGACCTCGCCAAGGCCCGGCCCGGCTACGGCTTCGTCGGCGAGGAAGGGGGCACGCGCGAGGGCACCGACAAGAGCCACACCTGGATCGTCGATCCCTTGGACGGCACCACCAACTTCCTGCACGGCATCCCGCAATTTGCGATCTCGATCGGGCTTGCCCGCGAAGGCACGGTGATCGCGGGCGTGATCTACAACCCCGCCAATGACGAGCTCTACATCGCCGAGCGCGGCAAGGGCGCCTTCCTCAACGACCAGCGCCTGCGCGTCGCTGGCCGCCGCCAGCTGAACGAATGCGTGGTGGCCTGCGGCCTGCCCCATATCGGCCGCGGCGACCACGAGGAATTCCGCCGCGAGATGACCGCGATCCAGAACCGCGTCGCAGGGCTTCGCCGCTTCGGCGCCGCCGCCCTCGACCTCGCCTTCGTCGCCGCCGGCCGCCTCGACGGCTATTGGGAGCGCAATTTGTCGCCCTGGGACATTGCGGCCGGGCAGATCATGGTCAAGGAAGCCGGCGGCACGGTGAGCGACATCGACACGCCGGGCGATGCGCTGACGACGGGCCACGTCGTGTGCGGCAATGAGTACGTGCACGGGGAGCTGGTGAAGATTTTGCGGAAGGTGGCGTAGGGCGAGCTCGCCCACCACATTCCGCCGTCATTCCGGGACGCGCCACTTGGCACGGGCCCGGAATCCATTTTTCAGCATCAATGGTGGCACGATGGATTCCGGGCTCGCGCTACGCGCGCCCCGGAATGACGGGGCATTCAATGGCCGGTGTGCGCCCGCGCCGGCCGGCCGTGCGCTTCAGCTTCTCGCGCCGCCTTCGGCTCCCGGTCCCCCGCCAGCACGCGCTGCACGGAGACAAAGAACACCGGCACCATCAGCAGCGCCAGGATCACCACCGCGATCATGCCGCCCATCACCACGCTGCCGAGCGCCTGCTGGCTGGCGCCGCCGGCGCCGTGGGCGATGGCCATCGGCAGCACGCCGCAGATGAAGGCGAGGCCGGTCATCAAAATCGGGCGGAAGCGCAGGCGGCAGGCTTCGATGGTGGCTTCGAGCAGCGGCTTGCCTTCCTTGCGCAGGTCCTTGGCGAACTCGATGATCAGGATCGCGTCCTTGGCGGCAAGGCCGATGATGGTGATCAGGCCGACGGTGAAATAGACGTCGTTGGGCAGGCTCCGCAGCGTTGCAGCCGCGACCGCGCCGACGATGCCGAGCGGCACGGTGAGCAGCACCGCGAGCGGAATGGTCCAGCTCTCGTAGAGCGCGGCGAGGCACAGGAACACCACGAACACCGACAGCGCGAGCAGGAACGGCGCCTGCGAGCCCGACAGCTTTTCCTGCAGCGACTGTCCGGTCCATTCATAGCCGAAGCCGCGCGGCAACCGGTCGGCGAGCCGCTCCATCTCGGCGATCGCATCGCCCGAGGTGAAGCCGGGCCTGGCTTCACCGGAGATGCGCACCGCCGGATAATAGTTGAAGCCGGCGATCTGGGTCGGGCCGCGCGCCCATTCGACCGTGGCGAAGGACGAGAACGGCACCAGCTGGCCGCGGCTGTTCTTGACGTTGTAGTTGAGGATGTCCTCGGTCCGCATGCGGTCGCGCGCGTCGGCCTGCACCACGACGCGCTGCATGCGGCCGCGGTTCGGGAAGTCGTTGATGTAGTTCGAGCCGAGATTGGTCGAGATGGTGTTGTTGATGTCCTCGAAGGTGACGCCGAACGCACCGGCCTTCTCGCGGTCGATCATGAGATTGACCACGCCCGCCTCGGGCAGGCCTTCGATATAGACCTTCTGCAGCACTGGGCTGGCATTGGCCTCCGCGATCAGCTGGTCGGCGGCGCGCATCAATTGCTGATAGCCCTTCTGGCCGCGATCCTGGAGGCGGAACGAGAAGCCGGAAGAGTTGCCGAGATTGTCGATCGGCGGCGGCTGCAGCGCCGAGATTTTTGCGTCGCGGATCGAGGTGCCCAGGTCGCGGTTGATGTCGTTGACAATCGCCGCAGCGGAATCCTTCGGCCCGCGCTCCGACCAGTCCTTCAGCGTGATGAAGGCCTGCGCGGTGTTCATGCCCTGGCCGGAGAAGCTGAAGCCGGTGAGGAACGTGACGTTGTCGACGCCCGGCCGAGCGGCGAGGTATTTCTCGACCTTCTCGATGACGGCTTCGGTGCGGGCATAGGATGAGTCGGACGGCGTCTGCACGTCGGTGGTGATGAAGCCCTGGTCGTCGACGGGGAGGAAGCCGCCGGGCAGGTTGACGAAGGCCCAGGACAGGCCGACCAGCAGCGCGGCATAGACCAGCATCAGGCGGCCGGTGCGATTTAGCGAAAAGCCGACGGTGCGCGCATAGTGAAACCGGCAGGCCTCAAGGAAACGATTGAACCGGCTGAACACGAAATTGGTCGAATGGGCGTGCCCCTTGGCAACGGGCTTGAGCAAGGTCGCGCACAGCGCCGGCGTCAACGACAGCGCCAGGAAGGCGGAGAAGCCGATCGCGGCGACCATGGTGACGGAGAACTGGCGGTAGATGATGCCGACCGAGCCCGGGAAGAACGCCATCGGCACGAATACCGCCATCAGCACCAGGGTGATGCCGATGATGGCGCCAGTGATCTGCGACATGGCTTTCCGCGTCGCTTCCTTCGGCGGCAGGCCTTCCTCGGCCATGATGCGCTCGACGTTCTCGACCACGACGATGGCGTCGTCGACGAGAATGCCGACCGCGAGCACCATGCCGAACATCGAGAGCATGTTGATGGAATAGCCGGCGAGCAGCAGCGTGGAGCAGGCGCCCAGCAGCGCCACCGGCACCACGATGGTCGGAATGATGGTGTAGCGGATGTTCTGCAGGAACAAGAACATCACCACGAACACCAGAACCACGGCTTCGACCAGCGTCGACAGCACCTTCTTGATCGAGGCCTCGACCACGGGCGTGATGTTGTAGGGGATCTCGTAGGTGATGTTGGCCGGGAAGAAGCGCGACAGCTCCTTCATCTTAGCTTCGACCGCACTCGCGGTCGCCAGCGCGTTGCCGGTCGGCGACATCAGCACTGACAGGCCGGCCGTCGGCTTGCCGTCGAGGCGCGTGTTGAACTGGTAGCTGAGGCCGCCGACCTCGATGCGCGCGACGTCGCGCAGGCGCACGGTCGAACCATCGGCATTGGCGCGCAGGATGATGGCGCCGAACTCGTCCGGCGACGACAGCTGGCCCTTGACCAGCACCAGCGCCGAGGTGCGCTGGTTTGAGGTCGACGGCTCGGCGCCGATGCTGCCGGAGGCGACCTGCGCGTTCTGTGCGGCGATGGCCTTGTTGACGTCGTCGGCGGTGAGGCCATAGCCGACCAGCTTGGCCGGATCGACCCAGACACGAAGCGAGCGCTCGGTCGAGTACAGCGTGGCGCGGCCGACGCCTGGAATGCGGCGGATCTCGCCGAGCACGTTGCGGATCATGAAGTCGCCGAGACCGACTTCATCCAGGCTGCCGTCGGTCGAGTTCAGCGTGATGATCTGCAGCACCGCGCTGGAGGCTTCCTCGATCAGGATGCCCTGCTGCATCACCGCGCGCGGCAGGCGCGCCTCGACGCGCTTGATGCGGTTCTGCACCTCGACCGAGGCGGCGCTGGTATCGGTGCCCGGCTGGAAGTTGGCGATGATCTCGACCTGGCCGAGCGAGTCGCTGGTCGATTCGAAATTGAGGATGTTGGCGGCGCCGTTGAGCTCCTCCTCGATCAGCCGCGTGACGCTGTTGTAGAGGTTCTCCGGCGAGGCGCCGGGATAGCTGGTCGAGACTGAGATCGAGGGCGGCGCGATGATCGGATATTGCGCGATCGGCAGCAGCGGCACCGCGATCGCACCGATCAAGCAGATGAACAGCGCGACCACCCAGGCGAAGATCGGCCTGTCGATGAAGAAACTCGGCATATCGCGTTACCGCGTCAACTTCTGAGCGTGCCGGTTGTCCGCGGTCGCGTCCGCCTCCGACCAGGATTGCGGTTTGACCTTGTCGCCGGCCGCGAACTTCTGGAAGCCTTCGACCACGACCTTGTCGCCGGCCTTCAGGCCTTCGGTGACGAACCAGAGGCCGTCCTGCACCGAGCCGGTGCGCACCGGCTGCACGGCGATGTGGTTGTCGTCCTTGACGACGAACACCTCGCTGCCGCCGCCGCCATTGCGCTGAATCGCCTGCTGCGGCACCGCGATCGCGTCGGAATCGAGACCCTGGTCGATGCGAACGCGGACGTACATGCCCGGAAGCAGCTCGCGCTTGGGATTGGGGAACTCGCCGCGCAACGTCACCTGCCCGGTGTGGGCGTCGACCTTGGCGTCGGAGAACAGCAGCTTGCCGTCGAGCGAATAGATGGTGTTGTCGTCGAGCACGAGGCGCACCTTGGCGGCATCGGCGGCGATGCGCTCGAGGTCGCCGCTCTCGAAGGCGCGGCGGAGCTGGTTGAGCTCGGTCACCGACTGGGTGAAGTCGGCATAGATCGGATCGAGCTGCTGGATGGTGGCGAGATTGGTCTCGTTCTGCACGGCGAGCGCGCCCTCGCTGACGAGGGCCGCGCCGACCACGCCGTCGATCGGCGCGCGCACGGTGGCATAATCGAGATTGAGCTTGGCCCGCGCGAGCTCGGCCTTGCGGCCCTCGACCTCGGCTTGGGCCTGGCGTTCGGCGGCGATGGCCTTCTCGTTCTCGGCTTCCGGCGCGGCGCGATCCTTGGTGAGCGCGGCAATGCGGCGTGCCTGCTGCTGCGCCTGCATCGCAGCGGCTTCGGCCTTGGCGAGCGCGGCCTCGTTGGCCATGACCTCGACCTCGAACGGGCGCGGATCGATGCGGTAGAGCGGATCGCCGGCCTTCACCTCGCTGCCTTGGCGGAACAGGCGCTCGACCACGATGCCGGACACGCGCGGCCGCACGTCGGAGACGCGCGTCGGCGCGATGCGGCCCGGCAGCTCGCGCACCACGGCGCGCGCCTGCGGCTTGACCACGACGATGCTGACGTCAGGATCGGCAGGCGGGGCGGCGGAGACCGCGGAACTGGATTCTTCGCAAGCACCCAGCAGCGGCACAAGGGCCGCGAGCATCATTGCAACGCATGCCGATCGCGCGCGAAGTCCAGACATGGAGTGGTGTGCCCCGATATTGTTGAAACTGGTCGTGCTCGCGCGAGGCCCGTTCTGGGCCTTTTGCGCGCGGCTGATGGCGCCAAAATAGAATGCATCTGCTGCGATGCAACGCATGGCGCGGGCGGCTCAATGTCACACAGCTTATGACGTTGAGATCAGAAGGGATTTGCGCTGTCACTTGATTGTGAGTCGGGGTCCACCGGCGCGTGCTGCGACGGAACATCGCAATTACTCGGCGGCCTTCATCCGGTAGTGGCTGACGCCCCACTCCGTTCCGTCGGCGTAACCGAACAGGCCCGAGGTCGCGAGCAGGAACCAGCGCCAGCGCCGCATGTAGAGAGCGGTCTCCTCGCCGTGGACCCTGCGCAAGGAGGTCTCGATGGAATCGCGATGCGCATCGAAATTGGCGAGCCAGTCGTTGGCGGTGCGCTGGTAATGCGTGCCGCTCCAGCACCATTCCTTCTCGATGGCAAAGACATCGTCGAACTGCCTGACGAGGTGATGGCTCGGCATCAGCCCGCCCGTGTAGACGTATTGCGCGATCCAATCTTCGCGATCCGCCGGGTCAGGCAGGTGCGAGCCGGACCGGTGGGTGACCACGTGCATGAAGAACCGCCCCTCCGGCGCGAGCCATGACCGCGCGCGCGTCATCAGCTTGCGCCAGTTGCTCACCTGCTCGAACATCTCGACCGAGACGATGCGGTCGAACTGGCCCTCGGGCGCGAACACGTTCATGTCGGCCGTGACGACGCGCAAATTCAGCAGCCCGCGCAGCCGCGCCTCATCCTCGACATAGGCGCGCTGCGCCTGTGAGGCCGCGACCGCCATCACCGTCGCGTGCGGAAACTGCCGCGCCATCCACAGCGACAGCGAGCCCCAGCCGCAGTCGAGCTCCAGGATAGCCTGGCCGTCGGCCAGGCCGGCATGCTCGACGGTCTGGCGCAGCGCCTCCTCCTCCGCCTCCTGCAAGGTGGTCGCGCCGGTCTTGTAGAAGCAGGAGGAGAATTTTCGGTTGGGACCGAGCAAGGCGGCAAAGAACGCCGCAGGCGCCTCGTCATGCCAGGCCGCCGCTCCTTCGGCGATCGGCCGCAGCATCATCCGCCCGGCGAAGGCGGCATCGTCGCCGGGGCCCAGCACGGACAGGCGCGTCGCCGTGCGGGAGCACAGGCGGTGGATCGCGGCGCGGATCACCACGTCCGGCAGCGGCACACGCTCGGCAGTCCCGATGATCGCGGAAACGACGCTCATGCGCCCCCCGAACGGCGAACTCTGCAGAGACCTGCTTATCAAAGCGCCGCTTCCAGTCCGGGTTCCCCGAGCTATCCCCGAAATCGCTGCATCCGGCGCTTTTTTTGGGCCGGCGCTGTGCCATAGTGCGCGCCGCAAGCAGCTTACGTAACGGATGATACTGGCATGCGGTCTGGCACTTCCCGATCCACCATGGACATCGAGTACACCAAACTGTCCTCGCCCAGCGTCTTCCTGGTGCGGATGCTGGTCTTCCTGGTGCTCTGCACGCTGGTGAGCGTGGTGCTCTACAAGCAGATCATCCAGGCCTTCTTCGCTAATCCCGGCCTCAACGCCCTGATCGGGGGGGTGCTGTTCATCGGCATCATTCTGGCCTTCCGCCAGGTCATCCGGCTCTATCCCGAAGTCTCCTGGGTCAACAATTTCCGCGTCGCCGATCCCGGCCTGGCGCCGGCCCGCCACCCCAAGCTGCTGGCGCCGATGGCCGCGATCCTCGGCGGGGAGCGCTCGGGGCGGATGACCATCACCCAGACCACGATGCGGCACCTGCTCGATTCGATCGCGACCCGCCTGGACGAGGCCCGCGACATCTCCCGCTACATGACCGGCCTCTTGGTCTTCCTCGGCCTGCTCGGCACCTTCTGGGGCCTGATCGAGACGGTGGGCTCGGTGGGCAAGGTAATCGACGGGCTCAAGGTCGGGAGCGATTCCGGGGCGCTGTTCGACACGCTGAAGGAGGGCCTCGCCGCCCCGCTCGGCGGCATGGGCATCTCGTTCTCCTCATCGCTGTTCGGCCTTGCCGGCTCGCTGATCCTCGGCTTCCTCGATCTGCAGTCGAGCCAGGCGCAGAACCGCTTCTACACCGACCTCGAAGACTGGCTCGCCACCACCGTGCGCGAATATGGCAATGGCGAGGTGCCTGCCCCTTCCGGCGGCGGCGTCGCGGGCAGCGAGCTCCAGGCGGCGGTCGAGCGCCTGCGTTCCGTGCTCGAGGAAGGCAGCGCCGGCCGCGGCACCACGGCGGCGATGGCGAGCCTTGCCGAAGCAATCCAGGCGCTGGTCTCGCACATGCGCACCGAGCAGCAGATGATCCGCGAATGGGCCGACGGCCAGGGCGAGCAGAACCGCGAGATCCGGCGCCTGTTGGAACGGATCGCGCGCCAGCCCGAGAAGAGTTGAGCAACAATGGAGAGCGCGTGCCCCGGACGCAGCGCAGCACCAGAAGCGCGTCTACGCGCGTCTTCGACACGCTATGGTGATGCGCTGCCGAGCCGGGGCCCAGAATCTTCTACCTAACGCTGGGTCCCGGCTCAGCGGCGCATCGCCAAGGCGCTGCACCGCGTCCGGGACACGAGAGTGGAGACGGATGACATGGCTCTAGCGCGCGGCCGCCGTAGCGAAGGCGCCTTCAACTACTGGCCCGGCTTCGTCGACGCACTGTCGACGCTGGTGCTGTCGATCGTGTTCCTGCTGTCGGTGTTCCTCGTGGTGCAGTTCTTCCTGTCGCAGGAGGTCACCGGCAAGGACAAGGCGCTGGAGCAGCTCAACGCCAAGATCGCCCAGCTCAACGAGCTGTTATCGCTGGAGAAGCTCGGCAAGCTCTCGCTCGACGACCAGGTCTCGCAATTGAAGGCGGGCCTCGCCTCGGCCGAATCCGAGCGCGACCGCATCAAGGGTCTCTATGACGGCTTAGCTGCCGCCGGCAACGACGCGCAAGGCAAGACCGCCGAGCTCGGCAAGGCATTGGACTCGGAGAAGGCGGTCTCGGCGCGGGCGCTGGCGCAGATCGAGGTGCTGAACCAGCAGATCAGCGCGCTGCGCCGGCAATTGGCGGCACTGGAAGAGGCGCTCGATGCCTCGGAGAAGCGCGACAAGGAATCGCAGAGCCGCATCGCCGATCTGGGCTCTCGCCTCAACGTCGCCCTGGCGCAGCGCGTGCAGGAATTGTCGCGCTACCGCTCGGAATTCTTCGGCCGCCTGCGCGCCATCCTCGGCAACCGCCCCGACATCCGCATCGTCGGCGACCGCTTCGTGTTCCAGTCCGAAGTGTTTTTCGACACCGGCCAGGCGGTTCTGCTGCCCGAGGGCCGCGCCGAGCTCGACACTTTGGCAGCCGCGCTGATCGAGCTCGACAAGAAGATCCCGAGCGACATCCCCTGGGTGCTGCGCGTCGACGGCCACACCGACGTGCGCCCGGTCTACGGTCCGAACTTCAAGTCGAACTGGGACCTGTCCGCAGCCCGCTCGATCTCGGTGGTGCAATATCTGGTCTCGCTCGGCGTGCCCGCCCAGCGCCTCGTCGCGGCCGGCTTCGGCGAATTCCAGCCGCTCGATACCGGCAACACCGAGGAGGCCTACAAGCGCAACCGCCGCATCGAGCTGAAGCTGACGGAACGGTAGTGGTGGTGAAGGATACCACAGCTCGTCATTGCCGGGCTCGACCCGGCAATCCATCAAGGAGAATTCTTTCGAAGTGGATGGATGGCCGGGTCAAGCCCGGCCATGACGGGAGTATCCCGATGATCCACCTCCGCCCCTACGCGGCCTCCGACGAGGCTGCCGCGATCGACCTCTGGCATCGCACCTGGCAGCAGGCCTATCCGCAGATCGACTTCGCCGCACGGCTGGACTGGTGGCGCGAGCGCTGGCGCAAGGATCTGGTGCCGAAAGCCCACATCGTGGTGGCGGAGCAGGACGGCGCGCTCACCGGCTTCGTCACTATCGACGGCGAAGGCTATCTCGACCAGCTCGTGGTCGATCCCGCGCACTGGGGATCGGATGCCGCGCGGTTGCTCGTCGATGAAGCCAAGCGCCTGTCACCCTCGGGCGTCACGCTGCTCGTCAACAAGGACAATGCCCGTGCCATCCGCTTCTACGAGCGCAACGGCTTTGCCCATGCCGGCGACGATGTGAACCCGACCTCGGGGCGGCCGGTGCTGAAGATGGTTTGGCGGGCGTAGGTCACGGACTCCCGTGCCCCGGACGCAGCGCAATGCGTTGCAGAGCCGGAGCCCAGAGTTGCTGGGTCCCGGCTCTGCGGAGCGGCACTGCGCGCCGCGCCGCGTCCGGGACACGAAAGTTCGCTAGCAACGACGGACTGTGGGGCCCTCACGCGCCCTCGAACTGCAGCCGCGCCAGCCGCGCATAGAGTCCGTTCGCGGCGACGAGCTCGGCATGCGTGCCGTCCTCGACGATCCGGCCCTGGTCCATCACCAGGATGCGGTCGCAGGAGAGCACGGTGGCGAGGCGATGGGCGATCACCAGCGTGGTGCGGTGGCGCATCAGCTCTTCCAGCGCGGTCTGCACCAGCGTCTCGCTTTCGGCATCGAGCGCGGAGGTGGCTTCGTCCAGCAGCAACAGCGGCGCGTCGCGCAGGATGGCGCGCGCGATCGCGATGCGCTGGCGCTGGCCGCCGGAGAGCGTCACGCCGCGCTCGCCGAGCGCGGTCTCGAAACCTTCGGGCAGGCGGCGGATGAATTCGGCGGCATGGGCGAGCTCGGCGGCGCGCTCGACCTCGGCATCGGTCGCATCAGGCCGGCCGAAGCGGATGTTCTCGCGGGCGCTGGCGGCGAACACCACGGATTCCTGCGGCACCAGTGCGATGCGCGCGCGGAAATCCGCAGGCTCGGCGGACCTGACCGGCACGCCGTCGAGCGAGACCGTCCCGCTGCGCGGGTCGTAGAAGCGCAGCAGCAGATGAAAGATGGTGCTCTTGCCGGCGCCGGAAGGACCGACGATCGCGACCTTCTCGCCGGGGCGCACGGTGAACGAGACGGCATCGAGCACCTTGACGTCGGACCGTGCCGGATAGGCGAAGCTGACCCGGTCGAAGCCGACCTCGCCGCGCGCCGGCACCGGCAGCGCAAGCGGCGCCGCAGGCGCGGCGATCTCGGGCCTGACGTGGAGGATCTCGAACAGGCGCTCGGCTGCGCCCGATGCCGCCGAGACCTCGCCCCATACCTCGCTGAGCTGGCCGAGGCCCGCTGCGGCGAACACCGCATACAGCACGAACTGACCGAGCCGGCCCGGCGTAATCGTGCCGGTGAGCACGTCATGCGAGCCGATCCAGAGGATGGCGACCACGCTTGCGAACACGATGAAGATGATGATCGCCGTCAGCACGGCGCGGGCCTGGGTCGAGGTGCGCGCCGCTTCATAGGCCTGCTCGACCTCGCCGCCGAAACGCTTCTCGGCAAATTGCTCGCTGGTATAGGCCTGCACGGTGCGGATCGCGCCGACCAATTCGCCCGCATAGGCGGAGGCATCGGCGAGCGTGTCCTGCGCATTGCGCGACAGCCGCCGCACCCAGCGCCCGAACGCCACCAGCGGCAGCACGATCAAAGGAATCGCCAACAGCACGAAGCCCGACAGCTTCGGGCTCGTGATCACCATCATCGCCGTCGCGCCCAGAAACATCATCAGGTTGCGCAGCGCGATCGAGACGGAGGCGCCGACGGCCGATTTCAGCTGGGTGGTGTCGGCGGTGAGGCGCGAGATCAATTCGCCGCTGCGCGCGGAATCGAAGAAGGCGGGGGACAGCGACAGCAGATGGGCGAAGACGTCGCGCCGGAGATCGGCGACGATGCGTTCGCCGATGGTCATCACGAGGTAGTAGCGCGCGGCGCTCGCGATCGCGAGCACGGCGACGACCGCGAGCATGACCGAGAAGTAGCTGTTGATCAGCTCGATGCCCTCGGGCGTCAGGCCGAAATCGATCATCCTGCGCACGGCGACCGGCACCAGCAGCGTGGTCAACGCTGCGATCGTGAGCGCGACGAAGGCCAGCGCCGCGCGGCCGCGATAGCGGCTGACATACGGCGCGAGCGCGAGCAGCGGCCGCAGCTTGGCGCGGCCCTTGGCCGGCGCTTCGATCAGCTCGGCCTCGATCGAGGGGGTGTCCGCGGCGTTCATTGCAGGCCGTTCGACGTCCCGGTCATCCAGCCGTTCCACTGCGCTCATGATAATCCGACCCGTTGCATTGATCTGCTCCCAATAGGCCGGTGCAGGAGTAGTGGCAAATCCGGGAAGTCCCTTAGGGACAAACCCGGTCCGGCCGCGCCGGCATGGCTTGTTTTGCGGGGTTTCGTGGGGTATAGAGCCGCCCAAATCCGTCATTCGCGAGCCACCCAAGAAGGCGCCGGAGCGCCGAGGAATTGCCATGAAAGCCGAAATTCATCCGAATTATCATACGATTAAGGTCGTCATGACCGATGGAACCGAGTACCTGACCCGCTCCACCTGGGGCAAGGAAGGCGACACGCTGAACCTCGACATCGACCCGAAGTCGCACCCGGCCTGGACCGGCGGCTCCGCCCAGATCATGGACCGCGGCGGCCGCGTCTCGCGCTTCCAGAAGAAGTTTTCGGGCTTCCTCAAGAAGGATTGAGCCGGCCGCAAGGCTGGAGACAAAAACGCCCCCGGGAGACCGGGGGCGTTTTTGTTTGTGCCGTCATTCCGGGGCGGCTCGCAGAGCCGAACCCGGAATCTCGAGATTCCGGGTTCGCGCTTCGCGCGCCCCGGAATGACAGCGCTAGACCCTACCGCTCGAACGCGGCCTTCAGGGCATTGAGGTGCGGCACCAGCGGGTTGCCGATCGCGGCCTGCTCGGCCGGCGGGGTATGGATCGTGCTGTCGAGGCGGCGGACGCGGGTCTGCAGGCTCATCGAGCGATGGATCAGGTCCTGAAGCTGCGTGGGCAGCTTCTCGATGGTGTCGGCGGGGCCGGGATCGGCGGCGGTGAGCTTGACCTTGGTCTTCTCGCGGTTGGCCTGGCTCAGCGTCATCTCGCCTTCCTTGACCGCGCGGTGCAGCAGCAGCCAGGAGGCGAGCTGCATCAGGCGCGTGGTGAGGCGCATGCTCTCGGTCGCATAGGTGAGGCTGACGGCGCGGTCGAGCGCCTTGGCCTCGACGCGGCCGGCGCCGTCGAGATAGGCGGCGGTCTCCTCGACGAGGTCCATGCCCTCACGGAACAAATTGCCGAACGCCGCAGAATTGGTGAATCGCTCGCTGAGCTGAACGAGAGCGCCCTCGGCCTGCAAACGTTCCATGGTTAACGCCTCTTACGCAACTGTTTGACCGCCCGGCTTTGGCGCCGGCTTATGATGAACAAATCATTGCGCGGGCGAGACGCGGAGTCCAGTGACAAGCGCGGATATGGTTTCTGCGGGTCAATCCTTTCGAATGCAACCGGGATGAGACGCCCAAAGCAGGCAGTGGACGCAAAAAAGAGCCGCCGGAGACCGGCGGCTTTGAAAGTTGATAACAGGGAGGCGTCAAACAGAGTGGACAGGAGCCACTCGGTGTCCAAACGAGGACAGTTCCAGTCATAAACCCGAAAGCTTAATTGCAAGTAAACGAGCTAAATTTTTGGGAGTTCGTTAGCCATGTCGGCCAGTGGCCGAGGGACGTGCGGAACAAACGCTCCGCCGTCATTCCGGGGCGCGCGGAGCGCGAGCCCGAAATCCATAACCACAGGAAGATGGAGTGGCCCGACTGCCAGTTTCAACGGCTTGTGGTTATGGATTCCGGGCTCGGCGCTGACGCGCCGCCCCGGAATGACGAGGCGGAGAAAGTTCGGCCCAAGCGTCCGGGAAGTCGTTGTGTGGCGACCACTACGACTTGAAAATACTGTTCGCCGCATCGCGCGAGGCGCGTTTCCTGGTGGCGGCTTCTTCCAATCTTGCGATCTCGGTCTTGAGCAGCGCCACGCGCTCGGTCAGTTCCTCCACTGACAAGAGTGAGAGGTCCTGCCCAATCTCATGGCTGATCTTCTTGCGCGGGCGGTCGTCGTCTTCGATCGGCATCGTCGTTCCTCCTGTCGTCCGCGGACCGGACCACACGGTCTAAGGCGGTTGCCAGCCTGCACCGCGCTGGCTAAGCAAGGGCCTCGTTTCCTCCCGCACCTTTGCTCAAGGACACATCATGGACAAGCTGCCCGCGCAAATGACCGTGGTCGCCATCTCCAAGCCCGGCGGGCCGGAGGTGCTGGTGCCGGAGCAACGCAGCGTTCCGCAGCCCGGTCCCGACGAGATCCTGGTCAAGGTCGAAGCTGCCGGCGTCAACCGGCCCGACGTGGCGCAGCGCTCCGGCGCCTATCCGCCGCCGCCCGGCGCCAGCGACCTGCCCGGCCTCGAGATATCGGGCGAAGTGGTCGCCGTCGGCAGCAATGCCAAGCGGCACAAGGTCGGCGACAAGGTGATGTCGCTGGTCGCCGGCGGCGGCTACGCGCAATACTGCATCGCCCAGGACGCCCAGGCGATGAGCGTGCCGCCGGCGCTGTCGATGAAGGAAGCCGGCGCGCTGCCGGAAACCCTGATGACGGTCTGGCACAACGTGTTCGAACGCGGCGGCCTCAAGGCCGGCGAGACCCTGCTGATCCATGGCGGCTCTTCCGGCATCGGCACCCTGGCGATCCAGCTTGCCAAAGCCTTCGGCGCAAAAGTGTTCGTCACCGTGGGATCGCAGGACAAGTGTGATGCCTGCCTCAAGCTGGGGGCCGACCGCGCCATCAACTACAAGACGGAAGACTTCGTCGCCGTGGTCAAGGAAGAGACCAACAAGGAAGGCGTCAACCTGATCCTCGACATGGTCGCCGGCGACTATGTCGATCGCAACTATGATGCCGCGGCGGTCGACGGCCGCATCGTCCAGATCGCGACGCTCAACGGCCCCAAGGTCAGCGTCAACATCGCGAAGGTGATGGTCAAGCGCCTGACCCATACCGGCTCGACCTTGCGCCCCCGTAGTAATGCGGACAAGGCGGCGATGGTGGCTGCGATCGAAGAGAAAGTGATGCCGCTTTTGCGCGAAGGCCGCATCAAGCCGGTGATGGACAGCACTTTCCCGCTGGAAAAGGCGGCGGACGCCCACCGCCGCATGGAGACGAGTGCACATATTGGCAAAATTGTGTTGCAGGCCTAGGCCGCCGGCCCACAGGGCAAGCCGGAAACCCTTTGATTTTCCTCGCTTTCGTGGCATCTATCGCGACGCACCGAACCACATCGGATCGGTCTGAAATCGACTTCTAGATTTGCCTTGCACTGACGAGTTTGCGTCGAACGCGGAGAACCGACCTTGCGTCTGATCAGGTGCCTCGCGCCCCTCGCGCTGGGCTTCATGATTCTTGTCGCCGCGTATCCCGCGCGCGCGCTCGACGCCGTCAGCGTCCGTAGCGACGCGCCCGCGATCGACCTCACCGGCGTGCTCGAGCATCAGCGCAGCGACGCCGATCGCATCCAGGTCTCCACCGCGCCCGGCACCGACGGCATCGTCCGCCGCATCGAGGTGCGCGCCCGCGAAGGCGGCCAGAACTGGGTGGTGTTCGCGCTCGCCAACAACACCGACGACCAGCTCGACCGCCTGATCGTCGCTCCGCACTATCGCATCGTTTCCTCGGGATTGCTGTGGCCGGACCTCGGCCTGTCTCGCATCGCGACCATCACGCCCTCGATCGGCGACCGGCCGGAACGGCAGGAAAGCGCCACCGCGGACGTGTTCCGCATCACGCTCGACCCCGGCGCCGTCGTCACCTTCGTCGCGGAGCTGCGCACCGACAAGCTGCCGCAGCTCTATCTGTGGGAGCCGGAAGCCTACAAGGACAAGGTCAACTCCTTCACGCTCTACCAGGGCATCGTGATCGGCATCTCCGGCTTGCTCGCGCTGGTGCTGACCATCCTGTTCGTGGTCAAGGGCAGCATCATGTTCCCGGCGGCGGCGGCGCTGGCCTGGGCGGTGCTGGTCTATATCGGCGTCGATTTCGGCTTCTGGGGCAAGGTGCTCGACATGTCGAACAACGCCGAGCGCATCTGGCGCGCAGCGGGCGAAGCGATCCTGGCGGCGACGCTGCTGGTGTTCCTGTTTGCGTACCTCAACCTCAGCCGCTGGCACGTGCGCTATTCGCACATCACGGTCGGCTGGCTCGCCTTCCTCGGCTCGCTGGTGGCGCTCGCCCTGTTCGACCCGGCGGTGGCTTCCGGCATCGCGCGCATCTCGCTGGTGCTGATCGCCTTCGCCGGCTTTGCGCTGATCGTCTATCTCTCCACCCACGGCTTCGACCGCGCCGTGCTGTTGATCCCGACCTGGTTCCTCCTGGTGGTCTGGGTAGTCGCGGCCGGCATGACGGTGGCGGGCTCGGTCACCAACGACATCGTCGGCCCTGCCCTGCTCGGCGGCCTCGTGCTGATCGTGATGCTGATCGGCTTCACGGTGATGCAGCACGCCTTTGCCGGCGGCGGCGCCAGCACGGGCGTCGTCTCCGACATCGAGCGGCGCGCTTTGGCGCTGGCCGGCTCCGGCGATTTGATCTGGGACTGGGACGTCTCGGCCGACAAGGTCTTCACCAGCCCGGAGACCGAGGCCCTGCTCGGCCTCAAGCGCGGCACGCTGGAAGGCCCGGCCGCCTCCTGGCTCGAGGTGCTGCATCCGCTCGACCAGGACCGTTTCCGCGCCGCGCTCGACAGCGTGCTCGACCAGCGCCGCGGCCGCCTGGTGCAGGATTTCCGCCTGCGCACCCCGGACGGTCATTTCATGTGGTTCGCGCTCAAGGCGCGCCCGGTGGTCGGCTCGGACGGCGAGGTCTCGCGCGTGGTCGGCACGCTCACCGACGTCACCGAGCTGCGTAATGCCGAGGAGCGCCTGCTGCACGATTCCGTGCACGACAATCTCACCGGCCTGCCCAACCGGAAACTGTTCATGGACCGGCTGGGCGCGGTCGCGCATTTCGCCAAGACCATGCCGACGCTGCGGCCGACGCTGATGGTGATCGACCTCGACCGCTTCAAGCAGGTCAACGATTCCGTCGGGATTGCGGTCGGCGATTCCATCCTGCTCACGCTGGCGCGCCGCCTCACCCGCATCCTGAAGCCGCAGGACACGCTGGCGCGGATGGCCGGCGACCAGTTCGGCCTGATCCTGCTGTCGGAGCAGGACCCGGCCCGCATCACCGCTTTCGCCGAGACCATCCGCAAGACCATCCGCGCGCCGATCGCCTTCAACGACCGCGAGATCTTCCTCACGGCCTCGATCGGCCTCGCGCTGTCCGATCCGCAAACCCAGCTCACGGACGAGATCATCAAGGACGCTGAGCTTGCGATGTATCATTCCAAGCGCATCGGCGGCGACCGCATCGACGTCTACAAGCCGGCGATGCGGGCGCGCAAGACCGACCGCCTGACGCTGGAGAGCGAATTGCGCCGCGCCATCGAGCGGCAGGAGATCACGATCCTGTACCAGCCGATCGTGCGGCTGGAGGATCGCTCCATCGCGGGTTTCGAGGCCCTGGCGCGCTGGGACCACCCAAAGCTCGGACGCATGGCGCCCTCGGAGTTCATCACCATCGCCGAAGAGACCGGGTTGATCGTCGACCTCGGCATGTTCGTGCTCGACCAGACCGCCAAGCAGCTCTCGGTGTGGCAGCGCGCGATGCGCTCGCACGAGCCGATCTTCGCCTCGGTCAACGTCTCCTCGCGGCAGCTGCTGCGCCACGACCTGATCCACGACATCCGCACCGTGCTGTCGCGCTCCTCGGTCGCGCGCGGCACGCTCAAGCTCGAGCTGACGGAATCGCTGGTGATGGAGAATCCGGAGCACGCAGCCCAGATGCTGACCCGGATCCGCGAGCTCGGCACGGGACTGTCGCTCGACGATTTCGGCACCGGCCATTCCTCGCTGGCCTATCTGCAGCGCTTCCCGTTCGACACCATCAAGATCGACCAGTCCTTCGTGCGCACCACCAGCCGCGGCACCCGCCCCGTGATCCTGAAGTCGATCATCGCGCTCGCCCACGATCTCGGCATGGACGTCGTCGCCGAAGGCGCCGAGACCGATTCGGACGCAGTCGAGCTCTACCAGATGGGCTGCGAATACGCGCAAGGCTTCGCCTTCGGCGAGCCGATGGACGCGGACGCAGCGATGCGGCTGCTCACGGAAGTGCGGCTGGAAGCAGCGAGCTGATTGCTCTCTTACCCTCCCCTGGAGGGGGAGGGTCGATCGCGCGCAGCGCGAGCGGGGTGGGGTGATCTCTCCACACGGGCACTGTTGGAGGTGGAGAGACCTTCACCCCACCCCGCTACGCATTCCGCTTCGCTACATGCGTAGCGACCCTCCCCCTCCAGGGGAGGGTGGCAGCGTGCCGCGTGCCGCAGCATCACCGCCGTCGCTCACCCTTCTGTTTCCTGAACCGCACACTCTGACCATCCGGCATGCGCGTTGCGACGAAGCCGGCGGCGAGGCAGGCTTCGCGTTGCGGCATCTGGATGTCGGGGCTGCGCAGGCTGTCCCACCATGAGGCACGCTGGGCCGCGCGCGGCAGCGCCGCGCCGATGATTTCCTCGATCTGCTCGAAGCTCAGCACGAACTCCTCCTGCTTCTGCCGCAGCAGATAATCGCGCAACGCGTCGTAGTCGTTCACACTCGTCCTCTCGTCCGGGGCGAAGGGTCAGGCTGCTCAAAACCGTCAGCCGCATAAACCGATTCTTAACTCATTGCGGCAGCGCCGTCGCGGCTTAAACACTACTCAAGCTTTCGGGCGCATCCACTATGGACAGGAGCGAAGCGATGTTCTCTGGATGGCGCGACGTTGCGGCCCGCCGGCCGTGGCGGATTTCGGCGAAGCTGCTGATCATCTCGTCCGTGGTGACGGTGATCGGCTTTTCCGCCATTTGCGTCAATGTCATGCTCGACATGCGCCGCGGCGAGGAGGCGCTCGCACGCCAGACGCTGGAGAACCTCGCGACCACGATCGATTCCGACGTCAGCCGCAACGTCGAGATCTATGATTTGTCGCTGAAGGCGGTCGCCGGCAACATGCTGCTGCCGGAGCTGGCGACGGTCTCGAAGCCGATCCGTCACCTGATCCTGTTCGACCACGCGACCACTGCCAGGCATTTTGGTGCCATCCAGGTATTCGACGCCGAGGGCCGGCTGACCATCGATGCCTCCACGCTCGATCCCCTGCCGGAGGACCGCAGCGAGGAGGACTATTTCAGGGTTCACCGCGACAATCCCGGCGCGGAGCTGTTCATCAGCCGCCCCATGCTGTTTCGCGGTGCCTACTCAATCGTGCTGAGCCGGCGCATCAGCGATGCGGACGGCGGCTTCATGGGCGTCGTCGCCGGCTCGATCCGCTTCAGCTATTTCCACGAATTGTTCGATCGGCTCCACCTCGACTCCGACGACACCATCACCGTGCTCAAGCGCGACCGCACCATCATCATGCGGCGGCCGTTCGATCTCGACATCATCGGCACGAACCTGAACGATCGCCAGAACTGGAAGGCCGACAATCTCAGGGTCGGCGTCGCCTATTCGGGACAAGGCCCGGTCGATACGACGCCGCGACTCTATGTCCGCAGCAGCAACAGCGGACCGCTGTTCGTGGTCGCCGGCAAGCCGCTGGCCGCGGTGTTCGCGCTCTGGCAGAAGGAGGCGCTTCGCATCGGCGCCGTGGTGCTGGCGCTCATCCTGTTCGTGCTGGGATCGACCCTCGTGCTCGCGCGCGAGATCGGCCGACGCGCCGAGGCCGAGCGCAAGCTCGAGGAGTTGGCGACGACGGACGCGCTCACGGGCCTGAAAAACCGCCGCAAGTTCGATTCCGTCATCGACGTCGAATGGCGGCGCGCCATGCGTCAGAAGGAGCCGATCGCGCTGCTGATGATCGATGCCGATCACTTCAAGGCCTACAACGACACGTTCGGCCATCAGGCCGGCGACCAGGTGCTGGTCGGCATCGCCATCTGCATTTCCGATTCGGTGAGCCGCGCTGGCGATTGCGCGGCGCGCTATGGCGGCGAGGAATTCGCCGTGCTGCTGCCGAACACCTCGGCCGCCGTCGCCTTCAAGGTGGCGGAGACGATACGCCTCAAGGTGCAGGGTTGGTCAGACGATCGGGCAATGTCGACGGTGTCCTGCGGCATCGCCAGCCTCGTCCCGGCCGCCGGCATGGATTGGACGATGCTGGTTGCCGCCGCCGACAAGGCGCTCTACGCCGCCAAGGCCGGCGGACGCAACCAGTCGGTGGTAGCGACCCTGCCGCAGCTGTCGCTGGTGGCGTGAGGCCACGCCGTCATTCCGGGGCGGCTCAGAGAGCCGAACTATGGTGCGCAATTGCGCACCTGAGAATCTCGAGATCCCGGGTCCGGTCCTTCGGACCATCCCGGGATGACATCGAAGGCATCTGCCTTCGATGTTACTGCCCCAGATACTTCTTCATCTCCGCGACCAGGCCGTCGCGCAATTCCGGGCGCTTCATGCCATAGGCGATGTTGGCGCGCAGGAATCCGGGCTTGGAGCCGCAATCATGGCGCTCGCCCTCGAACTCGACGCCATAGAATTTCTGCGTCTTGGCCAGCCCGATCATGGCGTCGGTGAGCTGGATCTCGCCGCCGGCGCCGCGCTCCTGGGTTTCCAGGATCTTGAAGATCTCGGGCTGCAGGATGTAGCGGCCGGTGATCGAAAGGTTGGAGGGCGCGGTGCCCTTGGCCGGCTTCTCGACCATGCCGTCGACCTCGAACATCTTGCCGTTGCGCTTGCCGACGCCGCAGATGCCGTATTGATGGGTCAGGTGATCGGGCACCGCCTCGACCGCGATCAGATTGGATTTCTCGCCGAGCGAGGACGCCAGCTCGATCATCTGCTTCAGACAGCCGGGCGTGTTGAGCACGAGCTCGTCCGGCAGCACCACGGCAAACGGCTCGTCACCGACGATGTCGCGCGCGCACCAGACCGCGTGGCCGAGGCCGAGCGGCGCCTGCTGGCGGGTGAAGCTGACCGCACCGGCTTCGGGCTGGTTCTGCGCCAGAATATCTTGCTCGGCTTTCTTGCCGCGCGCGGCCAGCGTCGTGTCGAGCTCGAACATCCGGTCGAAATGATCCTCAATGACAGCCTTGTTGCGGCCGGTGACGAAGACGAAGTGCTCGATGCCGGCTTCCTTCGCCTCGTCATAGACGTATTGGATCAGGGGCTTGTCGACGATGGTCAGCATTTCCTTCGGCATCGCCTTGGTGGCAGGCAGAACGCGGGTGCCGAGGCCGGCGACGGGGAATACGGCTTTGCGAATTTTCATGGGATCGATCGAATACCTGAGGACGTGAACGGAGCAATGGCATCTTGCTAGCTTGTTTGCAGCCGCCAACAAAGGCGGATGTGGGGCCTCGCCCCGACAGAGTTAAGAAAAACGCCGTCACCAAAATTTCACCTTTGTTAAGCTATTGGCAACGCCTACCAGGCCTCCTGATGGCGGAATTTCAGGCGGACGGGTGGGACATAATGCAATCAGTGGCACAACTGGCAGGACGGGCTTGGTCCGTGACCGGCGCAACGATGATTGCGGCGGCTTTGCTGCTGCCGGCTTGCGCGCAAGCCCAGGCGCAGAACGGCCTGTCGAACCTGTTCGGCGGCATCTTCTCCGGCTCGAATCCGGCGCCCTCGCAAGCCCAGCCCGGCCCCGGCGGCGCACAGCCCTGGAGCGGCGAGGACGGCGCCTCCGGCCATCCGCTGATGACGGCCGCCGCGATCCGCGAGGCCGCGGGCAATTTCGACAATTGCGTCGCGGCGATGTGGCCGGATGCTGCACGACGCGGCATCAGCCAGGAGAACTTTCAGCGCTTCACCGCCGGGCTCTCACCCGACCTGCGCATCATGGATCTCATGGATTCGCAGCCGGAATTCACCAAGTCGATCTGGGACTATCTCGACATCCTGGTGAACGACAACCGCCTCGCCAAGGGCCGCGAGATCCTCGCCAAGTACAAGGCGCAGTTCGACGCCACCGAAAAGGCCACCGGGGTCGACCGCACCATCATCGCCTCGATCTGGGGCATCGAGTCCAATTACTCGACGCAGATGGGCGACCGCAGCGTGCTGCAATCGACCGCGACGCTCGCCTGCATCGGCCGCCGCCAGGCCTATTTCAAGGACGAATTCCTCTCCGCGCTGGAGATCCTCAACCGCGGAGACCTGCGTCCAGAACAGCTGCGCGGCTCCTGGGCCGGCGCCTTCGGCCCGACCCAGTTCATGCCGACCGCGTTCAAGCGCTTCGCGGTGGACGGCGACGGCGACGGCCGGCGCGACGTCGTCGACAATCCGGCCGACCTGATCGCCTCGACCGCCAACAATCTGAAGAAGGACGGCTGGCAGCCCGGCCAGACCTGGGGCTACGAGGTCGTGGTGCCGCAAGGCTTCAACTACATGCTGGCCGACCGCGCCAAGGCGATGCCGATCGCGCAATGGGAGAAGCTCGGGCTCAAGCGTCCGAACAATCAGCCTTTTCCGCATCCGGCGGAGAAGGCCTACCTGCTGGCACCGGCCGGCGCGCAGGGGCCCGGCTTCCTGATGCTGCAGAATTACCGCGTCATCATGAAGTACAACCCGGCCGAGGCCTATGCGCTGGCGATCGGACATTTCGCCGACCGCCTGCGCGGGGGACAGCCTTTCGTGCAGCCCTGGCCGCGGCAGGAGCGCGAGCTGTCGCGCACCGAGCGGCTGGAGCTGCAGCAGCTGCTGGCCCAGCGCGGCTTCTACAAGGGCACCCCGGATGGCCAGTTCGGCGGCCAGACCAGGGAGGCCCTGCGCAACTTCCAGGCCTCGATCGGCGTGCCCGCCGACGGTTTTGCCTCGTCCGACGTGCTGGACCGGCTGCGCGGGCGGTAAAATCGCGCCTGAAGTAACCTTGAAGCGGGATTTTGACGGTCAGCCTTGACGCCGGCGATTGTTCCCCCGTCTATGGACAAGAATCTGCGATGGAATTTGCCCGTTTGGCGCCTGATTCCGTTATTATATCGAGCTAGCTCCGATCCCCCATTGCGCGTGCCCGAGATCGCATGTCGAAGAAGTCCCTGTTCAAGGCGCTGACCGAGACCGGCCCGTTGATCGCGCTGGGGACGGCGCTTGCGATCCTGGTGTCGGTGGCGGCACCTGCTTCGGCGCAGTTCTTCAACTTCCCCGGCTTCGGCGGTCCGCCGCAGCGTTCGGCCCCACCACCGCCACCACGGGGCGGCGGAGGTGGCGGCTGGTTCGGCGGCGACTTCTTCGCACCGTTCCAGCAGCAGCCGCCGCAGGCGCCGCGCCAGGATTTTTCGCGCGCGCCGGCACCGGCCAAGCGCGACACCATCCCCGAGAAGAACGTACTGGTGATCGGCGACGCCATGGCCGACTGGCTCGCCTATGGCCTCGAAGACGCCTACGCCGAGCAGCCCGACATGGGCGTGATCCGCAAGCACAAGACCACGTCCGGCCTGATCAAGTACCAGCCCAAGGGCGAGCCCGCGGACTGGGCCGCGGCGGCGAAGGGCATTCTGGAGACCGAGAAGCCCGACGTGATCGTGGTCATGCTCGGCCTCAATGACCGCATTGCGATCCGCGAGCCTGTCGCCGACAAATCCGACAAGGCCTCGGAGAAGGACAAGAAGAACGACAAGGGTGCGCGCGCCAAGCCGCAAGCAAAGCCCGGCGACGCCAAGCCCGGCGAGACCAAGCCCGGCGACAGCGCCGCCAAGCCGGACGACAAGCCCGCCGATGCCGACCTGCCGCAGGACGACGCCGACAATTCCGACACGCCGGCGGCCGCGCCGGAAAAGACCGCGCGCAACCCGAACGGCCTCTACGAATTCCGCGACGAGCGCTGGGTCGAGCTCTACGGCAAGAAGATCGAGGAGCTCGCGGGCGTGCTCAAGGCCAAGGGCGTGCCGGTGCTCTGGGTCGGCCTGCCCGCAGTTCGCGGACCGAAGGGCACCGCGGACACGCTGTTCCTGGACTCGCTGTACCGTGAGGGCGCGGCCAAGGCCGGCATCACCTATGTGGACGTCTGGGACGGCTTCGTCGACGAGGCCGGCCGCTTCCTGCAGAAGGGCCCGGACTTCGAGGGCCAGATCCGCCAGCTGCGCAGCTCCGACGGCGTCTATTTCACCAAGGCCGGCGCGCGCAAGCTCGCGCATTATGTCGAGCGCGAGATCACGCGCCTGCTTGCGGGGCGCTCCGGCCCGATCGCGCTGCCGAGCGAGCCTGCGACGCCCGACACCAGCGCCGAGCCGGGCAAGCCCGCGCCGCGACCGCTGGCCGGGCCGATCGTGCCGCTGGTTGCAGCCTCGATCTCGACCGATCAATTGCTGGGCGGACCAGGCACGCGTCCGGCCGCAGTCGATGCGCTCGCCGCCAAGACCATGGTGAAGGGTGAGCCGCTGGCAGCTCCCGCCGGCCGCGCGGACGATTACGCCTGGCCGCGTCGGGAAGTCGGCCGCGAGCAGGCCAAGGGCGATACGCCGATGGCGGCAACGACGCCGGACGGCGGGGCAGCTCAGGGCGCACCGGCCGCGGCCGCCGCGATCGCGCCGCCAAAGCTCGCGCCGAAGAAGCCGCAGGTCGCCCCGCAGCTGCCGGCCCAGGCAACGCCCTCATTCCGTGATTTCTTCGGCTTCGGCTCGCCGCAGCCCCCGCCGGCCCCGCGCCAGCTGGCCCCAGCGCCAGGACCGCGCTATCCGAATCCGAACCCCGCGATCCCGCGCCCGCCGGCGAATGTCGGGCGGTCGGCGGAAGTGGTTCGGTAGTTCTTCGTTGGTGAATGCGTGTCATTCCGGGGCGCGCGTAGCGCGAACCCGGAATCCATCGTGCACCAACAACGCCGATGAATGGATTCCCGGCTCGCGCCAAGAGGCGCGCCCCGGAATGACGTAGGAGTGGCTCAGCCGTAATAGCGCCAGCGTGACGGCGGGCGGCGGGCGGGACGCGACATCAGCAGCGCCAGCGCGAAGCCGATGCCGCCGGCAACCAGCAGCGCGCCGAGCGGGTTGTCCTGCACCTTCTGCGCGATGGCCTTCGAGCCGTCGCGGAACGTCTCGCCGCTGTTCTCGTAGGCGTCCTTGGCATAGCCCGCGGCAGTGTCCGTGGCGTCGCGCACGGCATCCTTGGCCTGGCCGTAGAGATTCTGCACCGTGCCCGCAGCTTCCCGCGCCTTGCCCGACGCCTGCGTCTTGGCATCGTCTGCCATGTCTCCGATCGCGCCTTCCGCGCGTCCGGCATATTCCTTTGCCGATCCAACAATCCGATCCGTGTCCATGATGATCCTCCTCGGTGGTCAGCCGAAGTAACCGATCAGACGCAGCGCAGTTCCTTGGCCTTGCCTACAGAATGAGGCCGCCATCGACGACGAGCGTCTGGCCGATGATGTAGGACGACAGCGGTGAGGCCAGGAACAGCGCCGCGCCCGCCATGTCGGCCGGCGTGCCCAATCGCCGCAGCGGGATGCGTGCGAGCGCGCTTTCGAGCCGCTTCGGATTGTCGGTCGTCACCTTCGTCATCTTGGTGTCGACGAGCCCTGGCGCGATGCCGTTGACGCGGATGCCGTCCTCGGCCCAGGCCTCGCCCAGCGTGCGCGTCAATCCGACCGCACCGGTCTTCGAGGCGTTGTAGGCGGGATTGCCCATGGTGGAATGATAGGCCGCGGTCGAGGACACGATGATCAGCGCGCCCTTCGCGTCCCGCAACATGGAATGAAAGCGCGTCGCGCAGGCCATCAGGCTCATCAGGTTGACCTCGACGACCTTGCGGAAACCCGCCATCTCGAATTCGCCGCGGCGGTAGATCACCGCGCCCTGTGCGAGCACCAGGATGTCGAGCCGGTCGAACGATGGCTTGAATGCTTCGATCGCGCCGGAATTGCCGACATCGAGTTGCGCGTAAGCAAGACCTTCGAGATCGGAGCCTTCGTCGGCTGAATATTCCGTTGCATGAGCACGCGTGCCGCAAACCGCCACTGCTGCGCCCTTGGCGCGAAAGGCCTGCGCGATGCCGTTGCCGATGCCGCTGGAACCGCCGACCACCAGCACCTGCTTGCCTGAGAAATCGAGCTCGTTTGCCATTCCCGGCCTCCCCGGTTGTTTTCTGCTTGTTTGACCTGTCTGCGGATCGATGCCAGCCTTGTCAATCATAACAACAGCCAGCTCAGTGCGAGGCAGCAGCATGTCCGACTTCAGGGAGCTCAGCCGGTCCGTGAAAGGCCTGACCGTGCTCGTCACCGGCGCGGCCAGCGGCATGGGGCGCGCCACCGCGCGCGTGTTCGCTGGCGAAGGTGCGAACGTCGCCGTCACGGATTTCGACGAGCAAGGCGCGCATGACGTCGCCAAGGAGATCGCGGCGAGCGGTGGCACGGCAAGGCCGTGGAAGCTCGATGTTGCCGACGGCGGCGAAATCAAGCGCGTGGTCGGCGATGTCGCCGCGCATTTCGGCGCCCTCGACATCGTCGTCAACAATGCCGGCATCTCGGTGCGAGTCGCGATCGACGATGAGGCCTATGAGGACGCCTGGGCGAAGGGCATCGCCGTGATGCTGACGGCGCATCCGCGCATCATCCGCGCCGCGCTGCCCTACCTGCGCAAGTCGAAGAGCCCGCGCATCGTCAACATCGCCTCGACCGAGGCGCTCGGCGCCACCGCATTGCACAGCCCGTATTCGGCCGCGAAGGGTGGCGTTGCGAGCCTCACCCGCTCGCTGGCGGTGGAGCTCGGCCGCGAGGGCATCACCGTCAACTGCATCTGCCCGGGGCCAATCCGCACCGGAATCACCAACCGCATCCCGGAGGAGCACAAGACCATCTACGCCAAGCGCCGCACCGCACTCGGCCGCTACGGCGACCCTGAAGAGGTCGCGCATATGACGCTGAGCCTGTGCCTGCCCGCGGCGTCCTTCCTCACCGGTGCGGTGATCCCGGTCGACGGCGGGCTGATGGCGCGGAACGCGTGAGAGGCATGCGCGCGGCGCGTTGACATCGCAGGAGGCGGGAGTCATTTTTTTGCACAAACAGAGCAGGGGAAACTGCTCGTAGATGCGGGAGGAACGCCATGACAATCGCCATCCGGCAGCTTCAGAAACATTTCGTCGGCGAGGTATCCGGCCTCGATCTGCGCAAGCCGCTCACGCCGGATCAGGCGCGCGAGATCGAGGCCGCCATTGACAAGTACGCGGTGCTCGTCTTCCACGATCAGGACATCACCGACGAGCAGCAGATGGCGTTCGCGCTGAACTTCGGCCAGCGCGAGGACGCGCGCGGCGGCAACATCACCAAGGCGGACGAATACCGCCTCACCTCGGGCCTGAACGACGTCTCCAACCTCGGCAAGGACGGCAAGCCGCTGCCGAAGGACAGCCGCGCCAATCTGTTCAACCTCGGCAATTGCCTGTGGCACTCCGACAGTTCGTTCCGCCCTATCCCCGCAAAGTTCTCGCTGCTGTCGGCGCGCGTGGTGAACCCGAAGGGCGGCAACACCGAATTCGCCGATATGCGCGCGGCCTATGACGCGCTCGACGACGAGACCAAGGCGGAGATCGAGGACCTCGTCTGCGAGCATTCGCTGATGTATTCGCGGGGATCGCTCGGCTTCACCGAATACACCGACGAAGAGAAGGAGATGTTCAAGCCGGTGCTGCAACGGCTGGTGCGCACCCACCCCGTGCATCGCCGCAAGTCGCTGTATCTGTCATCGCATGCCGGCAAGATCGTCGGCATGAGCGTGCCGGAGGGACGTCTGCTGCTGCGCGACCTGACGGAGCACGCCACGCAACCGGAATTCGTCTACGTGCACAAATGGAAGCTGCATGACCTCGTGATGTGGGACAACCGCCAGACCATGCACCGCGTCCGCCGCTACGACCAGTCCCAGCCCCGCGACATGCGCCGCGCGACGGTGGCGGGGACCGAGCCGACGGTGCAGCAGCAGGCGGCGGAGTAGGACGGCATCGGAGTAGCCACAAATTCGGTCGTCGTCCCGGACAAGCGGAGCGCTGGGCAACGCGTAGCGTTGTCCGGCGCGAAGCGCCGATCCGGGACCCATCACCACAGGGCGTGTTTGGCGAAGACTCGTGGTGACCAGCCTGCCTCGAACCGCTCCCTGGGGTTATGGGTCCCGGATCTACGCGCGCTTTTGGCGCGCTTGTCCGGGACGACAGCGGCGTATGTGGCGGTAGTGACTATAGCCAGCTACGCGTGCCCGGCCTCGTTCGAGAGCATGCCGGGGTCGATGCCGATCTTCTGCAAGGCACGGTTGTACTTGTCGTCGACGTCGTCGCCGAAGATCAGATCCGCATCCGCATCGCAATGCAGCCAGCCGTTGCTCTGGATCTCCGTCTCGAGCTGGCCCGGCCCCCAGCCGGCATAGCCGAGCGCGAGGATGGCGTGCTTGGGGCCGGAGCCGTTGGCGATGGCGCGCAGGATGTCGACCGTCGCGGTCAGGCAGACGCCGTCATCGATCCGCAGCGTGGCGTTCTCGATGTAGAAGTCGCTGGAATGCAGCACGAAGCCGCGGCCCGTATCGACCGGGCCGCCCCGCAGCACCTTCATGCTTTCGGCATTCTCCGGCAGCTTGATGTGCTCGCCCTTTTTGATGATGCCGAGCTGCTGCAAGAGCTCGGGGAAATCGATGCTGCCGGCGGGTTGGTTCACGATGATGCCCATCGCCCCCTCGGCCGAATGGGCGCAGAGATAGATCACCGAGCGCTCGAAGCGGGAATCGCCCATCACGGGCATTGCGATCAGGAGCCGGCCGTCGAGATAGCCGCCGGAACTGGGCAGCGCGGCGCCCGAGCTGCGGGTGCTTTCGCCCGTCCTCTTGCCTGTGGGAGCCATCGCTCGAGCACTCCGGTTTCAATTCCTATCCTGATGTCGGGCCGCGCGGCTGTCAAATCAAGGCTTGCGGCGGCTTGATTCAAGTGCATCCATCACACGCAATTCAATGGTTTGGCCTGGGGCGACCCTGTAAAGACGTGCTATGCTCACAAGAGTTCCCCTTCGTGCGGCGATTGGCGTCGCAACAACCCTGCTTGCGTCGGCGTTGGTCCTCGCCGCCCGTGCCGATGACGCTTCGCCGTGGCAGCGCGACGGACATTCCGCGGTGCGGCTGCTGGCGGGATCGCGCAGCGGCGCGGTGCTGCTCGGCGGTATCGCCTTCCAGCTCCAGCCCGGCTGGAAGACCTACTGGCGGTCGCCCGGCGATTCCGGTGTTCCACCCCGGTTCGACTTCTCCAGGTCCGATAATGTCGAAGCGGTGACGGTGATGTGGCCGGCGCCGCTGAAATTCGACGACGGCGCGGGCGGCCATTCGATCGGCTATCGCGACCAGATCGTGCTGCCCCTGCGCATCGTCGCCAAGGCCGCGGACAAGCCGGTGACCCTGCGCGCCGAGATCAACTACGCGGTGTGCGAGAAGCTCTGCATTCCCGTGGAGGCCAGCGCCGAGCTCGGCTTCAACAGCGTCGCCTCGACCGAGGATGCGAACCTGCGAGCGGCGCTCGACACCGTGCCGAAGCCCGCCAATATCGGCGATCCCAATCCGCTCACCATTCGCGACGTCAAGCGGGACGGGCCCAAGAACGTGTTGGTCGACGTGGCGACGCCGGATGGCCGCAACGTCAATCTGTTCGTGGAAGGCCCGACACCCGATTGGGCGCTGCCGATTCCGGCGCCGGCGCAGCACGGCCCGCCCGGGGTCGTGCGCTTCTCGTTCGAGCTCGACGGGCTGCCGCCGGGAGCCAAGCCCGAGGGCGCCGCGCTGAAGTTCACGCTGGTCGGGCCGGAGAAGGCGTACGAGTTCAATACGAATTTAGAGTGAGGGTCGACCCGGCAAGTGAGTTGCGCTGCCGGCACCCCACATTCCGCTGTCGTCCCGGACAAACGCCGCGCAGCAGCGTGCAGATCCGGGACCCATAGCCACGGGGAGCGGTTTGGCGAAGACTCGTGGTTGTCAGCTCGCGCTGCAACTTCTCCCTGGGGTTATGGGTCCCGGATAGGCGCGCGCTTGAGGCGCGCTTGTCCGGGACGACACCGAGCATGGAATAGCCGCCCAACCGAATCTTAACGAATGGTTGCTAATCCCTCACCTGCCGCTGCAGCTGGGGATTCTTCCGAATTGGCCGTGATGGACGCACCACCCGCAAGGACCGGATCGGCCGGGCTGATCGCGCGGCTGCGCGCCAAGCTCGCGGGCGGCTCGAGCGAGGCGTCGCTGACGCGGCGGCTCGCCGGCACCATCTTCGTCATCCGTGTCATCAGCGCTGGGCTTGCCTATGCCTCGCAGGTGCTGCTGGCGCGCTGGATGGGCACGTCTGATTACGGCATCTACGTCTATGTCTGGACCTGGGTGCTGCTGCTCGGCAGCATGATGGATTTCGGCATCTCGGCCTCCGCGCAGAAAATCATTCCGGAGTACCGCGCCAGCGGCGCGCACGCGCTGCTGCGCGGCTTCCTCTCCGGCAGCCGCTGGCTGACCTTTGCCGTATCCACGCTGGTCTCGCTCGGCCTTGCCGGCATCGTCAAATTGCTGTCGCCCTGGATCGATCCGGCCGAGGTGCTGCCGCTCTATATCGGCTGCATGACGCTGCCCGCCTTCGTCGTCGCCAACACCCAGGACGGCATTTCGCGCTCGCACGACTGGATGCAGCTCGGCCTGATGCCGCAATTCATCATCCGGCAGGCGCTGATCATCGGCATCACGGCGCTCGCCTTCCTGCTCGGCTATCATCTCGGCGCCGTCGCCGCGATGGTGGCGAGCCTGGGCGCGGTATGGATCGCGATGGCCGGGCAAATGGTGGTGCTGAACCGCAAGCTCGCCGATCACATCACACCGGGACCGAAGGCCTATGACGTCAGGGGCTGGCTCGCCGTCTCGCTGCCGATCCTGCTGGTCGAGAGCTTCTACCTGCTCTTGTCCTACACCGACGTGCTGGTGCTGCAGCAATTCCGTCCCTCGGACGAGGTCGGCGTCTATTTCGCCGTGGTAAAGACGCTGGCGCTGGTCTCGTTCATCCACTACGCGATGTCGGCGACGACGGCGCACCGCTTCGCCGAATACAATGCCAGCGGCGACAAGGCGCGGCTCTCGGCTTACGTCGCGCATGCGATCAGCTGGACGTTCTGGCCGTCGTTGGCGGCGACTATCGTGCTGCTCGCGCTCGGCAAGCCGCTGCTCTGGCTGTTCGGGCCGCAATTCACGATCGGCTACGACATCATGTTCGTGGCCGCGATCGGCCTCGTGGTGCGCGCTGCGATCGGCCCGGTGGAGCGCCTGCTCAACATGCTGGGTGAGCAGAAGATTTGCGCGCTGGCTTACGCGTTGGCCTTCGTGATGAACCTCGTGCTCTGCATCGCGCTGGTGCCGCGCTACGGCGGCCACGGCGCCGCGGCGGCGACATCGATCTCGCTGACCTTCGAGACGGTGCTGCTGTTCTGGATCGTGCGGCAGCGCCTCGGCCTGCACGTGCTGGCGTTCGGACGCTAGCCATCGGCACGGGATGATTGGAAAGCTCTTCGGCACCTGATATGGTCGGGCATGGCTGCAAGCGATCTGCGAGATCTTCTGGAACGTGCCCAGACCTGGCCCGAAGAGGCCCAGAACGAGCTGGTTGCGATTGCCAGCGAAATCGAGAGCGAACTGCTCGGCGGCGAGTATGTGGCGATGCAGGAAGAACTGCGAAGCATCGATGCGGCCTTAGCCTCTATAGATCGCGGCGAGTTCGCTACGGATGCCGAGGTCGCAGAGGTTTTCGCGAAATTCAGGCGCGGATGAAGGTCGTCTGGACCCGAGAGGCGCTTGCTGACCTCGAAGATATCGCAGCCTATTATGCCGCCAACGCCAGCCCAGCGATCGCCGACACCGTCGGACGAAGATTCGCTGACGTCATCGAGCGCTGCGCCCCTCTCATCGCCGCGGGTCACGCAACGTTCCCCAGGTTCGCATGGTAACGGTCGTCCGCTATCCGTTTCGGATATTTTACCGTGTGAGTGGCGAAGTCATTCATATCATCCATATCCACCACACGTCGCGGCGGCCCCTCACGGGACTGAACGAGCCAGAAAGGCAATACACTTCGCCTCGGACCTGAGAACGGCGATTCGCAGAGGTGAAACGCCCAGTGCCGCTGACTGTGGTCGCGGGCATCGGGCACGGGCGACGGAATCGCAGGGTGGGCAAAGCGGAGCGTGCCCCGTCTCTCTCGATCGCGGGAAAATGGTGGGCACGGCGCTGGCGCGCCTTTGCCCACCCTACGCACCGAGTGCTTACTCCGCGGTCCAGCCGCCGTCGATCGAGAGGTTGGTGCCGGTGATCTGGGCGGCGTCGTCGCTGCACAGGAACAGGGCGAGAGCTGCGACCTGCTCGGAGGTGACGAACTCCTTCGTCGGCTGCGCATCGAGCAGCACGTCGTTGATGACCTGCTCGCGCGTGAGATTGCGCGCCTTCATCGTGTCGGGAATCTGCTTCTCGACCAACGGGGTCCAGACATAGCCGGGGCTGATGCAGTTGCAGGTGATCTTGTGGGTGGCAACTTCAAGCGCCACGGTCTTGGTGAGACCAGCGATGCCGTGCTTGGCCGAGACATAGGCCGACTTGAACGGCGAGGCCACCAGCGAGTGCGCCGACGCCGTGTTGATGATGCGGCCCCAGCCCTTCTTCTTCATGCCGGGCACCGCAGCGCGGATGGCGTGGAAGGCCGAGGACAAGTTGATCGCGATGATCTGGTCCCACTTCTCCGGCGGGAATTCCTCGATCGGCGAGACGAACTGGATGCCCGCATTGTTGACGAGGATGTCGACGGAGCCGAACGTCTTCTCGCCGAGCGCGATCATGCCGGCGATCTCGGCGGGCTTGGTCATGTCGGCGGGCGAGTAGACCGCCTTGACGCCGAATTCGGACTCGATCTTGGCGCGCTCCTTCTCGATGTCCTCCGGGGAGCCGAAACCGTTGATGACGACGTTGGCACCGGCGGCCGCGAAGGCGCGCGCGTAGGCCAGCCCGATACCGCTGGTCGATCCGGTCACGACGGCGTTCTTGCCTGACAGAGTACCCATTCTATTCGCTCCTTTTTGCCGGGGGCGCGGTGACGTCCCCCGTGAGATCGTAGGTCACCATGGTCTCGCCGGACTGCGGCCGCTCCAGCCAGTCCTTGTGGCGCATCGACAGGTGCACGTCGCGCACGCCGGCTTCCCAATGCTCGACCATGGCAATGTGCGAGAAATCGTAATCCTTGGACGAGGACTCGTAGTTCTTGCTGCGATAGATCAGATGCACCACGGTGACGGTGCTTTCGCGCGACACTTTCGCCAGGAATTCGACCGAAGGATCGTTCTTGAGATAGTCCGGCAATTTGCCGATCAGATCGCGCACGGCCCTGCGGGCGTTGTGCAACTGCTTGTTCTTGTCGGTGTTCATCCGCGTGCGGCTGGAATAGCGGATGTCCTTCTCGCGCTCGGCGGCCTCCAGCAGCGAGTTCGGCAGTTCGCCCCGCGCCGAAAACAAATCGACCTGGAAGATCAGCATGTCGCGTTCGACCTCGGCATCGAGCACGTAGTCGAGCGGGGTGTTGGAGGCGATGCCGCCGTCCCAATAATGCTCGCCGTCGATGACGACGGAGGGAAAGCCCGGCGGCAGCGCGCCGGAGGCCATGATGTGCTCGGGGCCGATTTTCTTGCCGAGCTTCTTGAACGCGTAATTGTCGAAATATTTGAAATTGCCCGAGGTGACGCCGACCGCGCCGACCGACAGGCGTGTCTTCAGATCGTTGATGCGGTCGAAATCGACGAGACGCTCCAGCGTCTTCTTCAGCGGCGCGGTGTCATAATAGCTTTCCGCTTCGGGATGCCCCGGCGGCCACAGCGGCGCCGGCGGAATGCGGGGCGTGAAGAAGCCGGGCACGCCGAAGGTCGCAATCAGCGCGGCACTGGTGGAATTGAACAGCTCGCGACTATGGTCGCTCTTGCCGACCGGCTTCCACGGCACCGGGGCCGACACCATTTCCCAGAATTCCTTGAGCCGCTCGACGCGGGTGCGCCCCTCGTTGCCGGCGATGATGGCGGCGTTGACCGCGCCGATCGAGATGCCGGCGACCCATTCCGGCTCGAAGCCGTGGCCGCACAGCGCCTGGAAGGCGCCAGCCTGGTACGAGCCGAGCGCGCCGCCGCCCTGCAGGACCAGGACGCGCTGCGCATTCGTGGGGATTGTTGCGGTTTCCGGACTATGATCGGTCATGCGGGAACAATAGCAAAAGGCCGGCCACCGTGGCGACACTCCGCCGCGGCGTCAATGCATCACCGGATCAAGTCTGGCTTATCGAGGCTCCGTGGAGGCCAGGATCATGGTCCAGAACACCTTGTATTTGGTGCCTGGAGCATAGCTCGCCGCGATGCCCAATTTTGTGACACCGTTCTTGAGCATGTTCGCGCGGTGCGGGGGCGAGTCGCGCCAGCCGGAAAACGCTTCCGCCAGCGTATGATAGCCGGCCGAGATGTTCTCGACCGCCACGGTGGCAGGATAACCGCCAGAGGCCAGACGCTTGGCCAGCGGCGCGCGGACGTCGTGGTCCATCTTGTTGGCCGCCGCCATCGCGCCCGACTGGGATTCGGCGAGCCGAGTCAGATCCGGGTCGACCACAACCGTACCGAGCCCGTTGTTCTGGCGGTATTGCGAGATCATGATCGCGGCCGCTTGCACATCGAGCTTGGAGCCCGGGACCGCCATGTCGGTGTACATGGACGGCTGCTGGACCGGTGTCTCATTGCCGGCACAGCCGGCGAGCAGCAACATGATAAGAATTGCGGCCGCAGCGCGCATGAATCGAGGCCCCCAAATGAGGGGCCGTTGTTGCATACCAACCATGGCTGAAAGGTGAATTTTGAAGAAAATGCTTCCGGGTTCGCGCTGGCGCGCGCCCCGGAATGACGGACATTTCAGCCCGCAAAAATCCGGTAGCGGCGCGGCTTGAGGCCGATCGTGTCGCCGGCGCGCAGTTCCTTGTCGCGGGGGGCGTCGATCTCGATGGTCTCGCCGCCGGATAGCGCCACCTCCGCCCGCTGCACTGGGCCGAAATTGCGGACGTGCTGGACCGCGCCCTCGAAGGCGCCGCTGCCGGGCGGTCCGACCAGCATGTCATGTCGCCGCACGAACAGTTTTGACGCGCCAGGCGCAATCCCTTCAGCCGCGAGATCCAGCTGCCGGTCCCCGAGCCGGACTGCGCCATTGCCGATCTGGATCGGCAGCACGATGGATTCGCCGATGAAGCCGTGCACGAAAGCCGTCGCCGGATTGTCGTAGACATCGTCGGGCGAGCCGATCTGCTCGATCCGTCCCTTATCCATCACCACCACGCGGTTGGCGACTTCCAGCGCCTCCTCCTGGTCGTGCGTGACGAAGATCGAGGTGACGTGGATCTCGTTATGCAGCGAGCGCAGCCATTTGCGCAGCTCCTTGCGCACCTTGGCGTCGAGCGCGCCGAAGGGTTCATCGAGCAGGAGAATGCGCGGCTCGATCGCGAGCGCACGGGCGAGCGCGATGCGCTGACGCTGGCCGCCGGAGAGCTGGCTCGGATAGCGGTCGGAAAGCCAGTCGAGCTGCACGAGATCGAGCAGCTCTTTCACCCGCGCGCGAATGGTTGCTTCGTCCTTGCGAACCGCGCGCGGCTGCACGCGGAGCCCAAAGGCGACGTTCTCGAACACCGTCATGTGGCGGAACAGCGCATAGTGCTGGAACACGAATCCAACGTGGCGCTCGCGGGCGCCTTGCGCCAGCGCGTCCTCGCCGTTGAAGGTGACTTCGCCCGAGTCCGGCCAGTCAAGGCCGGCGATGATCCGCAGCAAGGTGGTCTTGCCGGAGCCGGATGGGCCGAGCAGTGCCAGCAGCTCACCGTCATTGACCTTGAGATCAACGCCATCGAGGGCTGCAAAACTGCCGAATTTCTTGACGAGATTCTTGACTTCAATGGTCACGGGGCTCGTGTCCTTCGTCCAGATGACGTTCGAGAACGGTTTTTGCGATCAGCGTGATCAGCGCGAGCATCGCGAGCAGCGAGGCGATCGCGAAAGCGGCGACGAACTGGTATTCGTTGTAGAGAATCTCGACCAGGAGCGGCATGGTGTTGGTCTCGCCGCGGATGTGGCCGGAGACGACGGAGACGGCACCGAACTCGCCCATCGCACGCGCGTTGCAGAGCAGGACGCCGTAGAGCACGCCCCATTTGATGTTGGGCAGGGTGACGCGGAAGAAGGTCTGCAAGCCCGAGGCGCCGAGCGAGATCGCGGCCTCCTCCTCCTGCGTGCCCTGCTCCTGCATCAGGGGGATCAGCGCGCGCGCCACGAACGGGAAGGTCACGAAGGTGGTGGCCAGCGCGATGCCGGGCACGGCGAACAGGATCTGGATGTCGTGCTCGCGCAGCCAGCTGCCGAAATAGCCTTGCGCGCCAAACAGCAGCACGAAGACGAGGCCCGAGATCACCGGACTGACCGAGAACGGCAGGTCGATCAGCGTGATCAGCACGGTCTTGCCCGGGAATTCGAATTTTGCAATCGCCCAGCCGGCGACGAGGCCGAACACCAGATTGAGGCCGACGGAAATCGCCGCGACGATCAAAGTCAGCTTGATCGCCGCCATCGCCTCCGGTTCGGCGAGCGCGGCGAAATAGGCGAGGATGCCGCGCGAGAATGCCTGCGCGAACACGACGACGAGCGGCAGCACGACGAAGACGGTGAGAAACAGCACCGCCAGCGTGATGATGGCGATGCGGACCGGGCGCGGCTCGGTGCGCAGATTGTTCCGCGCTGCTGCCGCCTGTGCGCGCGCCTTCGAGTCGGAGGCCGAGAGCGACACGGAATCTGCGATCTGCATCGTCATGATCCGCCCTCAGCGTGCCGGGATCCGGCTCTGCGCCCAGCGCTGGAGCCGATTGACCGCGAAGATGATGACGAAGGAGACGACCAACATGACCACCGCAATCGCGGTCGCATCGGCGTAACGGAATTCGGACAGACGTATCACGATCAAGAGCGGCGCGATCTCGGAGACGTTGGGCAGATTGCCGGCGATGAAGATCACCGAGCCGTATTCACCGACCGCGCGGGCGAAAGCGAGCGCGAGCCCCGTGAGCAGCGCCGGCGCGAGCGAGGGCAGGATCACGCGGACGATGGTCTGCGAGCGGCTGGCCCCCAGGCTGCCCGCGGCCTCCTCGATTTCAGGGTCGAGATCCTGGAGCACCGGCTGCACGGTGCGGACCACGAACGGAATGCCGATGAAGATCATGGCGACGAAGATGCCGACCGGCGTGAACGCCACCTTGATGCCGAGCGCGGCGAGCGGCGCCCCCAACCAGCCCTTCTCGGCGAACAGGGCCGTCAGCGCGACGCCGGCCACCGCTGTCGGCAGCGCAAACGGCACGTCGACGATGGCATCGAAGATCCGGCGACCGGGGAAGCGGTAGCGCACCAGCGCCCAGACGATGATGCTGCCCATCACCAGATTTACGCAGGCCGCCGCAAAGGCGAGGCCGAACGAGACCCGAAGCGCGTTCAGGGTGCGGCGGCTGGAGAGGATGTTCCAGAACTGCTCGGGGCTGAGCTCGAGCGATCTCAGGAACAGGCCGGCGAGCGGAATCAGGATGATCACGGACAGCCAGGAAAGCGTCAGTCCCATGGTGAGACCGAAGCCCGGCAATGTCCTGCGTCGTGCTGCGAGTGCGCTCACCAGGCCCCCTGCTAAATGCCTCCTACGACAGCGCCCGATCAGTTCTTGTAGATCTGATCAAAGACGCCGCCATCGGCGAAATGTTCCTTTTGCGCCTTGGTCCAGCCGCCGAAGACGTCGTCGATCGTGAACAGTTCGACCTTCGCGAAGGCATTCTCGTACTTCTTCGCAATTTCGGCGTCGCGAGGACGGTAGAAATTGCGCGCGGCAATTTCTTGGGCTTCCTTAGTATACCAATACTGCAAGTAAGCGTCAGCCGCGTTCCGGGTGCCTTTTTTGTCAGCAACCTTGTCCACAATGGTGACCGGCGGCTCGGCGAGGATCGATTGCGGCGGTGCAACGATCTCGAACTTGTTCGCACCGAACTCCTTCAAGGCCAGGAACGCCTCGTTCTCCCAGGCGAGCAGCACGTCGCCCACGCCGCGCTCGACGAAGGTCACGGTGGCGCCGCGTGCGCCGGTATCCAGCACCGGCACCTGCTGGAAGAGCTTCCCTACGAACTCCTTGGCCTTGTCGGCCGAGCCGTACTTCTTCTGCGCAAAGCCCCAAGCGGCGAGATAATTCCAGCGCGCGCCGCCCGACGTCTTCGGGTTCGGGGTGATGACGGCAACGCCCGGCTTGAGCAGATCGTCCCAGTCCTTGATGCCCTTGGGATTGCCCTTGCGCACCAGGAAGACGATGGTCGAGGTATAGGGTGATGAATTCTGCGGCAGCCGCTTCTGCCAGTCCGCCGCAATGAGGCCCTTGCTCGCGATCGCGTCGATGTCATAGGCGAGCGCCAGCGTCACCACGTCGGCCTGCAAGCCGTCGATAACGCCACGCGCCTGCGAGCCGCTGCCGCCATGCGACTGCTTGATCTCGACGCTCTTGCCGGTTTCCTTCTGATAAGCGTTCGCGAACGCCTTGTTGAACTCGGCATAGAGTTCGCGCGTCGGATCGTACGACACGTTCAGCAAATTGATGTCGGCGGCCACAGCCGAGCCTGCCCAGAAAGCCGTCGCGAGCAATCCTGCGGCGAGCGGAACGATACGGCGCATCATGTCCATCTCCATTCACCTCGACGGCATCGGCGCCGTCGACGGCAGGCATAACTCGTGGCGAAACGCTCTTGTGTCAACGGAACCCGATTTTCTTGTTCGCAGCGCGGCAGCTCAGCTGTGCTACGAAGTCTTCATGGTGTGGATGCCGCATTCTGTCTTGGCCCGGCCGCGCCACCGGCCGGCGCGTGCATCCTCGCCCTCACTCGTTCTGCTGGTGCAAGGCATACACCCAACGGACAGAAATCCTGATACAACCAGAGGGTGCCGCGGCAATTTGGCGCGGGTGAAGATCGCCTCGATCTCCTCGCGCGAGACATTGGCGAAGGGATTGAACTTCAGCCGCGCGCCGTCGTCCTCGACGACCGGAATCTCGGCGCGCGCATTGCCCTGGAAGCGCTTGCGGCCGTTGAGCCACGCATCGAACGGCTTCAGCGCACGCGCCAGCGGCTCGACCTTGCGGATGCGGCAGCAGGCGTCGGGATCGGAGAACCAGAGGTCGCGGTCGGGATCTTCGCGCGACAGCGTATCCTCGGCGGGCTTGATCGAACGGACGTCCTTCAGGCCCAGCGTCGCGATCAAGGTGTCGCGATAGGCGAGCGTCTCCTCGAACAACCAGCCGGTGTCGAGAAAGATAACGGGGATCGCCGGATCGACGTCCGCCATCACCTTGAGCAGCGTCGCCGATTCCGTGCCGAAGGAGGACACCAGCGCAAGCTTGTCGCGCCCGACCGTCTTCAGCGCCGCGGCAATGACCTCCGCAGGCGAGGCATCGCGCAAGGCACGATCGAGCTCGTCCGCCGAAGGCAGCGCAGACACGGGCGAAACCTGAGGCGCGATCGCGTTCACGTGCCGACCCCTTCGGAGTGGCGCAATTGCATGCGCCGGTGCAGCGCGGTGATGCGGCCATCGCCGGTCGGCTGGTAGAACACCGAATAGCGCTTCGCGGTCTGCATGAAGGCTTCCGCGTCGGCCTGCTTCTTGACCTCGAAGGCATCGAAGCCGGCCCGCAGCATGAACACGAACTGGTCGCGCAGCACCTGACCGGTGGCGCGCAATTCGCCGCGGTAATCGTAACGTTCGCGCAGCAGCCGCGCCTGGCTGTAGGCGCGCCCGTCACGGAAGGTCGGGAACACCAGCGCGACGGCCGCGATCTTGCCGAGATACGGCACGAGCTCGGCGATGTCGCGATTGTTGGGCCAGATCACGCCGACCTTGCCCGACCGCTTGAGCAGCACGTCGGCTTCGCCGAGGAAGCGCTCGGCGGGCACCAGGATGTCGCCGCCCTCGGGCAGCGGGGTGTCGACGGCGAGCTTGACGAAGCTGTCATCGACGATCTTTCCGCCGTTAACGAGTGGCATAGACGCGCTCCTTGAAGGGTTCGACGCCGAGGCGCTTCACCGTGTCCATGAACAGCTCTTCCGGCCGCTCGCGCAGCGCGAGGTAGGCTTCCACGATGTCCTCGACGACGTCTGCGACCTCGTCGAACTTGACGCCGGGACCGATCAGGGTGCCGAGCGCCGCATTCTCGTCGGCACGGCCGCCGATGGTGATCTGGTAGACCTCCTCGCCGTTCTTCTCGACGCCGAGAATGCCGATATGGCCGACATGGTGATGGCCGCAGGCATTGATGCAGCCGGAGATGTTGATGTGCAGACGGCCGATCAGGTTGGCGAGCTCATGATTGGCGAAGCGCCGCGTCAGCTCCTGCGCAATCGGGATCGAGCGGGCATTCGCCAGCGAGCAATAATCGAGCCCGGGGCAAGCGATGATGTCGGTGATCAGGTTGACGTTGGGCGTCGCCAGCCCAAGCTTGTCGAGCGCCTTCCACAGCGCCGGCAAATCGCGCTTGGCGACGTGCGGCAGCGCCAGGTTCTGCTCGTGGCCGACACGGATCTCGCCGAAGGAATATTTGTCGGCAAGATCTGCCAGCGCGTCCATCTGCTCGGCGGTGGCATCGCCCGGAGGCCCGCCGGTCGGCTTCAGCGAGATGGTGACGATCGAATAGCCTTGCACCTTGTGCGGCGCCACCGAGTTCTTGCGCCACGCCTCGAAGTCGGGGTCGGCCGCGGCCTGGCGCAGCTCGTCCGGCATATGCGGCAGCTTCTCGTAAGCAGGATAGGTGAATCGCGAGCGGATGTCCTCGATCATCTCGTCGTCGAGCTGGAGCGAGGAATTGCGAATCTGCTGCCACTCGTCCTCGACCTCGCGCGAGAATTTTTCGATGCCGAGCTCGTGCACCAGGATCTTGATGCGCGCCTTGTAGATGTTGTCGCGCCGGCCGTACTGATTGTAGACGCGCAAGATCGCCTCGATGTAGCTGAGGATGTCGCGGCCGTGCACGAAGTGCTTGATGGTCTTGGCGATGAACGGCGTGCGGCCCAAACCGCCGCCGACCAGCACCTCGAATCCGGTCTCGCCCCTCTCGTTCTTGATCAGCCGCAGGCCGATGTCGTGGATCCTGATCGCAGCGCGGTCGTGGTCCGAGGCGGTGATCGCGATCTTGAACTTGCGCGGCAGGAACGAGAATTCCGGATGCAGCGTGGTGTGCTGGCGGATCAGCTCCGACCAGATGCGGGGGTCCTCGATCTCGCCCGGCGCGACGCCGGCCCATTGGTCCGAGGTGACGTTGCGCATGTTGTTGCCGGAGGTCTGCATAGCGTGGATGCCGACCTTGGCGAGGTCTGCGAGCGCATCCGGCAGCTCGGCGAGCTTGATCCAGTTGAACTGGATGTTCTGCCGGGTGGTGAAGTGGCCATAGCCGCGATCGTATTTGCGCGCGACGTGGGCGAGCGCGCGCATCTGGTTCGTCGCCAGCGTGCCGTAGGGAATAGCGACGCGGAACATGTAGGCGTGCAGCTGCAGATAGACGCCGTTCTGAAGCCGCAGGATCTTGAACTCGTCCTCGGTGAGCTCGCCGGAAAGGCGCCGCTTCACCTGATCGCGGAACTCCGAGACGCGCTCGTTGACGAGCGTGCGGTCGATTTCGTCGTAAGCATACATACGTTGCGTGCCTTAAATCTGGGCCGGCTGTCCGATGGTGACGCCGGTGCGGCGAATCTGTTCGCGCAGATTGCCGGGCAGGACCTTGCCATCGTCGCCGATCTGCACCGGCGCGATATAGGGGCCGATGGCGCCGACGTCATCGGCCACGGCTTCCGCAAGCAACGCCTTGGCCTCGTCGGAGTTGCGCACGATGGCGGCTTCCGACAGCTCCGCGGACCAGCTCTTGCCGGCGGTGCGGTAGACCACGATGCCGTCCCAGGTGCGGTTGGCGGTCACGACCGAGGGACCGGCGATGCGGATCTTCTTTTGTTCGAGCGGAGAGGTCATTCGGCTGCATCCAATAGGTCAGAGATGATTTGCTTGGGTGTCTGGCGGCGAAGCGAGCCGGCATGCCGGACCACGTCGCCGATGATGAGGATGGCGGGACCGCCATGGATCCGCCGCACCAGTTCCGGCAGGTCGCGCAGCGTGCCGATCGCGCCTTGCGCATCGGGCCGCGTGACGCGGGCGAACACGCCGACCGGCGTCTCCGGCGAGCGGCCGGCCGCGAACAGGCCGGCGCGCACGGCAGGCGCTGCGGTCATGCCCATGTAGACCACAACCGTCATCTTCGTGTCGGTCAGCGTCGACCAGTCCACGGCTTCCGCATCGCGCGCCTTGTGTGCGGTGAGGAAGGTGATGCGGGTCGCTTCGTGACGGTAAGTGAGCGGCACCTCGAAATCGGCAGCAGCGCCGAGCCCTGCGGTGATGCCGGGAACGATCGAATAGGCGACGCCGGCGGCACGGAGCGCTTCCACCTCTTCGCCGCCGCGGCCGAACACGAAGGGATCGCCGCCTTTCAGCCGCACGACGCGTTGGCCCGCTTGCGCGGCCTCGATCATGCGTTTGTTGATGGCGTCCTGGCCGATGCCGGGCTTGCCGACGCGGCGGCCGACCGCAACGCGCGTGGTGTCGCGGCGAATGCGGTCGAGAATCTCGGGCGAGACCAGCTCGTCATGGAAGACGATGTCGGCGTCCTGCAGCGCGCGCAGCGCCTTGATGGTGAGCAGATCGGGATCGCCGGGACCGGCGCCGACCAGCGCGACCGAGCCTTCCGGCTTGCCCGCGCGCGCGAATGCGGTGGGATCGGAGATCGCCTTGAGCGATGCGTCCGCTTCGCTGTTGCGGCCGGCGAGCACGGCGGCGCCGATCGGACCGTCGATGACGCGCTCCCAGAAGCGGCGGCGCAGTGGAAACTCGGCGATGCGCTCGTTGATCGACTTGCGGAAGGTGCCGATGAACTCGGCGAGCTCGCCGATGCGCGCCGGCAGCAGCGCTTCGATCTTCTCGCGCACGCGCCGCGCCACCACCGGAGAGGTGCCGCCGGTGCCGACCGCGACCACGACATCGCCGCGATCGACGATGGCCGGAAAGATAAAACTGGAATGTTCGAGGTCGTCCATGACGTTGACGGGCAGGCCAGCCGCCTTGGCGCGAGCCGACATGGCGACACCGACATCGCCTGCGCCCGCGCAGACGACAGCGATGACGCCCGAAAGATCGGCCGTGAGCGGATCGCCCGCTGCAATCTCGATGCGCACCGCATCTTCGAAAGCCAGGCCCAGGTCATGATTGCCGTCGATCGCATGCACGCGCAGGCGCGCGCCGGCAGCGGCGAGCACGCGCAGCTTGGCGCGCAAAAGCTCGCCCGCCCCGATGAGGACCACCGGGCCGGCCTTGAGATCGAGAAACACCGGCAAGAACCGCATGTGATACTCGCTTCCCCACAAACGGGGTTGACTGGAATTATTTTCTATATATGTCTCGTTTCTAGCGCGCAAAGAGAAATTTTTTCTTCTCTTCCGCAGCGCAACTATAGAATTTTCGCCTCCAAACGCAAAGTGGCAGAGATGCATCTTCTCAAGGACGATTCCGCTGCTGATCGACTGAGCAATCCGGCGCTGGCTGAGCGCGTGCGCGCGCAAGAATTTTCTGCCGAACTTGCCCCGAGCATGGACCATCTCGACCAGCTCGAAGCGCAGAGCATCTACATCTTCCGTGAGGCCTTTGCCCGGCTGAAGAAGATCGCTCTGTTGTGGTCGCTCGGCAAGGACTCCAACGTCATGATCTGGCTGGCGCGGAAAGCCTTCTTCGGCAGGATGCCGTTCCCGGCCCTTCACGTCGATACCGGCAAGAAGTTTCCGGAGATGTACCGCTTCCGCGATCATTACGGCAAGGAATGGGATCTCGATCTGCGCGTCGAGCCCTGTCCGCCGATCGATGCCGTCGACCCAACGCTGCCGCCGGCGGCCCGTTCCGCCGCGCGCAAGACCGAGGGCCTCAAGATGGCGCTCGCAAAGTACGGCTTCGACGGCCTGATCGCCGGCATCCGCCGCGACGAGGAAGCAACGCGCGCCAAGGAGCGGGTGTTCTCGCCGCGCGGCTTGGAGGGCAATTGGGACGTGCGCGACCAGCCGCCGGAGTTCTGGGATCATTTCAACGCCTCGCCGCCGCAAGGCGCGCATTTGCGCATTCATCCGATCCTGCATTGGACCGAGGCCGACATCTGGGCCTACACCAAGCGCGAGAACATCCCGATCATTCCGCTGTACCTCGCCAAGAACGGCAAGCGTTATCGCTCGCTGGGTGACCAGGACATCACCAATCCGGTTGCCTCAAACGCTGCGAGCATCGAGGAGATCCTGATCGAGCTCGAGCAGACCAAAGTGCCGGAGCGCTCGGGGCGCGCGCTCGACCACGAGACCGAGGACGCCTTCGAGCGCCTTCGCGTCGCCGGCTATCTCTGATCAAGGATGCGGTCATGAACATGATTGTCACGTCAGCCTCGCCCAGCACGGCGAACGGCGCCACATCGATGCCAAATGGCACGACGCGACCGCAGGTCCGCATCGTCATCGTCGGCCATGTCGATCACGGCAAATCGACGCTGGTCGGCCGCCTCCTGCACGAGACCGGCAGCCTGCCTGAGGGCAAGCTCGAAATGCTGAAAGCCGTCAGCGCGCGGCGCGGCATGCCGTTCGAATGGTCGTTCCTGCTCGACGCGCTGCAGACCGAGCGCGACCAGGGCATCACCATCGACACCACGCAGATCCGCTTCCGCACCAATTCGCGCGACATCGTGCTGATCGATGCGCCCGGCCATGCCGAATTCCTGCGCAACATGATCACCGGCGCCTCGCAGGCCGACGGCGCGGTGCTGATCATCGACGCGCTGGAAGGCGTGCGCGACCAGACCAGGCGACACGGCTATCTCCTGCACCTGCTCGGCGTGAAGCAGGTCGCCGTCGTCGTCAACAAGATGGACCGCGTCGATTTCTCCGCCGCACGTTTCCAGGAGATCAGCGACGAGATTTCCGCGCATCTGAACGGCCTCGGCGTGACGCCTACGGCCGTGATCCCGATTTCCGCACGGGACGGCGACGGCGTTGCGATGCGCACCGACCGCATCAGCTGGTACAAGGGGCCGACCGTGGTCGAGGCGCTGGATCGCCTCGAGCCGGCGCGTCCGCTCGAAGCGCTGGCGCTGCGGCTGCCGGTGCAGGCGATCTACAAGTTCGACGACCGCCGCATCGTTGCCGGCCGCATCGAATCCGGCAGCCTGATCGCCGGCGACGAGATCGTGATCATGCCTGCAGGCAAGATCGCGAAGATCAAGACGGTCGAGAGCTGGCCGGTGACGCCGGTGGCGGGACGGCAGGGCGCGGGGCGCTCGGTCGGCATCACGCTCGACCGCGAATTGTTCATCGAGCGCGGCGACATCATCGCGCATGCGGGCAGCGCCCCGCGCGAGACGCGGCGGCTGCGCGCGCGGATCTTCTGGCTGCACAACAAGCCGCTCGCCAAAGGCGATCAGCTTTTGGTGCGCTGCGGGCCGAAGGAAAGCCGCGCCACCGTGGTCGCCATCGAGAAGGCGGTCGATCCCGGCGAGCTCTCGAGCAGCGAGAACAAGGCGATCGGCCGCAACCATGTCGGCGAGATCGACATCTCCCTGTCCAATCCGATCGCGACCGATCCCTACACCGAGAATCCCCGCACCGGCCGCCTCGTGATCGAGGTGTCCGGACGCATCGCTGGCGGCGGCCTGGTGCTGTCGGTCGATGCCGGTCAGCGTGCCGTGCCCGTCGACATCGTGCCGGTGGAATCGGCGCTGCGGCCCGACGAGCGCTCCGCCCGCTACCGCCACAACGGTGCCGTGGTCTGGCTCACCGGCCTGCCCGCCTCTGGAAAGTCGACGCTGGCGCGGGCGCTGGAGCGGCGTCTCTTCAGCAATGGCGGCTCGCCGATCCTGCTCGACGGCGACACGCTGCGCGCCGGGCTCAACCGCGATCTCGGCTTCTCCGCCACTGATCGCAGCGAGAACATCCGCCGCCTCGCCGAGGTCGCGACGCATCTCGCCCGTAACGGCCACATCGCCATCGTCGCGGCAGTCTCGCCCGCGCGCGAAGATCGCGCCGCCGCGCGTCGCATCGCCGACACCGCATTTCGCGAGATCCACGTCGCGACGCCGGCCGAGGTGTGCGAGGAGCGCGATCCCAAGGGCCATTACAAGAAGGCCCGCGCCGGCGCGCTCGCCTCGTTCACCGGCATTGGCAACGATTACGAGGCGCCGCAGGCGGCCGAGCTCGTGATCGATACGTCGAAGCGGACGGTTGCGGAAGCGGCCGACGAGATCGAGCAGATGCTGAAGGCATCAGGCGTGCTGTTCGACGAGGTCGTGGACCTCGCTGCGAATATTTGAGCACATTCTCGTTGGTGCACTCGCTGCCGCCACACATGTAGTGCGTTCCCTCCCCCCTTGTGGGGGAGGGCTAGGGAGAGGGGTCCCCACGGGGACTCTCTCAGTCAGTAAGAACATCCCGCTTCGTCGATCTCAGACGCACCTTTTGCTGGGCTACCCCTCTCCCCCGCCCTCCCCCACAAGGGGGGAGGGAGCGCAGTTGTGTGCGTGGCCGAGAGCTGGGCTCAATCGGCTGGTAAAACGAGCGCATCCCTCCCTTCTTGACATTTTGACAAATCCCCGGGGGTCTTCTCACCGCCTCCTTTTTGAGGCTAATAGGTCCCCGAAAGCCGCCCTGCGCGGGTGCATTTTGCTGCTGTCGGGTCAAAAGCAGCCAAAAACAGCCATTTCCAACAAGAAAGCCCACCATGAAACGCGTCGACGCCCACGGATTGAAGATCGCCCCTGTTCTGTTTGACTTCATCGCCAAGGAAGCCACCCCGAAAACGGGGATCGCGCCGGATGCGTTCTGGGCCGGGCTTGCCGGCATCATCAAGGAGCTGGGACCGAAGAACCGCGAGCTGCTGGCGCTCCGGGATAATCTGCAGGACAAGATCGACGACTGGCACCGCGCCAATAAAGGCAAGGCGTTCGACCTCGACGCTTACACCGCCTTCCTGAAGGAGATCGGCTATCTCGTCCCGGAGCCGGCGACGCAGAAGGTCGAGACCGCCAATGTCGACGAGGAGATCGGCAGGATCTGCGGCCCGCAGCTCGTGGTGCCGCTCACCAATGCGCGCTACGCGCTGAATGCGGCGAATGCGCGCTGGGGTTCGCTCTATGACGCCTTCTACGGCACCGATGCGATCCCGCACGACCCGTCCGAGAGCGGCAAGGGCTACAACAAGGCGCGCGGCGACAAGGTGATCGCCAAGGCCAAGGCGTTCCTCGATAACGCCGTGCCGCTCGCAACCGGCAGCCACAGCGACGTTACCGGCTATAGCGTGGTCGCGAGCCAGCTCGCGGTGAAGCTGAAGAGCGGCAACGCCACGGCGCTGAAGAATGCCGCGCAGTTCGCGGGCTTCCAGGGCGATGCTGCCGCGCCGAGCGCCGTGCTGCTCGTCAACAACGGGCTGCATATCGAGGTCAAGATCGACCGCAACAGCGCGATCGGCAAGGACGATCCGGCCGGCGTCGCCGACCTGATCATGGAGGCCGCGGTCTCCACCATTCTGGACATGGAAGACTCGGTCGCCGCTGTCGATGCCGAGGACAAGGTGCTGGTCTACCGCAACACGCTCGGCCTGATGAACGGCACGCTGTCGGCCGATTTCGAGAAGGGCGGCAAGACGCTGACGCGCTCGCTCAATTCCGACCGCCTCTACAGGACCCCTGACGGCAACGGCGAGCTCAAGCTGCACGGCCGCAGCCTGCTGTTGATGCGCAATTGCGGTCACCACATGTTCACCGACGCGGTGCTCGACGAGAAGGGCGAAGAAGTTCCGGAAGGCCTGTTAGACGCCGCTGTCTCGGGCCTGCTCGCGATCCACGACCTCAAGGGCAATTCCAAGGTCAAGAACAGCCGCACGGGCTCTGCCTATATCGTCAAGCCGAAGATGCACGGCCCGGATGAGGTCTCGCTGACCTGCGAGATCTTCGACCGCGTCGAGAAGATGCTGGGCCTGCCCGAGAACACCCTCAAAGTCGGCATCATGGACGAGGAGCGGCGCACCACCGTCAACCTCAAGGCCTGCATCCAGCGCGCCTCCAAGCGCATCATGTTCATCAACACCGGCTTCCTCGACCGCACCGGCGACGAGATCCATACCTCGATGGAAGCGGGTCCGATGATCCGCAAGAACGAGATGAAGGCGCAGGCCTGGATCAAGGCGTATGAGGACTGGAACGTCGACATGGGCCTGAGCTGCGGCCTGCCCGGCCACGCCCAGATCGGCAAGGGCATGTGGGCCGCGCCCGACAAGATGGCGGACATGCTGGCGCAGAAGCTCGGCCACCCGCAGGCCGGAGCCACCACCGCGTGGGTGCCCTCGCCGACAGCGGCGACGCTGCACGCGCTGCACTACCATCAGGTCAACGTGATCGCGCGCCAGGAGGAGCTCGCCAAGGGCGGACCGCGCGCAAAACTGTCCGACATTCTCACCATTCCGGTGTCGAAATCGAACTGGGCGCCCGATGACGTCAGGCAGGAGATCGACAACAATTGCCAGGGCATTCTCGGCTATGTCGTGCGCTGGATCGATCAGGGCGTCGGCTGCTCCAAGGTGCCCGACATCCACGATGTCGGCCTGATGGAAGACCGCGCCACCTTGCGCATCTCCAGCCAGCACCTCGCCAACTGGCTGCACCAGGGCGTCATCACCGAGGCGCAGGTGATGGAGTCTCTCAGGCGCATGGCGGTCGTCGTCGACAAGCAGAACGCGGCCGATCCGATCTACAAGCCGATGGCGCCTGCGTTCGACGGCGTCGCTTTTAAGGCCGCCTGCGACCTCATCTTCAAGGGGCGCGAGCAGCCGAACGGTTACACTGAATACATCCTCACCGCACGCCGCCGCGAGGCCAAGGCTCTCGGATAAAAAGGCGCTGGGCTGAGCTCGCGTCACAAAAGCCCCGGCGCGAGCCGGGGCTTTTTTGTTGGACGAAACGTCGCGACAGCCTGCGGAACGGCTGCACGCGCCTGGCGTTGTTCGGCCATCAACCCATGGGAGATGATCATGGACTGGAATCGGATCGAAGGAAACTGGAAGCAGTTCAAGGGACAGGCCAAGGAGAAATGGGGCAAGCTCACTGACGACGACCTCCAGCTGATCCAGGGCCGCCGCGAGCAGCTCGAGGGCCGGTTGCAGGAGCGTTACGGCAAGGCCAAGGACCAGGTTCGTCAGGACGTCGACGACTGGCTGAAGTCGCTGCACTGAGGCGGCACGAACGAAGCCCCGGCTCACGCCGGGGCTTTTGTTTGGGAAGATGGTGTCGCTAGAATACAGTCAGATATTTCAGCAACGACACGACTCCGATGATGATGACGATGACCCGCGCGATCTGCTTGGCGCGGCCGTCCATCGGCAGCATGTTGATGAGATACAGAACGAGAATGACGACGAGAAAAGTGACGAGCACGCCCACCAGCATCGCTAGGTCCCCCAAGACAAATGATCTAACAATATCCTAACGCCTGTCTTCCGCGTCGGTTCCGCCGACGCAACCCCTTGAGACTTCTACTGGAGTGGACTGGTCTGGTGCGATTCCCTGCCAAAGAGGGGCAGGGACATCCCGCGCCATGCTCGCCGGTCGAGAGCCGTTAACCTCTGCGTCGCGGTGGCCGAACGGGCGTTCGACGAGGCACGCGACTATGCGGCGCCGGCACGACATTCCGGGCGTCGCCAAGACGCCTTCCGAAGCCGAGACTACTCCTTCGCCACCACGGGGACCTGGCGGAATCTGGCGCGCACCGATTCCGGCAGCGGCGAGAAATTCATCGCGACGCCGCGGCGGTCATTGGCGTTGCGGCTGGCGACCACGAGGCCATTGGCGCCGGCGACGATGTCGCCCTTGCGCAGGGTCGGGTCGTCCTCGACCTTGACCGATGCGAGCCCGACCGCGTCCTTGCCGTTGCAGGTACAGCCCGCAACGATCTCGTTGCGATAGCGGAACGCGTTCGGCAGGTCGGAATAGGACTTTCCGTTCTCCGTAGCGGCATCGTCGATATTGCTGCCATAGACCAGCGAGGTTTCCGACGCCGGGCAGAAGCTCTTGCAGGATTGCGCCTTGCTCTCGGCATCGCTGCCCTGCGCCGGGAAATAGCGGCCGTCACAGCCGCGCACGCAATAGGCGGTGCCGCCGCCATAGGAGGCCCGCTGACGTGGCACATCGTAGCGCGGCCCGTCGTCATTCGGGAACGGCATGCGGATCTCCGGCGGTGGCCGCATCCGGAAGCCCCCGAACAACGCCGAGAAAAAATCCTCCGCATGCGCCGACGGCGCCGATGCCAGACCGGCGGAGATCGCGATCAGGATCGCCGTTCCGCCAGCCCATTTGCCGATCAGGCGTCTACTCATATGGCCTCACTCACGCTTAGTTCACGGCCGACGACGTGATGTTCAGCGCCTGGCGGCCCGACGGCAGCGTCGTCACGGCCGGCCGCTTGCGCACGGGCTCGCCGGCCTTGTCGCCTCCTCTGGCCATCAAGGGCGCGTTCTTTGGCAGCACCACGACCTTGGCGCCGACATTGACGCGGTTGAACAGGTCGATGACGTCCTCGTTGGTCATGCGGATGCAGCCGGACGAGACGAACTTGCCGATGGTGGAGGGATCGTTGGTGCCGTGGATGCGGTATTGGCTCGCGCCGAGATACATCGCACGCGCACCGAGCGGGTTGCCGGGGCCGCCGGCGACGAAGCGCGGCAGATAGGGCTGGCGCGCGATCATCTCGGCCGGCGGGTGCCAGTCCGGCCACTCCGCCTTGCGGCTGACGCTCTGCACGCCCGACCAGGTGAAGCCCTCGCGGCCGACGCCGACGCCGTAGCGGATCGCGCGGCCGCCTCCGAGCACGTAATAGAGATAGGTGCTGTTGGTATCGATCACGATGGTACCGGCCGGCTCGCTCCGGTCGAAGCTGACGATCTGCCTGCGCAGCCGGTCGGGCAATCGAGCATCCTCGTCGGCGACCTGCGGCGCCTCGTTGAGGTCATCCTGCGAATAGCCTTGGGAATAGCCTTGGGAATAGCCTTGGGAATAGCCTTGGGAATAGCCTTGGCCCCGCGGGTACAGGTCCTGCGGGTACACCCGCTGCATCGGCGTATAGCCGAAGGTTTGCGCGCTCGCGGTGCCCACCGGCACGGCGAGAAGAGCGGTTGCGAAGGCGAACGCGCTGACGGCGCGCGGCGAGAAGCTGCGACGGACTGCAAACAACTTTGTCATGAGCTGCCCCGTTGGATGTGCATCGGGTGATGCGCTGCCCGAACAAACTCCGCCGGCTGCATCGAAGTTCCGGCGCAGCGTGCGGCAGCGACGTCACAGTCAAGCGAGCGGCTGTTCACGAAGCCGCGATGGAACCAGCACGCCGCCCACGCATTAGTCAGGTCATCAATGGGCGCGCGGATCACGGATTCCGTGCGGGAGAGATATTGTGCGCGTCCTACCGAGTGAACGTCTGATTTCCGGCAACAGCGAAGGCGACCCGCTTCCCGAGAGCCATGTCGAGCTGCCGCCGGTGATCCGCCGCACCGAATTCGTCGCGTTCGCGCTGGCCGGCCTGTTGCTGATTGCGATCGTCGCCGTGCTTTATGTCGGCAAGGCGTTCTTCCTGCCGGTGGTGATGGCGTTCGTCACCGGCACCATGCTATCGCCGGCGGCCGGCTTTCTCGAGCGTTACAAGGTCCCACGCAGCCTCGGCGCCGTGCTGATCGTGGTCGCGGTGACCGCGGTGGCCGCTTTCGTCGTGGCGCTGATCGCTTCACCGGTCATGCAGTGGAGCATGCGCCTGCCGGAGCTCGGCGCGCAATTGAAGGACAAGCTGCACGTGTTCGACCGGCCGCTTGCGCTCTGGCGGGAGATGCAAGCCATGCTCGGCGGCTCGGAAGGATTGCCGAGCTTTCAGATGCCAAAGGTCGAGTGGGTGCAGCCGACGCTGGAATTCCTGTCACCGACCTTTACCGAATTCCTGCTGTTCTTCGTCACCCTGATCCTGTTCATCGCAAGCTGGCGCGACCTGCGGCGAGCCATGATCATGACCTTCAGCGACCATGACGCGCGGCTGCGCACGCTCCGGATCCTCAACGAGATCGAGGTCCATCTCGGCAATTATCTGCTGACCGTCACCCTCATCAATCTCGGTGTCGGCGTCGCCACCGGCCTGATCTGCGCCCTCACCGGAATGCCCAATCCGGCCGGGCTCGGCGCGCTGGCGGCCACGCTCAACTTCATCCCGATCATCGGGCCCGTGGCGATGTTCGTGGTGCTGGTCGTGGTCGGGCTGATCGCCTTCCCGACCCTCGGCGGCGGCCTGATGGCCGCGCTCGCCTTCGGTGGCCTCACCTTTCTGGAGGGGCACTTCATCACGCCAACGATCATCGGGCGGCGGCTCGCCCTGAACGCGCTCGCCGTGCTGCTCGCGCTCGCGTTCTGGACCTGGCTGTGGGGGCCGATGGGCGCGTTCCTGGCGTCGCCGCTCCTGATCGTCGCGCTGATCCTGAAGGACCACCTGTTGCCGGAGAATTCGCCGCAGCTCCCGCAAGCCTGACCGGTTTCAGCGAACGGAACTTACCCGGCGACGAAACGTTCTCCGCCCATCTCAGCCGTCAACAGTTCGGAGCTCCCGATGTCCACGACCAATGCCGAAGCCGGGACGAGAGACTGGACCGACAAAGCCACCCGAGACCGCCTCGAAAAGGATGTAGCAGCCGTGAAAAGCGATATCGCCACCCTCACCGATCAGATCACCGACGCGCTCAATACTTTCGCCAATTCCACCAGCAAGCAGGCTCGCCGCGGCTATCGCCAGGCGCGCGAGAACATGGACTCCGCCATGGACGACATGTCCGAGCGCGGCAGCGCGATGATGGAAGCTGCACAAGACGCCTACGGCTCGATCGAGGAGACGCTGGAAGAGGCGATCACGCAGCGGCCGCTGGCGACCGTCGCTCTGGCACTCGGCATCGGTTTCCTGATCGGCGCCGCCTGGCGTCGCTAAGGATGCCGAGGCCCGTTTGATACGGCGGCGGCTCGCCGCCGCCGCGGCTCGTGAGATTCGGCTGGCGGGGATTGAGGAGCAAGGCCATGTTTCAGCGCATCATCGACGGCATCAGCGCATCCACCGGCACGGCGGTTCGGCTGACCTCCCTCGCCGCGGGCGCTGCCTTCGCTCTGCTCGTGACCACAGGCTTCCTCTGTGCCGCAATCTTCATCTCGGTCCTGCAGAAATATGGCCCGGTGCAGGCTTGTCTTGCCGGTGCCGGCATCTTCTTCCTGCTGACCCTGGCCGCGGCAGGCTCCTATTGGGGCTACAAGCGCGAGGTGCAGAAGCGCGCCCGGATCGCGGCCGAGCGCGCCGCGAAATCGGCCGCGCAGAGCATGCTGGCAGATCCGATGCTCCTCGCCACCGGGCTACAGATCGTTCGCGCCATCGGCGTCAAGCGGCTGTTGCCGATCCTGGCCATCGGGGGCGTCGCCCTCGGCATCCTGGCGAGCCGCGCCGGCATGTCCGACGAGGTGTCGGCCGAACCTGCCGAGTAAACGTCCGAGGTAGGCAATATAATTACTGCGCACGCATCGATCTGCATTTCCTAGCGCAAGGCGGCGCATTTGACGCCGTTTGGCGCGATTCTTCCCTGCTCACGAAAACGCTACTCGGACGGGCAGGCGGTTGCCGCTAGAACCATATCCTGATTCCCAAAGCTATTTTACTCAATGAAACCGTCCGTCAAGGCGAACCTCGCCGCATTCCAGCACGACGCCAGGCTCTATCTGACGCTCGGCATCGCCAATTGGTCCATATTCGTCGACCATATTCCCAACAACGTCGTCAACCTGCTGACGCTGCGCAATTTCGGCTTCAGCGGCGCGGCGGACCTGTTCGTGTTCGTGGTCGGCTACGGCGTTGCCATCATCCATGGCAGGATGGCGTTGGAACGCGGCTACGTGGTCGCGGCGACGCGCATCTTCCGCCGGGTCTGGCGGCTCTATGCCGCCTATGTCGTGCTGTTCGTGATCTATATCGACGCCATCGCCTATGTCGCTTCGCAATCGATGGCGCCGGAGATCATCCACGAATACAACATCTCCGGAATTCTCGAGCACCCGCTGCGCATCCTCGTCCGCGGTCTCGTGCTCCAGGAAGAGCCGCTGAACCTCGACCTGCTGCAGCTGATGATCCCGCTGATGGTGTTCTTTCCGCTCGCGCTGTGGGGCCTGTTGCGGGGGCCGAACCTGACGCTGGCGGCATCGGTCGCGCTGTATCTCGCTGCGCGCTGGTTCGGCTGGAATTTTCGGATCTATCCGGACGGGGAATGGACCTTCAATCCGCTGTGCTGGCAGCTGCTGATGGTGCTGGGCGGCTGGTTCGCCGTAACGGGCGCGCCGGGGCGTGCGCTTCGCGGCGCGTCCTGGCTGCGGATCCTCGCTGGCGCCTATCTGCTCTTCGCGATGGCCGTCACCCTGATGCGCCAGTCGCCGACGCTGTCCGCTTACCTGCCGGATCTCCTCCTCAACAGCATCACCCCAACCGACAAGGAAAACCTCGCGCCCTATCGCGTGGTCCACTTCCTCGCTCTCGCGTTCCTTGCAACCCATCTCATTCCGGCGGATCACCCCGGCCTGAGATGGAGACCGCTGCAAGCGGTGATCGCATGCGGTGAGGAATGGCTCGCGGTATTCTGTGTCGCCGTGTTCCTGTCCTTCGCCGGCCACCTCATCCTGATCACCGGGCCGAACCTGGTGGTGATGCAGGTGGCGGTGAGCATCACCGGCTTCGCCGCGATGACCGGGCTCGCCTACTACATCGCCTGGTCGAGACGGCAGGATCTGCCGGCAGCCCTGCGGCAGCAGGCCTAGAGTCGCTCCGGCCAAGGATCGTGCGATTCTGCTGGGCCGAAAGCCGCCCCTGCGCTATGCCGGAACCCTGCGTGAGGAGACCGGGCGTGGCGATAGTGAAAGACGGGCGTGAAGAGGCGGAGAGCGCGCCCCGGCGCGGCCGGCCAAGGTCGATCGAGACCACCAATGCCATCCTCGAAAGCGCCTATGCGCTGATGGCGACCACCGGCCTTGCCGCCACCACCATCGATGCGATCGCACGCCACTCCAGCGTCTCCAAGATGACGATCTACAAATGGTGGCCATCGCGGGAAGCGCTGCTGATCGACGCCTTCCTCCACCATGCCGCGAAAATGCTGCCGCTGCCGCCCGCGAGCGCCGGCTCGCCCGCGGCGCGCGCGCGGCGTCATGCCGCCGCTTATGCCGAGGCGCTCCAGGGCGAGTTCGGCAAGGTCCAGCTCGCCGTCATCTCCGAATGCATCTCCAAGACCGGCTCGGCCGAGCTGTTCTACGCCCGCTACTTACAATTCCGCCGCGACGCGCTGGTGGACATGATTGCCGCGGGGCAGAAGGACGGCAGCATCCAGGCCGAGAGCCCCCCTGAGAATCTCTACGACGCGATCTATGGCAGCCTGTTCTACCGCTACATCTTCGGCATCGCGCCGATCACACCTGGCTACGCGCGCAGCCTCGTCGATCTGGTGTTGCGGCCGAAGGGCTAGCTCCGCACCGGCCTGACCGGCGCCGAGATCTTGTCCGTGCGGTCGCGCTCGGTCATGTCGACCACCGTCTCCATCGGCGCGGTCAATTCATAGACGTAGGAGACGTCGGTGAAGAAGCGCTTGGCGATTCCCCCCAGCGCCTCGGGCGCGACGCGGTCGAGCAGGATCAGGCCGAAATCGGAATCGGGCCGGCGCGTTGCCTCGCTGGTGTTGAACTCCTCCCAGCGGAAATGGAAGACTTCGGCGCCGTCTTCGCCCGTCACCGTCCAGTTGGCGGTGATGTGCGGGTGCTTGCCGACCAACGACAGGCCCTCGTCGGAATGCGAGGCGAGCTCGAAGAACAGCAGCGAGAGGCTCTGCGCCGCACGCGCGCTGACCGCGATGTCGGGGCCGGTGACCGCGATGCGATCGGCATGCGGAATCGCGCGCGCCTCGAACAGGCCTTTCAGCTTGACGCCCTGCCACTGGCTCTCGCTGAGCAGCGAGACCACGTTGGACATGGCATGGATGCGCCCGATCAGGAGCTCGCGCGCGATGTCGATGTCCGCGCCGTGGCGCAAGGTGCGCGTCACGATCGACTGGATCACTGCGAGGATGTTCTTGACGCGGTGGTTGAGCTCGTCGATGACCGCGGTCAGCCGCCGCTCGAAGCCGATCCTGACCTGGATCTCCCGGCTGAGCCGCAGATTGTTGTAGGCGACGTAACCGAACAGGCCGCACACCATTGCGGTAATGGCAAAGCCGATCGCCGCCACGATGATGGCGGTCTGCTCGGCGCGGCGCACCGAATTGGTCTTCGCGTAATAGCCGAGCTGCCAATCGCGGCCGCCGAAGCTCACCGTGCGCGTCGCGGACGGCGCCGGCCCGTCCGCCGCCGCCATCCGCGTCGAGACCACGCCCTGATCGTTGGCGATCAGCTCGCCGCCGTCCTTGCGCGGATCCCTGAGTGCCACGGCGAACAGCGACATGTCGTCATTGGCCAGCATCAGGGAGGCGAGCTCGTAGGAAAATGTGACGAAGCCGGCCGGCTCCGTCGCTCCCTCGGGAATGACGGGCGCAGCCACGATGATGCCGATCGCGCCGTTGCCGCGGATCAACGGCACTGGGTCCGAGGCAACCGACCTCTTTTCGGCGCGCGCCCGCGTCAGCATCGCGCTGCGAACCGGATCCTGATCGTAGCTGCGGCCGGGCAACGTCCTGGTCTCGTTGCTGCGCGGCTCGAGATCCAACAGCACGTCGATCGGCTGGGCGACGTCGGCAGGATTGATCGGCTTGTCGTCATACGAGCGGATCTGCGGATTCGGGAAGCCGGCGCCGGCGATGGCGGCCTGCGCCGCCACAAGCTCGTTCGGCTTCAGCCGGGCGACCCAGCCGGCCACCACGAAGTCGGTCTTGAAGGCGTAGATCGCCGAGCGCAGCGGCTCCAGCATGTTCGGCTTGATCACCGACGGCGCGCGGAACAGGCCTGAGGCGACACGCGCGAGCAGCTCCCGCTCGGTCAGGCGGTCCTGAACCAGGCTCGCATGCACGTCGATCGCACGCGCGAGCGCGATCCGGTCCAGCGCCAGCTCCTGGTCGTGGACGCGATAAGCCGCAAGCCCCGAGAGCAAGGCCCCGAGCAGAGCGATGAAGCCGATGATGAAACCCAGCCTGACCACGCGATTACTCAGGCGAAAGCAGGAGGTCGGCAATGAACACGGAGCACATGAACGCCGCTCGAACGGCCATAGGCCGAAGCAGGGTAAACCCCAGTGGCGGAGATAATGAAGGAGGAGGCATCAGTACGCAACTTGGGTCGCCTGAAAAGCTTAATCCGCCGGCCGATGGCGTGGCCGGGATGAATTCGCCCCGGGCGCCGGAGGTAGTTAATCGCCGTGTCGGAAATTTGTTCCGCGGCTTGCGGCGCGGCCCTAGCGTTAACGGCAAAAAAACGCCTGCGCCAGCTGGTCGCGTCCGGTCAGCCCGCCCGTTTCAGGCCACCTTTGGCCTCGATGAAGCCGACGATTCGGTCGAGCCCCTCGCTTTTCTTGAGGTTGGTCATGACGAAGGGCCGCTCGCCGCGCATGCGCCTGGCGTCCGTCTCCATCTTCTCCAGGGAGGCGCCGACATGGGGCGCTAGGTCGGTCTTGTTGATGACCAGGAGGTCGGACCGGGTGATGCCGGGGCCGCCCTTGGACGGGATCTTGTCTCCGGCGGCGACGTCGATGACATAGATGGTGAGGTCAGCCAGCTCCGGGGAAAAAGTGGCAGCAAGATTGTCGCCGCCGGATTCGATCAGCACGAGGTCAAGTCCGGGAAACTTGGCGCGCATGTCCGCGATTGCAGCGAGGTTCATCGAGGCATCCTCGCGGATCGCCGTGTGCGGACAGCCGCCGGTCTCGACACCGGCAATGCGATCCGGCGTCAGCGATCCCGAACGCACCAGGAACTCCGCATCCCATTTGGTGTAGATGTCGTTGGTGATCGCCGCAATGTCATAGCGCTCGCGCATGGTCTTGCAGAGCAGGTCCATGAGCGCGGTCTTGCCCGATCCGACCGGACCTCCGACGCCGACACGCAAGGGACCGTGAGATTTCGCCATGTGACTCGTTCTCTCCTGATGGGTTGGCCGCCGCACTGCTCACGACCGAAACAACCTGGTATACTGCGTCTCGTGGCGCAAGCTCGCGAGATCGGCGCGGAACGTTGCGCTGCCGAGATCGTCCAAGGTCGCCTTCAGCGCGCGATTGGCGGTGGCGGCGACGGCGGCCTCCAGCCTCACCAGCACACGCTGGCTATCGGTCTGGCCGAGCGGAATGAGCCGGCTGGCCGCAGAAATCCAGTTCGAGACCAGCGCATGCAGGAAGGCGTGCAGTGTCGGCGCCAGCGGCACGGCGTGCATCGCGGCCACCACACCGACCGCGACCGGATAGACCAGTGGCGCGCTGCATGCCGCGACCGTGGCTTCCAGTCCGTCGGCATCCCACGCGGCGCGGGCGATGTCGATGAAGGCGCGGCCCTGCGAGGTCGTCTCCAGCTGCCGCTCGCGCGACGGCACGAAGGCGCTCGCGAGCTCGGCGATCTCGTTCAAAGCGTCAGTCTCGCCCGATTCCGCGGCGCGATAGGCGTGGACCAGAAACGTCGCGTCACAGAAGCCGGAGCCGTCGCCGAGCATCGCATCGAGCCAATCCGCCAGCGTCGCTGTGTCGATGATGTCGCCCGCCTCGACCGCCCATTCGATGCCGCTGGAATAGGAGAAACCGCCGACCGGGAACGCAGGCGACATCCAGGTCATCAGTCGGTACAGCGCCGCCGCCTCGCCCTCGGCAAGATCACCGGCGCCGACCGGCTCATTTGTGGTCATGAGCATGCGTGTGGCCGTGGTGGTGATCGGGATGGTCGCAATGTTCGTCGTGGTGATGGTGGTGGTCGTGACCATGGTCGTGCGCGGCATGATCATGGTCGTGGCCATGGTCACGGTGATGATGGCCGTGATCGTGATGCGCATGGTCGTGTCCATGCGCGTGGCCGGCATCGGCGTAGGCGCCGCCTTCGGGATCGAACGGCGCCTCGATCTCGATCACACGCGCGCCGAGGCCCTTCACCATGGCTTCGATGACGTGATCGCGGCGGATGCGCAGGGCCTTGGCCAAGATCTGTGTCGGCAGATGACGGTTGCCGAGATGCCAGGCGACGCGGACGAGATGGTGCGGATCGCGGCCGCGGATTTCGAGCAGCGGCTCGGGCGCCGCGACCACCTCGATCAGCCTTCCGTCCTCCAGTACCAGCGCATCGCCGCCGCGCAGCGCGACGGCATGCTCCAGGTCGAGCAGAAATTCGAGACCACGCGTCCCCGTCATCGCCATGCGACGCCGGTGCCGATCGTCGAAATCGAGCACGACCGTGTCCACGGGTGCTTCCGTGAAGCGGTGCTGTCCTCTGACCTGCGTCGCCCGGATCATGCGTCTTACCTCTCTACCGTGTCTCGACCTTCTCGGGCGTGATGTATTCGATCTTCGGCGGCGCGGTGAAGCATTTCACCGCAACGCGGCCGAACGTCTTCATGTGCTCGGCAGCGCGATGCGGCCCCAGCGCCTCCATATTCTCCCACTGCTCGACGAACACCATCTTGGCAGGGTCGGTGACGCTCTCATGCAGGTCATAGGCGATGTTGCCGGGCTCCTTCCGCGTCTCCTTGATGCAGGCGGTGGCGGCTGCAATGAATTCGGCGCGCGTCTCGGGCTTGATGGTCAAGGTGGCAACGACGTAGATCACGAGAAATCCTCCCGGCTTTTCTTCTGAGGGTTACGATACCGCGCGGGACATTAGACCAGGCGGGACCGAACGCAAAACCGCAAAAAGCCATCCCCGGACACCGCCGGGGACGTGCGTCGAGGCGCTATTTCAGTACATGAAATATCGCTGCGCCATCGGCAGCACCTCCGCCGGAGCGCAGGTCAGGAGTTCGCCATCGGCGCGCACTTCATAGGTCTCCGGATCGACCTCGATATCGGGCGTCGCGTCGTTATGGATCATGCTCTTCTTGGAGATCTTGCCGCGGGTGTTCTGGACCGCATAGAGCTTCTTCTCGACGCCGAGCTTGCGCGCGAGGCCGCCGGTGACCGCGGCCTTGGAGGTGAACACCACCGAGGATGCCGTACGCGCCTTGCCGAACGCGCCGAACATCGGCTGGTAGTGCACCGGCTGCGGCGTCGGGATCGAGGCGTTGGGATCGCCCATGGGCGCCGCGACGATGGTGCCGCCCTTGACGATGCAGTCCGGCTTGACGCCGAAGAAGGCCGGCGACCACAGCACGAGATCGGCGAGCTTGCCCTTCTCCACCGAGCCGATCAGCTTCGACACGCCATGCGCGATCGCGGGGTTGATGGTGTATTTGGCGATGTAGCGCTTGACGCGGAAATTATCGTTGTCGTTGCCCTTGTCCTGCGGCAACGCTCCGCGCTGCTTCTTCATCTTGTCGGCGGTCTGCCAGGTCCGGATGATGACCTCGCCGAGGCGGCCCATGGCCTGCGAGTCCGAGGACATCATCGAGAGCGCGCCGAGGTCGTGCAGGATGTCTTCGGCCGCGATGGTCTCCTTGCGGATGCGGCTTTCGGCGAACGCCAGGTCTTCCGCGATCGAGGGATCGAGATGGTGACACACCATCAGCATGTCCAGATGCTCGTCGATGGTGTTGCGGGTGAAGGGGCGCGTCGGGTTGGTCGACGACGGCAGCACGTTCTTCAGCCCGGCGACCTTGATGATGTCGGGTGCATGGCCGCCGCCGGCGCCTTCGGTGTGGAAGGCGTGGATGGTGCGGCCCTTGAAGGCCTTGATCGTGTCCTCGACGAAGCCGGATTCGTTCAGCGTATCGGTGTGGATCATCACCTGGATGTCGTGATCGTCGGCCACCGACAGACAATTGTCGATCGCGGCCGGCGTGGTGCCCCAGTCCTCGTGCAGCTTCAGCGCGCAGGCGCCGGCCTTGATCATCTCGACCAACGCGGCGGGACGCGAAGCATTGCCCTTGCCGGAAATGCCGAGATTGACCGGGAAGGCGTCGAACGACTGGATCATCCGCGCGATGTGCCAGGGCCCCGGCGTACAGGTGGTCGCGAAGGTGCCGTGCGACGGGCCGGTGCCGCCACCCAGCATCGAGGTGACGCCTGACATCAGCGCGTGCTCGATCTGCTGCGGACAGATGAAATGGATGTGGCTGTCGAAGCCGCCGGCGGTGAGGATCTTGCCCTCACCTGCGATCACGTCGGTGCCGGGGCCGATGACGATGTTGACACCAGGCTGGATGTCGGGATTGCCGGCCTTGCCGATCGCGGAGATCATGCCGTCCTTGATGGCGACGTCGGCCTTCACGATGCCCCAATGATCGACGATCAGCGCATTGGTGATGACCGTGTCCGCCGCGCCCTGCTTGTTGGTGACCTGCGACTGCCCCATGCCGTCGCGGATCACCTTGCCGCCGCCGAACTTCACCTCCTCGCCATAGGTGGTGAAATCCTTCTCGACCTCGATGATGAGGTCGGTGTCGGCCAGCCTAACCTTGTCGCCGGTGGTCGGGCCGAACATGTCGGCATAGACGGAACGCTTCATCTTGACGGACATCACAAGCCCCGTTTGCGATTGAATGTCTGGTTGGTCACAGCAAGGCCCTTGCTGCTTTCTCGGCATCGTCGAATTTCGTATCGAGCCACGCATTGCCGCCGCGGCAGCCGTCGACGACCTGCGTTGCCCAGCCGATATAGTCGGCGAGTTCCTCGCGCTCCCCGGCGCTCGGATCGGTTTGAATGCGCGCACCAATATTGCTGATCTTGTCGGCGATCTTGATCAGCTTGGCGCCCCGCGATTTGTGGGGTGCGTCCTCGATCTGCTTCTGCCGCCGTTTTGCCTTCGGCAAGCTCATGTCGTCGGTGCACTCGGAAACGAGCGAGGCGATGCGCTCGGAAAATCTCTGCGCGAGCTCCTCGCGGGTGGTGTCGGTGTCCTCGATCGTGTCGTGCAGCCAGCCGGCCGCAACGAGCTCGGCGTCAACACCGTCGGTCGCGGTCGCGAGCAGGTTCGCGACCTCGGCGAGATGATTGATATAGGGCTCCTTGCCGCGGCCCTTGCGCGCCATGCCGTTATGGCGCCGGGCGGCGAACTCGGCAGCTTCAGAGATGAGGCGGATCGGCGAGAGCATGGGAAATACCTCCGTTTCCGCCTCAACCGCGCCGCCCCGTGCTCGTTCCTGCGGAGGTCACAGCTTCCCCATCACATCGCCGCGGAAACCGTAGATGGTCTTCTTGCCCGCCATGGCGACGAGCTGGACGTCGCGGGTCTGGCCGGGCTCGAAGCGGACGGCGGTGCCGGCGGCGATGTCGAGGCGCATGCCGCGCGCCTTCTTGCGGTCGAACTTCAGCGCGGGGTTGGTCTCGAAGAAATGATAGTGCGAGCCGACCTGGATCGGCCGGTCGCCGGTATTGGCCACCGTCAGCGTCACGGTCTTGCGGCCGGCATTGAGCTCGATCTCGCCGTCCTGGATGAAGAGTTCGCCGGGGATCATGTTTTGCTTTCCTCTGTCATTCCGGGGCAGCCCGCAGGGCTGAACCCGGAATCTCGACCAACAATCTCTGGATTCCGGGTTCGCCCTGCGGGCGCCCCGGAATGACCAATTCAAACTACCGGATCGGCTCGTGCACGGTGACGAGCTTGGTGCCGTCAGGAAAGGTCGCCTCGACCTGGATGTCGTGGATCATCTCGGGGATACCAGGCATCACCTGGTCGCGGGTCAGCACTTGCGCGCCTGACTGCATCAGCTCGGCGACGGTGCGGCCGTCGCGGGCGCCCTCGAGGATGAAGTCGGAGATGATTGCGACTGCCTCGGGATGGTTGAGCTTGACCCCGCGGTCCAGCCGGCGGCGGGCCACGATCGCCGCCATCGAAATCAAAAGCTTGTCCTTTTCGCGGGGAGACAGGTTCATGCGACATCTCTTCCGTTCAACACGTCAATTCAACCAGTCTAGTTCAGCCAAAGCCGCGGCAGGGCCGCACCAGTGCGCGCCAGCACCGTCATCATGTCGGCGCGCAAGCGCGCCGCATCTTGGGCACAGAACCGCGCCATTGCAAAGCCATTCCAGGCGGAGATTCCGACCTCGCCGGAAAACGAGTCCGACGCCTCCCGGATGCGCTCAACCAGGGCCTCATCGCCGGGCACGATCACGGCTGTGCCGATCGCCGCACCACCTTGAGCGACCGCGGACCGTGCAAGCTTGGCACCAATATCGCCGTCGAGCCGGACCGTCTCGGCGAACACCAGCCGGCCGCCACGCCGCAGCCGCCAGCGGTCGACAAACTCGCCCTGCTCCATGCGCTCGCCCATGGCGGTGCGGCCGAACACCACGATCTCGCAGAGCAGGAGCGAGGCCGCCTCGTCGAGGTCGATGTCGAAGCGGCGCTGCACGCGGGCACGGTCGAACAGAATCGTCTCCTGGGGCAGCCAGGCAAGATGCGCACCCGCGCCGACCTTCAGGCCGATGTTGAGCTGCGCTGCCGCTCCGGGCGTGCGATAGACCTTTTCGGCGGCCGCTGTGGTCAGCGTCAGCCGCGCTCCATCCGCCGCCGCTATCTCGACATCAAAGCGGTCACCACCAGCAACTCCGCCGGCCGTGTTCACGAACACGCCGGACAGACCCTGATCTTCCGGCGAGGGAAAGCGGACGCGGAGCGAACCCGATTCATGCAAGGCGCCGCGACGCGTCACGCCGTCGCGCGCATGCACGTCGAAGCGCACCGCGCCACGGGCGCGGTTGGCCTCGAACAGTGTGGACGTGGCCGACACTTCGCTGCGCATCCGTCTCCCCCAGCCGGTCGCGGCAGGTCTTTCCGGCCTACAGCGCCATCTGGCGGCTGATCTCGCCCGGATCGAGATTGGAGCGGTCGCAGGTGAACTTCACCGCGCCGCGATCCATCACCGCGAAACTGTCGCCGAGTTCGCAGGCAAAGTCGAGATATTGTTCGACCAGCACGATGGCGATGTTGCCGAGGTTGCGCAAGTAAGAGATGGCGCGGCCGATGTCCTTGATGATCGAGGGCTGGATGCCTTCGGTCGGCTCGTCGAGCAGCAGCAGCTTCGGCCGCATCACCAGCGCGCGGCCGATCGCGAGCTGCTGTTGCTGGCCGCCGGAGAGGTCGCCGCCGCGCCGGCCGAGCATGGATTGCAGCACCGGAAACAGCGAGAACACGTCGTCGGGAATGTGCTTATCCTCGCGCTTGAGCGGACCGAAGCCGGTCTTGAGGTTCTCCTCGACCGTCAGCAGCGGAAAGATCTCGCGGCCCTGCGGCACGAAGCCGATGCCCTTGCGCGCCCGCTCGTATGGCTTGAGGCCGGTGATATCGCTGCCGTCGAACACGATCGCGCCCGAGGAGATCGGATATTGTCCGACCATGGCGCGTAGGAGCGAGGTCTTGCCGACGCCGTTGCGCCCGAGCACGCAGGTCACCTTGCCGGGCTCGGCCGAGATCGAGACGCCGCGCAGCGCTTGGGCAGCACCATAATAGAGATTGATATCTTTCACTTCCAGCATCTTCGGTGCCTCTTGGCGAATGGCGAGTGGCGAGTAGCGAACGGAGATGACTGAGCCATCTTTCCCTATTTGCTACACCCTATTCGCCATTCGCGCTTCCCAGCTATCTACCCAGGTACACTTCAATGACCCGCTCGTTGGACGAGACCTGGTCGATGGTCCCTTCCGCGAGCACCGTGCCTTCGTGCAGGCAGGTGACCTTGACGCCGAGCTCGCGCACGAAGGTCATGTCGTGCTCGACCACCATGACGGTGTGGGTCTTGTTGATTTCCTTCAGCAGCTCGGCGGTCAGATGCGTCTCGACGTCGGTCATTCCCGCGACGGGTTCGTCGACCAGCAGCAGTTTCGGATCCTGCGCCAGCAGCATGCCAATCTCCAGCCACTGCTTCTGGCCGTGGCTGAGGCTGCCGGCAAGACGATTGCGGGCCTCGGTGAGACGGATCGTCTCCAGCACCTTGTCAATGCGTTCGGACTCCGCCCTGCTGCCGCGCCAGAACAGCGTGCCGCGGACCGAGTGGTCGACATTGAGCGCCAGCAGGAGGTTGTCCTGCACGGTCTGGCTCTCGAACACCGTCGGCTTCTGGAATTTGCGGCCGATGCCGAGCTCGGCGATGCGGGTCTCGTCGAGGCGCGTCAGGTCGGTGACGCCGTCGAACAGCACGGTGCCTTCATCCGGCTTGGTCTTGCCGGTGATGATGTCCATCATCGTGGTCTTGCCGGCGCCGTTCGGGCCGATGATGGCGCGCATCTCGCCGGGCTCGAGCGTCAGCGACAGATTGTTGATGGCGTGGAAGCCGTCGAACGAGACGTGCACGCCGTCCAGATAGAGCATCGCGGAGGTCGCGCGGGTGTCCATGACGTTCATGACCGCTTACTCCGCCAACTTGGGTTCGGTGACGCCGTCTTCGGCCGCGGCGCTCGCCATGGTCGCAGAGGTGCGTTTTTCGTTCGACTGATCCCACCAGGCGTTGAAGGTGCCGACGATGCCCTTGGGCAGCAGCAGCGTCACCAGGATGAACAGGGCGCCGAGCATGAACAGCCAGTACGGCGCCAGCACGCCCGAGGTGAAGAACGTCTTGGCGTAGTTGACGACGACGGCGCCGAGCGCGGCGCCGACCAGCGTGCCGCGGCCGCCGACCGCGACCCAGATCACCGCCTCGATCGAATTGCCCGGCGCGAATTCGCTCGGGTTGATGATGCCGACCTGCGGCACGTAGAGCGCACCGGCGACGCCGGCCATGCAGGCCGACACCGTGAACACGAACAGCTTGTAGGATTCGACGCGGTAGCCGAGGAAGCGCGTGCGCGATTCCGCGTCACGTACCGCGATCAAGACCTTGCCGAGCTTGGAGGAGACGATGGCGCGGCAGATCAGGAAACCGACGATCAGCGCCAGGCAGCTCAGCGCGAACAGCGCCGCACGCGTCCCCTCCGCCTGCACGTTGAAGCCCAGGATGTCCTTGAAGTCGGTCAGGCCGTTATTGCCGCCAAAACCGAAGTCGTTGCGGAAGAAGGCGAGCAGCAAAGCATAGGTCATCGCCTGCGTGATGATCGACAGATACACGCCGGTGACGCGGGAGCGGAAGGCGAGCCAGCCGAAGCAGAAGGCGAGCAGGCCGGGCACGACCAGCACCATCAGCGCGGCGAACCAGAACATGTCGAAGCCGTACCAGTACCAGGGCAGCTTCTGCCAGTTCAGGAACACCATGAAGTCGGGCAGGATCGGATTGCCGTAGACGCCGCGGGTGCCGATCTGCCGCATCAGGTACATGCCCATGGCGTAGCCGCCGAGCGCGAAGAAGGCGCCGTGGCCGAGCGAGAGGATGCCGCAATAGCCCCAGATCAGGTCGATCGCGAGCGCCAGGATGGCGTAGCAGGCATACTTGCCCCAGAGCGCGACGAGATAGGTCGGCACCTGCAGGAACGAGCCGGCAGGCAGCAGCAGGTTGGACAGCGGGATCAGCACGCCCAGCGCGGCGACCACCAGCAGGAAGATCGTCGCGCCGCGGTCCAGCGATCGCGTCAGCATGTGAGGGGTCATGCTTCCACCGCACGGCCCTTGAGCGCGAACAGGCCGCGCGGCCGCTTTTGAATGAACAGGATGATGAGAACCAGGATGGCGATCTTGCCGAGCACGGCGCCGGCGACCGGCTCCAGGAACTTGTTGGCGATGCCGAGCGTGAAGGCGCCGACCAGGGTGCCCCAGAGATTGCCCACGCCGCCGAACACCACGACCATGAAACTGTCGATGATATAGCTCTGGCCGAGATTGGGGCTGACATTGTCGATCTGCGACAGCGCCACGCCGGCGATGCCGGCAATGCCCGAGCCGAGGCCAAATGTGAGCGCGTCGACGCGCGAGGTGGCGATGCCCATCGAGGCCGCCATGCGGCGGTTCTGCGTCACCGCACGCATTTCGAGGCCCAGCGCGGTGTACCGCAGCATTGCGAGCAAAATCGCGAATACGGCGAGCGTGAAGAGAAGTATCCAGAGCCGGTTATAGGTGATGGTGATCTGGCCGAGCTCGAACGCGCCGCTCATCCAGGAGGGGTTGCCGACCTCGCGGTTGGTCGGGCCGAACATCGTGCGCACCGCCTGCTGCAGCACCAGCGACAGGCCCCAGGTCGCGAGCAGCGTTTCGAGCGGGCGGCCGTAGAGGAAGCGGATGATGCTGCGCTCGATCAGCACGCCGATTGCACCTGCGACGAGGAAGGCGAGCGGCACGGCGATCAAGAGCGAATAGTCGAACAGGCCGGGGTAGCGGGTGCGGATCACCTCCTGCACCACGAAGGTGGTGTAGGCCCCGATCATCACCATCTCGCCATGCGCCATGTTGATGACGCCCATCACGCCGAAGGTGATGGCGAGCCCGATCGCGGCGAGCAGCAGCACCGAGCCGAGCGAGAGGCCGTACCAGGCATTCTGCACCATCGACCAGACCGCGAGCGAATTCTGGATCGAGCCGATTGCGCTCGCGGCGGCCTTGGTGACCGAGGCCGGCTGATCGCCCATGCCGGTGAGCAGCGCCAGCGCATCCTGGTCGCCCCGCGCCTTGAGGGTCGCGACCGCTTCGAGCTTCTCGACCTCGGTGGCGTCGGACTTGAACAGCAGGATCGCGGCGCGGGCCTCAGCGAGCGCTGCCTTGACCGATTTGTTGGCTTCTTTGGCAAGCGCGGAATCGACCGCCTCGAGCGCGGTCTCCTCGTGCGACTTGAAGACGGACTGCGCGGCCTGCAGGCGCGTTCCCAGATCCGGCGACTGCAGCGTCAGGCTGCCGAGCGCGGCATCGACGCTGCGGCGGAGGCGGTTGTTGAGGCGAACCGCGCTCGCAGTGTCGGGAACGCTGGCGACGGCCTCGCCGGTCGCAGCGTCGATCGACTTGCCGTCGGTACCGGTGACGTAGACCTTCTTGCTGTCGGGATCGGCCATGAGGCGGCCGTCCTGGAGCGCATTGATGATCGGGAAAGCCAGCTTGCTGCCGCTGCCCGCGATCACACCGATCGCCTCTTCGGTGTCGGAAAAATCATCATTGGCGAATTTGGCGACGGCATCCTCGAACGGACCGGCGAAGGCCGGCAGCGCAAACGCAATCAGGAACAGCGAGAGCACAAGCGAGCAAAGACGCGCGGACAAATGGGCTGGCACTGTGAATGACCCCGGCAGAAATGAGTGGAGAAGGCGGCGGGATCGCCGCCCTCTCCGGTCTTGCTATGGAGCGTCAGATCGGGATCAGGAGCCCGAGCCGAGGCACTTGTTGGTCTTGGTGTTGAAGTTGCCGCACTTCTTGCCGACCCAGTCGCCGATCAGGTCCTTGGAGCCGTCGAGCTCCTTCGACCAGGCGTCGCCCGGGACGAGGCTCGGGGTCTTCCAGACCACGTCGAACTGGCCGTTGGCCTTGATCTCGCCGATGAACACCGGCTTGGTGATGTGGTGGTTCGGGAGCATCTTGGAGGTGCCGCCGGTCAGGTTCTTGGCTTCGATGCCCGGGAGAGCGTCGATCACCTTGTCGGGATCGGTCGACTTCACCTTCTCGACCGCCTTGACCCACATGTCGAAGCCGATCACGTGCGCTTCCATCGGATCGTTGGTGACGCGCTTCGGATTCTTGGTGTAGGCCTGCCACGCCTTGATGAACTTCTCGTTCTCCGGCGACTTGATCGACTGGAAGTAGTTCCAGGCGGCGAGGTGACCGACCAGCGGCTTGGTGTCGATGCCGGCGAGCTCTTCCTCACCCACCGAGAACGCCACCACCGGGATGTCCTTCGCCTTGATGCCCTGGTTGCCGAGCTCCTTGTAGAAGGGAACGTTGGCATCACCATTGATGGTCGAGACCACCGCGGTCTTCTTGCCGGCCGAGCCGAACTTCTTGATGTCGGCCACGATCGTCTGCCAGTCGGAGTGACCGAACGGCGTGTAGTTGATCATGATGTCTTCCTGGGCGACACCCTTGGACTTCAGATAGGCTTCCAGGATTTTGTTGGTGGTGCGCGGATAGACGTAGTCGGTGCCCGCGAGCACCCAGCGCTTCACCTTCTCTTCCTTCATCAGATAGTCGACGGCGGGGATCGCCTGCTGGTTCGGCGCAGCACCCGTGTAGAACACATTGCGCTCGCTCTCCTCACCCTCATACTGCACGGGATAGAACAGGATGCTGTTCAGCTCTTTGAAAACGGGGAGCACCGACTTGCGCGACACCGAGGTCCAGCAGCCGAATACGACCGAGACCTTGTCCTTGGTGATCAGCTCGCGCGCCTTTTCGGCGAACAGCGGCCAGTTCGAAGCGGGGTCGACGACGACGGCTTCCAGCTTCTTGCCGAGCACGCCGCCCTTCTTGTTCTGCTCGTCGATCAGGAAGAGGATGGTGTCCTTCAGCGTGGTTTCGCTGATCGCCATGGTGCCGGACAGGGAGTGGAGCACACCGACCTTGATGGTGCCGTCCGCGGCCTTCGCGCCGGTCAATGAAGCCAGACCGAGCATCAGTCCGGCGGTCGCAGCGAGCACGCCGCGGCGGCTAAATGACGCCGCTATATCGTGAGTGGATTTGTTAAACATGAGTGCCTCATCTCCCTGACGCAGACGTGAAAAACGCTGCGAAACGGCCCCACGGCCGCCTGCGATTAACGGAATCGCAAGAACCATGCCATGGGCTCGACACCCATCAACTTGTTGAATTTACGTACTTAATCGGCAGAAATCAGAGTTTCGCCGCAGACTGACGGCCTAAATCATAGGCAATATAAATGTATGCGAAAGCGGCAATCAGACTAATTTCTAAGCAAATCGCCAATTCTGGCTAAATTTCTGGCAGCAGTATTTTTGCACCGCACGCGCCGTTTAAGGCGTACCAGCCTTGAAAACGCCTCCTCGATGTTCCATATGAGTGTCCGAGACCTCTTGCGAATCAAGGGGTCGTTGCGAGCCGCGTGTTCTTAAGCCCTCTACGGGCCTCTGGCTTGCCCCATCTCACCCAAGCCAGCCGACACCCCAAACACGCAGGTGTCTTCTCGACACCCTTTTGCGCGCGCCGCGCTGATGCGCCGGGCGTTCGCTTTTGACATGGAAAGAACCCCTCTTTTGACTTCGTTTCAGGACTTCGGCCTCGCCGAACCCATCGCACGCGCTCTTCGTGAAGAGAATTACGTCACCCCCACTCCGATCCAGGCCCAGACCATCCCGTTGGCACTGACCGGTCGCGACGTCGTCGGCATTGCCCAGACCGGGACCGGCAAGACCGCGTCCTTCGCGCTGCCGATCCTGCATCGTCTGCTCGAGAACCGCATCAAGCCGCAGCCCAAGACCGCCCGTGTGCTGGTGCTGTCGCCGACCCGCGAGCTTTCGGGGCAGATCCTCGACAGCTTCAACGCCTACGGCCGCCACATCCGCCTGTCCTCAACGCTTGCGATCGGGGGCGTGCCGATGGGCCGCCAGGTCCGCGCGCTGATGCCGGGCGTCGACGTGCTGGTCGCCACCCCCGGCCGCCTGCTCGACCTCGTGCAGAGCAACGGCTTGAGGCTCTCAAGCGTCGAGTTCCTCGTGCTCGACGAAGCCGACCGCATGCTCGACATGGGCTTCATCAACGACATCCGCAAAATCGTCGCCAAGCTGCCGATCAAGCGGCAGACGCTGTTCTTCTCGGCCACCATGCCGAAGGACATCGCCGAACTCGCCGATTCCATGCTGCGCGACCCCGCCCGCGTCGCGGTGACGCCGGTGTCCTCGACCGCCGAGCGGATCAACCAGCGCATCCTGCAGGTCGACTTCGCGGCCAAGCCCGCCTTCCTGACCAAGCTGCTGCAGGACGAGGCGATCAACCGCGCGCTGGTCTTCACCCGCACCAAGCACGGTGCCGACAAGGTGGTGAAGACGCTGGCCAAGGCCGGCATCGCCGCCAACGCCATCCACGGCAACAAGTCGCAGAACCATCGCGAGCGCACGCTCGCCCAGTTCCGGTCGGGCGAGATCCGCACCCTGGTCGCCACCGACATCGCCGCCCGCGGCATCGACGTCGACGGCATCAGTCACGTCATCAACTTCGACCTGCCGAACGTGCCGGAAACCTACGTCCACCGCATCGGCCGCACCGCGCGTGCCGGGGCCGACGGCACCGCGATCTCGCTGGTCGCGGGCGGCGAGGAGCTCAGCTATCTCCGCGACATCGAGCGGCTGATTCGCGTCGCCCTGCCGCGGGAGGACCACCGCACCGACGCCGGCCGCCGCGATCCCGGCCCCGCTCCGTCGCAGCAACGACAGGGCCGGCCGGGCGGTCGCCCCGGCCAGCGCCCGCAAGGCGCACGGCACGGTGACGGACGTCGCGCCGACGAACGGCATGCCGACGGACGCCACCACAGTGCCGGCAAGCCAGGCGACGGAAGGCATGGTGAGGGACGGCACGCGGAGGCAAGGCACGCGGACGGCAGGCATGCCGACGGACGGCCCGGCTTTGGACAGAATGCCTCCAAGGGTTCTCGCCGCCGCCGCTCCGGTGGTAAGATGCATTCATCGCCTGTCGATCGTCCGGAACAGCGTTCCGCGCATAGCGCCGGGACCCCTGATGGGATACAAGGCGTTGCCTTTTTGCGCCGCCAGAGTCGGCCAAACAGCCAACCGAACCGCAAACCTCATTCGCACTAGCCGTCCACGACCTGGAGACATTCATGGCTAAGGAAGAGCTGATCCAGTTCGAAGGACTGGTCACCGAAATCCTCCCCGATGCCCGCTACCGCGTGCAGCTCGACGCCGGACACGAGATCGTTGCCTATACGGCCGGCAAGATGAAGAAGAACCGCATCAAGACGCTCGCGGGCGACCGCGTGACGGTGGAGATGTCGCCCTATGACCTCGAGAAGGGCCGGCTGATTTTCCGCCACAAGGACGAGCGTCCCAGCACGCCGGGCGGACCGCCCCGTCCCGGACAGCGCGGCGGCCAGTTCCGCCGCCGCTAGCCGGCAGCGGCGCCGGTTCGAATTCCGATCTGTGTTGACCCGCCGTTGCATCACGGCGGATCAAAAAATCGTGCGCGTCCGGATTGTTTCGGACCCTTGCTTCCGATAAAATGAATTAATCGATTTTCGGCCGGACGACATTGGCATCCACCGGTACAGCCGGTTCAGACACGCTGACGACCCTTCCAGAAATTCGATCTAACCCTGCCCGCGCCAGCGGGCTCCGACATAGTGTTATCTGAGAAGGGACTACCCCCGTGAGCATGGGAACCGTGAAGTGGTTTAACGCAACCAAGGGCTATGGCTTCATTCAGCCCGACGATGGCGGCCAGGACGTGTTCGTTCACATCAGCGCCGTCGAGCGCGCCGGCCTCGGCTCGCTCCGCGAGGGCCAGAAGATCTCCTACGAGATCGTGGCCGACCGCCGTTCCGGCAAGTCCGCGGCGGACAACCTGCGCGCTGCGAGCTGAGCTCGCCGGGCGCCGGCCCGATCGGCGCGAGCCAAAGCAAAAGGCCGTGCGTTACGCACGGCCTTTTTCATTTCAGGAACGGGTGACAAATCTCAACACGTCGACGGCACGCCGTTGTAGGGCACGCAGATGACCTGACGCGGCCGCGTGTAGGAGAGATCGCTCAGGGTTACGCTCGACTTCAACACGTAGCCGATGGTCGGCGTGTAAGTGTAGTTGGCTTCGCTCAGGATGAGATAACTCGACGGAATCAGGAGTGCCGGAGGGATCATCGTGGTGACAATGTCGCCGGCGTTCCGAGCCGAGGTCGCCAGCGTGGCTTGCGTCGCGCCGCTCGCAATCGTGCCGGCCTTGCTCCACTGGACCTTGGCGACGCTGTTGGCGTCGATGTAGATCTGGGAGATCGTGCCCTTCACGAGCGCAGCGTCGTAAGGCATGACGACGGAGATGCTTGCCGTGAACGTATCCTTCATGGAGGCATCGTCGAGCGAGGTCGACTGCGACGTCAAATCGGACAATGTCCGCGCGATCAACGTGATTTTGCGGTCGATCGCCACGGCGGACGAAAATTCGACGGTGCCGAAGAACATCACCAGCATCAGCGGTACGATGACCGCGAATTCGGTCGCCGCCAGCGCGCGCGTGTCGGCGACGAAGCCGCGCACGGAGCAGCGTGCATTCCACCAGATGTTCGCAATCGCCCGCATCGGTCCGCCCAGATTCATCTGACTCAGAAAGGTTCGTTCTTGAACGCCACCGTCGCCACCATCAGCCGCTTGTTGTTGCATCCCATGTTGTAGCCGAGGCCGGTGACGATGAGCGGCCACTGATAGAACAGGCGCACCACGACGACCTGACCGGAGGTTCCGGCACTGTACTGCATGCCGGAGGGATTGAAGGTGCAGGAATTGCCGAAGTTGGTGAGGCTGAGCGTCCCGAAAGAGCTGGTGCTGACAACGTCGACGTAAAGCTTGCTGCAATCGAACAGCGCCGGGATCTTGCTGCACACAAAGGCCTTGAACGTCGTCTGATCGCAGGCAGAGACAGCGTTGGGCACGGTCTGGCAGGCCGCCACCGAGCCGCCCTGTGCCTGAGCCTGGCCGGTTAGAATCGCGCGCGCGGAGTCCTGCGCGATGGTCTCGAGCACCTGGCTCGAGAAGAACATGAGCGCCGTCTCGATGATCGCGAACAGCAGCGCGAAGAACATCGGTGCGACCAGCGCAAACTCGACGGCTGCGGAGCCGCGGCGGTTGCCGCGAAACCGGAGCAGCGCTTTCCTGAGCGTGAACCTCATAGGTGCAGGCGGCGGCATCTCGTCAAATTCCCAGCAACCGGCGATCATCTGCCCGTTCAATAGCGGAAACTGATTGTCTAAGTGTTTCAGACGATCCGCCTCCGGCGGACCGCGCCGTTTAGAGTGCGTTAACCACGCACGCCCGGAAGCGCGGCGTGCAAAGAGATGCCGCCCTCGATTCGGCGAGCGGCTTGGCAGGATCGAGGCCCGCCGGCCGGCTAGTTCGGCTTGGCGGCCGCGCCGGCACCGCCGCTGGCGCTGCTGCTCAGCGTACCGGCCTGGCTCATCGCGTTGTTGAAATAGGCGTCGCTGTCGCCGAGCGTCACGCGGCGCTGGCAAAGCGGCACGCAGCTGTAGGACTCCCGCTCGACCCCGCGATAGACGGTGACGAGCCGGTCGCTCGGACCTTCGACCTGGATCTGGCGGTCCACCAGAATCTCGCCGCCGCGGTCGAGCGCGATGAAGTTGGTGGCCCCGTAGCCCTTTCCGGTCACGACGATCATGCCGCCCGGCTGGAGCGTGACGTCCGCGATCAGGGGATTGCCGACCACGATGGTCGCCACCTTGCCGGGCAGCCGCACCAGCTTGGCCTGGTCGACATTGACGGCGATGGTATCGGCGGCGGGTTCGGCGAGGCCAGCGGCCGGCGATGCCAGCACCGCAGCGGCAACCAGAACACAGACGCGCACATGACGGCGCAGCATTTCTTTACGCATACTCCAACCCCCGGGACGTCACAAACCGGCAGAAGCAACCGAATACAGCGGAGCCGGTGCCCGACCCGGCTAACCTGCCTTTAATTCGTGAACGTTCCGCAAACTCGCCGAGTATTGTTTGAACGGACGGACATTTGCGGGCCCGCCCCCCCTAATGCCGGAACGGATAGGCGAGCTGGCCGCCGATCCCCTTCGGCATGGCCGCTTCGTCCTTGCCGTAATCCTGCGGCAGCCTGCCCTCCGGCATGCGGAAGGTGCCGAACAGCACGTCCCAGATCGGGAACGTTCCGGCGAAATTGGTGTCGCCGCCCTCTTCGAGCGAGGTGTGGTGCCAACGATGGAAGACCGGCGTTGCCAGCACGTATTTGAACGGTCCAAAGGTCCAGTTCAGGTTGGCGTGCACGAAGGCCGAGTGGAAGGTGGTGAACGGGCCGAGCCAGACCATGACGTTCGGGGAGATGCCGGCCATCAGCAGCACGACGTCGACGCTGATCGTCCCGAGCAAGAGATTGACTGGATGGAAGCGCGCCGCGGAGATCCAGCCGATCTCCTCCGACGAATGATGGACGGCGTGATACTTCCAGAAGCCGCCGTCGTGGAAAAGCCGGTGCAGCCAGTACAGCATGAAATCGGACAGCACCAGGAACAGCAGGGCCTGCAGCCACAGCGGCAGCTGCGCCAGCGGACCGTGGCCGTTGTCGTAGAAGGCGATGAGCTCGTCGGCGTCGTGAATGTTGAAGACGACGCTGGCGCCGACGACCAGCAGCCCGATCCGCATGGTGCGGGCGAACACCGGGACGAAAAACCAGTAGCAGATGTCGGTGACGATCTCCCGCTTGCGCCACCACGGCGCGCCGGGATTGCAGGCCCAGAAATGCTCCAGCACGGTGAACACCGCCGCGAGCACGAAGGTGACCGGGATCACCTTCACGATCGTCTCGCCGAGCATCAAGGCGACTTGCATGGGCAGGCTCGACATCGTCGCCTCTCTCCGCGAATTCCGCTGTAGCCTTACGCCTACGCCGCGAAATTTAAGGGAGGGTGAAGCAGGTGCCGCGTTGGCGACGCATCCGGAACCGGAACGAATTGCAGAGGCCATCTTAAGGCGAAATTCACTCTGGGCAAAAGCATCGCGCCGGAGCCGGGTTTACCCGATCGAATTAACTCCCCCGAAAGAGCTCGGCTCTCATGGTCGTCGCGTCAACGACAGCGCCGAACGAGGCGGTCCCCACCCAGACGGAGTTTTGTTCATGAAGAGCTTGATTGCGCGTTTCGCGAAGGATGAATCCGGCGCCACCGCCATCGAATACGGCCTGATCGCCGCCGGCATCGCGCTGGCCATCATCACCGTCGTCAACAATCTCGGCACCACGCTGAACGCCAAGTTCACCTCGATCAGCACGTCGCTGAAGTAAGCGGGTCCACGAAGGACGGCAAAAGCCCCGGACCTCCGGGGCGTTTGTTTTTCTGAAGACGGCGAGTTCCAGTGGCGTTGCACAAGTTCAGAACCGATGCCGCGGTCGCGGCGCGCGAGGCGGAAGCGGCGCAGGCTGGCTCGCCGGTCTATTGGATCTGCCTTGCGCTGCTGGTTGCGACGGTCGCGCTCGCCGCACGCATTGCCAGCTTCTGGTGAAAGCGCGTTCGGTGGCCGAGGGCCGCGCGCCCGTGCCGCCGTTGTCGGTTTGTTTAGCATCGCGCGCTAGCATCGCTCGAAGCAGCTCCGCGACAAACCCAGGCCTCAAGACGCAGCCCATGATCCTCGACCTTGCGCGCCTTCTGCTCTTCCCGGCCCTGATGGCGTTCGCCGCCGCGAGCGATCTCTTCACGATGACGATCTCGAACCGCGTGTCGCTGGCGCTGGTGGCAGGCTTCTTCGCGCTCGCCCTCGCCGGTGGCATGGCACCTTACGAGATGCTCAGTCATGTCGGCGCCGGTGCGCTTGTCCTGGCCGTGGCCTTCACCTGTTTCGCCATGGGCTGGGTGGGCGGCGGCGACGCCAAGGTCGCTGCCTCCGTCGCGCTCTGGTTCGGCTTCCCACACCTGATGAACTTCCTGCTCTACGCCTCGCTGTTCGGCGGCGCGCTGACGCTTCTGCTGCTGCAGTTCCGGCAATGGCCGCTGCCTTATGGGCTGGCAGGACAGGCCTGGCTCGCACGGCTGCACGCCAAGGAGAGCGGCATTCCCTACGGCATCGCGCTCGCGCTGAGCGCGCTGATGGTCTACCCGGAGACCGAATGGGTGAAGGCGATCGACCTCGCTCACCTCGCATTGCGCTGAACGGCCCGGGTAAACCCGGCGTTAAGGCGATTTAGATACGCCTCATTAACCATGCTTTGACGAATAGCTGGTCAACTGCCGATGACGGCGGCGGCAGCGTCGCGGCGTATTGTTGGAAAGTTGAAGCGTATGAATAGGGCACGCATTGTCGTCCTGACGGTCGCCATCTGCGCCGGCGGCGTCGCCGCGTACCTGGCGAGCGGCTCCGACAATTCTGCGCCGCCTCCGGTTCCGGTCGCGCAGCTGCCGACCGTCGACGTCCTCGTGGCCAAGAACGACATCGGCCTAGGGCAGACCGTGAAGCCCGAAGACGTGCAATGGCAGACCTGGCCGACCGCGACCGCCAGCGCCACCTTCATCCGGCGCAACGAGCGCCCAGACGGCGCGACCCAGGTGGTCGGCTCGATCGCGCGCGCGCCCTTCATTCAGGGTGAGCCGATCCGCGACCAGAAGCTGGTCAAGGCCGAAGGCTCCGGCTTCATGGCGGCAATCCTGCCCACCGGCATGCGGGCGATCTCGACCGAGATCTCGCCGGAGACCGGCGCGGGCGGCTTCATCCTGCCCAACGACCGCGTCGACGTCCTGCTCACGCGCCGGCTCAAGAACCCGGACCAGAGCAGCGGCGCTCCCGATATCGTCACCTCCGAGATCATCCTGGCCAATATCCGGGTCCTGGCCATCGACCAGGCGCCCAAGGAGAAGGACGGGCAGAACGCGGTGATCGGCAAGACCGTCACCCTCGAGCTCAATCCCGCGCAGACCGCAACACTCTCCGCGGCGCGGCAGAGCGGCACGCTGTCGCTGGCGCTTCGCAGCATCGTCGACGTCAAGATGAGCGAGATCACGCTCGATGACTCCGCGCAGAAGCGAGAGGGCGTCTCGATCATTCGCTACGGCATTCCAAGTCAGACGGCTAAGGCACGATGAAGACAGTCGACATCAAATGCAGGGCAGATTCGGCGACGATGCGGACCTCACTGGTCCGCGCCCTGTCGTTTTCGGCCGCCCTCGCGCTGGCGCTCAACCCGGCGATCGCAGCCGATTACCGTCCCGTGGCGCCGGCCGCGGCGGACGGCCAGATCAACGCACGTTTCCTCTCGCTCGGCATCGGCAAGTCCATCGTGATCGACCTGCCGCGCGACATCAAGGACGTGCTGGTCGCAGATCCCAAGATCGCCAATGCGGTGGTCCGCTCCGCACAGCGCGCCTATATCATCGGCGCCGCGGTCGGCCAGACCAATATCGTGTTCTTCGATTCCGCCGGGCAGCAGATTGCGGCCTATGACATCGCGGTGAAGCGCGACCTCAACGGCGTGCGGGCCGCGCTGAAGCAGGTCCTGCCCAATGCGGACATCCAGATCGACGGCCTCGGCGACGGCGTCGTCCTGACCGGCACGGCTGCCAATCCGCTGGAAGCGCAGCAGGCCAACGATCTCGCCGCGCGCCTGGCCGGCGGTGCCGACAAGGTCGTGAACTCGATCGTGGTGCGCGGCCGCGACCAGATCATGCTCAAGGTGACGGTGGCCGAGGTCCAGCGCAACATCGTCAAGCAGCTCGGCATCGACCTCTCTGCCAACCTCAACTACGGCACCTCGGTGGTGAGCTTCACCAATTCGAACCCGTTCACCGCGCTCGGCAAGAACCTCGTGGACGGCAACAACCTGACCACGAAGTTCGGCGCCACCCCGTCGGTGCAGGCCACGCTGCGCGCGATGGAAACCGCCGGCGTGATCCGCACGCTGGCCGAACCGAACCTGACCGCGATCTCCGGTGAATCGGCGACGTTCATCGCGGGCGGTGAATTCCCGGTTCCGGCGGGCTATGCGTGCGACCCCACCACGCATGTCTGTACCACCCAGATCAGCTTCAAGAAGTTCGGCATCTCGCTGAACTTCACCCCCGTCGTGCTGAGCGAGGGCAAGATCAGCCTGCGGGTGATGACCGAGGTCTCGGAGCTGTCGAACGAGAATGCGATCACGCTGTCGCAGGCGGTGACCCCGAACTCGGTAAACTCGTTGACGGTGCCCTCGATCAGGACCCGCCGCGCCGAGACCTCGCTGGAAATTCCTTCCGGCGGCGCGATGGCGATGGCCGGCCTGATCCAGCAGCAGACCAAGCAGGCGATCAGCGGATTGCCGGGGCTGATGCAGCTGCCGATCCTGGGCACGCTGTTCCGCAGCCGCGACTTCGTCAACAACGCGACCGAGCTGGTCGTGATCGTGACGCCTTATGTCGTCCGCGCGGTGGCGCCGAAGGACCTGTCGCGGCCGGATGACGGCTTCGCGCCGCCTGCCGATCCGCAGGCCCAGCTGATCGGCAACATCAACCGGCTCTACGGCGTACCTGGACGGACCGAACCGGCCAAGAACTACCGCGGTACCTACGGGTTTATCACCGAGTGAGGCGGAACGGGGACTTTACGATGATCACAAGACCACCCCAGCTTCGCAAACGCGCCGTCCGCCTCGGTGGCGCGCTCGTCGGTCTGACGCTCGCGCTCGGCGGCTGCCAGCACAACGAGGTCGTGACCGCCTCCATTCCCGACGACTACAAGCAGCGCCATCCGATCGCGATCGAGGAGCAGAACCGCTCGATCGTCGTCTTCGTCGGTCATGCCCGTGGCGGATTGACGGCTGCGCAACGCGCGGACGTGATGGGCGTCGCATCGGCATGGTTGCACGAAGGCACCGGCGCCATTCGCATCGACGTGCCTTCCGGCACGCCCAATGCGCGTCCGGTCGCGGACACGATGCGCGAGATCCAGGCCATGCTGGCAGGGGCAGGCGTTCCGCCGCGCGGCATCAGTATTCGTCCCTACCAGCCCGAGGACAAGCGGTTCCTGCCGCCGATCCGGCTGACTTATTCCAAGATTGCCGCGGTTGCGGGTCCCTGCGGCCTGTGGCCGGACGACATCGGCCCTTCGATGAAGAACAAGAGCTGGTTCGAGAACAAGGATTATTACAATTACGGCTGCGCCTATCAGCGCAACCTCGCGGCCATGGTCGACAATCCATCGGACCTCGAGCAGCCGCGGCCCGAGACACCTTCCTACACGATACGGCGCACTGCCGCCTTCGAGAAGTATCGCAAGGGAATGCCGACGGGAGTCGCCTATCCCGATGCCGACAAGGCCAAACTCAGCGACACAGGCAAATGATCAGTTACGCGCGCCAGACACACGAAGAGCAGCCGGCAGCAGCTCCTCCGCCGGTCGAGGAGCATATTGCGCCCGCGCCGCGCGTCTCGGTCCAGGCCTTCTGCGAAACCGTGGAGACGGCGGCGGCGGTACAGTCGGCCGGCGAGGATCGCCGTCTCGGCAAGGCTCATCTGAAGATCCAGATGGGCGGCATGGCGGCGGCGATCGAAGCCTACCGCTCGGCTCCCACGCCGAACGTGATCGTGCTCGAGAGCGACGGTCGCAGCGACCTGCTGGGCGGGCTCGACCAGCTCGCCACCGTCTGCGACGCCGGCACCCGCGTGGTCGTGATCGGCCGCATCAACGACGTCACGCTCTATCGCGAGCTGGTGCGCCGCGGCGTCAGCGATTACGTGCTCGCGCCGGTCGGGGCGATCGACGTCGTACGCTCGATCTGCAACCTGTTCTCGGCGCCGGAAGCCAAGGCGGTCGGCCGCATCATCGCCGTGGTCGGCGCCAAGGGCGGGGTCGGCGCTTCGACCATCTCGCACAACGTCGCCTGGGCGATCGCGCGCGACCTCGCGATGGACGCCGTGGTCGCCGATCTCGACCTCGCCTTCGGCACCGCCGGCCTCGACTACAACCAGGATCCGCCGCAGGGCATCGCCGACGCGGTGTTCTCGCCCGACCGCGTCGACACCGCCTTCATCGACCGCCTGCTGTCGAAGTGCACCGACCATCTCAGCCTGTTGGCGGCCCCTGCAACGCTCGACCGGGTCTATGATTTCGGCACCGACGCGTTCGACTCCGTCTTCGACACGCTGCGCTCCACCATGCCCTGCATCGTGCTCGACGTTCCGCATCAATGGTCGGGCTGGACCAAGCGCGCCTTGATCGGAGCGGACGACATCCTGATCGTGGCCGCCCCGGACCTCGCCAATCTGCGCAATACCAAGAACCTGTTCGATCTGTTGAAGGCCGCCCGTCCCAACGACCGGCCGCCGCTCTACTGCCTGAACCAGGTCGGCGTGCCGAAACGGCCCGAAATCGCCGCCGCGGAGTTCGCCAAGGCGATCGAGAGCCAGCCGGTCGTCTCGATTCCCTTCGAGCCGCAGATCTTCGGCTCGGCGGCCAACAACGGCCAGATGATTGCGGAGATCTCCGCCAACCACAGGTCGATCGAGATGTTCCTGCAGATCGCCCAGCGCCTGACCGGCCGCAGCGAGACCAAGAAGCAAAAGTCGTCCCTGCTTTCACCTCTGATTGAGAAGTTGCGGGGAAGATAAGCCGCCGCATGGAGTTGTTAAGTGTTCGGTAAGCGTAGCGGAACAGACACCGACTTTCGGGCGCCCAAGCCCGGCGCCGTGTCGCTCGAGCCTGCCCCGGCTCAGGCGCCGACGGTGTCGCGCGCTCCGCCTCCGCCGGCCGTCGCCTCGCCGCCGCTTGCGCCCGCCAAGGCCCCGCCGCCTCCGGCCATGGAGAGCCGGCGTTCGGACAATTATTACGAGGTCAAGGCGACCATCTTCGGGGCGCTGATCGAGGCCATCGACCTTGCCCAGCTCGCCAAGCTCGATTCGGAATCCGCGCGCGAGGAAATCCGCGACATCGTCAACGAGATCATCGCGATCAAGAACATCGTGATGTCGATCGCCGAGCAGGAGGAGCTGCTCGACGACATCTGCAACGACGTCCTCGGCTACGGCCCGCTCGAGCCGCTGCTGTCGCGCGACGACATCGCCGACATCATGGTCAACGGCGCCAACACCGTCTACATCGAGGTCGGCGGCAAGATCCAGCGCACCGGCATCCGCTTCCGCGACAACCAGCAGCTCCTCAACATCTGCCAGCGCATCGTCAGCCAGGTCGGCCGGCGCGTCGACGAATCCTCGCCGATCTGCGACGCTCGCCTCGCCGACGGCTCCCGCGTCAACGCCATCGTGCCGCCGCTGTCGATCGACGGTCCCGCGCTCACCATCCGCAAGTTCAAGAAAGACAAGCTGACGCTGGATCAGCTCGTCAAATTCGGCGCGATCACGCCGGAAGGCGCCGAGATCCTTCAGATCATCGGCCGCGTCCGCTGCAATGTGCTGATTTCCGGCGGTACCGGCTCGGGCAAGACGACCCTGCTCAACTGCCTCACCAACTACATCGAGCACGACGAGCGCGTCATCACCTGCGAGGACGCCGCCGAGCTCCAGCTGCAGCAGCCCCACGTGGTGCGGCTGGAAACCCGCCCGCCCAATATCGAGGGCGAGGGCCAGGTCACGATGCGCGAACTGGTGCGCAACTGCCTGCGCATGCGCCCCGAGCGCATCATCGTCGGTGAGGTCCGCGGACCCGAAGCCTTCGACCTGCTCCAGGCCATGAACACCGGCCATGACGGCTCGATGGGCACGCTGCACGCCAACAACCCGCGCGAAGCGCTGTCGCGCTGCGAATCCATGATCACGATGGGCGGCTTCTCGCTGCCCTCGCGTACCATCCGCGAGATGATCTGCGCCTCGATCGACGTCATCATCCAGGCCGCGCGCCTGCGCGACGGTTCCCGCCGCATCACCCACATCACCGAGGTGATGGGCATGGAAGGCGACACCATCATCACCCAGGACATCTTCCTCTTCGACATGGTCGGCGAGGACGCCAACGGCAAGATCATCGGCCGGCACCGCTCAACCGGCATTGGCCGTCCGAAGTTCTGGGAACGCGCCCGCTATTACGGCGAGGAGAAGCGCCTCGCCGCGGCGCTGGACGCGGCGGAAGTCGCGCCGAAGACGTGAGCAGATCGGCAGCGCCATGAACATGCAGGTCCTCGCCCTCGCCTTCCTCGCTACCGCAGCGGTCGGTGGCATCGCCTGGGTATTCCTCTATCCGCTGCTGTCCGGGGAGCGAAAGGCGGAAAGCCGCCGCGCCTCGGTCGCGCGCGCCGAAGCGCCCACCGCCCGGCAGGCCGAGAAGACCCAGCGCTCGCGCCGCGAACAGGTCGAGTCCACGCTGAAGGACCTCGAGGCGCGGCGCGCCCAGGAGAAGAGTGCTCCGCTCAGCGTGCGCCTCTCGCAGGCCGGGCTCGACTGGACGCCGCAGAAATTCTGGATCGCGTCCGCCGTCGTGGCGGGCGTATTTTTCGCGACCGCCCTGTTCGCGGGCGGCGGCCTGATCGGCGCCGCCGGCCTTGCCTTTGCCGGCGGCTTCGGCCTGCCGCGCTGGGCACTCGGCTTTTTGAAGAAGCGCCGCGAGACCAAGTTCCTGGCTGCACTGCCCGATGCGGTCGACGTGATCGTCCGCGGCATCAAGGCAGGCCTGCCCTTGTTCGAATCGATCAAGGTCGTGGCCGCCGATGCGCCGGAGCCGCTGCGCAGCGAGTTTCTGGCCATCATCGAGACGCAGGCGATCGGCATGCCGCTCGGCGAGGCCTGCGCGCGGCTCTACGAGCGCATGCCGCTGCCGGAAGCCAATTTCTTCGGCATCGTGGTGTCGATCCAGCAGAAATCGGGCGGCAATCTCTCCGAAGCGCTCGGTAACCTGTCCAAGGTGCTGCGCGACCGCAAGAAGATGAAGGAAAAGATCCAGGCCATGTCGATGGAAGCCAAGGCCTCGGCCGGCATCATCGGCTCGCTGCCGCCGATCGTGATGTTCCTGGTCTATCTCACGACCCCGCAATACATCTCGCTGCTTTGGACTCATCCCACCGGCCAGCTGATGCTGGTCGGCTGCGTCGTTTGGATGTCGATCGGCATCCTGGTGATGAAGAAGATGATCAACTTCGATTTCTGACGGTGTCGTATGGTCGAATTCCTCGTCTCGAAACTGCACGACGTCCGCTTCATGACCATGCTGCTCGCGGCCATCGCCGCGAGCGCCACCGTCTATACGCTGGTGATGCCGTTGTTCGCCGGCGAGGGCCTCTCCAAGCGCATGAAGGCGGTGGCGAGCGAGCGCGAACGCATCCGGCAGCGCGAGCGTGAGCGTCTCAACAAGAGCGAGAAGGTTTCGCTGCGCCAGACGCCGAAGCAACTCGTCTCCAAGGTGGTCGAGGACTTCAACCTGACCAAATGGCTCGCGCAGGAAGCTGCGCGGGACAAGCTCATCATGGCAGGTTACCGCGGCCAGGCGCCCTACGTCACCTTCCTGTTTGCCCGCATGGTCGCCCCGATCGTGTTCTTGATCGGCTCGGCCCTTTACGTGTTCGTGATCGGAAATATGCAACAGGCGATGCCGATCAAGATCGGCATCTGCATCGGCGCCGCCTATCTCGGCCTCCAGGCGCCGATGCTGTTCCTCAGGAATGCGATCTCCAAGCGCCAGCTCTCGATCAAGCGTGCGTTTCCCGACGCGCTCGACTTGCTCCTGATCTGCATCGAATCCGGCATGTCGGTCGAGATGGCATTCCGGAAAGTTGCGAACGAAATCGTGGGCCAGTCGATCGCGCTGTCGGAGGAGTTCACCCTGACCACGGCCGAGCTGTCCTATTTGCAGGATCGCAAGGTCGCCTATGAGAACCTGGCACGGCGTACCGGGCTCGAGGGCGTCAAGTCGGTGTGTCTGGCGCTGCAGCAGGCGGAACGTTACGGCACCCCGCTCGGCCATTCCTTGCGCGTCATGGCGCAGGAGAATCGCGACATGCGCATGAACGAGGCCGAGAAGAAGGCGGCCGCTCTGCCGCCGAAGCTCACGGTGCCGATGATCCTGTTCTTCCTGCCCGTGCTGTTCGTTGTCATTCTCGGACCCACCGCCATCAAGGTCACCGAGATGCAGTGAGCCGGCCGGCCTGGACCATGCGGTCCGCCACCAAGGCCAGCACGTCAGATCAGTCGGGCTGGCTCAGCGAAGCAACCGGCGTCCGCTTCGACCCGCCGCGCGGGGCGTCGCTACGGCTCAGCATCTCCTTGAGATAGGCGACATTGGCCGCAGCCTGGTCCGGCGGCAGGTCAGCCTTGACGATGGTCTCCGCCTCCGCGAAGCGGCCCTGGAGGCCAACGACCAAGCCGAGGTTCTGCCGCACCCGGGCGCTGGCGCGCGGCGAGGCATAGGCCTGCCGCAGCGCCTCTTCCGCCTTCGGCAGCTCCTTCGATAGCATGTAGGACAGGCCGAGGTTGGAGAGCACGCCGGGATCACCCGGTGCGATCTTCAGCGCGCTCGCATAATAGGATCGCGCCTCCTCGTGACGGCCCATCTGGTCCAGCGCGGTGCCTTGCACCGAGAGCAGGCGCCAGTCCGGATTGTCGGGCGAATGCGCCTTGGACAGCACGTCGAAGGCCTGCTGGAAATTGCCGTTGTCGGCGAGTGCGCGGCCGTACTGGGCAAGCAGCGCCTTGTTGCCGGGATTGGCGATGGTCGCCTGCTCGAGCACGGCGGCGGCCTGGGCGCGCTGGCCGTTGGCGCGCAAGGCCTGTCCATAGGCGAGCGCGGCGTCGGCATCCCGGGGATTGGCGCGGTAGCGCTCGCCATGGGCTTCGACCGCACGCGCCGGATCGGTGGGCGCGCGATCGGCAGAGGCTGCGTCCGCCCGGGGGGCGACCGAACCCGTCACCTCAGAGAGTTTCGACATGGCCGTGCAGCCGCCGAGGCCCATCGCCAACGTCGCGACCAGCGACGTGGAAGCAAGTAGCCGGGTAAGCCTGATCCGTTGACGCATGACGCTTTGACTCTCGAGCTGCTCGATCGAGCCGAACGCGTCAGCAATAGAATGTTAACCCTAACGGCCGGTTAACGGCGCTATCCGACGTGCTCCTCTCGCGCCGGCGGTTGTTGCGGCGGCGCTTGCCCGCCGAGGCCGAGATCGAGGCCGAGCGCCTGCACCTGCTGGCCCAGCTCCCGCAGCAATTGCAGCCTCTGCCGCGCCCGCCGCCGAACGTCGACACCGTCGCAAGGCAGCCGCGGCACCTGACGCAGGAAGTCGTTACAGCTGATCAGGCCTGTCCCGTAGAGCTCATCGAGCTGAGCGCGATCGATGCCGAGCACGTCGGCAGATTGCTCGATCAATTGGCCGAGCAGCGTTCTCACCGCGGCGAGCGCGTCGCTGTCGAATCCCGGCCCGGATCTCGCGGCCTTGCGCTCGAGCTCCGCCCAGGCATGGGCCGAGACGACGTAGGTGTAGAGTGCATTCGCCCAGTTCGGCTCCGCGTCATCGTAAAAGCTGTCACGCATGAACAGCCGGCGGACGATCGCCGCGACCTGGTCGCGTTTCAGCGCGCCGGATGAGGCGGCCTCGATCGCGGACTGGACGGCCGGATCACGGGAAAAGTCGCGCCCCGCCGGCAGCCTGATGACGCCGCCCGGCAGGTTGGAATCGAGCGGCCTGAAGACCGCATCGTTGCGGAGCCTCGTATAGCGGGTTATGGCGAAGCGGTGCTCCGTGCGGCCGCCATGGGACACGGGGCCGAAATGGACCAGGTTGAAACCGGCATCGTCGCCGGCTTGCCCGGTCGAGGACGGACAGGAGAGCACGTAGATCGTGCGCCAGAACGACTCACCCCTCTCGCTCGACGTCGCACGCGGATCGGGGATGGAATAGCGGGTCAGCCCCTCGACATGGCGATGACCGTGCAGAACCAGATCGACGTTGAGCGAGGTGGCGGCCTCGAGGAAGGTCGCGGGTGCGGCGAGATACATCAGCGGCTCGTCCGGCATTCCTAGAAAGCGCTTTCCTTCGCCGGTCGCCTGCGGCAGCGGATGGTGGTGCAGGGCCAGCACGCGCACCAGGTTGTCCACCGGCTCGGCGTAGCCGGCACGTCCGGCCGAACCGATGCTCCCCGCGAGCTCGGCGCTCAGCCGGGCGGAATCAGCGACCATCGCCTTGTAAGCGCTCTCGTCGATCTTGCCGCTCGCGCGCGCCTTCAGGCTGGCGCGATTGGAATCGAGCAGCACCAGGTCGAGGCCCGCCTGACGGTAATAGACGCTCTTCGCGGTCCGCGGCAGGTGCAGGTAATCGTAGGCGTCGTGACGGCCCGCACGCTGACTCGGCCGCTTGACGTCGTGATTGCCGGCCACAGCCTGGATGTCGGTGAACAGCCCGGTCTGCCGGAAGGATGCGATGGCGGCGAGCGCCTCGTCGAGCGCGCGCGGCGTCGGGTCGTCCACCAGATCGCCCGTGATCAGCAGGATGCGATCGGGAACATTCGCGGCAGCCGCCATCTTCTCGCAAATCGCGCCCCTGAGCGTCTCGATGGCTGGAAGCAGCCGGCCCGACCCGTCCAAATGCAGGTCGGAAATTTGCGCAACAACGAACGATCTATCCATTTTGCGTCGCTCATCTGCAATGCTGCGCCGCCCAACAATGAGAAAAATGCCTCGACGAACCGATTCAGCCGTATCGACCCAACCTGGGCAGCCAACGACCGCGTGCTGCTGCGTGTCCGCGTTCGGGCTCACGCAGGGCGAGCGGCACAATCTAAAATGTTCACCGATAATGCCACAACCAAAACGCTAGTAAAGCCCTGCGGCCGCGGCGTCGCGAATGGCAGCTCTCGGCGCGAGATACGAGATTTGTCCGAGGACGGTTTCGTCTCGCCCGGTCAATATTCGATGGCAAGCCGCTTGCGGATCTCGTCGATGCGCCTGTCGAGCGCATCGAAGCGCGCGTGGACGGAGCGGTCGTGGAGGTAGAAGACGTAACCGCCGGCGAGGAACGCGAAGATCCAATGGTGGTGCTCGACATAACCGAAGATCACCTCGATAGCCTGGCCGATGAATGTGACCACGCTCCACACAAACTCCATTGCATCTCCTCCCGGCGCGCTTGTCGTCGGTCGCCCCCGATTTCATTCTGGCGACCGTTGCCGGAACCTACCATGCCGGCGTTGCGGCGAGTAGCGGCTCGCCGAACGGTAACGGCAAAGCCGATTGCAGCGGCGGCCAAACTCTGCGAAGTCTCGTCCGTTCGCATGACTCGCCTGAACTGACGATCCGGACCCGCCAATGCCTTCAGTCTTCGAGACGTCGTCCACCGCCACCCCGATCACCTTCGTCACCAAATCGAGCTGGGATCAGGTCGCAGAGACGCTGCCGCCGGCGCAACGCCAGTTCGCGCGGACCAGCGACTTTGCCGCCAAGCCGGGCGGATATCTGGCGCTGCCCGCGACCGACGGCACCATTGCGCAGGTGCTGTTCGGGCTCGAGGAAGAGGGTGCAAGATCGCGCGACCTGTTTCGGCCCGGCGCCCTGCCCGGGCTTTTGCCGCCCGGCACCTATCGCTTTGCCAATGCACCGCACGATGCGCGGCTGGCCGCGCTCGCGTTCGCACTGGGGTGCTACCGCTTCGCCCGCTATCGCAAAGCTGATCGCCCCGAGGTCCGGCTGGTGCCGCCTGACGGTGTCGATGCGGCCGAGATCGAGCGGATTGCCGATGCGGCAATGCTCGCACGCGACCTCATCAACACACCATCCAACGACATGGGCCCCTCAGAGCTCGCGGCAGCCGCGCAAGAGCTCGCCGCCGAGTTCGGCGCGAGCTTTTCCTGCACGATCGGCGAAGACCTGGCAAAGAACTTCCCGCTGATCCACGCCGTCGGCATGGCCTCCAGCCGCGCGCCGCGGCTGATCGACATCGTCTGGGGCGATCCTGATCATCCCAAAGTGACGCTGGTCGGCAAGGGCGTCTGCTTCGACACCGGCGGGCTCGATCTGAAGCCGTCGAGCGGCATGCTGATCATGAAGAAGGACATGGGTGGCGCCGCCAACGTGCTGGCGCTGGCACGCATGGTGATGGATGCGAAGCTGAATGTGCGGCTGCGCGTGTTGATTCCGGCCGTGGAAAACGCCGTCGCCGGCAATGCCTTCCGCCCGCTCGATATCTTCACCTCGCGCAAAGGCATCACCGTCGAGATCGGCAACACCGACGCGGAAGGACGCCTCGTGCTCGCCGACGCGCTGGCACTGGCCGACGAGGAGACGCCCGATCTGCTGATAGACCTGGGCACGCTGACCGGCGCGGCCCGCGTCGCGCTGGGGCCGGATCTGCCGCCCTTCTACACCAATGATGAGACGCTGGCTGCCGACGTCGCGCGCTGCGCGATGAAGGAGAACGATCCGTTGTGGCGCATGCCGCTGTGGCCGCCTTACGATGCCTGGCTGGACTCCAAGACCGCCACCATCACCAATGCACCGTCGGGCGGTTTCGCCGGCTCGATCACCTGCGCCCTGTTCCTGCAACGCTTCGTCGAGCACGCCAGGAGCTGGCTGCATGTCGACATCTTTGGCTGGACGCCGTCGGCGAAGCCGGCGCGGCCCGAGGGCGGCGAGTGCCAGGCCGCGCGCGCCATCTACGCACTGCTGAGCGAACGCTATGCATGACCCGCGGCTGACGCCGGCGCGGGGCGACCTCGCCGCAAAATATCTCGAAGGCAGGGTGCAGGCGGATCGATACGTCGCCGGCGAGGAATTCGAGGTGGTCGAAGCGATCGCGCCGGTGCGCGAGCAGCCGTCCTCGGACGCGATGCTGATGACGGAGGCACTGCGCGGCGAACGCGTCACGGTCTACGACCGCAACGACGAAGGTTGGGCGTGGGGCCAGCTCCATGGCGATGACTATGTCGGCTGGCTGCCGGATGCGGCGCTCGCAAAGCCGTCGGCTGCCGCAACGCACCTGGTCTGCGCACTGCGGACGTTTGCGTTCCCCGGCCCTTCGATCAAGCTGCCGCCGGCCGATACGCTCGTGATGGGATCGAAGCTGGCCGTGGCGCGCGAGGACGGCGGCTTTGCCGTGACGCACGGCGGCAGATATCTGCCAAGAACGCATCTTGCAGTGCTCGATCATCGCGAACCGGATTTCGTCGCGGTGGCCGAGCGCTTCGTCGGCACGCCCTATCTGTGGGGCGGCAAGAGCAGCTTTGGCATCGATTGTTCCGGCCTCGTCCAGGTCTCGCTGACATCAGCCGGGATCGGCTGCCCTCGCGACAGCGACATGCAGCTCGCCGGCCTCGGGCGCGCGGTGGAGCCGCATGAATGGCGCAGCTTGCAGCGCGGCGATCTGATCTTCTGGAAGGGCCATGTTGCGATCGTGCGCGATGCCACCACCATGGTTCACGCCAATGCGCATCACATGGCAACGGTGATCGAGCCGATCGAGCCGGCGATCGCGCGGATCAAGGCGGCCGGCAGTGACGTCGTCGCGATCAAGCGGCTCGGTTAACCTCCTGGCGCGGGGCGACACCTCTCCCCTTCGGGGAGAGGTGAAGTGCTACGTCGCCACCGCCCCGTCCCCGGCCGTCTCCAGCCGGAACGCGGCCGCGAACAGCGCGCGCGTGTAATCCGTCTTCGGATTCCTGAACAGCTCGGTGGCCTGCCCCTCCTCGACCACCTTGCCGCCGCGCATCACGATGAGGTGGCTGGCGAGCGAGGCGACGACGCGCAAATCGTGCGAGATGAACATGTAGGTGAGCTCGCGCTTGCGCTGGAGCTCGCGCAACAGATCGACCATCTGCGCCTGGAACAGCATGTCGAGGGCGCTGGTCGGCTCGTCCAGCACGACGAAATCAGGCTCCAGCACGATCGCGCGCGCGATCGAGATGCGCTGACGCTGACCGCCGGAGAATTCGTGCGGATAGCGAAAGCGCGTCTCCGGATTGAGGCCGACATCCTCGAGCGCCTTGACGACGCGCGCCTCGCGTTCCTCGCGCGAGAGCGTCGGCTGATGCACGGACAGGCCCTCGGCGATGATGTCGGCGACCGACATGCGCGGTGAGAGCGAGCCGAACGGATCCTGAAACACGATCTGCATGTCGCGCCGGAACGGACGCATCTCCTTGAAGCGCAGGCCCTGGATGTCGTTCCCCAAGAACACGATGCGCCCGTTCGAGGAGATCAGCCGCAAGAGCGCGAGCCCCAGCGTGGTCTTGCCCGAGCCGGATTCGCCGACCACCCCGAGCGTTTCGCCCTTGCGCACGGCGACGCTGACGCCGTCGACCGCCTTGATGTGGCCGACCGTCTTGCGCATCAGGCCGCGCTTGATCGGAAACCAGACTTTGAGATCATTGGCCGACATCACCACCGGCGCATTCGGCTGCGGCGGCGCCGGATCGGGCTTGGGCTCCGCCGCGAGCAGGTCGCGCGTATAGGGATGTTTCGGGGCCTTGAAGACCTGCTCGACCGGCCCCTGCTCGACGATCACGCCCCCCTTCATGACGCAGACCGTGTCGGCGATGCGGCGCACGATGCCGAGATCGTGGGTGATGAAGAGCAGGCTCATGCCAAGACGCGAGCGGATCTCGGCGAGCAGCGCCAGGATCTGCGCCTGCACGGTGACGTCGAGCGCCGTGGTCGGCTCGTCCGCGATCAGAAGGTCCGGCTCGTTGGCGAGCGCCATCGCGATCATCACGCGCTGGCGCTGGCCGCCGGAGAGCTGGTGCGGATAGCTGTTCAACCGCGTCTCGGGCTCGGGGATGCCGACCTGGGTCAACAGCTCCAGTGTCCGCTTGCGCGCCTGCGCATTGCTGGTTGGATTGTGCAGCTGGATGATCTCGCCGATCTGCGCTTCGATCGTGTGCAGCGGATTGAGCGAGGTCATCGGCTCCTGGAAGATGATGGAGATGTCGCTGCCCCTGATCTCCCGCATCTGCTGCTCGGATTGATCGATCAGCTCCTGTCCCTTGAAGCGGATGCTTCCCGACGGATGCGAGGCGTTCGGATAGGGCAGCAGCTTCAGGATCGAAAGCGCGCTCACCGACTTGCCGGAGCCGGACTCGCCGACCAGCGCGACGCATTCGCCGCGCTTGATCTGGAACGAGACCTTGTCGACCGCAAGCGTGGTCGCACCGCCCTGGTGGAAGGCCACCGAGAGATCGCGCACGCTGAGCAGGGGCTGGTTGATCGCGTCCATGACCTTACCTGAACGTCTTGCGCGGATCGAAGGCGTCGCGCACGGCTTCGCCGATGAAGATCAGGAGCGACAGCATGATCGCGACCGAGAAGAAGCCGGAGAAGCCGAGCCAGGGCGCCTGCACGTTGGCCTTGGCCTGCGACAGCAATTCGCCGAGCGAAGGCGAGCCCGGCGGCAGGCCGAAGCCGAGGAAATCGAGCGCCGTCAGCGTCATCACCGACGAGGAGACGATGAAGGGCAGGAAGGTCATGGTCGCAACCATCGCGTTCGGCAGCAGGTGGCGGAACATGATGACGGGGTTGGAGACGCCGAGCGCCCGCGCCGCCTGAATGTATTCGAAGTTGCGCCCGCGCAGGAACTCGGCCCGCACGAGGCCAACCAGTGAGACCCAGGAGAACAGCAGCAATATGCCAAGCAGCACGAAGAAGCCGGGCACCAGCACCGAGGACAGGATGAGGAGAAGATAGAGCGAGGGGATCGCGGTCCAAATCTCGATGAAGCGCTGGAAGATGAGATCGACCCGGCCGCCGAAATACCCTTGCACCGCGCCCGCTGCGATGCCGATGACGGAGGAGACGATGGTCAGGCAAAGACCGAATAGCACCGAGATACGGAAGCCATAGATCAGCCGGGCGACGACGTCGCGGCCCTGATCGTCGGTGCCGAGCCAGTTATATTCGAGATCGCGGCAGCTCTTCAGTCCCTTCTTCTCCACCACCGGCTTGCACTGCTTCTCCGTCAGCATCCACGTCGGCGGCGACGGCGCCGGCGTCGGCAGATCGAGATTGTGGGTGTCATAGGAGTAACGGATCAACGGCCAGACGATGCTGCCGCCCTTGTCCTTGATCAGCTTCTGCAAGTACGGATCGCGATAGTCGGCTGCGGTCTCGAAATCGCCGCCGAACGTCGTCTCCGAATAGGTCACGAAAGCCGGCCAATACAGCCGCCCGTCGAACTTGATCAGGAAGGGCCTATCGTTCGCGATCAACTCGGCGAACAGCGAGATCACGAACAAGCCGATGAATATCCAGAACGACCAGTAGCCGCGGCGATTCGCCTTGAAGTTCTGCCACCGCCGCCTATTCAGCGGCGAAGGTGCGAAGGGCTTGCGCGTGATCGGAACGGCATCGCCAAGCGGCGACTTCGCTGTTGTCTCGATCGGCGTCGGCGCGGTGATCGTCATCAGACCTCCCGTGCCTCGAAATCGATCCGGGGGTCGATCCACATATAGGTCAGGTCGGAGATCAGGTTGATCACGAGGCCGACCAGCGAAAAGATGTAGAGCGTGCCGAACACCACGGGATAGTCGCGGTTGAGCACGCTCTCGAAGCTGAGCAGCCCGAGCCCGTCCAGCGAGAAGATGGTCTCGATCAGAAGCGAGCCGGAAAAGAAAGCGTGGATAAAAGTCCCGGGAAAACCTGCGATCACGATCAGCATGGCGTTGCGGAAGACGTGGCCGTAGAGCACCCGACTCTCACTGCAGCCCTTGGCACGCGCGGTCATGACGTATTGCTTGCGAATCTCGTCCAGGAACGAGTTCTTGGTCAGGAACGTCATGGTGGTGAAGGCACCTAGCCCCATGGCGATCAGCGGCAGCGTCAGGTGCCAGAAATAATCGACGATCTTCCAATACCAGGGAAATTGCGACCAGCCGTCCGAGGTCAGTCCACGCAGCGGGAACCAGTTGAAGAACGAGCCGCCGGCAAACAAGATGATCAGAAGGATCGCGAACAGGAAGCCGGGGATGGCATAGCCGAGCACGAGCACCGTCGAGGTCCAGGTGTCGAAGCGCGCGCCGTCGTTCACGGCCTTGCGAATGCCGAGCGGAATCGAGATCAGATAGGTCAGGAGCGTCAGCCAGAGGCCGAGCGAGATCGAGACCGGCAGCTTCTCCTTGATGAGCTGGAGTACGCTGACGTCGCGAAAATAGCTCTTGCCGAAATCGAAGCGGGCGAAGTTCCACACCATCAGCAGGAAGCGTTCAGGCGCCGGCTTGTCGAAGCCGAACTGCACCTCCAGCTTCTTGATGAAATCAGGGTCGAGGCCCTGCGCGCCGCGATATTTCGAGTTGACGGCATCGCCGCCGGCACCGACCTGCCCCGGCGCGCGCTGCGCGAAATCGCCGCCGCCCGAAATGCGCGAGGTGCCGCCGGTATCGGCACCCGAGAGCTGCGCGATCACGCGCTCGACCGGGCCGCCCGGCGCGAACTGCACCACGACGAAGGACACGAAGAGGATCCCGAGCAGCGTCGGGATCATCAGCAGGATGCGGCGGGCGATATAGGCGCTCATGGCTACTTCGCCTGCTCGAGCTTGGCCGCCTTGGCGGGCTCATGCCACCAGATGTCGGGCGCGCCGACACCGTTGGCATAGCGCGGCAGCTTCTGCGGATGGCCGAACTGATCCCAATAAGCCAGCCGGTGCGTCTTGTTGTACCATTGCGGTATCCAATAGCGACCGGCGCGGAACAGGCGGTCGAACGCGCGGCAGGCGACGGTCAGCTCTTCGCGGCTGTCGGCCGCCATGATCTTGTCGATCATGGCGTCGATCGCCGGACTGGCGACGCCGGCGAGATTGTACGAGCCCTTGGTGTTTGCGACCTGCGAGGAGAAGAACGCGCGCATAGCATCGCCTGGCGTCGCCGACATACTGAAGCGCTGGATGGTCAGATCGAAATCAAAATCTTCCTGCCGGGCCTTGTGCTGTACGGCATCGACGAGGCGCACGCTCGCCTCGATGCCGAGCGTGCCCAGATTCTTGATGTAAGGCGCGTGGTGCGGCTGGAACGAGGGCTCGTCCAGCAGGAACTCGATCTTGAAGACCTCGCCGTTCGGCAGCACCCGCTTGCCGTCCTTGATGGGCACGCCGGCCTCGTTCAGCAATTGCTGCGCCTTGCGGAGCAGGCTGCGGTCCTGTCCGGAGCCGTCGGAGGTCGGCGGCATGAACGGCGCCGCAAACACCTCGTCGGGAATCTGGCCGCGAAACGGCTCCAACAGCTTCAGCTCTTCCGGCGAAGGCGGCGCATTGCCCGCCATCAGGTCCGAATTCTGGAATGGCGACACGGTGCGGGCATAGGCCCCGTACATGATGGTCTTGTTGGTCCATTCGAAGTCGAAAGCGTTGATCAGGGCCTCGCGCACGCGGGGGTCTTTGAATTTGTCGCGCCGCGTATTGATGAACCAGCCTTGCGCTCCGGACGGCGTATCGTCGGGCACGACCTCCATCTTGACCCGACCGTCCTTCACCGCGGGGAAGTCATAGCGCGTCGCCCAGATGCGCGAGGTGAACTCCTCGCGATAGAGATAGCTCTTGCCGGTAAAGCCCTCGAACGCGACATCGCGGTCGCGGTAGAATTCGTAGCGGACGACATCGAAATTATAGCTGCCGCGGCAGGGCGGCAGATCGGCGGCCCACCAATCCTTCACGCGCTCGAACTCGATGTAACGATTGACCTCGAACCTGCCCACCTTGTACGGACCCGAGCCGAGCGGAATGTCCAGAGACGATTCATCGAACGGGCGGGAGGCGTAGTACGCCTTCGAGAAGATCGGCAGACTGGCGACATAGAGCGGCACGTCGCGTGCACGTCCCTTGGCGAAGGTGACGACGAGCGTCGCATCGTCGATCGCCTCAGCGCTGACCATGTCGCGCATCTGCACGATGATCAGCGGATGCCCCTTGGTCTTCAGCGTCGTCAGCGAAAAAGCTGCATCGTGGGCGGTGAGCCTGGTCCCGTCGTGGAATTTCGCCTCGGGTCGCATCGTGAAGCGATAGACCAGCTTGTCCGGAGATATTTGCACGGATTTGGCGGCCAGTCCGTACATTGCGTCGGGTTCGTCACTTGCCCGCACCATCAGCGGCGAGAACGTCATGTCCATGCCTTGCGCGCCATCGCCCTTCAGGATGAAGGCGTTGAGCGAGTTGAAAGTCTGGTAGGACTGGTTATAGGCGCGCACCGACGGGATCAGCGAGAACGTGCCGCCTTTCGGCGCGTCGACATTGACGTAGTCGAAATGGTGGAAGTCGGCGGGATATCTAAGATCGCCGAACGCCGACATGCCGTGCGCCTCGGTCGCCGCTTCCGATGCTCGCGCGCTGCGCAGCAGCGGCGCGCCCAGCGACGCCGCGAGGGCGCCGCCAACACCCAAGACCAGCACATGGCGACGTGACATCTGCGTCATGCGGGGATTGTCCTTCACGATTTTCTTGCGATCCGCGCCGCCTTGTCTGCGTCGTACCACCAGATGAACGGGAAACCCGACTGACCGTATTTTGGCAGTTCCGCCGGCCGACCGAAGCGATCCCAGCGCGCGGTGCGCACCTTGTTGTAGGTCCATTGCGGCACGACGTAGTGATTCCACAGCAGCACGCGGTCGAGTGCCTTTGTGGCCGCGACGAGATCGTCACGATCCGTGGCGTAGATCACCCGCTCGATCAGCTTGTCGACAGCCGGATTCTTGATGCCGGCGATGTTGCGCGAGCCGGCGATGTCGGCCGACTTGGACGACCAGAACTCGCGCTGCTCGTTGCCCGGCGATTGCGACTCGCCCCAGGAGTTTGTGACGATGTCGAAATCCCACTCGCGCGTCCTGTTCTCGTATTGGGTCGGGTCGACCGTCCGCACGGTGACGGCAATGCCGAGCCGTTCCAGCGACGGCTTGTAGAACAGCGTGATCCGCTCGAAGCTCGGATCCGAGTTCAGCAACTCCAGGGAGAACTGGGCGCCGGTCTTGACGTCGATCAGCTTGCGGTCGCGCACCTCATAACCGGCCTCCTTGAACAGGCGCAGCGCCTCGCGCAAATTATCGCGCACCGCTTCCGGACTGCCCCCGACCGGATTGGTATAGGCCGTCGTGAAGACTTCGGGTGGCACCTGGGCGCGAAGCGTCTCGAGGACCTCCAGCTCTTTTCCCTGCGGCAATCCGGTTGCCATCAGCTCATCGATGCCGTCGAAATAGCTGCTGATGCGCTTGTACTGACCGAAGAAGATCTGCTTGTTCATCTCCTCGAAGTCGAACGCGTAGTTGAGCGCACGACGAACACGCGGATCGCTGAACTTGGCGCGGCGCAGGTTCGGCACGAAGGCCTGCATCACGCCCGAGCTGCGATTGGCGAATTCCTCGAGGATCACCCGCTTTTCGCTCACGGCCGGAAAGTCGTAGGCCGTCGCCCAATTCTTCGCGCTGTTCTCGGTACGCCAATCGACCTGGTCGGCCTTGAAGGCCTCGATCGCCACGGTAGCGTCGCGGAAATATTCGTAGCGCAGCTCGTCGAAATTGTTGCGGCCGACATTGACGGGAAGATCGCGGCCCCAATAGTCCTTGACGCGCTCCAGCGCGATCGACCGTCCTGCAACGAAATCCTTGATCTTGTAGGGACCGGACCCGAGCGGCACTTCGAGCGTGGTGGTGGACACATCGCGTTTGCGGCCCTGCGCATCGGTCCCCTCCCACCAATGCTTCGGCAGCACGATGAGCTGCCCGACGATCTGCGGCAGCTCGCGATTACCCGGCGCGTCGAACACGAACTTCACCTCGCGCTCGCCGACCTTCTCGGCCTTCACCACATGGCTGTAGTAGGCCGAGTACATCGGATGATGCTTCTTGAAGGAATCGAGCGAGAAGATCACGTCCTCCGGCGTGACGGGCTTGCCGTCGTGCCATTTCGCCTGCGGCCGCAGGCGATAGGTGACGAAGGAAAAATCGTCGGGATGGCTGACTGCTTCGGCCAGCGCGCCGTATTCGGTCGAGACCTCGTCAAGCGACTGCGTCAGGAGCGATTCATAGATGAACGCGACGGCGCCGGCGACCTGGCCCTTCACGCCCGAGACGACGATGTTGAAATTGTCGAACGTGCCGACGGCGATCTGGCGCGCGACACCGCCTTTGGGGGCGTCCGGATTGACGTAGTCGAAGCGCTTGAAGTCGGCGGGATACTTGACCTTTCCGAACAGGGACAGCGCGTGGCGCCAAGGCAATCCGCTGGAAGACAGCTCGCTTGCCGATTGCGCGTGTGCCGTGCCGACAACGGGAACACCCGCAGTGGAACCGAGGGCGGGAAGCACGGCGGCAGCGGTGCCAGTGAGCAGGAGATCGCGTCGGGTAATGGCCAAATCAACATCCCTATCTTGAAGGAGGTTACCCCTTTAAGTGCTCAATATAGGCGAGGTTTCGACCGAATACGTTGCTTTTTCCTCATCTTGGAAGCCCGGTCGCCCTATCGGATGCGGCCAAACGCCCCGATAACGTCGCCGCGAGGCCCGGATAAGGAAACGGCCAGGCTTTTCAGCCTGGCCGCATATCCGAAAATCGGTTCTGGAAGCCTTATTTCGACGCGGTCGGCAGCGGCTGCGGATGCTCCGACAGCGAGTTCAGGTAGGCAATGACGTCGGCGCGCTCGGAATCCTTCGGAATACCGGCGAAGCCCATCGCGGTGCCCGGGATGAAGCCCTTCGGGTTGGCAATGAACTTGTTGAGGTCGTCGAATGTCCAGGTGCCGCCCTTGGCCTTCATGGCGGCGGAGAAGTTGAAGCCGCCACGGCCCTCACCGCGCTTCTCGCCGACGACGCCATAGAGGTTCGGACCGACGCGATTCGGGCCACCCTTTTCGAAGGTGTGGCAGGCACCGCACTTCTTGGCAGCGGCGGCGCCCTTTTCGACGGAGGCAGTCTGGAGCAGCTTCTCGATCGGCTCGGAGGATGCAGCAGCGGCGCCGCCGCCTTCCTTGCCGTGGCCGGCATCTTCCTTCACCGCGATCTCGAAACCCGGCTTTTCCGGCATCTTGGGCGAGAACAGCGCGCTCGCGGTGAAGCTCGTCACCAGCAGAATGAGACAGGTGCCGAGCACAGCACCGAGAATCTTGTTGAGTTCGAAAGAGTCCATTTCCGGCCAGGCCCCACACCGCAAGAAGGATTGAGCGGCCGGGCGGCCGCCAGGACGAGCCTCGGGAGAATCAAGCGTTCCTTATTGTTTCCCCGAGTTTTGCCATTGAGATATCGGTTTGCCCGGGGTCTGGCAACCCGTATAAGCGACCCGGCTTCAGGCTCGTCCCATCCCATTTCCCGGTGCGGAAAACGCTCCGTTTTCAAGCTCTTGACCCCGGACATTTGAACCCAATGATCGATCCCCGCATCCTGGTGCTGATCCCGGCCCGCATGGCGGCCACCCGCCTGCCCGGCAAGCCGCTCGCCGATATCGCGGGACTGCCGATGATCGTGCATGTGCTGCGCCGCGCAGAGGCCGCTGCAATCGGTCGGGTTGCGGTCGCCACCGACACCGACGAAATCGCCTCGATCGTGACCGCCCATGGCGGCGAGGCGGTGATGACCCGCGCCGACCATCCCTCCGGCTCCGACCGCATCCACGAGGCCATGCAGAAGCTCGATCCCGAGGGCAAGGCCGAGATCGTGATCAATCTCCAGGGCGATTTCCCGACCATCACACCGGCGACGATCCGCGAGGTGCTGCCGCCCTTCGACGAGCCGGCGGTCGACATCGTCACACTGGCCTCGCAGATCCACACCGAGGAGGAGGACCTTGCGCCGAGCGTGGTGAAGGCCATCGGTTCGCCGATCGGGCCGAAGCGGCTCCGGGCACTTTATTTCACCCGCGCCACAGCTCCCTACGGCAACGGACCGCGATACCACCACATCGGCCTCTATGCCTATCGCCGCGCCGCGCTGGAGCGGTTCGTATCGCTGCCGCCGTCCCCCCTGGAACGTCAGGAGAGCCTGGAACAGCTCCGGGCGGTGGAGGCCGGCATGCGCATCGACATCATGATCGTCGATAGCGTGCCCCGCGGCGTCGACACCCCGCCCGATCTCGAAACCGCGCGCAGCATCCTTTCCAAATCCTGAGCCGCTGCTACAAGGCCGAGCATGAGCAAGATGAAGATCGCATTCCAGGGCGAACCAGGCGCCAATTCCCACATCGCCATCGTCGAGGCCTATCCCGACGCTGAGCCGATGCCCTGCGCCACATTTGAAGACGCGCTGTCGGCGATCTCGTCGGGCGAAGCCGATCTCGGCATGATCCCGATCGAGAATTCGGTCGCCGGCCGCGTCGCCGACATCCATCATTTGCTGCCGGCGTCCGGCCTCTTCATCGTCGGCGAATGGTTCCTGCCGGTCCGCCATCAGCTGATGGCCGTGAAGGGCACCAAGCTCGAAGACATCAAGAGCGTCGAGAGCCACGTGCACGCGCTCGGCCAGTGCCGGCGCATCATCCGCAAGCTCGGCATCAAGCCGATCGTGCACGCCGACACCGCCGGCAGCGCCCGCGACATCTCGGAGCGCAAGGACAAGACGGTGGCCGCGATCGCCTCGCGGCTTGCCGCAAAGATCTACGGTCTCGACATCCTCGCCGAGGACATCGAGGACGAGGCCCACAACACCACGCGCTTCGTCGTGCTGGCGCGCGAGCCGAAATGGGCCCCCCAAGGCACCGGACCACTCGTCACGACCTTTGTTTTCCGCGTGCGCAATTTGCCGGCGGCGCTCTACAAGGCTCTCGGCGGCTTCGCCACCAACGGCGTCAACATGACCAAGCTCGAGAGCTACATGGTCGACGGCAATTTCTTCGCCACGCAGTTTTATGCCGATGTCGACGGCCACCCCGATGACAAGGGCCTCGCCTTCGCCATCGAGGAGCTCAAATTCTTCTCGCGCGAGTTCCGCATCGTCGGCGTGTATCCGGGCCATCCGTTCCGCGCGACGTTCAGCGAGGCGCAGGATTGATAGCTGTCGTTCCGGGGCACGCGAAGCGTGAACCCGGAACCTCGAGATTCCGGGTTCGATGCTTCGCATCGCCCCGGAATGACGATCAGTCGCCTAAGCCACTTATCTTACCAGCCCGAACGCCTCCGCCAGCAGCGAATACGACCTCTTTCGTGCCTCGTGGTCATACACCGCCGTGATCACCATCAGCTCGTCCGGCTTGCTTGCGTAGATCAAGGGCTGCAGCTTCTTCTGCACCGTCGCGGGGCTGCCGACGAACAGGCGCGAGCGGTTGCGCAGGATCGAGGTGCGCTCGGCATCCGTATACGGATAGGCCATCGCCTCCTCGACGCTCGGCAGCGGCAGATATTGGCCGCGGTCGCGCCGAAGGCGATTGAGGTCGAAGGACGAGGCAAGCCTTTCGGCTTCCGCGTCGGTATCGGCCGCGATGACGGCGACCGCGAGAATGGCATGCGGGCTCGCACGCCAGGCCGAGGGCTGAAAACGATTGCGGTAATGCACCATCGCATCGATCGCGTCGTGGGACGCGAAATGATGGGCGAAGGCGAAGCCCATGCCGACCTGGGCGGCCAATTCCGAGGAATAATCGCTGGAGCCAAGCAGCCAGATCGGCGGCAGCCTGGTGTCGTCGGGCATCGCGACGACGTTGTTGTAGGGGTGCCCTGCGGGGAATTCGCGGGTCTCCCACAGGATCAACTCATGCAGCCGCTCCAGGAAATCGTCGCCCTCGCGGCGGTCGAGCCGGCTTCTGAGCGCATACGCCGTGGCGCCGTCGGTGCCGGGGGCACGGCCGAGACCGAGATCGATCCGGCCCGGAAACAGCGCCTCCAGCATCTTGAAGCGCTCGGCGACGACCAGCGGCGCATGGTTGGGCAGCATCACCCCGCCGGAACCGACGCGGATATGCTGCGTCACCGCCGCGATCTGGCCGATCATGACGTCGGGCGCAGGACTCGCGACGGAGGCAAGATTGTGATGCTCGGCGAGCCAGTAGCGGACATAGCCGAGGCCATCGACGTGACGCGCCAGATCGATGCTGTTGCGCAGCGCCGCGGCGGGCTTGGTGCCTGTTGTGACGACGGAGAGGTCGAGAACGGAGAGCGGGATCATGGCGGCTTAACGTAGTCGAGGCCGTCGCGGCGGCAATGGGCAGGGTGCGCAGGCCTGCCGTGTAAGGAGGGGCGGGGCAGGCAGTGGCTGGAGTTGGGACAGATACCGCTAATTTGTGGATGGTTTCCATCTGCCCACCACGAAACTAGCTCACGAAAGATGGTTTACGAAACATAACGTCTTAAAGATCAATATGTTAAGTCAAGCAAACATCCTCCCACCAAAGGCGCTGGACGTAAGAATAGCCTGTATGTCAGCGCATAAATGGGCAACTTCCCATGCATGATGGGCTGTCGATTGAGGGGCCTTTGCCGTATTTTAGCTCTCCGAGGCTAGACCCCGATCGCGGCCTGACATTGGAGTGAGTGGTGCCATGACTGACCTGACCACGCCTGCGACAGCCGACCGGCAGGACAGGCACCTGAAGCGGCCTGCGATCTCCTTTGAGTTCTTTCCGCCGAAGACGGAAGAGATGGAGCGCAATCTCTGGGAGACCATCAACCGGCTGGCCCCGCTCGAGCCCAAGTTCGTCTCGGTGACCTATGGCGCCGGCGGCTCGACGCGCGAGCGCACCCATTCGACCATCACACGCATCCTGCAAGAGACCGCGCTGCTGCCGGCCGCGCATCTGACCTGCGTCGGTGCTTCGCGCGGCGAGATCGACGAGATCGTCGACCGCTATCACGAGGTCGGCGTCCGCCACATCGTGGCCTTGCGCGGCGATCCTGTCGGCGGCATCGGCACGCCCTATGCGAGCCATCCCGAGGGTTATCAGAGCTCGGCCGAGCTCGTCGCCGGGATAAAGAACCGGCACGGCGATATCGAGGTCTCGGTCTCGGCCTATCCCGAGAAGCACCCTGAATCGCGCGACTTCGATGCGGATATCGACACGCTCAAGGCCAAGGTCGACGCGGGTGCGACGCGCGCGATCACGCAGGTGTTCTTCGATAACGACCTCTACTTCCGCTATCTCGACCGCGTGCGTGCGCGCGGCATCGACATCCCGATCGTGCCGGGCATCATGCCCATGCACAATTTCAAGCAGGCGCGCAATTTCGTCACCCGGAACGGCACCTCTGTGCCCGACTGGCTTGCCGCGAAATTCGAGGGCCTCGATGACGATGCCGAGACCCGCAAGCTGGTGGCGGCGACCGTTGCGGCCGGCCAGGTGCAGAAGCTCGCCAAGCACGGCGTCGACACCTTCCATTTCTACACCATGAACCGCGCCGATCTCGTGTTCGCGATCAGCCATTTGCTCGGCATTCGCGCCAAGAGCGCGCAGAAGGCGGCGTAAGAGAAAATGACCGTGACCGTCTCTCCGAAGCGAACTGCCCTGCTGAACGCCGCGCGCGAACGCATCCTCGTGCTCGACGGCGCCATGGGCACGATGATCCAGAACCTGCAGCTCGACGAGAAAGCCTTCCGCGGCGAGCGCTTCAAGAACTTCCATCGCGACCTGCGCGGCAACAACGATTTGCTGATCCTGACGCAGCCGCAGGCGATCGAGGACATTCACGCCGCGTACTTGCGCGCCGGCGCCGACATCGTCGCGACCAACACCTTCTCCACGACCTCGATCGCGCAGGCCGATTACGACCTCACCGACATCGTCTACGAGATGGCGCGCGAAGGCGCCCGCCTCGCCGGCAATGCCGCACGGCGCGTCGCGGCCGAGGACGGCAAGCCGCGATTCGTCGCCGGCGCCATCGGGCCGACCAACCGCACCGCCTCGATTTCGCCCGATGTTTCCAATCCGGGCTACCGCGCCGTCACCTTCGATGACTTGCGCAAATCCTATGGCGAGCAGATCCGCGGCCTGATCGACGGCGGCGTCGATCTCCTGCTGGTCGAGACCATCTTCGACACGCTGAACGCCAAGGCGGCGCTCTATGCGATCGCGGAGATCACCGAAGAGCGCGGTATCGACATGCCCGTGATGGTCTCGGGCACCATCACCGACAAATCCGGCCGCCTGCTGTCGGGCCAGATGCCGGAAGCGTTCTGGAATTCGGTGCGGCACGCAAAACCCATCACCATCGGCTTCAACTGCGCGCTCGGCGCCGAAGATCTGCGCGCCCATATCGCCGATATCGGCCGCGTCGCCGACACGCTCGTTTGCGCCTATCCCAATGCCGGCCTGCCGAACGAGTTCGGCCAGTATGACGAGACGCCGGAATACATGGCGCGGCTGATCGGCGAGTTCGCGCGCGACGGCCTCGTCAACATCGTCGGCGGCTGCTGCGGCACCACCCCGGACCATATCGCCGCGATCGCAGCTAGCGTCGCCCCGCACAAGCCGCGCATCGTGCCGGAGATCACCCCGCGCCTGCGGCTCTCCGGCCTCGAGCCGTTCGTGCTGACCGACGCGATCCCCTTCGTCAATGTCGGCGAGCGCACCAACGTCACCGGTTCGGCCCGCTTCCGCAAGCTGATCACCGCCGGCGACTACACCGCCGCGCTGCAGGTGGCGCGCGACCAGGTCGAGAACGGCGCCCAGATCATCGACGTCAACATGGACGAGGGCCTGCTCGATTCGGAAGCTGCGATGGTGACCTTCCTCAATCTCCTCGCCGCCGAGCCCGATATCGCGCGCGTGCCGGTGATGGTCGATTCCTCGAAATTCTCCGTGATCGAGGCCGGCCTAAAATGCGTGCAGGGCAAGCCGGTCGTCAACTCGATCTCGATGAAGGAAGGCGAGGAGAAATTCATCCACGAGGCGAAGATCGCCCGTCGCCACGGTGCGGCCGTGGTGGTCATGGCCTTCGACGAGGTCGGCCAGGCCGATACGTTCGCGCGCAAGACCGAGATCTGCAAGCGTGCCTACGACATCCTGATCAACAAGGTCGGATTCCCGCCGGAAGACATCATCTTCGATCCGAACATCTTCGCGATCGCGACCGGCATCGAGGAGCACAACAATTACGGCGTCGATTTCATCGAGGCGACGCGCTGGATCCGGCAGAACCTGCCGGGCGCGCATGTCTCGGGCGGCGTCTCGAATCTGTCGTTCTCGTTTCGCGGCAACGAGCCGGTGCGCGAAGCCATGCACTCGGTGTTCCTGTATCACGCCATCAAGGCCGGCATGGACATGGGCATCGTCAATGCCGGACAGATGATCGTCTATGACGACATCGATCCCGAGCTGCGGCAAGTGTGCGAAGACGTCGTCCTCAACCGCGACCCGGGTGCCTCCGAGCGGCTGCTGGCGCTCGCGGAGAAATTCCGCGGCAAGAAGACGGAAAGCAAGGAAGCCGATCTCGCCTGGCGCGAATGGCCGGTGGAGAAACGGCTGTCGCATTCGCTGGTGCACGGCATCACCGAATTCATCGAGCAGGACACGGAAGAAGCCCGCAAGACGTCCTCGCGCCCGCTCGACGTGATCGAGGGACCGCTGATGGCCGGCATGAACGTCGTCGGCGACCTCTTCGGCGACGGCAAGATGTTCTTGCCGCAGGTGGTGAAGTCCGCCCGCGTCATGAAGCAGGCCGTCGCTTACCTCATGCCGTTCATGGAGGAGGAGAAGGCGCGTAACCTTGCGAGCGGCATCGGCACGGAAGGGTCATCGTCGGCCGGCAAGATCGTGCTCGCGACGGTGAAGGGCGACGTCCACGACATCGGCAAGAATATCGTCGGCATCGTGCTCCAGTGCAACAATTTCGAGGTCATCGACCTCGGCGTGATGGTCCCGGCCGCAAAGATCGTCGAGACCGTGAAGGCGGAGAAGGCCGACATCGTCGGGCTGTCAGGTCTGATCACGCCCTCGCTCGACGAGATGGCGTTCTTCGCCGGCGAATTGCAGCGCGAGGGGTTGAAGCTGCCGCTCCTGATCGGCGGCGCCACCACCAGCCGCGTGCATACCGCCGTCAAGATCGATCCGAGCTACCGCGCCGGTCCCGTCGTGCATGTCAACGACGCCAGCCGCGCGGTCGGCGTCGCCTCCGCGCTGCTCTCGCCGGAGAAGCGCGAGGCCTATGCCGCCGAGGTTCGCGCCGAATACGCCAAGATCTCGGAGGCGCATCTGCGCGCGCAGGCCGACAAGAAGCGGCTGAAGCTCGCTGACGCCCGCGCCAACCGCGTGCCGATTGATTTCGCCGCGAACAAGCCGGTGAAGCCGACCTTCCTCGGCACGAGGAGCTTCGACGATTACGACCTCGCCGAGCTCGTGCCCTATATCGACTGGACGCCGTTCTTCCAGACCTGGGAGCTCGCCGGCCGCTTCCCCGCCATCCTCGACGATGCCAAGGTCGGCGAGGTCGCGCGCTCGCTCTATGACGACGCGCGCAAGATGCTCGACACCATCGTCAAGGAGAAGTGGTTCCGGGCGCGCGCGACGATCGGCTTCTGGCCGGCGAATGCGCAAGGCGACGACATCGTGCTCTATGCCGACGAGAGCCGCACCAAGAGCATCGCGACGCTGCACACGCTGCGCCAGCAGCTGGAGAAGCGCGAGGGCCGCTTCAATGCGGCGCTGTCCGACTTCATCGCGCCGGCCGGCGTGCCGGATTACGTCGGCGGCTTCGTCGTCACTGCAGGGATCGGCGAGGATGCGGTCGCCGACCGCTTTAGAAAAGCCAACGACGACTACTCCTCGATCCTGTGCAAGGCGCTGGCCGACCGTCTCGCCGAGGCCTTCGCCGAGCGCATGCATGCCCGCGTCCGGCGCGAGTTCTGGGCCTATGCACCGGATGAGGCGCTCTCGAATGAGGAGCTGATCCTGGAGAAATACTCTGGGATCCGCCCGGCGCCCGGCTATCCCGCCCAGCCCGATCACACCGAGAAGGCGACGCTGTTCGAGCTGCTGGATGCGGAGGCGACCGCCGGCGTGAAGCTGACGGAGAGCTTTGCGATGTGGCCGGGCAGCAGCGTGTCCGGGCTCTATTTTGCCAGCCCCGAAAGCTATTATTTCGGCGTCGGCAAGATCGAACGCGACCAGGTCGAGGACTACGCGGCGCGCAAGGGCATGAGCGTGGCGGAAGCCGAGCGCTGGCTCGCGCCGGTGCTGAACTACATCCCCTCGCGAGAGGACGAGGCGTTCGCGGCCACACCGGCGAACGACGAGATACCGAAAGACCTCGCCTCGCATCCGCCAGGCTGCACCTGCGCGGTGCACCTCGTCTGGCAGAAGAAGCGCGCCGGCGCGGGTTAGGCGCGCCTGCAAAACAAAAAATGAGAAAACAACCCCATGCACAGTAGCGATGGGGTTGAAAGGCTTGAGGTTTTTCGGTCTCGCCGAAGGCGCGTTTGCGGCGTCGGGCAAAACAGGGGTATTATTGCATCATCGGCTGCTGTGGCCGTCTTAGATTTAGCTCACCGACGGCCGTCATTCCGGGGCGCGCCCCTTGGCGCGAACCCGGAATCCATTTGTCCTCATCTCCCGCTGCACGATGGATTCCGGGTTCGCGCTACGCGCGCCCCGGAATGACAGAAGGAAACCTTTACCCCTTCGGCGGGATCAGCGGCTGGACGATCTCCTGGAACGGGGCCAGCGCCTCGCAGCGCTCGCTATGTGCCGCGAGCGCCGGATAGCGCGAGGCATCGAACAGCTGCGGATGCGCTTCGCGGGTGAAGCGGACGACACAGGCGACGGCGACATCGGCGTGGCCGATGCGGTCACCCAGCCAGTACGGCGTCGTCACCTTGGCGCGCTCGGCCTCGAGCACCTTCAGCACATCCGCGATCTGCGCCTGGCAGCGTTCGACCCATAGCGCGAGCTGCTCCTTCCGCAGCACGCGCTCGTAGAGCAGGCTCACCGCCTTGTCGCCGAGGCCGGAAGCCAGCGCGCAGATGCGCAAATGCTTGCGCCGCTCGGTGCCGCCGCGCGGCAGCATGGCCTTCTCGGGCCCGACGAGGTCGTCGAGATAATCGAGGATGATCGTGCTCTCGATCAGCGCCTCGCCATCGTCGAGCACCAGGGTCGGCACGCGGCGGAGCGGATTGTACGGCGCGATCTTGTCGGCGTCGCCGAAGGTCGACCATGGCTTGTGCTCGAAGGCGAGCCCGTAAAGCCGAAGCGCAATCGCGACGCGGCGGACGAAGGGGGAATCATATTGGCCGATCAGGAACATGGTTCTCGCTCTTCTCGATCATTGAACAAGGCGGGGCCGATCAGTCTCCACGACCAGCTCGGTGCGGCGCAACAAAAATCTTGGGAATGGAGCATTGCACCCGCTGCAACGACGTCCGGGACGGGCTCACGCCGCACCACGCTCAAAGGCCGTCCTGGATCGAGCGCTTGATCGCGGCGATGGCCGTCTCGTTGCGCTTGTACATGGTCCACTGCTTGATCCGCTTGGCGCGCACCAGCTTGGCTGATGTCAACACCCGCATGTGCTCGCTCAATGTCGGCGCGCTGACGCCGAGCTTCTCGGCGATCAGCAATCCGCAGACGCCATCCTCGACCAGGTCGCCATCTTCCTGCTCGCGGAAATGCTTCCGCGGATCCCGCAGCCATTCCAGGATCTGCAGGCGGCGTTCGTTGGCGAGCGCGCGCAAGGCGACGGCAAATTTCATTTAGCCATTTTGCTAATTACCTAATTGATGTCAACGCTTGCCTGCGCTATCCTGGACGGTATCATGACAGCGACAATGGACATCAATCGGGAGCGGATTGCGGCGACCGAGGCGGTCATCCGTCCGCATATCAGGCGCACGCCGCTTGTTCAGGCCGATCTCGCCGATTTCGGCCTGCCGGCCGCGCCGGTCACGTTCAAGCTCGAGATGCTGCAGCATTCCGGATCGTTCAAGGCGCGCGGCGCCTTCGCCAATCTGTTGCTGCGGCAGGTGCCGCCGGCCGGTGTCGTCGCCGCATCCGGCGGCAATCACGGCGCGGCCGTCGCCTATGCGGCGCAGCGGCTCGGCATTCCCGCCACGATCTTCGTGCCCGACATCACCTCGCCGGCCAAGGCCGAGCGGATCAGGACTTATGGCGCGAAGCTCGTGATCGCGGGCAGCCGCTACGCCGATGCGCTCGCCGCGAGCGAGGCGCATGTCGCGCAGACCGGCGCGCTGGCCGTCCATGCCTATGATCAGGCCGAAACCCTGCTCGGCCAGGGCAGCGTCGGACTAGAGCTGGAGCAGGACGCGCCCGGCATCGACACGCTGCTGGTGGCGGTCGGCGGCGGCGGACTGATCGGCGGCATTGCGGCATGGTACGCCGGCAGGACGCGCATCGTCGCGGTCGAGCCGGAGCAATCGCCAACCCTGCACGCAGCGTTCGAGGCGGGCACGCCGGTCGACGCGCCGGCCGGCGGCATCGCCGCCGACAGCCTTGCGCCGCGCCGCGTCGGCGAGCTGATGTTTCCGGTCGCACGGGCCCATGTCGAGCGCGTTGTCCTGGTCAGCGACGAGGCAATCCGGCAGGCCCAGACCGCGCTGTGGTCGCACTTGCGCCTCGTGGCCGAGCCCGGCGGCGCGGCCGCCTTTGCCGCGGTGCTCTCCGGCCGCTATCGTCCTTCACCTGCCGAGCGCGTCGCCGTTCTGGTCTGCGGCGCCAACACCAATGCGGTGAATTTCGATAGCTGAGCGGGAATGACATGACGGCACCGCGCGGACTGATCCTGACAGCGATCCTGCTGCCGATGATCGGCGCCGGCCATGCGCAGAACCGCCAGATCGACGACCGCCCGATCGGCTTCCTGACGCCGTCGAAGAACATCGCCTGCCAGTTCTTCACCGACAACGGCCAGGGCGTGCTCCGCTGCGACATCATGAACATGGACGCGCGCCCGCGCCGCCGATTGCGAGCTCGACTGGGGCCACGCCTTCGAGATGAGCGCAAAGGGCGCAGCAAGCCGCATCTGCGCCGGCGACACCGTGATGGACTCCTCGCTGCCGGTGCTGGCCTATGGCGAGGTGTGGCAGCGCGGCGGATTCACGTGCCGGTCGGAGCAGACGGGATTGACGTGCTTCAATGCGATGCAGCGGGGGTTTTCGCTGGCAAGGGGGCGGCAGGAGATTTTCTGACAAGTTGTAGCCCGCATGAGCCCAGCGACATGCGGGAGCGCCGATCTCACTGCACACCATGGCGCCAGTTCGTGATTTTCTGTTCCCGGGCGCGCGCGGAGCGCGAACTACGATGCGCAATTGCGAATCTGGGAATCCATCATGCATTGTCTCCCGCGGAGAAATGGATTCCGGGCTCGCGCCAAGTGGCGCGCCCCGGAATGACGGTAGGGAGGCAGTCGTGCACTATTCCCATGCGGCGCCGCATCGCGCGGCGCTCTGCCGTCAAGCCGCGGGTCGTCGTCGATTTCGATCTGGCGGCGGAAGGGGCGGAAGCCGGAGCGCTGATAGAAGGTCACCGCCCCGGGATGATCGAAGGTGCAGGTGTGCAGCCAGAGGCGGCGGAGGTCACGTGACCAGGCGATCTCCAGCGCGCGATTCATCAGGAAGCGGGCGGCGCCCGTGCCGATCAGGCTGGCGGTGACGCCGAAATACACCACCTCGCATTGGCCCGGCTCGCGGAAATCCAGCTCCAGAAAGCCTTCATCGCGCCCCTCCGCGACGAGAGCATAGACCTCGACGCCGGGCGCGTGGATGATGGCGGCGAGCTCGGCGTCGGTCAGGTGCGGCCGCGCCAGCCACAGCCAGTTTTCGCCGACCCTGCGATAGAGATCGCGGTACCAGGCAAGCGCGGGAGCATCGACCTTGCGCAGGGACCAGTCTCCCGGCGGATCGTCGCGGCGCGCGGGAGGTGCGGTCATCTCAAGATGGGTGACGACGGCGGCGATCTTGCCGTTCGGGACGTCGGAATAGCCGTCGGGGACGATCATGGGAGATTCCTATGAGGCAAACTAGCACTGTAGCCCCTCGCCCGGAACGCATCTGGCGATGCGCTCCCCGCAAGCTGCAGGGCAATCGCACTTGAATCTTGCGGAGGCCGTCATGCCCGGGCTTGTCCCGGGCATCCACGTTCTTTGTGCTGCGTGGAAAGGCGTGGATGGCCGGGACGAGCCCGGCCATGACGCCGTGGAGAGAATCGGTGCCCAAGCCCACATCCCGTATGCGATAGCCCCGCCGCAGCCGGGGAGAGGTGAGGAAGCCGCTACCCCTCCCCCTCGTCGCTCGCCAGCACGCCTTTCACCGCGCGCGCCCAGCCCGCCAGCTTCCGCTCGCGCGTGGCCTGGCTCATGTTCGGCTTGAAGCGGTGCTCGAGGCGCCAATTGTCGGCGAACTTGGTCGGCTCGGGATAGACGCCGGCGTTGAGGCCGGCGAGATAGGCGGCGCCCAGCGCCGTGGTCTCCTGGATCACGGGGCGGTCGACCGGCGCATCGAGGAGATCGGCGAGGCGCTGCATGGTCCAGTCGGAGGCGGTCATGCCGCCGTCGACGCGGAGCACGACGCTTGCCGTTTCCGAGCTCGGCCAGTCCGCGCGTATCGCGGCCCAGAGATCGAAGGTCTGGTAGCACACGCTTTCCAGCGCGGCGTGGGCGAGCTCGGCAGGGCCGGTGTTGCGGGTGAGGCCGAACAGCGCGCCGCGGACGCGCGGATTCCAGTAGGGCGCGCCCATGCCGACGAAGGCGGGGACCAGATAGACGCTCTGCATCGAGTCCGACTGGTCGGCGAGAGGGCCAGTCTCGGCGGCGTGCTTGATGATGCCGAGGCCGTCGCGCAGCCATTGCACGGCGCTGCCGGCGACGAAGATCGAGCCTTCGAGCGCGTAGGTGCGCTTGCCATCGAGCTGATAGGCGACGGTGGTGAGCAGCTTGTTCCTGGAGACCACCGGCGTGGTGCCGGTGTTGAGCAAAGCGAAGCAGCCGGTGCCGTAGGTCGACTTCATCATGCCCGGGCGGAAGCAGGCCTGGCCGATGGTGGCGGCCTGCTGGTCGCCGGCGATGCCGGAGATCGCGATGGCGCCGCCGAACAAATCGGGCGTGCTCTCGCCGAAGCGGGCGGAGGAATCCTTCACCTCGGGCAGCATCGAGCGCGGCACGCCGATGATCTCCAGCAGCTCGTCGTCCCACGCGCCGGTGTGGATGTTGAACAGCAGCGTGCGCGAGGCATTGGTGGCGTCGGTGGCGTGGACCTTGCCGCCGGTGAGGCGCCAGAGCAGGTAGCAATCGATGGTGCCGAACATCAACTCGCCGCGCGCGGCACGCGCTCGGGCGCCGGGGACGTGGTCGAGGATCCAGGCGACTTTCGTTCCGGAGAAATAGGGATCGATGATCAGGCCGGTCTTCTGCGAGATCAGGGGCTCGCGGCCGTCCGCCTTGAGCCTGGCGCAGATGTCGGCGGTGCGGCGGTCCTGCCAGACGATGGCACGGTGCACGGCCTGGCCCGTGGCACGGTCCCACACCACCGTGGTCTCGCGCTGGTTGGTGATGCCGATCGCGGCGATGTCCTTTGCGCTGATGCCGGCATGCTCGATCGCCTCGCGGCAGACCATCACGGTCGAAGTCCAGATGTCCTCCGGCTCGTGCTCGACCCAGCCCGAGGCCGGAAAATGCTGCGGAAACTCGGCCTGCGCCTTCGCCGCGATGGAAATATCGCCGCGAAACACGATCGCGCGCGAAGAGGTGGTGCCCTGGTCGATGGCGAGGACGAAAGACATGGCGGCGTATCCTGGCGTTGTCCCGGAAGGTCGTTGTGTCGCGGCAAGGGAGCGGATTAAGGCGGCAAGGTCAAGGCGGCTCTGCTTACCCTCCCCTGGAGGGGGAGGGTCGATCGCGCGTAGCGCGAGCGGGGTGGGGTGATCTCTCCACTCGGGCACCGCTCAGGTCGAGAGACCGTCACCCCACCCCGGATCACATTCCGCTTCGCTGCATGTGATCCGACCCTCCTCCTCCAGGGGAGGGTAAGAAGGGCGCTTCTCGATTTACGTTGACGTTTTTCGCTTGCGCCGGTGCTCGAGGTGCATGGTTTCGGCCTCGCGCGATCCATACAGCTCGACATAAATCCGTTCGAGCACTGCCGTCAGATCTGCCGCGAGCTCCGAATTCCAGAAGCGGATGACGCGGTAGCCTTCGTTTTCGAGCCAGCGTTGGCGTTCGAGATCGCGTTTGGCTGTGTCGTCGTCGTTATGATGCCCGCCATCGAGTTCGATGATGAGGCGCTTCGCCGGGCAGAAGAAGTCGACAACGTAAGGACCAATTGGTGCTTGGCGACGGAAGTGCGAGCCGTCCATCGGGAGGTCCTTGAGGGCACGCCATAACGTCCGCTCGTGCGGTGTCGTGTTCGCTCGTAGCTTCTTCGCGGCGGCGCGTCGGATCGATGTCGAGACCATTGCTGCGGCTTCACCCACCCCGCTGCGCATTGCATGCGCAGCGACCCACGGGCGAGCTACGCTCGTCCCGGACCCCTCCAGGGGAGGGTGAAGTGAAGCGTGCGCGCGGCACAATTGCAAGTGGTGCGGTGCCTACACCGCGGCCGTGGTCACGCCGCCGTCGATGACGATGGTCTGGCCGGTCATGAAGCTCGAGGCATCGGAGGCGAGGTAGGCGACGGCGCCGGCGATTTCGTCGGGCTCGCCGATGCGGCGCAGCGGCGTGGTGGCGGTGCGGCGCTTCAGATTGGCTTCGTCTTCCCAGAGGGCGCGGGCGAAGTCGGTCTTGACGAGGCCGGGCGCGATGCAGTTGACGCGGACGCCTTTCGGGCCCCATTCGCCGGCGAGCGAACGGCACAGCGCGAAGTCGGCGGCCTTGGAGATGCCATAGGCGCCGATCACGGTGGAGCCGCGCAGGCCGCCGATCGAGGAGATGATGATCACCGAGCCCTTGCCGCGTTCGGCCATTTGCGGGATCGCCAGTGCCGAGAGCCAGATGTTGCTCTTGACGTTGCTTCCCATGATCTTGTCGAAGGCTTCGTCGGTGATGTCGAGCAGCGGACCGTAATAGGGATTCACCGCGGCGTTGCAGACGAGAATGTCGATCCTGCCGTAATGCTTCGTGGTGCCCGCGATCAGCGCCTCGACTTCGTTCTTGCGCGCGATGTTGCAGGGGATGACGATGGCATCGCCGCCAGCGGCATTGATACCGTCGGCGACCTCCTTGCAGGCATCCGCCTTGCGCGAGGAGACGACCACCTTGGCGCCGAGCTTGGCGAGCAGCTCGGCGGAGGAGCGGCCGATGCCGCGGCTGGAGCCGGTGACCACGGCGACCCTGCCGGTGAGATCGAACGGGGTGTCTTTCATTGTTGTTGGGCTCCCTCTCCTGGTCATTCCGGGGCGCGCCGCTTGGCGCGAGCCCGGAATCCATTTCACCGCGCGTGATGCCGCCCGATGGATCCCCGGGCTCGCGCTACGCGCGCCCCGGGATGACGCCAAGGCGTCAGATCAACCCGCCCGCGTCCGCGACGCGGCGCTGGTGGTAGTCGGTGTCGCCGAAGGTGTTCTCGATCATGGTGAGGCGCTTGAAGTAGTGGCCAATCTTCGCCTCCATGGTCATGCCGATGCCGCCGTGGAGCTGGATCGACTGCTGGCCGACGAATTTGGCCGACTTGCCGATCTGCACCTTGGCCGCGGCGATTGCGTTGCTGCGCTCCCTGGCGTCCTCGAAGTCGTTCGCCATGGTCGCGAACATCGACATCGAGCGCGCCTGCTCGGTGGCGACGAACATGTCGGAGGCGCGGTGCTGCAGCGACTGGAACGAGCCGATCGGAACGCCGAACTGCTTGCGCGTCTTGATGTATTCGACCGTGGTCTTGAGCGATTCGTCCATCAGGCCGACCGCCTCGGCGCAGAGCGCGACGCGGGCTTCGTCCACCACGCGCTCGATCAGCGCGAGCGAAGCCTCGGGGTTGCCGAGCACGGCGTCGGGGCCGACCTCGACACCGGTGAAGGTGATGTCGGCGGCGTGCAGGCCGTCCTGGGTCGGATAGGACTTCTTGGCGACGCCCTTGGCGTTAGCCGGGACCAGGAACACGCCGATGCCGGATTTGTCGCGGCGGTCGCCCTTGGTGCGCGCGGTGACGATGAGGGTGTCCGCGTTCTCGCCGTTGAGCACGACGAACTTCTCGCCGTCGATCACGTAGCCGTCGCCCTTCTTCTTGGCGGTCGTGGTAACGTCGAACAGATCATAGCGCGAGTTCTTCTCGAGCTGGGCGAAAGCTAGCGTCTTGCTGCCGTCGATAATCGAAGGGACATGCGCGGCCTTCTGCGCATCGGTGCCGGCATGGCGCAGGAAGCCGCCGCCGATCACGACCGTGGCGAGATACGGCTCCAGCACTAGCGCCTTGCCGAGCGCTTCCATCACGATCATGGTCTCGACGCCGCCGCCGCCGAAGCCGCCATCGGCCTCGCTGAAGGGCAGGCCGAGCAGTCCCTGCTCGGCGAGCTTGAGCCAGACGGTTTTGCTCCAGCCGCCCTTCTCCGCCATGTACTTCTTGCGCTGCTCGAAATCGTAGGAATCGGTCAGCAGGCCGTCGATGCTTTCCTTGAGAAGCCGCTGCTCCTCGGACAGATCAAAATCCATTTCGTTGGTTCCTCGTACCCGAAATTATCTGGCTTCGTCATTCCGGGATGGCCCGAAGGGCCAGGCCCGGAATCCATTTCGCCTCAGCGTATGCGGCCCGATGGATTCCGGGTTCGCGACTGCGTCGCGCCCCGGAATGACGTGGAATGTTGCCCTCTCCGCGATTGCGGAGAGGACGTAGCTCACAGCCCCAGCACCGCCTTGGCGATGATGTTGCGCTGGATCTCGTTGGAGCCGCCGTAGATCGAGACCTTGCGGTTGTTGAAGTAGCTCGGCGCGATCTGGGCGGTCCAGTCCATGGCTTCGTTCGAGCCGTCGTCGCCGTGCACGTCGTAGGGCGCGGCGAACGGGCCGATCACTTCCATCAAGAGCTCGGTGGTGGTCTGCTGGATCTCGGAGCCCTTGATCTTCAGCACCGACGAGGCCGGATTGGGCTTGCCCTTGCCGTGCTTGCCTTCGTCGGCGACGACGCGCAGCTGCGTCAGCTCGAGCGCCTTCAGCTCGATCTCGCAGGCCGCCAGCTTCTCGCGGAAGGCGGAATCCTGGATGATCGGCTTGCCGGCGGATTCGACCTTCGACGCCAGGTCCTTGATGCGGCGGATGCGCTCCTTGGAGACGCCGACGCGGGCGATGCCGGTGCGCTCATTGCCGAGCAGGAATTTGGCGTAATCCCAGCCCTTGTTCTCCTCGCCGATCAGGTTCTCGATGGGCACCTCGACGTCGTCGAAGAAGACCTCGTTGACCTCGCGGCCGCCGTCGATGGTCTGGATCGGGCGCACGGTGACGCCCTTCGACTTCATCGAGAACACGATGAAGGAGATGCCCATCTGCTTCTTTGCGGAGGGATCGGTGCGGCAGAGGCAGAAGATCATGTCGGCGTGCTGGGCGAGCGTGGTCCAGGTCTTCTGGCCGTTGATGATCCACTTGTCGCCACGGCGCTCGGCTTTCGTCTTCAGCGAGGCGAGGTCGGAGCCGGAGCCGGGCTCCGAAAAGCCCTGGCACCACCAATCGTCGACATTGGCGATGCGCGGCAGGTAATATTTCTTCTGTGCCTCGTTGCCGAACGTGTAGATGACGGGGCCGACCATGCTGACGCCGAAGGCGAGCGGCTGCGGTGCCGGATGGGCCTGCAGCTCCTCGTTGAAGATGTAGTGCTGCACGGGGGTCCAGCCGGTGCCGCCATATTCCTTCGGCCAATGGCTGACGCCCCAGCCCTTCTTGTTGAGGATGCGCCACCACGTCACCATCTCGTCCTTGGAGAGATGACGGCCCTCGACCAGCTTGCGCCGCGTATCCGGCGGCACGTTGTCGCGGAAGAACTGCCGCACTTCCTCGCGAAACGCCTGCTCTTCTTTCGTGAATGCGAGATCCATTGGATCCTCCTGTGAAACGTTACGTCATTTTCGTCATTGCGGGGGCATCAGCAGCGCGAATCCCGGAAGACGGTTTCTGCCGCTGGCGCAATTCGTGGCGCGACAATTTCCCGACCGGCGTGCGCGGCAGATCGTCGACGAATTCGACCGCGGCCGGCAATTCGTGCCTGCCGAGCTTGCCGGCAAGCTGCGCGCGCAATTCGTCGAGCGTGAACGGCTTTGCCTCGGGCCTCAGCTTGATGAAGGCCTTTGCGGCTTCGCCGCGATAGGAGTCGGGAATGCCGAGCACGATGACCTCGTGCACGCCGGGAATCGTGTAGATCGCCTGCTCGATCATCTGCGGATAGACGTTGAAGCCGCCGGAGATGATCATGTCCTTCTTGCGGTCGACCAGGAAGAAATAGCCGTCGGTGTCGACATAACCGATGTCGCCGGTGAGGAAGCGGCCGTCCACGAAGGCCTCGGTCGATCCTTCCGGCTTGTTCCAGTAGCCCTTGGCGACGTTGGGGCCCTTGATGCGGATCTCGCCGATCTCGCCCGGCGGCAGCACGCGTCTGGGATCGTCCAGCGCGACGACGTCGAGTTCGATGCCGGGCAGCATCAGGCCGATCGAGCCGGGCTTCTCCGGGCCCGTGGGCGGATGGCCGGTGCCGGGCGAGCAGGTCTCGGTCATGCCCCAGCCGCTCTTCAGCTTCTTGCCGACCTTGCGCTCGAAGAAGCTCGCGATCTCCACCGGCAGCGGCGCGCCGCCGGAGCCGATGCTGACGAGCGAGGAGAAGTCGCGCTTGTCGAGATCGGGCAGCGCGGCGATCGCGATCCACATCGTCGGCACGCCGGGGAAATAGGTCGCACGCTTGACCTCGATGTCGCGCATCACGGCTTCGACGTCGAAGCGCTGATGCAGCGAGATCAGATTGCCGCGGCGGAGCGAGGACAACAGCACGACGGTGAGCGCGTAGATGTGGAACAGCGGCAGCACGCAGATCACGCGTTCGATGACGTCGCCGCGGGCGGCCCGGGCCGGCTTGCCCCAGACGTCGTAGATCGACACCGCAGAGGTGAGATTGCCGTGCGTGAGCATCGCGCCCTTGGGCAGGCCGGTGGTGCCGCCGGTATATTGCAGCAGCGCGACGTCGTCGGCCGCGACGACAGGCCATTGCGCAGGCGCGGTGGCGCCTTCGACGAAGCGACTGAAGGTGACGATGCGGGGATCATCGGGGATCGCCGCCTGGGGGGTGCCGACCTTGCCCCAATGATCGTCCTCGCAGACGACGAGCTTGTCGATCAGGCCCTTCTCCAGGAATTTCAGCGCGGTCGGCAGCAGGGCCTGGAGGTTGGAGGTGACGAGCAGGCGCGAGCCCGAGTCCGAGACCTTGTGTGTCAGCGCGATCTCGCCGTCGAGCGGCGACAGATGCGCGACGCGGCTGCCTGCCTTGAGCGCACCGAAGAAGTTGACGGGATGATCGGGCGTGTTGCCGAGGAACAGCGCGACCGACGCGCCTTTGCCGCAGCCGGCGCGCAGAAACGCCGCAGCGGCGCGATCTGCCTGAGCTGCGAGCTCGGTATAGGTGATCGGACGATCGCGGAACTCCAGCGCGGTGCGCGTGCCGTAATCGGCGGCGGCCTTCGCGAGAAGGTCCGGCAGCGTGCCCTGGACGATGGTGTCGTCCCACCGCACGCCCTCGGGGTAAAACTGTTCGCCGGGATGGGTCATTTTCTGCATCACACTCAGTGGTCATTCCGGGGCGCGACGAAGTCGCGAGCCCGGAATCCATCAGGCAGCGCACTCTGAGGCGAAATGGATTCCGGGCTTGGCCCTACGGGCCATCCCGGAATGACGCCGAGAGCACAAGGCCCCATCACGCCGCCTTCGACTCCGCCGCGAGCGAGGCGAACGTCTTGCCCTCCGCGGCGAGCTTCTTCAGCAGCGGGGCGGGCTCGAGGCTGGGGTCGTTGGTCTCCTTGGCGTAGAACGAGAGGCGATCGGCGATGTGCTTGAGGCCGACGCTGTCGGCCCAGTACATCGGGCCGCCGCGGTAGATCGGCCAGCCATAGCCGTAGAGCCAGACCACATCGATATCGCTCGGACGCGCGGCGATGCCCTCTTCCAGGATCTTCGCGCCCTCGTTGATCATCGGATACATCATCCGCTCGAGGATCTCCTCGTCGCTGACGACGCGCTTCTTGCGGCCGAGACGCAGCAAGGTCTCGTCGATCAGCTTCTCGACATCGGGGTCAGGCAGCGGCGCACGAGAACCGGCTTCGTACTTGTAATAGCCCTTGCCGGTTTTCTGGCCGAAGCGGCCGGCTTCGCACAGCGCGTCCGCGATCTCGGACTTGATGCCGCGATCTTTGCGCGAGCGCCAGCCGATGTCGAGGCCGGCCAGATCGCTCATCGCGAACGGGCCCATCGGCATGCCGAACTTGGTGACGACGGCATCGACCTGCTGCGGCAGCGCGCCCTCGAACAAGAGCTTCTCGGACTGCTTGCCGCGCTGCGCCAGCATGCGGTTGCCGACGAAGCCGTCGCAGACGCCGACCACGGCCGGCACCTTCGCGATCTTGCGCGCGATCGTCACCGCGGTCACCAGCGCATCCGGCGCGGTCTTGTCGGCACGCACGATCTCGCACAGCTTCATGACGTTGGCCGGCGAGAAGAAGTGCATGCCGAGCACGTCCTGCGGACGCTTGGTCGCCTTCGCGATCTCGTCGATGTTCAGATACGAGGTGTTGGAGGCGAGCACGGCGCCTTGCTTGGCGTACTGATCGAGCTTGCCGAACACCTCCTTCTTCACCGCCATGGTCTCGAACACGGCCTCGATGACGAGATCGGCGTCGCCGACATTCTCGATCCCGACCTTGCCGTCGATCAGCGCCATGCGCTTGGCGGGCGCATCGGCGGGAATGCCGCCGCGCGCGGCGGTCGCTTCCCAGTTCTTCTGCATGATGCCCATGCCGCGCTTGAGCTGCTCTTCGCCGGTCTCGATCAGGGTGACGGGAATGCCGGCATTGGCAAAGGACATCGCGATGCCGCCGCCCATGGTGCCGGCGCCGAGAATGGCGACGCGGTTCACGGGCCGCGGCTTGGTGCCTTCGGGCACGCCCGCGATCTTGTTGGCCTCGCGCTCGGCGAAGAAGGCGTAGCGCTGCGCCTTGGACTGGTCGCTGGCGACCAGCTTGAGGAAGCCCTCGCGCTCCTTCTTCAAGCCTTCGTCGAACGGCAGGTCGATGGCGTAGCCGACTGCATCGGCGGCCGCGAACGGCGCCTCCAGGCCGCGCGACTTCTTGGTCATGGCCGCAACCGCATTGGTGAAGATCGAGCGGTCGGCCTTGGCGGCTGCGAGCTTGGAATCGTCGTCGCGCAGACGCCGCAGCGGACGCTTCTCGGCGAGAATCTTGCGCACGAAAGCCTCGCCGCCCGAGGCCGGGCCCTCGACGATCTCCTCGATCAAGCCGTTCTTCAGGGCTTCCGCCGCGCCGATCGGGTCGCCGCCGACGATCATCTTGACCGCGAGCTCCGGGCCCACGGCGCGGGGCAGGCGCTGGGTGCCGCCGGCGCCGGGTAGCAGGCCGAGCTTGACCTCGGGCAGGCCGAGCTTGGCCTCTTTCACCGCGACGCGGAAATGACAGGCCAGCGCGACCTCGAGGCCGCCGCCGAGCGCGGTGCCGTGGATGGCGGCAACGACGGGCTTCGGCGAGTTTTCGATCTCGGACAGCACGTCGTTGAGCGCGGGCGGCTTCGGCGGCTTGCCGAACTCGGTGATGTCGGCACCGGCAATGAAGGTGCGGCCGGCGCAGGTCAGGACGATGCCCTTGATGGCGGGATCGGCGATTGCGGCCTTGGTGCACTCGAGAATCCCACCGCGGACTGCGGCACTCAGCGCGTTGACCGGCGGGCTATTGACCGTGACGATCCCGATTTCGTCATGACGCTCAAGCTTGACCACTTCGCTCACGGTGTCCCTCCTTGGTGGAGATTTGCTTTATTTCGATTTCGCATTGCGGAATTTAATTCCGCATCTTGACGGCAGGGTTATTTTGAAGCACGGACGTTGTCAACGACTCCGCGCAAGAAGCAGATCAGGGATGAAGCGTACAGGAAAAAAGCCTGCGACCGATCGGAATTTCGTCGTCGCGCTTTCCCGCGGACTGGAAGTATTGCGCGCGTTCCAACCCAATGACGGCCTGCTCGGCAATCAGGAGATTGCGTCCCGCACCAATCTGCCCAAGCCCACTGTGTCGCGCCTGACCTACACGCTGACCAAGCTGGGCTATCTGACGCCGGTTCCCCGCTTCGAGAAGTACCAGCTCGCACCTGCAGCGATGTCGCTCGGCTACGCGGCGCTGGCCAATCTCGGCGTTCGGCATTTGTCCGAGCCGTTCCGCGAGGAGGTGATGCGCGCGACCGGCGGCGCCGTCGCGGTCGGCGGCCGTGACCGCCACAGCATGATCTATTTCGGGCAGAGCCGCGGCAGCGAGACCGTCGGCGTTCAACTTGACGTCGGCTCGCGCGTGCCGATTGCAACCAGCGCGATGGGCCGCGCCTATTTCTGGGCACTCGACGATGAAGGTCGCGCTGAAGTGTCGCGCATCCTGCGCGAACATTACGGCAGCCGCTGGCCGAAGATGCGCGAGGGATTGGAACGTTCCGGCGAGACCGTCGCGAAATACGGCTTTGCGATTTCGGTCGGCGACTGGCACGACGACATCGGCGCGGCCGGCGTCGCGCTCAAGCTCAACGACGGAACCGGACCTTACGCATTCAATTGCGGCGCGCCCGCATTCCGTTTCACGGAAGAGCGTTTGATCAACGACATTGGACCGCGTCTCTTGACGATGGTAAGGAACATCGAAGCGGCGCTCGGGGGTCTGATGCCGCATTCAAAAAAAGACATCAGCAAAAAGCTGAAATCAGGAGGAAAAGTTGCGCGTGTGGCCGAGGGATTCAGATAGCCTTTGTCATCACCGGGAGCGGATCGCATCGCCCCATCGCTCACTGAACGACGTGAGCGAGACGAGATGACGCAGGCACAGCTCGCGCAGGGTCCATCGCCCCTGCTCGCGGTTCGCGACGTCAGCGTCGTGTTCGGCGGCATCATCGCGCTCAATGGCGTGTCCTTCGACATGCACAAGGGCGCCATCCTCGGCTTGATCGGCCCGAACGGCGCCGGCAAGACCACGCTCTTCAACTGCCTGTCGCGGCTTTACCAGCCGTCGTCCGGCGACATCCTGATGGAGGGCGTGAGCATCCTGTCGCGGCCGCCGCACCGGATCGCCGAGATCGGCATCGGCCGCACCTTCCAGAACGTGGCGCTGTTTCCGAACCTGTCGGTGATGGACAACGTCCGCGTCGGCGCACATTCGAAGACGTCCAGCGACATCATCAGCGACTCTCTTAAGCTTGCCTGGGTCCGCCGCAGCGAGACCGCGGTCAACAAGAAGGTTCACGAGATCCTCGCTTATCTCGACCTCGAAGACGTCGCGCACACCATCGTCTCCGGCCTGCCCTTCGGCACGCAGAAGCGGGTCGAGCTGGCGCGCGCGCTGGCGGCGGACCCGAAGATCCTGCTGCTCGACGAGCCCGCCGGCGGCCTCAACCATGAGGAAGTCCACGTGCTCGGCGACCTGATCCGCCGCATCCGCGACGAGCGCCACATGACCGTGCTGCTGGTCGAGCACCATATGGGCCTCGTGATGTCGATCGCCAACCACGTCGTCGCGCTGAATTTCGGCAAGAAGCTCGCGGAAGGCACCCCAGCCCAGGTGCAGGCCAACCCTGACGTCATCAAGGCCTATCTCGGGAGCAAGGACCAATGACAACGCTGCTCAACGTCAAGGACCTACGCGCCTATTACGGCCAGGTCCAGGCGCTCCACGGCCTGTCGTTCTCGCTGAACGAGGGATCGCTGACGACGCTGCTCGGGGCCAACGGCGCCGGCAAGACCACGACGCTGCGCGCGATCTGCAACATGGTGCGCTCGACCGGCGGCATCGAGTTCGACGGCAAGCCGCTCAACAACCGCTCCACCGAGAGCATCGTGCGGTTCGGCATCGCCCATGTGCCGCAGGGCCGCGGCACCTTCACCAACATGACGGTCGAGGAGAACCTCCAGCTCGGCGCCATCACCCGCAAGGACAGCGCCGGCATCGTCGCCGACATCGAGCGCATGTATGCGCATTTCCCGGTGTTGAAGCAGCGCCACACCCAGCAGGCCGGCACGCTCTCCGGCGGCGAGCAGCAGATGCTCGCGGTCGCCCGCGCGCTGATGCTGCGGCCGCGGCTGATGCTGCTCGACGAGCCCTCCTTCGGCCTCGCGCCGCTGGTGGTGCGCGATCTGTTCGGCATCCTCGGCAAGATCAACCGCGAGGACAAGGTCTCGATCCTGGTGGTCGAGCAGAACGCCCAGCTCGCGCTCGAGCTCGCCGACCAGGCCTATGTGATCGAGACCGGCCGCATCGTGATGTCCGGCAAGGCCAAGGACATCGCGAACAACGAAGAAATCCGCAAATCCTATCTGGGTTACTGAGGGAGCGGATGATGGCAACAATGTATCGGCGCACTCAGTCCACCTCTCCCTTTGGGAGAGGTCGGCGCGCAGCGCCGGGTGAGGGGTTACGGTCTCAAGTCGGAGCTGCGGCCCCTCACCCGGATTGCTACGCAATCCGACCTCTCCCCTACGGGGAGAGGTGCATCCTCGACCTCGCCGCACTTCAACCCGAAATCGTCAGACTCTAGGAGCCCAGGACAATGGAGCTGTTCACCAACCAGGTCCTGGCCGGCATCGCCACGGGCGCGATCTACGCCTGCATGGCGCTCGCCGTGGTCATGATCTACCAGGCCATCGACCATCTCAACTTCGCGCAAGGCGAGATGGCGATGTTCTCGACCTTCATCTCGTGGCAGCTGATGCAGTGGGGTTTGTCCTATTGGGCCGCCTTCCTGATCACGCTGGCACTTTCCTTCGTTGCCGGCATCGCGATCGAGCGCATCCTGTTCAAGCCGCTTGCCAAAGCACCGGTGCTGACCAACGTCGCCGGCTTCATCGCGCTGTTTGCGATCATCAACTCGTCGGCCGGCCTGATCTGGGACTTCACGATCAAGCAATATCCGACCCCGTTCGGCTCCGCACCGTTCCTGGGCAGCCAACTGATCTCGACCCACCAGGCCGGCATGATCGGCGTCACCGTGCTGCTGCTGCTCGGGCTCTATTTCTTCTTCCAGTACACCCGCATCGGTCTCGCCATGCGCGCCGCGGCGTCGGTGCCGGAATCGGCCCGCCTCGTCGGCATCAACACCAGCTGGATGATCGCGCTCGGCTGGGGCATGGCAACCGCGATCGGCTCGATCGCCGGCATGCTGATCGCCCCTGTCGTATTCCTGGAGCCCAACATGATGGGCGGCGTGCTGATCTACGGCTTCGCCGCGGCGGTGCTCGGCGGACTGTCGAGCCCGTTCGGCGCCGTGGTCGGCGGCTTCCTGGTCGGCATCTTCGAGAATCTCGCCGGCACCTACATCCCAGGCGTCGGCAACGAGCTGAAGCTCCCGATCGCGCTCGCGCTGATCATCTCCGTCCTGGTCGTCAAACCCGCTGGCCTGTTCGGCCGGCACATCGTCAAGCGAGTTTGATCATGAGCGCTGCAGAAGAAGTCGTCGCCGAAGGCCACGAGGCGGTCGAGGCGGTTCCGAAGCGGGCCATGACGCTGGGCACCGGCACCTCGCTGGTGGTGCTGGCGGCGCTGTTGATCGTGCCGATGTTCGTCAAGAACTTCATCATCTTCCAGATGACGATGCTCCTGATCTACGGGCTCGCGGTGTTGGCGCTGAACATCCTGACCGGCGGAAGCGGCCAGTTCTCGCTCGGCCAGAGCGCGTTCTACGCCGTCGGCGCCTATACCTCGGCGGTGCTGATGGAGCACGCCAACATCAACTACGCGCTGACCATTCCGATCTCCGCCGCGGTCTGCTTCGCGTTCGGCTATTTGTTCGGCAAGCCGGCGCTACGGCTGTCCGGCGTCTATCTCGCGCTCGCGACCTTCGCGCTTGCGACCGCGATGCCGCAGCTGTTGAAACTGAACTTCCTCGAGCACTGGACCGGCGGCGTGCAGGGCCTCGTCGTCACCAAGCCGGACGCGCCGTTCGGCCTGCCGATGTCGCAGGACATGTGGCTGTACTACTTCACGCTCATCGTGACGGTCGCGATCTACATCTTCTCGGTGAACCTGCTGCGCTCCCGCTCCGGCCGCGCCTTCATGGCGATCCGCGACAACGAGATCGCGGCCTCCTCGATGGGCGTCAACGTCGCGCTTTACAAGACGCTGGCGTTCGGCGTGTCCGCGGGCATCACCGGCGTTGCCGGCTCGCTCGGCGCCATTGCGGTGCAGTTCGTCGCGCCCGACAGCTACACCATCACGCTCGCGATCTCGCTGTTCCTCGGCATGGTCGTCGGCGGCGTCGGCTGGCTGCCCGGCTCGTTCATCGGTGCGGCCTTCATCATCTTCGTGCCGAACATGGCGGAGAGCATCTCCAAGGGCCTCTCCGGCGCGGTGTTCGGCGTGCTGCTGTTCCTCGTCATCTACCTCGTGCCGCATGGCGCAAGGCAGGTCGCGATCCTGGGCCAGCAACTCGTCGGCAAGCTCAGGAAGAACTGAAGACCCGTTGAATTAACCAAGGAGACCGAATTGTATTTTGGAAGAACACTGCGAGCCGCCGCGCTGGTCACGGCAACGGCGGCCTTCACTCTCACCTCCGGCGCTGCACTCGCCCAAAAGAAATACGACACCGGCGCGTCCGATACCGAGATCAAGATCGGCAACATCATGCCGTACAGCGGTCCGGCGTCGGCCTATGGCATCATCGGCAAGACCGAAGAAGCCTATTTCAAGATGATCAACGACAAGGGCGGCATCAACGGCCGCAAGATCAACTTCGTCACCTATGACGACGGCTATTCGCCGCCGAAGGCCGTCGAGCAGGTTCGCAAGCTGGTCGAGAGCGACGAGGTGCTGCTCGTTTTCAACCCGCTCGGCACGCCTTCGAACAGTGCGATCCAGAAATATCTCAACTCCAAGAAGATCCCGCAGCTCTTCGTGGCGACCGGCGCCACCAAGTGGAACGACCCGAAGAACTTCCCCTGGACCATGGGCTGGCAGCCCTCCTACCAGAGCGAAGCGCAGATCTACGCGAAATGGCTGATGAAGGAGAAGCCGGACGCCAAGATCGCGATCCTCTATCAGAACGACGATTTCGGCAAAGATTACCTCAAGGGCACCAAGGACGGCCTCGGCGCCAAGGCCTCCTCCATGATCATCATGGAAGAGAGCTATGAGGTCTCCGAGCCGTCGATCGACGGTCACATCGTCAAGATCAAGGCGGCCAATCCCGACGTGCTGCTGATCTACACCACACCGAAATTCGCGGCCCAGACCATCAAGAAGACCGCCGAGCTCAACTGGAAACCGCTTCAGATCCTCACCAACGTGTCGATCTCGGTCGGCAGCGTGATGAAGCCGGCCGGCTTCGAGAACGCGCAGGGCGTGCTGTCGGCCGCCTATGCCAAGGACTCCACGGATCCGCAATGGGCCAACGACCCCGGCATGAAGAAGTGGAACGAGTTCGTCGACAAGTACATGCCGGGTGCCGACAAGTCGGACACCAGCATGGTCTATGGCTATGGCGCGGCGTCGACGCTCGCCAAGGTGCTGGAAATGTGCGGTGACGATCTCACCCGCGCCAACATCATGAAGCAAGCCGCCTCGTTGAAGGACTTCGCGCCGGATACGCTGCTGCCCGGCGTCAAGATCAACACCGGCGCCACCGACTTCGCTCCGATCGCGCAGCTGCAGATGATGCGCTTCAAGGGCGAGAAGTGGGAACTGTTCGGCGAGATCATCAGCGGTGACGTCGCCTCCGAGTGAGGCTGACGCGATAATCGAGGACGAGGAGCCCCCGCGGGCAGCCGCGGGGGCTTTTTGTTGACGACAGGCGCCAATCTTGTTCAATGCGATCGATCCATCCCGGGGTAGGAGAACAATGGCCGCCGTTCGTTCCCAGGTTGCGCCGCTCTGGGCCGCGCTCGTCTTGTGCACTGCAATGAGCAGCGAAGCGCTGGCGCAGAAGAAATACGACAGCGGCGCTTCCGATACCGAGATCAAGATCGGTAATATCATGCCCTATAGCGGTCCGGCCTCCGCCTATGCCGCGATCGGCAAGACCGAGGAAGCCTACTTCAACAAGGTCAACGCCGAGGGCGGCATCAACGGCCGCAAGATCAAATTCATCTCCTATGACGACGGCTATTCGCCGCCGAAGACGGTGGAACAGGCGCGCAAGCTGGTCGAGAGCGACAACGTGCTGCTGATCTTCGGCTCGCTCGGCACCTCCACCAACGGCGCCATCCGCAAATACATGAACGAGAAGAAGGTGCCGCAATTGTTCGTGGCAAGCGGCGCCTCGAAATGGAACGATCCCAAGCAATATCCCTGGACCATGGGCTGGCAGCCAAGCTACGTCAGCGAGGCCCGCATCTACGCCAAATACATCATGAAGGAGAAGCCGGACGCGAAGATCGGCGTGCTCTACCAGAACGACGATTTCGGCAAGGACTATCTGAAGGGGCTGAAAGAGGGCCTTGGGCCCAAGACCTCGATGATCGTGCTGGAAGAAGCCTACGACAGCTCCGAGCCGACGATCGATGAGCGCGTCGTCAAATTGAAAGCCTCCGGCGCCGACGTCTTCATCAGCATCACCAGCCCGAAATTCGCCGCGCAGGGGATCAAGAAGGCCGCCGAAATCAACTGGCATCCGATGCAGATCATCTCCAACGTCTCGGCTTCGGTCAGCGGCGTGCTGGAGCCGGCGGGCATCGAAATCTCGCAAGGCATCCTGTCGGCGACCTACACCAAGGACGGCTCCGACCCGCAGTGGAATGGCGACGACGGCATGAAGAAATTCTACAATTTCCTCGCGCAATACCAGCCCAAGGCCGACAAGCTCGATGCCGGCGTCGTGTTCGGCTATGCCGCCGCACAGACCATGGTGAAGGTGCTGCAGATGTGCGGCGACGATCTGACCCGCGAGAACGTCATGAAGCAGGCCGCCAGCCTGAAGGACTTCGCACCCGACACGCTGCTGCCCGGCATCAAGATCAACACCGCGCCCGACGATTTCGCCCCGATCGAGCAGCTCCAGATGATGCGCTTCAAGGGCAAGAGATGGGAGCTGTTCGGCGACATCATCTCGAGCGAGATGAGCCAATGAGGAACGCAATTCAGGATAGCCGCTTCTTCGCAAGGCAACTCCAGCGGTGAGTTTGCCGCGCAAAAAATCTCACGCGCCGGAATATTAAGCATCGTCCTTCGAAGCGATCGCCGCCCCCCGCGACGCCCGTGCGGGGCGTTTGTCTTGCTGACGGCCGTGGATAGGTATTGAATACGCGGCGGAGCGAGGCGCAACGATCGCTCCCAACAAGAACAATCGACACATTCAATCCTGTCCAGGGAGATCAAAATGCCTGCAATGCATGTGCGATTGGGGGCCCTTTCGGCTGCCCTCGTGCTGGCTACCACCCTTTCCACGGCAGCGTCCGCGCAGAAGAAATACGACACCGGCGCATCCGACACCGAAATCAAGATCGGCAACATCATGCCCTATAGCGGACCGGCCTCCGCCTACGGCGTGATCGGCAAGACCGAAGAGGCCTATTTCCGCAAGATCAACGCAGAAGGCGGCATCAACGGCCGCAAGATCAACTTCATCACCTATGACGACGCCTATTCCCCGCCAAAGACCGTGGAGCAGGCGCGCAAGCTGGTCGAGAGCGACGAGGTGCTGCTGATCTTCAATTCGCTCGGCACGCCGCCGAACTCGGCGATCCAGAAATACATGAACCAGAAGAAGGTGCCGCAGCTGTTCGTCGCCACCGGCGCCACCAAGTGGAACGATCCGCAGAACTTCCCGTGGACGATGGGCTGGCAGCCCAACTACCAGAGCGAGTCGATCATCTACGCCAAGTACATCCTGAAGAACCATCCGAACGCCAAGATCGCCGTGCTCTACCAGAACGACGATTACGGCAAGGACTATCTGAAGGGCTTCAAGGATGGCCTGGGCGCGAAGGCCGCCTCGATGATCGTCATCGAGGACAGCTACGAAGTCTCCGAGCCGACCATCGACTCCCACATCGTCAAGATGAAGGCGACCAATGCCGACGTCTTCTTCAACATCACGACGCCGAAATTCGCGGCGCAGGCGATCAAGAAGAACGCGGAGATCGGCTGGAAGCCGCTGCACTTCCTCAACAACGTCTCGGCCTCGATCGGCAGCGTGATCAAGCCAGCCGGCTTCGAGAACGCGCAGGACATCATCTCGTCGCAATATTTCAAGGACCCGACCGACGCACAGTGGAAGGACGACAAGGCGATGATCGCCTGGAACGAGTTCCTGGATAAGTACTATCCGGAAGCGAACCGCACCGACGCTTCGGTGATGTACGGCTATATCGTGAGCCAGGGTCTCGTTCACGTGCTCAAGGCCTGCGGCGACAATCTGACCCGCGAAAACATCATGAAGCAGGCCGCCAACATCAAGGACTTCGAGCCTGCGGGCCTGTTGCCGGGCATCAAGGTCAACACCTCCGCCACCGATTTCGCGCCGCTTTCGCAGCTGCAACTGATCCGCTTCAAGGGCGAGCATTGGGAGCGATTCGGCGACATCTTGAGCGGCGACGTCGGCGGCTGACCATTAACCAGTCGCTAAAGACGTAAGTCCCGAACGACTAAAGACGCAGCCCCTGCGGTTCTGCCGCAGGGGCTTTTCCTTGAAGCTTTCGGGCAAATCGTATTGAATTGCGCTCGCGTCGCCAAAAACAATCAAGTCAAGAAAAGGGACGCGCAAACCAAGAAAAACAGGGAGATTGGAATGCCTGCTGTCACCGGCAAGCTTGCGGCCGCATCATTGGCGCTCGCGCTCATCGCGGCCTCGGCCTCAACCGCAACGGCCCAGAAGAAGTACGATAGCGGTGCGACCGACACCGAGATCAAGATCGGCAACATCATGCCCTACAGCGGACCGGCCTCCGCCTACGGCATCATCGGTCGCACCGAAGCCGCCTATTTCAAGAAGATCAACGAAGAGGGCGGCATCAACGGCCGCAAGATCAATTTCATCTCCTACGATGATGCCTACTCGCCGCCGAAGACGGTGGAGCAGGCTCGCAAGCTGGTCGAGAGCGACGAGGTGCTGCTCGTCTTCAACTCGCTCGGCACGCCGCCGAACTCGGCGATCCAGAAATACATGAACTCGAAGAAGGTGCCGCAGCTGTTCGTCGCGACCGGCGCCACCAAGTGGAACGATCCGCAGAACTTCCCATGGACCATGGGCTGGCAGCCCAACTACCAGAGCGAGACGCAGATCTACGCGAAGTACATCCTCAAGGCCATGCCGAACGCCAAGATCGGCGTGCTCTACCAGAACGACGATTACGGCAAGGACTATTTGAAGGGCCTGAAGGACGGCTTGGGGGCCAAGGCCGCGAGCATGATCGTGCTGGAGGAAAGCTACGAGACATCGGAGCCGACCATCGACAATCACATCGTCAAGCTGAAAGCCACCGGCGCCGACGTCTTCATCAACATCACCACGCCGAAATTCGCGGCACAGGCGATCAAGAAGATCTCCGAAATCGGCTGGAAGCCGACCCACTTTCTCAACAACGTCTCGGCTTCGGTCGGCAGCGTGATCAAGCCGGCCGGCTTCGAGAACGCGCAAGACATCATCTCGGCCGCCTATCTGAAGGACGTCTCCGATCCGCAGTGGAAGGACGATCCCGGCATGAAGGCGTTCCTGGAGTTCATGACGAAGTACTTCCCCGAAGGCGACAAGCTCGACGGCGGCACCATCGTCGGCTACGGCGTGGCACAGACGCTGGTCGAAGTGCTGAAGAAGTGCGGCGACAATCTCACGCGCGAGAACGTCATGAAGCAGGCGGCGAGCCTGAAGGACTTCCGCACCGAAGTGCTGCTGCCCGGCATCAAGATCAATACCGGGCCGAACGACTTCGCGCCGATCAGCTCGCTGCAGCTGATGAAGTTCAAGGGCGACAAGTGGGATCTGTTCGGCGAGGTGATCAGCGCCGACGCCGGCGGCTAGCAGCTGCAAAGCCGGGACGACGAGCCCCCTGCGCTGAATCGCGCAGGGGGCTTTTGCTTGTGCGGCAATTGTGATCACGCGATTGCACAATCGAATGACGGCGAAGGCGCTTACGCTTTGGCACACGATGCGGTAGGCAGATGGCGGCGACCGCGTCGCCGCCAGTCCATTCTGCGCAAGGCCATTGTCCATGACCGACCGACGTCCCCTGCTCCGCGCGCTCTACGACGCCGCCGTTGCCGCCGCCCATCCCGACGTGGTGCTGACCCCTCACCTGCGGCCTGCCCCCAGGGGACGCGTGATCTGCCTCGCCGCCGGCAAGGGCGCCGGCGCAATGGCCGCGGCCGCGGAGCGGCATTATCTCGACGCGCTGGGATTGGCGCCGGAGCGCCTCGTCGGCATCGCCACCACGCGCCACGGCTACGGCGTGCCGACGCGCCGCATTCGCGTGGTCGAGGCCGGTCATCCCGTGCCTGATGAAGCCGGCCTGAAGGGCGCCGCCGACACGCTCGCACTCGCGGGCGAGGCCGGGCCGGACGATCTGCTGCTGGTGCTGCTCACCGGCGGCGGCTCGGCCAACTGGATCGCGCCGGTGGACGGCATCAGCTTCGCGCAGAAGCAGGCGGTCAACAAGGCGCTGCTGCGCTCGGGCGCGCCGATCGGCGAGATGAACGTCGTGCGCAAGCACCTGTCGCGGATCAAGGGCGGCCGTCTCGCCCGCGCCGGCCGGAACGCCGCGGAGATCGTGACGCTCGCGATCTCCGACGTGCCGCACGACGACGCTTCCGCGATCGCCTCCGGCCCCACCGTGCCCGATCCGACCACGCTGGCCGATGCGCGCGCGATCGTGGCGAAATACCGGCTCGACATCGACGATGCGGTGCGCCGCGCGCTCGACGATCCCAACAACGAGAGCTGCAAGCCGGGCGACGCCGCCTTTGCACGCGCGCATTTCGAGCTGATCGCGCGGCCCAAGCAGTCGCTGGACGCAGCGGTTAAGCTCGCGCGCGAGGCCGGCTACGAGACCATCAATCTCGGCGCCGATCTCGAAGGCGAGGCGCGCGAGGTCGCGGCCAATCATGCGAAGCTGGCGCTTGAGGCACGCAGCCAGGGCAAGCGCGTCGCGATCCTGTCCGGCGGCGAGCTCACGGTCACCGTGCGCGGCAATGGGCGCGGCGGGCCGAACCAGGAATATGCGCTGGCGCTGGCCTCGCTGTTGAAGGATACTTCCGGCATCGCGGCGCTGGCCGGCGACACCGACGGCGCCGATGGCGGCGCCGGCCGCCCGACCGATCCCGCCGGCGCGCTGATCGATGCTGCGACGTTCACAAAGATGAAGGCACTGGCACTCGAGCCGCAGGCCTATCTCGACAACAACGACGCGACCACGTTCTTCGAGGCGACCGGCGACTTGCTGCAGCCTGGACCGACGCTGACCAACGTGAACGACATCAGGGTGATTTTGGTGGATTGAGGCGCGCTTACCCTCCCCTGGAGGGGGAGGGTCGGCTCGCGATCGAGCGCAGCGAGACGCGAGACGGGGTGGGGTGACAGTCTCTCCGCCGAGGCAGTGCCCGAGTGGAGAGATCACCCCACCCCGCCACG
>NZ_JACCHP010000009.1 GCF_016031625.1 Bradyrhizobium agreste | reverse complement strand
TCCGTCTGGCCGCCTCCGCCAGCATCTCCTCGCAGGTGAACGCCTCGTTACGCAATAGCCGGGTCAGGCGAATCTCTCCCGCCCGATTGCCGCCCAATCGACGCACCCGCAGCTTTCGGCCGCCCGACGCGACCAGCCGGCCCAGGAGAAAGGCCCCCCTTTTTCCAGGCGACGGTCGCCAAACCGTCCCAGTCCAAGCTCCATGCCATCCTCCTCGACAATGAGAACAACACGGAATCAGACATTCTGCCCGTCTTCAACTTCGATGTGTGAATGCCGTAGCCCTCCAGGGGAGGGTCGATCGCGCGCAGCGCGAGCGGGGTGGGGTGATCTCTCCTCACGGGCACTGTTGGATGAGGAGAGACTGTCACCCCACCCCGTCTCACATTTCGCTGCGCTCCATGTGAGCCGACCCTCCCCCTCCAGGGGAGGGTAAGCGCACGCCCCCTACACCACCTTGCTGCTTCCCTGCGTGATCAACCGCGCCGCGCGCTGGTCTCGCGCGTAGATCCAGAGCCAGCTCAGCGCGACGCTGAGGCGGTGGCGCAGGCCGATCAGGAAGTAGATGTGGGCGATGCCCCAGATCCACCAGGCGATGGCACCGCGCAGCTTGACGCGGCCGAAATCGATCACGGCGAGCCGCTTGCCGATCTGGGCGAGGCTGCCGGTATGCTTGTAGCGGAACGGGCCGGTCGCAGCGCCGCGCAGGCGCGCTCTGATGGTCTCCGCGACATGACGGCCCTGCTGCTTGGCGGCCGGCGCGATGCCGGGCACCGGCTTGCCGCCCCAGGCGTTGATGCTGACGGTGTCGCCAATCGCGAAGATCTCGGAATGGCCTGGTATGGTGAGGTCGGCCTCGACCAGCACGCGTCCGGCGCGGTCGTGCGGCGCACCCAGCCATTCGGCGGCGGGCGAGGCGCGCACGCCGGCGGCCCAGATCCGTGTCTTCGCCTCGAGCAGCTTGCCGCCGAACACGACGCCGTCGCGGTTGATCTCGGTCACGGCCTGGCCGAGCACGACCTCGACGCCGATCTTTTCCAGCGAGGCCTGGGCGTAGGCCGAGAGCTCGTCGGGAAAGCCGGCGAGCACGCGCGGGCCCGCCTCGATCAGCACGACGCGTGCCTTGTGCGTGTCGATGTTGCGGAAATCGCCGGGCAGGGTGTGATGCGCCATCTCGGCGATGGTGCCGGCGAGCTCGACGCCGGTCGGGCCGGCGCCGACGATCACGAAGGTCAGCCGCGCCGCGCGCCGCTTCGGATCGGTCTCGCGCTCGGCGCGCTCGAACGCCACCAGGATGTGCCGGCGCAAGGTGGTCGCATCCTCCAGCGTCTTCAGGCCGGGCGCGAACTGCTCCCATTCATCGTGGCCGAAATAGGCGTGACGCGCACCGGTGGCCAGCACCAGCGTGTCGTAGGGCACCTCGCTGCCGTCGTCGATCAGCACGCAGCGGCGAGCCGTGTCGATGCCGCTCACGGTCGCAAACAGCGTCGTCACCTCGCGGCGGTCGCGCATGAGATGACGGATCGGCCAGGCGATCTCGCTGGTGGCGAGCGAGGCGGTCGCGACCTGATAGAGCAGCGGCTGGAACACATGATGATTGCGGCGGTCGATCAGCGTGATCTCGACGGGTGCGCCCGCAAGCCGGTAAGTCGCCTCCAGCCCGCCGAAGCCGGCGCCGACGATGACGACGCGATGGGGATTTGCGGCCATGATTGAACCCTCGAATCTCGCTGCTGCTCGCCTTCATTTAAGTGCGGATTGGGCGCCGCGGTCCAATAGCCGTCCTCAATGGGCGAATAGACGGGATGCATCGATCCGGCGCGAAAAAGCGCCGCAGCCTCCGTCCAAGTGAGTAGAATTATATTTCTTGCCACCGTCGATCGGGGCGAAATATGGTGCAAGGCAGGCGCTGAGCGATTGGCGGCGCGACAGATTTTGCGTTCAATAGAGACGGGCCTGGAGCGGCGATCACCCCGCTTCCGGGGACCGATAATAAGGAGGGGAGTGGTTATGAGGACGGCATTTTGGCTGGCGGGCGCAGCGGCGCTGGTGCTGGCAAATCAGGCGTTCGCCGGTGACACCATCAAGATCGGCTTCGTCTCGACCTTCAGCGGCCCGACCGCCGTGATCGGCAACGACATGCGCAATTCCTTCGAGCTCGCGCTCGATCATCTCGGCCGCAAGATGGCCGGCAAGCCGGTCGAGGTGATCTACGAGGATGACGGGCAGAAGCCCGACGTCGGCAAGCAGAAGACCGAGAAGCTGGTGCAGTCGGACAAGGTCGATTTCATCGTCGGCTATATCTGGTCGAACGTGCTGCTCGCCTCGCTCAAGACCGCGGTCGATTCGAAGACCTTCCTGATCTCGGCCAATGCCGGTCCGTCGCAGCTCGCGGGCGAGCTGTGCTCGCCTTACGTGTTCTCGACCTCGTGGCAGAACGATCAGACGCCGCAGGCGGTCGGCACCTATATGAACCAGAAGGGCGTCAAGTCGGTGTTCCTGATCGGCCCGAACTATGCCGCCGGCAAGGACATGCTGGCCGGCGTCAAGAGCACCTTCAAGGGTCAGGTCGTGGGTGAGGAATACACTGTGTGGCCGAGCCAGCTCGACTTCTCCGCCGAGCTCTCCAAAGCGCGTGCCTCCGGCGCCGAGTCGATCTTCGTGTTCTACCCGGGTGCCGCGGGCGTGCAGTTCCTGAACCAATATGCGCAGGCCGGGCTGAAGAGCACGATGCCGCTCTACACCGCCTTCACCATCGACGAGCTCTCGCTGCCGCTCCAGAAGGAGAACGCGCTCGGGGTGCCCGGCGCGCAGCAATGGGTCAACGACCTCCCCAACGAGCAGAACAAGCGCTTCGTCGCCGACTACCGCAAGAAGTACCCCGGCCTGCGCCCGACCTTCTACGGCGCGCAGTCCTATGACGCCGCGAACCTGATCAACAGCGCCGTCGTCGCCGTGAAGGGGGACACTTCGAAGAAGGACGAGATGAAGGCCGAGATGGAGAAGGCCAACTTCAAATCGGTGCGCGGCCCGTTCAAGTTCGGTAACAACCACATCCCGATCCAGAACTTCTACCTGCAGGACGTGGTCAAGGATTCCGAAGGCCAGCTCGCGCTGAAGACCGTCGCCACCATCGTCGAGAACGACCAGGATCGCTTCCACGACAAGTGCAAGATGAAGTGAGGCACAAGCGATGTAGCCCCTTCTCCCCTTGTGGGAGAAGGTGGCGCGAAGCGCCGGATGAGGGGTATTTCTCCGCGAAATGAGTGCGCGGAGGCAGACCCCTCACCCGTCTCGCCGCTGTCGCGGCGAGCCACCCTCTCCCACAAGGGGAGAGGGTCGTCACACCCTTGGCATGCTTGCGGGGCGCACCTCGCGCGCTTGCGCTGCGAGCCTGATGCCGGCGTTGGCCGCACCGAAACCCTGATAATGCCTGCGCTCGACGATCTCGAAGAAGAAGCGCTCGTCGAAGATGTGGGTGTAGACCTGGAAGAACTCGCCGTCGCCTTCGCGGTCGTAGAGGATGTGGTTGGCGCGCAGCTGCGCCATCAGTCCAGGCGAAAGATCGTATTTGGCTTCGATGTCGTCATAGTAATTGTCGGGGATGTCCAGGAAGCCCGCCCCGCGCTGGCGCATGGCCGCGACGGTCGCAAAAATATCCTGACACGCGAAGGCGACGTGCTGCACGCCCGAGCCGAAGAACTCCGAGATGAAGCGCGCCGGCAGGGTGCGGTTGGCGGAGGAGCCGTTGAGCACGAAGCGCAGGCTCTGGTCGGCGTTGACGACGGCCTGGCTCTGTACGAGACCTCGGGGGTCGGCGATCTCCATCTGTGGCAGCCGATTGAGGTCGAGAATGCCGGTGTAGAACAACAGCCAGGACAGCATCTCGTCATAGGGCATCGACTGCGCGATGTGATCGACCGCGAGCAGCGCATCGCCGCTGGCATCGCTTGCAACAGGCTCGAAATCGGTGTCCCAGTTCTTGCCGGCCTGGTCGAGAAAATAGAGCAGGCTGCCGCCGACGCCGTGGATCGCGGGGATCTCGAGTTCGCCCGGACCGACCGGCTGGTAGAAGGTGCGCGCCTTCAGCGTCTCGGCGCGCTGCATGGCACGGCCGGCATCGTCGACGTCGAGCGCGATGGCGCAGACGCCGGGCCCGTGGGTGACATAGTGCGAATGCGCAAAGCCGTCGGTCTCGCAATTGATGACGAGCTCGACCTTGCCCTGCGACCAGCGCTCCACCGCCTTGCTGCGGTGCTGGCCGCTCTTGCGGAAGCCGAGCTGTGAGAACAGACGGGCAAGCTCGCCGGCCTTGCTCTCGTTGACCGCAAACTCGATGAAACCGGTGCCGCGGCTCTTCGCCTTCGGAGCCAGCGCCTTGCCGGCGAAATTCGGCCAATCCGGTGCGAGCTGGTCCTCCAGCAGGATCAGCGAGCGCAGGCCGTCGACCGCAGTCTGTGCGGCCGAGCCGGCGCGGAACTGGTCGTTGAAGATCTCCAGCGACAGCGGCCCGGCATAGCCGGTCGCTGCGACCGCCGCCATGAACGCGCCGACCGGCAGGTCGCCCTGGCCGGGAAAGGAGCGGAAGTGCCGGCTCCACGACAGGATGTCCAGCTCGAGCCTTGGTGCATCGGCGAGCTGCACCAGAAAGATCTTGTCGCCGGGGATCGAGGCCATGGCGCGGGTCGGAAAGCTGGGCGCCAGCGCGTGGAAGCTGTCGAGGATGACACCGATTGCGGGATGATCGGCGCGGCGCACGATCTCCCAGGCGTCGCGATAATCGTTGACGTGGCGGCCCCAGGCCAGCGCCTCATAGCCGACGCGCAAGCCGCGTTTGGCGGCGCGCTCGCCGAGCTCGCGAAAGTCGTCAGCAGCGCGGTCGATGCCGCCGAGCGAGGCGGGCGAGACGTTGGAGCAGATCAGCAAGAGATCGGTGCCGAGCTCCTGCATCAAATCGAACTTCCGCTCCGCGCGGGCGAAGTTGCGCGCGCGCTGCGGCTCCGGCATGCCCTCGAAGTCGCGGAACGGCTGGAACGCACAGATCTCGAGATTGAGGTCGCGGCAGAGTTTTGCGATGTCGCGCGGGCCGGCGCCGAACGACAGCAGGTCGTTTTCGAAAATCTCGACCGCATCGAAGCCGGCGGCGGCGATGGCGCGGAGCTTTTCGTCGAGCGCGCCGGAGAGGGAGACGGTGGCAATCGAGCGCTGGTTCATGCGGCCTGCTCCATGATCTGGCCCGGCGAGATCTTTTGCCCCGTGCGCGCGGCCTCGCTGACGGCTTCGACGACGGCAAGCGTTCCCATCGCGTCCTCGACCGAGATCAGTGGCTGTTCGCGGCCGGCGATCATTGCGCAGAAATGCCGGAGCTGCTCGACCAGCGGATCGAACGCGGGCGGCGCGATGGTCGCGCGCGACAGCGGCGCGTACCAGCCGGACTGCTGCGCGTAGGACCACAGCTCCATGTTGGGCACGGAGAGCGAACCCGCGGTGCCCGAGAGGATGTAGCAGGGCTGGTCCTGCTTGGGATAGGCCGGGTTCTCGCCTGAGGAGAGTTCCCAGCTCCACGGCGCCGGCGTCGCATCCGACACGGTCACCGTTCCCAGCGCGCCACTCGCAAAGCGCAGCAGCAGCGCGGCAGTGTCCTCGACCGCGAAGCCGCGCACCTTGTTCGAGGTCAGCGCCTGCACCTCGACGATCTCGCCGCAGATGAAGCGGAGATTGTCGATGTCGTGGATGAGATTGATGAGCAGCGGCCCGCCGCCCGCTTCGCGCCGCCAGGCGACCTCGAAATAATCGTCGGGCTTCTTGAGGAGCCATAGCCCGACCACGGCCGCGAGCTGGCCGAGCTTGCCGCCCGCCACCGTCTCGCGGGCCGACTTGATGATCGGATTGTGCCGGCGGTGATGGCCGACCAGCATGGGCACGCCGGTGCGTCTCACCGCCGCGCAAAGGCGCTGCGCGGTCGCAACCGTCTCGGTCACCGGCTTCTCGATCAAGGCCGGCACGCCGGCTTCGGCGCAGTCGAGCGCCATCGGCAGATGCAGCGTGTTGGGCGAGGCAATGATCAGGCCGTCGGGCTTCTCCTCTGCCAGAAGGGCGCGATGGTCCGCATAGCAGGTCACGCCATGCGCCAGCGCATATTCCTTCGCGGCGGGCGAAGGGTCGGCGATGCCGGCGAGCACGCAATCCGGGGAGGACTCGATCAACTCGATATGGCGACGGCCGATCAGGCCGGCGCCGGCCACGGCGATCCGCATCTTCGCGCTCATGCCGCACTCTCCTCCATGGCGCCGCCGAGGAAGAGCTGCCCGATGCGGGGATCATTCAGAATGCGCCTGGCGTCGTCGACCATGCGGGTCTGGCCAAGCTCGAGCACGATGCCGATGTCGGAGATCTCCAGCGCCGAGCGCGCGTTCTGCTCGATCATCAGGATGGTGACGCCGCGGTCGCGCAAGCTCTTGAGGATGTCGAAGGTCTGCTGCACCATCAGCGGTGACAGGCCGATCGAAGGCTCGTCGACCAGCACCAGCTTCGGCTCGAGCAGCAGCGAGCGGGCGATCTCGAGCTGCTTCTGCTCGCCGCCGGACAGCGTCGAGGCCTGCTGCGCGGACTTGCGCCGCAACGCCGGAAACAGGTCGAGCGCCGCCTCGATCCGCTTGGGCAGGTCGAGGCCCTTGTCGGCGGCGACGCCGCCGAGCTCGATATTGTGGCGCACCGACAGTTCGGGAAAGATGTTGCGCCCCTGCGGCACGTAGCAGATGCCGGCGTTGAGCAGCGCGCGCTGGCTTAAGTTCGTGACGTCGCGGCCCGCGAAGCTGATCTTGCCTTCGCGCAGCTTGAGCAGGCCGAAGATGGCCTTGAAAACCGTCGACTTGCCGGCGCCGTTCGGACCGATGATCGTCGTGATCGTGGCCGAAGGAACGGCAAACGTCGTGCCGTTCAAGATCGTCATCTTGCCGTAGCCGCCGACGAGATTGTGGACCGAGAGGATCGGGTCGCTCATCACTCGCTCCTAATGTCCGAGATAGGCTTCGATCACGGCGGGGTTCTTGCGGACCTCGTCGGGCCGGCCCATCGCCAGCACCTTGCCTTCCGCCATCACCATCACGCGCGAGCACAGCGACATCACGAACTCCATGTTGTGCTCGATCACGACGAAGGTGGCGTTCTTCTCGCGGTTGATCGCGACCAGGCGCTCCTTGAGGTCCGCCAGCATCGACGGGTTGACGCCACCGGCTGGCTCATCGAGCAGCACGAGGCGCGGACCGCCCATGAACGCCATCGCGGCATCGAGCAGTTTCTGCTGACCGTAGGAGAGACCACCGGCTGGCTCGTCGGCGAGATGGTCGAGCTTGAAGAAGCCGATCATCTGGTTGGCGGCCTCCGTCAGTCCGGCATCGGAGCGGCCGACCAGGCGCGAGGCCATGTTGCCCTGGTGCTCCTGTCCGGCGAGGATCAGGTTCTCGCGCACCGAGAGTTTCGGGAACACCTGCAACAGCTGGAAGGTGCGGCTGACCCCGAGCTTGTTGAGCTCGGAGGGGCGCAGGCCGGTGACGACCTGTCCGTCGAGCTTCACTTCGCCGCCGGTCGGCGTCAGCTGGCCGAGGATGCAGTTGAACAGCGTGGACTTGCCGCAGCCGTTCGGCCCGATCAGGCCGAGGATCTCGCCCTCGCGCACGTCGAACGAGACGCCGTTGACGGCGTGGATGCCGCCAAAGCTCTTCTTGATGTCGGTGACTTCGAGAACCGCACTCATTGCACCGTCTCCAGGCGCGACTTTGCGACGGCGCGCAGCGCGGACGCCGCCTTGGTGCGGCGTTCGGCGAGATAGCGATCGAGGATTCCGAGAATGCCGGTCGGCGACCAGATCAGCAGCAGCATCACGGCGACCGCGTAGAGCATCAGATAATAGCCTTCCGCGAAGCGCAGCCATTCCGGCAGCAGCACCGCGATCATCGCGCCGAGGAACGGGCCGAAATAGAAGCCGGCGCCGCCGACGATCACCATCAACAGGAGGTCGAGCGAGAGCGACAGGTTGAACGGCACCGGATCGATATATTGCGTCAGCGGCGCATAGAGCGCGCCGGCGACGCCGCCGAGCGCCGAGCCGATCGCGAACGCCATCAGCGTGTAGCGCCGCGTATCGATGCCGAGCGATTGCGCGCGCAACGGATTTTCCCGTAGCGCCATGAAGGCACGGCCCCAAGGCGAACGGATCAGCCACCACACCGCCAGCGAGACGATCGCGAGCGAGCCGAGGCAGACATAGTAGAACGGCAGCGGCTTGTTGGTCGCGATGCCGAAGATGTGGGGACGCGGAATGTTGGAGATGCCGTAGATGCCGCCGGTCAGCCAGCTCTCGTTGCGGAACAGAAGGAAGGCCAGCGTGGAGAAGGCCAGCGTGACGAAGGCGAGATAATGGTGCTGCACGCGCAGCGCGGGATAGCCGAGCACCCAGCCGATCGCAAAGCTCAAGACGATCGCCACCAGGATCGCCGCCGGCAGCGGCCAGCCATGTGTGGTCATGATCGCGGCGGCGTAGGCGCCGATGCCGACGAAGGCGCCTTGGGCCAGCGAGACCTGGCCGGCATAGCCGAGCGTGAGATTGAGCCCCATCGCCGCGATGCTCATCACGGCCCATTGGCTGAGAATGAACAGGCCGTAGCGGTTGAAGTTCATGGGGACGATGATCAGCGCGGCGATCACGGCAAGGCCGAGCGCGATCTTCAGGGGTTTGGCGAAGCCGCTCATACGGTGCGCTCCTCGGCACGGCCGAGCAAGCCCTGCGGCCGGAACAGGATGACGGCGATCAGGAACATCATCGGCACGGCGGCGCGATACTGCGTCGAGACATAGGCCGCCGCGAGATTATCGAGCACGCCGATCAACAGGCCGCCGGCGATCGCGCCGCGCACCTGGTTGAAGCCGCCGACGATCGCGGCGATGAAGGCGGCCTGGCCCAGCACCTCGCCGGACGAGAACTTTGCGAGGTAGATCGGTGTGATCAGCAGCGAGGCCAGCGCCACCAGGAACGCGTTGATCAGGAACGTCAAGAGGATCATGCGCTCGACCGGCACGCCGATGATGCGCGCCACCGTCGGATTCTGCGCCGCCGCCTGCATCTGGTGGCCGAGCGAGGTGCGGTTCAGCAGCGTGGTCAGGCCGAGAACGGCGAGAATGGCGACCACGAGCACGCCGATGCTCTGCAGGGACACGGCATGGCCGAGGATGGCGACCTCGCCGGTCGGCACGATCGAGGGGAAGGGCGAAGCCTCGGCGCTGAAGAATTGCTTGACGGCCTCCTTGATGCCGATCGCGAGCGCCATGGTCGCAATCGCCAGCGGCAGCACGCCATGGCGCATCATCGGGTCGACCAGCAGCAGCTTGAAGGCGAGGCCGAGCAGGATCATCGACAAGAGGATGCCGAGGATGATCGCGAGCCAGAACGGCGCGCCCACCTGCATCGCCGCCAGCATCAGGAACGCCGGCAGCATCACGAACTCGCCTTGCGCGAAATTGATGGTCTGCGAGGTCTGCCACAGCAGCGTGAAGCCGACCGCAACCAGCGCATAGATGGCGCCGGTGGCCAGCCCCGCGACCAGTAGATCGAATAGGTTGGACATGTTCCCTCTCGTGTCCCTATTCCCGCTCCATCGTTGCCCTCTCCCCTTTCTCTTTCTTCTCCCTCTCCCTGTTCTTACGGGGAGAGGGTTGGGGTGAGGGGCTGTTTCCGCGAATTCGATTTGTCACGGTCGTCGCGGAAGCAGCCCCTCACCCCGCCCTCTCCCCGCGAAGGGCGGGGTGAGGGAGACGAAAGATCTCTCCCCGCGTAGAGCGGGGAGAGGGAGAAGGGCCACGCCTCACTTCACCTTCGGCAGCACCTGCTTCACCACCTGCTTGCCTTCGACCACCTCGACCAGGAAGCTCTGGCGGTCGATGTCGCCGGTGTCGCTGAAGGTGACGTCCATCAGGATGCCCGGCTCGTCCGCGGCCTTGATGGTGAGGCCGTGCAGCGTGTCGGCGAACTTCTTCGGGTCGACCTTGCCCATCTTTTCGGTGGTGGCCTTCACCATGTAGACGGCGAGGTAGCCCTTCAGGCCGTTATGGTCAGGCACGTAATTGTACTTCTTGGAGAACTTCTCGCGGAACGCCTTGACCAGATCGACCGGCGCGTCGGTGGTGAGGCCGACATGGCCGCGCGCGCCGTTGGCGGCATCGCCGGCGAGCTCGATCACCTTCTGGCCAATCAGCGTGGTCTCGCCCATCAGCGGCGCGGTGACGCCCTGGCGCTTCAGCTCTTTCAGGATGCGCGCGCTTTCTTCCTCATTCAGGTAGACGAACACGGCATCGGGGTTGGCGGCCTTGATCTTGCCGACGTCGGCAGCGAAGTCGGCCTGGCCCGCCTCAGTGGAAAGATCGGCGACGACCTTGGAGCCGAGCCGGTCGAGCTCCTTGACGATGACGTCGCGCCCGCCGCGGCCGAAGTCGTTGTTGACCCAGACCACCGCGACGGTCTTCGCCTTCATCTCATCATGGATGTACTTTGCGACCTTCGGCATCGAGGATTGCTGGCCGAACGAGGTGCGGAACAGGAACTTGTTTCCGGCTTGCGTCAGCTCGGCCGCTTCGCCGCCCATGATCTGCGCGATGCCGGCTTCTGCCGCGAGCGGCGCGGTCACCTTCACGGAGCCGGAATAGCCGGGTCCGAGCAGCACGTAGGGCTCGGCATCGAGCGCCTTCTGCACCTGAGCGCGCGCCACCCCGGGGTTGGATTGCGAGTCGGCGTGGCTGACCTCGAGCTTGCGGCCGAGCACGCCGCCTTTGGCGTTGATCTCCTCGATCGCAAGGTCGATGCCGTTCTTCCAGTTCGTGCCGACGGTGGCGCCGCCGCCCGAGAGCTCCGCGACGTTGGCGAGCTTGATCGCCTGGCCAAAGGCGCCCGTTGCGGTCATGACGGTGAGCAATGCGCCCACCACTAGCGTTGATTTCATCGTCCTCTCCTCCCGCTTCAAATCTTGCAAGCGGCCTTGTATCCGGCCGCTTCGCCTCAAGCTGCCTGATAGGCGGCGCCGCGCGCAGCCATCACGGCGTCGAAAGCCTCTCCCATGATCTCGGTCGATGGGGCAAGGCCTGTGAACAGTTCGAAGGCGTCGGCGGCCTGGTAGATCGCGAGCTCGCGGCCGGTCATGATCCGGGCGCCTTTCTCTCGCGCTGCGGCCAGCAGCGGCGTGATCAGCGGCGAATAGACGGCGTCGGCGACCCACAGGTCCGCCCTGAGCAGTGCCACGGGCACCGGCGTGTCACGGTTCGGCAGCATGCCGACCGGCGTGCCGTTGACGAGACCGGTCGCGCCGTCGAGTGCGTTCTCGACGCTGGCGGCGACGCGGGCGCCGCGCGGGGCGAGCAAGGCGGCCAGTTTCTCGGCGCGCGCCGGCTCGCTGTCGAAAATGCGGATGTCGGCCACCTCTCGGCTCGCCAGCGCAAACGCGATGGCCTTGCCGACGCCGCCGGCGCCGATCACGGCCACGGCGTTGCCGGAGGGCCCCAGCAACGGCGCCACCGCCCGCGCGAAACCCGTGGTGTCGGTGTTATGGCCGATCAGCCGGCCATCCCTGACGACGATGGTGTTGACCGCGGCCATGCTGGCTGCGCCCGGCGCCAGTGCGTCGAGCAGCGGCACCACCGCTTCCTTGTAGGGGTACGTGACATTGACGCCGGCAAAGCCGAGCCGCCGGACGCCCTCGAGCATCATGCGCAGCCCGGCCGCATCGGCGCCGGCGACCTCGATGAGCTGGTAATGGCCGGCGAGGCCGAGCGCCTCGGCGGCGCGCTCGTGCATGGCGGGCGACGCGGAATGCGCGATCGGGGCGCCGATCAGGCCGGTGAGGAGCTTCTTGCTGGCGGCGTATCCGCGTTTCGACATGGTTCGCGATCGTCTCGTTGGGAGAGTCCGGCCCCGGCCATTAACGGGGACATCCGTGCAATTCCAGCTGCGACGATAGCCTTTCCCCCGCCTAACACAATTACCCTTTTATCCGGCTAACCTAACATCATGTTATTTCTTCCGCCCGCGTGCCGGGACGGTCTTGGCACTGCCGCGGGACGGCTCGACCGCGCGCATCTCGGTGCGCAGGGCCTCGATGAAATACTCGGCATGCAGCGACAGCGGCGTGCCGCGCTTGACCGCGATGTAGGTGTCGAACCGCGTCGGCTCGGCGATCTTCAAAAGCTCGATGCCGGGATAGCCGCCATGGGCGACGGTGAACTGGTCGATGATGGCGATGCCGAGCCCCGCCTTCACCAGTGCGCAGACCGTGGTGCCGAAGCGCGCGCGGATCGTGATGTTGTAGTCGAGCCGATGGCGCGCGAAGATCCCGGCCATGATGCGGCCGTAGGGATCGTTGGGGTCGATGCCGATCAGCGGATAGCGCGTGATCTCGGCGGCCGAGACCTGGTTGCGGCCGGAGAGCTCGTGGCCGGGCGGCACGATGCAATAGAGCTCGCCCGAGGCGAGCGGCATGAAGTCGAGCCCGGAATGCTCGAGCCGATAGCTCATCGCCACGCACTCGCCGCGGCCGAGCATGAGGTAGTCGATGGCTTCCTCGAGCTTGAGGATGTTGATGTCGATGCCGAGATCGGGATAGCGGCGGCGGACGCGTTCGATCGCACGCGGCACCATCACCTGGGAGATGCTCGGCACCGAGCCGATGCGCAATTCCGAGAGGCCGCCGCGGCCGATCTTGGAGATGATCTCGGAGAGGTCGTCGACCTTCTTGTAGACGCCGTTGATCTGCTCGAAGATGTTTTCGGCTTCCGGCGTCGGGAAGTAGCGCCCGTTCTGGCGCTGGAAGAAGCGGATGCCGAGCGACCGCTCGGTGTATTTGACGAGGCGGCTGATCCCCGGCGCCGAGACGTTGAGCAGCTTCGCCGCACCGCCGATGGTGCCCGTCACCATCACGGCACGGATCACTTCAACCTGGCGCAGCGTCATCATGGCATGGGCATCCGGAAAACGACCGTAGCAGCGATCATCTCACGAGAGCCGCAATGTCATCCAGCGCCAAGTGGCTCGATGTGGACGGAGGCAAGTCCCGTGTCCCGGACGCGCTGCAACGCTTTTGGCGTTGCGGCGCAGAGCCGGGACCCAGAAAGCCAGGAGGAGATTGTGGGTGGATGGGCCCCGGCTCTGCAGCGCATCGTCGAAGAGACGCTGCGCTGCGTCCGGGGCACGCGAGCGCGGCCGCTTCATCAACCCTCTGAACAGGAGGAGAGGGGGCCAAAATTCTCTTTCAGAGTGTTTCGACGGAAATCCGCGCGTTCAAATTGAAGGGCGCGTCGCGCGATCTGTTGCTTCGGCGTCGTCTGTTGCAACCGCGTTCTAGCTCGCCGGCCCTTCCGGCGACACGCTCTCGGCCAGCTCCGCGCGCTCGCTCTGCAGCACCTCGCGCGCAAACTCGATGATCTTCTGCTTGTTCGCCGTTTCGCGGACGGCAAAAAACACGCGGTTCAATTCCAGGCCGAGCACGCTGTTGAGGGCGATGTCCTCGTCTTCCATCGTTGGTTTCCCGCTTCGGACGCTCTCAGGTGTATCGTGGCGTCAATTCTGCCACAAGTAGTTAAATCTTCAGAGCGGAGAGCACCGGGAAACTACGGCCACAGCGAATTGAGGCAGTCTGCGAATACGTGCTATACGGAAGCGGCGAGGTCAGGAAACGTACGATGTCCGCCGTAGACTATGGCCGGGAGGCGCTCGACTTCATTGAAGGCCTGCAGACCTACCGCAAGGTACCAGAGGCCATGAATGCGCTCGAAGCGGCCTTCGGTCGCTTCGGCTTCGAAACCATCATCGTGACGGGCTTGCCCAATCCCGATCAGCAGTTTGCGCAGATGGTGCTCGCCAAGCGCTGGCCTGCGGGATGGTTCAGCCTCTACACCGAGAACAATTACGATCGGTTCGATCCCGTCGTGCGCTTGTGCCGTCAGTCGGTCAATCCGTTCGAGTGGTCGGAAGCGCCCTATGATGCGGAACTCGAGCCGAATGCGGCCGAGGTGATGAACCGCGCCAGCGAGTTCCGCATGTCGCGCGGCTTCATCGTGCCGATCCACGGGCTCACCGGCTACGAGGCCGCGGTCTCGCTAGGCGGTGTCCATCTCGACCTCAATGCCCGCAGCAAGCCGGCGCTGCACCTGATGGCGATGTATGGATTCGACCACATTCGCCGCATGCTCGAGCCGATGCCGCATCCGTCGACGCGTCTCACTCCGCGTGAGCGCGAGGTGATCGCCTGGGCTTCGCAGGGGAAGTCGGCCTGGGAAATCGGCGAGATCCTGCACATCACCCAGCGCACCGCCGAAGAGCATCTTGCAACTGCCGCGCGCAAGCTCGGCGCCGTCAACCGTACGCATGCGGTAGCGCTTGCGATCCGGAACAAGATCATCGCTCCCTAAGCCGCCTTACTGGGAAATTTCCCAATACCGAAGCTGCGTCTTTTCGCAGACTCTGCCTCCATTGAGGATCAATGGGGGCTTTCATGATTCACGCAATTTCCGCGGTAAATCGCCACCTTTATGAAGACGTGATCGAGCAGCATTTCCGGCTGCGTCACGACATCTTCGTCGAGGAGCGGCGCTGGGAGACGCTGCGCAGGCCGGATGGCCGCGAGATCGATTCCTACGACGACGAGGACACCGTCTATCTGCTGGCGCTGGAAGGCCGCCGCGTCGTCGGCGGTCATCGGCTCTATCCGACCACCAAGCCCTCGATGATGAGCGAGGTGTTTCCGCATTTGGCGGCGGTTCGCGGCTGGCCCGCCGATCCCTTGGTGTGGGAATGGTCGCGCTACTTCGTCGTGCGCGATCGCCGCGACGGCGCGCTCAATCTGCAACTGATGGCCGCGGTGCAGGAGTTCTGCCTCGATCAGGGAATCGCGCGGGTCAGCGCGATCATGGAGACCTGGTGGTTGCCGCGCTTCCATGAAGCCGGCTTCGTCGTGACGCCGCTCGGCCTGCCGGCTCTGGTCGAGAACGCATGGACCATGGCGGCGACCATCGACATTCGTCGGGAGACGCTCGATGCCTTGCATCGTCGGATCGGCACGGCTTCGGTCGTGCAGCAGGACGGCCCTCGTCTCGATGCCGTCGCCCGTGCCAACCTCTGCGGTCATGCTGCCGCGCAACGAAAGAGCGCCTGAAATGTCGAACGTGATGCGGGACAGCCAGATCATGGCGCAAATGAAAGACGAGGATCTCGGCTACATGTCCGACATGGCACTCGAGCTGGCGCAGATGGCGGACGATTCGGGGCTGACGACGCTTGCCTATCTGTTTCGGATGGCGGCCCTGGAGGCATCGACGGCACACTCTGTTCTCGCCGAACCGGACGAGCTCCCCCGGCAGATGACGTCGCACTAGCCGCAGCCCTGCCCGATTCCAGGCGATATCGCACCCCTCTCACTGCCAGCCGGTGAGAGGGCGACGTCGTTGGGTGCGGCAGGTTGCCTCATGCCGCGCGGCAGCCTTTTTGCATCGCGAGGCGCGTCTCGGCCGGATGCGCCGAGATGCAACAAAGTGCATGTCTGGTGTCGAATCGCTCTTGCCTCGGAACGATACTGCCATTACCCATTTTTCGGCCTTGAAGAGGCAGGGGGAGCTCTTTCACTGATGGCGACTATGTTCGAACATCGGCGCGACGCTGCGCGCGCCTGAAAGAGTCTTGATGCTGCTCGTCGTCGAACAATTCTTGAATGGGCTGCAGTTCGGCCTGCTGCTGTTCCTCCTCGCGGCGGGCCTGACGCTGGTGTTCGGGATCATGGATCTCGTCAACCTCGCGCACGGTTCGCTCTATATGATGGGTGCCTATTTCGCCGCGACCTTCGCGGCCTGGACCGGCAGCTTCTTAGCTGGCGCGCTGATGGCGCTCGGGGCGACGCTCGTGCTCGGCATCGTGCTGGAGGTGACGGCGCTGCGGCATCTCTATGGCCGCGACCATCTCGACCATGTGCTCGCGACCTTCGGCCTGATCCTGTTCTTCAATGAAGCCGTGCGGCTGATCTGGGGCCCGGCGGGCCTGGCGCTGCCGCTGCCGGCCTGGCTCACCGTGCCGGTGCCGATCCTGCCCGGCATTCATTATCCCGCCTATCGCCTCGCCATCATCGCGGTGGCGCTGCTGGTCGCGCTCCTGCTCTATCTCGGCGTGATGCGCACCCGCATCGGCATGCTGATCCGCGCCGGCGCCTCCAACCGCGAGATGATCGGCGCCCTCGGCATCAACATCAAGCTGCTCTACACGCTGGTGTTCGGCCTCGGCGCCGCGCTCGCGGGCCTTGCGGGCCTGATGCAGGCGCCGATCCTGACCGTGCAGATCGGCATGGGCGAGAACATCCTGATCCTCGCCTTCGTCATCATCGTGATCGGCGGCATCGGCTCGATCCGCGGCGCGTTCCTCGCCGCGATCTTCGTCGGCATGATCGACACGCTCGGCCGCGCCTTCCTGCCGAACCTGCTCCGCCAGGTGCTGAGCGGCGCCGCGGCATCCACCGCCGCACCCGCGCTGTCCTCCATGCTGATCTATCTCTTGATGGCGATCGTGCTGGTGGTGCGGCCGGAGGGGCTGTTCCCGGCCAACCGTCGATGAAGGGTCTGAGCGTGAGCAAGGCCGTCACGGCCCTGATGCTGGCGGGCCTCGTGCTGCTGCCGCTCTATTCGCAGCTGTCCGGCAACATCTTCATCCTGACGCTGTTCACCCGCATCATCATCCTGGCGCTGGCGGCTGCGAGCCTCAACCTGATCATGGGCTTCGGCGGCATGATGAGCTTCGGCCATGCCGCCTATCTCGGCATCGGCGGCTACGCCGTCGGCATGCTGGCGCAGGAAGGCATAGGTTCCGGCTTCATCCAGTTTCCGGTCGCGCTTGCGGCGTCGGCGATCTATGCGCTCGTCATCGGCGCGCTCTCGCTGCGCACGCGCGGCGTCTACTTCATCATGATCACGCTGGCCTTCGCCCAGATGGCCTATTACGTCGCCTCGGGTCTGGCGCGTTACGGCGGCGATGACGGCCTCACCATTTACAATCGCAGCGACTTCTCCGGCCTCGTCAATCTCGGCAATCGCGTGCAGTTCTACTATCTCTGCCTCGCCTGCCTGTTCGGCGTCATCTTCCTGATCTGGCGCATCGTCAATTCGCGCTTCGGCCTCGTAGTGCAGGGCCTGCGCTCCAACGAGCAGCGCATGCAGGCGATCGGCTTCCCTGCCAAGCGCTACCAGCTGGTCTGCTTCGTCATATCAGGCACGATGTGCGGCCTTGCCGGCGCGCTGCTCGCCAACAACACCGATTTCGTCAGCCCGGCTGTGATGTACTGGACGCGCTCCGGCGACCTCATGGTGATGGTGATCCTCGGCGGCATGGGCACGCTGTTCGGCCCGATCATGGGGGCCGTGGTGTTCCTGCTGTTGGAGGAGTTCCTGTCGCAGATCACCGAATATTGGGCGCTGATCATGGGCCCGCTGCTGCTGCTCATCGTCCTGTTCGGCCGCGGCGGCATCATGGGCGTGCTCGGGAGGGCTGGCCGTGGCTGAACCCTTGCTCCGCGTCGAAAAGCTGGTGCGCCGCTTCGGCGGCATCATCGCGACCGACAACGTCTCGCTCGACGTCGCATCCGGCGAGCTGCACGCCATCATCGGCCCGAACGGCGCCGGCAAGACCACGCTGATCAGTCAGCTCACCGGGCACCTTGCGCCGCATTCCGGCAGCGTCTTGCTGGCGGGGCGCGACATCACCTACTTGCCGGCCTATCGCCGCTGTGCGCTGGGCTTGGCGCGTTCGTTCCAGATCACCTCGCTGCTGCTCGACTTCACCGCCGCCGACAATGTCGCGCTGGCGGCGCAGGCGCATGCCGGCACCTCGTTCCGCTTCTTCGCCAATGCGCGCAAGGAGCGATCCTTGCGCGATGCCGCACACGCCGCGCTCGACCGCGTCGGCCTTGGCCATCGCGCCGATGTCGTGGTGAACCGGCTCAGCCATGGCGAGCGCCGCGAGCTCGAGCTCGCAGTCGCGCTCGCCAGCAAGCCGAAATTGCTGCTGCTGGATGAGCCGATGGCCGGCCTCGGCGTGACCGAATCCCAACGCATGGTGAAACTGCTCCAGGAGCTGCGCAAAGAGGTTTCGATCGTGCTGGTCGAGCACGACATGCCGGCGGTGTTCGCGCTCGCCGACCGCATCACGGTGCTGGTCTATGGCCGCGTCATCGCCTCCGGCGATCCGGCCGCGATCCGGGCCAACGAGGACGTCAAGCGCGCCTATCTGGGCGATCAGCATGTGGTGACGCATCATGGCTGACACGCTGCTCGAGGTCGACGGCATCGAGACCTGTTACGGCCTGTCCCAGGTGCTGTTCGGCCTGTCGCTGTCGATCAAGGCCGGCGAGATGGTCTCGCTGATGGGCCGCAACGGCATGGGTAAGACCACCACCATTCGCTCCATCATGGGCCTGACGCCGGCGCGCGCCGGCACCATTCGCTTCGCGGGCGCGGAGGTGCGGCAGCTTCCGTCCTACAGGATTGCCAAGCTCGGCGTCGGTCTCGTTCCTGAGGGACGCCAGATCTTCCCGAACCTCACCGTGCGCGAAAACCTGGTCGCGGCTGCGGCCGATCGCTTCAACAGCGATAATCCCTGGACGCTCGCCGCAATCTACGTGCTGTTCCCGCGCCTTGCCGAGCGTGCGTCCAACATGGGCAACCAGCTCTCCGGCGGCGAGCAGCAGATGCTCGCGATCGGCCGCGCCTTGATGACGAATCCAAAACTCCTGATCCTGGACGAGGCGACCGAAGGCCTCGCGCCGCTGATCCGCGAGGAGATCTGGAATTGCCTGTCGCTGCTCAAGAGCCGCGGACAGTCGATCCTGGTCGTCGACAAGAACGTCGACCATCTCGCCCGCATCTGCGATCGCCATTACATCATCGAGCGCGGCAAGACGGTGTGGAGCGGCACCTCCGACGAGCTGATGGCCGCGCCGGACCTGCAGCACAAATATCTGGGAATTTGAGCCCCGCTCCAGCAGCACCGCAATGACGGAAGAGATCGACGCGATCTTTCACCAATAGATCCCATGCCGATGCAGCTCGCGGATGACGCGCGCCTCGGTGGACGGCTGCCGGCGCTTCGGCTTGGCGCTTTCGGTCGTCGTTGTCGTTGAGGAGGCAGGCCGGGCGGACGTTGTCGCGGCCGGAATTGCCGGGGCCGCTGCGGTCGATGCAGCTGGCGCGGTCGTCGCCGTCTGCACATTCGCCGGTAGCGGGCCTTGAGTCGTCTGCGCCGGAACTGGCGTCGTCGTGGCCGGCTGTTCAGTCTGCTGGCTCGCATTGCTCGCCGCCAGGCTGAGGCTCCGCGAACCGCCAGCGCAGGCCTGACTTGCTAGCAGAGACATCGCGGCGATCAGGATCAGCTTGCGCATGGCAATCCCCGTCATCTGGTCAATCGATCTTACCCAATCCCCATAGGCTTAGCGCGCGAGGCGGTGCACGCCGATCTCGATCAGGGTGGTCCGGCAGGACAGGCGATAGATCAGGCTGAAAAGTTGACCCCACATGACCGAACTCCATTGTTGATCATCGGAAGCCGTTATACGCCGCCTGCCTTTCCGGCGTTTTTCGCCGGATGAGGAAAATGGCTTCGTCCGGGGGTGGCGCGATGTCGTCGGAACATTCCGGAAGAAGTCGCCTCACGCGGGCGTGAAGCAGCGCGCCGATCAAGGCCGGACCGGATTCCGATAGAGGCCGGTAGTTGTCCCGAGATGAAGCGTGCGCGGCGCGGCAGTATCGTGCGGGCGGCCTTCAGACCCGGTTATTGTATGAGTTCCGATCGCGAAGACGATCCGCCGATCCTCATCTGCTCAAAATGCGGGCGGCCAATGAAGTTCCTGGCGACACTACCTGGAATAGTCACGCTGCCTGCGGAGCACGTCTATTATTGCGTCGAGTGCCGTCGGGTGGACACGATTCGGCTGAGGTGAGGCGCCGGTGCCGGGTCGCGCCGGACTTGCTCAAAACATCTCGAAATATTCGCGATGCTCCCAGTCGGTCACTTCAGACAGGAAGCGGTCGATCTCGGCGTTCTTGATGTGGGTGTAATAGTCGACGAACTCCGCACCCAGCTTCTCGCGGAAGAACGGATCGTCCTTCAGCGCCGAGACCGCATCGCGCAAGCTTTTCGGTAATGGCGGCGCCTTGGTCTCGTAGGGCGTGTCGGCCGAGGGGCCGGGATCGAGCTTGCGGTCGACGCCGTCGAGGCCGGAGAGAATCTGCGAGGCCATGTAGAGATAGGGGTTGGCGGCGGGCTCGCCGATGCGGTTCTCCAGGCGCGTGGCGGCATCACCCGCGCCGCCGAGCACGCGGATCATCACACCGCGATTGTCGCGACCCCAGATCGCACGGTCGGGCGCCAGCGAATAGGAGCGGTAGCGCTTGTAGCCGTTGATGGTCGGCGTGGTGAACAATGTCGAGGCGCGGGCGTGATCGAGCAGGCCGGCGAGGTAGGATTTGCCGAACGCGCTGAGCGGTTCGCTGCCGTCTTTGGCCATGAACAAATTGTCGCCGCTCGCGCGCGAGACCACCGACTGATGCAGGTGCCAGCCGCTGGCGAACACGTTCGGCAGCTTCGGTCGGCACATGAAGGTGGCGTGATAGCCGTGGCGGCGGGCGATCTGCTTCACGGCGCTGCGGAACAGCACCATGTTGTCGGCGGGCTCGAGGCCCGTCTTCGGCTGGAACGTGAATTCGCACTGGCTCGGTCCGAACTCGACCTCGACCGAGCGCAAGGGCAGCCCCAGCGCGACGATGTCGCGGCGCAGGATCTCCAGCACCGGCTCCATCTGATCGAAGCGCTGCTCGGTGAGATATTGATAGCCGTGGCTGAGCAGGCTGACCGAGGGCGGCGTGCCGGGCTGGCCTGCGTCTTCCGCGCGCATGTGCGGATCGTCGAGCCTGAAGATGTGGAATTCGACCTCTAACCCCGCCACGAAATCGTAGCCGCGCGCGCCGAGCTCGTCGAGGACGCGCTTGTAGAGCCCGCGCGTCGCGAACGGCACCCGGCGGCCGTCATTGAAATAGAGGTCGCACAGCACCCAGCCGGTGGTGGGCGCCCACGGCAGCACGCGAAACGTGGTGGTATCAGGCACCATCAGCACGTCGGCCGCGCCCTCCATCTCCTTCATGCCGAAGCCGCCGCCTGCGGTGAACACCGGGAATACCGTGCGGTGCGAGGTATCCTTGGCCAGCATGGTGGTGGTGATCGAGCAGCCGCTCTCCAGCGAGGCGATCGCCTCGGACGCGACGATGGTCTTGCCGCGCAAGATGCCGTGCTGGTCGGGGAAGGCGAGGCGGATGACCTCGAGGTTCTTCTCCTCGGCGATGCGGCGCATGCGCTGGGCTGCGTCCCTCTGCTCATCCGACCACAGCGCATGATGCGCGACGAAAGTCACTCGACTACTCCCCGATAGCTGTCGTTCCGGGATGGTCCGAAGGACCAGACCCGGAACCTCGAGATTCCGGGCTCGATGCTATCGCATCGCCCCGGAATGACGGTGCCTTAAATTACTCCGCTGCCGTCAACCGGTGCACGTTGTCCGCGATCTCCTTCGGCACCGGCGCGGTCCACGGTGCCCCGCGGCGGCGCTTGACGTCGACTTCCATCCAGTAGGTCTCCCAGCCCCGGGTCGGGCCGATGCCGTCCATGGTCGCGGGTCCCTGGATGCTGCGCGCGTTGGCTGCGTCCAGAAACAGCATCGGTTTCTCGCCGCCTTGGACCTTCTCGATCTCCTGCCGCAGCAGGCGGCGATATTGCACGATTGCCTTGTCGGATTGTCCGAGATGTTCCTTGGTTCGGTCCTGGATCGCGCCCATCGATTCCACCGCCCACTGGTCGTGGACGTTGATGTCGTTGCCCATGCCGGTATAGGTCGCGGTCTGCTGCTCGTGCGGATCGAAGCCGTAATCGTTGCTGCGGTTCTTGCGCGATTTGTAGTCCGGCAGCTCGTAGAGCTCGAGTCGCTGGTCCCTCATCTTCTGCTTGTCCACGGGCGCCGTGTAGCTGGTGAAGATCGCGTACCAGTAGCAGTTCTCGTCATCGACGGGCACGTGCCATTGGGTGATCGTCATCTCCGTGCTCATGGGGATGACGAATCCATGTGGGAAGAGCTGGTTGGTGACGCGCACATGGGTGCGCTCCTCGTCGATCTCGCGCAGCGCGATCAGCCTGAGGCCATATTCGGTGTGCTCGACATTGATGATCGGGCGGTCATATTCGCGCAGGATCTTCGTCATCGGCAGATCGCTGCCGGCGGAGGCGCCGCGGAATTGCTTGCCGTAGGCGGTGGACGTGTCCTCGTCCTCGAAGAAGCGATGCAGATAGGAGGCGTGGGCGGGATCGATGCCGACCTCCAGCGCCTGCAGCCAGTTGCAGGCCATGTGCCCCTTGAACGCGAATGTATGGCTGCCCGGCGCGACGAAGCAGTCGATCTCCGGGAACGCGGGCGGGGTGCCTTCGCCGAGATAGGCCCAAAGGATGCCGCTCTTCTCCACCACGGGGTAGGAGCGCTGGCGGATGTTCTGGCAGAGTTTTGAATCCTTCGGCTCGGCCGGCGTCTCGATGCACTGGCCGGTGGCGTCGAATAGCCAGCCATGGAAGGCACAGCGCAGGCCGCCATGCTCGAGCCGCCCGAAGGCGAGGTCGGCGCCGCGATGGGCGCAGTGGCGGTCGATCAGGCCATAACGTCCCGTCTCGTCGCGGAACAGCACCAGGTTCTCGCCGAGCAGTTTGACCGGACGGATGGGGCGAGCCCCCTCCAGCTCGTCCACCAGCGCTGCCGGCTGCCAGTAGCTCCGCATCAGCTTGCCGCAGGGGTCTTTCGGCCCGGTGCGGGTGATCAGGTCGTTCTGCTCCTGGCTCATCATGGCGAGTGCATCCTTTGTGGAGTGGCGTTTGTTCGCCTATTGAACGAATGGGCGAATTATGACATGCCTTGGAGCGGCAGCAAGCACTATTTTGCAGGATTGTCCCGGCGCCATGCCCAAGCTGAAACGGAGCGAGACTGACGAGCGGGCGACGGATTTCGTCGAGGCTCTCGACCGCGGTCTGCGCCTGCTGCAGTGCTTCGGCACCAATGCCGGCCCGATGACGTTGAGCGATCTTGCCCGCGCGGCCGATCTGCCGCGCGCGACGGCGCGGCGGATGCTGTTCACGCTGCAGCGTGGCGGTTTCGTCAGCGGCGACGGCAAGCTGTTCGCGCTGACGCCGCATGTGCTGTCATTGGCTGCGTCCTATTTGCGATCCAACCAGCTCGTCACGGTGCTACAGCCGGTGCTCGATCGCGTCGCGACGGCGGCGAATGAAATCTCCTCGCTCGCCGTGCTCGACCGCGACGAGGTCGTTTTCATCGCCCGCAGCAGCCCGACGCGCCTGTTCTCCGGCGGGCTCGAGATCGGCTACCGCCTGCCTTCCTTCTGCACCTCGGTCGGCCGCGCCATGCTCGGCCAGCTCGACGACGCCGAGCTCGCTGCGCGCCTGAAGACGATGAAGCGGGAGGCGCTGACGCCGCAGACGGTGACCGACCCGAAGGCGCTGCTCGCGCGCATCGCTGCCGACCGCGCCCAGGGCTACGCCCTGGTTGACCGCGAGGCCGAGCCGCATTTCCGCTCGATCTCGGTCCCCGTCCGCCGCTACGACGGCATCATCGTCGCCGCGATCAACATGGGCGCCCATGTCGACCGCGTGCCGGCGCAGGAGCTGATCGATCGTTTCCTGCCGCTGCTGCGGCAGGGGGCGGAGTCGGTGCGGTCGCAGCTTCTATAGCTGCTCCCGCCGCCTCGAAACCGGTGCTATAATTGCCGCTAATACAAGAGAACAGGGAGGAGACCATGCGCCACACCATGGTTCCCAGTGATCGCGTGGAGCACGTCGCCGTCTACGGACGCGACGGCACGAAGCTCGGCACGATCGAGCGGCTGATGCTCGACAAGATGAGCGGAACGGTCGCCTATGCCGTGATCAAGACCGGCGGGCTGCTCGGCACCCACCACCACTATCCGCTGCAGTGGAGCGCGCTGAAATACGATCCAAGCCGCCAGGCCTTCCAGACCGAGCTGACGCTGGACGAGCTCAGCAGCGGCCCGTGCGAGTTCGATGGCGACGCGTTCGACTGGGGCGACCGCTCGCGGCCGTACCCGCATCCGCACTACTGGTCGATCTAGCGGGGAAACGGCCGGCCAGCTCGCATACGCGGCTGGCTCTAGCGGCGGCCGATCGTTGTCCGACGCGAGCGCCCGCTATCCGGCGAGCGGCTGCTCGCCGACCTTGGGCCAATAGGTGCCAAAGCTCCAGAGCCCGCCCTCCGGATCGCGTGCGGCGAAATCGCGGCTGCCATAATCGGTCGTGTGGGGCTCCATCTCGATCCGCGCACCGGCGGCTTTCACCTTTTGATAGAGCGCGTCGGGATCATCGACAGCCAGATAGACGGCGTCCGTCCGCCGGGCGTCGATGGCACCAATCAGTTTGGCGTAGGCGTCGTCGCGATGCGCGCCCAGCATGAGGATCGACGATCCGAACGTCAGTTCGGCGTGAACGACCGTGCCCTCCTTTCGATACACCACCCGTTCGGCAAAGCCGAGAACGTCCGTCAGCCAGGCGATCATCGCCTCCGCATCCTTGCAGCGCATGGTGTGGTAGAGGCGCGGCGCTTCATAAACGTTCGGCGGGTTCATGGCACTCTCCAAGCTCGTTGCGAGACGTCCGGTGCAAGTCCTTGTCTGTTGCGAGGCCGACCGTAATTCGGATCACGGCGGCCGGCTTGAACAAATGGGACTTGACCCGAGGCTCGCGCTGTTTCGGCGCTAGCCTCCGCCGTCCCGCGTCAGGCGTAGATCGACGGCATCGAGCCGCGCGGCCCATCCGGTCGGCGTCTCTCCGCTGAACATCCGGAAATCGCGAGCAAGATGTGCCTGGTCGGCATAGCCGGCCTCCGCGGCAATTACAGCCCAGCCGCCTGTGCGGTTCGTTCGGGCCAGGGTGCAAGCTCGATGAAAGCGCAGCATCTGGGCCAGCACCTTTGGCGGAACGCCGATCTCGTGGTGGAAGCGGCGCGTGAGATGCTTGCGGCTCCAGCCGATCTCGGAGGCAATGTCGGCGATTCTAACCGCGCCCGCGCCTTGCCAAAGCGTGTCCAGCGCGAAAGCGACTTCAGGGGAGGGCTCGTGTACGGCGCGGCGAAGCACGAAGTCTTCCACGATCTCGAATCGTCGCTGCCAGCCGACCGCCTCAGCGACCCTGGCGCGGAGGTCCCTACCGAGTGATCCCAGAATGTCGTCGAGGCCGACGATCCGCGCGGTCAGATCGGGCACGGCTCCTCCGAAGAAGCGATACGCCCCGAGCGGCGTGAAATCGACCTGAACGCATTCGGCGCGCCCATCGGATTCGATCACGACCGGCCCAGGAAAGAGACCCGCCGCGAAACTCGGCCGCGCATCGGCAGTGTCCGGTTGGTGTCCGAGCGCAATGCGGAAGGGCGTTCCCAAATTCACCAGCAGAGGCAGTGTAAGCGGCGCGGCGTGCCGGAAGGCGGCCAAGCCGATGCCGCGCTCGCGGTAGAACGAAATGCTGGAGATCAGACGCGCAAGGCGCGGCGAGGCCGACCGACGGATGATATCAGGAGGTGCGTCCATCACGCGCTAACGCTCCGTCGCTTCGCGCTCCATGCGAACGGTGTCAGGGAGCCTGTCGGTCATGTCTGGAGCTTAGCAGGCGATCGCCGCGGAACTCAAATGGGCCGGTGCGGGGCACGCCGTCGAATTGCGCCGAAGCGCAACCGCCCTGTCACGGCCGGTTGCGCATCCAGTCGGCAAGACCTGATAGCGCCTTGTCGAGATCCTGTCGCGCGGCCGCGTCCGCCACCGTCTCCTCCAGCGCGCCGCGCATGCAGAGCATCCACGCGTCGCGCTCGGCGTCCCCAATGGCGAAGCCGAAATGGCGCTGGCGCAGCCGTGGATGGCCTTTCTCGGGGGTATAGAGCCGCGGGCCGCCGGTCCATTCGGTGAGATAGCGCTTCAGCACGTCCCGGATCAGGCCGAGATCGGCAGCATGCATGGCGCGGACGATCTTCGCCTCCGGCAGCGAGTCCATGCGGTCGTAGAAGCGGTCGACGAGGGCGTCGATCGTGGCGCGGCCGCCGATCCGCTCGAACATGGAGCTGGCAACGTCGGTGGAGGTCATCTCTACAGCGCCACGCTGCGCAGCCCGAAGCTGCGCGCTTCGTTCTGCAGCACCGGCCGTACCGCATCGATCAGCCGCGCGGCGGCGGCATCGACGGATAGCCCCGCGGTATCCACCACCGCGGTCGCGCGCGAATACAGCGGCTCGCGGCTCAGCAAAATGTTGCGCAGCTCGGTCATCGCCGAGCGATCATCCGCCATCGGGCGCAGATCGCCCTGGCGGCGCACGCGCGCCATGTGCTCCTCGGGTTCGGCCTTCAGCCAGATCGTGTAGAACGAGCTCAGGACCTGGTCGAAGGTCAAAGGCTCCGAGACGATGCCGCCGCCGGTCGCCAGCACCATCAGCTCGTTGCGCGCGAGCAGCTGTTGCAGCGCCGCCTGCTCCATGCGGCGAAAGCCTTCCTGGCCGTACAGCGCGATGATCTCGGCGACCGAGAGCCCGTTCTGCTGCTCGACCTCCTTGTTGAGCTCGACAAAACTCCAGCCGATCTTCTTCGCCAGGATTTTGCCGAGGGTGGACTTGCCGGCGCCGCGCAGGCCGATCAGCGCGATGCCGCAAAATGGCGCGCGCCGCGGCGCCGAGGCGCTGCCCCCAGTGAGCAGATCCTTTGCTTGCGCGATCTGGCTGGGCGTCGCCTTGCGCAGGAGGTCGCGGAACATCTGCCAGTCCCGCGTCGGATCGGTGCTCGGCAGCAAATCTTCGAGATGGGCGCCCATCGCATCGGAGGCGCGGCGCAGCAGCACGATCGAGACATTGCCCTTGCCGCTTTCGAGCTGCGCGATGTAGCGCTCCGAAATCCCTGACACTTTGGCGAGCACTTTGCGCGACATGCCGCGCAACGCGCGCATGGTGCGCACACGCTGGCCGAGCTGTTCGAGGAAGCGGGATTCGGCGTCGGGACTTTCGGTCATGAGCCTTCTTTACAGGGGTCCTGCGGCGCGTTTTAATGAAACATAGTGCCTGCTGCCATTGACAGCAAGCCGCCGTGGTGTCTTTCTATGAATTATAATTCTAAATTCGGGGGAGATGTCCGTGAGCGAGGGATCCTACAACGCGGTGACCTGGCTGCTCGACCGTAACGTCGAAGAGGGCAGGGGCAGCAAGCTCGCCTTCGATGACACCGTCTCGCGGCTCACCTATGGCGAGCTCCTGCAACAGACCCGCCGCGCCGCCAACATGCTGCGCCGGCTCGGCGTCCGCCGCGAGGAGCGCGTGGCGATGATCATGCTGGACACGGTCGATTTCCCGATCGTGTTCCTGGGCGCGATCCGCGCCGGCATCGTGCCGGTGCCGCTCAACACGCTGCTGACCGCGGACCAATACGCCTACATCCTCGCCGACTGCCGCGCACGCGTGCTGTTCGTGTCCGAAGCGCTCTATCCTGTCATCAAGGACGTCGTCGGCCGCATGCCGGATCTCGAGCATGTCGTGGTCTCCGGCGCCAAGCAGAACGGCCACAAGCAGCTTGCCGAAGAGCTCGCCGGCGAGAGCGATCAGTTCACCACCGCCGCGACGCATCCGGACGAGCCGGCGTTCTGGCTCTATTCGTCGGGGTCGACAGGCATGCCGAAGGGCGTGCGCCATTTGCATTCGAATCTGCAGGCGACCGCCGACACCTACGCCAAGCAGGTGCTCGGCATCCGCGAGAGCGACGTGTGTCTCTCCGCGGCGAAATTGTTCTTCGCCTATGGCCTCGGCAATGCGTTGACCTTTCCGATGTCGGTCGGCGCCAGCGTGATCCTCAACAGCGAGCGGCCGACGCCGGCGCGCATGTTCGAGCTGATGAACCGCTACAATCCCTCGATCTTCTACGGCGTGCCGACCTTGTTCGCGGCGATGCTCAACGACGAGACGATGAAGGGCGAGCGTGGCGGCAAGGCTTTGCGGATCTGCACCTCCGCCGGCGAAGCGCTGCCGGAATCCGTCGGCCACAGCTGGAAGGCACGCTTCGGTGTCGACATTCTCGATGGCGTCGGCTCGACCGAGCTGTTGCACATTTTTCTCTCGAACGCGCCCGGCGACATCAAATACGGCACGTCCGGCAAGCCGGTGCCTGGCTATGCGGTGCGGCTCGTCAACGAGGCCGGGCAGGACGTTGCCGACGGCGAGGTCGGCGAACTCCTGGTCGATGCGCCCTCCGCCGGCGAAGGCTACTGGAACCAGCGTCACAAGAGCCGCCGCACCTTCGAGGGGCCCTGGACCCGCACCGGCGACAAATATGTCCGCGACGCGGAGGGCCGCTACACCTTCTGCGGCCGCGCCGACGATATGTTCAAGGTCTCCGGCATCTGGGTCTCGCCGTTCGAAGTGGAGAGCGCGCTGATCACGCATCCGGCGGTGCTGGAAGCTGCCGTCGTGCCCGAGGCCGATCCGGAAGGACTCCTGAAGCCCAAGGCCTTCGTCGTGCTGCGCCCGGGCGCCAAGACGACGGATTTGCAGGAGATGCTCAAGGAGCACGTCAAGCAGAAGATCGGCCCCTGGAAATATCCGCGCTGGATCGACGTGGTGGACTCGCTGCCGAAGACCGCGACGGGCAAGATCCAGCGGTTCAAGCTGCGGGAAGGCGCGCATTGATGGTGCAGGCAGCGGACTCGCCTTCTTACCCTCCCCTGGAGGGGGAGGGTCGGCACGCAATCGAGCGAAGCGAGGTGCGTGACGGGGTGGGGTGATCTCTCCACGCGGGCACCGCATCTGCGGAGAGGCTGTCACCCCACCCCGATTCACAGCTCGCTGCGCTCGCTGTGAATCGACCCTCCCCCTCCAGGGGAGGGTGGACACTTCACTCTGCGGCTAGGAACGGGAATTCGACCATGACGCAACTCACCCCCACCGGTTTCCTCAGCATCGGCGGCGCCAGCCTCGAATACAAATGGCTCGCGCCACTTTCCGCCGACGCCCCCACCATCGTCATGCTGCATGAAGGCCTCGGCTGCGTCGGCTTGTGGGGCGACTTCCCCGAGAAGCTGCAGCAGGCCACCGGCGCGGGCATCTTCGTCTATTCGCGCGCGGGCTACGGCCAGTCCAGCCCGGTCGCGCTGCCGCGGCCGCTCGACTACATGCATCGCGAGGCCTTGGACGTGCTGCCGAAGCTGCTCGACATGATCGGCTTCAAGCGTGGCCTGTTGCTCGGCCATTCCGACGGTGCCTCGATCGCGACCATCTATGCCGGGGCGCATCAGGATCATCGCCTCAACGGCCTCGTGCTGATCGCGCCGCACTTCATCGTCGAGGACATCTCGATCAAGTCGATTGCCGCGATCAAGACGACGTTCGAGACCACGGACCTCAGGGCAAAGCTCGCGCGCTGGCACAAGGACGTCGACAACGCCTTCAAGGGGTGGAACGGCGCCTGGCTCGATCCAAAATTCCGCGATTGGGATATCTCCGAATACCTCGCCTATATCCGCGTGCCCGTCCTGATCGTGCAGGGCGTCGATGATCAATATGGGACGCTGCGCCAGGCCGAGATCGCCCAGGAGGAATGTTACTGCCCGGTCGACCTGAAAATCATTGCTAGCGCAGCGCATTCCCCGCATCGCGAGGCCCCAGGGCCCGCCCTCGATGCCATCACGCAGTTCGCCAAGGCCGCCTTGCGGGACGATCCAGGGCTTCAGGCCGCATGAGGCGTCCGCGCGCCTAGATGAAGCAAAGTGCATGAAAGCCCGAGATTCGGACTGGACTAACCCCACAAGATGCACTATTGTGCATCTAACGCTCCAAAACGCATAACCAAGCTCAAGGGTGGCTCATGGCCGGGGAAGATCGGCGCCTCGCAGGCGGCGCGACATTCATCGATTTCCAGACTGAACCGTCCCGCTACAAGCATTGGAAGCTCGCGGTCGATGGCGACGTCGCGACGCTGACCATGGACGTCGACGAGAATGGCGGCCTGTTCGAGGGCTACCAGCTCAAGCTCAATTCCTACGATCTCGGCGTCGACATCGAGCTCGCCGACGCGATCCAGCGCCTGCGCTTCGAGCATCCGCAAGTGAAGGTCGTAGTGCTGCGCTCGGCCAAGAACCGCGTGTTCTGCGCCGGCGCCAACATCCGCATGCTCGCGGGCTCGACCCACGCCCACAAGGTGAACTTCTGCAAGTTCACCAACGAGACCCGCAACGGCATGGAAGATTCGTCGGAGAATTCCGGCCAGCGCTTCATCACGGTCGTGAACGGCTCCGCCGCCGGCGGCGGCTATGAGCTGGCGCTCGCGACCGACCACATCATCCTCGCCGACGACGGCTCCTCCGCTGTGGCGCTGCCCGAAGTGCCGCTGCTCGCGGTGCTGCCGGGCACCGGCGGTCTCACCCGCGTCGTCGACAAGCGCAAGGTGCGGCGCGACCACGCCGATGTCTTCTGCACCATCGAGGAAGGCGTCAAGGGCAAGCGCGCCGTGCAATGGCGCCTCGTCGACGAGATCGCGCCGAACTCCAAGCTCGAGGCCAGGATCGCCGAGCGCGCCAAGGAGTTTGCGGCAGCCTCGACGCGCAAGGGCAACGGGAAAGGGATCGCGCTGACGCCGCTCAGGCGTCTGATCGACCAAAACAGCATCCGCTACGGCTTCGTTACCGTCGACATCGATCGCACCGCCCGCATCGCCACCATCTCGATCAAGGCGCCGGAGGCCGCGCCGCCCGCCGACATCGACGGCATGATGGCGCAAGGCGCCTCGTTCTGGCCGCTGCAAGTGGCGCGCGAGCTCGACGATGCCATCCTGCACTTGCGCATCAACGAGCTCGAGATCGCGATGCTCGTGTTCAAGAGCCATGGCGAGCGCGCCCATGTGCTGGCTTGCGATGCTTTCCTCGAAGCCAACAAGGCACACTGGCTGGTCAACGAGATCAGGCATTACTGGAAGCGCGTGCTCAAGCGCATCGACGTCACCTCGCGCACGCTGGTGACGCTGGTCGAGCCCGGCTCCTGCTTTGCCGGCACGCTCGCCGAGCTCGTCTTCGCCGCCGACCGCTCTTACATGCTGATCGGCACGCGCCAGGGCGACAATCGTCCGCCGCCGTCGATCGAGCTGTCCGCCATGAACTTCGGCCCCTATCCGATGAGCCATGGGCTAACGCGGCTGCAGGCGCGCTTCCAGGCCGATCCGTCCGATCTGGAGCGCGCGGAAGCAACGCTCGGCACCAGCCTCGACGCCGAGCAGGCCGAAGAGCTCGGCCTCGTCACCTTCGCGCTCGACGACATCGACTGGGACGACGAGGTCCGCGTGTTCCTCGAGGAGCGCGCCAGCTTCTCGCCCGACAGCCTCACCGGCATGGAAGCGAGCCTGCGCTTCGTCGGCCCCGAGACGATGGAATCGAAGATCTTCGCGCGCCTCACCGCCTGGCAGAACTGGATCTTCCAGCGCCCGAATGCCGTCGGCGAGGAAGGCGCGCTGCGCCGCTACGGCAGCGGCCAGAAGCCGAAATTCGATATGACGCGAGTGTAGAGGGCGAATGGTGAGTAGCGAATGGCGAATAGAGAGGAATCTATTCGCTACTCGCCATTCGCCACTCGCCAGCCCGGACTTCGCAGGTAGCGATCAACTCATCCAATCCCAACACGGGAGGTCCACATGAACATGAACATCATGAACGTCGACTACTCGACCAAGATTCCCAACAACGTCAATCTCGCCGAAGACCGCCAGGTGCTGAAAGCGCTGGAGGGCTGGCACCCCGGCTACATGGACTGGTGGAGCGACATGGGGCCGGACGGCTTCCAGGAATCGCTGGTTTACTTGCGCACCGCCTACTCCGTCGATCCGCGCGGCTGGGCCAAGTTCGATTACGTCCGCATGCCCGAATATCGCTGGGGCATCCTGCTTGCGCCGCAGGAGGAGAATCGCGTGGTGCCGTTCGGCGAGCATTATGGCGAGCCGGCCTGGCAGGAAGTGCCGGGTGAGCATCGCGCCATGCTGCGCCGCCTGATCGTGATCCAGGGCGACACCGAGCCGGCCTCGGTCGAGCAGCAGCGACATCTCGGCAAGACCGCGCCCTCGCTCTACGACATGCGCAACCTGTTCCAGGTCAATGTCGAGGAAGGCCGTCACCTCTGGGCGATGGTCTATCTGCTGCAGAAATATTTCGGCCGCGACGGCCGCGAGGAAGCCGACGATCTCCTGCGCCGCCGCTCCGGCGACGCCGATGCGCCGCGCATGCTGGGCGCCTTCAACGAGGCGACGCCGGACTGGCTGTCCTTCTTCATGTTCACCTATTTCACCGACCGCGACGGCAAGATGCAGCTGCACTCGTTGGCGCAGTCCGGCTTCGATCCCCTGTCGCGCACCTGCCGCTTCATGCTGACGGAGGAAGCGCATCACATGTTCGTGGGCGAGACCGGCATCACCCGCGTGGTGCAGCGCACCTGCGATGCGATGAAGGCGGCCGGCATCACCGATCCCACCGACATCGCGAAGGTGCGCGCGCTCGGCGTGATCGATCTTCCGACCATCCAGAAGAAGCTGAACCTGCACTACACGCTCTCGCTCGATCTGTTCGGCTCGGAAGTCTCGACCAACGCGGCCAACGCCTTCAACGCCGGCATCAAGGGCCGCTATCACGAGACCCAGATCGACGACGATCATCAGCTCAAGAATTCCACCTATCCGGTGCTCAAGCTGATCAACGGCGAGATCAAGCTGGTCGACGAACCCGCGCTGACCGCGCTCAACATGCGCCTGCGCGACGATTACAGCCAGGATTGCGTCAAGGGCATGCTGCGCTGGAACAAGGTGATCTCGACTGCGGGCTACGACTTCAAGCTGACGCTGCCCAACGTCGCCTTCCACCGCCACATCGGCGAGTTCAAGGACGTGCACGCGACGCCCGACGGCATCCTGATCGACGACGCCACCTGGGCCAAGCGCAAGGACGAGTGGCTGCCGTCGGCCAGCGACGGCGACTTCATCACCTCCCTGATGCAGCCCGTCACCGAGATCGGCCAGTTCGCCTCCTGGATCTCGCCGCCCAAGGTCGGCATCGACAACAAGCCCGGCGATTTCGAATATGTGAAGATCGAGTCGTAAGGCTACGACACAGCTCCACACTCAGTGTCGTCCCGGACAAGCAAAAGCCTGGCAACCCATCGCGTTGCCAGGCTAGCGCCAGCGGAGCGGGCGACGCTCCGCTGGCGCCGTTCGCTTACGCGGCGCGCACGTAGCCGTAACGCAAGTTCGAGGGTTGCTTCGCCGCCTGTGTGTACTCGTTCTTGAGCGCCGCGAGGCGGTCCTCGGAATAGGCAGGCATCCCGGTGTTGTCGGCGGCCTTCAGCTTGATCTTGTAGAACCTGGTTGCGTTGCCGGCGAAGATCTGCTGCTTGGTGGCGCTGTTGGCGTCGCCGAGCGGCGCAAAGGCGTACTTCTTTTGCATGTCCTCCGGAATTTCGAGCCGGCGCAGCGCCTCGATCTGCCACTGCGGTGAGCCGTACCAGACCGAGTCGGTGCCCCACATCACGTGGTCGACGCCCATGCCCTTGATCAACGTGCCGACCAGCGCGGCGCAGAACTTCGGATGCGCCACCGCCGAGTTGGCAAAGGAAGTGCCAAGCTCGGCATAGACGTTGGTGACGCCGAACTTCTGCGGGATTTCCGCGAGATCGGTAGCCCATTGGATGCGGCCCGTCTGCTCGAACTCTGCCCATGCCTTGTCCGGCAGCTCAAGGAAAGGTCGTAGCGCCGAGTGGTAGATCACGAAGTTCATCTGTGGCCAATCCTTGGCGGCTTTTCCGATGTCCCAGGCCGTTGCGTATTCCCACACCCCGGCAAAAGACTTCTCGTAGTCGGGTGGCAGCAGCCCCTTGTGGACGCACAGCGTGTTGATGCCCGCCTTCACCGCTTTCTCGTAGAACGGATACATCAGCTGTTCGTCGTCGAGCCGCCATGGGAACTTGGAGGGCGCCAGCGGGTCGCCGATCGTGTAAGACTTCCAGGAATCGGGCTTATAAACTGCGATGGCCTTGTCGACCTCGTCCATCCACCCGGGTTGTTTCGGGGTGATGACGCTGTGCGCCAAGAGGCGCCGCGAGCCGGCGAAGTCGTTGATCAGCTCGCGCGCCTTGACGATCTGCTCGTTGGACAGAAGCCACCAGCTCGGGTCGTCGAACGGCGCGCCGCTCAGGAGCGCCATGTTGGTATCGCTATCGTAGTAGATCTCTTTCACGTAGTTCTGGAACTTGTAGCGAGCGAGGGAGGAGACGCCTTCCTCCTTCATCTTCGGGTTCCAGTGCTGGCTTGCGAACTCGCCTAAGCCCAAGAGCTCCTTGTGGTCGAAGTCGTCGCGCACGAAATGGGTCTGGACGTCGAAGATGAACTGGTCGGCGAGGCTTTGCGCCCGGGCCAGCATCAGCTCTGGCTCGCGGGCTTCGGCGGACGCAACCTGGAAGACATTGCCGTAGATGTCGTTCATGGCGAGGAACGCTGCCGCCATGCCGCAGCTCGTGTGCAGGAACTGCCTGCGGCTCAAGCCGAGGTGTTTGCCGTTCACGTCGGCGAGCTCGTTGATCCGAGCCTCGACCTTCTTTTGCGTAGCGCTCTGCGGGGGCGGGAGATACTCGCCGTTGGAAACAATCTGGGTCGGAATCGGCAGTGCCGCCGATGCCACCTCCGCGCCCGCGACGAGACGCTGTTCTCGCTCACTAAGCCAGGTGCTCATTGTTCTCCTCCCGCTTGTTGACCTTTGAAAGTGCAGGGTGGCGCGCATGAGGCTGCGCGTTTGGGTCATGCCACATCAGTTAGGTGGACCTGACAGCGCATGCCTCTCCTGTTCACTAACCATCACACACGCCACACGCCGAGGCGGCGCTTCATCACTTCACCCTGTGAAAGCGCAGGCAAATTGGAAAACGATTTGCGGTAGCTTCACATCATCGTCGAGTGAATGCTCAAACCTCCATTGGTGCAAGGGATGTAATCCGACAGTCGCACTGTCCCAATGCGCATCATTCTTTCATCTGATTGTCTTCAGAGGCGAAGTTTATTTATTGGCATAAAGGCTCGTTGCTCAAATGGACTGCGTCGGCCCATGGCCCTTGCCGATTATTTCCAAATATTTGTTGGCAGGTCGGGCATCAGAGCTAACCCGGACCTAGCCGAACCGCGGCTTCATCGACGCGAATGGCCCGAGGCTGCCTAGTTGATGCTCACCCAAGCCTCGGCTGTCGAGGATAGACCGGAAGCGGCTCGCAACGGTCTCGACCGCTGATTTTGACCCAGAACGGACTTCGGTGTGAAGGACTCTCACCCGCTCAGACCCTGCTTCTTCAATCTCGTAATTTGACGGCGCGGTACCCTAAGGCAAGGCGGCCGCGTCACTAGCCCGTCCGGAACGCGACGACGAACTGAATCAGGCGCACGGTTGCAACAACGTACAGAACTATTACGGCAATTCGGATTCCCATATGCCACTGCTGCTTGTTGAGTCGATGCAATCCGTTCAATGCATTGAGGACCGCGAGCAGCGCCCCGATCGCTAACACGACGTATCCTGCGAACTCGTCATAGAGAACACCAAGCAGTTCAATGGAAACAGCCTGCTTGATGACGTGGGAGCCCGCAGCGATGATTACGGTCGCCATAAGAAGATTTCTGACGTGGTCGAATAGGTCTTTCAGGCCGTCTTGATCGAGCAGTCTTACGCCTGTTGCCCGAAACAGCTCGCGCATAATTGCCTCCATTTGTCTCAACGCGCCCCACTCCAAACCTGCAAGACCGCGCTGTCATGCCCAATTTTGCTAGGGTTGTCAGGAGCCGGCTTGAACGCAGCACGATGGCCCTGCCGCGTTCAGCCTGGGGCCAAATGTCAGGACCATTGATTGACCTCGAACGCAAACTGGGAGAGCATGAAATTCTCTGTCGGGTGCTGTTTCGCTCACAACGCGGCACCCTCGGCAAATGACGTGCTGCGGGGCGGTGGCGAGCAGGCCCGGCGATGAGGTGCACAAGACCCAATCGTCAGGAGGACAGACCATGCTTCGTTACCCTCTTATCGGTCTGGCAGCGTTCTTGCTCTTCTGCGCAAGCTTGATTCCAGATGAGGCGCTGGCGCGCCGTGGTGGTGGCGTTCGGGTCCATGCGGGCGGTGCCAGGGTCGCTCACGTCAGGCACGTCCATCGAACGATACCCGGTCATCCGGTAGCGCGCACGGCCGTCCGCAGAGGCGTCTACCGCGGGGCGGCTTACGGTGCCGCCGCGGCTGGCGCTGCGGCTTACGGCTACTACAACAGCCGCTGCTATCGCGACACTTACGGCAACTGGGTGTGCCCGCATCAATCTCCCTATTGATCGCACCCTGACGCTCTCACCCGTTCTGCTGCGGCAGCCCGATGGGCCCAACGGTCAGGCGTGGCGCTGCTTCCGATGCAATTTACCCGCGCTCGTCTGCATGCCGCGAGACGGGCTGACACAGCGACCGCAGCAGAAAGGGCTGCCGCGTGGCGTAGAACATTGTAATGGCCGGCGATACTTGGCAGATTTTCCTGATGCCGTCGCCTCGGGGGCGTTCGCGGGTTGCCGTCGTGCTCGAGGTTACTCCTACCGAGGGAGGGTCGGTTGAACACATCGATCCATTCCGCTGCACCGCACCAACTGCCGATCTTCATCACAGCACCCGGGTTTACCGACGTGCTTATGGTTGTGATGGGCGTGGTGTTGATCATCACCGTCCTCGCCGTCGGCAATAGCGCCTATACCAGACAGACAGAAGATGACGCCTCTGCTGAAGGAAATCCGCGATAGTCCGTTGCTCTGGATGCTGGTCTTCGTGCCCGTCGTGCTGGCGACCGAAAGTCTGGCTCCGTCTGCACATCTAGTGCTGTTCGTGCTCGCGGTGCTCGCAATCGTACCGCTTGCCGCGCTGCTCAGTCATGCCACCGAAAGCGTCGCAGAGCAGACGGGAGATGCGATCGGCGGTCTGCTCAATGCAACGTTGGGAAACCTGACCGAGCTGATCATAGCGATCGCGGCGCTTCACGCCGGAGAGCATGTGCTGGTGAAGGCGTCCATCGCAGGCGCCATCGTTGCCAACTCGCTGTTCATGCTGGGTGCCTGTTTCCTGCTCGGCGGATTGCGCTATCACGTCCAGGAATACAATCGCGCCGGCGCACGGCTGCATTCGGCGTTGCTGCTGGCGGCGACTGTCGCGCTGCTTGCGCCTGCGGCAATCAGCAATTTCGAATTGGCGCAGGGCGAACAGGTCCTGCGTAAACTAAGCACGGGGCTTTCGGGCCTGCTGATTGCTGCCTACGGATCAAGCCTGTTGTTTTCGCTAAGGACGCACAAGGATTTCTTCGCAGCGAAGGATCATAACGGCAAGGACGAGGCCGCGCACTGGCCGATCGGGCTCGCCGTCGTCACACTGATCGTCGTCACGGTTCTCGTCGCACTGGTCAGCGAGATATTTGTCGCCTCGGTGCAGGAGGCCGGACGAATGCTGGGGATGAGCCCCGCATTCATCGGCTTCATCGTCGTGGCGCTGGTCGGCGGCGCAGCGGAAATGGCGGTGGCGTTTTCGGCGGCCCGCCAGAACCGGCTTGATATGAGCGTCGCCATCGCGCTTGGCAGCGCCTCGCAGATCGCGCTGTTTGTGGCCCCGGTGCTGATGATCCTCAGCTATGCCATCGGTCCGACGCCGATGGACCTGCAGTTCTGGCCCGGTGCGGTTGTCATGATGATGATAGCGACCGTCACCTGCTGCCTCGTGACCAACTCCGGCCGTTCCGCATGGTTCGTCGGCGTCCTGCTCCTGCTGGTCTACGCCATATTCGCGATGACGCTCTATGTGATCCCGCCGGGATCGGCACGCTCGTGAAGAGGTGAGAACGCACATGAGCACCGCAAAGACCGCTCCCGGCCGCCGGTTCCGAATAGCGGTGCCCGTCGTCATTGCCGCGAGCGTCCTCGGCTTGCTGGTCGAAGCGGCGGTGCCGCGCTTTCTGCCCGAGAACGCCGTCACGATCTTTGCGGGGGAGGCGGCCAAGCTCGGCGTTTTCATCATTTGGCTTTATCTGGCTTGGCGCATCTTCCATACCCTACAGGGGATCTATGGCGCGGACAGCGGCCGCTATCTGGCGCGCACGCCGATCTGGCGGATTCTTGCGGACCTCACCGCCGCTTACGCGCTGGCAGCGTTCTGCTTTGCCGTGCTCTACGTCTATATGGTGCGCCGCGACGCTGGGGCCTTTTCCACCGAACTGGCGCTCGGCAAGGCGTTCTATTTCAGTATCGTCACGATGACGACGACCGGCTATGGGGACATCGTGCCGAGATCAGAATGGGCACGATTCGTCGTTTGCGTGCAGATTCTCTTTGGCGTGCTCTACAACGTCCTGTTCTTCTCGATTTTCGCCGGACTCGCCGGCCGCAAGCGCTCCGACTGAAGGAAGGATCACGCGGCGGATTTGCGTCCGCGCTGTTGAGGCGTGGCACAGGCGCCCGTGGCGGGCCACATGATAATCTCGCTGCGAGCAATTCTTGCAGAAGCGAGTTGAGAAAGCGGAATAGGTAGATATCGCCGTTTCACCGCACGACCCTGTAGACCTTCACCCCTTTTCTTCTCCGGCGCCTGATCTTGACCGAATTGGATTTCCTCACGGCCCATTCCGCAAGCAGCATGACCCCGTCGCGCGCTGCTGATAACACGCGCGATCGATGTCGCGGTTCCACCCGTTCTTCTGGCACCTGCCAACGAGGTTACCAAATAGAATGATCGCTTCCGCTTCTGGCCCATTTCCGACCAAAGGGGCGCCAGCGATTTCCTGCCCTCCGATTTCCCGGTTAAGCGTTGTCGGCGCTGGTTGGTCTCGTTCGTCCTCTGGATGGGCGCCGCTGCAGCGGGGCCAGTGAACGGTAGCGATAAGGAGGAACTCGTGACGCATGGAAGTTTCACTTGGAACGAACTCTATACGCGTGACGTCGAGGCCGCCAAGGCGTTCTATGCCGCGACTATCGGCTGGACGTTCGAGGGCGTGCCGATGGCCCACCAGAACCGCACCTACTGGATCGCCAAGGTGGAGGGCAGGCCGGTTGCCGGCATTCTCGACATGCGCGGAATCGTTCCCGATAGCGACCCGCCGCACTGGCTGAGCTATCTGGAAGTCGATAACGTCGATCGATGCGCAGCCGAGATCGGGCGCCATGGCGGCCGAATAGTTCGGGCGCCATTCGATATCCCCAATTTCGGGCGCATCGCAATCGGAGCCGACGCCACGGGCGCGTTCCTGGCCTGGGTGACTTCGAAGCGTTGATGCGGCCTCGCGCCGCCGGTCTTCGAACCAGGAGGCCATGCCAACATTGTAAGTTTCTACCGGGAGTGGTCGGAACCGGCCAAACGTTGCCTTCTTCAAGCCGCGCCCGCGATTGCAGCGCGACCAGCTGCGATCGCGAAGGCAAGCTCAGAGGTGATTGTCAAACGATAGTCCGGTTCTGGCCCCTTAGCGGACACGCACTTCTACGACCGCCAAGGCCCATTTCGAGCGGAAAGCGGATGTCGCGGTGCCTGCATCGCTACCGATGGATTTGAGTCCACGGCCCAGCTCGACAAGTGTTTTGCCCGACGTATCAACCGCATCGCGGCTGCAATCGTCGTCTCCGTGCCGCTCGAAAAACCCCTTATCGATCAAGGCGCCTTCTACTGTGCATGGGGTTGTTTTTCGATATTTTTGCTTGGGGCCTCGCCGATCAATCGCTATCCCAGCCGCTGCCCTTGATTCCCGCATTCGCATAGACGATGCCGCCGTCGACCGCGATGGTCGCTCCGACCACGTAGTCGCCCGCGCGCGAGGCGAGATAGATCGCGGCGCCCGCCATGTCCTCGTCGGTGCCGATGCGGCCCGCGGGCACGCGCGTTGCGACCTCGTCGCCGTGGTCGCGCGCGGCGCGGTTCATGTCGGACTTGAACGGGCCCGGCGCGATCGCGGTGACCACGACATGGTCGGTGATCAGCTTCACCGCCATGCGCCGAGTCAGATGGATCAGCCCGGCCTTGCTCGCGGCGTAGGAATAGGTCTCCATCGGATTGACGAAGATGCCGTCGATCGAGGCGATGTTGATCACTTTCGCCGGGCGCTCTGCGCTCGCCGCCGCACGCAAGGGACCGGCCAGCGCCTTGGTCAGGAAGAACGGCGCCTTGACGTTGAGGTTCATCACCTTGTCCCAGCCGCTCTCCGGAAATTCGTCGAACTCGGCGCCCCAGGCCGCGCCTGCATTGTTGACGAGGATGTCGAGCCTCGGCTCCAGCCTGATGATCTCGCCGGCCAGCCTGTTGCAGCCTTCGATGCTGGAGATGTCGATCGGCAGCGCGATGCATTCGCCGTCATATCGCGCGCTGAGCTCCTTGGCGGTCTCCTCACACGGTCCGGCCTTGCGCGCGGTGATGTAGACTTTTGCCGCGCCGGCGCTGAGAAATCCCGCCGCGATCATCTTGCCGATGCCGCGCGAGCCGCCGGTCACCAGCGCGATGCGGCCTTTGAGCGAGAACAGATCGTTGAACATGCGTTCCTCCCTTGGTTGCCGCCGGTTTTGGGCGGAGCGGGGAGGGGAGTCAAGGAAGGCGCGCTTGTCCGGGACGACAGCGGAGAACGCAGCAGCTACGCCGCCGCGATTCGGCGGAAACCGTTCCACATCGCGGTCGCGGCGCCCGAGGTCAGCACCGGCAGGATCCGCGCGTCCTGATAATTGCCGTTGAGCGAGACGCGGGGCAGCGCGGTCATGTGGCCGGCGTTCTCGGCGAACAGCATGCCGGGTCGCGTCGTCACCGCGGTCTTGAAGCCGGCGGATGCGGCAAGGGCGAATTCGCGCGTCCCCGCGGCGTCGCGGTCGCCATAGGGATAGGCGAGGTGCAGCACGGGGCGCTCCAGCACCTGCTCGATCCGCGCGCGGCTCGCGGCGATCTCCTGCGCGGCGATGTCTTCCGCCTGCTTGGCGAGGTTGCAATGGCTGACGCTGTGCGCGCCGATCGTCACCAGCGGATCGGCGGCAAAGGATTTCAGCTCGGCCCAGGACAGGCAGAGGCTGCGGCACAGCGCTTCCATGTCGACGCCGTAAGTCCTGCACAGCGCCCCGATCTCGCGTGCAAGATCCTGCTCGGCCGGCAACGCGCGCAGCCAGTCATGCAGGCGGTCGAACGCCGCCTGCTTCGCCGCTGGCGTGCTCGCATCGAGCCGCAGCGCGGAATTGCCGATCTGCACCTCGATCTGCTCGGTCTTGGCGATCACGGCCTCCAGCGCCGTCCACCACAACCGCCCGGTGCCGTCGGCAAAATCGCTCGCGACATAGACCGCCAGCGGCGCGTCGAATTCGCGCAGCACCGGCAGCGCATAATCCAGATTGTCGCGGTAGCCGTCGTCGAGGGTGAAGGCGGCGAAGCGGCGGTCGAACCGGCCCTGCGCCAGCCGCTCATGCAGCTCGTCCATGCTGACGACGTCGATGTCGCGCGAGCGCAAATGGCACAGCGTGGCGCGCAGGAATTCGGGGGTGACCTCGAGATGCCGGTTCGGCTGGAACGCGGCCTCGCGCGCCGGCCGCACATGGTGCAGCATGAAAATGGCGCCGACGCCCGACAAAAGCGGGCGCAACAGGTGGTGCGCCCCGCTGAAGTAGAGTGCTCCCAGCCCGGCGCGGATGACGTTGTTACGCAGTTGTTTCATGACCGGGTGGGGGACTTTGGCATTCCAACCCTCAACTTACGGAAGAACCCTTGAAGAAAAAGTTATTCCAATTGTCCCAGCCGGGCCTTCGGAACAGGACCATTTCCGGTTTGACAGCCTGCCAAGGGTTTGTTTTGTCTCCGTTTCCAGAGTTCGGGTCGTCGAATGCAGAAGCTTTTCTCGTGGGCCAGCAAATGGTGGCCGGGGCTGATCCCCCTTGCCGTCATGTGGGGATTTGCGGCCTGGAATAATACCTTACCGGTCGAGGCCGATCTGTCGGCCCGCAGCTCGGCTGCGCTGAAGGACACCGTTCTGGACAAGACCCGGATCGCGGTCGACGGCCGCGACGTCAGCCTCGCCGCCGACGCCTTCTCCGAGGAGGGGCGCCGCGACGCGGTCATGGCGGTCGAAACGGTGCCCGGCGTGCGGCTGGTCGACGACCGGACCCGCCTTGTACCTGAGGCCAAGCCCTTCGTCTGGAATGCCGAGCGCGACGTGGTGCGGGTGACGCTGTCGGGCTCCGCGCCGCTGCCGTCGATGAGGGCCCGGCTGACCGAAGCTGCCCGAAAGGAAGTCGGCGGCGTCGAGGTTGCCGACCAGATGGGGCTGGCGCGCGGGGCGCCACCTCGGTTCGAAGCCGCCGCGATGCTGCTGCTGGATCAGATCGGCAAGCTGAAGGACGGCAAGATCACGATCACGGACACCAAGGTCAATCTGTCGGGCATGGCGCGCGAGCTCGGCGGCCGTGAGGCGATCGCGGCTGCGCTGAAGAACTTGCCCGAGGGTTTTTCGATTGCGGCCAACGAGATCAAGGCGCCGCCCTACATCTTCCAGGCCTACAAGGATCCGGTGGCCGCGACGGTGACGCTGACCGGCTACGTTCCGGACAACAATGTCCACGCCATGATCGCCACCAGCGCCTCGCGAAAGTTCTTCACCGAAAAGGTCGTCGACAATCTCAAGGCCAGCATCGGCGCACCCGGCTCCTTCAGCCCGGCGGTCGTCGCCGCGCTCGGCGCGCTGTCGCGGCTGTCGACCGGCACGCTCGTCGTCTCCGACCGCGAGGTGAAGCTCTCGGGCGATGCGCTCTACGAGGGCGCCGCCAACGAGATCCGCGCAGGTCTCGGCAAGGACTTCCCGAAGCACTGGCAGTACAAGCCGGAGATCACGGTGAAGCCCGCGGCAGGCCCGGTCGACGGCACCGTGTGCCAGCAATTGTTCACCGAGCTCCTGACCAAGGGCAAGATCCGCTTCGCGAACAAGCGCGCGGACATCGATCCTGACTCGGCCGGTATCCTCGATCGCCTCATCGAGACCGCGCTGCGCTGCCCCACCACCAATATCGAGGTCGCCGGACATACCGACGCCGATGGCGAGGACTCCTTCAACCAGGCCCTCTCGGAAAAGCGCGCGCAGGCGGTGATCGACTATCTGGTCAGGGCGGGCCTTCCCGCCAGCCGCTTCACCGCGGTCGGCCATGGCAGCACGCAGCCCGTCGCCGGCAACGACACCGATGAAGGCAAGGCGCAGAACCGCCGTATCGAATTTCTGGTGAGGTGACGATGCCCTATCTCGTCTCGTTCCATCTGGGCTGGCTGATCGGCTCGCTGCTGCTGGGCTTCTGCATGGGCTGGATCTCGGTGGTCCAGCGCGGCAACGGCACCTCGAAGGTGACTGCGCGGTGGCTCGCAGTGCTTGCCGCCGCCCTGGTCGCAGCCGCTCTCGCCCATGTGGTCCCCGGTCGCTTCGGCTATTGGCTCGACCTCGCCCTGATCATGTTCGCCTGCTACCTCGTCGGCTGCACCATCGGCGCCTGGCTGCGCGACCGCGTGGTCGCGCGCACCGCGCCGCCAGCCGCAGTGTGATGTTGCTATGCACCCTTCACGCGAGGGCCGGGGGCGCGTCCGCCGCGACCTTCCGGCGGATCGGAAAACCGTGACCGGCCGCTCCGGTCGCCCTCTTTCAACAGGCAGGCCGGCCCCATAGATTGACGTCAGCTTAAGGCGTGACGGAACATTGTGCGGCCGAAATCATCAAAACTTCATGGCCCCTGCGCAGGATCGCGATGGAGATTCGCGCCAAGCCTTGCCGACGAAAGCGCCAAACCCTGCACCGGGAGCCGCAACCCTGCCTAAAATATTGAAGGCACGTGTTTTTGTTCGAATTGGCGAATTCCACTTCGGCCAAAAACGCGCTAGTGGAGGGGCAGGGGGCATGCGCGATGCCGGCGCCGGCGGCGAGGGTTCGTTGAATGCCTGCGCGTCCGCCTGTCCGCCGGCCACCCTGGCCGCTGAAGCGTTGTTCGAGGTCTAGATGCTGGAAGCCATACGCAGGGCGATGACGTTTCTGCGCCAGAAGCAGGTCCTGCATAAGCTTGGAGTTGTGATCAGCATCGCGGTCATCGGCATCGCTTGCTACGTGCTCTACCACATGCTGCGCGGCATCGATTTCAACGAGGTCCTCGAAGCGATCAAGAGCACCGAGCCGAGCCAGATTGCGATGGCGGCGCTGTTCGTCGCTGCCGGCTATTTCACGCTGACCTTCTACGACCTCTTCGCCACACGCGCGATCGGCCATGCCCATGTGCCCTATCGCATCAACGCGCTCGCGGCCTTCACCAGCTATTCGATCGGCCACAATGTCGGCGCCTCGGTCTTCACCGGCGGGGCGGTGCGCTATCGCATCTATTCGGCCTATGGGCTGAACGCGATCGACGTCGCAAAAATCTGCTTTCTCGCCGGCCTGACTTTCTGGCTGGGCAATGCGGCGGTGCTCGGCCTTGGCATCGCCTACCATCCGGAGGCGGCAGCCTCGATCGACCAGCTGCCGGCCTGGCTGAACCGGACGATGGCGCTGATGATCATCGCAGGCCTGATCGGTTACGTGGTCTGGGTCTGGACCCAGCCGCGGGTGGTCGGCCGCGGCCCCTGGACCGTGGTGCTGCCGGGCGGCCCGCTGACGCTGCTTCAGATCGCGATCGGCATCGTCGATCTCGGCTTCTGCGCGCTGGCGATGTATGTGCTGGTCCCGGACGAGCCCAATCTCGGCTTCGTTGTGGTCGCGGTGATCTTCGTCTCGGCGACCCTGCTCGGCTTCGCCAGCCATTCGCCCGGGGGCCTCGGGGTGTTCGACGCCGCCATGCTGGTCGGCCTCTGGCAGATGGACCGCGAGGAGCTGCTGGGCGGCATGCTCCTGTTCCGCGTCCTCTATTATCTGTCTCCGTTCGTCCTATCTGTAATCTTGCTGACGTTTCGAGAAGTTATCATCGGCGCCCGATCGAAGCGCTTGCAACAGGCGGCGCTCAAGCTGGACCCCGGCCCGGCGCCCGAAGCCGCCTATGTGAGAGAGCGCAGCGACAGCGGCGCCTGACCGGTGTCAGGTCCTTAAGGACAGTCCCCAGGAGAAGCCCGCCCCGATGGCGATCGACGCCCCCTCTTCTCCCTCCGCCCAGCCCTGGTCCGACCGGCTGCGGCACTCGACCATCATCCTGATCGCCGCGGCGCTGGCGCTCTCCGTCGTGGTCTCGCTCGGCGAATTATCGGCGCTGCACGCCGCAATCGTGTTCCTCTGCATCGCGGCGGCTGCCTTGATCCCGTGGCGGCTGCACGATCCGGCCACCTCCCGGGACGACGTCAGGCGCATCAACCCGGTCGAGAGCGCGGCAGTGGCCGCGGTGGTCGCCGGTATGCCGGATCCGGCGGTGCTGCTCGACCGGGCCGGCCGCGTCATCCACCTCAACGCCGCGGCAGCCCAGCTCGCGCCGGCACTGCGCAAGAACGAGCTCGCCCAGTTCGCGCTGCGCTCGCCGGAGATCATCACGGCGCTGCGCGAGGCCATCGCGACCACCGAGCCGCGGCGCGCCACCTATCTCGATCACGTTCCGGTCGATCGATGGATGGAGCTGATCATCACGCCGGTACCGGTGCCGACCAGCTTCGGCGGTGCCGACAAATGCATGCTGATGACCTTCCACGACCAGACGCCGCTGCGCCGGGTCGAGGAGATGCGCGCCGACTTCGTCGCCAATGCCAGCCACGAACTGCGGACGCCGCTGGCGGCGCTGTCGGGCTTCATCGATACGCTCCAGGGCCAGGCCAAGGACGATCCAAAGGCGCGCGAGCGCTTCCTCGGCATCATGCACAACCAGGCGACGCGCATGGCGCGCCTGATCGACGATCTCTTGTCGCTGTCACGGGTCGAGCTGTCGGCCCATGTCCGGCCCGACACCCTGGTCGATCTCGTCCCGATCATCCGCCAGGTCGCCGACGGGCTCGAGCCGCTGGCGCGCGAGCGTCAGGTCGAGGTGGACATCCACCTGCCGGAGCCGCCGGTGATGATCGCGGGGGACCGCGAGGAGCTGCTCCGCCTGTTCGAGAACCTGATCGAGAATGCACTCAAATACGGCGCTTCCGGCGGGCGCGTCATCGTGTCGCTGACCTCGAGTGCCGCCGCTGACGGAACTCAGGAAATCCGGGTCATGGTCCGCGATTTCGGCCCGGGCATCGCACCGGAACACCTGCCGCGGCTGACCGAACGCTTCTATCGGGTCGATGTCGGCGACAGCCGCTCGCAAGGCGGCACCGGCCTCGGCTTATCGCTGGTGAAACATATCCTTAACCGTCATCGCGGCCGCCTTTTGATCGAAAGTGTGCCCAGGCAGGGTGCCACCTTCACCGCCTGTTTTCCCCAGGCCAAGACTCAAGTTTGATCAAAAACATAAGCAATTCCAATTGCTTGAGTTTGTCATCCAACTGTCACGAAACCTTCGTAAAAGCAAAGCCGACCGCTCCTAAACGGGCGGCGCGGGGAGCGCGATCGGGCGCGGATGGCGCTTCGCTCCCCTGTATGGAGACCAGCATGAATTTCATCAAAACCATGGTCGCTGCCGGCTTGGTCGCCGCATCGACGACGGTGGCGCTTGCCGCCGACATCACCGGTGCCGGCGCGACGTTTCCGTTCCCGATCTATTCGAAGTGGGCTGACGCCTACAAAAAGGAGACCGGCAACGGTCTGAACTATCAGTCGATCGGCTCCGGCGGCGGCATCAAGCAAATCCAGGCCAAGACTGTGACCTTCGGCGCCAGCGACGCGCCGCTCAAGGCCGAGCAGCTCGAGAAGGACGGCCTCGTCCAGTGGCCGATGGTGATGGGTGCCATCGTCCCCGTCGTCAACCTCGAGGGCGTGAAGGCGGGCGAGCTGGTGTTCGACGGCGAGACCCTCGCCAACATCTATCTCGGCAAGATCACCAAGTGGGACGATCCCGCGATCAAGAAGCTCAATCCGAACGCGAAGCTGCCCTCGGAGGCCATCACCGTGGTCCGCCGTTCGGACGGCTCGGGCACCACCTTCAACTTCACCAACTACCTCTCCAAGGCCAGCGCCGACTGGAAGAGCAAGGTTGGCGAGGGTACCGCGGTCGAGTGGCCGGTCGGCGTCGGCGCCAAGGGCAACGAAGGCGTGTCGGGCAACATCAGCCAGACCAAGAACTCGATTGGTTATGTCGAGTACGCCTATGCCAAGCAGAACAAGCTGACCTACACCGGTCTCGTCAACAAGGCCGGCAAGCCGGTGCAGCCGACCGTCGAAGCCTTCCAGGCGGCCGCCTCCAACGCCGACTGGGCCAAGGCTCCGGGCTACTATGTCATCCTGACCGACCAGCCCGGCGACAAGTCCTGGCCGATCACGGCGGCGACCTTCATCCTCATGCACAAGTCCGCCACCGACAAGGCGGCCTCGCAGGAAGCCATCAAGTTCTTCCGCTGGGCCTTCAAGAATGGCGGCAAGATGGCCGAGGAGCTCGACTACATCCCGATGCCGGACAGCGTCGTCCAGCAGATCGAGAAGACCTGGGCTGCCGAGATCAAGAGCTAAGGCGCCATCGTGTCCCGGATGCGGTTCCGGGATGCTGCAAGATCTCCGCTCCGGATCGGCCTCCTGCCGATCCGGAGCGCGCCACCAACAACAAGCGTAAATAGAACGGGTACAGGGGATCGGCGTGGCTGAGATGGCTGTCGAGAGCAATGTGATTGATGCTGCCGGTCCGTATGATCGCGCCAAGGCCTTGAGCGCGTTCAAGCTCGGCGACGTCACCTTCTACTGGATCACGCGGTTGTCCGCGATCTCGGTGCTGCTGATCCTCGGCGGCATCATCATCTCGCTGGTCGTCGGTGCGTTCCCGGCGATCAAGGAATACGGCCTCTCCTTCCTGTGGACGCAGCGCTGGGCGCCCTCGGCCGATCCGCCGGTGCTCGGCGCGCTCGGGCCGATGTACGGCACGCTCGTCACCTCCTTCATCGCGATGCTGATCGCCATTCCCGTCGGTCTCGGCATTGCGATCTTCCTCACCGAGCTGTGCCCGCAATGGCTGCGCCGCCCGATCGGCATGGCGGTCGAGCTGCTCGCCGGAATCCCATCGATCATCTACGGCATGTGGGGCTTCTTCGTGCTCGGCCCGTTCCTGGCCAACACCTTCCAGCCCTTCATGATCCGGGTGTTCGACGGTGTTCCCGTGCTGGGCGCGATCTTCGCAGGTCCCCCGTCCTATCTCAGCCTGTTCAACGCCGCGCTGATCCTCGCCATCATGGTGCTGCCCTTCATCACCTCGATCTCGGTCGACGTGTTCAAGACGGTGCCGCCGGTGCTGAAGGAAGCCGCCTACGGCGTCGGCTGCACCACCTGGGAGGTCGTCCGCAGCGTCGTGATCCCCTACACCCGCGTCGGCATCATCGGCGGCATCATGCTGGCGCTGGGCCGCGCGCTCGGCGAGACCATGGCGGTGACCTTCATCATCGGCAACTCGTTCCGGATCTCCTCGTCGATCTTCGCGCCGGGCACCACGATCTCGGCGGCGATCGCATCCGAGTTTGCCGAGAGCGACGGCCTGCACCAGTCCGGCCTGATCCTGCTCGGCCTCTTGCTGTTCGTGCTGACGTTCTTCGTGCTCGCGGCCGCGCGGCTGATGCTGCTGCGTCTGGAACAGAAGGCGGGGAGGTGACATGAACCCGATCTATTCACGCCGCCGCCGCAAGGACATCGTGATCCGCGGGCTCTGCATTGCCGCCGCCGCCTTCGGCGTCACCTGGCTGGCACTGATCCTGATCACGCTGCTCTACAACGGCCTGACCGGCCTCAACCTGCAGGTCTTCACCGAGAACACGCCGCCGCCCGGCTCGACCGAGGGCGGCCTGCTCAATGCCATCGTCGGCTCGCTGATCATGACCGTGCTCGGCGTCGGCATCGGCGCGCCGCTCGGCCTGTTCGCCGGCACCTATCTCGCCGAGTACGGCCGCAACGACAAGCTGACCTCGGTGATCCGTTTCATCAACGACATCCTGTTGTCGGCGCCCTCGATCATCATCGGCCTGTTCATCTACGGCGCGGTGGTGGTGCCGATGCGCGGCTTCTCGGCGATCGCGGGCAGCCTCGCGCTCGCCGTCATCGTGATCCCGGTCGTCGTGCGCACCACCGAGGACATGCTGTTGCTGGTGCCGAATCCGCTGCGCGAGGCCGCCAGCGCACTCGGCTTGCCGCGCTCGCTGGTGATCAAGCGGATCGCCTATCGCGCCGCACGCTCCGGCCTCATCACCGGCGTGCTGCTCGCGACCGCCCGCGTCGCCGGCGAGACCGCGCCGCTGCTGTTCACCGCGCTGTCGAACCAGTTCTTCAGCCTCAGCCTGAACAAGACGATGGCAAACCTGCCTGTCACCATCAATAACTTCGTGCAGAGCCCCTACGCCTACTGGAAGCAGCTCGCCTGGAGCGGCGCGCTGCTGATCACCCTGACCGTGCTTGCCCTGAACATTGGCGCGCGCATCCTTGGCGCCGAGAGGACTGCAAAATGAGTGAAATGTCTGTTTCCGTCAGCGCACCGACCGTTCATCCCGGCTCGCAGCCGCTGCCCGAGGCGCCCGCCAAGGTCACCGCGCGCAACCTGAATTTCTACTATGGTGAGCACCACGCGCTGAAGAACATCAATCTGGCGCTCGGCACCAATCGGGTCACGGCGTTCATCGGCCCGTCGGGCTGCGGCAAGTCGACCCTGCTGCGCATCTTCAACCGGATGTACGATCTCTATCCGGGCCAGCGTGCGGAGGGTCAGCTGTTGCTCGACCACACCAACATCCTCGACCCCAAGCTGGACCTCAACCTGCTGCGCGCCCGCGTCGGCATGGTGTTCCAGAAGCCGACGCCGTTCCCGATGACGATCTACGAGAACATCGCCTTCGGCATTCGTCTCTACGAGAAGATCTCGAAGTCCGAGATGGACGACCGCGTCGAGAAGGCGCTGCGCGGCGGCGCGCTGTGGAACGAGGTCAAGGACAAGCTCAATGCCTCCGGCCTGTCGCTCTCCGGCGGCCAGCAGCAGCGGCTCTGCATCGCCCGCACCGTCGCGGTGCGGCCCGAGGTGATCCTGTTCGACGAGCCCTGCTCGGCGCTCGATCCGATCTCGACCGCCAAGGTCGAGGAGCTGATCCAGGAATTGTCCGAGAACTACACGATCGCGATCGTCACCCACAACATGCAGCAGGCGGCGCGCGTCTCCGACAAGACCGCCTTCATGTATCTCGGCGAGTTGATCGAGTTCGACGATACCAGCAAGATCTTCACGTCGCCGAGCGATCGGCGCACGCAGGATTACATTACCGGCCGGTTCGGCTGAGGAGACGGAACATGGGTTCTGAACATACCGTAAAGGCCTTCGACAGCGACCTTCAGGAGCTCACCCGCCTGGTCGCCGAGATGGGCGGCCTCGCCGAGCGCATGATCGTCGATTCCGTCGACGCGCTGATCCGCCGCGACGTCGCGCTCGGCCAGCGCGTCGTCACCACCGACGGCGAGCTCGACACGCTGCAGAAGCGCATCGAGGAGCGCGCCGTGCTCACCATCGCCCGCCGCCAGCCGATGGCCGTCGACCTGCGCGAGATCGTCGGCGCCATGCGCGTTGCGACCGACCTCGAGCGCATCGGCGATCTCGCCAAGAACATGGGCAAGCGCGTCGCGGCGCTGGAGACGGATTTCCATCCGCTCAAGCTGTTCCGCGGCCTGGAACACATGACGGACCTCGTGCAGCAGCAGGTCAAGTCGGTGCTGGATGCCTATGCCGCGCACGACCTGCCGGCGGCGATGGCGGTGTGGAAGGGCGACGAGGAAGTCGACGCCATCTGCACCTCGCTGTTCCGCGAGCTCCTCACCTACATGATGGAGGATCCGCGCAACATCTCGTTCTGCATCCACCTGATGTTCTGTGCCAAGAACATCGAGCGGATCGGCGACCACGCAACCAACATCGCCGAGACCGTGTTCTACATGATCGAGGGCCAGGCGATCACCGACAAGCGGCCGAAGGGCGACATGACGACCTTCGCCACGACGGTGCCGAATACCTAGGGAGCGACGACAACATGGGCGCACGCATTATGGTGGTTGAGGACGAGGAAGCTCTCACCGAGCTTCTCCGCTACAACCTCGAAGGCGACGGCTATGACGTCGAGACGGTGATGCGCGGCGATGACGCCGACACCCGTCTCAAAGAGCACATTCCCGATCTGATCGTGCTCGACTGGATGCTGCCGGGCCTGTCGGGAATCGAGCTGTGCCGGCGGCTTCGGACCCGCCCCGAGACCAAGCAGCTGCCGATCATCATGCTCACCGCGCGCGGCGAGGAGAGCGAACGGGTGCGCGGGCTCGCCACCGGCGCGGACGATTACATCGTCAAGCCGTTCTCGGTGCCCGAGCTGCTCGCGCGCGTGAAGGGCCTGCTCAGGCGTGCGAGCCCCGAGCGGCTCGCCACCGTGCTCGCCTATGGCGACATCGAGCTCGACCGCGACAAGCGCCGCGTGGCGCGCTCGGGCCGGCCGATCGATCTCGGCCCGACCGAGTATCGTCTGCTGGAGTTCTTCCTGGAGCATCCCGGCCGCGTATTCTCGCGCGAGCAGCTGCTCGACAGCGTCTGGGGCCGCGACATCTACATCGACGAGCGGACCGTCGACGTCCATATCGGCCGCCTGCGCAAGCTGCTCAATCTCGGCCGCGAGCAGGACCCGATCCGCACCGTCCGCGGCGCCGGCTATGCGCTGGACGATCGCTTCGCCAAGGCCGAGCAGACGTAAGCTGGTTTAGAGAGCCGCGGCTTCAATCTCGGCCGTCATCCCGGGGCGCGCGCAGCGCGAACCCGGGATCCATAACCACAGGACTTCGTTTGGTGAAGACTCGGAGTGACCATCTCGCGCAACGATTGCGCCCTGTGGTTATGGATCCCCGCCTTCGCGGGGATGACACCGAGTGATTTGAGCCGTCACCGTGCGACGGCTGCCATCAGCTTGATCCGCAAACTCACCGCGTGCCCGGCTTCGCCGGTGCACGACGGCGGTCCGCTGCGGGCTGATAGGCCACGCGCGAATGCTGGGCGCAGTAGGGCAGGCCCGAGAGCGCCTTGCCGCCGCAGAAGAAGAAATCCGGGCTCGAGGGATCGCCGACCGGCCAGTGGCAGGTCGCCTCGTTCAATTCCAGCAGCGACAGCCGCTGGCTCATCGGCACCACGTTGTCGTAGGTCACCGGCTCGGCTTCCACCTCGACCTCGAAGGCTTGAGCGAGCGCGGTGTTGCCGCGCGCGACGGGTCGGGTCACCCGCATCATGTGCTGCGCGGGCCGTGCCTTGCGCGGCCGCGGCGCTGCCGATGAAGGGCTCTTGGCGCGGCCGGACAGGCCGAGCCGGTGCACCTTGCCGATCACGGCATTGCGGGTCACATTGCCGAGCTCGGCTGCGATCTGGCTGGCCGAAAGTCCGGCCTCCCAGAGCTTCTTCAGCTGCTCGACGCGATCATCGGACCAGGTCAAAACCGTCATTGCACCCTTTCCCTCGCCGCGCGCCTGCCATCCTGGGGCCTTCGCAGCGAATGCTTAAGCCTTGAAAAACCCGTGCCGTCAGAATCCCTTAAGGCTCGCCGGGCGCGCTCAAGACGCCCGAACGTTCACGCCGGTACATGAGGACTTTTGGGATCAGAACTGCTGCACGAGATGTCGTATCTGACAATTCAAACGCTACAATATGGCGTGACTCCCGCGCAAGAGTCCGCCGACTCGCGTCCACATGTTCCGTGGTGAAAAAACCCGCAAAATCGGCACCGCAAGACTACGGATTCAGCGTTTCGCGAGGCTTTCCGGCGGCATTGACACCCGTCTTGCCAAGCATAAGATAGTGCCACGTGCCGCCCTTAAAAGGCGGCACGTTTCGTTTTCCGGGGCCGGTCAATGGTGCGTCGCGCAATGCGTGCCTCACACCGTCCGCAACATTCAAGTGACGTCATGACCAACAGCGCCGCGCCGCATTTGCTCCCCGTTTTCGCCAGGGCCGACCTCGGTTTCGAGCGCGGCGAAGGCTGCTGGCTGATCGCGACCAACGGTGATCGCTATCTCGATTTCACCTCGGGCGTGGCGGTGAATGCGCTTGGCCATGTCCACCCCGCGCTGGTCAAGGCGTTGCAGGAGCAGGCGACCAAGCTCTGGCACATGTCGAACCTGTTCCAGAGCCCTGATGGCGAGAAGCTCGCAAGCCGCCTCTGCAATGAGAGCTTTGCGGACTTCGTGTTCTTCTGCAATTCCGGGGCCGAGGCGCTGGAAGGCGTGATCAAGCTGGTGCGCCACCATCATTTCTCGAAGGGACATCCAGAACGTTACCGCATGATCACCTTCGAGGGCGCCTTCCATGGCCGCACGCTGGCGACGCTCGCCGCCACCGGGTCTGCGAAATATCTCGAAGGCTTCGGTCCGCCGATGGACGGCTTCGATCAGGTGCCGCATGGCGACCTCGACGCCGTGAAGAAGGCGATCGGCCCGCAGACCGCCGGCATTCTCGTCGAGCCGATCCAGGGCGAGGGTGGCGTTCGTGCTGCACCTCACGCCTTCCTGAAGGCGCTGCGCGAGCTCTGCGACGAGCGCGGCCTGTTGCTCGCCTTCGACGAGGTGCAGACCGGCATGGGCCGTACCGGCGAACTCTTTGCCTACAAGCGCACCGGTGTCACGCCGGACGTGATGTCGCTCGCCAAGGCGCTCGGCGGCGGCTTTCCAATCGGCGCCGTGCTGGCGACCGCGGATGCGGCCGCCGGCATGGGGCCGGGCTCGCACGGCTCGACCTTCGGCGGCAATCCGCTCGCGATCTCGGCTGCCAATGCCGTGCTCGACGTCATGCTCAAGCCCGGCTTCTTCGATCACGTGCAGAAGATGTCGCTGCTGCTCAAGCAGAAGCTCGCCTCCGTGATCGATCGTCATCCCGATGTCGTCAGCGAGGTGCGCGGCGAGGGCCTCCTGATCGGCATCAAGGCGGTGGTGCCTTCGGGCGATCTCGTCGCGGCGCTGCGCGCCGAAAAGCTGCTCACCGTCGGAGCCGGCGACAATGTCGTGCGCTTCCTGCCGCCCCTGATCGTCACCGAAGCGGAGATCGAGGACAGCGTCGGGCGGTTAGAGCGCGCCTGCATTGCGATCTCCTCCAGCCAGACCAAGCGGGCGGCAAGCTGATGAGCACGACGCCCAACAAAGCTCCAAAGCACTTCCTGGACATCAACGAGCTGCCGCTCTCGGAGCTCAAGAGCATGCTCGCTGCCTCTTCGGCCATGAAGGCGAAGCAGAAGGCGCAGCAGCCGGTCAGGCCGCTCGAAGGCAAGACGCTGGCGATGATCTTCGAGCGTCCCTCCACCCGCACCCGTGTCTCGTTCGACGTCGGCATGCGCCAGCTCGGCGGCGAGGCGATCATGCTCACCGGCGCCGAGATGCAGCTCGGCCGCGGCGAGACCATCGCCGACACCGCGCGGGTGCTGTCGCGCTATGTCGACGCCATCATGATCCGCATCCTCAACCACGATGCGCTGCTGGAGCTCGCGGCCAACGCCACGGTGCCCGTCATCAACGGTCTGACGCGGCGTTCGCATCCCTGCCAGGTGATGGCCGACCTCATGACCTATGAGGAGCATCGCGGCCCGATCGAGGGCAGGACGGTGGCCTGGACCGGCGACGACAACAACGTGCTGGCGTCCTGGGCCCATGCTGCCGAGCGCTTCAAATTCCAGCTCAATGTCGCAACGCCGCCGGAGCTCGCACCGAAAAAGGCCATGCGCGACTGGATCAAGGCGACCGGCGCGCCGATCGTGCTCGGCACCGATCCCGAGGCCGCTGTGCGCGGCGCCGATTGCGTCGTCACCGACACCTGGGTGTCGATGGGCGACAAGGAGGGTGAGCACCGCCACAACGTGCTCAAACCCTACCAGGTCAATGCCAAGCTGATGTCGCTGGCCAAGGCGGACGCATTGTTCATGCATTGCCTGCCGGCCCATCGCGGCGAGGAGGTCACCGACGAGGTGATCGACGGTCCGCAATCGGTCGTGTTCGATGAGGCCGAAAACCGCCTGCACGCGCAGAAGGGCATCTTGGCCTGGTGCTTCGACGCGGTGAAGTAGCGCGGCTGTGGAGCGGTAGCAGCGCCACGCTCCACTGTCGTCCCGGACAAGCGCGCCAAAAGCGCGCGCCGATCCGGGACCCATAGCCATAGGAAGTTGTTTGGCGATGACTCGGAGTTGCCATCTCGCGTTGTGACGTCGTCCTGTGGTTATGGATCCCGGATCGGCGCTTGCGCTTGTCCGGGACGACAATGAGTTTGAGGCTCCTCGCCCCCTTCCATCTTCCGTCCTCCGACCCCAGATAAAGCGCCATGGTTTTCCAATCTCCTGACATGAATACCGGGCCCGAAGGCCCGGTTCGCGCGCCATCATCGGTTCCGATCGATGACGCCGTGCTGCCTTACGAGGTCGACGCGCTCGACGTGCGCGGGCGTCTGGTGCGGCTTGGTCCTGCGCTCGACGACATCCTCACCAAGCACGATTATCCCGCGCCGGTCGGCAAGCTGCTCGGCGAGGCCATCGTGCTGACGACGCTGCTCGGCTCGGCGCTGAAATTCGAGGGCCGCTTCATTCTTCAGGCCCAGACCGATGGCCCGGTGTCGTTCCTGGTGGTCGACTACAAGGCCCCGGACCGTCTGCGTGCCTATGCGCGCTTTGATGCCTCTCGCTTGGGCACGGCAAAAGATTCCGGCACGCTGCTTGGCCGCGGTCATCTCGCCATGACCATCGACCAGGGCTCCGACATGAGCCGCTACCAGGGCCTGGTTGCGCTCGACGGCGGCAGCCTGGAAGATGCCGCCCACGAATATTTCCTGCGTTCCGAGCAGATCCCGACGCGTGTGCGCCTCGCGGTCGGCGAGGAGTGGCGCTCGAGCGACGGCGGCAAGCATCGCTGGCGCGCCGGCGGCATGCTGATGCAGTTTCTGCCGAAGGCGCCGGAGCGCGCGCGGCAGGCGGACTTGCATCCCGGCGACGCCCCCGAGGGCACCGAGGTGCACAGCGTCACTGAAGACGATGCCTGGGTCGAGGCGCGCTCGCTGATCGAGACCGTCGAGGACGTCGAGCTGATCGATCCCGAGCTCTCCGGCGAGCGGCTGCTCTACCGTCTCTTCCACGAGCGCGGCGTGCGCGTGTTCAATCCGCAGGTGCTCGAGGCGCGGTGCTCCTGCTCGCGCGATGCGGTCGCCGCGATGCTCAAGAGCTTCTCGCCCGACGACCGCGCCGCCATGGTCAAGGACGACAAGGTCGTCGTCACCTGCGAGTTCTGCTCGTCGGTGTACCAGTTCACGCCGCACGAGGCGGGCGTGGAAGACGCGTAAGCCTATCCTCCGTCATTGCGAGCGCAGCGTCCGCTCTCGTGCCCCGGACGCAGCGCAGCGTCACTTCGACGGTGCGCTGCAGAGCCGGGGCCCATCCATCCGCATCGTGCCGTGTTGCCCTGGGTCCCGGCTCGGCGCCGCAGCGCTTCCGCGCTGCAGCTTGTCCGGGACACGAGGCAAATGAGACCTCGGCTAATTCAACACCCGCTTGTTGTCCGGGCTGTCGAGCGAGAACGTCGGCACGTCGATCTCGAAGCGCTCGCCGGTTTCGCTGACCATCTGGTAGCGGCCGGTCATGAAGCCGGAGGCGGTCGAGAGCGGCACGCCGGAGGTGTATTCGAAGCGCTCGCCGGGGGCGAGGATCGGCTGCTCGCCGACCACACCCTCGCCCTTCACCTCCTGCTGCCGGCCGGAGGCGTCGGTGATGATCCAGTGCCGCGTCTTGAGCTGCACGGTCTCCTCGCCCGAATTGGTGATGACAATGGTGTAGGACCAGAAGTAGCGCGAGCGGTCGGCCGACGACTGCTCCGGAACAAAGTTCGGCTCGACGGTCACTTCAATCTGGCGGGTCACGGCGCGGTACATAGCCGCCATCATACCGAAATCCGCCCGGGGAACCAAACCCCCCGCGGGCGGCTTTGGCGACATCGTCCCGCCAGAATTGGAGGAAAAGCACACCGTCGAGGGAGACACCCTTATGTGATCCGGGCGCTTTGCGAGACGACAGCCGGACCATTACACTGCTTCAACGTCGCGATTTGCCGAAGGGTTTCCAGGCCCCGATGACCATTGCCGACCAAGTGACGGGATCGACCATCGCAGGCACCGCGGGCGCCACGCCCGCAGGGACCAAGTCGCGCGCCGCAGCGCCGGCCATCACGCTGCCCGCCATCGGCGAGCGTGAGCTCCGGCTCGACCTGTTCCGTGGGCTCGCGCTATGGCTGATCTTCATCGACCATCTGCCGACGAGCCTGCTGACCTGGTTCACGATCCGCAATTACGGCTTCAGCGACGCCACCGAAATCTTCATCTTCATCTCCGGCTACACCGCCGCCTTCGTCTACGGCCGCGCGATGCTGGAGAGCGGCGTCGTCATCGCCACCGCGCGCATCATGCGTCGGGTCTGGCAGATCTACGTCGCCCACGTCTTCCTGTTCACGATCTTCCTCGCCGAGATCTCCTATGTGGCGACCAGGTTCGAGAACCCGCTCTACACCGAAGAGATGGGCATCATGGATTTCCTCAAGCAGCCCGACGTCACCATCGTGCAGGCGCTGCTGCTGCGCTTCCGTCCCGTCAACATGGACGTGCTGCCGCTGTATATCGTGTTGATGCTGGCGCTGCCCGTGATCCTGTGGTCGATGAAATGGAAGCCCGACGTCACGCTCGGCCTTTCCGTCGTGCTCTACGCGGTGACCTGGGAATACGATCTCTACTTCTCCGCCTATCCGAACGGCTTCTGGGCCTTCAATCCGCTGGCCTGGCAATTGCTTTTCGTTTTCGGTGCATGGTGTGCGCTCGGAGGTGCGCGGCGCATGTCGCGTATTTTAGCGTCGCCGGTAACGATGTGGATCGCGATCGCCTATCTCGTCGCGGCGTTCTACGTGACGTTGACCTGGTATGTGCCGCAGCTCTCCCAGTTCATGCCGAAGCGGATCGAGCAGTGGATGTATCCGATCGACAAGACCGACCTCGACGTGCTGCGCTTCACGCACTTCCTGGCGCTGGCGGCGCTGACCGTGCGCTTCCTGCCCCGGGATTGGCCGGGGTTGAAATCGCGCTGGCTGCGACCATTGATTCTATGTGGCCAGCATTCGCTCGAGATCTTCTGCCTCGGCGTCTTCCTGGCCTTTGCCGGCCATTTCGTTCTCGCCGAAGTCTCCGGCGGGGCGGCCATGCATGCGTTGATTAGCCTCTCCGGAATCCTGATCATGTGGGGAGTTGCCTGGATCATTTCGTGGTACAAGCGTGTGGCTGACAAGAGCGGTGCGAAAACCAAAAACGCCGTCGGCAACGCCGATCTGGCGGGAGGGGGCTGATGAAGGCGAAGGTTCTCCTGAGCCTGATCCTGCTATGCGGTGGCCTCGCCGCGCCCACGGCGCGCGCGGGCGATGCCGCGTCTGCCGTGTCCCCCGTGCCTGCGGCCTGCGAATTGCCGTCCTATCTGCTGACCAGCGAAAGCCAGCTGCCCAAGGTCGCCGAGGCGGTCAAGGCCGGCAGGCCGCTCGATATTCTGGTCATCGGCAGCCGCTCGACCACGATTCCGTCGTCAGAGAGCAGCTCCTATCCGGCGCGGATGGAGGTGATCCTCAAGGAGAAGCTGCCGCCCTCCGAGGTGGTGCGCGTCTCCGTAGAAATACAGAGCAAGAAAACGGCAGAGGAGACCGCGTCCACCTTCGTTAAGCTGATGGAAGCAAAAACGCCTACTTTGGTCATCTGGCAGACCGGGACCGTGGATGCTATCCGATCCATCGATCCCGACGAATTTCGTGGCGCGGTGACCGAGGGGGTTGTTGCGCTGCAAAAGGCAGGGGCTGACGTCGTCTTGATGAATTTGCAGTACAGCCCGCGCACCGAGACCATGATCTCGGCGCAGCCTTTTCTCGATAACATGCGCGTCGTGGCGCAGGAGCACGACATCCCGCTGTTCGATCGTTTCGCGATCATGCGGCAGTGGAATGATCAGGGCCAGTTCGACCTGTTCAGCCCGTCCCGCGGGCCTGAGCTGGCGAAGCAGGTCCATGATTGCCTAGGCCGGGCGTTGGCACAATTCGTGATTGACGCTGCTCACCTGGAGCCGGCCCAGCAGCAAAATTGAGGTCTAGCGTTAATGAGTTCTCTCCGCCCTTTTTGCCTGACGTCATGGCTGGCCGTGCCTGCAGCAGCAGTGCTGTTGTTGCTGACGCCCGCCTCGCATGCGCAGACGCCGGCCGCACGGCCGGCGACCGCCGCACCCGCCCAGTCGCCTGATCCCGCGCCCGCTGCGCCGTCCCAGACCACCGTCGCCGCGAGGTCGCCCGAGCCGCGCGGCGTCACCTCGCGCGCTATCGACAAGGTGAAGGAGGTCGCGAAGTCCGCCGCCGACATCTTCAGCCGCGTGCCCTGCCAGCCTCCGAAGGGCGGCTCCAAGGCGATGGGGTCGCTGCCGCATGTCGCAAGCAGGCTGGTCGCCGGCCAGCCCGTCGTCATCGTCGCGTTCGGCTCCTCGTCGACCGCGGGCTTCGGCGCGAGCTCGCCGGAGTTCAACTATCCGAACCGCCTGGCCGCGCAGCTGCGCCGGCACTATCCGACCGCCGAGATCACGGTCGTCAATGCCGGCGTCGGCGGGGAGGATGCGCCCGAGATGATGAAGCGCCTGCAGACGCAGGTGATCGACGTGCATCCTGATCTCGTGATCTGGCAGGTCGGCACCAACGCCGTGCTGCGCAACCTCGATCCTGCCGATACGGCCAAGCTGGTAGAGGACGGCATCAGCCGCATTCAGGCCGCCGGCGGCACCGACATCGTGCTGGTCGACCCGCAATATTCGCCGGCCGTCAACCAGCGCAAGGAGAGCGCCGGCAAGATGATCAAGCTGCTCGGTAACGTCGCCGAGCTCCGCCACGTCGGCATCTTCCCGCGCTTCGAGGTGATGCGCGACTGGCACGAGAACCAGTCGATCCCGGTCGAGAGCTTCGTCATCGCCGACGGCCTGCACATGAACGATTGGGGCTATGCCTGCTTCGCCCAGCTGCTCGGCGACGACATCATCCGCTCCGTCGGCCAGATCAAGCTCGGGGTGAACGTGCCCGCCGATGTGAGAACGTATCGGCCGATGTGAGAGGGCGAATCGGGAATGACGAGTAGCGAATAGATTGACCTATTCGCCACTCACTATTCGCCATTCGCCCGCTACGCCTTCTCCAGCGCGGCCGTCAGATCCTCGATCAGGTCATCCGCGTGCTCCAGCCCCGCCGAGAAGCGGATGAAACCCTCGCTGATGCCGAGCGCGGCGCGGTCTTCCGGCTTGAGGCGCTGATGCGTCGTGGTCGCCGGATGCGTGACGAGGCTCTTGGCATCGCCGAGATTGTTCGAGATCTTGGCAAGCTTCAATTCGTTGAGCACGCGGAACGCCGCCGCCTTGCCGCCCCTCACCTCGAAGCCGACCAGCGTCGAGCCGCCACGCATCTGCTTCTTCACCAGCGCCGCCTGCGGATGATCGGCGCGGCCGGGATAGACCAGCCGCGAGATCTTGGGATGGCTCGCCAGCACCTCGGCGATGCGCGCGGCCGTGTCGGTCTGCGCGCGCACGCGCACGCCCAGCGTCTCCAGGCCCTTGAGCAGGACCCAGGCATTGAACGGCGAAATGGACGGGCCGGTCTGGCGCATGAAATTGTGGATGTGCTCGGCGATGAAGGCTTCCGAGGACAGGATGATGCCGCCGAGACAACGGCCCTGGCCGTCGATGTGCTTGGTCGCGGAGTAGACGACGACGTCGGCGCCCAGCGCGAGCGGGCTCTGCCAGATCGGCGTCGCGAACACGTTGTCGACGACGAGCCGCGCGCCACCCTTGTGCGCAATCTCGGCGATCGAAGGAATGTCGAGCACATCCAGCGTCGGGTTGGTCGGGCTCTCCAGGAAGAACGTCTTGGTGTTCGGCTTCAGCGCGCGCTGCCACTGGTCGAGATCGAGCCCGTCGACCAGCGTGGCCTCGATGCCGTAGCGCGGCAGCAGGTCCTGGATCACGTAGAGGCACGAGCCGAACAGGGCGCGGGAGGCGACCACGTGATCGCCGGCCTTGAGCGGCGCCAGGATCGCGGTCGTCACCGCCGCCATGCCAGTTGCCGCCGAGCGCGCGGCCTCGGCGCCTTCGAGCTCGATCATGCGGCGCTCGAACATCGCGATCGTCGGGTTGGAATAGCGCGAATAGATGAAGCCGGGATCCTCGCCCTTGAAGCGCGCCTCGCACTCCTCCGCGCTGGCGTAGACATAGCCCTGCGTCAGGAACAGCGCCTCCGAGGTCTCGCCATATTGCGAGCGCAGGGTGCCGGAATGGACCAGGCGGGTTTCGGGGCGGTAGGCAGCAGGCGACTTCGACATAGGACCCTCTCCGACATGACCGTCGAGGCAAAACGGTCACAAAAAAACCGGCCTGGATATCTCCACGGGCCGGGATCACAGAGGTCCCCGGCCTGTTTAGCGAGTTATTTAACGTGGCTGCAAGCCGGCCGGCTCAAATCACCACGGGATAAGTGATGCTCATATTCCGCAATGCCCTTTCCGTCAAGGCGTCCATCGGATAGCCGTAAAAGACTTGTATTTCCGGCATGACCGGATGCATTCGACCCCTGATGAGGACCCCCGGTTGACGTTCACGGTCGCCGCCGACGCCAATGGTATCCTGCCCGACCGCATGATCGCGGCGATGGCGGAAGAAGGTCTCATCCTGCCCGCCTACGACTTCGTCGAGAGCCAGATCCAGCCGGCGAGCCTCGATCTGCGCCTTGGCGACATCGCCTATCGCGTCCGCGCCAGCTTTCTCCCCGGGCCAGGTGCCACTGTCGCCGAGCGCATCGACGAGTTGAAGCTGCACGAGTTCAGCCTCGCCGACGGCGCGGTGCTGGAGACCAATTGCGTCTACATCGTGCCGCTGCTCGAAAGCCTGGCACTGCCGCCGGAGATCGTCGCTGCCGCCAATCCGAAGAGCTCGACCGGCCGGCTCGACGTCTTCACCCGCGTGATCGCCGACGGCACCCGTCGCTTCGACATGATCGGCGCCGGCTATCATGGCCCGCTCTATGCCGAGATCAGCCCCAAGACGTTTCCGGTGCTGGTGCGCGAGGGCTCGCGCCTCAGCCAGGTCCGCTTCCGCACCGGCGATGCCATCCTCAATGCCGACGAGCTCGATGCGCTGCACGCGAGCGAGCGCCTCGTCGATATCGACGATGCCGATCTGTCCGGCGGCGTTGCCGTCTCGGTCGATCTCTCGGGCGAGAAGGGAGGCGGTTTTGTCGGCTACCGCGCCAAGCGCCACACCGGCGTCGTCGATGTCGACCGCCGCGCCGGCTACGCGGTGGAGGATTTCTGGGAGCCGATCTCGGCCCGTCCCGACGGCAGCCTGATCCTCGACCCCGGCGAGTTCTACATCCTCGCCTCCAAGGAAGCGGTGCAGGTGCCGCCCGATTACGCCGCGGAGATGGTGCCGTTCGATCCCCTGGTCGGCGAATTCCGCGTGCACTATGCCGGCTTCTTCGATCCCGGCTTCGGCTATGCCGGCGCCGGCGGGCTGGGATCGCGCGCCGTGCTGGAGGTGCGCTCGCGCGAGGTGCCGTTCATCCTCGAACACGGCCAGATCGTCGGCCGCCTCGTCTACGAGAAGATGCTGGCGCGCCCCGACGCGATGTACGGCCAGCGCATCGGTTCCAACTACCAGGCGCAAGGCCTCAAGCTATCGAAGCATTTTCGGGTGTAGCCCGATCCTGTAGCCCGGATGGAGCGCAAGCGTAATCCGGGAAGGTCTCACTTGTGGCGCGATCCCGGATTACGTGGAGCCTGTCATCGGGCGGCGCTCCGCGCCGACCCGGTGGCTCCACCCGGGCTACAAGCGAGGTGACGAGATGAGCAATCCCTCCGATCTCGACGCACAGATCATCAACGACGCCGCCGATGCGTTGATCTATTCCGATCGCTCCGGCACGATCACGCGCTGGAATCGCGCATCGACCGCGCTGTTCGGCTTCACAGCCGACGAAGCGCTCGGCCAGAATCTCGATCTGATCATTCCCGAACATCTGCGCGCTGCGCACTGGAAAGCATTCGATGCCGCGCTCGCCAGCGGCACCATGAAGCTTGCGGGCAAGCCGACGCTGACCCGCGCGCTGCCCAAGAGCGGGCGCAAGCTCTACATCGAGATGACCTTCGCACTGGTGCGGGATAAAGACGGCGCGGTGCAGGGATCGGTGGCGATGGCGCGCGACGTCACGGAGCGCGTCGAGCGCGAACGGGCGGCCAAGGCACAAAATTCGTGATGCGGAATTGACGGAAAGCCGCGCAGGGAGGCCTGCACGCGCGTCATGTTGCCTGTCACCGGCTGCGGTGACACACTCGATCAAAACAACGATCGGGGAGCAAACATGACGGCCGCACCAGACCTCGCGCAGCAAGCGCAATGGCAGCGCTGGCGCGCAGTTGCCGATCTCTATCACGCCTATTTCACCGGGCTGATCCTCACCGTGGTCACCCGCCGCGGCACGGCGGATGCCGCAGAATTTGTCTTCCGCGTGTTCCGCCGTCAGCAACAGGAGCGCTTCCTGCCGGGGCTGAAGAAGCTCGGGATCGACCATCTGCCGCCGGCGGTCGCGGCTGCGCAATATCACTATCTCTCCAACTGGATCGGCGGCGTGCATGTCGAGTACATGTATGAGAGCGACACCCAGGCCTGGATCCGTTATCCGCCGCCGCGCTGGATCTGGAAGGGGCCGGCGATCTGCGGCGTGCCGGGCGACGTGTCGCGCGCGATGCTGCGCGGCTGGCACGCCAACAACGGCGTCGCTCTGGGCGACCTCCGCCTCGGCTTCGTCTGCACCAAGCAGAGTGTCGACGGTCAGGACGGGCTCGAAGGCTATTACCATCAATACGACCACCCACTCGAGCTCGACCAGCGTCTGGTGTTCGCACGACATCTGGAGGCGCCGATGTTCGACGCGGCGACCGCGCCGGCGTTACCGGTTGCGAGCTGGCCGAAACCACGGCTGGAAAAGGCCTATCGCAACTATGCGATGGAATATGTGCGCACCGCCGCGCCCGTGATGGTGCAACTGTTCGGCGTCGAAGACGCCGGCTATCTCCTGCACATCACCGGCAAGTTGATCGGCATGCAATTCTTCGACGAGATCGCCGCGACGCTGTCGACGACCCGCGTCGGCGCGCGAGAGTTCGCATCGTTCCTGAACGCGCTGCTCGCCGCGCAGGATGATGCGGCCGAGACGACGGCATCCGAAGGCGCGTTCGAGATCCGCCAGCAGAGCTGGAAGCTGATGGACGACGTCGCCGACTATCACCGCGCCTGCGCCAGGGTGCTGGAAGGATTGTTCGAAGGCCTCGCTGCAGGTTGCGGCCGGCATATCGGCGTGCAGATGCGCACCGCTGCCGGCGGCCGCCCGCCGCTGGTCTGGACGATCGGGTAATTCCACCGCTTGAAATGCGCTGCCGCAGGGCACGCCTGCATCAGGCGCAGGTGGAATCGGAGCGCGCCGTGCTAACAAGCCTCAGCCGCGCCTTTCGCGCGAACGAAGTTATTGGCACACCAAGTGATTGCCGCGCCGCAAACGGCGCCCGCGCCCGGGAGAGGACATGTCCGACATCGCCGAAATCCCGGTCGATGAGCAAGAGCGCCCGCTGCCGTCGCCTCCGCCGCCGCTCAGAAGCGCGCTGACCGAGGGGCCGATCCTGCGCACGCTGCTCTCACTCGCCTGGCCGAACGTGATCGGTCTGTCGGCCGGCATCTGCGTCGTCATCGCCGAGACGTCCTATGTCGGCCGGCTCGGCGTCGAGGCGCTGGCGGCGATGGCGCTGGTGTTTCCGACAATCATTCTGACCATGACGATGTCCGGCGGCGCCATGGGCGGCGCGGTGGCCTCGGCCATCGCGCGTGCGCTCGGCGCCGGGAACCGCGAGCGCGCCGGCGCATTGGCCGTGCACGCGATGCTGATCGGCATCAGCTTCGGCCTGGTCTTCATGCTGGGCATGCTGATCTTCGGGCCGAGATTGCTCGAGATGCTCGGCGGCCGCGGCGATGTGCTGACGCATGCGATCGCCTACACCCAGGTGTTCTTCGGCGGTGCCGTGCTGCCCTGGCTGCTCAACACCATGGCGGGCATCTTGCGCGGCACCGGCAACATGAAGCTGCCGTCATTCCTGATCCTCAACTCCGCAGCCTGGCAGATCGTGCTCGGCGGCACGCTCGGCCTCGGGCTCGGGCCGGTGCCGCAGTTCGGCATGCGCGGCGTCGCCGCCGGCGCGCTGATCGCCTACACCATGAACATCGGCATCATGGCTTGGTACCTGTTCTCCGGCCGCGCGCGGATCACGCTAAAGCTGCGGGGCTTGCGCATCCGATGGGCGATGTTCTTCGACATCCTGAAGGTCGGCGCCATCGCCTGCTTCTCGCCGCTGCAATCGGTGCTGACGATCTCGATCTTCACCCACATGCTGGCGCAGTTCGGCACCGCGATCCTCGCCGGCTACGGCGTCGGCGCGCGGCTCGAATTCCTGCTGACCTCGATCGCGTTCTCGTTCGGCATCGCCTGCGTGCCGATGGTCGGGATGGCGATCGGCGCCGGCCGCATCGCGCGCGCCCGGCGCATCGCCTGGACGGCAAGCGTTGCCGCTTTCGTGGCGGTCGGCGCGCCGGCATGCTTTGTTGCGATCTTCCCCGATCTCTGGGTCAACATGTTCACCGACAGCGCAGCTGTGCGCGCGGCGAGCCATCAATATCTCTCGACGGTCGGGCCGTTCTACGCCTTCTTCGGCCTTGCCACGACGATGTATTTCTCCTCGCAAGGCGCGGCCAAGGTGATCGGGCCGGTGCTGGCGCAGACCGCGCGGCTGATCTACATCGCGGGCGTCGGCTGGTGGCTGTCGACGCACGGCGCCGGCGCGCAGAGCTTCTTCTGGCTCGCCGCAAGCTCGATGGTCGTGCTCGGCCTGCTGTCGTGCTCCAGCGTCGTGCTGACACGCTGGGGACCGCGCCAGACGAAGCCTGCGATCAGCCCGGCGCTTTCGGCTGGCAACTAGCGACGCTTGTGGCGGCGATGGCCGCCGCCGCCGGTATTGGCGAGCCGCATCAATTGCGGGATCATCGCCATCATGTCGCTGCCGCCGGTGCCGCCGAGCATGCCCATGATGTCGCCGCCGCCCATGCTGCCGATCCCGACCGGCATGGTGCCGCCGCCCATCGGCATGTAGCCGCCATAGCTCGGTGCACCGAATCCGCCGCCGAAATTGCCGCCGCCCATCAGGCCGCCGAGCCCACCGCCGCCGTTCTCCATCATGCGGCTCATCATCGGGCCCATGGTCTGCATCAGCATGGCGAAGCGGCGCTTGCCCATCTTCGCCTTCATCATCTCCAGCATCGGCGCCATCTGCGTCATCATGTCCTCGCCGCTGGCCGCTCCGCCGCCGAGAAATTGCGCCTTTGCCGGCACGCTCGAGATCGAAAACAGCAGCAGCATCACGGCTGCCTGACAGATCACCTTGTCCGCACCTCTCATGGCATGCTCCTCGCGTGCGTGGCGCCGCCGGGAGAGCAGAGCCGACCGGACGCACGCGGGCATGGTTACGGCCGGCGAGGCCGGGTTTCTGTGAGAAAACTCACAGTGAATGATCAGGCCGCCGCGGGCGGAAACGCCTTGTGCATGGCGGCCACCGCCTCCTTGGTTTGTCCCTCAACGTAAGGCGCGAGTTCGTTCGGCAGCATGTCGATGATCCAGACGAGGCGGCAGCTCGTCTCGCCCTCGGCAATGACCTGCACCGAGGCACTGTAATGCCTCAGCCGCTCGTTGTTGATGGCATAGACAAGGCGCCGGCGCGCATCGTCGCAATCGACCAGCACCTCGCGCGCGACCGAGCCGTTGGCGAAGGTGACGATGCGCGCATCGCCGTCGCGCGTGCAGGCGGTGACGAAGCCGGGCACCAGCCGCCGATGCAGCGCGCCGAAATCGCGCACCGCGTCCCAGACGGCGCGCGCGGAGGCGGGGAGGAAGATGTCGTTGTGGATGGAGGCCATGGATATTCCCCTTTGTCGGAGTCATTCCGGGGCGGCTCGGAGAGCCGAACTATGGTGCGCAATTGCGCACCTGAGAATCTCGAGATTCCGGGTCTGGTGCTACGCACCATCCCGGAATGACGGCGTTTGTGCTGTGATCGTTTGCGCCTCACACACAAACCGCCTCGACATTGTTGCCGTCGGGATCGATCAGGAAGGCCGCATAGTACGTCGGGCTGTAATCCCTGCGCGGCCCGGCGCCGCCATTGTCCCGGCCGCCATGCCGGAGGCCCTCGCTGTGAAACGCCTTGACCGCGTCATGATCACCGGCGCGAAAGGCGATGTGGACGCCGTCGGCCTTCCGGCCCTGGTTCAGGTGCAGCCACAGCGCCGGCTCGCCCTTCGGCCCGAAGCCGGCATAACCGTCGCCGCTCGAGCACAGGACGAAGCCGAGCGGTGCCAGCACCGCGCTGTAGAAGCGCGTGGCGGCGTCGAGGTCGGCAACGCGCAGTCCGATGTGGTCGTACATGATCGTCTCCATTGCGAAATGCGTGCCGCGATTGGCACGCGCCGGAGACGACCCTAGTCAGTTGAGGGCAAGCTGCTCTTGGAGAATCTTGCGCTCCCCCTTCGACGCCTGGCGGAACTTGGTCGGCGACACGCCGGCGGCGCGATGGAAGGTGCGGACGAAATTGGAGAGGTCGCCGAAGCCGACGTCATAGGCGATGTCGGTGACGGCAATGTCCTCGTCGGCAAGCCTGCGCGCGGCGTGCCGCAGCCGCGAGCGCAACAGATATTGATGCGGGGTGACGCCGAGCACGGCCGAGAACAGCCGCAGGAAATGAAACGGGCTGAGGCCCGCCTGCCTTGCGGCCTGCTCGAGGTCGAGCTCGGCATGCGAGTTGTCGTCGATCCACAGCGCGGCCTCCACAGCGCGGCGGCGGTCGCGTGCGGTGGGGGCGGCCGGCTTGCGCGCCTTGCCCGAGACGGCGTCGACGAAACGGCCGGCCAGGATCTGGCCGATCTCGTCGAGGCCGAGATCGCTGTTGCCATCTGCTGCCGTCTGGGCCAGCTCGCCCAGCACCATCAGCTCGGGCAGCGGCGGCGTCGCGCCGATCTGCCAGATCTCGCGCCGCCCGCCGAGGGCGTCGACCAGCTCCTCGCTGAAGAAGAAGCCGAGGCAGACGTCGCCGGACACGTGCTCATGCGTGCAAGTGTATTCCTCGCCGGGGGCGCCGACCAGCATCGAGCCCGCCACCAGCTCGAAGAAGCCGGCGCGGCAATGGCAGCCGAAGCTGCCGGAGCGGACATAGGCGATGGAATGGCCGGTGCGGCATTCCGCAAACGGCGTGTCGTCCGGTCCCGCATCGCAGCGAAACTCGGAAACACTTATCGATGGCGTCGTCAGCAGCGTGGTGGCGTGCATGCCGCCTTATCTAAGTGGAGGGTCTCGGCGGGGCAACCGGCAGCAGCACCTCGAACAAGGTCTTGCTGGCGATCGGATGGGCGCCTTCGAGCGCCAGCAGCCGCCGCTTGGAGATCACGCCGCCATAGGGCGAGAGCCGGTCGGTGGAATTGCCTGTTTCCAGCACCCGGTGGCAGGGCACGATCAGCATGAAAGGATTTTTCGCAATCGCCTGCGCCACGGAATAGGCCGCGCCGGAGGCACCCAGCGCCTTGGCCACCTCATGATAGGTGCGCGTTTCCCCGCGGGGAATGCTGCAGGCGTACTCGTAGACGCGCCGGTTGAAGCCGGGCACCCCGCCGGCGTCCAGGCTGACCTCGGAGAAATCGGGATCGTGGCCTTGCAGCAGGCCCGTGATGCCCTCGATCGCAAGCTCGGCATTCTCGGACGGGCGCTGCTCCCGCGCCTCGGGATGGACCTGGAAAATCCGGCGCCGGGTGTCGATCTCCCGCGCCTCCGGCAATTGCACGGCGACCACGCCGGTGCCGCTCCAGATGATGCCGCAACGGCCGATGGCCGTGTCGAATATCGCGTAAGCTCGCCCCACCATGCACACGCCCCACTCAGTGCACGTTTTCCCCCGGACAAGCGATCATAACACCGCCACAATCCGGCGCACCTGGAATCTTATCAGGACGTTAACAACCGCCCCGCCGGTCGCGCCAAACCGCTTGGCGGGGCGCGCCGTCTCGGCTAATCAGGAGGGGCGTGAACCGCGCATCCGCGGGCGTAGTTCAATGGTAGAACGGCAGCTTCCCAAGCTGCATACGAGGGTTCGATTCCCTTCGCCCGCTCCAATAGTTTCCCCGATTGAATTTTTCATCAGTGCCGGCGTGACGAACTCGCTCTCGCGAGCGGCGCAAAGATTCCAATATATTGATCCTTTGCTCCCGGCACGCACTGCTTCCCCGGCTTAAGCTCCAGGGCGTCCGGCGGGTGCGGTCCTCGTGCCGGGCAATGTTCGGATGAAGGCCAGGACCTGCAAAGAGATGGACCAACAAAAACTCGACCGCGCCATCGGCCGGCGGCTGAAGACGCTGCGGACGCAGGCGGGCATGACGTTGAACGAGCTTGCAGGCCGCTCCGGCGTCAGCCGGGCCATGATCGGGCGGGTGGAGCGGGCGCAGAGCAGCGCGACGGCGGCGCTGCTGAACAAGCTCTGCGCCGCGCTCGACGTCACGCTCAGCGATGTCGTCGCGCTCGCCGAGAAGCCGCCGGAGCGCCTGGTGCGGCTTGCGGATCAGCCGCTCTGGCGCGATCCCGACAGCGGCTATCGCCGGCGTCATGCCTCGCCGCCGGATGCGGCCAGCGGCATCGAGATCATCGTGGTCGACCTTCCGGCCGGCGCGCGCGTCTCCTACAGCCCCTGGGGCCGCAACGCCTTCACCCAGCAGCTCCTGATGCTGGAGGGCGCGATCGCCGTGCATATCGATGCCAAGGCGGTGCGGCTGCGCGAGGGCGATTGTCTGGATTTCGACGTGATGCGCGCCGTGATCTTCGAGAACGAAACCAGGCAGGACGCGCGCTACGTCATTATCACGCGGCGCGGCGCGTCCTACGGCAAGATGTGAGGGCAGGGCATGGAGACGAGCACGATGCAGATCCGCACCGGCGACACCTACGATCCGCGCGTCGTCGCGCTGCTCGATCACCACGTCACGACCGCGCGGGCGCAGACGGCGCGGGGCAGCGCCCATGCGCTTGATCTCGCGGGCTTGCGTGCACCCGAGGTCGCGTTCTGGACCGGCTGGGACGGCGAGACGCTGGTCGCGACCGGTGCGCTGAAGACGCTTTCGGCGAGCCATGGCGAGGTCAAGTCGATGCACACGCTGCAGACCGCGCGCCGGCGCGGCTATGGCGGCCAGATGCTGCGTCACGTCATCACGGAGGCCCGTGCGCGCGGCCTGACGCGGCTCAGCCTCGAGACCGGCTCGTGGGACTATTTCAAGCCGGCGCACGCACTCTATTTCGCGCACGGTTTCGTCGCCTGTAGCCCGTTCGAGGGTTATGTCGAGGATCCCAACAGCTTGTTCCTGACGCTCGACCTGTCGGCGCCAGAGCGGCGATAGCTAGAGCATGATCCGGAAAAGTGTGAAGCGGTTTTCCGAAAAGATCATGCTCAAACAACAACGTAAAGCGCGATGACGATTCATCCTAATCGCATCGCGCTTTACGAGCGCGTCTCCTCGATCTTGTCGAGCACGCGCTCGGGGGCGATGTCCCGGGCCGCTTCCTCCAGGTCGCGCTTCGCGTCCGGCTTGACATCGAGCCGCTCGGCGACCTGGGTGAGCAGGTGGGCCACCTTGGTCAGCTCGTGCTCGGCGAGCAGGCTGATCTGGAGATCGAGATCGGCGCGCTTGTCGGCTGCCGCGGTCATGCGGTTCTGCGAGATCAGCACGAAGGTGGAGAGGAAGATCGCCTCCACCGAGGCGATCATCGCCAGCACGACGAAGCTCTCGTCCCAGGCCGGAAGCCCCGGAATCCAATGCAGGTTGGCGATGATCCAGAACCCGAACACGGCGAGGTGCAGGTAGACGAAGATCATGCTGCCGGTGAAGGCCGTGATCGCGTCGGCGAGCTTGTCCTGGCCGCTAGCCGCCTGCTGCTCGCGGCGCCGCCGCGCGACCAGCGCCTGGATGTTGCGCTCGAGCGTCGGGCTCAGCCCCTCGCCGGGCTCATGGGTGATGTCGTTACGCACGCCCCGGCAACGGTCCGCTCGGGGAGCTGTTCCTCGGCCACGACGCAAAAAGACCTACCCCCTCATTAAATGAGTTGCGTACCTCAAAACACCTCTGCTAGCCTTCAGCCATGGCCGAGACCCTGAGCCCGACTGTGCTGACGCTGAAGGACATCGCCCGCGAGGCCGGTGTCAGCCTCGCCACGGTCGACCGCGTGCTGCACAACCGGCCGGGGGTCCGCCCGGATACGGTCCGGCGCGTCAAGGACGCCATTGCGCGCAATTCGTTCCAGCCGCATGTGGCCGCCGCCGAGCTCGCGCGCGGCCGCGCCCGCCGCTTCGCCTTCGTGATGCCGTCGGGGCCGAACCCGTTCATGCAGCAGATCGAGGCCTATCTCGGCGAGATGGCGGCCTGGCTGTCGGCCCGCCGCCTCAATGTCGAGATGATCGCAACCGACGTGTTCGAGCCAGCCGCGCTCGCGGCCTCGCTCGAGGCGCTGTCGGGCGACTATGACGGCGTCGCCGTGGTGGCGCTGGACCATCCGAGCGTCCGCGCCGCCATCAACGACCTCGTCGATGCCGGCACCAAGGTCGTGACGCTGGTCTCGGACGTGCCGTCCTCGCGCCGCCACCATTATGTCGGCATCGACAACATCGCTGCGGGCCGCACCGCCGGCGCGCTGGTCGGGCGCTTGGTCGGCCAGAGGTCCGGCAAGGTCGCGATCGTTGCCGGCTCGCAGGGGCTGCGCGACCATGCCGAGCGCATCTTCGGCTTCAACCAGGTGATGGCGACCGAATTCCCCGATCTCAGCGTGCTGCCGGTGCTGGAAGGGCGGGACGAGGACGACCGTTCGGAGCAGCTGCTGGCGCGGCTGCTCGGCAAGCATGCCGACATCGTCGGCCTCTACAACGTCGGCGCCGGCACCCAGGGCGTCGCCAAAGCGCTCAACGACAAGGCCTCTGGCGCGGCCGGGCGCGACAAGCAGGTGGTGTTCGTCGGGCACGACGTCACCGCGCTGACGCGGCGATTGCTGCTGCAGGGCGTGATGGATGCCGCGATCTCGCAGAACCCCGGACATGAAGCGCGCGCGGCCGTCCGCGTGCTGCTCGCGCTCGCCCGCGGCGAGCCGATCTTGAGCGAACAGGAGAAGATCAGGATCGACATCGTGATGCGGGACAATCTGCCCTAGCGGCAGGTGGATTTGGCAACAGGCCGCCAGCGGGGAAAAGCGACGCAAGATCGCTCTCCCGCGGCAGGTGAAAGGGAGGACGATTTGTATCTCGGGATCGACATCGGCACGTCCGGTGTGAAAGCGGTGCTCGTAAGCGAAGCCGGCGCGGTGACCGCGACGGCGACGCGCGAGCTTGCGCTGTCGCACCCGGCGCCGCTGTGGTCCGAGCAGGATCCCGACGCCTGGGTCGATGCGGCCGTCGGCGCCGTCGACGATCTCGCCGCGCGCCATCCGCACGAGGTCGCGCAGGTGCGCGGCATCGGGCTGTCCGGTCAGATGCACGGCGCGACGCTGCTTGGCGAGGACGGCCGGCCGCTGCGTCCGGCCATCCTCTGGAACGACGGCCGCTCGCAGGCCGAATGCGCGGCGCTGGAGCGGCGCTGTCCCTCGCTGCACGCGATCGCCGGCAATCTCGCGATGCCGGGCTTCACCGCGCCGAAGCTGCTCTGGGTGGCACGGCACGAGCCGAAGATCTTCGATCGCGTGGCAAAGGTGCTGCTGCCGAAGGCCTATGTCCGCTATCGCCTCACCGGCGAGATGGTCGAGGACATGTCGGACGCATCAGGCACGCTGTGGCTCGACGTCGGCCTGCGCCGCTGGTCCGCGCTGCTGCTGCATGCCACCGGGCTCGATCTGCACCACATGCCGCGTCTCGTCGAGGGCAGTGCGGTGAGTGCGGTGCTCGCGCCCGAATACGCGCAGCGCTGGGGCATGGCGAAAAATGTCGTGGTCGCGGGCGGCGCCGGTGACAATGCGGCCAGCGCGATCGGGCTCGGCGCCATCGCACCTAGCGATGCCTTCCTGTCGCTGGGAACGTCGGGCGTCCTGTTCCGCGTCACGGATCGCTTCGCGCCGGCGCCGGCTTCGGCCGTGCATGCCTTCTGTCACGCGCTTCCCGGCCTCTGGCATCAGATGGGCGTGATGCTGTCGGCCGCAGCCTCGCTCGCCTGGCTCGCCGGGGTGATGGAGACGCCGGCCGCAGCGCTCCTGGCGCCGCTCGGCGAGCGCGTCGATGCACCGGGCCCGGTCCAGTTCCTCCCCTATCTCGACGGCGAGCGCACCCCGCACAACGACGCCGCCGCCAGCGGCGCCTTCGTCGGCCTGCGCGGCGCGACCGGGCGCTCGGAGATTGTGCAGGCCGTGCTCGAAGGCGTCGCCTTTGCCGCGCGTGACAATCTGGCGGCGCTGAGCGCAGCCAGCGGGCCGATCACTGAGGTCGATCTCGTCGGCGGCGGCTCGCGCTCGCCGCTGTGGGCGCAGATCTGCGCCGACGTGCTCGGCATGCCCGTCCATCGCGTCGAGGAAGGCGAGGTGGGCGCCGCGCTCGGCGCAGCGCGGCTCGGCCGGCTCGCCGTAACAGGCGAGGACCCCGCGGAGGTCTGCACGCGCCCGCGGCGGCTCGCAAGCTTCACACCCCGCCCGTCCGTCGCTGCGGCCTATGATGAGGCCTATCGGCGATGGCGCACGCTCTATCCCGCATTGAAGGAGTCTCTTTAAGTGAACGCGCCAGCCAAATTCTTCGATGCAAGTGCACCCGTCGCCTTCGGCGGCAAGGAGGCCGAAGGCGCGCCCGTCTTCCGCTGGTACGACAAGGACCGCCTGGTGCATGGCCGCCGGCTCGAGGATCACTTGCGCTTTGCGGTCTGCTATTGGCATTCGTTCTGCTGGCCGGGCGGCGATCCCTTCGGCGGCGAGACGTTCCTGCGGCCTTGGCACCACGGCACCGACGCGATGGCGATGGCCCGCGCCAAGGCCGATGTCGCCTTCGAGCTGTTCCGCCTCTTGGACGTTCCCTTCTTCACCTTTCACGACGTCGATGCGGCGCCGGAAGGCAGCTCGCTCGCCGAGTCCGTCGCCAACCTCAATGCCATCGCCGATCTGTTCGAGCAGAAGATGGCATCGAGCAAGATTCGCCTGCTCTGGGGCACTGCGAACCTGTTCACGCACCGCCGCTACATGGCGGGCGCGGCCACCAATCCGGACCCTGATATCTTCACCTATGCCGCCGGCCAGGTCCGCGCCGCGCTGGAGGTGACGCACCGGCTCGGCGGGCAGAACTACGTGCTGTGGGGCGGACGCGAGGGCTACGAGACGCTGCTCAACACCGATCTCAAGCGCGAACTCGACCAGCTCGGCCGCTTCGTCTCGCTCGTCGTCGAGCACAAGCACAAAATCGGCTTCAAGGGCCCGCTCCTGATCGAGCCCAAGCCCAAGGAGCCAACCAAGCACCAATATGATTTCGACGTCGCCACCTGCTACGGCTTCCTCGAACGCTATGACTTGCTCAAGGACGTCAAGCTCAACATCGAGCAGAATCACGCCATCCTCGCCGGCCATTCCTTCCATCACGAGGTCGCGCTGGCCGAGGCGCTCGGCGTGTTCGGCTCGCTCGACATCAATCGCGGCGACGATCTGCTCGGCTGGGACACCGACCAGTTCGCGATGAACGTGCCGGAGCTGGCGCTGGTGTTTCACGAGATCCTGAACCGCGGCGGCTTCACCACGGGCGGGCTCAATTTCGATGCCAAGATCCGCCGCCAGTCGATCGATCCCGATGATCTCATCCATGCCCATGTCGGCTCGATGGATGCCTGCGCGCGCGCCTTCCTCGCCGCCGCCGACATGCTCGACGCCGGGGCGCTGAGCGCGCCGCTGGCAAAACGCTACGAGGGCTGGGCGGGGCCAGAGGGCCGCGCCATTCTCGGCGGCCAGCGCTCGCTCGCCGATCTCGCCGACCGCGCGATGTCTCCCGGCTTCGACCCGCAGCCGCGCTCGGGCCGGCAGGAATATCTGGAATCCCTGGTCAACCGCTATGTCTGAGGAAACACCGTTGATGACGAAGGCTGACGCGACGCCGGTGCTCGAGCTCACCGGCATCGGCAAGGAGTTCGGCGCGATCCGCGCGCTGCACGACGTCGACATGCAGGTCTGGCCCGGCGAGGTGGTCGGCCTGATGGGCGACAACGGCGCCGGCAAGTCGACGCTGGTGAAGATCATCGCCGGCAATTTCCGGCCCACCCATGGCGAGATGCGCTTTGCCGGCAACGCGGTGCATTTCAACCGTCCCGTCGATGCCCGCGCCGTCGGCATCGAGGTCGTCTACCAGGACCTCGCGCTGGCCGACAATCTGTCGGCCGCCGCCAACGTCTTTCTCGGCCGCGAGCTGAAGCGCAGGTTCGGCCCCATCGCCTTGCTCGACCACAAGGCGATGGCCGCGCGCGCGCTCGAGCTGTTCGGCGAGCTGCGCTCGGAGACGCGCCCCGACGATCTCGTCAGGCAGATGTCGGGCGGCCAGCGCCAGGCGGTCGCGATCGCGCGCACTCGGCTTTCCAACGCGCGGCTCGTCATGATGGACGAGCCGACCGCCGCGATCTCGGTGCGCCAGGTCGAGCAGGTGCTCGGCCTGATTCACCGGCTGAAGGAGCAGGGCGTCGCCGTGATGCTGATCTCGCACCGCATGCCGGACGTGTTCGCCGTCTGCGACCGCGTCGTCGTCATGCGGCGCGGCGAGAAGCGTGCCGACAAGCCGATTCACCAGACCTCCCCCGAGGAGGTTACCGCCCTCATCACCGGTGCGAAGGAGGCCGCGTGATGGCCATGCCCATGGAATCCCCGATCAGCTTCACCAATGTCGGCAAGATCAGATGGTGGCAGCGCGGCATCTTCGCCTCGCAGACCGGCTATGTCCTGCTCGCGCTGGCGGTGCTGCTGGTGATCATGCATTTCGCCAGCCCGTACTTCTTCAGCCAGGGCAACATGCAGAACGTGGCGAAGAACTTTTCCTTCATCGCCATCGCGACGCTCGGCGTCACCTTCGTGATCATCACCGGCGGCATCGACCTGTCGGTCGGCTCGATGATGTGCTTCTCCGCCATGATCACCTCAATGGTGATGACCGAGCTGTCGGCGCCGGGCTCGCCGCTGGTGCACATGGCCGCCGACGGCAAGACGGTGCTCGCCAATGTTCCGGGGCTGATCCTGCTCATCTCGATCCTCGCCGGCCTCGGCGTCGCGCTGATTGCCGGCCTCTTCAATGGCTTCTGCATCGCGGTGCTCGGCCTGTCGCCCTTCGTCACCACGCTCGGCATGCTCTCGATCGTGCGCGGGCTCGGCTATGTCGTCTCCAACGGACGCGGCAGCTTCCCCGGCGGGCCGGATGCCGATTATTTCTATGCGCTCACCTCCGGTGACGTGCTCGGCGTGCCGGCGCCGTTCATCTATCTCGTGATCCTGGCGCTGACGATGGCGGTGATCCTGCACCATACCTCGTTCGGCCGCCACGTCTTTGCGCTCGGCGGCAACGAGAAGGCGGCCGAGCTCACCGGCATTCCGGTGGTGCGTGTGAAGATCGAGGTCTACGTGATCTGCGCGCTCGCCGCGGGCCTGCAGGGCATCATCATCTCCGGCTGGCTCGGATCGGCGCCGGCCAACATGGCGACCTCCTACGAGCTCAACGTGATCGCGGCGGCCGTGATCGGCGGTGCCAATCTCGCCGGGGGCATCGGCGGTCCGCTCGGGGCCATCGTCGGCTGCGTGCTTTTGGAGGTGATCCGCAACGGCCTCGTGCTGGCCCAGGTCAGCTCGTACTGGCAGCAGGCGCTGGTCGGCGTGATCATCATTCTGGCTGTGCTGGTCGACCGCGTCCGCTCGCGGATGACCTGAAATGAAGACATCTCGGGAAGGCAAGGAAAACGCCGCCTATCCGCTTCCCGGGGGCTTTCGAGGGGATAGGCACCAACAAGAGTGGAGGAGACAATGAGGAAACTGCTTCTAGCCGGTATCGCGGTTGCGATGATGGCGACGCCGGCATTCGCTGCGAACTACCGCTTCGTCATCGTGCCGAAGGCGATGAACAATCCGTTCTTCGACTTTGCGCGCGACGGCTGCCTGAAGCGCGCCAAGGAGCTCGGCAACATCGAATGCATCTATAAGGGGCCGGTCGAGCATGAGCCGGCGACCCAGGCCCAGATCATTCAGGACTTCATCACGCAGAAGGTCGATGGTCTCGCCATCTCGGTCGCGGACGTCGCGGCCATGACCAAGTCGATCGAGGCCGCGACTGCTGCCGGCATTCCCGTCATCACCTTCGATGCCGACGCGCCGGGCTCCAAGCGCATCGCCTATATCGGCACCAACAACAAGGAGTTCGGTCTCGCCCTCGGCAAGGAATTGCTGAAATTGCGGCCCGACGGCGGCAAATACGCGATGGTTTCCGGCGGACCTGGCGCCAAGAACCTCGCCGAGCGCGTCGACGGCGTGCGCGAGGCGCTGAAGGGCTCGAAATGGACCGAGGTCGCGGGCTCGCCGAGCTTCTGCAACGACGATCCCGCGCTCGCGGTCCAGCAGATGACCGACATGCGCACCGCAACGCCGGATCTCGCCGCCATCGTTCCGATCGGCGGCTGGCCGATGTTCGCGCCCGAAGGCTTCAAGGCCTTCGCCAGCAAGAACAAGAAGGACATCGATTCCGGCAAGTTCACGCTGGTCGTCGCCGATACGCTGAAGATGCAGCTCGAGCTGCTGCGTGACGGCTATGCCAATGCGCTGGTCGGCCAGCGTCCGTTCGAGATGGGCGAGAAGGCGATGGACACGCTGCTCGCCATCAAGAAGGGCGAGAAGGTGCCGGAGATCGTCTACACCGGCCTCGATCTCGTCACTAAGGACAACGTCGCGCAGATGTTGAAGTAGGAGCGCTGCCAGCCCCGCGCTTCTGCATGCCTCTCCCGCTTGCGGTTTCCGCAAGCGGGAGACATGATTTGGACTGGAAGACGACTGCTGGAAGGCAATGGGAATGAAAAGGTCGCGGCTCGGCGCTCTCGATGTCACATCGATCGGCCTCGGTTCCGCCCCGCTCGGCGGATTGTTCTCACCCGTCAGCGATGCCGATGCGCAAGCGACGATTGAACGCGCTTGGTCGCTCGGCGTTCGATTCTTCGACACTGCCCCGCTCTACGGCTTCGGCCTCGCGGAGCGGCGGATAGGCGCCTTTCTGCGGCAACAGAAGCGCGACTCCTACGTCATCTCGACCAAGGTCGGCCGCCTGCTGCGCGCACCGGATGGCGCTGCCCCGGAGGACGAGCACTACAAGGGCACGCCGCGCGAGCGGCCGGTGTTCGATTTCAGCTATGATGGCGTGATGCGGTCGGTGGAGGAGAGCCTGCAGCGCCTCGGCCTCGACCGCGTCGACGTCCTGCTCGTCCACGATCCCGACGATCATTACGACGACGCCGTCAGCGGCGCCTTCCGCGCGCTCCAGCGCCTGCGCGAGGAGGGCACTGTCAAGGCGATCGGCGCCGGCATGAACCAGTCCGGGATGCTGGTTCGTTTCGCGCAAGCCGTGCCGGTCGATTGCTTCCTGCTTGCCGGCCGCTACACGCTGCTCGACCAGGGCGCGCTTGATGCGCTGTTTCCGCTCTGCCAAACCAGGAACATCGGCATCCTGCTCGGCGGCGTCTACAACAGCGGCATCCTGGCCAATCCGCGGACGAGCGCGAAATTCAACTATCAGGATGCCGATGCGGCGCTCGTGGCACGTGCGCTGGAGCTGGACGAGCTCTGCCGCAGGCACGCCACCGAGCTGAAGGCGGCCGCGCTGCAATTCTGCATGGCCCATCCGGCGGTGACGGTCGCCGTGATGGGCGCGCGCAACGCCGCCGAGGTCGCCGACAACATCGCGATGTCCGAAAAGGCGGTGCCGCCGGCATTCTGGCAGGAGCTGCGGGCACGAAGGCTCGTCGATGCGCGCGCGCCTCTGCCGGGCGGAGCTTAAGGCATGATCGTCGATTCCCATCAGCATTTCTGGGATCCGGCGCGCGCCGATTATCCCTGGATGGAGGCGGACGAGCTGGCGCCGATCCGCCGTGCCTTCGGCCCGGCCGACCTCGCGCCGCTGCTACTGGCGAACGGCATCGAGGCCAGCATCGTGGTGCAATGCCGCTCCGCGCTGGAGGAGACCGAGGAGTTCCTGCGTATCGCGGCTGCGACGCCCTCGGTTGTCGGCGTGGTCGGCTGGGCCGATCTCACCGATGCTGCGCTCGGCGAAACGCTTGACCGGCTGCGCGCTCTGCCTGGCGGAGACAAGCTGGTCGGCATCCGCCACCAGGTGCACGACGAGCTTGACGCGGATTGGCTGCTGCGCGAGGACGTCCAGCGCGGTCTCACCGCGGTGTTCGCCCACGATCTCGCTTACGATTTCCTCGTCCGCAGCCGCGAGCTGCCCGCGGCTATCGCCACCGCCCAGGCCTTTCCGCACGCCCGTTTCGTGCTCGACCACGCCGCCAAGCCGCCGATTGCCGAAGGTGGCAGCGCGGAATGGACCGAGCGCATCGCAGCGCTGGCAGCCTGCGGCAATGTCTGGTGCAAGATCTCGGGATTGGCGACCGAGGCGGTGTGGGACGACTGGGATGCGGAACGGCTGTTTCCGTTCGTCGCGCACGCCGCAAAATGTTTCGGCGAGGACAGGCTGATCTTCGGATCGGACTGGCCCGTATGCCTGCTCGCCGGGAGCTACGGCGAGATCAAGACCGCGCTGGAGGCCTGCCTCGCGAGGCTCGGCCCGCGTGTGCGGGACAAGGCGTTCGGAGTGAATGCAGCGCAGGCCTATCGGCTGGCGATGGCCAGCTAGCTGCGCTTCCGCTCTGCTGGCAGAGCAAAGTCCAATTTGAAAATCAGCAGAGGCCGTCATGCCCGGGCTTGTCCCGGGCATCCACGTTCTTTGTGCTGCGTGGAAGGGCGTGGATGGCCGGGACAAGCCCGGCCATGACGATGTGAGTGCTATTCCGACATCGGCTTGTCGGAGATGTCCCAGTCTTTCCCGGTGAAGGTGGAGATGAACAGCGTCTTCATCGGCGTGTAGTCCTCGGGCGTGTAGCTGTAGGTGACGCCGTCGAGGAAATACGGCGAGTGGAAACCATGGAGGTTCGATGCCTGCTTCAGCACGTTGGCGCGGGTGAGGTCGTCGCCGCAGCGGCGCAGGATCTCGGCCATCGTGGCGGCCTGCCCGTAGCCGGCGAAGGCGATGGTGTTGTCGGGGTCGATCGCCGGCGTGTACTTCTTGCGCAGCTCCTCGAACGCCATCACGTCCGGGTCCTTCTCCCATTTGGGCAGGCCGACCTCCTTGTTGTAGCGGATCGCGACGATGCCGGTGGCGTTCTCGAGGCCCGCGGCATTGAGGATCGAGCGGCCGGTGGAGCCGGCGGAAAGAAGCTGCAGCGGCTTCCAGCCGAGCTCAGCCACTTTCCGGATCGACTGCGACGACGCCTTGCCGGTCGAGATGTTGTAGAAGACGTCGGCCCCCGACTTCGAGAGATTGACGAGCTGGGAATCGACGGTCGGCTCGGTGAGATCATAGGTCTGCTCCATGATCACTTGCGCGGTGCCGCCGGCATCCGCCAGCACTTTCTTGAAGGGTGCAAGGAAGTCGCGGCCGAAATCGTCGTTCTGGTAGAGGATGCCGATCTTGGCGTTCGGCTTCACGCTGACGACGTGCCGCGCCAGGATGCGCGCCTCGGTCGGATAGAGCGGCAGGCCCGCCATCGTCCACTTGAACTCTTTCGGATTATTCCACTTCGACGCGCCGGTGTTGAGCAGCAGCTGCGGCACGCCCTTGGAGTTCAGGTATTTGTGCACGGCAGTTTGCGGCGCGGTGCCGAGCGAGCCGTACAATGCGAGCACCTCCTCCTGCTCGACCAGGCGCCGCGTCGCCTCGACGCATTTCGGCGCGCTGTAGGCGTCGTCCATGGTGAGGAACTTGATCTTGCGCCCGTTGATGCCGCCCTTCTCGTTCAGCATCTGGAAATAGGCTTCGCCGACGCGGCCGAGCACGCCGTAGAGCGAGCCGGGGCCGGAATGCGGCACGGTCTGTCCGATCTTGATCTCGGTGTCGCTGGCGCCCGCATCGTACTTCTTCTCCGCGGCCCAGACGTAGGGCGCGGGCAATGTCGATGCTGCGATGGTGGCGAGTGCGCCGGCGCTGAAATCGCGCCGCGATGGATTCCTGGTCATTGTTGTTTTCTCCCTGATGCGCGCATTGTGCTGACATCGCAGCTCGGCTCGCAAGTGGGAAGTCGCAGCTTTGCGACGCAATGACGCTCAAATCGCCAGGCGTTAGCGCCTAGACTCAAGTTTTCTCGGCGACGACGACGAGGCCACGCACCGGCTCGTTGTTCTCGTTGCGCGGCGAGGCCGGCTCCAGCGTCAGCAGCTTCATCCCCGCCTTCGCGATGGCGCCGCGCACATATTCCGCGGAATGGGCATAACGCAGGCCATCGCCGAGCACGATGCCGTTGCCGTCATGCGTCTCCAGCGTGAAGGCGAGCACGCCGCCTGATACGAGCACGCGCCTGGCTTCGTTCAGCACCGGTGCGAGATCGGAGAGATAGACGAACGCGTCCGCGGCCACGACGAGGTTCGCGCTCGCATCTGGCTTGCCGCGCAGACCCTCGATCATGTCGGCGACTTCGAGCTCGGCATAGAGGTTCGTCGCCCGTGCCTCCTTGATCATGCCGGGCGACAGATCGATGCCGATGAAATGATCGACCTGCTTGGCGAAGGCAGCGGCCGCGAGACCGGTGCCGCAACCGAGGTCGATGGTGCGCTTGAAGTAGGCGGGCTTCTTGGCGGCGACGCGCGCCGCCAGCACCGCCTTGAAGATCAGGCTAGGGGCGCGATAGCCGAGATCGTTGATCAGCGCGTGCTCGAAGCGCGGCGCGTATTGATCGAACAGCGCCTGCACGTAGGCCTTGGGCATCTCCGCCATCTCGGCATCGCCGAGCCGCATCAGGTGCAGGCCGGCGCCGTGCTGGTCCCCGGGATCGCAGCGCCGCGCTTCACGAAAGGCCGCGATGGCCTTGTCGCGCTCACCGAGCTGCTGACGGATCTCGCCGAGCGTGAACCAGGCCGAGGTGAAATCAGGTGCGAGCTCGATCGCCTGCTCCAGCAGGTCCGCGGCGGCGGGCAGGTCGCCCTTGAGCTGAAGGTCGCGCGCGAACTCGAAACGGCGGTCGGCCATGAGATCGCCGGAGGTCAGGAACAGGCGGAGCGGCATTGAGGAACCGATTGTCATTGCCGGGCTTGACTCGCCTGCGGGGCCGAAGCCCCTCCGGCGCGGCGTAGGCCCGGCAATCCATCAAAAAAGCAACCTTCTAAGAGGATGGATGCGCGGGTCAAGCCCGCGCATGACAGCTTAATTTGAAGCGCCCACTTCCTATATCACCACCATGCGCGCGCAAGACATCCTGCTGCCAAATGCTGCCGGTCTGTGCTGCAAGCCCGGCGGCTTCCATATCGACCCTGTCCGCCCCGTGGAGCGGGCCGTGATCACCCACGGCCATTCCGACCATGCCCGCGCCGGGCATGGCGCCGTGCTGGCGACGCAGGAAACGCTGGACATGATGCGGCTGCGCTATGGCGAGAACTTTGCCGGCTCGACCCAGGCCATCCGCTATGGCGAGGAAATCCGGCTCGGCGACGTCAAGGTCAAGTTTCACCCGGCCGGCCACGTGCTGGGCTCGGCGCAGGTCGCGGTGACGTGCAAGGACACCTGCATCGTCGCCTCCGGCGACTACAAGGACGCGCCGGATCCGACCTGCACGCCGTTCGAGCTGGTGCCCTGCGACGTCTTCATCACCGAGGCGACGTTCGGCCTGCCGGTGTTCCGGCATGGCGATGCGAGCGACGAGGTCAAGAAGCTGCTCGCCTCCGTCGCGCTGTTTCCGGAGCGCGCGCATCTCGTCGGCGCTTACTCGCTCGGCAAGGCACAGCGCGTAATCAAGCTGCTGCGTCAGGCCGGCTATGAGGCGCCGATCTACCTGCATGGTGCGATGGAGACGATCACGCATTATTATCAGAGCCGCGGGATCGAGCTCGGCGAGCTCAAACCGGTGAAGGGCATGAAGAAGGCGGCGCTCGCCGGCACCATTACGCTGGCGCCGCCCTCGGCCACAGCCGATCTCTGGACGCGACGCTTTCCCGATCCGGTCACCGCCTTCGCCTCGGGCTGGATGCGGGTACGTGCCCGGGCGCTGCAGCGCGGCGTCGAGCTGCCGCTGGTGATCTCCGATCACGCCGACTGGGACGGCCTCACCGCGACCATCGCGGCGACCGGCGCCGGCGAGATCTGGGTCACCCACGGCCAGGAAGATGCGCTGGTGCATTGGTGCCGGAGCAAGGGCCTGAAGGCGCAGCCGCTCGATCTGGTCGGCTATGGCGACGAGGAGGAGAGCGAGACGCCCCTTCAAGGCGAGGCCGAAGCATGAACCGCTTCGCCGAGCTGCTCGACCGCCTCGCCTATGAGCCCGGCCGTAACAACAAGCTGCGGCTCATCACCGGCTATTTCCGCGAGGTCGGCGATCCCGACCGCGGTTACGCGCTCGCCGCGCTGACCGGTGCACTCAGCTTCAAGCACGCCAAGCCCGCGCTGATCCGCGATTTGATTGCCGCGCGCACGGATGAGGTGCTGTTCGGGTTGAGCTACGATTATGTCGGCGATCTCTCCGAGACAGTGGCGCTGATGTGGCCGAAGGCCACGCTCGCCGCCCACAACAACCCACCCCCGCCGAGCCTCACCGAGGTCGTCACCACGCTGCGCACGCTCGGCAAGACCGAGCTACCGAAGCAGCTCGAGCGCTGGCTCGACGAGCTCGATGAGACCGGCCGCTGGGCGCTGCTGAAGCTCGTCACCGGGAGCTTGCGGATCGGCATCTCCGCGCGCCTTGCCAAGACTGCGGCCGCGGCGCTCGGCGACAAGGACCCGCATGAGATCGAGCTGATCTGGCCGGGCCTTGCGCCGCCCTATCTCGACCTGTTCGCCTGGCTGGAAGGCCGCGGCGACAAGCCCGTCAACCGCGATCCCGCGCCGTTCCGGCCCGTGATGCTGGCGCATGCCATCGAGGACGGCGATTTCGCCGCGCTCGATCCCGCCGACTACATCGCCGAATGGAAATGGGACGGCATCCGCGTGCAGGCGGTCGCCGGGCGCGACGAGCGCGGCCATATCACCGCGCGGCTCTATTCGCGCACCGGCGAGGACATCACGGCAAGCTTTCCGGATCTGGTGCCGTCGCTGCGCCTGCCGGGCGCGATCGACGGCGAGCTCTTGATCCTGCGCGAAGGCCGCGTCCAGAGCTTCAACGTCCTGCAGCAGCGGCTCAACCGCAAGGTCGTGTCGGCGAAGCTGATCAAGGAATTTCCGATTCACCTGCGCGCCTACGATCTGCTCGGCGACGACGAGAACGATCTGCGCGAGCTGCCTTTTGCCGAGCGGCGCGAGCGGCTGGAGCGATTCATCGCAAAGCTCGACGATCCCCGCATCGATCTGTCGCCCACCGTGCCCTTCGACAGCTGGGAGGCACTCACCGCCGCCCGCGCCGACCCCGCCAGCGCCGGCGCCGGCGAGGATGCGGACGCGGTCGAAGGCGTCATGCTGAAGCGGCGCGATGCGCCTTATCTGCCGGGGCGGCCGAAGGGGCAATGGTGGAAGTGGAAGCGCGACCCGCACATCATCGATGCCGTGCTGATGTATGCGCAGCGCGGCCACGGCAAGCGCTCGTCCTATTATTCCGACTACACCTTCGGCGTCTGGACCGAGACCGAGAACGGCGAGGAGCTGGTGCCGGTCGGCAAAGCCTATTTCGGCTTCACTGATGAGGAGCTCTTGCAGATCGACCGCTTCGTCCGGCGCAACACCACCGAAAAATTCGGCCCCGTGCGTCACGTCGTGCACGAGGGCGACAAGGGGCTGGTGCTGGAAGTGGCCTTCGAGGGATTGCAGCGCTCGCCGCGGCACAAATCCGGCGTCGCCATGCGCTTCCCCCGCATCAGTCGCCTGCGCTGGGACAAGCCGCCGCGCGAGGCCGACCGGCTGGAGACGCTGGAGAGGATGCTGAAGGCCGAGCCGGCGGAGATCGATGTTTGAACTGTTGCCAAGAAGACGGTGCGCCCCCTCTCCCGCCTGCGGGAGAGGGTTGGGGAGAGGGCTGTCTCCGCAATGGGACGCTCCCCTAGAGGAAAGAACCCTCACCCGCGCCTTCGGCGCGGCCTCTCCCGCAAGCGGGAGAGGCTGGGGCCCCGCGGCCAGCAGCGCGCCACAACGGAGGCGGCGCATCTTACCCGAATTAAACTCCCGTAACCCGATTGACGCCCGCTTGCAGGTTCCCCATGTGCCCCGCCGTGCCTATAATGGGCTCGAATCCTTCAGGAGTTTGCGATGGTCCAAGACGTCAGAGATTTGCCGGCCGGCCGCAGCGACGGCCTGCATCGCTTTCTCGGCGGCTCGCCGCTGACTGTCGCGTTCCGCCTGGTGTTGCTCTCGATCCTGGTCGGCGTCGTGCTCGCCGCGATCGGCTTCGATCCCTGGAACATCATCCACAGCATCCGCCTCTTGTTCCAGCGGCTCTGGGACCTCGGCTTCGATGCGGTGAACTGGCTGTTGCGCTACTTCCTGCTCGGCGCGGTCATCGTGATTCCGATCTGGCTGCTGTCGCGCGTGTTCGGCGCGCCGCGCGGCCGGTGAGGATTTTATCGAGGGAGTGCGCAGCCGATGCAACTGCGTTTCGTCGGCTGCGGTGACGCCTTCGGTTCCGGAGGCAGGCTCAACACCTGCTTCCACGTCTCGGGGCGCGAAGCCAACTTCCTGATCGATTGCGGTGCGTCGGCGCTGCCGGCGCTGAAGCGGCTCGAGATCGACCGCGACGACATCGACCTCATTCTCATCACGCATTTCCATGGCGACCATTTTGCCGGCCTGCCGTTCTTTCTGCTCGACGCGCAATTCTCGCGGCGAACGCGGCCGCTGACGGTCGCAGGCCCGCAAGGCATCGCGCGGCGGCTGCGTGAGGTGATGGAGGCGTTGTTCGAGCATTCCTCGAAGACCAGGCAGCGCTTCGAGCTGAACGTGGTCGAGCTCGCACCCGGGCAAAGCCAAGACTTCGGCGCGGTGAATGTGACGCCCTATCCGGTCGTGCACGGCGAATCCGGCGGGCCCTTCCTGGCCTATCGCGTCGCGGCCGAGGGCCGCACGCTCGCCTACAGCGCCGATACCGAATGGACGGACACGCTCATTCCGCTGGCGCATGGCGCGGACCTTTTCATCGCCGAGGCCTACATGTACGAGAAGGTGGTCAAGAACCATCTCAGCCTGAAGACCTTGGAACAGCATCTGCCCGACATCGACGCCAAGCGGCTCGTCCTCACCCATATGAGCGACGACATGCTGTCGCGCCTGGGTGAAGTCGAGCACCTCGCCGCCGAGGACGGCATGGTGCTCGTGTTCTGAACGATGCACGCACCCGTCCATCACCGCGTCGGCAGTCGGCAGGTCTTTGCCATCGCAGGACCCGCGATGGTCGCGAACCTCACGACGCCGCTGATCGGCGTGGTCTCGACCACCGCGATCGGACGGCTCGACGATGCCGCGCTGCTCGGCGGCGTCGCGATGGCCTCCGTCATCTTCGACTGCCTGTTCTGGCTGTTCGGTTTCCTGCGCATGAGCACGCTTGCCTTCACCGCGCAGGCGCTCGGCGCCGGCGAGAGCCGCGAGCAGACCGTGATCCTGGTGCGCGGCTTCATCGTCGCCGGCCTGATCGGCGCGGCGCTGATCGTGCTGCAGCTGCCGCTGGCAGGCGCATTGTTCGACCTGATGGGCGGCAGCGAGGGCGTGACGCGCGCGGCAAAGACCTATTTCATGATCCGGATCTGGTCCTCGCCTTTCGCCTTCGCCAATTACGTCATCTTGGGCTGGCTGGTGGGGCAGGCCCGCGCCAATCCGGCCCTTGCGCTCCAGGTCGTCATCAACCTCATCAACATGGTGGCGACGATCCTCTTGGTGCTGGTCTACGACACCGGCATCGCCGGCGCGGCGATCGCCGCGGTTCTGTCCGAGTCGATCGGCTTCATGCTCGGCGTGATCGTATGCCGGCGCCATGCGGTCGGCGGTTTTGCAGTCTCTCGTGCAACGCTGTTCGATCGCGCCAAGCTGATGCGGCTCCTGGCTGTCAACACCGACATCCTGATCCGTACCGCGGCGCTGATCGCCGTGTTCCTGTTCTTCACCGCCAAGGGCGCGCGCGCCGGCGACGTCACGCTGGCCGCGAACTCCGTGCTCAACAATTTCCTCCTGGTCAGCGCCTTCTTCCTCGATGGCCTTGCGAACGCAGCCCAGCAGCTCTGCGGCCGCAGCTTTGGCGCGCGCGACGCCAAGGGATTTGCAGATTCGACCAGGCTGGTGCTGACGTGGGGGCTCGGCTTCGCAATCGTCGTCGCCGTGCTGTTCGCAGGCTTCGGCCCCGATATCATCAACGTCATGACGGCGAGCGAGGACGTCCGCCGCGCCGCGCGCGAGTTCCTGCCCTTCATCGTGCTGGCGCCGCTCCCCGGCGTATTCGCCTTCGGCTTCGACGGCATCTATGTCGGTGCGACCTGGGCGCGGGAGATGCGCAATCTGATGCTGCTGTCGCTCGCGATCTTCTTCGTCGTCTGGCTGGCGCTGCAATCGTTCGGCAATGCCGGCCTGTGGAGCGCGCTGATCGCGTTCTACGTCGCGCGCGGCGGCTTGCAGGGGGCGAGGTATCCGGCGCTGTATCGGGCGACGTTTGCGAAACCGCAGCTCTCGTGTCCCGGACGCGCTGCAGCGTGAAACGCTGCTGCGCAGAGCCGGGACCCATTCGTCATCGAGCTCGCTGTCACATGGGCCCCGGCTCTGCAGCGCACCGCTGAGTGGCGCTGCGCTGCGTCCGGGGCGCGAGACCGGCTCACAGCCCCGGCCAGTCTTCCGCCGTCAGCGTCGCCGCATCGGCGCCGACGATGTCGGCCAGCGAATCCCGCCCGGTTCGCAATAGCGTCGAGGTCAGGTCGCGCTTGATCTCGTCGACGAGGCCGAGGCCCTTGTAGACCAGCGACGAATAGAGCTGGATCAGGCTGGCCCCGGCGCGGATCTTGGTCAGCGCAGCGCCGCCGGAATCCACGCCGCCGACGCCGATCAGCGGGAATGCGCCCTCGACTCGCACATAGGTTTCCGCGACCATGCGCGTCGACAGCCGGAACAGCGGCCGGCCGGAGAGGCCGCCTTGCTCCTTCGCCCGCATCTCCTCGCGCAACGTGCTCGGCCGCGCGATCGTTGTGTTCGACACGATCATGCCGTCGACCCGGCGCGAGCGCGCGACCTGCACGACGTCGTCGAGCTGGGCGAGGCTCAGATCCGGCGCGATCTTGAGCAGCACCGGCGTGTCGCCGGCCTTCTGCCTGACACGCTCGCGGGCGTCGATCACGTGCGCGAGCAGATCGTCGAGCAGCGCGCCTTCCTGAAGGTTGCGCAGGCCCGGCGTGTTCGGCGAGGAGACGTTGACGGTGAAATAGCTCGCCACCGGCGCGAAGGTCTCGATCAGCTTGACGTAGTCGCCGACGCGGTCCGGCGAATCCTTGTTGGCGCCGACATTGACGCCGACGATGCCGCCGTGCTGCGCGCGCGCGGCAAGCCGGCGCAGAGCCGCCTCCGCGCCGTCATTGTTGAAGCCCATGCGGTTGATGATCGCCTCGTCGCGCTCGAGCCGGAACAGCCGCGGCCGCGGATTGCCGGCTTGCGGCTTCGGCGTCACCGAGCCGATCTCGACGAAGCCGAAGCCGAGCCGCAGCAGCGCGTCCGGCACCTCGGCGCTCTTGTCGAAGCCCGCGGCCATGCCGATCGGATTGGGAAAGTTCAGCCCGAAGGCGCGCACCGCGAGCTTGGGATCATCGGCACGCGGCTTGACCGGGGGCAGGAAGCGCAGGCCCTGGATCGCAAGGCGATGCGCGTCTTCGGGATCGAGCCAGCGCAGCACCGGAAGCGAAAAGGCGTCGAACGCGCGGATCACGGCAACAGCTCCGGAACATCGTGACCGCCATCGGAGCGCGTGTTGAGGTTCATCACCGCGATCACCGCGCCCAAATCGAGCTCGCCATAGAGATGGGGAAAGAGCTCGTCATTGCGCGAGCGTTCCCAGCGCAATTCGCTCCCGAGCGCATCGCCGTCGACCTCGACCAGGAACAGCGCGCGCTGCCCGAAATAGTGCTTGCGCAGGGTCTCGGGAACCTGGGCCGCGGTCGAGAAATGGATGAATCCGTCGCGCGCGTCGTCTGCGCTGCCCCGGTAGACACCCTGCCGTTCCGCCTCGCGCCAGGCCGAGGCCGGACAGATTTTGTAGATCTTGACCACCGCTACCGCAGCCTTGTTTGTTCTTTGAGTCTTTTGGGTTTTTTCGTCTTTCGCGGGTCCTCGAAACCCGGCGCGACCGTAAAGGCCGCCCCTTCCGAACTCAAGACTTAGAGCCTTTTCCGCACCGATGAAATCGGCACGCGCTCCAGATTGCTGTTTTGGCGCGTTTTCTTGACGCCGGTGGGCGCCCGCTTCGTTTGAAAGCACCGTCCTCCGCCGCCTCTTGCGCGAAAAACGGAAAACCGGTTGATTTGAGGACAGTTTCCTGAGTTGCGACGGGCTGGACCTTCCATGGTCAGACAGGCCAAAGCGCAGAGGATGCTGACTCACGACCAGATCTGGGCCGCGCTGGACCGGCTGGCGGCGCGCGCCGGGCTGTCGCCGTCCGGGCTTGCCAAGCGTGCCGGGCTCGACCCCACCACCTTCAACAGGTCCAAGCGCGTCACCGCCGACGGCCGCGAGCGCTGGCCCTCGACCGAATCGATCGCAAAGGCGCTGGCCGCGGCCGATGCCTCGATCGACAGCTTTGCCAAATTGATCGACGACGACCGCGCGGGCGCCGGCCGCTCGGTGCCGCTGCTCGGTTTCGCACAGGCCGGGACGAGCGGCGCTTTCGACGAGGCCGGCCTTCCATCCGGCAAGGGCTGGGGCGAAATCGCGCTGCCCGCCACCGAGGACAGCCACGCCTTCGCGCTGGAGATTTCAGGCGATGCGCTCGCGCCCGTCTATCGCGATGGCGACATCGTCCTGGTCTCCCCCGGCGCGCCGGTCCGTAAAGGCGATCGCGTGGTGGTGCGGAGCAAGGCGGGCGAGATGACGGTCGCGATGCTGAAGCGCCGCACGGCCAAGACGCTCGAATTGCAGCCGCTCGATGCGTCGCTCGCCGAGCGGACGATGGCGATTGGTGACGTCGGCTGGATCATGCGGATCGTGTGGGCGAGCCAATGATCGCGCGAGGGGACCACGACACCGTTCGCGTTGCGATCGCCATTGCGACTCACCGCGCCTCTCGCATAGGTTGCGCACCAGTTGCCGACCAAGTTCATCTTGAGGGGGAATACGATGAATCGCCGTCACGCATTGAAGGCCTTGGCGGGTCTCGCACTTTGTCCGTTGTGCAAGCCGGGCTTCGCCGCCGAAGGCGTGCATTGGAGCTATGAGGGCGCCGGCGGCCCGGCCAAATGGGGCGATCTCGACGCCGCCAACAAGGCCTGCGCCGTCGGCCTGCAGCAATCGCCGATCGACATCGAGGCGACGATCAAGTCGCAATTGCCGGCTCTGAAGCTGAGCTGGGGCAGGAGCGCCGACACCATCGTCAACAACGGGCACACTATCCAGCTCAACTTCGCCGAAGGCAGCACGTTGATGCTCGGCGACGTCAAGTACAAGCTGCTCCAGGTGCACTTCCACCGGCCCAGCGAGCACATGATCGGCGGCAAGAATTTTCCGATGGAGGCGCATTTCGTCCATCGCAACGACGCCGGCGGGCTCGCCGTGGTCGGCGTGCTCATGACCGAGGGCAGGCCGAATGCGGCCTTCGCCAAGATCGTCAAGACCATGCCGGCGGCGGAAGGGCCCGCGGTGAAGGCGGATGCGAGCATCGATCCGCTCGCCATGCTGCCACCGAAGCTCAGCTATTACCGCTATCCCGGCTCGCTGACGACGCCGCCCTGCTCGGAAGTGGTCGAATGGCTGCTGCTGACCACCCCGATCCAGGTGGCGGCAAGCGACGTCGCCGCGTTCGCAAAGCTGTACCCGATGAATGCGCGCCCGGTGCAGAAGGATAACCGCCGCTACGTGCTGCGGTCGATTTGAGTTGATCCCGTAGCCCGGATGGAGCGAAGCGCAATCCGGGACTGCTGATGCCGCTCGTGAAGACCCCGGATTACGCTTTGCTCCATCCGGGCTACAGATCTTCGCTCACGCGCTCCTTGCCAGCGCGCCGTCGATCATGTTGACCGCGTTCTGCACGCCGTAGACCGCGACGAAGGAGCCGAAGCGCGGGCCCTTCTCCTGGCCGAGCAGCACCTGGTAGAGCATGTTGAACCAGTCCAGCGTTACGCCGGGACGGCCGTCCTTGCCCTTCTTGACCTGGTCGAGGAACGGCTCGCGGCGGCCGATCTCGTAGACGACGTTCTGGATGTCCTCGGCCGAGGCGTCCTGCGGCAGCTGTGACAGCGCATCGCGCAGATCCTGCAGCGCGGCGCGCTCGCTGTCCGTCGGTACGCGGAATTGCTTCGTCGGCGCGACGAAGTCGCGATAATAGTTGATGGCATAGCCGACCATCGCATCCAGCTTCGGATGCGTCTGCGGACTCACGCCGGGCCGGTAGCGGCCGATGAAGCCCCACAGCGTCTCGGCGTTCTCCGCGTTCGACGACGACACCAGCGTCAGGAGCAGCTGGAAGGTAACGGGCATGTCGCCCTGCGGCGGCTTGCCGTTATGGATGTGCCAGACCGGATTGCCGAGCTGCTGCTTGCCGTCCTGCTTCGGAAAGCCGTCGAGGAATTGCTGGTAATCGTCGACGTTGCGCGGGATGACGTCGAAATAAAGCCGCTTGGCCGCCTTCGGCTCGCGATACATGAACAGCGACAGCGATTCCGGCGAGGCGTAGCGCAGCCATTCGTCGATGGTGAGGCCGTTGCCCTTCGACTTCGAGATCTTCTGGCCCTTCTCGTCGAGGAAGAGCTCGTAATTGAAACCTTCGGGCGGCGTGCTGCCGAGTGCCTTCGCGATCGCGCCGGACAGCTTCACGGAATCGATCAGGTCCTTGCCGGCCATCTCGTAGTCGACGCCGAGCGCGACCCAGCGCATCGCCCAGTCGGCCTTCCACTGACACTTGACGTTGCCGCCGGTGACGGGCGTCTCAACTTCCCGGTTGGTATCGGGATCGACATAGGTCACCGTGCCGGCCGCAACGTCGCGGCGGATCATCGGCACCTGCAGCACGACGCCCGTGGTCTTGCTGATCGGCAGGAACGGCGAATAGGTGGCGCGGCGATCCGGTCCCAGCGTCGGCAGGATGATCGCCATGATCTTGTCGTAGGCGGCGAGCATCTTCAGCAGCGTCGCGTCGAAGCGGCCGGAGGTGTAATAGTCGGTCGAGCTCGCGAACTCGTAGTCGAAGCCGAAATGATCGAGGAAGGCGCGCAGCCGCGCATTGTTGTGGTGGCCGAACGACGGGTACTCGTTGGAGAACGGATCCGGCACCCGCGTCAGCGGCTTGCCGAGATGCTCCGCCAGCATCTCCTTGTTCGGGACGTTGTCGGGCACCTTGCGGAAGCCGTCCATGTCGTCGGAGAACGCCAAGAGGCGCGTCTTGATCTTGTCCTCGGTGAGCACGCGGAAGGCATGGCGCACCATCGAGGTGCGCGCCACCTCGCCGAACGTGCCGATATGCGGCAGTCCGGACGGGCCGTAGCCGGTCTCGAACAGCACCTCGTCCTTGGGGCTTTTCTTCAGCCGCGCGACAATGGCCTTCGCCTGCTCGAACGGCCAGGCGTTGGATTGTTCGGCGAGCGCGCGAAGATCGCTCGGGCTCATGCTGGGATCGATAACGGACATCAAGGGGCCTCCGGGCCGCGGAAAATAGCGATTTCCCCGCAGAATGCAAAAGTTGAGGGCTGCGCCCTAGGGCATTTCTCCTGGTGCTTACGGGAAAGGCTCCATCGGGCCAGTCCAGAGGAGAAGCCCCCCGCGCGCGGCAGGGCCATCGCATATGAGCTGCACACTTTTGGGCACACTAGTCGCAACACCGTCATGGCCGGGCTTGTCCCGGCCATCCACGCCTTGCGACGCAGTACAAAGAACGTGGATGCCCGGGACAAGCCCGGGCATGACGACCTCCAGTGAAGGTTTAAATGGGATGGCCCTTCAGGCGGAGAGGTGTACGGAGTCCGCGGCCCGCAGGCTCAATCGAATGCGATGCGGCTCAATGCGCCGCTGACGCCGAGCGTTTGGTCGCGACTGGCTTTGCGGCCGGCTTGGCGCTGGCCTGCGGTGCGATGTCCCAGCCGCCGTTCGGGGCCGCAACGTTGACGGCATCGTCGGGCTGCGGCTCGGCACTGAACGTCTGGATCGCAAGCTTGGCGGCGGCGAGCGATTGCGGGTCGAGGCGCTTGGCGACGTCGTCGCGCTTGCCGGCGGCATCCGCATCGCCCTGGGCGGCAGCTAGGCTGAACCATTTGTAGGATTCGGCGAGGTTCTGCTCGACGCCGATGCCGCGGGCATAGAGGATGCCGAGGTTGAACTGGCTGTCGGCCACGCCGCGATCGGCCGCTTTCCGGAACCACTGCGCCGCGCTCTTGTAATTGGCGCCGCGACCGCCGCCATCGGCATCGAGCACAGCGAGATTGTGCATCGCTTTGGCGTTGCCGCGCTCGGCGGCCTGGGTGTAGTAGCGGCGCGCGATGTCGGCGTCCTTCTTCACCCCCAAGCCCTTTTCGTAGAGCGTGCCGAGGCGGAAGGTTGCGGGGACGACCCCGGCCTGCGCCGCGCGGTCGTACCACTTCGCCGCTTCGTCGTAGTTCGTGGCGACGCCCTTGCCTTCGGCAAAGCGCACGCCGATCTCGTAGGCCGCGGTCGCATCGCCCTTCATCGCGGCGCTGCGCAAGGCCGGGCCGCCGATGCCGTCAGGCAGCTTCTCGCTCGGCGGCACCTGCACGAGGCCAAGCCTGGCGCGGCTCGTGCCCGACAGCGCGCCGGTGACGTCGCTGGAGGCCGGCGCCGGCACCGCCGCGGCAGGCGCTTGCGGGATTTCAACCGAGGCCGAGCTGCCGGAATTGGGAAGGGGCGCCGGCGCGGCATTGTTCTGCGACTGCCGTCCGATCGGCGTCGGCGACGTCATCGACGGGGTGATCTGCTCGGGCGCGGCCGGCTTGGTCTCGACCGGCGGCGGCGCGGGCTGCGGTGCCGGCTCGCTCGGGATGTTTTGCATGGCCTGCGGCGTCGGTGACGGGCTGCCGCCGTCGAGCAGGTTCATCGCCATCTTGAAGGTGCCGAGCACGATCACGACCACGCTCGCGCCAACCAGCAGCGAGCGGATTTTTGAGGTGATGGTCGAGCCACCTTCCTGGCCCTTCTCCTTGGCGCGGGCGATCGCGGCCTTGGCGCCACGGGCCGGCTTCTCGGGCGGCTGCGCGGCGGCGGCCTGCGCGGCGCGGCGCGCGGCGGCGATGAAGCTCGACGACGACACCGGCTCCTTCGGTGCGGCGGCAATTCCGCTGATCGCGCTCTCGGAGGCGGCGATGCGCTCCGAAGGCGTGGCGAGGCGTCCGCCCGGCCGTGTGCCCGGCTCGAGTGGGTGATCCGGCGGCAGTTCCGGCGCGAGCGCAGCGCGCGCAGTGTGCGGCTCCAGGATTTCGCTGATCGCGCGCGGCGGAACCGGCGGTGCCGCCGGCACGGGAGGTGGCGCGGCGGGGGCGGCGGCGTGGAATTCGCGCGGCGCGGCGACGAAGGCAGCCGGCGCCGCCTGCGCGGCAGCGGGATTGGGCAGCTCGGGCTTCGGATCGTGTTTCGGCGGCTGTGCTTGCGGCTGCGGCCGCGGCTCGCGCGCCATCGGCGCCGGCTCCATCGGGGCCGTCATCGCCATCGGCATCGGCTGCGGGGCGGGAGGCGGCGGCGCGGTGCGCACCGCGCGCAGATCGCCCTCGATCATCGAGAGGCGATCGACGACGTGGCCGAGCGCGCTGTGGACGGCCTCGAGCGAGTCCTGGGTATGCCGGTTGGTCTCGGCCTGGCTGAAGCGGATGTCGGAGAGCTCGCGCTTGACGAGGTCGACCATGCCGGAATCCGGCGGCGGCGCGGAGTTGCGGCTCTCGGCCAGCGCGGCGTAGGTCGCCTGCTGCCGTTCGAGGTGCCTGAGGATGTCGTGCAGCCCGTCCTCGACGCGGCTCAAATTGCCGTTGCGCGGATCGGCGGCGGCCTCGATCCGCTCCAGCAGATACGAGACCCGCTGCTCGAGATGGGCGAAGGTCGATGCGGAATCGTTGCCGACCTGCATGCGGTCGAAGCGGTCCGACAGCGCGCGGATCGCAGCTTCGAGATGCTCGGTGCTCTCGGACGGCTGCGGCCGCTCGCGCGTTTCCAGCGCCGCCGTGAGCGCCGCAATGCGCTGCTCCAGCACCGCAAAGCTGTCGCCGTGGCCGGCGGCGCGTGTGATCTGGTCGACCTTGGACGACAGCAGCTGCACGTCTTCGGACAGACGCGCGAGCGCCTCGTTGGAGGCGACGTTGGAGACGATGGCGCGCAGCGCGGAGATCGCGCCCTCGAGCTGCTGCACGGTCGAGGGATCGTCATTGGCGCGCAGGATCAGGTCGAGCTTGGCACCGAGATTGCGGATCGCCTCGTCGTAGCCGGTAAGCTGCTCAGCCGGCGTCAGCGTGCGCAGCACCTGCTTGATGTCGGACAGTGCGCGCTCGATGCCGGCAAGAACCTGCCCGTCGGTGCCGTTGGAGCGGGTCTCGTCGATCCGGCGATGCAGCGAGCGGATCTCGTTCTCGATCGACTCGATCGCGCGCCGCGGCATCGCCTCGGTGATGGCGGCGCGGATTTCGGCCAGCTCGCTGCGGAAGGCGGCGATCGCCTGCTCGGTATTGTCGGGCCGCTGCAGCGATTCGATCTGGCTCGTGATCTTGAGCAGATGGCGCTCGAGCGAGGAAAAATCCGGCTGCGGTGGCGGCGGCGCATAGGCAGGGGCGGGCGGCGCCATCGGCGGCGCGTAGGGAGCCGTTGGCGCAAGCGGCGGCGCAGCACGCGGCGGCATCTGCCGCGGCGTAAAGCCGTCGAGCTCGCTCTGGCGCGCAGTGATCTCGGCGACCGCGACGTCGAACGAGGCCGGGCTCAGGGGTGGTGAGCTGCGATAGACCTGCGCGGCTGCGCGCTCGACGGCATCGGCCTGGCGCTGGCGCGTCTCGGCCAGGGTGGGGCGAGGGGCCTGCGGCTGCTGCGGTTGCCGCTGCGGGCGGGAGATCTGCGACAGCCGCGCGTCGAGCCGCGAGATCGCGTCGTTGAGCTGGCGCGCGACGCCCTGCTCGCGGGAGACGTCTGGTCTCGAGGAGTCTTGTCGTGAGGAGTCTTGGCGCGGCGCCGGTTTTGAGATCCGCTCGATCTGCTGGGTGATCGCGTCGAGCCGCTGGTGGATGTCGGCGACTTCGCGGCTCTCCTGACTCGACATGTGCTGCGGACGCTGATCGTAAGGTCCGCGGAAATTGGGTGGGGCAGTTTCGCCGAGCGTGGAGTTCAGCCAGTCGTTGAGCGACATGCCGGCGCGCCGCGCAGCAGCCTCGGCCCGCTCCCGGACGGATGGATCGATGCCGTCGACACTCCACGATACGCGCGAATTCATGACTCTGTCCGGTTCCGACTTCGGCACCCCACCCGGCGCCTCCAGCTTCCCCACGCGTGCCGGTTGTAAAGACAATCGAATTTGGCGCGGGTCGTCTGCCTCGAAAACCGACTTTTTCCTGTTACGGTAAATAACGAGTTAAGGAATGCGGCGCGGCTGTCTTAAAGTTGGGCGGCGGGAACTTGGGCTCTTGCAAAGGCTGCGTAGCCCGGATGGAGCGCAGCGTAATCCGGGGCCGGCGTCGGCTGCACGAATCCCGGATTTCGCTGCGCTCCATCCGGGGCTACGGACCGTCGCTTTCCCTCAGCCCTTCTCCCGCTTGCCATCCTCCAGCGGCACCACGGCGGCCTTGCCGCTCATCGCCGAGAGCGCTTCCAGCGCCTCTTCGCAGAAGTCGGCCACCATCTGCTCGTGGCGGGCGCCGAGCTGGAGCAGCAGCAAATTACCGAGGTCGAGCCGGCCTTCCGCCGTGCCGTCGGGAAAGCGCTTCTTCAGGATGCGCTCGTAATTGGCGTGGCGGTCGCGGTGGTGCTCGAGGCGCGCCATCAGGTCGGTGCGCATGGGCTCGATGTCGATGCTGTCGAGCGCGTGCAGCCGCACCAGGAGGTCGTCCTTGATCGAGGGCGGCGTGCTGGGCCGCGCGGCCCAGTGCCGCAGTGCTGTTCGGCCCTCGGGAGTCAGCGTATAGATCAGTTTATTGGGCTTGCCTGTTTGCACGACCTCGCGGCCCTGGATGTAGCCGCGGTCGCGCAGCTTGGAGAGCTCGCGGTAGATCTGCTGATGATCGGCCTTCCAGAAGAAGCCGATCGAGGAATCGAACGTCTTGGCGAGCTCGTAGCCCGTCATCGGGCGTTCCGTCAGACATGCGAGGATTGCGTCGCCGAGTGCCATGACTGGCCTTCCTGTAAGGGTTTGACCAAGTTGCTTGACTTTATGCGCATCGGCGCATATGCGTCAATGTGCATATGAGGCAGCGTGCAGGCGGGCAAAAAGTCCGACTGAAAAAATCCAATGAAATCAATCTCATCGCTACTGTGCATGGGGTTGTTTTCGTAATTTTTGCCCTGGCCTTGAGGGAGGCACCCGAGAATGACCGGCCTCGATTCCTGGTACGCCTACATGAAGTCTCACGACCGCACCGCGCTCTGGGACCTCCTGCATCCTGATGCCGTGTTCGAAAGCCCCGTCGTGCACACGCCGCAAGCCGGCCGCGACATCACCTTCAAATACCTCTCCAGCGCCGAGAAGGTGCTCGGCGGCCCCGGCTTCACCTATGTCGGTGAATGGCGCAGCGACAATGGTGCCGTGCTCGAATTCAAGAATGTCATCGACGGCATCGAGATCAACGGCGTCGACATCATCAGCTTCGATGCCGAGGGACGCATCACTCACTTCAAGGTGATGGTGCGTCCGCTCAAGGCGATCAACATGCTGCACCGCCTGATGGCGGAGCAGCTTGCCGCCGCCCAATCATAAGCCCAACATCCCCTTCAAGCCCCAATACTTCAAGGACATGCCGGGAGAACGCCATGCCGATCTATAAAGCCCCTGTCGAAGACGTGAACTTCCTGCTCAACGACGTCTTCCAGATCGATCGCTACGACAACCTCGCCGGCTTCTCCGATGCGTCGAGTGACGTGCGCGAGGCCATTCTCGGCGAAGCCGCCAAGCTCGCCGAAGAGGTGCTGCAGCCGCTCAATCGCGTCGGCGATCTCGAAGGCTGCAAGCGCACTGACGACGGCAGCGTCACCACGCCGAAGGGTTTCAAGGAGGCCTTCAAGCAGGTCGCCGAGGGCGGCTGGCTCGGCCTGTCGGCGCCGACCGAATATGGCGGTCAGGGCCTGCCGGTGACGCTCTCGCAAGCCGTCAACGAATTCCAGATCTCGGCCAACATGGCGTTCTCGATGTATGGCGGCCTCACCATGGGCGCGACCGCGGCGCTTCTGGTGCACGGCTCGCCGGAGCAGAAGAAGACCTACGTGCCGAAGATGGTGGCGGGCGAATGGACCGGCACAATGAACCTGACCGAGCCGCATTGCGGCACCGATCTCGGCATGCTCCGCACCAAGGCGGTGCGGCAGGCGGACGGCAGCTTCAAGATCACGGGCACCAAGATCTTCATCTCGGCCGGCGAGCATGACCTCGCCGAGAACATCATCCACCTCGTGCTTGCCCGCATCGAGGGCGCGCCCGCCGGCATCAAGGGCGTGTCGCTGTTCGTGGTGCCGAAATTCCTGGTCAACGCCGACGGTTCGGTGGGACAGCGCAACGGCGTCGTCTGCGGCTCGATCGAGCACAAGATGGGCATCCACGGCAATTCCACCTGCGTGATGAACTACGACAACGCCACCGGCTGGCTGATCGGGGAAGAGAACAAGGGCATGCAGGGCATGTTCGTGATGATGAACGAGGCCCGGCTCGGCGTCGCCGTGCAGGGCCTCGCGCAGTCCGAGGTCGCCTATCAGAATGCGGTCGCCTATGCCCGCGAGCGCATCCAGGGCCGCGCGCTGACCGGCGCCAAGGAGCCGGACAAGCAGGCCGACCCGATCATCGTGCATCCGGACGTGCGCCGCACGCTGCTCTCGATCCGCGCCTTCAATGAGGCCGCGCGCGCCTTCGTGATGTGGACCGCGCTGAAGAGCGACGTCGCTCACCGCTCCGAAGACCCCAAGGACCGCCAGGCCGCCGACGATCACATGGGCCTGATGACGCCGGTGCTGAAGGGCTTCCTCACCGATTACGGTTTCGCCAACGCGGTGCAGGCGCAGCAGATGTATGGCGGCCACGGCTACATCGCCGAGCAGGGCATGGAGCAGTTCGTCCGCGATGCCCGTATCGCCATGATCTATGAAGGCGCCAACGGCATCCAGGCGCTCGACCTCGTCGGCCGCAAGCTGCCGCGCGACGGCGGCCGTGCCATCATGGCCTTCTTCGGCGAGGTCATGGCCTTCGCCAAGGAGAACGGCGGCGACGAGGCGCTGAAGCCCTTCATCACCCCGCTTTCGACCTCGCTCGGCCATCTGCAGCAGGCCACCACCTGGCTGATGCAGAATGCGATGGCGAAGCCCGACAATGCGGGTGCTGCCGCAACCGATTACCTGCATCTCTTCGGCTTCGTCGCGCTCGGCTACATGTGGGCACGGATGGCCAAGGTGACGCTAGGGAAGATTGCCGAGAGCGGGGCCACGCCCTATCTCTCGACCAAGCTCGTCACCGGCCGCTTCTTCATGGAGCGGATGCTGCCGGAGACCGCGGCCAATCTCGCGCGCATCCAGGCCGGCTGCGCCACCATCATGGAATTGCCGGCGGAAGCGTTCTGAGCCTGCTTCCGCGGCCTGCTCCCAATCGTACCGAACATCACATCAGGAGGGCGTCATGCCTGAGGCATTCATTTACGACCACGTTCGTACCCCGCGCGGCCGCGGCAAGCCGGACGGCGCGCTGCACGAAGTCACCGCGCTCGCGCTCGCGACCGTGCCGCTGAAGGCGCTGAAGGACCGCAACAACCTGCCTGAGGATTCGGTCGACGACGTCGTGCTCGGCGTGGTCGATCCGGTCGGCGAAGCCGGCTCTGACATCGCTCGCTTCGCGGCGCTGAAGGCCGGTCTCGGCGAAGCCGTCCCTGGCGTGCAGATCAGCCGCTTCTGCGCCTCCGGTCTCGATGCCGTGAACTTCGCCGCGGCCCAGATCATGAGCGGCCAGCATGAGCTCGTGATCGGCGGCGGCGCCGAATCCATGAGCCGCGTCGGCATCGGCGCCTCCGGCGGCGCCTGGCCGATGGATCCCTCGATCGCGGTGCCTGCTTACTTCATGCCGCAGGGTGTGTCCGCCGACCTGATCGCCACCAAGTACGGTTTCTCGCGCGACGACGTCGATGCCTACGCCGTGCAGAGCCAGCAGCGTGCCGGCAAGGCCTGGGACGAGGGCCGTTTCGACAAGTCCGTGGTGCCGGTGAAGGACATCAACGGCCTCACAATCCTCGCCAAGGATGAGCACATGCGGCCCAACACGACGATGCAGTCGCTGGCGCAGCTGCAGCCGTCGTTCACGATGATGGCCCAGATGGGCGGCTTCGACGGCGTTGCGATCCAGTCCCATCCGGAGATCGAGCGCGTCAATTACGTGCACCACGCCGGCAATTCCTCCGGCATCGTCGACGGCGCCGGCGCCGTGCTGCTCGGCAGCAAGGAAGCGGGTAGCAAGTACGGCATGAAGCCGCGTGCCAAGATCCGGGCGTTTGCCAACATCGGCTCGGAGCCCGCGATGATGCTGACCGGTCCGGTCGACGTCACTGAAAAGCTGTTTGCGCGCTCGGGCATGAAGAAGTCGGACATCGACCTGTTCGAGCTCAACGAGGCCTTCGCCTCCGTCGTGCTGCGCTACATCCAGGCCTTCGACATCGACAACGCCAAGATCAACGTCAATGGCGGCGCCATCGCGCTCGGCCATCCGCTCGGGGCGACCGGCGCGATGATCCTCGGCACCGTGCTCGACGAGCTCGAGCGCACCAACAAGTCCACCGCCCTCGTCACGCTGTGCATCGGCGGCGGCATGGGCACCGCGACCATCATCGAGCGCGTCTAAAGGTTGAGGAGCAACCAACATGTCGTACAAGAACTTCAAGGTTGAGACCGATTCCGACGGCATCGCGCTCGTCACCTGGGACATCCCGGGCCGCTCCATGAACGTGCTCGACGAGACCTCGACCAACGAGCTCGAGGCGATCGTCACGGCGACCACTGCGGATGCCGCTGTGAAGGGCGTCGTCATCACCTCGGCCAAGGAAGCGTTCTGCGCCGGAGCAGATCTCTCCATGCTCGAAGGCATGAACCAGGCCTATGCGAAGGTTTTCAAGGAGCAGGGCGAGACCGCGGCGAACCAGATGCTGTTCGAGCAGAGCCGGCGCTTCTCGCAGGTGCTGCGCGGAATCGAAACGTCAGGCAAGCCGTGGGCGGCGGCGATCAACGGCCTCGCACTCGGCGGCGGCTTCGAGATCACGCTGTGCTGCCACTATCGCGTCGCGGCGGAAAATCCCAAGACGCGCCTCGGCCTGCCCGAGGTCAAGGTCGGCCTGTTCCCCGGTGCCGGCGGCACGCAGCGCGTGCCGCGCCTGGTGCCGCCGCAGGACGCCATGACGATCCTGCTCAAGGGCGATCCTGTCACGGTCGACAAGGCCAAGGCACTGAACCTCATTCACGCCATCGTTCCCGCCGCCGACCTCATCAAGGCGGCGAAGGACTGGATCAAGGGCGGCGGCAGGGCCGTCGCGCCGTGGGATGAGAAGGGCTTCAAGCTCCCGGGCGGTCCGGTGTTCTCCAAGGCGGGCATGATGATGTTCCCGGCCGGCAACGCGATCTATCGCCGCGAGACCTACGACAATTATCCGGCCGCGCGGGCGATCATGAGCTGCGTCTATGAGGGCCTGCAGCTGCCGATCGACGCCGCGCTCCGCGTGGAATCGCGCTATTTCACCTCGGTGCTGCGTTCGAAGGAAGCAGCCGCGATGATCCGCAGCCTGTTCCTGTCGATGCAGGAGCTCAACAAGGGCGCGCGCCGTCCGAAGGATGTGCCCGCAACCAAGGTGAAGAAGATCGCCGTGATCGGCGCCGGCTTCATGGGCGCGAGCGTCGGCTATGTCTCGGCCCGCGCCGGCCTCGACGTCGTCCTGATCGACCGCGACCAGGAGAGCGCCGACAAGGGCAAGGCGCATGCGCAGAAGGTGATCGAGGAGCAGATCAAGAAGGGCCGCGCCAAGCCCGATGATGCGGAGAAGCTGCTCGCGCGCATCACGGCCACCGCGGACTACGCCGCGCTGAAGGACGTCGATCTCGTGATCGAGGCCGTGTTCGAGGACCGCAAGGTCAAGGCGGAGACCTTCGCGAAGGCGCAAGCCTATCTGAAGCCGGATGTGATCTTTGCCTCCAACACCTCGACGCTGCCGATCACTTCGCTGGCCGAGAGTTTCAAGGACCAGGGCAAGTTCATCGGCATCCACTTCTTCTCGCCGGTCGAGAAGATGATGCTGGTCGAGATCATTCTCGGCAAGAACACCGGCGATGTCGCGCTCGCGACCGCGCTCGACTACGTCCGCCAGATCGGCAAGACGCCGATCGTGGTCAACGATTCCAGAGGCTTCTTCGCCAATCGCTGCGTCGGCCGCTACGTCGCCGAAGGCAACGAGATGTTCCTGGAAGGCGTGCCGCCGGCGATGATCGAGAACTGCGCCAAGATGGCCGGCATGCCGGTCGGCCCGCTCTCGCTCTCGGACGAGGTCGCGCTCGACCTCGGTCTGAAGATCATGAAGGCGACCGAAGCCGATCTCGGCCCCAACGCGATCAATCCCGAGCAGAAGAAGCTGATGGTGGAGATGGTCGAGAAGCAGGGCCGTCTCGGCCGCAAGAACAGCAAGGGCTTCTATGATTACCCCGAGAAGGGCAAGGGCCAGAAGAGCCTGTGGCCGGGCCTTTCCGCGCTGCAGCCGAAGCAGCTCGACCCCGACACGCTCGATATCGAGGAGCTGAAGCAGCGCTTCCTGGTGGTGCAGGCGGTGGAGGCCGCACGCACCGTCGAGGACCACGTCATCACCGACCCGCGCGAAGCCGATGTCGGCTCGATCCTCGGCTTCGGCTTTGCGCCGTTCACCGGGGGCACGCTGTCCTATATCGATTTCATGGGCACGAAGAAGTTCGTCGAGCTCTGCCACAAGCTGGAGGCGAAATACGGCTCGCGCTTCACCCCGCCGAAGCTGCTCGAGGAGATGGCGGCGAAGGGCGAGACCTTCTACGGCCGTTTCGCGCCGAAGAAGGCGGCGGCCTGAGAACGTTTGTAGCCTGGGCTACTATGCGGGAACAGCAAAGGGCCGGATCATCGATCCGGCCTTTCGCGTGCCCGTGCCCGCGATGATCTGGACAATCACCGGGGCTTCGGTCACGATCTCGCCGCCGTGGAAGCCCAGCGCAGGGCCTTGGGCTCAGCTTCAGATAATCCTCACCATTTTCGGCCTTCCTGGCGCCGCTACCGACGTCGACCAGGCCATAGAGGGGCTGGCCTCCAGGAGCACGATTTGGGGACGGCGGGCACACACCGGGGAAACCGTACGGTTTCGTGGCATTTCCTTCCCCTGACGCTTGGTTCGACCGAAAGAACGACTAGATGCACCTGCTCGAAATAGTCAAGATTGATGCAGGTGCATCGAATGGGGTAAGAGACGGGCGACGAGCTTGAGCGGGACCATGAAACGCAAACCATCGACCGAGGCAACCGCCGCCTGGATCCGCCTGATGCGGGTGCAGAGCCGCGTGCTCGATTGCGTCGAGCAGGACTTGAAGAAGGCCGGTTTCCCACCGCTGGCCTGGTATGACGCGCTGCTCGAGCTGTCGCGGGCGCCCTCGGGCGAGCTGCGGCCGGTCGAGCTCGAGCGGCAGATGCTGATCCCGCAATATTCCACCTCGCGCCTGATCGACCGCCTGGTCGACGAGGGTCTCGCCTCGCGGCGCGAATGCAAGATCGACAAGCGCGGCCAGTTCGTCGAGATCACCGAAGCCGGCCGCGAGCTGCAGAAGCGGATGTGGGGCGCCTATTCGGCCGCGATCGAGAAATATGTCGGTTCGAAACTGTCGGACGCCGACGCCGTCAAGCTCAGCAATCTGCTCGATCGCCTGGGCTGCTCGTGCGGCGAGATGAAACTGCCGCCCGCGGCCGCCAACGAAAGCATGCCGTCGCGATGATCGCGCGGCAAACCCGCTCGCCCGTGCAACCGGTGGGTTCGCGGGCCGTCCCTGTCACCCGCGCGCGTTCGGTCGAAGCGCTTTTGATTAGAGTTTGATATGGCGCGAGACCAGATCGACATGACGCCGCTGCAATCACGCGACGAGCTCGTTGCGTGGTTCGAGGCCGGCTGCAAGGACCCGTCCGAATTCCGCATGGGCACCGAGCACGAGAAGACGCCGTTCACGCTCGAAGGCCATCGTCCGGTGCCGTACGAGGGCGCGCGCGGCATCGGTGCGCTGCTCGAAGGCATGAAGCTCCTGCTCGGCTGGGAGCCGATCATGGAGCAGGGCAACATCATCGGCCTCTACGACGTCACCGGGGGGGGCGCGATCTCGCTCGAGCCCGGCGGACAGTTCGAACTGTCAGGTGCGCCGGTCGAGAACGTGCACCAGACCCAGAGTGAGCTGATGGCACACTTGGCGCAGGTGCGCGAGATCGCAACGCCGCTCGGCATCGGCTTCCTCGGGCTCGGCATGACGCCGTCCTGGTCGCGCGCCGACATCCCGGTGATGCCCAAGGGCCGCTACAAGATCATGACCAATTACATGCCGAAGGTCGGTCAATACGGCCTCGACATGATGTACCGGACCTGCACGGTGCAGACCAATCTCGACTTCTCCTCCGAAGCCGACATGGTCAAGAAGCTGCGCGTCTCGCTCGCGCTTCAACCGGTCGCGACTGCGCTGTTCGCCAATTCACCGTTCACCGAGGGCAGGCCGAACGGCTTCCTCTCGTTCCGGTCCGAGATCTGGCGCGACACCGACAACGCTCGCGCGGGCATGATGCCGTGGGCGTTCGAGGACGGCATGGGGTTCGAGCGCTATGTCGATTATGCGCTGGACGTGCCCATGTATTTCGTCAAGCGCGGCGAGGAATATATCGACGTCTCGGGCTCCTCGTTCCGCGCCTTCTTCGACGGCCGCAACAACAACCTTCCCGGTGAGCGTCCGACCTTGTCGGACTGGGCCAACCACCTCTCGACGATCTTCCCGGAAGTGCGGCTCAAGCGCTATCTCGAGATGCGCGGCTCCGACGGCGGGCCGTGGGGCCGCTTGCCGGCGCTGCCGGCGTTCTGGGTCGGGCTGCTCTACGACGATTGTTCGCTCGATGCCGCCTGGGACCTGGTGAAGCACTGGACCTCGCATGAGCGCCAGGCGCTGCGCGACGACGTGCCGCGCATGGGCTTCAAGGCGCGGATCAGGGACCGCTATCTGTTCGAGATCGCCAAGGAATGCCTCGTTCTGGCCCATGCCGGCCTGCGCCGGCGCGGCCGGATCGACCAGCTCGGCCGCGACGAAACGCGGCATCTCGAACCGCTCGATCGCATCATCGATTCCGGCCGGACGCCGGCCGAGGAAATGCTGGACAAATTCAACGGTCCCTGGAAGGGTTCGGTGGAACCAGCCTACGCGGAATACGCGTTCTAGACCTCTGAGACCCAGAGATCCTGGATTTCAGCCGTTCATCGCCCATACAGGTTTGCGGCGATCAAATGACCGGCTGAAAAAAACTGAGCGTCGTCAATAACTCGAAAGCTGTTCCGATGGGGAAGGGCCGCCTGTCCGGGGCCGTCATGGCCAGCGCCGCGGCATGTGTCACGCTGCTTTTGCTTGTATTTGCGAGCGTGCCGGCGCCTGCCCAGACCGCCTTCGATCGGCCCGGCGGCGATTATTTCAGCACGCCCGTCACATCGGGCGATCCCGAGGATTGCGCGCTGCTGTGCGAGCGCGATCGCCGCTGCCGCTCCTGGAGCTTCAACTATCCCGACGTCGAAGGCGGCTCGGCGGTATGCTGGTTGAAGAACACTGTGCCGGCGCGCGTGCCGGGAAGTTGCTGTATCTCCGGGGTGCGCGGCGCCGGCGTGATCGAGCCGCGCGTCGAGGGCGTCGAGACGTCGATCGACCGCCCCGGCGGCGACTTGCGGAATCTCGAGCTCAAGGACGGCGAAAGCGTCGAGGCCTGCAAGGCCGCCTGCACCGCCGACAACAAATGCCGCGCCTTCACCTATGCCCGCCCCGGCTACACCGGGCGCGAGGCGCGCTGCTTCCTGAAGAAGGAAATCAAGCCGCCGCGAAGGAAGGCGGGGTTCACGTCGGGCGTGGTGCGGTAGCGTTCGTATTCGTGCCCCGGACGCCATCAGCGCGTTTACGCGCGTCTTCGACGCGCTATGGCGGCGCTCCTTCAGCGCTGCGCTGCAGCGCCGGGGCTCATGCCACATTGCATTCTGTTGCGCATGGGTCCCGGCTCTGCGCCGCATCGTTTCACGATGCGGCTTGTTCGGGACGCGTGAGGCGCTTCACTCCGCCGCGATCACCGTAATCTCCGGCCACAGCGCCTTCCATCGCGCGGCCTTCGCCGCGTAGTTCGCGACAGAAAAATTCGGTCCTGGATTTGGCCGCGCGATCAGGGCTGCGATGTCGTCGAACCCGCGCGGTGCGTAGATCTCGTAGCCATTGTTTGCGCGTCTCACGCCGACTTGCGTGTTCTGCGTCAGGAAGCGGTCGATGCCGTCGGTCGTACGAGTCAGGGGCGGGTAGGGCAGGCCGTGCTTGCCGGGATACCAAAGATGCACCCGCGCCTGGTTGCGGGTCTCGACCTTGACGCCGAGATGGCCGAGCCGGTCAGATACATCGCGGATCACCGCGTCCTCGGCCTCCCACGATGTGTCGGGGTCGAAATAGAACACATCGTAATCGGCGATGCCGTGGTCGATCGGGCGCCCCGTGAGCGCGTTCCAGACCGTCTGCACCAGACATCCCGACACCAGCCATGCATCCGGCAGCGCGAGCCGGTGCAGCTCGTCGAGGATCGCGGCGTTGACCGGATTGCGTAGCGCGAGGGCGAGGAATTCGTCCTTGCTCACCTTGCGGCCAAGTCAATGCACGGCGGTGAAGAACCGCGCCAGCCTGAATCCGGACAGCCAGGTCCACACCGGCTGGCTGCGCATGCCGAGATCCCAGGAGCCAAGCACCGCATCCGCACGGCCGATCAGATTATCGATCGGCAACAGGCCGACGCCGCCGGAGCGCAGCGGCACGCGGCTGTCGGCGGAATTGTCGCGGTTGTCGCCGAGCACGAACAGATGGCCGGCCGGCACCGTCACCTCGGACGTGTTGTCGAGCGGCCCGCTGTCGCGCATCTTGAAGATCAGATGCGAGACGCCGTTCGGCAGCGTCTCGACATAGCGATAGGCGGGCTCGCTGCCGCCATGGTCGTCCTCGGCGGCGCCGACGCCATCGGGCTTCAGCTCGGCGGGGCGGTCGTTGATGAAGAGCTGGCCCTGCCGCATCTGGATGCGGTCGCCGGGCAGACCCACGACGCGCTTGACCCAGGCCTGCGAGCGATCGCCGGGCCAGCGGAACACGACGACGTCGCCGAGCTTCGGCGTCTCCGCGAACACGCGGCCGCTCTCGGGCAGGCTGATCTGAATCGGCAGCGACGAGGTGCCGTAGCCATAGGGGAATTTCGAGGCGAGCAGCGCATCGCCGATCAGGAGCGTCGGCTCCATCGAGCCCGACGGCACGTAGAACGGCTCGGCGAGCGCGCCCTTGGCGATGAAGACCGCGGCGACGATGCCGGCGAGCTGCACCAGTTGGCCACCCCAGCCGCTGCTTTTCCGCTTCGGGGTGACCGTTGCCTTCTCGATGCTCATGCGCCCGTTCCACCCACCGTAATGCGTTCCATCAGCAGCGACGGCTGGCCGACGCCGACAGGCACGCCCTGGCCGTTCTTGCCGCAGGTGCCGATGCCGGTATCGAGCGCAAGGTCGTTGCCGATCATGCGGATGCGATGCAGGTCGGTCGGCCCGTTGCCGATCAGCATGGCGCCCTTCAGGGGCGCTCCGATCTTGCCGTTCTCGATCTTGTAGGCCTCGGTGCACTGGAACACGTACTTGCCCGAGGTGATGTCGACCTGACCGCCGCCGAAATTCGCGGCGAACACGCCGTTCTTCACCGAGGCGATGATCTCGGCCGGCTCGCGGTCGCCCGCGAGCATGTAGGTGTTGGTCATGCGCGGCATCGGCACGTGGGCATAACCCTGGCGACGGCCGTTGCCGGTCGGCTTCATGTTCATCAATCGTGCGTTCTGGCGGTCCTGCATGTAGCCGACCAGGATGCCGTCCTCGATCAGCACGGTGCGATTGGTCGGCGTGCCCTCGTCGTCGATCGACAGGGAGCCGCGGCGCGAGGCAATGGTGCCGTCGTCGACCACGGTGACGCCCTTGGCCGCGACCTGCTGGCCCATCAGGCCTGCGAACGCCGACGTCTTCTTGCGGTTGAAGTCACCCTCGAGGCCATGGCCGACCGCTTCATGCAGCATCACGCCGGGCCAGCCGGCGCCCAACACGACGTCCATTTCGCCGGCCGGCGCCGGAATCGATTCCAGATTGACCAGCGCCTCGCGCAGCGCGCCGTCGGCGGCCTCGCGCCAGGACCTCGTCTCGATGAATTCGGCATAGCCGGCGCGGCCGCCATAGCCCTTGCTGCCGCTCTCCTGGCGATCGCCCTGGCCGGCGACGACGGAGATGTTGACGCGCACCAGCGGACGGATGTCGCGATAGCTCTCGCCGTCGGGCCGCAGGATCTCGACGACCTGCCAGGTCGCGCCCAGGCTGACGCTGACCTGCCGCACCCGCGGATCCTTGTCGCGCAGGTAAGCGTCGATCTCGGCGAGCAGTTTTACTTTTGTCTCGAAGCCCGGCGCATCGAGCGGATTGTCGTCGCCATAGAGGCGGACATTGGTATGCGGTGGCGGCGCCGAGAAGCTGCCGGAGTAACCGCCGCGCACGGCAGCAACCGCGTCGGCGGCGCGAATCAGCGCCGGCAGCGACACGTCGGAGGAGTGGGCGTAGCCCACGGCATCATCCTTGACCGCGCGCAAGCCAAAGCCCTGCGAGGTGTCGTAGGTCGCCTGCTTGAGCCGCCCATTGTCGAACATCAGCGCTTCGGTCTGGCTGTATTCCAGGAACAGTTCGCCGTCGTCAGCGCCCGAAAGCCCGCGCGCGACTTCATGGCGAACCTGGTCGCGATCGAGATTGGCACGGTCGAGCAGGGAGGTCGTGGCAGGATTGGTCATGCGTCCGTCCATTATCGGGGGATGTGGGGCAAGATAATGGTTTCGGACCGGTTCCGCGAGAGCGCGAAGCCTCACATTACGGAAACAAAAGGATTGCCAAGGTGAGCCGCTCCTACGGCAGCTTGTCGTACCCCTCGCCGAGCCCGTTCAGGCTGAGCGGGAAGCCGATGCCTTCTTCCGGCGTCTCGAAGATGATGAAGGTCGCGGTCTTGGCGCTGCGGAGCTGGCCGAGCAGCTTGTCCTCCAGCACGACCTCGGCGACGCAGCCGTTGGGCAGGCAACGGACGAAGCCGGCGCGGCCGACGTCCTGGTTGTCGAGCTTGAGCCCAAGGCCGGAGGGCAGCAGGACCCCGAGCGGCGCGACGACGCGCATCAAGCGGCTCTTCTGGTCGGCGGTCTTGAGCACGATCACCGTCAGGCCGGCATTGGAGCGGTCTTCGGCCACCACGCTCTGGATCAGGGCGCATTGCTCGGTCTGGGCGCCCGGCGGGGTGTCGCAGCGGATCTGCCAGTCGCCATGGACGGAACGAACCGCGCCCTGCGCATGGGCAAGCCCCGGAAACGCCAGCAGGACGATCGCAGCCACGAGGGCGGCGAGCGCCGGGAGGCCGTTCGCCGGCCTTGCCATCGATCTCGAAAGCCCCATCGGGTCGGTCCCTCTGCTCGCCTGGGTTGCTCGCGCTTGGCGGACTGACTGGCGGACTGTACGGAAATGACGGCGTCTTGAAGGCGATTCCCAAGCAAATTCTGCGCCGCCGACACCGCCATCGCCCACACGAATCAGGTTGCCGCGTGGCAGCCTTCCAGTGCCTACCGCGGGCAATTCCGCTGTCAAGCCGCAGCGTCCCGGGAAACGGTATTTTTGTCTGATCTTGCTGGGAAATATCTTGCCGGTGATGGCTGGCAGACGGGCCTCAAGACTGCATTGCGATAGATCAAGAATTATGGTTTGAGAGGCTTGATTTCGCGTTCTAGCGATCTGGCCCCAATTCCTCTTAGAGGTATTCTTGCGTGGCGGTTTGGCGGACTGGCGGATCGAATAAGCGTTTCCCGGAAGCAGGGGAATGCACTTGGGGTGATTTCGGAAGGGGAGCGCGAACGACATGAGGATGTCGATGGGTCGGGTGGGCCGGCAATTGCTGGGATTGGCCACCATCGCCTTGGTGGCGGCTGGCGTCACGCTGGCGACGGGTGGCACGGCATTCGCCGAGCTCGGGCAACCGGCGGCGTGGGAGTGGACGCTCCAGCAGTCCGGCTCGCCGGTGATGGACAACATCGTCTGGTTCCACAATTTCCTGTTCGTGCTGATCACCCTGATCACGCTGTTCGTCCTCGCGCTGCTCGTGATCGTGGTGGTCAAGTTCAACGCGAAGGCCAACCCGGTGCCGTCGCGGACCACCCACAACACGCTGATCGAGGTGGCCTGGACCCTCGTTCCGGTGCTGATCCTGGTCGGCATCTCGGTGCCGTCGTTCCGGTTGCTGTTCCTGGAGCTCGACGTGCCGAAGGCGGATCTGACCATCAAGGCGACCGGCAAGCAGTGGTACTGGTCCTATGCCTATCCGGATAACGGCAAGTTCGAGTTCGACTCGCTGATGGCGCAGGACAAGCAGCCTCGCCTGCTCGGCGTCGACAACGAGATGGTGGTGCCGGTCAACAAGGTGATTCGAGTCCAGACCACCGGCGCCGACGTGATCCACGCCTTTGCGGTGCCGGCTTTCGGCATCAAGATCGACGCCATCCCGGGCCGGCTGAACGAGACCTGGTTCAAGGCCACCAAGACCGGCATGTATTACGGTCAGTGCTCGGAGCTGTGCGGCAAGGACCACGCCTTCATGCCGATCGCCGTGCGTGTGGTGAGCGACCAGGAGTTCGCCTCCTGGGTCGAGGCGGCGAAGAAGAAATATGCAAGCGGCGGCACCAGCACCTACGCCTCCGCGGCCGGCCCGACGCAGTAAGCGCCGGGTGACGGCCTGAGGGACTGAAAGCGATAAAGGGCGGGACCTTTCAAAGGTCCGAACGGGACGCAAGGCAGGATTTGAAAATGGCAACGAGCGCAGCGGCACACGGCGATCACGCGCATCATGACGAGCATGCCCATCCGACCGGATGGCGGCGTTACGTCTATTCGACCAATCACAAGGACATCGGCACGATGTACCTGGTCTTCGCGGTCATCGCCGGCATCATCGGTGCGGCGATGTCGATCGCGATCCGGGCCGAGCTGATGTATCCGGGCGTGCAGGTCTTCCATGAGACCCACACCTACAATGTGTTCGTGACCTCGCACGGCCTGATCATGATCTTCTTCATGGTCATGCCCGCGATGATCGGCGGGTTCGGCAACTGGTTCGTGCCGCTGATGATCGGTGCGCCGGACATGGCGTTCCCGCGCATGAACAACATCTCGTTCTGGCTGCTGCCGGCCTCGTTTGCGCTGCTCTTGATGTCGACCTTCGTCGAGGGCGAGCCGGGCGCCAACGGCGTCGGGGCGGGTTGGACCATCTACGCGCCGCTGTCGACCTCGGGCCATCCCGGCCCGGCGGTCGACTTCGCGATCCTGTCGCTGCACCTCGCCGGTGCGTCCTCGATCCTGGGCGCGATCAACTTCATCACCACCATCTTCAACATGCGCGCGCCGGGCATGACCCTGCACAAGATGCCGCTGTTCGTGTGGTCGATCCTGGTGACGGTGTTCCTGCTGCTATTGTCGCTGCCGGTGCTCGCCGGTGCGATCACCATGCTGCTCACCGACCGCAATTTCGGCACGACCTTCTTCGCCCCCGACGGCGGCGGCGACCCCGTGCTGTTCCAGCATCTGTTCTGGTTCTTCGGTCACCCCGAGGTCTACATCCTGATCCTGCCCGGCTTCGGCATGATCAGCCAGATCGTCTCGACCTTCTCGCGCAAGCCCGTGTTCGGCTATCTCGGCATGGCCTACGCCATGGTCGCGATCGGCGGCATCGGCTTCGTGGTGTGGGCGCACCACATGTACACGGTCGGCATGTCCTCGGCGACGCAGGCCTATTTCGTCGCCGCCACCATGGTCATCGCGGTTCCGACCGGCGTGAAGATCTTCTCCTGGATCGCCACGATGTGGGGCGGCTCGATCGAATTCCGCGCGCCGATGATCTGGGCGGTGGGCTTCATCTTCCTGTTCACGATCGGCGGCGTCACCGGCGTCGTGCTCGCGAACGCGGGTGTCGATCGCGTGCTGCAGGAGACCTACTACGTCGTTGCGCACTTCCACTACGTGCTGTCGCTCGGTGCGGTGTTCGCGATCTTCGCCGGCTGGTACTACTGGTTCCCGAAGATGTCGGGCTACATGTACAACGAGGGCCTCGCGAAAGCGCACTTCTGGGTTACCTTCATCGGCGTCAACCTGGTGTTCTTCCCGCAGCACTTCCTCGGCCTGTCCGGCATGCCGCGCCGCTACGTCGACTATCCCGATGCGTTCGCGGGCTGGAACCTGGTCTCGTCGGTCGGCTCCTACATCTCCGGCTTCGGCGTGCTGATCTTCCTCTACTGCGTGCTGGACGCCTACATGAAGAAGGTGCCGGCGGGCGATAACCCCTGGGGTGCAGGCGCGACCACGCTGGAGTGGACGCTGTCCTCGCCGCCGCCCTTCCACCAGTTCGAAGTGCTGCCTCGCGTGCAGTAAGCAATCCCGCGGCGCCCGTGACGGGCGCCGCGGCGCTGTAACGAAGCGAGTAAATCTAAGTGTCCGTCCTCGACCACAACGCCATCGACAGCAATCCCCGCATCTCCGAAGCGGAGGTTGGCGACTATGTCGCACTGCTCAAGCCGCGGGTGATGTCGCTGGTGATCTTCACCGCGCTGGTCGGGATGGCGATGGCGCCGGGGCATTTCCATCCCGTGCTGGCGATCACCTCGCTGCTCTGCATCGCGGTCGGTGCCGGCGCCTCCGGGGCGCTCAACATGGCGCTCGAAGGCGACATCGATGCCAAGATGTCGCGCACGGCGAACCGGCCGATCCCGCGCGGCCGCATCACCCGCCCTGAAGCGATGACGTTCGGCATGACGCTCGCCTTCTTCTCGGTGATGACGCTCGGCATCCTCGTCAACTGGATCGCGGGCGCGCTGCTCGCCTTCACCATCTTCTTCTACGTCGTGATCTACACGATGTGGCTGAAGCGCTGGACCGCGCAGAACATCGTGATCGGCGGCGCGGCCGGCGCGCTGCCGCCGGTGGTGGCCTGGGCCGCCGTCACGGGCACGGTCAACGTCGAGCCGCTGCTGCTGTTCGCCATCATCTTCTTCTGGACCCCGCCGCATTTCTGGGCGCTGGCGCTGTTCCGCTCCGACGACTACGCGCGCGCCGGCATTCCGATGCTGCCCAACGTCGCCGGTCCCGATGCGACGCGTCTGCAGATCCTGCTCTACACCATCGTGCTGATCGCGGTCGCCGCCGCGCCCTGGGCGCTCGGCTATTTCGATGCCGTCTACGGCGTGGTCTCGCTGATCCTCGGTGCCGGCATGCTGGTGCTCGCCATCAACGTCTATCTGCGCCGCGAGCGCAGCCAGTCGCTGCGCGCGACCCGCAAGCTGTTTGCGTTCTCGATCCTGTACCTGTTCGCGCTGTTTGCGACCCTGCTGGCCGAGGTCGTGTACCGGGCGCTTGCTCCGATGATTGGGGGCGCATGATCACCGCGATGGCCGACAAACCCGAGCCGGAAGGAATCGTCCTCACCGAGGCGCAGCAGAGGAGCCGGCGTCAGCGCTCCATCGCCATCGCTCTGGCGCTCGGCGTGCTCGTGGTGCTGTTCTTCGCCGTCACCATGGTCAAGGGGCCGGCAGTGCTCGTGCGGCCGATGTAGGAAACATGGATCACGAGCCGACCATATCGCAGGACGTCAGCGCCAAGTCGGGCAGCCCGGCCAAGCGCCGCGGGCTGGGGCGCGATGTGGTGGTCGCGTCCATCTGCGGCGGCGTGGTTGCGCTGATGGTCGGGGCTTCCTACGCGGCGGTGCCGTTCTACAACTGGTTCTGCCGCGCCACCGGCTTCAACGGCACGACGCAAGTGGCGACCTCTGCGCCGGCCACGGGCCCGATCGCGCGGAAGATCTCGGTGCGCTTCGATTCCAACGTCGCGCCCGGCCTGCCCTGGAAGTTCGAGCCGGAGCAGAGCGAGATCGAGGTCAATATCGGCCAGGTCGTGACGGTCTTCTACACCGTGACCAACCAGGCGGCGCGCGCCACCGCGGGCCAGGCCGCCTACAACGTCGCGCCCCTGACGGTCGGCGCCTATTTCCAGAAGATCAACTGCTTCTGCTTCACCGAGCAGACCATGGCGCCCGGTGAGAAGCGCGAGATGCCGGTCGTGTTCTACGTCGATCCGTCGATCGCCGCCGACCACGAGAACGACGGGCTGAGCACGATCACGCTGTCCTACACGTTCTATCCGGTGCGCGATCCGGTGGTGAAACCGCTGGCATCGGGCGAGGGGGACAAGCGCAAGGGAAATCTTTGACCGCAGGGCTCAGCCTCGGGCGGTTGGACACAAGGGGATAAGTGCCTGATAGGCACGGGATTGAGGAGAGAGACGGAAATGGCCACGGCGCACACCAAGCATCACGACTATCACCTGGTCGATCCCTCGCCCTGGCCGGCGGTCGGCTCGCTCTCGGCCTTCATCATGGCGGTCGGCGCGATCGCCTGGATGCACCACATGTTCTCCGCGGCGCCGATCGTGTTCGGCGTCGGCACCGTGGGCGTGCTCTACACCATGGCGAGCTGGTGGGGCGACGTGATCAAGGAAGCCCAGTACAAGGGCGATCACACCCGTGTCGTGCAGCTGCATCACCGCTACGGCATGATCCTGTTCATCGCCTCCGAGGTGATGTTCTTCGTCGCCTGGTTCTGGGCCTATTTCAACGCGGCGCTGTTTCCGGCCGATGCCGTTCACGCCACCCGTGATGCGGTGTTCGGCTGCGGCCTCGGCACCCAGGCCGGCGCCTGCGCGGTCCCGGGCACCTGGCCGCCGAAGGGCATCGAGACCTTCGATCCCTGGCATCTGCCGCTGCTGAATACGCTGATCCTGCTCACGTCAGGCACCACCGTGACCTGGGCCCACCACGCGCTGCTCGAGAACGACCGCCAGGGCCTGAAATACGGCCTGATCCTCACCGTCGTGCTCGGCGCGCTCTTCACCTGCGTGCAGGCCTATGAGTACAGCCACGCGGCGTTCTCCTTCGCCGGCAACGTCTACGGCGCGACGTTCTTCATGGCGACCGGATTCCACGGCTTCCATGTGCTGGTCGGCACCGTCTTCCTGCTGGTGTGCCTGTTCCGCGCCTATGCCGGCCACTTCACGCCGAAGCAGCATCTCGGCTTCGAGTTCGCAGCCTGGTACTGGCACTTCGTCGACGTGGTCTGGCTGTTCCTCTTCCTCTGCATCTACGTCTGGGGACGCGGCGCCGAGACCATGGCCCACGCCGCGCACTGAGCCGCATCGAACCGATCGGGAAGGGCGGCCGCAGGGCCGCCCTTTTCGCTTTCCGGCCGCCGGAAGTTTTCGCCGGAAACTGTGATAGAGCGTTTTCGAGCGAAGTGGACACCGGTTCGCGTCAAGAAAACGCGTCAAAACAAGAATCTAGAGCTTCGGTTCTGATTCAATCAGAACCGAAAATGCTCTAGAGTCCGCCATCATGAACGACAGTGCCGGCACACCCCCGTCCGAAACCACCGTCCTGCAAAGCGCGCTGCGCGGGCTTGCCTGTCGATGCCCGCGCTGCGGCCAGGGCAAACTTTATGCTGGGTTTCTGACGCTCGCCCCCGCTTGCGACCGTTGCGGGCTCGACTATTCCTTCATCGATACCGGCGACGGTCCGGCGATCTTCATCATCATGCTGGCCGGCGGCATCGTCGTCGCATGCGCCCTCGTCGTCGAAGTCAAATACCAGCCGCCATACTGGCTGCATGCCGTGCTCTGGCTGCCGCTGATCCTCGCCACCACGCTATTGCCGTTGCGCTCGATGAAGTCGTTGCTGATCGCACTGCAATTTCACCACAAGGCGGCGCCGGGCCGGTTGGTCGATCGCGCGAAATGAACGAGCCTGCGTCGCGCAAGGCCCTCGTGGCCGGCTTCGCGCTGTTCACGCTGTTGCTGACGGCCGTGTTCGTCGCGCTCGGTGTCTGGCAGCTGCAGCGTCGCACAGCCAAGCACGAGCTGATTGCGGCACTCACCGAGCGGCTTGCGGCGGCGCCGGTTGCGCTGCCGCCGTCCGCGCAATGGGCCGCGCTCAATCCTGCCCGCGACGAATTCCGCCGCGTCAGCTTCACCGCAACCTACGCAGCCTTGCCCGATGCGATGGTCTATTCCTCCGGCTCCGCCGTGCGCAAGGACGCCTCCGGCCCCGGCACCTGGGCGTTCCTGCCGGCGCGGCTTCCCGGCGGCGAGATGCTCGTGATCGACGCGGGCTTCGTCGAGAACACCATGCAGGACCGCGGCGTCGAGGATCGCGCGGTGAACAAGCTCGTCACCGGCGAGCCGGTTGAGCTCACCGGATACTTGCGCTTTCCCGAGGCGGCAAGCTGGCTGGCGCCGGCGGAGAACCGCGCCAAGCGGCTCTGGTTTGTGCGCGATCATCTGGCATTCGCAAGCGCGCTCGGCTGGGGCGCGGTTGCGCCGTTCTATATCGATCTCGAGCAGCCTGCGCCGGCGAACGGCATTCCGCGTCCGGGGCCGCTCGACGTGCATCTGAAGGACGATCACCTGCAATACGCGATCACCTGGTTCACGCTCGCGGGCGCGGTGTTGATCGCATTCGCGGCCTGGTTGCGAGGAAGATGGCAAAGTTCCGTCACTCCGTAGATTCCCTGATAGGGAACCCGGAATTGCCCGGTCTTTATTATTCAGCGGACATTCACGAGTGTGACCCTAAGCCGCCTTCAACATTCCTCGCGGCAGACAGGATTGTGGCGTGAGCGATTTCGACCAGATGGGAATTGTCGTCGACTGGGTGGATGCCTGCCGTAAGGGCGACCTCGCAGCCCTGCTCGACCTCTACGCCGACGACGCGCAGCTCGAATGCACGTGCGACGGCGCGCGGCGCTATCGCGGCCGGAGCGAGATCGAGGCCTATTGGCAGCCGCGGCTCAGCGCCTTCTCGTCGGCAGGGTTCGGGCTGGAAGAGATCCATCCCGCGTCCCACGGCGTCCACCTCGAATATTCCGTCGCTGGCGCGCTGCGCATTCAGGCCTCGTTCCGTTTCAGCCCGGATGGCAAGATCCGCAGCACGCTGTGCGAACCGGCGCGACAGAATGCGCAGGATGGCTGCGCCTGCTGAATCAGCCCGGTGACGAAACGTCCCGCATCGTCTGCGCCGGAAGGCGGCAGCGCACGTAGGTTCGCTCATCCACGCGCAGCAGCGATAGCGATCCGCTGAGCGCGCGCACGCGCTCATGCATGCCGGTCAGGCCCCGGCCGAACACATTGCCCGCAGGAAAACCGCCGCCGTCGTCGGAGATCTCGATGACGAGCGTCTTGTCGGCAACGGTGGCCTGCACATGGGCGCTGCCGGCGTTGGCATGTCGCAGCACGTTGGTCAGTGCCTCCTGGATCACGCGATAGACGGTCTGCGCCAGCGGCCCGCCCATTCCGCTGAGATCGGGATCAATCGTGTCCGTCAGGACGATATGAGGCGCCTGCTTGCGAAAATTCCGAAGCAGCGTCTGCACGCTGCTCGAAAGGCCGAGCTCCTCGATATAGAGCGGTCGCAGCTGGTCGAGGATGCGGCGGTTGGTCTGCTGCAGTGCCTCTACCGATTGCAGCAGGTCATGTGCCGACTTGCCGAGTTGTCCCATTGGCTCGGAGGCTTCGGTCAGCGCGATCGTGCCGGCGCGGATGCTGAACAGCAGGGGGCCGAGCTCGTCGTGCAGTTCGCGGGCGAGATCGCGCCGCTCGTCATCCTGGAGCGACACCAGGCGGTGCATCAGATCGCGATTGTCCTGACTCAACTGCGCCAGCGTTGCAGCCAGCGCATTCGCCTCCTCGCAACCTTGCCGGATTTCCGGCGGGCCTCCGACCGGTATAGGCCTGGTGTAGTCGCCCTGTCGTATCCGCGTGAGCCCTTCGCCGAGATGTTGCAGGGGGCGCAGCACAGAGCCCGACAAGACATGGGCGATTGTGCCGGTAAGGACCATCAACGCGACGAGCAGGCTGGCGAGCGCAAGAAAGCCGATCCATTTCTCGAACAGATCGGCCGACATGTCCTGCAGGAATACGATGTCGCCGACACGCCTGCCGTCGATCGTCACCGGAAATGCCATGTCCATGTCGGGGACGGCGAGAAGGTCGACGAACCATTGCGGCACGCCATGCGGCCTGCGCAGGTCGTCCTTCGGCGGTGGCGCGGGACCTCCCTCCAGCGCGCGGAATTGGATATCGGAGGAGGTGTCCAAAGAATGGACAAAAGCGTCGAGGGTCTGCCGTGGATTGTCCGATGCCCTCAAGGCGTTGTTGAGCGCGGCGGCGACCGCCTCCGTCGAACGCCGTCGTGGCTCGTGCTCCTCCGCCAATTGGCCCGTGGCGAAAATCTGGAGCAGGACGCCGCCCAGGATCAGCGCCGCGAAGAAACTGGCGCCGAGCGGGAGAAACAATTGCGTCCGGAACGAAAGTCGGTGCCACATTAGGTCAATTCTAACGCGTATCGACGGAATTTGCTCTTTCCATTTGTTCCCGGCGGGCTATGAGTCGAAAAACAAGAGAGTGCGCGATGCAAGATACCGCCAAGCTGGCGACAAGGGTCCTGATCGTCGACGACCATCCCGTGGTGCTGTCCGGCTGTCGCACCCTGTTCGCATCCGACCATTCAATCCGCATTGACGAGGCGACCGACGCCAAATCCGGGCATCGTGCCTATGTCAGCAAGCGGCCCGACGTCACCGTGATCGACATCAGCCTGCCCGACGTCTCCGGCTTCGAGCTGATGCGACGCATCCGCAAGGACGATCCCGACGCCAAGATCATCATGTTCAGCATGAACGACGATCCGGCCTTCGTGGTGCGGGCCGTCGAGCTCGGGGCGCAAGGCTATGTCTCCAAGGGCGACGACCCCAGGATCCTGCTGAAAGCGGTGCGCAAGGTGGTGGCGGGCGACAATTTCATCTCGCCGCAGCTTGCGGAAGCCGTGACGTTTTCGGGCGCGGCGATCAAGGCCAACCCGGCTTCGCAGATGACGCCGCGAGAGCTCGAAATCCTCCGCTTGCTTGGACGCGGCGACAAGATCGTCGAGGTCGCCGAGGCGCTCGGCATCTCCTACAAGACGGTCGCCAACACCACCTCCCTGCTCAAGCAGAAGCTCGGCGCCAAGAACCATTCCGACCTGATCCGGATCGCAGTGGAAATCGGATTGAACTGACCTTCGCCGGCGACCGAACCGGCTGCTCCAGGATGCAGCGGTTCGGCCGACGGATCGACGCCGCCGTTGGCCGGGCAATGCATGGCCAACGGGCGACATCCATCGGCCGACACAATGGGCCGAGGCTGTATTCGTTCCCGCGGCTCATTCGGGAAAAAGCGGAACTAACTGCCAAGATGTGGTGGCCGCTGTATAGGACGAGCCCGAGTCGGTTCGGGAAGAATAGGAACATTTTCGAGGCGTGCGGGGTTTTGGCCCTTGACGATTTCGGGACAGGCGACGAAAGCTTGCCGGAACAGTTTTGAGGGTCGACGACCCCGACGAAGCAAACCGGTCTGCACACAACGACAGACCTTCCAAGAGAAGGGCTGCGGCAATGCCGCAGCCCTTTTTCATTGGGCGAGGGGAGGGCCGGAAGCGGTTTCCCGATGCCGCAAAACACTCTATGGTGGTTCAAAGCCTCTGGCTGTTGACAAGTATTTACGTAAAATCAAAGGCTTAAGGGTCGAGCCTCGGCCCCGCCGCATTTGGAGGGCAGTTTGACTCGTTATATCTCGACCCGGGGCGAAGCCCCCGAACTCGGCTTCTGTGACGTGATGCTGACCGGCCTTGCCCGCGATGGTGGCCTGTATTTGCCGGCGGTGTGGCCACAGCTTCCGAGCGAGACGATCGCCGGCTTCTTCGGCCGCCCCTATTGGGAGGTCGCGGTCGACGTGATTCGTCCCTTCGCCGGCGGCGAGATTTCCGACGCCGAGCTCGGGCGCATGGCGAACGAGGCCTACGCCACTTTCCGCCATCCTGCGGTGGTGCCGCTGCGCCAGATGTCGCCGCACCAGTTCGTGCTGGAGCTGTTCCACGGTCCGACGCTCGCCTTCAAGGACGTGGCGATGCAGCTGATCTCGCGGCTGATGGACCATGTGCTTGAAAAGCGCGGCCAGCGCACCACCATCGTGGTCGCGACGTCGGGCGATACCGGCGGCGCCGCGGTCGAAGCCTTTGCGGGCCTCGAGAACGTCGATCTGATCGTGCTGTTTCCGCACGGCCGCATCTCCGAGGTGCAGCGGCGGATGATGACGACGACGGGCGCGGCCAACGTCCATGCGCTTGCCATCGAAGGCACTTTCGACGACTGCCAGGCGCTCGTGAAGGGGATGTTCAACAACCATCGCTTCCGCGATGCGACCTCGCTTTCCGGCGTCAATTCCATCAACTGGGCGCGCATCGTCGCCCAGGTGGTCTACTACTTCACCTCCGCCGTCGCGGTCGGTGCTCCGGCGCGCGCGGTCGATTTCGTCGTTCCGACTGGCAATTTCGGCGACATCTTCGCCGGCTACGTCGCCAAGCGCATGGGGCTGCCGGTGCGCACCCTGCGCATCGCCGCCAACGTCAACGACATTCTGGCGCGCACCCTGAAGACCGGCATCTACGAGGTGCGCGAGGTGCACGCGACGGCGTCGCCGTCGATGGACATCCAGATCTCCTCGAACTTCGAACGGCTGCTGTTCGAGGCAGGCCGGCGCGATGCCGCCGGCGTGCGCCGCCTGATGGAACAGCTGAAGCAGTCCGGCCGCTTCGTGTTGCCCGATGCGACACTCGCCGCGATCCGCGAGGAGTTCGATGCCGGGCGCGCCGACGAGACCGAGACGGCGGCTGCGATCCGCGCCGCCTGGCGCGAAGCAGGCGAGCTGGTCGATCCTCACACCGCCGTGGCGCTCGCCGTCGCGGACCGCGACACCACCGATACGAGGGTGCCGAGCATCGTGCTTTCCACCGCCCATCCGGCCAAGTTCCCCGATGCCGTCGAGGCGGCCTGCGGCCAGCGGCCTCAACTGCCGGCCTGGCTCGACGGTTTGATGACCAAATCCGAACACATGAGGGTGATGAAGAACGATCAGGCCGAGCTCGAGCGGTTCGTGCTGTCCGCCAGCCGCGCCGCAAAGCAGGGAGTTGCCGGATGAGCGTCGAGATGTCCAAGCTTGCCTCCGGCCTCACCGTCGTCACCGACGAGATGCCTCACCTCGAGACGGCGGCGCTCGGCGTCTGGGCCGGCGTCGGCGGACGCGACGAGAAGCCGAACGAGCACGGCATCTCGCATCTCCTGGAGCACATGGCTTTCAAGGGCACGACCAGGCGCTCCTCGCGCGAGATCGTCGAGGAGATCGAGGCGGTCGGCGGCGACCTCAATGCCGGCACCTCGACCGAGACCACGTCCTATTACGCGCGAGTGCTGAAAGCCGACGTGCCGCTCGCCCTCGACGTGCTCGCCGACATCCTCGCCAATCCCGCCTTCGAGCCCGACGAGCTGGAGCGCGAGAAGAACGTCATCGTGCAGGAGATCGGCGCCGCGCAGGACACGCCCGACGACGTCGTGTTCGAGCACCTGAACGAGCTCTGCTATCCCGACCAACCGATGGGCCGCTCGCTGCTCGGCACCGCCAAGACGCTGCGCGCCTTCAACCGCGACATGCTGCGCGGCTACCTGTCGACGCATTATCGCGGACCCGACATGGTGGTGGCGGCGGCCGGCGCGGTCGACCACGGCCAAGTCGTCGCCGAGGTCGAAAAGCGTTTTGCGAGCTTCGAGGCGACGCCCGGGCCGAAGCCGCAGGCCGCTCGGTTTGGCCAGGGCGGCACCAAGGTGGTGCATCGCGAGCTCGAGCAGGCGCATCTGACGCTGGCGCTCGAGGGGGTGCCGCAGACCGATCCTTCGCTGTTCTCGCTGCAGGTCTTCACCAATGTCCTCGGCGGCGGAATGTCGTCGCGCCTGTTCCAGGAGGTGCGCGAGAAGCGCGGCCTCTGCTACTCCGTCTACACCTTCCACGCGCCCTACACCGACACCGGCTTTTTCGGCCTCTACACCGGCACCGATCCCGCCGACGCGCCGGAGATGATGGAGGTCGTGGTCGACATCATGAACGATTCGGTGGAGACGCTGACCGAGGCCGAGATCGCCCGGGCCAAGGCGCAGATGAAGGCGGGTCTGCTGATGGCGCTGGAGAGCTGCTCCTCCCGCGCCGAGCAGCTCGCCCGGCATGTGCTGGCCTACGGTCGGCCGCAGACCGTGCAGGAACTGGTGGCCCGGATCGATGCCGTCAGCATCGAATCGACGCGGGACGCGGCCCGCACGCTGCTGTCGCGCAGCCGGCCTGCGGTCGTTGCATTGGGCAGCGGCAGGGGTCTGGACACGGCGGTGTCTTTTGCGGAAGGATTGACCCTGGCGCGCGCCAAGGCGAGGCTGCATTAGGAGCCGCGCGCGGGCTGCCTCGCCCCGGAAAGCATCACCATGGCCCTCTTTCGCCTGCCATCCAGTGGACCCGCCGCCCTGGCGCCGCGCGGCAACGGGCTGCTCCTTCGTGCGCCGCAAATGTCGGACTTCCTGCAATGGGCTCATTTGCGCGAGACCAGCCGCGACTATCTGACGCCTTGGGAGCCGATCTGGCCGTCTGACGATCTCACCCGGTCCGGCTTCCGCCGCCGCCTGCGCCGCTATGCCGAGGACATCGCCGCGGACCGCTCCTATCCCTTTCTGATCTTCCGTGAGCTCGACGGTGCCCTGGTCGGCGGCATCACGCTCGCCAATGTCCGGCGTGGCATCGTGCAGGCCGGTACCATCGGCTATTGGATCGGCCAGCCCTATGCCCATCGCGGCTACATGACGGCCGCGCTGCGGGTGCTGCTGCCGACGTTGTTCGGCGAGCTCAATCTGCACCGGGTCGAGGCCGCCTGCATCCCCACCAATGCCCCGTCGATCCGGGTGCTGGAGAAGTGCGGCTTCTCGCGCGAGGGCCTGGCGCGCCGCTATCTCTGCATCAACGGGATCTGGCAGGATCACCTGCTGTTCGGCCTGTTGCACGAGGATTTCCGCGGCTGAGCGGCCGTCTCGTGCGGCCGAGTCCCCCTTTTTGCGGCCTTGGGTTCGCCGATTTTGGCGATATAACCCGGCCGGAACATTGTCATGGAGTACGGGTGTTGATGGTGCAGGAGCTTCGGTCATCGCGGACGAGGTTGCGGCGGGGCGCAGCGGTCGTGTTGGCATCGTCGATCGCGCTCGCCTCTGTCTCGCCGGTGGCGGCGCAGTCATTGACCGACCGCTTCAAGAGCCTGTTCGGCGGCAAGTCCGACGAGCCGGCCGAGACGAAGCCGGCGCCTGCGCCGGGGCAGCCGGCCGAAGACGACCTCGATTGCCCGCAGGTCACGGTGCGCGCGGGGGCCTCGACCTACGCGGTCGGCGCCAGCGGCAAGCCGGCTGTCGGCAATGACATCCGCTTCCAGGCCTCGATCACGAAGATGGCGCGCGAATGCTCCCGCAGCAGCGCCGGCATCACGGCCCGGATCGGCATCCAGGGCCGCGTCATCGCCGGCCCCGCCGGCGCGCCCGCCTCCGTCGAGGTGCCGCTGCGCATCGCCGTGGTGCAGGGCGGCGTCGGCGAGAAAGTGATCGCCTCGAAGGCCTACCGGACCACGGTGGCGATGTCGGAAGGCGGCAGCGTACCCTTCACCTTCGTCGCCGAGGATATGACCTATCCGACGCCGGCGCCCGCGGTCGCCGATACCTACATCTTCTACGTCGGCTTCGACCCGCAGGCGCTCTCGCCGGAGCCGAAGGGCCGGAAGAAGAAGTAGGGCCGCACGAAAATTCAGTCGTCATGGCCGGGCTTGTCCCGGCCATCCACGTTCTTTCTGGCGGCCAAGACGTGGATGCCCGGGACAAGCCCGGGCATGACGATGAGGAGGCATCTCTCACGCAACAAAAAAGCCGGCGCTCATCGCGCCGGCTTTTTGATTGGTGAAGGCAAATCCCTCAGTTCAGCTTCTGCCTGACTTCGCTGATGCCCCTGGCGAGCAGGTCGTCGGCGATCTGGCCCTTGACCGATTGCGACAGGATCGTCGAGGCAGCCTGGACGGCGGCTTCCGCGGCGGCGGCGCGGACATCGGCCAGTGCCTGGGCCTCGGCCAGCGCGATCTTGCCCTCCGCGGTCTTGGTGCGGCGGGCGACGAAGTCTTCCATCTTCGCCTTGGCGTCGGCAGCGATGCGCTCGGCTTCGGCCTTGGCGTTGGCGATGATGTCGGCAGCCTCGCGCTCGGCCATGGCACTGCGCGCCTTGTAGTCGGCGAGCACCTTGGCCGCCTCCTGCTTGAGGCGCGCGGCGTCGTCGAGCTCGGCCTTGATGCGGGCGGCGCGATGATCGAGCGCGGTCATTGCCGACTTGAACACCCCGAGATAGCCGAACACGACCATCAGGATCACGAAGGCGACGGCGACCCAGGTTTCAGGATCGAAGAACATCTGTGGCTAACCCTTCAAGGACGCGTCAACGGCGGCATTGACCGAGGCGGCATCCGGGATGACCCCGGTGAGCTGCTGCACGATCTGGCCTGCCGCGTCGGCCGCGATGCCGCGGACGTTGCTCATGGCGGCCGTGCGGGTCGAGGCGATGGTCTTCTCTGCCTCGGCGAGCTTGGCCGCCAGCTGCGCTTCCAACGCCTTGCGTTCGGCGTCCGTCTGCGCATTCGCCTTGTCGCGGGATTCGTTGCCGATCGCCTGCGCCCGCGAACGCGCCGAAGCGAGCTCGCCTTCGTAGGCCTTCAGCGCAGCCTCGGACTGGTCCTTCAGCTTCTGCGCCTCGGCGAGGTCGCCCTCGATCTTGTTCTGGCGTGCCTCGATCGCACCACCGACCTTCGGCAGAGCGAGCTTGGACACGATCACGTAAAGCAGGACGAAGAAGATCGCGAGCGACACCAGCTGCGAAGCAAAGGTGCTGCTCTCGAACGGCGGAAAGCCGCCGCTGTGATGACCGCCATCGGCTTCGGTGTGGGCACCCGCCGCCGGTCCTTTTGCCCCGCCATGACTCTCGGCCATGGAGTACTCCTGTTGCTGTCACGCGCCGCTTCGGATGAAGCGGCGCGGAAGAAGTCGTTCCTTTAGAAAACGAACAGCAGAAGCAGCGCGATCAGCAGCGAGAAGATGCCGAGCGCTTCGGTCACGGCAAAGCCGAAGATCAGGTTGCCGAACTGGCCCTGAGCGGCCGACGGGTTGCGGACGGCTGCCGCGAGGTAGTTGCCGAAGATCACGCCCACGCCGACGCCCGCACCGCCCATGCCGATGCACGCGATGCCCGCGCCGATAAGTTTTGCTGCTGCCGGATCCATTTTAGACTCCTTGGAAGAAAGATAGGGTTGTGGGTGGAAATTCCCCGGACCGCTCAGTGTCCCGGATGAATGGCGTCGTTGAGGTAGATGCAGGTCAGGATCGCGAAGACGTAAGCCTGCAGGAACGCGACCAGGATCTCGAGCGCGTACAGCGCGATCGTGAGCGCCAGCGGCAGCACGCCGCCGACCCAGCCGATGGCGCCGAGCGAGAAGCCCAGCATGGCGACGAAGCCGGCAAACACCTTCAGCGCGATGTGGCCGGCCAGCATGTTGGCGAACAGACGAATGCTGTGGGAGACCGGCCGCAGGAAGAACGACAGGACTTCAATGAACATGACCAGCGGCAGGACGTAGCCGGGCACGCCGTGGGGAACGAAGATCTTGAAGAACTTCACGCCGTTCTTGGCGACGCCGTAGATCAGCACGGTGAAGAAGACCAAGAGCGCCAGTCCGGCGGTGACGATCAGGTGGCTCGAGACCGTGAAGGTGTAGGGGATGATGCCGACCAGGTTCGAGACGCAGATGAACATGAACAGCGAGAAGATCAGCGGGAAGAACTTCATGCCTTCCGCGCCGGCCGTCGAACGGATGGTCGAGGCCACGAATTCGTAGGAGATCTCGGCGACCGACTGCAGGCGCCCGGGAACCAGCTGCGAGCCGCTGGCGAGCATCAGGATCGAGATGATCGCGACCGCGATCAGCATGTAGAGCGATGAATTGGTGAAGGCGATCGTGTGATTGCCGATATGGCCCAGGGTGAAGAGAGGCTCGATGTTGAACTGGTGGATCGGATCGATTTTCATCGGCGCGGCATCTCTTGGTCTGCCGGGCATGCCGGCGGGTCTCGGTCTGCCGGCCGGGCCGGCCCGTACCGGCGAGGCCGGCACGATCATTCCTCTCCTGGTGGGACCAGCTTTAAGAACCACCGCGCCTGTTTTGACCCGCGCCTGCCGATCTCACCACATTCACCACGCCGGCGACGAAGCCCAGCAGCAGGAACACGATGAATCCGAAAGGCGACGTCGACAGCAAACGGTCGAACCCCCAGCCAATCCCCGCTCCGACAGCGACACCGGCGACCAACTCGGAGGATAACCGAAAACCAAGCGCCATCGCCGAGGCTCTGGCCGCTGTGTCTTCCTCGTCACCTGCGGGTTGCTCGGTCTTGGCCCGGCGGTCGCGAAATTCGGACAACCGCTGATCAAGATTTCCGAGCCGATCGGAAAGCGCGGCTTCCTCGGACGATCTATCGCGATCTCCATTCTCACCGTGTCCCGTGCTCTGTGCCATGCGACAAAGACCCGAAACGCTGCGGCCAAATGGAAATTACGCCCGCCACCCTCAAAAGCCGCGCGGACCATACTGATGGCCCATAATCAAGTCAAGCCAAGTCACGATTGCGTCGCTTTCGATTATGTCTCTGATTTGCTTAATGATATTGGCGTGCACGGCAGCGCTGCACACAGCGTGACGCCGCACCGCAGCAGGTCTGCTCAGGATCGGCGGATGCAGCCGTGCTTTCGCCGCGCTGGTGGGATCAAAGATGCCGTCACGTTCGTTGATTTCAGGGGCGGGTTTTTGGCGGCGGATTGCCGGCCGGTGTAGAATTGCAACCGCAGCCGCAGCAGCGCCGGGGCGGAGACAACGATGAGACCTGCGACGTCATCCATGACATCATGGCTCGCGGCGGCGGCCGCGGTGATGGTCGTCAGCGGCGGCCTCGTGGCCGCGCAATCCGCGCCCGACGGCGAAAATGGCCGCTACAGCATGACACCGATCCCCGAGGGCGTGCTGCGGCTCGACACGCGCACCGGCACGGTATCGACCTGCACCAAGAACGGCGCCGGCTGGGCCTGCTACGCGGTGCCCGACGAGCGGACCGCACTCGACGCCGAGATCGGCCGGCTGCAGGCCGAGGTCGAGCGGCTGAAGGCACAGCTCGCGGCGGGGCCGACGGTATCGGGCAAGATCGACGAGGCGCTGCCGAAATCCGATCCGCTTAAGAAGGCCGAGCCCAAGGTCGCGGAGGGCGAGCGCAAGATCGAGATCCCGCTGCCGAGCGAGCAGGACATCGACCGCGTGATGTCGTTCCTGGAAAAGGCCTGGCGGCGGCTGATCGACATGGCCAACCGCGTGCAGAAAGACGTGTCGGGGAAGATTTGATGCGTGCCCCTCCATGACATCAGCCAGATCCGTCACCCGCTCCGCACCATCGTCCGTGCAGGCCACGACCGTCACATCGTCACTGCTTACCGTGCAGACACCCGGCCGCGGCTTCACCGATCTGACCAGCGAGGCCGCAAAATTCATCGCCGAGGCGCACGCGGGTGAGGGCGCATTGACGCTGTTCATCCGCCACACCTCGGCCTCGCTGACGATCCAGGAGAACGCCGACCCCTCCGTGCTGGTCGATCTCACCACGGCCCTGTCACGGCTCGCACCGGAGAACGCCGGGTGGACCCATGATACCGAGGGACCCGACGACATGCCGGCCCACATCAAGACCATGCTGACGCAGACCTCGCTCCAGGTCCCGGTCCTGAGCGGCAGGCTCGCGCTCGGCACCTGGCAGGCGATCTATCTGGTCGAGCATCGCAGCCGTCCGCACCGGCGCGAGGTGGTGCTGCAATTCGTCGGCGGCAACCGGTAACCCTACAAAGCAAAACCGGCCGCGGAGACCGCGGCCGGTTGGTGTCGTCGATTGTTGCTGCGATCAGGTCGCCTTGATGTCGACGTCCTTGGTTTCCGGCAGGAACAGGAAGCCGATCACGACAGTGATCGCCGCGAAGGTGATCGGGTACCAGAGGCCGGCATAGATGTCGCCGGTCGAGGCCACGATGGCGAAGGCGGTGGCGGGCAGGAGGCCGCCGAACCAGCCGTTGCCGATGTGGTAGGGCAGCGACATCGAGGTGTAGCGGATGCGGGTCGGGAACAATTCGACCAGCATCGCCGCGATCGGGCCGTACACCATCGTGACGTAGACCACGAGGACGAACAACAGGCCGATGATCGCCGCCACCTGCGGGCGGAAGATGTCGAGCGGATGCGCCATCTTCACGATGCCGGCGTCACCCGCCTTGGGATAGCCAGCCGCCTGCACCGCGGCGAGAACCGCCGGGTTGCTGTCCTTGGCGTTGGTGTAGGGCACGTCCTTGCCGTTGACCACGACCTTCACGCCCGAGCCGGCCGGACCCGACGTCGTCGAGTACTTGACCGACGATTGCGACAGGTAGGCGCGCGCGGTGTCGCAAGGCGCGGTGAAGACGCGGGTGCCGACCGGGTTGAACAGATCGCCGCAGCCGGCGGGATCGGCCACCACCTCGACCTTGACCGACTCGATGGCCTTTTCCAGCGCCGGGTTGGCGTTGGACGTGATCATCTTGAAGATCGGGAAGAAGGTGAGGGCCGCGATCAGACAGCCGCCAAGGATGATCGGCTTGCGGCCGATCTTGTCGGACATCATGCCGAACACGATGAAGAAGCCGGTGCCGAGCAGCAGCGACCAGGCGATCAGCAGGTTGGCGGTATAGCCGTCGACCTTCAGGATCGATTGCAGGAAGAACAGCGCGTAGAACTGGCCGGTGTACCAGACCACGCCCTGGCCCATCACGCCGCCGAGCAGGGCGAGCAGCACGAGCTTGCCGTTCTGCCAGTTGCCGAAGGCCTCCGTCAGCGGCGCCTTCGAGCTCTTCCCTTCCTCCTTCATCTTCTGGAAGATCGGCGATTCGTTCAGGCGAAGCCGGATCCAGACCGAGATGCCGAGCAGCAGCACCGAGACCAGGAACGGAATGCGCCAGCCCCAGGCCGCGAAGTCGGCTTCGCCGGTCGCGGTCCGGGTGAACAGAATCACCAGCAGCGACAGGAACAGGCCGAGCGTTGCCGTGGTCTGGATGAACGAGGTGTAGTAGCCGCGCTTGCCGTGCGGCGCATGCTCCGCGACATAGGTCGCCGCACCACCATATTCACCGCCGAGCGCCAGGCCCTGGGCGAGGCGCAGCGCGATCAGGATGATCGGAGCCGCGATGCCGATGGTCGCCGCGTTGGGAAGCAGGCCGACGATGAAGGTCGACAGACCCATGATCAGGATGGTGACGAGGAAGGTGTATTTGCGGCCGACGATGTCGCCGATGCGGCCGAACACGATCGCGCCGAACGGCCGCACCAGGAAGCCCGCGGCGAAGGCCAGCAGCGCGAAGATGTCGCGGGTTGCCGGCGGATAGGCCGAGAAGAACTGCACGCCGATGATCGAGGCGAGCGAACCGTAGAGATAGAAGTCGTACCACTCGAAGACGGTACCGAGCGAGGAGGCGAGAATGACGAACCGTTCGTCCTTCGTCATCCCTCCCGCGCCTGCTTGAGACACAGCCATTGTCGACATGTTGAGTCGCTCCCCGAAATACGTTTCCTCGCGCCCCCAGAATGTCCGGACGTGCCGGATCAGCCCAGGTCTTGCCCGTCAAGGTAACATCGGCGTGAAACCTGCCCCAATACGACTTTCGGCCTTGCGCACTGACGCGCAGCTGACGCTGTGGTATCCGGCGCCGGGTGCGCGAACGCTGAAGGCGGGGATTAACCCCTTTGCAGCAAAGGAATAATGTGCACTTGCATGCCACGGCCGCTCGGGGAAGAATTGACGCACCCGAGATTTGTTCGCCGACCGGTGCGAACGACAGCAAGAGAACGATGAACGCTCCTTCCACCCATCTCGTCATCGCCGATGATCATCCGCTGTTCCGCGATGCGCTGCGGCAGGCGGTGGCGGGCGTTCTCCCCTCGGCCCGGATCGACGAGGCCGGATCCTTCGAGGATTTGACCAAGCTTCTGGAGCAGACCTCCGAGGTCGACCTGGTCCTGCTCGACCTCTCCATGCCCGGGATCTCCGGCTTTTCCGGCCTGATCTACCTGCGGGCGCAATATCCGGCGATTCCGGTCGTGATCGTCTCGGCCTCCGACGACAGCGCTACGATCCGCCGCTCGCTCGATTTCGGTGCGTCCGGTTTCATCCCCAAGCGGTTCGGGGTCGAGACCCTGCGCGATGCCATCCTCAAGGTGATGGAGGGCGACGTCTGGGTTCCCGCCGACACCGACCTGTCCGCCGCCGCCGACCCCGACATGACCCGTCTGCGCGACCGCCTGGTGACGCTGACGCCGCAGCAGGTTCGGGTCCTGATGATGCTGTCGGAAGGTCTGCTCAACAAGCAGATCGCTTACGAGCTCGGCGTCTCCGAGGCCACCATCAAGGCCCATGTCTCGGCGATCCTGCAAAAGCTCGGCGTCGAGAGCCGGACGCAGGCGGTGATTGCCGCCGCCAAGATCGCCGGCGGCCAATGGAAGCAGGGCACGTCGACGGGGTGATCCGCTACAGCGTGGTCAGGAGCGCGCTGGCCGCGCGGATATCCGCCGTTTCGGAGCCCTCGGCAAAGCCCTCAAGCGCCGATTGGAGCCATCGCTTCGCCTCGTCGCGCTGCCCGCGTTCGGCAAACAGGCCGGCGAGATCGATCGCGGCGCGCAGCTCCCAGGCCGTGGCGCCTTGCCGGCGACTCAGATCCAGGGATTGCATGAAGTGGGCTTCTGCCTGCTCGGCGTTGGGCTCTGGCAGCGACAGCAGAACGCTGCCTTTCATCCGCAGCAACTCGGGCATGTAGAGATGATCGCCGCTCTGATCGACGAGGCGGATCGCATCGTCGATCAGGCGCGCGCTCTGCTCGATCTTTCCAAGTGCCAATAAGCCTTGAACCAGCGCGATGTTGAAGGTCGTGGTGAGCAGTTCGTAGCCGGCCTCGTGGAGCTCGCGTAGGCAAGCCATGATCGTCTCGACGCCATGTGCGGCGTCTCCCCGCCGGATCGCCAGTTCGCCCTTCACGCCGCGGCCCACCACGAGATAGGGGCCCATCGATCGAGATTCGGCATGCGCGATGAACTGGTCGATGCTCTGTTCCGCGCCGGCGAGATCGCCGTCCCAGAGCGAGATCGAGACCGCCCAGATCAGCGCGATGCACAGCGTGATCGGATGCTCCATCTGCGCGGCTTCTGCCACCGTCTGTTGCGCCAGCTGCCGCGCGTCCGCGGGCCGGCCCTGCAACCAGAGTTCGCGCGCCAGCGTGATGCCGGCCCGGTTGCGATGATCGAAGCCATGAATGGTGCTGATTCGTTCGGCACCCGGCCCTTGCCATGCGACCTCCAGCATCTTCAGCGCGTCGCCGTGCGCGCCGGCCAGATGCAGCGAGACCCCGAGCAGCGAATGGGCGAGGACGATCGCGCCGGGATCGCCGAGCGGCTGTGCGACCGCAAGGCTCTGCTGCGCATAACCCAGCGCGGCGTCGAACTGTCCCATCCGTTCGTGGAAGATGTGCATGCGGCCGAGCAGCTGGAGCTGGTTCGGCGCGTCGCCGCGCGCCTCGGCGATCGCAAGGCTCCTGCTCAAGGCTGCGCGCGCCGCCTCGCTGCCGCCGCGCGTGAACATCAGGGTCAGCCCGAGGGCGGCCTGGATGTGCATTTCATCGGCGCTGCCGCGCGCGGACGGGGGCATCGCAAGCAGCGCCCGTTCCGACCAGCGCCGGCATTCGATCAAGAGGGACATCGCGAGGAAGATCGGCGCTGCCGCGGCGGCGAGCGCGATGCCGGCGTCGGCGTCGCCGCCCGCGCCAAAGCACCAGTTCAGCGCGGCACGCACGTTGTGGAGCGCGGAGAAGTGGATCGCCCGTTCGTCGGCGTTCGGCGTTGCCGCCCATGTGCTGCCGGCCTGCTCCAGCCATCGCCGGTAGTAGGCCGCGTGGCGCGCGGCGAGCGCGGCGTCGTTCGGCTCGATCTCGAGCAGATAGGCACGCGTGGTATCGAGCAGACGGTAGCGCATCATGGCGCCGATCGGCCGCGGCGCGACCATCGATTTGGCGACGAGACTGTCTATGGCATCGAACAAGCAGGAGCGGTCGGCACGTTCATCGGGGACGACTTCGAGGGCGGCGTCGATGGTGAAGTGACCTACGAACACCGCCAATCTCCGCAGCACGAGGCGCTCGATGTCGGACAGCAGCCCGTAGCTCCAGTCCAGTGTCGCCCGCAACGTCTTCTGCCGCGGCGGCGCGGTGCGCTGGCCCTGCCAGAGCAGATTGAGACGCTCGTCGAGCAGCGCGGCCGTCTGCTCCAGCCCGTAAGCTTCGACCCGGCCGGCGGCGAGCTCGATCGCCAGGGCCATGCCGTCGAGCTTGCGGCAGATGCCGGCGACGAGCGCCGCATTGCCGTTATCAAGCGCGATCTGCGCGCCGCCAGCGGTCGCCCGTTCGATGAAGAGCTGAAGCGCGGGATAGGTCTGCGCAGCCGCCGCACTCAGCCCGGCATTGTCCGGCGGAACGGCAAGCGGCGCCAATCGATAGACCTGCTCGCCCTCGACGCGCAGGGCTTCGCGGCTGGTGGCGAGGATGTGGACATCAGGCGCAGCGTGGAAGATCGCCGAAGCCAACGGTGCCGCCGCGGCGATGACATGCTCGCAATTGTCGAGGATGAGCAGCATCCGCTTGTCCCTGAGATGCGCGAGCAGCGCGGGCAGGGGATCGTCGGTCTCGGCCGGCAAGCCGAGCATCAACAGGATCGAGGTGATCACGAGATCGGGATCGCTGAGCGCGGCAAGGTCGACGAAATGCGCGGCGTCGGAGAACGTCGCGAGCAGGTCATGGGCGATCGCCACCGCGACGGCAGTCTTGCCGACGCCGCCCGGACCCGCGATCGTGACGAAGCGCGAGGCGAGAAGCTTGTCGGAGATGGCGGCGACGGCCTGGTCGCGTCCGACCATCCGTTGCAGCCGGTTCGGCAGCTTGACCGCCGGCAATTCCATGGGCGGGGCCGAGCGCCGCGCTGCCGGAAGCGGCGTGTGCGAGATCGGTGCCACGAAGCAATAGCCGCGCCCGGAGAGGGTCGTGATGTATCGCGCGCCGTCCTTGCCGTCGCCGAGCGCCTTGCGCAGAGCGGCGATGTGAAAGCGCAGATTGGCCTCTTCGACGGTGATGCCGGGCCACACCAGCGCCATCAGATCCCATTTGCTGACGACCTCGTTCGGCCGCGACATCAGGGCGATCAGCGCGTCGAAGGCCTTCGCACCCAGCGGCACCGCGATGCCGTCGCGCGTCACGAGTCTTTCATGTGGCGCCACGGTGAATGGTCCGAACGAGAGTCTTGGCCCGGTCGGCGTCGTCATCGCGAAATCTTGCTCATTTGCGAACCGGATAGCCAGAGGGCAGCGATCCCGCAAGGCCTGCGTTGCATCGGCATCAGACCGCGTTTGCAGGCCTCCCAACGGCTTCTGCGCCGGCCTCACAATTTCTCACAAGTCCAAACGGGTCTCCGGAGCGCGTCGCTGATAGTCATTTGCGCGATGGCAAGGAGCCCTTCATGACGCAAACGGCAAAACTGCTCTACACGGCCCGGACACACACAAGCGGCGGCCGGCAGGACGGCATATCGCGCAGTTCCGATGGCCGCCTCGACGTCAAGCTGTCGCCGCCGGGCGGGGCCGGCATCGGCACCAATCCCGAGCAATTGTTTGCGGCCGGCTGGTCGGCCTGCTTCGAAGGCGCCATGGAACTCGCCGCGCGCAAGCGGAAGGTGACCCTTCCCAGGAAAAGCGCGATCGATACGGAGATCGATCTCGTGCTCGACGAGGGCGCCTACGCGCTGAAGGCACGCCTCAACGTCAGCCTGCCGGGTCTCGATCCCGAGATCGCACGCGGCATCATCGATGAAGCGCATCAAACCTGCCCCTACTCCAAGGCCGTCCGCGGCAACATCGACGTCACGGTCACGCTGATCTGACGCACCACCATCAACCACCACGAGGTCACTCCATCATGAAACAGATCATCGATCAGCACCGCCGCCAGTTTCTCGGCATTGCCACGGGAGCCGCCGCCGCCGGTGTCGGCATGATCGCGTTCGCTCGTGCCGAGACGGAACCACAGCGAACCTCGGCATCGAATGCGTCCTTCGGCGCGATCAAGCAGATCGATGCTGGCGTTCTCAACGTCGGCTATGCGGAGGTGGGTCCCTCGAACGGTCCGGTGGCGATCCTGCTGCACGGCTGGCCCTACGACATTCACGCCTTCATCGACGTCGCGCCGCTCCTGGCCAAAGCCGGCTATCGCGTCATCATCCCATATTTGCGCGGCTACGGCACGACGCACTTCCTCTCCAGTGACACGCCGCGCAACGGCGAGCCTGTGGCCATGGCCGCGGACATCATCGCGCTGATGGACAAGCTCGAGATCAAGAAGGCCGTCATCGCCGGCTTCGACTGGGGTGCACGCACCGCCGACATCATCGCCGCGCTGTGGCCGGACCGTTGTCGCGCGTTGGTATCGGTCAGCGGCTATCTGATCTCCAGCCAGGCTGCCGGCAACGCGCCGTTGCCGCCGCAGGCGGAGCTGCAATGGTGGTACCAGTTCTACTTCGCGACCGAGCGCGGCCGGGCCGGATACGAGAAGTACACGCACGATTTCGCCAAGCTGATCTGGAAGCTGGCCTCGCCGCAATGGAAGTTCGACGACACCACCTTCAACAGGAGCGCGGCGGCGCTGGACAACAGGGATCATGTCGCGATCACGATCCACAATTACCGCTGGCGGCTCGGGCTCGCCCAGGGCGAGGTAAAATACGAGCATCTCGAAAAGAAGCTGGCCGCAGCTCCGCAGATCGAGGTGCCGACGATCACGATGGAGGGCGATGCCAACGGCGCGCCCCATCCCGAGCCGAGCGCCTATGCCAGGAAGTTCTCAGGCCGATACGAGTTTCGCCTGATCACCGGCGGCGTCGGCCACAACCTGCCGCAGGAAGCGCCGCAAGCCTTTGCCAAGGCGGTCATCGACGTCGACGGCGCCTAGGCGTTCGTCGACACCTCCGTCCAGCCTCATTGATCGAGCCTGATGAACATGACGACAGCCGAACCTGAAAAGAAGAAATCTCGCTACACCACGATCATGGTGCTGACGGTGGTCCTCCTCGTCGTGCTCCTGACCTGCGTGCCCTACCTCGTCACGATCGCCTTCGCGGAAGGGCCAGCGGAACAGAGCGCGGCGGACGCCTCGCCGATCTTCGGCGTCACAATTCCTGCCGGCTATAAGCAGTGGGAGCTGATCGCGCCGGCCGAAGAGGCCGCGCCACTCGACGAGCTGCGCGCTGTTCTCGGCAACCAGACTGCAATCGACGCCTATCAAGCCGGAAAACTGCCGTTCCCGGACGGCACCATTCTGGTCAAGCGCGCCTGGAAGCGGAAACAGTCACCCGAGTTTGCGTCCGCGACGATTCCCGGCGCCGCCACCACGGTCCAGGTGATGGTGAAGGATTCCAGGAAATACGCCGCGACCGGCGGCTGGGGTTTTGGCCGCTTCATCGACGGCAAACCGGTGGACGAGGCGCAGCACCGCACCTGCTTCGCCTGCCACAACGCTCGCGCCAGGAGCCGCGATTACGTCTTCACGCGGCTGGCGCCCTGAGCGGACCTTCGCGCAATCATTCCACCGTCATCATCAAGGCGCACGTCTCGGCCATCCCTGCAGAAGCTCGGCGTCCGAGAGCTGCACCCAGGCCGTGATTGCCGCCGCGAAGATCCCGGCGGCCAGGAAGCAGGGCACGACGACGGGGTGAGGCGCTTACTCGTTAACTCGTGGACGTCCGGTCTTTAGGGCAAAGCGGATCAGTCAGCTCGTTCGGAGCTTTGCCGGGTTCGACCCGAAGCGGACATGCGAATCGTCTTGGACACTTACTCAACGACGCGGTCTGCTCGCTGCAAGATGCTCGCGGGTACCGTGATCCCAACAGCTTTTGCTGCCCGCTGATTTACGATCAATGTTCGCTTCGTGATGGTTTCAATTGGCAGCTCGGCGGGCTTCGTCCCCTTCAGAACTTTATCCGCAATGATTGACATTCTGGGAAATGTGTCGATCACGCTGGTACCATAGGCGAACAGCCCGCCCGCGGCTCCCTGGCTTCCGGGAAACACGGTCAGCAACTTTCTCTCAGAGGCAATCTCCGCGATGCGCTTTGCATGCGGGAAAACAACAGGCGCTTCGAGGATCACGATCGCCTGCACATCATGCTTCATGATCTCCGCAAAGGCCTCATCCAGTTTCGCTTCGGCGGTCGGACCCTTGACCCTCACGACGAAAGGCTCGAACCCAACCGCAATTGCTGCTGCGCGATTTTCCCTCTCGATCGGGACGAACCCACTCGCATCGGCTCCGGGCAGTGTGTCGTCGCTCAGAATCGCCACCCGTGAGATGCTCGGCAATGCCTCTTTGAGGAGTTCGAATTGCTTCGCGGCTTGCTGCGTATCGAGGCTGGTAATTCCTGTGGCATTGCCGCCCGGACGGCTCATATCATGGGCAAGGCCGAGCGCGATCGGATCAGTCACAATAGTAAACACGATCGGGGTCTTGCTGGTTGCCTTTTGCGCAGCAGCGGTTGCCACCCCGCCGTAGGTCATGATCAGGTCGAGTTCAAGGCGAGCAAGCTCGTCGGCAAAACCGGGATGACGGTCCAACTGCCCCTGAGCCCATCTCGGCTCGAAAGTAATGTCGCGACCTTCGACATATCCCAGATTTGCAAAATCTTTGCGGAGTTGATCAAAGAAGACGGCAGCAGTCGTATTCGACATGATTCCAACCCGGAACTGCCGGTTCGGTTGCTGCGCGCTTGCTTCTCGGCATGCGACCAAAACAAAGATTAACGCGAATATCCTCCAGCGCAATTTCATAAATGCACCTCTGGCTGATGTTCGTTCCCACCCGCATAGGAATAGCGACCCCTGAGGGTAACGACGCTTGGCCCGGCAGCGATTGAGCTCGGCCGAACCTCACGGAGACGCATCCAAACCGAAGCGATTGATCCGATGCACTATGGAGCCGGAGAGGCGAGCGGTTTTCCTTTCTCGACTACGTAAGTAGCAATCACTTTCGCGCCGTTCGGTCCGGCTTTTGCATCGTGAATAACACCGGGTGCAAGTTGATAGCTCTCACCGGACTTTACTGTCTTGTCTGGTTGACCGTCGGCCATGAGCACCATTTCGCCATCAAGCATAAAGCCTGACTCAGGACCGGGATGTGTGTGGCGCCCAATATTCACATTGGGCATGACCTCAGCAATTCCAATCACCGTCTCATAGTTGGTGCCGGGCACATCAAACTTCTGTAGTGGCGTCCGCTTTATCGTGGCGATTTGCTGGGTCGCTACTGGCGGATTCTGCTGAGCGGCAGCGATACTGGTCATCGTCACCATGACTACGGCGGCGGAAAGTAAGTACCTGACAAACATTACTTCCTCCAAATATTTGATTGAGAATACCCAAACTTATCAAAATCTCCAGGTATTGGCCATGTCCGAAATTGGCCCAACCCGGGAGTTTGACGGTTTCCGCTTTTGTGCCGCTGTTTGGATATAAGGACATCAAGTGCGTCCCACACCATCGACTTGGCAGGCAGGTGCCTGGGGCACCCCCAAGGGTTTGGGGTGTACGGCAGGCAAACAGCAAGGGCTGGGTCAATCGGCTTGCAGTAAAATATTCCACTTTACCGAAATTCGGATTTCTGGCATACGCAGCCCATCCTGATCGGCGAAAGGGGCGGTCGTACGTCGTCACGAGCCGCAGATCGGGCTGCGGTGGACGCATTGGCGTCGTCGCGGATGTGAGACGCAGGGCGGGGTGATGGATTGAGCCGATCCCCGTGAGCCTCTCGCAAGCCGCGTTGTACGAACGGCGCCGTGTGCGTACGGCAAAACCGTGTGGTCCTGGCCGTCGTTGCTACGGTCAAGCTCTTGCGGATGGGGCATGGCGCCAACCGGCGCGGTGTCGGCGAATTCCGTGAGGCGAGGGAGGCCAGAAGGAACTCGGCTCCCGGGAGAGCGCGGCATAAGCCGTCCGACCATCGCGCAGGGAAGGCCGTGTGTTCGGCTTCACCTGTATGCTGCTGTGCGGTTCTTCCTGCGTGTGCATTTCGCGCAGCGGACCGCGGGTGCCAGCCAGCACCCGGCCTTCCCTGCGCCCTTTTCTCCAAGAGGGCGCGACGCGAAGCGCAAACCTCGGGCGAAACGCGTCGCGAGAAGGCGAGGGCGTGTCTGCGATCTCAAATGCATGATGGAGGATGGCGATGCTGCCATTCGCTCCGTCATTGCGAGGAGCCCTTGCGACGAAGCAATCCAGACTGCTTCCGCGGAAAGATTCTGGATTGCTTCGCTGCGCTCGCAATGACGGCCGTGGAAGCAGCCTGTGCCATTGGTCATTTCACGGACGCTGCGCAATTTTCTATGGACGGGCTACTCCGCCGCCACCATCTGCTGCGTGCGCCACTGGCCGAGCAGGGCGCGGAGCGAAGCCGGCTTCACCGGCTTGTTGAGCACCGCGATCTTCTCGTCACGCGCGGCGACCTGCACGGCGGGGCTGCGATCGGCGGTGATCAGGATCGCAGGGATGCCATCGCCGAAGCGGCGGCGGATCTCGCGGATGGCGGCGATGCCGTTGCCGCGATCGAGGTGATAGTCGACCAGGAGGCCGGTGACGCGCCGTCCGGCGGTTTCGATGGCGGCGATCGCCCCTTCCGGATCGGCCACTGCGATCACCTCGGCATCCCAGGCCTTGAGCAGCGTGCGCATGCCGTCGAGAATCGCCGCATCGTTCTCGATGCAGACGATCAGCGCGCCCGAGATCGGCGTGCGCGCCAGCGGCGTCGCGCTGGTCACGGCCGCGGTGTGGGTGACCGCCTTCGCCGTCGGCACCGTCACGGAAAATACCGAGCCGCCGCCGGCATTGGCTTCGATGGCGATGCCGTGATTGAGCACGCGGGCCAGGCGTTCCACGATCGAGAGCCCGAGGCCCAGACCGCGGGCGATCCGCGCGCCCTGCTCCAGGCGATGGAATTCCTTGAAGATCTCGCCGCGCTTGACCGCGGGGATGCCGACGCCGGTATCGTAGACGCAGATCTTGAGCGAGGTGCCGCGGCGGCGGCAGCCGACCAGCACGCGGCCGCGGGGGGTGTACTTGATCGCGTTCGAGATCAGGTTCTGCAGCAGCCGCCGCAGCAGCAGGCGGTCCGACTGCACCGGCAGCGAGCAGGGCACGAAGGCGAGCTCGAGGCCCTTGGCGCGCGCGATCGGCGCGAACTCGATCTCCAGCGAACGCATCAGATCGGCCATCTTGAAGCTCGTGATCGAGGTCGTCATCGCGCCGGCGTCCAGTCGCGAGATGTCCAGCAGCGCGCCGAGGATCTCCTCGATCGCCTGCAGCGATTCGTCGATGTTCTCGACCAGCCGCGTCTCCTCGCCATTGTGCTGGCGCTCGACCAGGCTCGTGACATAGAGCCGCGCCGCGTTCAGCGGCTGCAGGATGTCGTGGCTGGCGGCGGCGAGGAAGCGCGTCTTGGAGATGCTGGCGTCCTCCGCCGCGCTCTTGGCGAGGGCCAGCTCGGAGTTCAGCCGCGTCAGCTCCTCGGTACGGTCGCGCACGCGCTTTTCCAGTGTGGCATTGGCGCGCTCCAGCGCTTCCGCGGCTTCGAAGCTCGGCGTGACGTCGGTGAAGGTGATGACGAAGCCGCCGCCGGGCATGCGGTTGGTGAGCACTTCGATCACCATGTGCCGTTCCGGCAGGCGCTCGAGATAAGGCTCGCTGTCGGTGGTATAGGCCGCAAGGCGCCGTTCCAGCAGGGCCTCGCGCTCGAGCGGATCGTTCGGATCGCCGAGGCCGATGAATTCCAGGATCTCGCGCAAGGGCGTGCCGAACTGGATCAAATGCAGGGGCACATTGAGGAGGTCGCCGAACTGCCGGTTGGAGCAGATCAGTTGCAGATCGGCGTCGAACACGGCGATGCCCTGGCGCACATGGTTGAGCGCGGTCTGCAGGATCTCGCGGTTGAAATGCAGCGCGGCGTGCGAATCGTCGAGCAGCTTCAGTGCCGCCTTGGCGGAGACCGTCCGCTTGCGCAGCAGCAGCGACATCACGAGGCGGGAGGAGGCCGCGCCGATCGAGGAGGCAATCAGGTGCTCGGCGTGTTGCAACAGCTCGAAATCGGCGGGCGCGCCGGGCTCCAGCCGCACGTTGCGCCGCGCCGAGAAGGCCTCGAAGGACTGCCGCGCGCGGTCGGGCCCGAGATATTGCGCCACCGTGGTCTGGATGTCCTGCACGGTGACCGTGGTGCGCCAGCGGCGGAAGCTCGGGGAGTTCGGTGCGAGCGTGTTGGGCACGAACAGATCGGCCTGCAGCAGCTCGATCGAAGACGGCCTTCGTGCCAGCGACAGCAGTACATAGGTCAGGATGTTGAGCGACAGCGACCAGATCACGCCGTGCATCAGGGGCGGCAGGTCGGCGCCGAACAGTGCCTGCGGCCGCAGCGCCTCGATGCCGAACGGGCCGTGCTGCAGCAGCAGGATGCCCGATGTCGAGGAATCCATGAAGCTCGGTATGAACAGCGTGTAGAACCAGACCGCAAAGCCGACCAGCATGCCCCCGATCGCCCCGCGTGCCGTCGCGCGCCGCCACAACAGGCCGCCGAAGAAGCTGGGGGCAAGCTGGGCGATGGCGGCAAAGGAGAGCAGGCCGATCGCCGCGAGCTGGGCGTTGCCGAGCGCGCGATAGTAGAAATAGGCCATCACCATGATGGCGAAGATCGCGAGCCGGCGCGAGCGCAGCAGGAAGTTGCTGAAATCGGCGCCGCCGGCGCGCCCCTCCGGCCGGCGTTGCAGCACCAGGGGCACCACGAGGTCGTTCGAGACCATGATGGAGAGTGCGACGCATTCGACGATCACCATCGCGGTCGCCGCCGACAGCCCGCCGACGAAGATGGCGACGCTGAGATGCCCGGCGCCACCCTCCATCGGCAGGGCCAGCACGTACATGTCAGGATCGGCCGCGCCGAACGGGAAGGTCACGAGGCCGGCGAGCGCGATCGGGATCACGAACAGGTTGATGGCGACGAGGTAGAGCGGAAACAACCAGCGCGCGCGGCCGACCTCGGCATCCGAGGAATTCTCCACCACGCTGACGTGAAACTGGCGCGGCAGCAGCATGATCGCGCACAGCGACAGCAACGTCATGGTCAGGAAGTTGCCGATCGACGGCGAATAGTTGATGGCGCGCACCGCCTCCGGCGTCCTCATGGCGCGCTCGATCAATTCATGCGGCGAGAACATCCAGAAGGTGACGAAGATGCCCGCAGCGAGAAAGGCGACCAGCTTGACGATTGATTCGGTCGCAATCGCCAGCATCAGCCCGTGCTGATGCTCGGTGGCGTCGGTCTGCCGTGTGCCGAACAGCACCGCGAACGCCGCCATCGCCAGCGTCACCATCAGCGCCATGTCGCCGAGGATCGGGATGTGCGAGAAGGCCTGGTCTTCGCTCAGGATCGTGCCCAGCGAGGAGGCCACCGCCTTGAGCTGGAGCGCGATGTAGGGCACCGAGCCGATGATCGCGATTGCGGCGACGGTGGCCGCCACTGCCTGGCTCTTGCCGTAGCGCGCCCCGATGAAGTCGGCGATCGAGGTGATGTTGTGGGCCTTCGCCAGCTGGATGACGCGGCGGAGCACGCCGGCCCCTAACCCGATCATCAGGATCGGGCCGACATAGATCGCGAGGAAGTCGGTCGAGGTGCGGGTGGCGAAGCCGACCGAGCCGAAGAAGGTCCAGGAGGTGCAGTAGATCGCCAGCGACAGCGGATAGATCAGCCCGGAAGCGCGGCCGCGCCCGGCCGGCGAGCGGCGGTCGCCGTGGCTCGCCACCAGGAACAGGAAGCCGATATAGCCGAAGGCGGCGGCAATGACGCCCCAGTCGTGCAGCATGGGTCGGGGGCTCTCTCCCTGGGCGCCGGCGGCGCCCGAGCTCATTTTCGCTGCAAATCTAGCGCGTTGAGCGGACGCAAGCGACAGCGAAATGCCCAGCGCGGGGGCAGGAACTGCAGGTGTCGTTAAGCTGTAGGATGAGCTGCCCGCTCTTACCCTCCCCCTCCAGGGCCCTCCAGGGCAGGGTAAAAAAGGCCTACTCCGCCGCCAGCGACTTGGCGCGCAGCGGCAGGCCGAGGCGGTCCCACACTTGCAGCAGCGCTTCGGCCAGCTGATCGATCAGGCCGTCGTCGTGATACGGCGAGGGTGTGATGCGCAGGCGCTCGGTGCCCTTGGCGACGGTCGGATAGTTGATCGGCTGGATGTAGATCCCGTGCTGTTCGAGCAGCAGATCGGAGGCCTGCTTGCACTTCTCGGGATCGCCGACGAACAGCGGCACGATGTGGGTGTCGCTCGACATCACCGGCAGGCCGGCGGCATTGAGGATCGCCTTGACGCGGGCGGCGCGGTCCTGATGGCGTTCGCGCTCCCAGCTCGACGTCTTCAGGTGCCTGATCGCGGCGGTCGCGGCCGAGCAGACGGCCGGCGGCAGCGCGGTGGTGAAGATGAAGCCCGGCGCATAGGAACGCACGGCGTCGATGATCTGGCCGTTGGCGGCGATGTAGCCGCCGAGGCAGCCGAACGCCTTGGCCAGCGTGCCCTCGAGAATGTCGATGCGATGCATCACGCCGTCACGCTCGGCGATGCCGCCGCCGCGCGGGCCATACATGCCGACGGCGTGGACTTCGTCGACATAGGTCATCGCGCCATGTGTCTCGGCGAGATCGCAGATCCTGGCGAGCGGCGCGACATCGCCATCCATGGAATACAGGCTCTCGCAGACGATCAGCTTCGGCCGATCGGGGCCGGCCGCTTTCAACAGCTCTTCGAGATGCGCAACGTCGTTGTGGCGGAACACGATCCGCTCGCAGCCGGACTGGCGGATGCCTTCGATCATCGAATTGTGGTTGAGCTCGTCCGACAGGATCAGGCAGTTCGGAATGAGCTTTGCGATGGTCGGGATGCCGGTCTGGTTCGAGACGTAACCCGAGGTGAACAGCAGCGCGGCTTCCTTGCCGTGCAGATCGGCGAGCTCGGCTTCGAGCTGCACCAGCGGATGATGCGTGCCGGCGATGTTGCGGGTGCCGCCGGCGCCGGTGCCGACGCGCGTGGCGGTCTCGACCATGGCGCCGACCACCTTCGGATGCTGGCCCATGCCGAGATAGTCGTTGGAGCACCAGATCACGACGTCGCGCTTGCCCTTGGGCGAGTGCCAGACCGCGTGCGGGAACCGGCCGGCCGTGCGTTCGAGGTCGGCGAACACGCGATAACGCCGCTCGGTGTGGAGACGATCGAGGGCGGAATCGAAGAATTGGGCGTAATCCATCGGCACAACCTGCAACGGAACCTGACCAAGGGGACGCATCTATTAGAGCTTTTCCAGCTCTAATGTCTATCAGCTATCCCACATTTGGATCTGTGGAGCATTTGGGCAAAATGCCCTATCCGGCGCGCCGCAGTTTGATCCCGATCAACCCTGCGCGACATATGATGCTGCTCTGCACCATCCGCCGCGGCGAGGGTTCAGCCCCTCGGCCTATGGGTCTTCCGTCGCGGCTAGGGACGCGCTTTCCTTGCTCACCCAGGACTTCGAAAGGCCCCTTCCATGAAGCGCGTGATGATACTCAACGGCCCCAATCTCAACATGCTCGGCATCCGCGAGCCGCACATCTACGGCAGGACGACGCTCGCGGAGATAAACGCGAGCTGCGAGGACGCCGCCGCCAGGCTCGGCCTCAAGCTCGCCTTCCACCAATCCAACCATGAGGGCGTGCTGGTCGATCTGATCCAATCGGCGCGGCAGGACGCCGACGCCATCGTCATCAATCCGGCCGGCCTCTCCTTCACCTCGGTCTCGATCATGGACGCGATCAAGACGTTCGAAGGCCCGGTGCTGGAGGTGCACATCTCGAACATCCACGCCCGTGACGAATATCACCGTCACTCCAAGATCTCGTTCGTGGCGACCGGCGTGATCTGCGGGCTCGGGCCGTTCGGCTACATCGCGGCGCTGCATGCGATCGCGAATATGAAGTGAGATCGTCTCCCTCTCCCCGCAGGCGGCAGGGGAATCGCAGATGAGATGTGGCTATCGGCACCAGCTGTCTCCACAGCGTCATGGCCGGGCTTGTCCCGGCCATCCACGCCTTTCCACGCAGCACAAAGAACGTGGATGCCCGGGACAAGCCCGGGCATGACGACCTCAGCAATATTCAATGCGGATTGCCCCGCCGCAGGCGGGGAGAGGCGAAGAACTCACGTCGTCCGAAAGCGCAGCACGCCGTCCTGCATCTCGGCCGTGAGGCGGCCCTCGACGATCATGTAGTTGACGTGGGCGACGAGCTCGCCGGCGGCAAAGCCCATTTGGTGCTCGTCGAGCACGTGCTTGTTGAACACGACAGGCACCAGGGCGCGCGAGGTTTGCGGCACCTCGCGGCAGGCTTCCGCGATCAGGCGGCAGCGCTCCTCGTGATGGTCGGCGAGCTGCTTGATCCGGGTCTTCAATCCGTAGAACGGCACGCCGTGGCCGGGCAGCACCAGCACGTCATAGGGCAGCGTCGTGGTCAGGCTGGCGAGCGAGGCCAGATATTCGCCGAGCGAGTTCTGGTCGGGCTCGACCGCCCAGACGCTGACATTCGGTGAGATCTTGCTCAGCACCTGGTCGGCGGAGAGGAACAGCTTGTCGTCGGCGCAATACAGCATCACCTGGTCGAGCGCGTGGCCGCCGCCGGTGATGACCTTGAAGCGGCGCGTGCCGATCACGATGTCGTCGCCATGCGAGATGCGGCGGTAGGACGGCGGCAGCACCGAGACGCGCTTGAGGTAGTCCTGGCCGCGGCCGAGCAGCTTTTCGGTGAGCGACTCGTCCATGCCATGGCGGCGGAAGAACAGCCGCTGCGCCTCGCGCCGCTCCTCGGTGCCGCGGTTCTGGTGATAGACCGATTGCAGATATTCGACCTGCGACATCACCAGCGGGCAGTTGAACCTTTCGACGATCCATCCGGCAAGACCGACATGATCGGGGTGCGAGTGGGTGACGATCAGGCGCGTGATGTTGACGCCCTTGAGCGGTCCGTCGAACAGCTTGGTCCAGGCCTCGATCGTCTCCTCGTTGCCGAAGCCGGCATCGATCATCGCATAGCCGTCGCCATCGGCGAGCAGGTAGATGTTCACGTGGTTGAGGCGGAACGGCAGTTTCAGCCGCGCCCACAACACGCCGGGCCGGACCTCCACGACCTGTTCGGGGCCGGGATGCTGCTCCCAGGGGTAGCGCAGGGCCTCGGCCGAGGACTGCACGGTGTCGGTTTTCGAATGCATGTTACCGGCTTAAACCCGCAGGCGCCGCCGCGCCAGCCGAAAAAGGCCGCGGGGTGGCTTCGCATGGCGGTCATTCCGGCGCGTGGCAAAAGCCGCCCTCTCGCAGAAGCTGTTTCCGGCCACCAAGGGCTCAGCTAGCGCGCATCTTGCTCCGGTGCTTCTTCGCCGGGCCGCGCTTTGCACGTGCACGCCCAACCGCAAGATCGTGCTGGGCGCGCCGTCTCGTCCTGGCGCTGGAGCGGCCCTTGGGCGGCGGAGGAACGTTCTTACCCGCACGTCGCTCGCGCGACAGCTTGATCGCAAGCGCCTGCGCCTGCTTCTTGCTCTTCGCCATCGATCTATCTCCTCGACCAATCACTATCTGGTCAATCGAGGCGTGCCGATCCCGTTCCAGCGGAACGCGCCGCAGATTCACGCGTTTCGCGCTATCCGGAATGACAGCGAAATCCTACGCCGCCCGCATATCGTTGAGGAACGCGTCGATCTCCCCGCGCAGGATATCGGCCTCGCGCCGCAGCGCGTCCGAGGCGCCCAGCACTTCGGTAGCCGCAGCGCCGGCCTCGGCGGACGCGGTGGAGACGCCGACGATGTTGCTGGAGACCTCGCTGGTGCCGCCGGCGGCATGCTGGATGTTGCGGGCGATTTCGCGCGTGGCGGCGCCCTGCTCCTCGACCGCGGCTGCGATCGTCGTGGTGACGTCGTTGATCTCGCCGATGATCCGGCCGATGCCCTGGATGGCGCCGACCGCGGAGGTCGTGACTGACTGCATGCTGGCGATCTGGGTGCGGATCTCGTCGGTTGCCTTGGCGGTCTGGCTGGCCAGGCTCTTCACCTCGGAGGCAACCACCGCGAAGCCGCGGCCGGCCTCGCCGGCGCGCGCCGCCTCGATGGTGGCGTTGAGGGCGAGCAGATTGGTCTGCGAGGCGATGGTCTGGATCAGGTCGACGACGACGCTGATGCGGCTCGCGCTGTCGGCAAGGCTCTGCACCGTGGCGTCGGTCGCTCCCGCTTCGTCGACCGCCTTTTTGGCGATCTCGGCGGAGGTCACGACCTGACGGCTGATCTCCTGGATCGAGGAGGACAGCTGCTCGGTGCCGGCCGACACGGTCTGCACGTTGACCGACGTCTCTTCCGCGGCGGAGGCGACCGCGTTGACCAGCGCGTTGGACTGGTCGGCGGTGTTCGACATGCTCTGCGCGGTCGATTGCATCGAATTGGCCGATTGCGCCAGATTGTCGAGCGCGGAGCGCACCGTGCTTTCGAATTGGGCGATCTTCGCTTCCATGCGCGCGGCACGCTCGGCCTTGGCGATACGATCCTTGTCCTGCTCGCTGGTCAGCGCGCGAGTCTCGATCATGCTCTCCCGGAACACCTGCAGCGTGTTCGCCATCACGGAGATTTCGTCGTTGTGGTTCTTCGAGCGGTAGATCTCAGTTTCGAGGTCGCCGTTGGCGAGCAGCTGCATCGACTGTTGCAGGGCGCCGATCCGGCGCAGGATGTTGCGGCCGACATAGAGCCAGACGAACAGCGCCGAGCCGACCAGCATCAGCGCGCCCAGCGCCAGCATGACTGATGTCGCGAGCGAAATCTCCTGCCGCGCCTGGAAGGTCGAGGCGTTGGTCTCTTTCTGCACGCCGTCGACGAGCTGTTGCACGCTGATGCCGAGGCCGACATTGAGCTTGCGCGTCTCGTCCAGGATGGTCTGGCCGTAGTCGATGGAGTCGAGCTCCTTTTCGCGCAGATTGAACACGCCGGTCTTGCCGGTGCCGAGCGAGAGCAGCTTCTCCGCGGTGTCGCGCAGCATCTTGTTGCCCTGGTTATCCGGCAACAGATCGAGGTTCGAGCGCAGGCGTCCCTGCGCCGTCTTGAATTCCTTCTGGATGTCGTCGAGCTTGTCGCTGCTGCTCGCCGAAAGCGCCGCGCTCATGTTGGCGGCCGCGAGATTGCCGCTGGCGACGACGTTGCCGAGCTGACCGACGGTCTGGGCGGCGTCGGTCGCATCGGCGGCGGAAAGGTCGGCTGAACCGAGAATGGCGTTGACGCGCGTCTGCGCGTCCAGCATCGCCGGGCTCGCTGCGCCGACGAACGCGCCCTGCGCGGTGCGGAGCGCGTCATATTGCTTCTCGTGCAGCGCCGCGATGTCGAGCCGTTCGCGGGCGGCCTTCGTCAGGCTCTGAGCCGCCTCGTTGATGCTCTTCATCGTGTCGGTGAGCCCTGAGACGACGCTCTTGTCGCCGCCGAGCTCGATGATCTCGTTGAGCTTCTGCTGCGTCTGCTCCTGCAATTCCCTGAGCTTCTTGGTCCGTTCGTTCAGGGCCTCCTCGCTTTGCGCCGCAAGCAGGGCCGGTCCCTGTGCCGCGAGGCTCGCACTCAGCGCCGACAATTGCAGGCTGGCGGAAAGGCGCGGAATGTCCCGTCCGCTCAATTCGGTCATGCGTCCGCCGAGATTCTGCAGCGCCAGCCCTGCGCCGGCCGCGATTACGAGGCCCATGCCCGCGATCAATGCGAAGGCCGCGAACAGGCTGCCGCGCACGCCCCATTTCGGCATTTTGAAACGCGGCTTGAAACGGCCGAGACTGAAACGGATCGCCATCGAGATTCCCCCACGCCTTGCTTATGTTTTGTGGCCGGGAGTATCGGGCGGGGCGGTTAAGAAATCGCAATTGCTGCAATCGGTTGCGCGCGTTCCGCAGAGCGAAAAAAGAGGGGCCGGAACGTCGCCGGCCCCTCGTCGTGATAATGTTTTGCTAACCGATCAGTAGCGCGCCACAGCGGGGCTTGCCCAGTTGAAGCGATAGTTGACGCCCGCCTTGAAGGTATGGTCGTCGGTGGTGAAGGCGCCGGTGCCCGCGAGCGGACCGGCGGTGAAGCTCGCGTCGCCGAAATTGTAGTACTGGTATTCGGCCTTGGCCGACCAATTCGGGGCAAACATGTATTCGAGGCCGGCGCCAACGGTGTAGCCGTTGCGATGATCGCCCGTGATAACGAAGGCGGCCGGCACGCCGCCGACGGTGACCTTCTCGTTGTTGTCCGAATAGGCGTAGCCGCCCTTCACATAGACCAGGCCGGGACCCCAGGTGTAGCCGACGCGGCCGGTGATCGAGCCGAGGCCGCGCTGGTCGTTGGTGTAGGCGATGCCGCCGGGGAACACCGCGCCGACGCTGCCGGAGAGCCAGGAATACTGGCCTTCGACGCCGACCACGAAGTTCGGGTGGAACTGCCAGTCCGCGCCGACCTGCACGCCGCCCAGGAAGCGGCCGTTGCCGTTGTTGCCGGTGGAGAGGCCGTTGAAATTGTTGTCGCTGGAGAACGCGCCGCCGACATGGGCGCCGAGATAAAAGCCCGTCCAATTGTAGATCGGCGCGGCGTAGGCCGGCGCGGGCGTCTTGTAATAATTGCGGTTGCCGAGATCGGCGCCGACGGCCGGCGCGGCCGCGCCCACCACAAGCAGCGCAACAGCCGCAAACAGAATCTTCTTCATCGTTTTGAACTCCAACACGTAAGGTCCCGGCAGGCGCGTTTTCTGCGCTGCATTGGTTTTGCAGATAGCTCGCTTTTGACGAAAATGCTGTCACATCCGTGGCACAGCGACGGCCAACGTAACTTGTTGGGGTACAAATGATTTTCGTGCTTAATGGCGACTTAAGAAATGGTGAAGGAAGGCTTAACGGCGCGCTCTGTCGGTAACTTGCGCGCGCCTCGCGTTAACCTAGGCGCCGCCGCGCCTCATCGCGCATCTGCGCGCGAAAGGCGGCGCGCTTTGCCGGCCTGTCTTCCTCACGCACGTCGTGTCGATCGAAGATGTCGAACTTCTCCAGGATCGGATAGCGTTCGCTCGCCATCGCGAGCACGCGCAAGATGCGGGTCCCCTCCGGCGTCGGGCCGCTGACCTCCCAGCGCCGGATGGTGTCGGCGCCGCTGGTCTCCGGCAAACCGCAAAGCTTGGCCATGTCGGCCGCGCTGAGCTTGCGCTCGAGGGCATCGGAGAGGTCGTTGCGAAGCTGCTTCAATTCGGCGCCGGTCATGCTTGCGTCCAGGGAAGTCACTGAAAGCAATGCACTAGCGCTGATTCGGGTCCATCCGAAGGCGGCCGAGTGCGTCGCGCTCCGGCACCTCCGCCCGCTCGCGGAGTTATGAAGGGAGAACCCATGGAAATTTCCCGATCCATGAGCACTTGCCATATCGGGGCGCGTAGCGGGCGAAAGGATCAGCCATGAGGACAGTCAGACTTGCCATCGCCGCGCTCGTCAGCACCGGACTGCTTGCCGCGCCTTTCGCGGCTGAAGCAAAAAAGGTCCGGTCGAGCCGGCATTACAGCACTGGTGTGGTGGCGCCGACCTATAGCGGAGCCGGAGCGCCGGCCGCGCAGCCGGGGGCGTCCTATGGATCGTCCGGACAGACGGTCGGCACTGTCACTGCGCCGTCGATCGGATCATACAATTGGCCCTCGGTCGGCGTGACCAACTCGGTTCCGACCTGGAGCAATACCACGAGATAGAGAGGGCTTCGCTCGGAGCTGCGATGGGCCCCGGCTCTGCAGCGTACCGCTGAAGAAGCCCTGCGCTACGTCCGGGGCATGAGAACGGCTTACTCGGCCGAATCGAGAGGTCCGGCCTTAGATCCCGCGGCCGGTCTGTTGACCGATCACGCAGCGCCAGGCCGCAAGGCGCTCGGCCGGATGCTGGTTCATCCATTCGGCAAGCTGCGGCGCGCCCATCAGGCACGACTGCACCGAGACTTGCGCGAAGTCCGACGTGGTGACGATCTGCTCATGACAATTGGAGGGAGAGGCGAGGCTGCAAAGCACGGCGACGATCTTGATCACGATGCGTTACCCCCGTCGCGGCCGATGAACGGGCGACCAATCGCCGGCTTTCCCTGGCCGTCGCCCGCCGGATCGGCCGGCGGGAAGATGCTGCCGTAGATCGCGCGTGCCTCCTCGATGAGGCGTGCTCGCTCGCGCTCGGACTTTGAGACAAATCGAATAACTTCGCCCATGTTGGCTCCGAATATCAGTGTGAGTCCGTCATGAGATGACGCTGATCATTCAACCGTCATCTATGGTGCCACCCTTCGGCTTTGAAGCGGCGGGTCCGGTCACGACCGGATAAAAAGCGCGTGACCGCGCCGCGCCATGACTCACCCCTTGCCGAATGAGCAGGGATGGTCTCATGAAGCAAATGCTGCTGGATCGAATATGTTTCGTCCCGCTCAGCGTGCAAGTTTTTGGAACTATCGCGGACATCGATGAACGAAGACGAACCGCCTCAGGCCGCCGGCGCGTGCTCCTTCCGTCCGGGCACGGCTGCGAGCAATTCGCGCGTATAGGCATGCTCGGGCGCGGCGAAGAGCTGCGTCGTCGGCTTCAGCTCGACGATGGCGCCGCGCTGCATCACCGCGATGCGGTCGCAGATCTGGGCCGCGACGCGCAGATCGTGGGTGATGAACAGCATCGACAGGCCAAGGCGCGCCTTGAGGTCTTCCAGCAGTTTCAGCACCTGCGCCTGCACCGAAACGTCGAGCGCGGAAACCGCCTCATCCGCGACGATGATCTCCGGCTCGAGCGCGAGCGCGCGGGCAATGCCGATGCGCTGGCGCTGACCGCCCGAGAATTCATGCGGATAGCGTTCGAGCGCGCCGGCGTCCAATCCAACCATCTTGAGGAGATCGCGAGCGCGGTCGAACGCCACCTTCGGATCGGTGCCCACCGCGATCGGTCCGTCGGCGATGATGTGGCCGATCTTGCGGCGCGGATTGAGCGAGGCGAACGGATCCTGGAAGATCATCTGGATGCGATGGCGCTCGGCGCGCAGCGCCTTGCCCGAAAGCGAGGTCAGGTCGGTCTCGCCGATCCGCACCGTGCCGCGATCGGCTTCGATCAGCCGCATCACCAGGCGCGCCACGGACGACTTACCCGAGCCGGATTCGCCGACCAGGCCGAGCGTCTCGCCCTTGAGGATGTTGAAATTGACCGCGCGGGCCGCATCGACGCGGCGGTCCTCGCGGAACCAGCCGCCCGATGTGACGTAAGTCTTGTCCAGCCCGATCACCTCGACGGCCTTAGGCTGATCGTCCAGTGGCTTTCGCGGCGGCGGATCCATCGACGGCACGGCCGCAAGCAATGCCTTGGTGTAGTCGTGTTGAGGTTCGTTGAACACGGCCGTAGCCGGACCTTCCTCCACGACCTTGCCGTGGCGGAGCACCACGACCTGGTCGGCGATATCGGCAACCACGCCGAAATCATGGGTGATGAACATCACCGCCATGTTGCGATCACGCTGGAGGTTGCGGATCAGCTTCAGGATCTGGGCCTGCGTGGTGACGTCGAGCGCGGTGGTCGGCTCGTCCGCGACCAGCACCGCAGGCTCGAGCGCGAGCGCCATCGCGATCATGGCGCGCTGGCGCTGGCCGCCGGAGAGCTGGTGCGGATAAGCGCGCACGATGCGCTCGGGGTCGGGCAGGCCGACCTCGCGTGCCAGCGCCAGCGCCTTGTCGCGCCGCTCCCTTGGCGTCAGCAGGCCGTGCGCCTCGAACATCTCCGCCATCTGGTCGCCGATTCGCATCAAGGGATTGAGCGCGGTCATCGGCTCCTGGAAGATCATCGCCAACCGGCGGCCGCGCAGATCGCGCCAGCCATCGTCATCGAGCTTGAGCAGGTCCCGGCCCTCGAACTGGATCTCACCGGAGGCGACCGACACCGTACCCGGCAAAAGGCCCATCAGCGCATGCGCGCACATCGACTTGCCGGAGCCGGACTCGCCGACGACGCAGACGATCTTGCCGGGCTCCAGATCGAGCGAGACGCCGTCGACCGCGAAGGGGCGCTCAGCGCCCTTGGGCAGCGCGATCCGCAAGTTCCTGATGGAGACGGCGGGCGGGGCGATCATCGTCAGCGGCCCTCCCGTGACAGCCGTGGATTGAGCGCATCGTTGAGGCCTTCGCCGATCAGGTTCAATCCGAGCACCGAGATCAGGATGGCAATGCCGGGAAACACGGTGATCCACCAGGCCTGCCGGATCACGGTTCGGCCAGCGCCGACCATGTAGCCCCAGGAGATCAGATTGGGATCGCCGAGGCCGAGGAAGGATAGCGAGGATTCAAGCAGGATCGCGGTGGCCACCATCAACGAGGCCAGCACGATCACGGGCGACAACGCGTTGGGGAGGATTTCGCGCAGGATGATCCAGCTGTTGCTCTGGCCGGTGACCACGGCGGCCTGGACATATTCGCGCGTGCGCAGCGACAGCACCTCGCCGCGCACGAGGCGAGCGACCGGCGGCCAGCTCACCACCGCGATCGAGGCGACGATCGAATAGATCGAGGGCTGCAGGATCGCGACCAGCACGATCGCAAGCGCGAAGCTCGGAATGGTCTGGAAGAACTCGGTGAAGCGCATCAGGGCGTCGTCGACCTTGCCGCCGAAATAGCCGGCCATGGCACCGATCGGCACGCCCACGATCAGGGCCACCAGCGTCGAGACGAGACCGACCAGAAGCGAGACGCGGGCGCCGAAGATCATGCCGGCGAAGATGTCGCGGCCGAGCGCGTCGGTTCCCAGCGGCACGGTCGACAGCGTGAACGGTGGGAGAAAGGGCCGCTGCACCATGCGCCAGGGCGAGTTCGGGAACAGCATCGGTCCGAACGCCGCGACAGAGACTGCGACCAGGAGGATGACGAGCCCGATGACGCCGCTCGGACTCTTCAGCATCGATTTCCAGAACTGTTTCATGCGGCGTATTCGATCCGCGGATCGACTAGGCGATAGACCAGGTCGGTGATGAGGTTGAAGGTGAGGACCATGGCGGAGCAGATCACGAACACGCCGAGCAGCAAATTATAGTCCCGCTGCAGCAGGGCGTCGTACATCAGCCGCCCGATGCCGGGCCAGGCGAACACGGTCTCGGTGATGACGGCGCCGCCGATCAGAGTGCCGGAATGCACGCCGGCGAGCGTCACCACCGGCAGCAGCGCGTTGCGCAGCACGTGGCGGCGCTGGATCACGGCGTCTGAGAGACCCTTGGCGCGCGCCGTCTTGACGAAGTCGAGGCGCTTCACTTCCAGCATCGAGGCGCGTGTCATGCGGGTATAGGTCGCCATGAAGAACAGGCCGAGGGTCATCGCCGGCATGATCAGATGCTTTGCGACATCGACCGAATGGGCAAGGCCGGTGAGATTGGCACCGACCGTCTCGTAACCGAAGCTCGGCAGCCAATCCATCGTGACCGAGAACAGCAAGATGCCCATCAGCGCCACCCAGAAGATCGGCATGGCGTAGAAGATCAGCGCGAACACGGTGATGGCGGTGTCGAGGAAGGTTCCGGCAAAGCGCGCGGCGAAGGTGCCGAACAGGATGCCGAGCGTGAGCGAGATCGCGAAGGCGGTCAGCGTCAACAACAGCGTTGCCGGCAGCCGCTCGCCGATCAGTTTTGCGACCGGAGCCTGCTGGCGGAAGGAAAAGCCGAGGTCGAGAGTGACGACGCCCTTGACGTAGATAAACAGCTGCTCGGGCAGCGGCTTGTCGAGGCCGAACTTCTCCCGGAGCTGCTTGACGAAGACCTGGTCGCTGGCCCCGGCCTCGCCCGCCATCACGATCGCGGGATCGCCCGGCGCCAGGCGGATCAGGAAGAAATTGAGGACGACGATCGCGAGCAGGACGATCACGCCCTTGAGGACACGCTGAGCGACGAAGGAGAGCATCTTACTGGAAGTTCATAGAGGGTGACGTGACCTTTAGCCACTGGGGCAGTGCGCTCCCTCGCCCCGCTCTTGCGGGGAGAGGGTTGGGGTGAGGGGCTTCTCTCCACGCATGAGAATGCTGATTGACCTGTACCCCCTCACCCGAATATGTGCTTCGCGCACATTCGACCTCTCCCCGCAAGCGGGGAGAGGTGAAGGAAGGCACCGCCCTCACTTGTCGAGCCATGCGTCCTTGAAGCCGTCATTGACCCCGATCCCCGTGGTGATCAGGTTCTTGACCTTGCAGCGCATGATGGTCGGAAATTGCAGCTCGAGCATCCAGGCCACGGGCACGTCCTCGACCAGGATCTTCTGCGCTTTCTCATAGATCTCCTTACGCTTGGAATCCGGCGTTGCAACCGCGCCCTCGGCGAACAGCTTGTCGATCTCCGGGTTGGAATAACCCTCGACATTGTTGAAGACCTGGCCCTTGGCGATGTTGCTGGAGATGTAGTTGCGTCCCACTCCGAGCGCGGGGTCGCCGTACTGGTAGAGATAGGTGAAGGCGATGTCGTAGTCCCACTCGCTGATCTTCTGGTTGCCGCCGGCAACGTCGGTGGCGATCGTCTCGATGGTCATGCCGACATCCTGGAGGTTCTGCTTGACGGCTTCACCCCAGCGCTGCCAGGTCTCGCCATAGGCGAGCGGCAGCAAGCGGATCTTCTCGCCCTTGTAGCCGGCTTCCTTCAGCAGCGCCTTGGCCTTGGCCGGATCGTACGGATATTTCTTCACGTCGTCGGTGTAGTACTTGATGGTCGAGGCCGACGGGCCGGTGGCGACCTTGCCGAGCCCGTTCCAGATCACGTCCTTGGCGAAGTCGCGGTCGATCGCATACATGATCGCCTGCCGCACCCGCTTGTCGGCGAGCGGGCCGTGGCGGTTGTTCAGCCACAGCCAGGCCAGCGGCGAGAAGAATTCCCAGCCGGCGCCGGTGACGCAGGTGTCCTTCAGCTTGGACAGCCGCGGCACGTCGAAATTCTCGACCGAGCCGCCGGGCAGCACGTCGACCTTGCCGGTCTCGTATGCCACCGAGCGCGCCGCGGCGTCCGGGATGATCTGCCAGTAGACCTCGTCGAGATAGGGCTTGCCCTTCTCGTGGTAGTTCGGGTTCTTGACCAGGCGGATGAACGAGCCCTTCTGCCATTCCTTGAACATGAAGGGCCCGGTGCCGATGGGCGCGTTGTTGTAGGGATTGGTCTTCCAGTCGGTGCCGTCGTAGAGATGCTTCGGCACCATCGGCATCGAGCCGACCTCGAAGATGCCGAGGAACGGGCCGAACGGCTGCTTCAGCGTGAAGACCACCGTATGCTCGTCCGGCGTCTCGATCTTGTCGACCTGCGCCAAATTGGTGCGGGCACGCGCATGGGTCTGCTTCAGCATCTCGATCGAGAACAGCACGTCGGCGGCGGTGAAGGGCTTGCCGTCATGCCAGGTCACGCCCTTCTTTAGCTTGAAGGTGTAGGTCTTGGCGTCCTCGCTGACGCTCCAGCTCTCGGCAAGCTCCGGCAGCGGTTCGAGCTTGGGGCTGTAGCGCAACAGGCCTTCGAAGATGTTGCCCGAGACCATCTGGACCGGGCCGTTCTGGACCATCGCAAGCATCAGGCCCGGCGGCTCGGGCTGGATCACGGCATTGATCACACCCCCCGTCTTCGGCTCTTGCGCCAGCGCCGGGGCCGAAAGGCCGCAAGCCAGGAAGAGACCAAGCAACACTCGTTTTGGCATGTCGTATCTTTCTCAAGCGAGACCAGCCGTAAACGCTTCGCAGGCGCGCTCGCGCGCAAAGCGACGGTCGGTCCATCCCAGTCCCCATCCGCTGTCGAGGCTCACACAGTCCCGTTCGGCGCGGCAAGATGAAAGTCGCGACAGTGCTCGCACAAAAAATGTACAGCGCGTCCTGTTTTTCCCACCGTGCGGCGGCACGGCAGATCGGCCCGCTCCGCGGGATCAGGCGGCTGTCAGCCGTGGTGAGAGCATGCCGGGGCGGTGCACAAGTCCGCGCCTGCGACCAAAAGCATCAGGCCGTCACCTTGCATGCGTACCCTCCTCCTCCTCCAGGGAGGGTAAGAGGCCTCACTGCAATCCCGCTCGTCTGAAGCCCTCCAGATAGTGTTCGCGATCTCGCTCGTTGGCCCACGGCAGCTGCGTCGCGATCCAGTGCAGCGAGATGCCCGGTTGGGTGCGACGGAGCTCTCCGAGTGCCATTTCCGCGAGCGCGCCATCGCCGGTCATGCCGGCGGAGACGGCGAGCACGCGGTAGGCGCCGGTGAGGTCGCCGCGGTGGCGGATCGCCTCGCGTGCCAGCGCGATGGCCTCGCCATAGTGCCGCTCGGTGAAGCGCGCATAGGCGGCTATACCGTGATAGATCGCCAGTGACGGATCGCGCGGCGACAGCCGAATTGCCTTTTGCGCAGCCTCGAACGAGTCGTTCGAGCGTCCGGCATAGGACAGTGCCAGCGCGTAATAGCCCTGCGCCAGCGAGAAGTTCGGATTGAGCGCGAGCGCCTGCTCGAACTCGGACAGCGCGTCCGTGAGCCTGCGGGTCGAGAAGCAGACGCTGCCGAGCGCGGCATGCGCCCAGGCATCCTCATGGTCGCAACGCACCGCTTTGAGCGCGGCGGCTTCCGCGGCCGGCGCGACCGCGGCCAGCTCGGTCCAGCCGAGATGCACGCCGAACATGTCGTTCACGGCCAGCACCGACAGCGCCTGGCCGTAATTCGGATCGATCGCGATCGCGCGCGCGAGCAGCGCCTTCGCGGCCGCGTGGTCCTGGCGGGTCACGCGCCAGTAATGCGACAGCGCGCGCATCAAGAGGTCCCAGGCATCCAGGCTCGCCGGCGGCTTGCGATGGCTGCGGAAATTCTCGGCCGCGTGGATCTGCGGCTCGATCGCGGCGGCGATCGCATTGGTGATCTCGTCCTGCACGGCGAAGACGTCGACGAGCTCGCGGTCATAGCGCTCGGCCCAGAGATGACCGCCCGACACGGCGTCGTTGAGCTGGGCGGTGATGCGCACCCGGTTGTCCGACTTGCGCACGCTGCCTTCGACGATGTAGCGGACGCCGAGCTCCTCGGCGATTTGCCTGAGATGGACCGCGCGTCCCTTGTAGGTGAAGGAGGAGTTGCGGGCGATCACCATGAACCAGCGCTGCTTCGACAGCGCGGTGAGGATGTCCTCGCTGATGCCGTCGCCGAAATAGTCCTGCTCGGGATCGCCGCTCATGTTCTCGAAGGCGAGCACCGCGATTGCCGGGCGCTCCGCCACGCGCGGGGGAGCGGGCCTGGATTCCGCCTGCGCGGGCGATGCAGCCGCCTCTTCCCGGACCTCGCCGACGAAACGAAAGCCCTTGCGCGGAATGGTCTTGATCAGGCGCTGGGTCGCGCCGTCGTCGCCCAGCGCCTTGCGGGCGGCGTTGATCCGGCTGTTCAGGGCTGAATCCGAAACGATGCGATCGTTCCAGATCTGGCTGATCAGGTCACCCTTGCTGACCACACGCCCCCGTTGCGTGACCAGATAAAACAAGAGATCGAATACTTGCGGCTGCAACGGAATGGTCTTGCCGTCGCAAGTGAGCTCCCGAAGGTCGCCGTCCAGCAGGTTGTTTTCAAAGCGAAATCGCACGTTTTCGTCGTCTCAAGCAAAAATCAAAGGCGTCTCAGGCGAAAATCAATGGTCCGCGAAAGCCGCGGGACGTCCGACCCCGCATGGTGCGAAGACCAAACCGTGTCGATGCCTCGGCACAACGGAGCGTTTCATGACCCAACTCGATCACCAGGTTCATTCCTTCGGCTCGGACGTTGCGGGCTCTCGTATTTTCAGGTTCATCGCCTTTCTGTACGGAATTGCGGCGTATCTCGTGTTTTTCGTCACCATTCTCTATGCGATCGGCTTTGTCATGGGGGTGATGGTGCCCAAGACCATCGATACCGGCGCCGAAGCGCCCGTCGTTCGGGCGGTCGTCATCAATTTGCTGCTGATGTCGCTGTTCGCAGTTCAACACAGCGTGATGGCACGCCGGCAATTCAAGGATTGGTGGACGCAGTTCGTCCCCAAACCGGTCGAGCGAAGCACGTATGTGCTGTTCGCGAGCCTGTCACTGCTGCTCCTGTTCTGGCAGTGGCGTCCGCTGCCATCGGTGATATGGAGCGTCGAGAACCCGGATCTTGCCGTGACACTGGTCACGTTGTCCTTCGCCGGCTGGGTGCTGGTATTCACCTCGACCTTCATCATCAACCATTTCGAATTGTTCGGCCTGCATCAGGTGACCAATCATCTCATCGGCAAGGAGATGGAGCCGCCGCGCTTCAAGACGCCGCTGCTCTACAAGTTCGTCCGCCATCCGATCTATCTCGGTTTCATCATTGCGTTCTGGGCGGCGCCGGTCATGACCGCGGGTCATCTTTTGTTCACGGCCGTGACCACGCTCTACATCTTCGTCGGCATCGCGCTTGAGGAGAGCGATCTCGTCGATCTCTTCGGCGACGAGTACCGGCAGTACAAACAACGCGTCTCCATGCTTATTCCCTGGCGCCGGTCAGTGTAGTCTCGGCCAAGCCGTGCGCGTCCAATCGAAGGAAGGGCGCGCGGGGCGCCGAGGCGCGATAACGATCCATCAGAAAAACGGAGACGTCCAAATGAAACATGTCGGAAACTGCTTCTGCGGCGCGGTCACGGTCGAAGTCACGGGCGCGCCGGAGGCGATGGGCTATTGCCATTGCCGCTCCTGCCGCTCGTGGTCGGGCGGTCCGGTCAACGCCTTCAGCCTGTGGAAGCCAGAGGCCGTGCGCATCACCGAAGGCGCTCAGAATGTCGAGACCTTCGCCAAGACGCCGCTCAGCGAGCGCAAATTTTGCAAGAAGTGCGGCGGCCATCTCATGACCAACCATCCGCCGCTCGGCCTGGTCGACGTCTTCACCGCCACCATCCCCACGCTCGCGTTCACACCCGGCGTCCACGTCAACTATGCCGAGACTGTGCTGCCGATGCGCGACGGCCTGCCCAAGCTGAAGGATTTTCCCGCCGAGTTCGGCGGTAGCGGCGAGCTGATGCAGGAATAGCGGCGCACCTTCGGCATTTTTCGAGAGGGCGGCACAGCGCCGCCCCTCTCTGTCTTCTTCCAAGAGAGAGGGATGAGCGACTAGCCTCCGCGTGATTCAACCACCTTGCGGCAGGAATCCGAGAGCTTCGACTTGTTCTCGCGCAGGCAGGCATTCATCTGCGGCGGCTTGCCGATATGCTCGGCGCAGAATTTGCTGGCGTCGCCGCGGCAGGCCATTTGCTCCTGGACGGATGGACCGGACTGCGCGGCAGCAGGCAGGGCGGCAGCTGTAAGCAGCAGCGCGGCAAGAACCGAAATCTTCATGAAGCACCTCGTTGGAATTCTCGTTGGTCCCGACCGGGATCAATCGAGCCGGACCATTCCGCAAAGGCGGGGCGCCGGTCCATCCCATGTTCATGGCAGCGGCCAGTCCTCCCGCCGGCGGTACCCCCATCTTCATGGCATGTATCCGCGCGCCGACTTTTGTCATTCAGGCGGCACCTCGGCTGCGAAACCGGTGATTGCATCGGGACGCCGAACGGGAAGCAGGAGAGCAGGAATGTCGAAGAGAGCTGGAGCGCTGGGCGCAGGGCTGACGGTCATGGCGCTGGCGGGCGCGGCGATGGTGTCGCTGGGCACGAGCCCGGCGCAGGCCGTGGTCTATTGCAAGACCGTCGGCGTGCCTAAGGGCTGCGTGGTGCGGCCGACCGGCGCCGTGGTGGTGGGAGCGCCGGTCGCGGCGGCGGCGGTCGCAACCCCCGGCGTCGGTGCGCCCGGTGTCGGCGTGCGCGCGGGAACGCCGATGAATCGCGGCGGCCCGGTCAATCGCGTCGGCGTGCGCTGACCGCTTCCTCACCTCGCCCCGCAAGCGGGGTGAGGGAGAAGGTTCGGGCCAAGGGGCCTGCGGACGAACACCCCCCGTCCTCCGCAGGCAATTTAACCCGGCCCGTCCCCTCTCTCCGTGCGCCCCACACGTTCGGGGAGGGGGCCTTTCAGCCTACGGCCATGTCGCTGTCGGGAAAACGCTGCGGCAATTTTAGCCGCACGCGCGTGCCGGAGGCATCAGACGCCAGATCGAGCACTGCGCCGCAGCGCGCGGCGCGGCTTTTCATGTTGCGCAGGCCGCGCGCGGTCTGGCCGGCGCCGGCGGCCTCGCCATTGCCGGCCAGCGCAAAGCCGCTTCCGTCGTCCGTCACGCTGATCACGCCGTACGGCCCCTGGCCTGCGTCGAACGTGTCGATGGTCACGGCGATGCGGCGGGCCTGCGCGTGCTTGACCGCATTGGTCACGGCCTCGTCGAGGATGCGCACGATCTGGATCACGTGCCATGGCCTCAGTTCGGGATGCAGCGGCAGGCCCTGCGGCGTCGCCACGCGCCAGTCCAGTGTGATGTCGTGCGGCCGCAATTGGGCCGTGGCCCGCTCGCGCCAGGAGCCGAGCGCCAGCATCAGGTCGCCCCCGATATCGTCCATGGAATCGATAACGAGGCGCAGATCCTTCAGCGCCGCGCGGGCGGCGTCCGTGATGGTCGCGCCCGCACTGCCGCGCTCGGACAGGGCGACGATGCTGACGAGCTGGCCGCCGAGACCGTCGTGCAGATCTCGCATCAGGCGCGTGCGCTCGTTGGCGAGCGCCGCTGCGCGGGCGCGCTCCTCCTCGCGGGCAAAGCTCGCCTTCAGCCGCTCCTCGGCCTCCCGCACCCGCGTCACCAGCTGGCCGGCGAAGCTGTCGACCTGGTTCAAGGCGCGGGCAAAGCGCCAGGTCAGCCCGGCGCCGATGGCGACCAGCATCGCCGAATAGGACAGCCGCGAGACGAAGATGCGGTCGTTGTTCACGATCTCGAGCACCGTGAGCATGTCCTGCATCCAGCAGGTCAGCACGATGGTCACCGCGCAGCCAATCATGAAGCTCGCCGCGTCCTGCCGCCGGACCACAGCGATGGCCGTGATGCAGGCCATCAGGAACAGGCAGAGCCCGACGGTGGGAATGCCGAGCATCAGGAACAGGATGCGCGGCAGCGGCGGGCCTCCGATCAGCCCGATCACGAACACGGCGAGACCAGGCACGAACAGCAGCGTGCCGTAACGCGGCCAGCGCCAGCCGAAGAACAGCGCGCCGAACGCGACGATCAGCGCGCTCTCGATCGGTGCGGAGGCGAGCAGCACCGCGGCCAGGTGCGATACCGTGGCCGGCGGCACCGGCGGCGGCGCGAATGCCTGCACCACGCCGAGCACCATCGCCGTCGCCAGTACGCCATAGACCGATTCGTGACGCCGCATCAGCCACATGATCGCGAGGATGACGGCGAGGATCGCCTGCCAGGCTGAAAACACCACCGGCAGGGTGACAAACAGCAGCGTGCGCGTCTCATAGGCCGGCCGCAAGGCGGCATCCGGCCCGACATAGACGGTGTCGAGGAAGCCCTTGAGCGGGCCCCACACGAACAGCCGCACCGTGATCTCGTTGGCGCCCTCGCGCAGCAGCGAGGCGGGGATGACGGCGATCTGCGGCGTGTTGCGGTCGGACCGATTGGCGTTGGCATCGCGCCGGGAGTCGAGCACGACGACGCCGTTGACGGCCACCTCCACCGCGTTGCTGAAGCGCGGCAGGTACACCGACCAGCCGGAGGCCGCATCGCCGCTCCGGAACGTGAAGGTGCCGGTGTAGAATGGCGGGTCGGCCAGCGAGTAGCGTGACGAGGTGAAATGCGGCAGCGTCACAGGGCGCGTCAGACCGTCCTCCCGCGCCGAGAAATCGCTCACCGCGTAGTCATCAGGATCGCTCGGCTGCAGCAGCCGAATCCCCAGGATCGTGACGATCACGATCAACGCCTGGAGCAGCAGATAGGGCACGAGACGCGACGCGATCAGCCGGCGCCGCGGGCGTGTCGGTGCTTTCGCCGCGATCTCGCTCACAGCTTGATCAGGCCCTGCTGCACCGCCTCGAACACCGCCTCGCTGCGCGTATGCACCTCGAGCTTGCGATAGATGTTCTTGATATGTCCGGGCACGGTCTGCTTGGACAGGCCGAGATGGCTCGCAATCTCGGCATAGCTGAAGCCTTTGGCGATGCCCCACAGGATGTCGATCTCGCGCGGGGTCAGCTTCGCCGTGTTGAGCGCGGGACCGGGCGGCGGCTCTGCCGAAGTCTGGGCGGCACCTTGCGTCCTGCGCACGATGAAGCGCGCGATCGAGGCGGAGATCGGCGAATGTCCCGCGACCAGGTCGCGCACCGTTGTGGCGATATCGGTGGGGAAGGCGTCCTTGAGCAGATAGCCGGTGGCGCCGACCGTGATCGCGGAGATCACGCTCTCCTCGTCGCCGAGCGCGGAGATCACCATGATCTCGGTGTCGGGAAAACGCTGTCGCATCTCGCGGATCAGCTCGACGCCGTGGCCGTCGGGCAGCCGCAGGTCGGTCAGCAGCACGCGCGGCGCGCCCGCGCTCAGGGCCTGCCGCGCCTCCGCGAGCGTACTGGCGCTGCGCACCTCGTAGCCGGCCTTGGCCAGCGCATCCTGTAGCCGCCAGCAGGTCGGCGCGTCGTCCTCGACGAGGAGGATGGTGATGGCTTCACCCGTCTCGCCCTGTTCGGTCATGTTCATGGTCCCGCGACCCGCGTGTCCCCCGCGGCGCGAAGCAAGCTTAACCGCAGCGCGAAGGCCGTGACACCCATAATCATGGGGGCGGGGATGCGGCCTGTGCCAAGCGGGCGCGGACAGACCTGGTGTGCGTCAAGGCGAACCCCCGCGTAGAATTCCCGGCCGGCGAACGCCATGGGCTTGCGTGCCCGGTTTCCTCGGCGCAGCGGGGAATGCTCTGGCATTTCAGGCAGATTTATTGCACGAATATGCCATGCACCGCCCGATACCAGCCAGGGAGCCTGAGCGACTCGACGCGTTGAGGAGTTACGCGATTCTTGACACGCTTCCCGAAGTGGGCCTCAACGAGATCACCGATCTCGCAGCCCAGATCTGTGGTTGTCCAGCTGCGCTGATAAGCTTCGTTGATGAGTCCCGGCAATGGGTGAAGGCGAAGTACGGTCTCCCGCCGGATATGTCCGAATGCCCCCGGGAAATCTCGATCTGCCAAGCTACGATCTGTAACAACGACATCCTGTATGTTCCCGAGCTCGAAAAAGATGAGCGGTTCAACACCAGTCCGCTGGTCACGGGCGATTTGGCGCTTCGGTTTTACTGCGGCGCTCCGCTCATAACGCCGGATGGCCATGCTCTGGGGACGCTATGTGTTATCGATTTCCAACCGCGTGAGCTCTCCTTTGAGCAGCGGGAAGCACTACGGCGTCTGTCGCGCCAAACCATGGTTCATCTAGAACTGCGCCGGCAGTTGCTTGCGCGCAACGAGATGCTGCGAAAAATGGAGAGTGCGCGCGATCAGGCGCTTGCCGAGAAGGCCGAATCGGAGAGGCTGCTGCTCAATATTCTGCCGGCCTCGATCGCTGACGAACTGAAGACCAACGCGCGCGTGCAGCCGCGCTTCTTTGACTCCGCGACGGTGATCCTGATCGACTTCAAGGGATTCACACGTCTCGTCGAAACACTCGAGCCAGCGAGCGTCGTCGATCAACTCGACCAGCATTTCAGCCGCTTCGACGAAATCATGGCGCGGCATCGGTTGGAGAAACTCAAGACCATCGGTGATGCCTATCTTGCCGTTGCCGGCGTTCCCGAACCTTCCCACTCGCACGCCCTCGATACGGCGTTATGCGCGCTTGAAGTGCTCGATCATCTCGCGAAACTCAACCGTCAGCGCGAAAAGCTGAGGCTGCCGGCCTGGAAGGCGAGAGTCGGCATCAATACTGGACCGGTGATCGCCGGGGTGGTGGGCAAGCACAAGTTCACCTACGACATCTGGGGAAATACCGTGAATACCGCCCAGCGGCTCGAGTCAGCGGCAGAGGAAGGCCGTATCTGCATTGCCGAATCGACGTGGCACCATGTCAGGTCGCGTTTCGAGACCGAGTCTCGCGGTCCCGTTGAGGTCAAGCATCGAGGCTTGGTGAACATGTACTATCTCAACCGCATCAAACCCGAATTTGCTGACGATCCAGGCGGAATCGTGCCGAACGATCAATTCTGGAAAGGGAGCTGAGCGAACCTTAGGACGCAAGCAAAGGTTTCGAATGCGTGTCTCATTCGATGACCTCGTCAGCGCGGGCGAGCAAAGCTGCCGGAACAGTGAGGCCGAGCGACAGCCACAGCACGTTCTTGTTCAGCTCAGCCGCCAGCGTGTGCTCATAACATCTGCGCTCAGGCGCTGTGCGCTCTGCCTCTGATACCGTCCGACCGGATGTTCCGCCGGACGACCAGTTTAGATTTAGTATAGATCGTCCAAATCCCCTCGCAAAACAGCAACACCATAGCTTAGGAAGGCGATCGGTTTCACGACGCATCATCCGCGACGGCCTCAAGCGGGGGAGCCATGGCTAGGAAGATCAGACCAGAATCTACGCCGAGCGATGATCTGTTTCCGGAAGGCATCGAAGATGGCGGGCTTGGCGCCTACCTTTTTCAGCAGGGCCGGCTGGAGCAGGCGCTACGCCCCGTTGGCGTGCAAGATTTCTGGTCTCTCGGCGGAGCGGCGCTGCACCATCACGATCACCACATTCAGCATCACCACCACTGTTGGACGGCGAAGCCGTGCGGTCCCGGCGAGCCGCAGCCTGTTCGACTTCTCGACCCACTCGCCCAGCCCCGCTTCGTCAACGATCTTCCGCTGCCGGAACGAATCGACGCGAGCAGGCCTGGTACGATTGTGCTTCAGATGAAGCAGGCCGAGCAATGGCTCGGACTTGTCGACGCAAACGGAGAGCCGCTGGTCACGACGGTCTGGGGCTACGGTCAGCCCGGACACACGGCAACTTATCCCGGTCCGACTCTCGTGGCCCATGCGGGCACGGAAATCCACCTCAACTGGCAGAACAAGCTTCCGCTCGAAGGTCATCTGCTGCCGGTGGACACGACGCTCCATTGGGCTGCATCCGACAACAAGCCCCTGAAGGACGGCTATGTGCCGACCGTCACCCACCTTCACGGCGCTCATGTTCCTTCCGGGAGCGACGGCCTGCCGGAACAGTGGTTTACTCAGAACTACAGCTCGAAAGGACCGGACTTCGAAAGTCGGATCTACACCTACCCGAACGATCAGGACGCCGCGACGCTGTGGTATCACGACCATGCGCTTGGGTTGACGCGCCTCAACGTCTATGCCGGATTGGCCGGTTTCTATCTGCTGAGGGATGAAAACAGCGAGCATCTGGTTAACACCGGCGTACTCCCTGGCGGATCGTATGAAATAGAAGCGGTCATTCAGGATCGCGCGTTCACCGTAGACGGTCAGCTCTACTTCCCGGCCTATAAGAACGATCCGCTCCCGGGCACGACGGACACCGTCGGCGACGTCGTTCCTCAAAGCTTCTATGACGCCAACGGCGAGAATGCTCCGTCAGCAGTGCCGGAGTTTTTTGGCGACCATATTCTTGTCAATGGCATGGCGTGGCCGAATCTTGACGTCGCCGCCGGTGATTACGAGTTTCACCTGCTGAACGGATCCGATTCGCGATTCTACGTGCTCAAGCTCAGCGACCCCGATGTAAAGGCGTACCTTGTCGGGGTCGACGGCGGCTTGCTGCCGCAGGCAAAGATGATCATGGACGGCGACGGCATCCAGGAGGATGGCGAGTTCCTGGTGCTTGCACCCGGCGATCGCATCGACGTGGTGTTCGATTTCAGCGGAGCCAACATCGATCCGGCCGTGCAGTTGTTGAATATCGGACCAGCCTACGAGCCATTCAAAGGCTTGGCCGGCCCCGACGGCTCGCTCGCGGGTGAGGCCGTGGCCGCGACATCGGCCGATCCCGTGGGCAGCATCATGCAGTTCACCATTGATCCGACCCTGGCCGCGTTTGATGCTTCAGTGACCGATGGCACTGTACTGGCTCCGAATTTCCGCTTTATCGCCCAGGATTCGAATGGGGACGGGATTGCGTGCGCAAGCTTGGGTTGTTCGAAGGCGTCGACGAATTCGGACGAATAGAGCCGATGCTGGGAACCGCCGAGGCGGGCACGGTGCATAGCGACACCATGACGCCGGATGGAGCCTTCGGGCCCTTGATGTGGGATGCTCCTGTTACAGAAAAGCCCGTGCTCGGCTCGATCGAGCAATGGGAACTATTCAACTTTACGGAAGACGCGCATCCGGTCCACCTTCACCAGACCCAATTCCAGGTCGTGGAGAAGAGGCTCATCGATTTCAAGGATGCCGACGAGAATGGCATCCCCGACGATACCAACGGCGACGGCGTTATCACCTACGGCACGGGGGCTACGGACTTCAGCCGGAATGACATATGGATCGGCGACCGCGTCCCGATAGCGCCGGAGCAATCCGGGCGGCAGGATACGGTATATGTCGCCCCCGGCGAGATGTTGAGCGTTGCAGCTGAATTTGATTTGCCGGGTGAATTCGTCTGGCACTGCCACATCCTCTCGCATGAGGATCACGAAATGATGCGCCCCTATCAGGTCGTGGAGTCCGGCTTCATTGTGTAGCTGTCCGCGGATCACGGACAGGAGTCTCGGGATTGAACACGACCCGTCGTGATCAAACTTGCTTGGCCGCGCGCCTTGCGGAGCCGACGGTTGTGAGGACACTCCCTAGCCCGGCTCACGAAAGATCAACCGGCGGCGGGTAGCGCCGGGCCAGTATCGACAGCGACAGGGCCCGTTCGGCTTCCGGCAGCTCCAGATAGGCCAGCACGAGCGGCCGCTTCCAATCGCCGACACCGAAATCCATCGCCGTCCATTTCTGCGGCTCGGGCCCTTCGAGCCCCCGGACCCAGACGAAATAGCGGGGAAGGTCGTCGGCGTCGGTCGTGCGTCTCCTCGCCATCGAAGCTGTCCGCTGGATCAAGATCGGTTGCGAGGATATAGGAAGCGGCGGCGCGAAGTCGAATGGCATCCGCGGTACGGACGCGTCATCTCTCCTCCTCGTCGTTGCGAGGAGCACTTGCGACGAGGAGTCCGGCTGAACCAGTCCGCCTTCGCCAAGGCTTCGGCGGGACAGCCTTCACTGCTTCGCACCGATGGAATTGCACCCGGCTTGCCTAGCCGTAGCTGCGAAGCAGCGAAGGCTGGTGCCCCTGGCCGGAATCGAACCAGCACTCCTTGCGGAACTCGATTTTGAGTCGAGCGCGTCTACCAGTTCCGCCACAGGGGCCCTCGGTCGGCCCCAAAAGCGGCGTCGCGAAGCCGGCGGACTATAGCCATGGACGGGACGGGGTCAACCCGCGCCAAAGTGATCCCGGCCGTTCTCGACAGTCGCATGGGCCGGAGCTAGAGGCTTGGGGCGCGAGAGATGCGAAAGAGGCTGCCGTGACCACCCCGAGTGCCGCCATACCTGCGTTCAAGCCGGCCGCCACGAGCCCCGCGCTGACCGCCGCGGTCCTGGTCACCCTGATCGGCGCAGCCACGATTGCGGGCGCCTGGTTCTTCCAGCTGGTCCTGGAGATCCTGCCCTGTCCATTGTGCCTGGAGCAGCGCTACGCCTATTACCTCGCAATACCGCTCGGTGCGCTCACGGCGCTGGCGGCGCGGAGCGGCGCGCCGCGGCCGCTGCTGCTGGCGGGGCTTGCGATCCTCGCCCTGGCGACGCTCGCCAATGCCGGCCTCGGCGCCTACCATTCCGGGGTCGAATGGGGATTCTGGAGGGGGCCGACCGACTGCTCCGGGCCCGTCGCCAATCTCGGCAGCGCCGCTGATCTGCTGTCAAAGCTCGACACCGTCAAGGTGGTGCGCTGCGACGAGGTGCAGTGGCGCTTCCTCGGCCTCTCGCTCGCCGGCTACAACGTGCTGATCTCGCTCTTGATGGCCGCGATCGCCGCATGGGGGTTCGCGCGGACGGCAAAGCGCTAAAGCTCAATCGTCCACGTCGTCCTGCGTGCGCCCGAACAGGTGCACGATGCCGGGCGTTGCGATCGTCACGAAGACGAAACGCGACAGGTGATGGGCGCCGACGAAGATCGGGTCGATGTGCAGCGTCAAGGCCAGCGCCAGCATCGCGTCCATCGCGCCCGGCGCGAAAGCGACGACGACGTCGGAGAACTTCACCTGGGTGGTGAGCGCCACGATGCCGACGAAGATGGCGGAGACGGCGATGGCCACGGCAAACGAGCCCAGGGCCGCGCGGAGGTGGCCGGCGAGCGTCTTGATCCGCATCCGCGCGAAACGGCTACCGATCAGTGCGCCGATCCCGATCAGCGCCACGCCGCGGATCCAGTCCGGCAGGCCGCCCTCGACCCATCCGGCACCATGCAGCACGCTGGAGGCGATCATCGCGCCGAACATCCAGCTCGCCGGAAATTTGATCAGCCGCAAGACGAGCGCTGCCGCCAGCGACGCGGCGGCCAGCTCGATGAGGTCGAGCGGCGAGGCGATGGTCGTCGTCAGCGACGGTGCAGCGGAGGGCGCGACACCCGCAATCGCCAGCACCATGGGCAGCGCGGCGGTCAAGATGATGACCCGCATGGTCTGCACCACCGCAATGCCCGGCAGGTCGGCGCCGCGCTCGACCGCCAGGATCGTGATCTGCGACAGCGCGCCGGGGCTGCCGGCCAGGAAAGCCGAGGTGCGGTCCCAGCCATGGATGCGCTGAAGGTAATAGCTCGAGCCGAACGTGGAGCAGAACGTGGCGAGCGCAAGCAGGCCGATGGTGAGAGGATAGGCGCTGACCTGCTGAAGCAAATGGCGCGAGACGACCGAGCCCAGCGAGATGCCGAGCAGCACCAGCACGGTCTGGGTCAGGATCGGCGGCAGGCTCAGCTGGCGGCCGGCGATCGCGGCGATCCCGACCGCGATCATCGAGCCCGAGATCAGCCCGCCGGGAAGGCCGGCAAGCAGAAACACGAGGCCGCCGGCGGTGCCGATGACGAGCGTCTCCACCGTGCTCAGGATCTTGGCACGGCTCGGCCATTCGAACGACAGGGAGGCAGTGATTTGCTTCACGCCACCTTATCGCAAATCGGCGCGAAGCGCACAATTGCAGGCTCGTCATGCCGCAATGCGCGAGGCTCCCGCGGAGGCTCGGAAGAAATCGTGACGGGCCTATTTCTTGTCGGCGGCGGGAGCTGCGGGAGCGGCGGCTGCGCTGCCGGCCTTCGCCTCCTTCTTGCATTCGCGACGGAATTTCTTGCGCTCCTTCCCCTTCAATCCCTTGGCGTCCGCCTGCTTGGAGCATTCCAGCGATTCCGCCGATCGCTCCTTCGTTACCTTCTTGTCGGGGACAGTGGCGGCAGTGTCGGTCTTGGCGGCCGGCGCCGCGGTCTGCGCGAAAGCGGTGCCGGTGACGAGCAGGGAGGCGAGAGCAACGGCGGCGAGGCGGGACGTGAAGGTCATGTGGTGCACTCTGCTTGCGAGAATTGCGAAAGGCCGGAACGTCGGCTCGCGTTGCTGAACGCGACATGAATGAGTTGAGCGGCAGGATCACTATATTTTGCCGGCGCAACTCATCGCATCCTTGTCGCAAGCGGCCGGCACGCTAGGATAGCAATCCTCAATTCACTTCCGTCAGGGAAGACCAAGCAGGAGACCCAGGGATGACCATTCAGACGAAATTGTTGTGTGCGATCGCAGCGTCGGGTGTAGCGGCATTGCTGGCGAGCGCGCCGGCGCAGGCACTGACCGCGCAGGAGTGCAGTGCGAAGTACCAGGCCGCAAAGAAGGACGGCTCGCTCGGCACCATGAAGTGGAATGACTTCCGCAAGGCCCAATGCGGTGCCGATGCGGCGCCCGCCGCTGCGCCGACCGCGGCTGCGCCCGCCGCGCCTGCCGCTCCGGCCGAACCGAAGCAGGCCAAGAAGGAGGCGGCTCCCGCTGCCGCCCCGACGCTGCCAGCCGGCCCCGCGATCTATCCGAACGCGGTCGATCCGAAATACGCCAAGGAGACACCCGGCAAGGCGCGCATGCACACCTGCGTCGACCAGTACAATGCCAACAAGGCCACCAACAGCAACGGCGGCTTGAAGTGGATCCAGAAGGGCGGCGGCTATTACAGCGAATGCACCAAGAAGCTGAAGGGCGCCGCCTGAGCTTCGGATTGCTGCGATGGCCGGAGCAACGCTCCGGCCATTTTGCCTGAATCTTTTGCGCATGATCTTTTCGGAAGACCGCTGCACCCTTTGCGGTTACGCGGCCCTTCGGGTCCGGATCATGTTCAGTTGAGCAGCTTCTCGGCCGATTTCGCCACGAGCTGCGACCGCTTGCGCGGACCGCTCTCGACGAACAACAGGCTCTGGCCGAAGATGAAGCAGTAGAACAGGAAGGCCTGCGCGTCGGCCTCTTCGGTCGCAAGACCGGTCGCGCGATAGAGGTCGCCGACGTGCCTGAGCCGCGCCGCGTCGACGCTTGCCACCGCCGCCGCGGCGCTCTCGTCCGAGCGGGCCCATTGCCGGATCGCGAGCTCGATCGCCATCCCTTCCGGATTGAGCCGCTCGGAATAAAGCTGGATCACCGCCTTCAGCCGCTCGCGGGGCGCTTGCCCGTCGAGACTTGTCTGCTGCGCGATCGCGGCAATGCGGCCCTTGCGCCAGGCTTCCAGCATCGCATCGAGCAGCGCGGCGCGGTCGGCGAAGCGCCGGTAGAAGCCGCCCTTGGTGACGCCGAGATTCTTGGCCAGCACCTCGACCCGCACGCCCTCCACCCCCGCGCGGGCGAGCTCGGCAAATCCAGCCTCGACCCAGACGTCGCCCTTGCCGTCGCTCATGAAGGAAGCCTCACCCGGTCCCGATACGGTGCCGTATTGCTAACGTGACTCGGGTTTGATACGCTACCGTATCAACGATCCAAGACGAAACAGCGGGAGGACATGCGATGGAGCAGGAGGCGACCTATCGTGGCACGGTCTATCCGTGGCAATGCGACCACGTCGGGCACATGAACATCATGTGGTATGTCGGCAAGTTCGATGAGGCCAATTGGAATCTGTTCGCTCGTCTTGGCCTGACACCGAGCTATCTGCGCTCGTCCGGCCGCGGCATGGCCGCGGTGCAGCAGAACATCGCCTACAAGTGCGAGCTGCTCGCCGGCGACATCGTCGAGATCCGCAGCCATCTGCTCGAGATCAGGGACAAGTCGATCCGCTTCCGGCACGACATGACGAATGCCGAGACCGGCGAGCTCGCCGCGACGTGCGTGATCACCGGCGTGCACATGGACCGCCAGCTCCGCAAATCCGTCCCGTTCGCCGATTGCATCCGTGAAGCGGCCTTGAAGCATCTTGCCGAACCAGCCGAGGTGTAAGCCATGACCGCCTTCGAGCCGAAAAACCCGGGCTATCGCGCGGCGGCCATCGCCATGTTCGATGCCCAACCGGCCACCACGCTGCTCGCGCCCGCCCGCGGCGAGCGTTTCGTCTTCAAGGCCGAAGTGGTCAAGCCCGGCCGTACGCTTACCTTCTGCGAGGCAAAGGCCTACGCCGAGCATGACGGAAAGACCAAGCAAATCGCCACGATGACCGGGACATTGATGGCGATGCTGCCGGCGGCTTAGTCGAGCCGGGTGCGATTGGCGTGGCAATCGCGCTCGCGGCATTCTATATGACTCGTAACAATGGCCGAGTCCGGGGGCGTATATCCGCAAGATGGGACCGGAACGAGACGAGACATGACTGGATTTGGGAACGATGCGCCGAGCCGGCGCGCAGCCTTGACGCTGATCGGAGTGGGCGCTCTCGCGGCGGGCGGGATCGTTTCGGCGCGCGCGGCCACCGGCGATGACGAGGTGCTGACCGAAGCCAAGGTGCTGCGCGATCCCGACACGCCCGTCGCAGGCAATCCCGACGGCAATATCACGATCGTCGAGTGGTCCGATTACAATTGTCCCTATTGCCGCAAGCTCGAGCCCGAGCTGCGCCAGGTGGTCCAGGACGACGGCAAGGTGCGGCTCGTGATGAAGGACTGGCCGATTCTCGGGCCGGTTTCGGTCACCGCGGCGCGGAGCGCGCTGGCGGCCAAATTCCAGGATAAGTACCACCAGGCCCACGACGCCATGATCGGCGTCTCTTCGCGCCTGACCGAGCCGCGCATCAACGAGTTGCTCGCGGCCGCCGGGGTCGACATGGACCGCTTGAAGCGCGATCTCACCGGACACGCCAAGGACATCGACGCCATCCTCAAGCGCAACAACGAGCAGGCTGAAGCTTTCGGCTTCCAGGGCACCCCGTCCTTCATCGTGGGCAAGTATCGCGTGCCCGGCGTGCTCAGCATGACCGAGTTCGAGCAGGTCATCGCCGACGCCCGCAAGGCCAGGATGAACTGAGCCGGCGATATTTCAGCGCGCATAGAAAGGCGCCGTCGCGGAGCTGCGACGGCGCCTTGTTCATGTCGATCGGACGAAATTATTTCGACGAGATCCGGACCCAGTCCTTGTGCGCGCGATCGCGCAGCGCATCCCAATCGGCCTTGGCGACGTCCCAGTTTACGATGGTGCGGTTGGTGGTCGCGACCTCACCCTTGGCGACCGACGACGTCTGCATGGAATCGTAGACGTAGACGCCGCCCGCAAGCAGCAACGCGCCCAGTATCATTCCGAAAAAAGTCTGCATGGCGAACCTCCGGTGACGGGCGATAACGTCGGCCCGGAGTGATGGTTCCACAACCATGCGGCGCATCCAAGGAGAGGTTGTTCATTCTCCATTCAGCCACGCCATCAGCACCGCATTGATCTCGCGCGGATAGGTGTGGCTGAGGTCGTCGATCTCGCGATAGGTGACTTGGGCACCGGCGGCGGATAACGCCGCCTGCGTCTGCCGCGCGGTCTGCACCGGAAACATCCAGTCGAGCTTGCCGTGAGTGATGAAGACCGGCAGGCCTTGCAGCCGCGTTGCGTCGGCCATTTCCGCCATCAGCGGATGGAAGGTCGCCGCAATGGGCGCGAGATGCGTGAAGGGCGAGGCGCCCTCGAGGCCGGTGACGTAGCAGAAGGTGCCGCCATCGCTCATGCCTGTCAGCAGCATGCGCGAGGCATCGATGCGCCAGCGGTTGCGCACCGTATCGAGAATGCGCATGAGGTTCGGCGTGTCGGTGTCCTCGCCCATCAGCGCCCAGGTCGGGCCGGTCGCGGTCGGCGCCACCAGGATCGCGCCGAGACTGCGGGCGTCGCGGAGCCAGCTCCACAGAAAGCCGCGGCCGTTGCCGTTGCCGCCATGCAGCGCCATCACCAGCGGCATGGCACGCTCGGGCGTGTAATATTCGGGGACATAGACCGAGAAGCCGCCGCGGCTGCCAGGCTCGTTGTGGTCGTGGAAGATGCCGGTGTCTTCGCTCGCGGCGGCTTCGAGCCGCGACAACACATCCGCATTGTCACGATTGGCGGCGTTGAGGAAGAAGCCGCTCACGGGCGGAAACTGCGCCGCCAGCGGATAGAGCGCCTCCTGCGCGCGCGGGACGTGGCGCAGGGCGCGGAAGATCGCGACGAGATCGCCGTGACCTCGCTCGACCTCACGAATGCCGGCAAAAGCAGCGAGGGTCTCGCCGCAGGCGCGATCCAGCCGCTCGCGCAGGCCAGCGAACTGTTCCGGCCAATCCCCGATTGCTGCTTGCGCCGTCTGCAACGCCTCGTCCGGCGTGCCGATCGCATCCATCACCGCGGCGAAGGCCGGTGGATGCAGATGCCGCTGGAAGAAGCCAAGCGCTTCCAGTGCGTTGAGCAGCGGCGGTAGCACGGCCACGATGTCGTCCACCACGGCCTCGGTCATCGCCCGCTTCCCTTTGGATCAGTGCAGCTTCGGCGCCTTCAACAGCTTGAAGCGATCGGTCGACGTCACGGTGACATCGAAGGTGACGCCTTCATGATGAATTGTGAGCGGCACGTCGACGCCGGCGGCGCCGAGCGCCCACATTTTCTTGTAGAAGGCGGTCTGGCTCGTCACCTTGTCGCCGTTCACGGCGAGAATGACGTCGCCGGTCTTGAGCTCGGCGCGGGCGGCCGGGCCGTTGGCGGAGATCCCGATCACCACCACGCGGTTGTCGATCTCGGTCGAGTAGAGTCCGAGCCAGGGCCGTGCCGGCTTGTTGACGCGGCCGAACTTGCGCAGATCCTCCAGGACCGGTTTCAGGAGGTCGATCGGCACCATCATGTTGACGTGCTCGGCCTTGCCGTCACGTTCGCGCTCGAGCTGGAGCGAACCGATGCCGATCAGCTCGCCGCGTTCGTTGAGCAGCGCCGTGCCGCCCCAGTTCGGATGCGCGGGAGAGGTGAAGATGGCCTCATCCAGCAGATATTCCCAGTAACCGGCGAATTCCTGCTTGGCCACGATCTGGCTCGCGACCGAGCGCGTGCGCCCGCCGGCGCCGCCGACCACCACGCGGTCGCCGATCCGTGCCGCCGCCGACGAGCCGAGCGGCAGCGGCGCAATGTCAAGCTGGCCGAGCGCCTGCACCAGCCCGAAGCCGGTCTCGGAATCGAAGCCGAGCGCATGGCCCTCCACCACGCGCCCGTCGGCGCGGTGCAGCCAGACCGACTCTGCCTCGGTGATGAGATAACCTATCGTGAGCACCAGGCCGTCGTCGATCACGACGCCGTTGCCGGCGCGTTCGGTGCCCAGTGTCTCGGCACTGAAGGCGTCCGGCGGGATGATGGCGTGCAGGCCGACGACGGAGCCGAGCGCGCGGTCGAGATCGAAACCATAATCGCTCGCCCGCGGCTGGTTCGCCGGCGGCACTCTCCATTCGGTCAGAGTGCTCATGGAGTTCTCCTGGCTGAGAGCATCGCTCGCGGAGCGACGCGCGAAGCATGCCTAATTTAGGCCGGAGCAGGCCGTCTTGAAAGCCTCGTTCCCAACTATTCGGGAGAACGGTGCGTGAAATCTTCGAAAGGCCCGGAAACACCTCGTGCACGGGACGTCATGCGATCCGGCCGCCGCCGCATGGCTGCTGTCCGGCGCGGTGCTAGGCGCCGCGCAGCGAAGCTGCTAACCATTGCCGCTTCGTTTGACCAAGGGATCACGGACGACAAGCATGGACAACCGCAGCGACATCTGGCGTGGCATCGACACGATCAAGGCACGTTTCATCGACCTCAGCGACAGGGTCTGGGGCATGCCTGAGGTCTGCTACACCGAGGCGCGGTCCGCCGCCGAGCATCTCGCCGAGCTGCGTCATCAGGGCTTCCGCATCACCGAGAACGTCGCCGGCATCCCGACGGCGCTGATCGGCGAGTGGGGCGAGGGCGGTCCGGTCATCGCCTTCATGGGCGAGTACGATGCGCTGCCGGGCCTCAGCCAGGAGGCAGGTGTCGCCGAGCATCGCCCGGTTGAAACCGGCGGCCACGGCCATGGCTGCGGTCACAACCTGCTCGGTTCCGCAGCGCTGCTCGCCGCGACGGCGGTGAAGGACTGGCTGGCCGAGAACAAGGTGCCCGGCCGCGTGCGCTATTACGGCTGCCCGGCGGAGGAAGGCGGTGCGGCCAAGGCCTTCATGGTGCGCTCCGGCGCGTTCGAGGACGCCGACATCGCCATCACATGGCATCCGCACAGCTTCTGGGAAGTGGCGGTGACGCCGTCGCTCGCGAACACGCGCGCCGATTTCATCTTCACCGGCCGCACCTCGCATGCGGCGGCCTCGCCGCATCTTGGCCGCTCGGCGCTCGATGCGGTGGAGTTGATGAATGTCGGCGTGAACTACATGCGCGAGCACATGCCGAGCGACGCGCGCGTGCACTATGCGCTGCTCGACACGGGCGGCATCGCGCCGAACGTGGTGCAGGCCCATGCGCGCGTGCGCTATTCGATCCGCGCGCGCGATCTTCCCGGCATGAACGAGCTGGTCGAGCGCGTATCCAAGATCGCGCAAGGCGCGGCGTTGATGACCGAGACCAAGGTCGAGATGAAGATCATCTCCGCGGTCTCCAACATCCTGCCGAACACGCCGCTGGAGCAGGCGCTGCATCAGGTCATGGAAGAGCTCGGACCGCCGCATTTCGACGATGCCGACAAGCGCTTTGCCGGCCAGATCCGTGCCACCTTGAGCGACAAGGATATCGCCTCGGTCTATTACGCGATCGGCATGGAGCCGACCGATCGGCCGCTGGCCGACTTCCTGGTGCCGCTCGATGCCAAGCGCAACCCGCTTGTAGGCTCGACCGATGTCGGCGACGTGAGCTGGGTGGTGCCGACCGTGCAGGTGCACGCACCGACGGTTGCAATCGGCACGCCCTTCCACACCTGGCAGGTGGTGGCGCAGGGCAAGAGCCCGCACGCGCACAAGGCCATGGTGCAGGCCGCCAAGGCGATGGCAGGTCTCGGCATCAAGGCGTTGACGGAACCGGAGCTGATCAAGGCTGCCAAGGCGGATCTGCAGAAGCGGACGGCCCGGACTCCTTACGTCTGTCCGTTGCCGGATCACGTCGCCCCGCCGCTCGACATGTCCGTGGCGTAGGAATTCGCCTCGATACTTCGTCTGATCCAGCGAACAAATTTTCCGCAGTGCAGCGCGCAATCCAGCAGATTTTAATGCTGGATTGCCGAACGGATGGGCTGCGGAACGCTATTTTGCCCAACGGACAGCCAGAACACCGTTTGCATACACATGGTCCCAGTTGACGTGCACCCCATTCGGTGTGCCATCTACTGCCAGCCAACCGGCGGTCGCCTCGAACGGCCGCCTGCATCCATGCCGGAACCAGACGGGGGACAACCATGCTGGACAAAGAACTGCGTTCGATGATCGGTCAGGTGAAGGACGGGCGGATGGACCGCCGCGCCTTCATCAAGCGCCTCGCCGCGGTCGGTCTCACCGCTCCACTGGCCAACCAGCTCCTCGCGCTCGGCGGCGTTGCCATGGCGCAGAGCCCCGCGGTCTACAAGCCGACCAAGCGCGGGGGTGGCGGCCCTCTCAAGGTGCTGTGGTGGCAGGGGCCGACGCTGCTCAATCCGCATTTCGCCACCGGCACCAAGGACCAGGACGGATCGCGGCTTTTCTACGAACCGCTCGCGAGCTGGGACGCCGACGGCAATCTCAACCCGATCCTCGCGGCAGAGATTCCTTCGCTTGCAAACGGCGGTCTCGCCGCCGATGCCAAATCGGTGGTCTGGAAAATCAAGCCGGGAGTCAAATGGCACGATGGCAAGCCGCTGACTGCCGACGACTTCGTATTTACCTGGCAATATGCCAGCGATCCCGCCACGGCTGCCGTCAGCATCAGCACCTATGGCGATATCACGGTCGAGAAGGTAAGCGATCTTTCGATTCGCATCCTGTTCAAGACTCCGACGCCGTTCTGGGCAAATGCCTTCGTCGGCGCCTATGGCTGCGTTCTCCCGAAGCATCTGTTCGCAGACTACAAGGGCTCGAAGTCCCGCGAGGCGCCGAACAATCTGTCCCCGGTGGGCACCGGTCCCTACAAGTTCGTCGAGTTCAAGCCGGGCGATGTGGTCCGCGGCGAGCTCAATCCCGACTACCACATGCCCAACCGTCCGCATTTCGACACCATCGAGATGAAGGGCGGCGGCGATGCCGTCTCGGCGGCGCGCGCGGTGATCCAGACCGGGGAATTCGATTTCGCCTGGAACATGCAGGTCGAAGACGACGTGCTGCTGCGTCTGGAGAAGGGCGGCAAGGGCAAGACGCTCTACGCCACCGGCGGCGACATCGAGTTCATCGCGATCAACTTCACCGATCCGAACACTGAGATCGATGGCGAACGGTCCTCGATCAAGACCAAGCACCCGATCCTCTCGGATCCGAACGTGCGCAAGGCGCTCGCCCTGCTCGTCGACCGCGAGTCCGTCAAGAAGGCAATCTATGGTCGCGCCGGCCGTACCACCGCCAACTACCTCAACGGGCCCGAAAAATTCGTCTCGAAGAACACATCGTGGGAGTTCAACATCGAGAAGGCGTCGAAGATGCTCGATGACGCCGGCTGGAAGGTCGGAGCGGACGGCATCCGCGAGAAAGACGGCAAGAAATTCAAACTTCTGTACCAGACCTCGACCAACGGTCCGCGCCAGAAGACCCAGGCCATCGTCAAGCAGGCCTGTCAAAAGGCCGGCATCGACGTGGAGCTGAAATCGGTCGTCGCCTCGGTGTTCTTCTCGTCGGACGTTGCCAACCCGGACACCTATCCCAAGTTCTATGCCGACATCGAGGAGTTCCAGATCCCGATGACGCAGCCGGATCCGGCCCTGCACATGCGGCGCTACATCTCCGCCAATGTGGCTACCAAGGAGAACAAGTGGCAGGGGCAGAATTTCCCGCGCTACGTCAACAAGGACTATGATGCCGCCATTGCCGCGGCCGAGACCGAGACCGATCCGGTCAAGCGCGCCGCGCTCTACATCAAGTGCAACGACCTGTTGTGGCAGGACACCGTGTTCATTCCCGTGATGCATCGCCTCAAGGTCGAGGCCGCGGCGAACAACTTGCGGCCGGCGCTGAGCGGCTGGGCCAACGAGACCGACAACATCCAGGACTGGTACCGGGAGGCCTGAGCGCAGGCTAAACGGGTTTCTTCCTTATGAGTCAGTATGTCCTGCGTCGCCTCCTGATTGCCGTTCCGAGCCTGCTGGCGATTTCGCTGGTGCTGTTCGTCGTGCTCGCGCTCGCCCCCGGCGATCCGTTCTCCGAGCTGGCCACCAATCCGAACGTGCCGCCCGAGGTGCAGGCGGCGCTCCGGGCCAAGTTCGGGCTCGACGATCCGATCTACCTCCGGTACCTGCACTGGCTCAACGCCATGCTGCACGGCGACTGGGGCTTCTCCTTCGTCAGCCGGATGAACGTCGACACGCTGATCCTCCAGCGCCTGCCCGCCACGCTCTACGTGATCGGCTCGGCGCAGGTCCTGGCGCTGCTGATCGCGATTCCGGTCGGCGTCTATGCCGCGACGAAACCGTATTCGCTGTTCGACCAGATCGCCAATACGCTCGCCTTCGTCGGTTTCTCGCTGCCGACCTTCTTCACCGGCATCCTGTTCATCCTGATCTTCTCGGTCACGCTGGACTGGCTGCCTTTCGTCTACACCACCGACATCAAGGCCACCGGCATCCGCTGGGTGCTGGAGATGATCCGTCAGGCAATCATGCCGGTGGCGGTGCTCGGCCTGTTCCAGGCGGCATCGATGACGCGCTTCGTGCGCTCGGCGATGCTCGACGTCATCCGGCTCGACTACGTCACCACGGCGCGGGCCAAGGGCCTCGGCCAGACCACGGTGATCGTCAAGCACGTGATGCGCAACGCCATGATCCCCGTGGTCACGCTGATCGCGCTGCAGATGCCCGCGGTGTTCGGCGGCGCCATCGTCACCGAGCAGATCTTCCGCATTCCCGGCATCGGCTCGCTCTTGATCTCCTCCATCCTTTCCAACGACACGCCGGTGGTGATGGCCGTGACCTTCGTCTTCGCGTGCCTGGTCGTGCTGTTCAATCTCATCGCGGACGTGCTTTATGGCTGGCTTGACCCTCGCATCTCCCTCCGCTGAGCGGCGCGTCTACTCGCCCTGGCGCGAGACGTGGCGGCGCTACAGCCGCCACCGGCTCGCGGTGGTCAGCGCTGTCCTGCTCCTCATTCTGGTGCTCGCCGTCGTGCTTGGGCCGTTCGTGTGGCGCGTGAAGATCAACGAGATCGATATTGTTGCAGGGCTACAGGGACCCTCGCTCGCCCACCCCTTCGGCACCGACGATCTCGGCCAGGACATTCTGGCGCGCATGATCTATGGCGGCCGCATCTCGCTCGCGGTCGGGCTCGCCGCGATGCTGGTCGCCGTCATCATCGGCACGCTGATCGGCGCGCTCGCCGGAATGTCGCGCGGCGCACTCGGGCACGGGCTGATGTGGCTCACCGACCTGTTCCTGTCGCTGCCGCAGCTGCCGCTGCTCCTCTTGCTGATCTATCTCTTCCGCGACGGTCTGAAGCAGGTGTTCGGGCCCGAAGGCGGCATCTTCATCCTGATCGTGCTCGTGATCGGAGGCCTGCGCTGGATGCCGGTCGCGCGCCTGGTGCGTGCCCAGTTCCTGTCGCTCCGCGAAAAGGAGTTCGTCGAAGCTGCCCGTGCGCTCGGCGCCAGTCCGGTGCGGCAGGTGGTGCGGCACATCCTGCCCAATGCGGTCGGCCCGGTGATCATCGCCGGCACCATCGACGTCGCCGCCGCGATCATCGCGGAATCGACGCTGTCCTTCCTCGGCCTCGGCTTCCCGCCGGATACCCCGACCTGGGGCCGGCTGCTCTATGACGCCAAGGATTTTCTCGATATCGGCCCGCACTGGGCGCTGTTTCCGGGCGGCGCGATCTTCATCGCGGTGGTCGCCATCAACTTCATCGGCGACGGTCTGCGCGACGCGCTCGATGCGCGACGGGTGATCTGATGGCGCCGCTGCTCGAGATCAAGGGCCTGAAAACCCACTTCGCCACCGACGATGGCATCCTCCAGGCCGTCGACGGGGTCGACATCTCCATCAACAAGGGCGAGACGCTCTGCGTCGTCGGCGAGTCCGGCTGCGGCAAGACCGTGACCGCGATGTCGATCCTGAAGCTGATCGCGATGCCGCCGGGCCGCATCGCGGCGGGCCAGATCATCTTCGAAGGGCGCGATCTGGTGCCGCTGACCAGCAACCAGCTCGACGAGATCCGCGCCAAGGAGATCGGCTTCATCTTCCAGGAGCCGATGACCTCGCTCAATCCGGTGCTCACGATCGGCGAGCAGATCGCCGAGAGCCTGCGCCGGCACGAAGCGGTGACCAAGAAGCAGGCGCTCGAGCGCACCATCGAGATGCTGAAACTGGTGCAGATCCCGAACGCCGAAGGCCGCGTGCACAATTATCCGCATCAGTTCTCCGGCGGCATGCGCCAGCGCGTGATGATCGCGATGGCGCTCGCCTGCAAGCCGAAGCTGATCATCGCCGACGAGCCCACCACCGCGCTCGACGTCACCATCCAGGCGCAGATCCTCGACCTGTTGCAGGACATGAAGGACCGCTTCGGCATGGCGGTGATGCTGATCACCCATGCCATGGGCGTCGTCGCCGAAACCGCGCAGCGTGTCGTCGTGATGTATGCCGGCAAGGTGGTGGAGGAGGCGCCCGTCGACGACCTCTTCGGCGATCCCCGTCATCCCTATACGCAAGGCCTGATCCGCTCGATCCCGCGCATCGATCTCGACAGCGAGCACAAGACGCGGCTCGAGGCGATCGGCGGCTCGGTGCCGATCCTGATCAATCCGCCGGTCGGCTGCCGCTTCGCGCCGCGCTGCAAGTTCGCCATGAATGTGTGCACCGAGAAGGAGCCGCTGCTGCGCGAGATCGCGCCCGGTCACCGCATGGCCTGTCATCTCGGCGATCCGAACCTGGGAGCCGCGTCATGAGCGAGCCCTTGCTCCGCGTCAGCGGCCTGAAGAAACATTTCCCCGTGCTCGGCGGCCTCTTGTCGCGCCAGGTCGGCACCGTCTATGCGGTCGATGGCGTGTCGTTCTCGGTCAACCGCGGCGAGACGCTCGGTCTCGTCGGCGAATCCGGTTGCGGCAAGTCGACGACGGGGCGCTGCGTGCTGCGCCTGATCGAGCCGACCGATGGCGAGGTCACCTTCGATGGCCAGGACGTGCGCAAGCTCGGCGGCAACGACCTGCGCGCGATGCGGCGGAACATGCAGCTGGTGTTCCAGGATCCGTTCGCCTCGCTCAATCCGCGCATGACGGTCGGGGCCATTCTCGGCGAGGCCTTCACCATCCACAATCTCGCCTCCTCCCCGAAAGAGCGCGAGGAGCGCGTTGCGGGTCTGCTGGTCAAGGTCGGGCTCAAGGCCGAGCACATGCGGCGCTATCCGCACGAATTCTCCGGCGGCCAGCGCCAGCGCATCGTGATCGCGCGCGCGCTCGCGGTGGAGCCGAAGCTGATCGTCTGCGACGAGCCGGTCTCCGCGCTCGACGTGTCGATCCAGGCCCAGGTCATCAACCTCCTGGAGGACCTCCAGGCCGAGCTGAACCTGACCTATCTGTTCGTCGCGCACGATCTGTCGGTGGTCGAGCACATCTCCGACCGCGTGGCGGTGATGTATCTCGGCCGCATCGTCGAGCTCGCGAAAGCCAGCGACCTCTACCGCAACCCGCAGCATCCTTACACCAGGGCGCTGCTCTCCGCGGTGCCGGTGCCCGACCCCAAGCTCAAGCGCGAGCGCATCCGCCTCAAGGGCGACGTGCCGAGCCCGATGAAGCCGCCCTCCGGCTGTCACTTCCACACCCGCTGTCCGATCGCCCAACCGCGCTGCGCGGAGAGCGCGCCGGTGTTGAAGGAGGGCGCGGGCGGGCATTTCGTGGCGTGCCATCTGGCGTGAACGTCGCCGAAACTATGGCGTGCGTTGACGCGCCAGCTGATGCAGCAGCGTATCGACGGCCGGCACGGCGCCGGTCTCGCGCAGCCATTTCTCGGCGAGCTCCCTCAGCTCGCCCGGGGTCAGGCCGAATTTGCGGCGGAACGCGCGGATGAAGGTGGAATCGCTGCTGAAGTGCAGGTCGACAGCGAGGTCGATCAGGCGCTTGTCCTCCGCGGACGGAGATATCATTTGGCGAAACGCCAGATTGAGCCGCTGCTCCCTGACGTAATGGGCCAGCCCGCCATCGGCCTCGAATAGCCGATAGAGGGTCGCGCGCGAAATCTGGAAACGCGGGCAGAGCTCTTCCGTGGTGAGCGCGTCGCTTTCGAGGTTGTGGGCAATGTGGCGCTTGATCATCGCAAGATAAAGATGTCGTTCGGACCGCTCGACCCCTGCCGCAAGCGCGGCCGCGCCGCCGGCGGCCGACGCGACGAGGTCGGCGATCGCCTCGATCGTGGCCTCGATGCTACCGGCCTCGGGGTCGGACGGCAGCATCAGCGCCGCAAAATGGTTGGCGAGGAGGCGGGCATGAGGATGCTCCGCCGGCAACAACACCGCAGTGGCAGCGTCGGGATGGGCGAGGCGGGGCGCCAGCATCGCGCGTTGCAGGATGATCGCCCTGAGGTGGGTGCGGCCGCCGCCGCCCCGCAGCACGGTCCGGTTCGGCGGTCCCATATCAAGCAGACAGATGTCACCAGGCTTCAGCGTCACCTCGCGCCGTCCCGAGCTGAACCACATCTCGCCTTCGAGGCACAGGGTCACGTGATAGTGATCCATGCCCCCGCGGGCAATGTGCGCCGGCGTCCGGTCGTATTCGACATCGGTCACGCGTGAATCGACGAGCAGCGCGTTGCCGGCCATCGTCGACACGGCCGTCATATGGAAATCGTCTTCGGCGGTGAGCGGGTTGACGTCGCAGACGTCGATCGTCATCGCGCGCAACTGCGTCAACGCTGCGGGGCCGCGCTCGCCATCATTCACCGGCACGCTTTCGTTCGCGACTGCTCCGTCCATGCTGTGTCCCCTCGGGCCTGGCTGCACGGACAAAGGCCAGACGCAGCACGTGTTTGACGCAGCTACCTATTCATCCGGCCAACGCGGAGCAACCGCGCGTAAGTGGCAAGGCGCGCGGTCCGGTTGTGATGCGTTTGCATCAGTGCCGGCATGAATCCGTGGCTGAGACTCCGGGCACATCGGCCGTGTCGCCCGCCTGCTAAGGCTCGCCCAGATCCTTTAATCGCCGCTGCCTGTGTTTTGATCAGGCGGCGCCCGGTTGGCATACGAGTTCGCATAAGGTCGACCACGTTGCAGTTGCCGTTGTACTTGCCCCACCTTCCAGTGAAGCCGTTTCGTCTGCGTGAGATGCTGCTGGCGTCGACATTGATGCTGCTGGCCCGCCAGCCGGCCCTGGCCGACTGCTCGCCCCAGCCCGCCAGCAACGTGACGGCGACCTGCACCGGCACCACCCTCAACCAGGGCACCGGCGCGCCCGGCACCAGCGCGGACATTGACGGCTATGGCACCGGCGCCGCGTCTGACATCACCATCAACGTGGCCGCCGGCGCTGCCAACACGGTCACCGGCAATCGTTACGGCATCTATTTCGTCGACGGGACAGTGGCCAACGGTGCCGGAGCCAGTATCATGGGCGGGGTGGCTGGAATTTTCACCACCACCGGCGCTGTTAACATCACTAATTTCGGCAGCATTGCGAGCACTTCCGGCTCGGGCATCGACGCTGCCACCGACGCGATTGTGACAAACAACGTCGGCGCCAGCATCACGGGGGCTGTTGCAATTTGGACCCACAACGCCGCCACCGTCACCAATTCCGGCAGCATTGCCGGAACTTCGGGCCCCGGCATTTATGCCTCCACCAGCGCGACGGTGACCAACAACGCTGGCGCCGACATCACGGGTCGGAATGCTGGAATTGCAGCCAACAACGGCGCCGCCGCCGTCACCAATTCCGGCAGCATTACCGGTACTACCGCCAACGGCATTCTCGCTTCCTCCAGCGCGACAGTGACCAACAACGCCGGCGCCAGCATCACCGGCGGGGCTGTTGGAATTGAAACGTTTACCGGCGCCGTCAACGTCACCAATTCCGGCAGCATTGCCGGCACTTCTAGCTATGGCATAAGCGCAGGCTCTAGCGCGACGGTGACTAACAACGCTGGCGCCAGCATCACGGGCGGGCTATTGGGAATTGTAGCCAACTTTGGCGCCGCCACTGTCGCCAATTCCGGCAGCATTACCGGCACTTCCAACTACGGGATTTTCGCTTCCGCCAACGCGACGGTGACCAACAATGCCGGCGCCAGCATCGCCGGCGGGGGGTATGGAATCTACGCCGGCGCAGGCGGTTCTTCGGTCTTCAATGCCGGCAGCATCAGCGGCGGCACTGCCGCGATCCGGTTCGCGGGCACCGGCAACACGCTGACGCTGGCGTCCGGCTCGGTGATTTCGGGCAATGTGCTCGGCACCGGCAGCGACACGTTCCAGCTCGGCGGCAGCGGCGCGGCCAGTTTCGACGTGTCGCAGCTCGGCGTCGCCGCGCAATATCGGGGCTTCGGCACCTTCAACAAGATCGGCAGCTCGACCTGGACGCTGACCGGCACGCCCGGACAGGCCACGAGCTGGACCATCAGCGCCGGCACGCTCTCGGTGTCGTCGGACACAAATCTCGGCAGCGGAGTGGAGGCCTTCTCGTTCAATGGCGGCATCCTGCAAGTCACCGGCACGGCTTTCACGTCGACGTCGCGCACCATCAACTGGGGTGCGAACGGTGGCGGCTTCGACATCGCCGATGCGAGCAACAACTTCACCGTCTCCCAGGCAATCGGTCCGGGCGGCGGATTGATGAAGCTCGGCGACGGCACGCTGACGCTGTCGGGCGCCAACACTTATACCGGCGGCACGACGGTCGATGGCGGCACGTTGCTGCTGTCCGGCGCCGGTACGCTCGGGGATGCAAGCGGGAGCACCACCGTCAACAGCGGCGGCACGCTCGACCTTGGCGGCACGACCCAGACCCAGAGCGCGGTCAGTCTCGCCGGCGGCACCATCCAGAACGGCGGCCTGAATGCATCGGTCAGCTCGACCGGCGGCACCATCAGCGATCTCGGCGGCAGCGCGAGCCTGACCACCACGTCAGGCACCACGACGCTGCTCGGGATCAACAGCTATACCGGCGCGACCGCTGTGAACGGTGGCGTGCTCGATGTCGAAGGATCGATCACCGGCACCTCGACGGTGACGGTGAACGCCGGCGGCACCCTGACGGGGACCGGGCTCGTCGATCCCCTGGTCGTGACCATCGCCTCCGGCGGCACCCTGGCGCCGGGCAACGGCACGGCCGGCACGTCGCTGGCGATCGAAGGCAACCTCGCCTTGCAATCGGGCGCGATCTATCTGGTGCAGGTCAATCCGACCGCGGCGTCTTATACGACGGTCACCGGCAATGCGAACCTCGGTGGCGCCACGGTGAATGCGGTGTTCGCCAGCGGCAGCTATATCAGCAAGACCTACACCATCCTGACGGCGAGCGCAGGCTTCTCAGGTACGTTTGGCTCGCTCGTCGACACCAACCTGCCGGCGAACTTCAGCACGAATCTCAGCTACGACGCCAATAATGCCTATCTCAACCTCGTCCTCAACTTCGCCATTCCTGGCGGGCTGAATGGCAACCAGCAGGCGGTCGGCAACGCGCTGACCAATTTCTTCAACGCCAACGGCAGCATTCCGCTCACTTATGGCGCGTTGACGGCGGCCGGCCTGACGCAGGCTTCCGGCGAGCTCGGGACCTCCCCGCAGCAGACGACGTTCAACGCGATGGGCCAGTTCATGGGCCTGCTCACCGATCCCGTCGCGCAGCGAAGCGGCGAGGCGGGTAGTGGCAGTGGCGCGGCCGCCTTTGCCGACGAAGACAGCGCCAGCGCCTATGCCGCGCGCAAGCCAACCGATGCCTTTGCGATGGTCACCAAGGCGCCGCCACGCACTTTCGAGCAGCGCTGGAGCGTCTGGGCTGCGGGCTTCGGCGGCTCGCAGGCGACGAGCGGCAATGCGATCGTCGGCTCGAACGACACGACGAGCCGCATCTTTGGGACCGCCGCCGGGGCCGATTATCGGGTCTCGGCAGATACGCTCGCCGGCTTTGCGCTGGCCGGCGGCGGGACCAATTTCAGCGTCGCAGGCGGCCTCGGCTCCGGCCGCTCCGACCTGTTCCAGGCCGGCGCTTATCTCCGCCACACCAATGGCCCGGCGTACATCGCAGCGGCGCTGGCCTATGGCTGGCAGGACATCACCACCGATCGCACCGTAACGATCACCGGCGCCGATCGTTTGCGCGCCGAGTTCAAGGCGAATGCGTGGTCCGGTCGCGTCGAAGGCGGCTATCGCTTTGTCGTGCCCTGGATCGGCGGTATCGGCCTCATACCCTATGGCGCGGCACAGTTCGTCACCTTCGACCTGCCGGCCTATGCCGAGCAGGTCGTCTCCGGCAGCTCCGCCTTCGCCCTCAGCTACGCCACAAAAACCGTGACGGATACCCGCAGCGAGCTCGGCCTGCGCAGCGACAAATCCTTCGCCTTGCCGGCGGGCGTGCTGACCCTGCGCGGCCGCGCCGCCTGGGCACATGATTTCAATCCGGATCGTTCGATCGCCGCGACCTTCCAGGCGCTGCCCGGGGCAAGCTTCGTCGTCAACGGCGCGGCGCAGGCGCGCGATTCCGCGCTCACCACCGCGTCGATCGAGATGAAATGGCTGAGCGGCTGGTCCGCGGCGACGACCTTCGAAGGCGAGTTCTCGAATGTCACGCGCAGCTATGCCGGAAAGGGCGTCGTCCGCTACGTGTGGTGAATTCCGCCTCTCATCGCGCGGCGCATGCAAGAATATCCGTGCCGATGAGACGCCCGATTGTGCTACAAGCACAGACCTGAAGCGTACGATGCTGGCTGACGGCGGATCAATGGTGTGGGCCGAGGGTGCCGTTCGCGAAATTCGCGGATCGCGTCCGATGCGAGGGCCGTAGTCACTCTTCGAGCGTGAAGCCGACGCGCAGCGTCACCTGAAAATGACGTACGGCGCCGTTCTCGACATGACCGCGCGTCTGCACGACTTCGAACCATCTAATTTCGCGAACGGTCTTGGAGGCGCGGCTGATGGCGTTCTTGATCGCATCCTCGATCGATGTCTCGGACGATCCGACGAGGTCCAGAATCTTGTAGACGTGATCGTGCTCGGCTGTGGGCATGGCCTTCCCTCATTTGATATCTTGCCATCTGAAACATGCGTGGGGCGCAACGTGCGCAGGCGAGCGTGCCTGGCCCACGGTCTGAACGGTCGTGGAAGCTGCGGGTTCCCTGCTATAGGATGGCCCGCATGCACCAGCCGAGGTGGAGCGGCCGACGCCGGCCTGCCAAGTGCTGGGTATGGACAGGGTGCGACGCGACGGGACGATCGGCTCTCTCTGCCTCTGCGTGACGCTCGCCTTGCAGTGGGGGTGACAGCGCGCGCTGGCTCGCCCTTACGGATCCAGCTCCGTATCCCAGTACAGATAGTCCAGCCAGCTGTCGTGCAGATAGTTCGGCGGGAAGAGGCGACCGTTGCGATGGAGCTGGTGCACGGTCGGCGCGAACGCGGTCTGGCGCGGAAACATTTTTGCCTGCGCCGGGGTGAGATTGCCCTTGCGCAAATTACAGGGCGAGCACGCCGCGACCACGTTCTCCCAGGTGGTCTGGCCGCCTTTGCTGCGCGGGATGATGTGATCGAAGGTGAGGTCTTCGGGCGAGCCGCAATATTGGCAGGCGAAACGATCGCGCAGGAAGACGTTGAAGCGGGTGAAGGCGGGGTGGGTGGTCGGCTTGACGAAGGATTTGAGCGAGACGACGCTGGGCAGCTGCATTTCCAGCGTGGGACTTCGAACCGCCTGATCGTAATGTGCGACGATGTTGACGCGGTCGAGGAACACCGCCTTGATCGCGTCCTGCCACGACCACAACGACAGTGGGTAGTAACTCAGCGGCCGGAAGTCCGCATTCAGCACCAACACCGGCCAACTGCCTTGCGAGACATGTGCGTTCAAGTAACGCTCCCGGCCTCCAATGTACGCTGCGAAGCAGCATGTATTGACATACTACATGCAGCGTGACGGGATTGTGAAGCCCGTTGAGCGACTTATTCAGCCGCGGCCAATGCGGCGGCGGGGTGGCGAAGCGCCCAGAAACGCCGTGATTCGGAGAGGGTGGGGCGAGGTTGGCCCGGAACCGCCGCGCCGCCGACGATGCCTCATTCCGCTACCCGCTCCAGCTTCTGCAGGCAGCGCGTCGCGCGCACCGCGGCCGGCATTTCCTCCTCGGGAAAGCTGGTCTCCCAGTTGGCGACGCCGACCTCGCCGACATAGATATCGCCCTTCGAGTCCAGCGCGATGCCGTGCGGCGCCAGGAATTTGCCGCTGGCGACGCCCGGCCCCGCCTCGCCGCCGAGCCGCGCAATGCGATTTCCCCTGGCGTCCACGATCGACAGCCGCGGGCCGAGATTGGGCACGTTGCGGTTGATGGCAAGGCCGGGGCCGAGCTCGCCGATCACGAAGGTCGGGCTCGTGGCCCCGCCGCAGCAGCACAGCGCGCAGGGCCGGTGCAGATTGTTCCACTGCGTCTCGTACTTGCCCTCGCCGTCGAACACCTGGACGCGGTGGTTTTCGCGATCGGCGACGTAGACCCAGCCTTCGGCATCGGTGGCGATATTGTGCACGATGTTGAACTGGCCGGGATCGGTGCCCGGCTCGCCCCAGCTCTTGATCAGCTTGCCGTCGGGCGTGAATTTGTGCACGCGCGCATTGCCATAGCCGTCGGAGACGTAGATCTCGCCCTTCGGCGACAGCGCGGTGTGGGTGCAGCGGTGGAACGGCTCGCCGCTCATGAACGGTGCCGGCTTGGCGGGGATGCCGATCGTCAGCAGCACCTTGCCTTCGGTGGTGCATTTGCGCACGGTGTGGTCGCCGTCATCGGTGCAATAGAGATTGTCGTCGGCATCGATGTGCAGGCCGTGCGCGCGCGAGAACAGGCCTTCGCCAAAACTGCGCAGGAAATTGCCCTCGCGGTCCAGCACCACCATCGGATGGGCGCCGCGGTTGAAGACGTAGACGCGGTCCTTGCTGTCGACCGCGACCGAGGCGACGTCGGTAAGCTGCCAGCCGTCCGGCAATTTCGCGAAGTTGTCGACGACGCGGTAGCGATGCGCGCCGGTGCCGAGAATGGCTGGCATGGGTTGTCTCTCCTCTGGTCATTCCGCGGCGCGACGAAGTCGCGAATCCGGAATCCATTGTGCAGCAGGTTTCCCGGTGGGATAGATTCCGGGCTCGCGCTTCGCGCGCCCCGGAATGACGGCTGTAGCTATATTCGTGCCAAAATCCCTTCCTCGATCGCCTTGATCTGCAGCGCCAGATATTTCGAGTTGATCCGGCATTGCGCGAGGCTGCCGGCGATGAACCAGAGGCCGGGCTGCTTGGTGCGCGCATACATGTTGCGCAGCTCGAAGCCGTCGCCAAAACCCCAGATCGGGCCGACGCGGTCGGCGCTTCCTCTGAGATCGAACGCTATACCGGTTCGACAGCCGTCGAAAGCGCCTTAACCGAGCAATGAGAGCATGTGGCCCTGCTCAGGCGGAATGCGGCCGTTTAGCGTGTCGAGATAGGCCTGCCGCACCGCCTCGGGCCCTCGGCTTTCGATCACGGTCAGGCATTGCTCCAACAGCGGCGCGAAGCCGGCCCATGCCGCGCCCAAACGCTGCTCAATGCCGCCCGGACCCCATTCCTTGGCGCGTTTGCGGATGTGGTCGGGTGCGAAGAACCAGCGCGGCTTTGCGCCGGGCAGCGCGCCTTCGTCGGGTTCGGTGGCGCGATGCGTCAACCCGACGCGCACCGAGCATTTCATCTGGTCGCCGAAATGCCGGTGCAGCGTGGCGCGCAGCGCACTGCTGCCGGCCATGTCGACGAAGGCAACGGGTATGTCCGATGGCAGCGACGTGACGCGGTCATAGGTAACGACCTCGTCGTAGCAGGGCAGCGAGCCGACGAAGCCGGAATTGCCTGCCGAAGTCAGGCCGATCACTCTGCGGCCGCGCGTGTGAAGCAGATGTGCAAGCCCGAATGCGGTCTTGCTCGATGCGCTCGACAGCAGCACGGTGCGCGCGCCGAAATCGTCGTTCTCGGCGAGGAAGTCGTCGACCAGGAACGACAGCATGAACAGCGGCCGCAGCAGCGCCTGAAAGTCGCCCTGCCGCCCGGCGTAAACGGGATCGCCACTGATGCGCGCATAGGCGTTATAAACCGGTGACACGCCCCGACGATGTGCGGCGCCGTCGCACAGGCCGCGCTTGCTGACGTCGGTGGCCTCGATCACGAGATGCGTCGACATCGGGAAATAGCCGAACAAGCGCTCGCCGACCGGCACGTTCGGATGGTTCGAGGCGATCACCTCGCCAAAGCCCCACACCGGGATGTTGCCGAATCCCTCAGGCGCGGGAAAGATCTGCCAGTACTTCAGCTCATCGCCCATCACCGCATAGGTGATGTTGTTGGCGGTGAATGCGAAGCGCTCGACTCTGACGAGCAGTGCATCCTGCGGCAGCGCATCTGCCGCGGGAAGCCGGGTTGCGATCGTCTTGCAGGTTTCGAGATTGTCCCGTGCAACGATGAAGTCGGTGGCTGTCATGATGTCGATCCCGGCTCTGATCCGCACCGGCATCTCATCGACTATGCGCGCTCCGTTTGCAATCTCAACATAGTTTTAAACGCTGTTCGTTCGCCTTCCGCTAGCTGCGCTTCGCCCAATAGGGATCGCGCAGCTTGCGCTTGAAGATCTTTCCGGTTGCTTCGCGGGGCAGCGCATCCAGGAACTTGATCTCCTTCGGCACCTTGAAGTTGGCCAGCCGCTCGCGCAAGAAAGCCTGCACCGCGGCGGCGGAGAGCTGCTCGGCCTGATCGGGCTCGATGCAGGCGCACAGCCGCTCGCCATATTCCGCGTCCGGGATGCCGAACACGGCGCAGTCGCGTACCCCTCGCATGGCGATCAACACGTTCTCGATCTCGGCGGGATAGATGTTGACGCCGCCTGAGATCACCATGTCGCGCTTGCGGTCGCACAAGAAGAGATAGCCGTCCTCGTCGAGATAGCCGACGTCGCCGACGCTGACGAGACCGTCGCGCCCCGCTTCCGCGCGCGCCTGTGCCTTGCCGTGATAGTCGAAATCGGGCACCGCGGTCTGACGCATGTAGATCTCACCGACCTCATTCACGTCGCAGAGGCTGCCGTCGTCGCGAAAGATCTTGACGATGCCGCCTTCGATGGCGCGGCCGACCGTGCCGGGCTTCTTCAGCGCTTCTTCGGCCGAGTGCCAGACCGGGATGCCTGTCTCGGTCGAGCCGAAATATTCGTTGATGACCGGTCCCCACCATTCGATCATCGCCCGCTTCACCTCGGGCGGGCAGGGCGCCGCGCCATGCACGACGAATCGCAGCGACGACAGGTCGTAGCGCTGCCTGACCGCTTCGGGCAGGCGCAACAGGCGGACGAACATGGTCGGCACCATGTGGATATGCGTCACACGGTGGCGCTCGATCAGCGCCAGCAGCTCCTCGGCGTCGAAGCGCGGCTGAAGCACGATGGTGCAGCCGTTGCGGAAGGCCATCATGCCGTAGGAATGCGGCGCCGAATGATACATCGGCCCGTTGATCAGCACCACTTGGCCCTCGCGCGGCTTGATGCCGTAGGCGATCGCGCCGACGCGCTCGGAGGCGGCGGCCTGCTCCGGCTGCATCGGCATGCGACGCACGCCCTTCGGCATGCCTGTGGTCCCCGACGTGTAGATCATCGCCGCGGCCCGGCGCGGCGGCTCTTGCATTTCCGCGTGGCCGTCGCGCCAGCGGTCCCAATCGGTGAGGCCCGCCGGGACCTCGGTCAGCTCACGGGGAATGGCGAAGGTCGCCGCCAGCTCGGGCGGGGTCGCGACCACGAGCAGGCGGACATCCTCCGGAATGCCGCCGCGGATTTGCGGCAGCAGGTCGGCGTGGCAGATCAGGATCTTCGCGCCGCTGTCGGTCAGGATGTAGCGGACCTCCTCGGCCTTCAGGTGCCAGTTGATCGGCACCACGGGGCTGCCGAGCGCGGCCGAGGCCGCGACCACCTCGAACAAGGCGAAGTCGTTGCGCAGCATCATGGCAACCGGCGCGCCTTCGGCAAGGTCGAGGGTGCGCAGCCCGCTCGCTGCGCGTCTGATGCGCGCCTGGATCTCGTCATAGCCGATCCGGCGTTCGCCGCTGATAATCATGGTCTGTCCTGTTCCGTTCGAGGCTAGCGATCGTCCAGCACGTCGCCGAAGCCGACCCAGCTCTTGCCGTTGAACCGCCGCAGCTGCAGCTGCTGGAACGGCAGATAGTCGTCGGCGCCCGTGGTGACGGACATGCCCGGCAGCAGCAGCGGCAGCTTCACGTCCTTCAGCGAGGCGGCCTGCCGCATGATGTTGTCGCGGCTGAAATCGTCCTTGCACGCCTTCAGCATCGTCATCAGCAGCGTCGCGTAGTGATAGCCGGCCGCGTAATTGGAGTTGGAGAGGTCCGCATTCGGCATGTACTGCTTCATGAAGGCGAAATACTCCTTCACGCCGGGATCGCTGGCCCATTGCGGGTCCATCGTGTCCTTCTGGTTGCTCGACGAGATCAGGCCGACGGCGTTGTCGAGCCCGGCCGGCTCCAGGAAGGAGATCGACGAGGCCGAGGTCGGCACGAAGAACAGCTCGGGCTTCCAGCCGATCTCGGCGACGCCCTTGATCATCTGCGAGGTGAACTTGCCGAGCACGACGCCGAACAGCACGTCGGCACCCGATGCTTTCAGGGTCGAGAGCTGCGAGCTGATCGTCGGCGCGCTGGTCTCGTAGGTCGCTTCCGCAACGATCATGCCGGCAGCCTTGTCGCCGAGCGCGCGCTTGAAGCCCGCGACATAGTCGCGGCCGAAATCGTCGTTCTGGGAGAGAATGGCGATCTTGGCGCCCGGCTTGGTGCGCAGCACGTGCTTGGCGTAGACCACGCCTTCGGATTCATAGGCGGCCATGCCGGGCATGGTCCATGGATATTTCTGCGGATCGGCCCATTTGGTCGCGCCCGAAAGCACGAACAGCTGCGGCACCTTCTTGCCGTTGAGGTAGCGCTGCACCGCGCTGTTGGTGGCGGTGCCGAGCGAGCCGAACATCATCAGCACCTCGTCCTGCTCGACGAGCTTGCGGGTCTGCTCGACCGTCTTCGGCGGCGAATAGGCATCGTCCAGCGTGATGAACTTGACCTTGCGGCCGTTGATGCCGCCTTCGGCGTTGATCTTCTCGAAGAACGCCTCCTGCGTCCGGCCGATCGCGCCGAAGCCGGACGCCGGGCCGCTATAGGGCAGGGTCTGTCCGATCCGGATCTCGTCCGTGCCTTCGGCATGGGCGCCGCCGCCGGCGAGTGCCAGCAGAGACAGGCCGATCAAAGCGGCTGCCAGCTTCATGATGTCCTCCCGTTTTGTTGCCAGTCCAATCCTGTTGTTGGACAACGTCGTCAGGCGCTGACGCGCATCAGGAAATCCTGCCCCGCCTGATCGAATTCACGCTTCATGCGCTCGACGAGCTCCGCGACGGGAGGGACATCGGTGATCTGGCCGATGCCCTGGCCCGATCCCCAGATGTCGCGCCATGCCTTCGATTTCATGTTGCCGCCGGAGCCGAAATTCATCTTCGTTTTGTCTGCGGCGGGGAGATTGTCCGGATCGAGGCCGGCGGCAGCGATCGACGGGCCGAGATAATTGCCGTGCACGCCGGTGAACAGGTTGGTGTAGACGATGTTGTGCGCTGCGTGCTGCGTCAGCGCCGACTTGTAGGCCTCGTCGGCATTGGCTTCCTGCGTCGCGATGAAGCGCGTGCCCATATAGGCGAGGTCGGCGCCCAGGGTCAGCGCCGAGGCGATGCCATAGCCGTCGCTGATCGCGCCCGACAGCAGGACGGCGCCGTCGAACCATTGCTTGACCTCGCGCACCAGCGCGAAGGGCGACAGCGTGCCGGCGTGTCCGCCCGCACCGGCGCAGACCAGGATCAGGCCATCGACGCCCTGCTCGGCCGCTTTGCGCGCGTGCTTGACGTTGATGACGTCGTGGAACACCAGCCCGCCATAGGAGTGCGCCGCCTCGACGATCTCCGCCGGCGGCCGCAGCGAGGTGATGATGATCGGCGCCTTGTGCTTGACGCAGGTCTCCATGTCCTTCATCAGCCGGTCGTTGGAGGCATGGCAGATCTGGTTGACGGCGTAGGGCGCGACCTTCTTGCCGGGATTGCGCGATTTGTATTCGCCGAGCTCGTCTTCGATCCGGCTCAGCCATTCGTCCAGCTTCTCGACCGGGCGGGCATTGAGCGCGGGAAGCGAGCCGACGATTCCGGCCTTGCACTGGGCGATCACCAGCTCTGGGCCGGAGACGATGAACAGCGGCGAGCCGACCACGGGCAGCTCGAGCGAATCCTTCAAGAGATTGGGCAGTGCCATCATGTCCTCCCGAAACGCGGTCCCGCCGGCGGGCGGATGACGAGGCGTTTCCGTTTTGATTGTCGCGCGGGCGGATGGACCGCCCGTGGCCGCGGATTTGATCCCATTATAAGGTTGGACGGCGCGGCCCGGCCGTTCAATAATGAACGGACGATCATTCAGGTATGAACAGGGCCGCCGAATGGATTGGGACCTTTGCAAGACCTTCGTCGCGGTCGCCGATACCGGCAGCTTCACCGCCGCCGCCCGCCGCCTGCACACCAGCCATCCCACCGTCAGCCGCAAGATCGCGGCGCTGGAAGCCCAGCTCGGCACAAGATTGGTGGCGCGCGCCGCCGACGGCCTGGCGCTGACCGCGGATGGACGGGCCTTGCGCGAGCACGCCGAGGCCATGGCGGCCGCAGCACTGCGGGCCGAGACCGCAGTCGCGGCGGGTGGACACAAGGCGCGCGGCATCGTCAAGCTGTCGATCGGCGCCACGCTCGCCTCGCACTGGCTGATGCCGCGCCTGCCTGCCTTCCTGCGTGCGCACGATCATATCCAGCTCGAGATCATCACCCATCCGTTTCCGGCGAGCGTGCGCCGGCGTGAGGCGGATGTGGTGCTGCGGCCCTTCGACAGCGGTGAAGAGAACCTGGTCGGCCGCAAGATCGGCCGTCTCGGCACTGGCTTCTATGCCTCGCGCGATTATGCCGCCGGCCGGCCCCTGCCTGAACGGCGCGGCGATTGGAAGGAGCACAGCGTCATCGGCTTCGCCGACCAGACATCCAATGCGCAGCTTGCGCGCTGGAGCGACCTCGTCACGCGGCAGGCGAGGGTGGCGATGCGCTGCTCGTCACAGGGGGACATGCTGGCGGCGGTCCGCGCCGGCATCGGAATCTCCGCGCTGTCGTGCTTCGTCGCCGAAGCCTATTCCGATCTCGTGCGCGTCGCCCCGCAGAAGCTCGCCAGCGTCGCGGATCTCTGGCTGCTGGCCCATCCCGACCTCGTCGAGCTCCCGGCAGTGCGCGCCGTGATCGAATTCGTCGCCGAATGCGCCCGGACCGACCGCGCGCGGCTGCGCGGCTAAGGCCACGTGCCCCGCACGCAGAGCAGCACGCAGTGTCGCGCTGCTGATCCGGGGCCCATGCATCCATCTCGCGACGCTCATGGGTCCCGGCTCTGCGGCGCGTCACTTCGTGCCGCACCGCGTCCGGGACACCGCATCTGTCATGATGAAGCTTGGCCTGCGAGCACGCCCTCGCGCTTCTTCACCGCGCGGTAATAGCTCCACCACAGATGCGCCGCCGCACCGCGCAGCGGACGCCAGGGCTCGGCGATCGGCGCCATCTGCTTCTCCGTCGGCCGCGCCTTGAGGCCTAGCCCGATGCGGATGCCTTCCTGCACGGCGAGGTCGCCGGCCGGCCAGGCGTCGCCGTGGCCGAGGCAGAACAAGAGGTAGAGGTCGGCCGTCCAGGGGCCGATGCCGGGCAGCGCGATCAGGGTGTGATGCGCCGCGTCGGCATCCTCCTCCGCGAGCACGTCGAGGTTCAGCCGCTGCGCGGCGATCTCGCGGGCGAGATGCTTGAGCGTCTTGATCTTGGCGGCAGAGAGGCCGAGCCGCCCCAGCCGGTCGGCGCGGGCGCGGCGCACCGCGCCATGATCGAACGGATCGAATGCGGCCGACAGCCGTCCCCAGATCGCCGCGGCGCTCGCGGTGGAGAGCTGCTGCCCGCAGACGATGTGCGCGAGCCCCGTAAACCCCGGCTCGCGCCGCCGCAACGCCGGCATGCCCGCGATCTCGAGCACGGGCTTGAGGCGCGGATCGCGCTTGATCAGCGCGTGAACGGCCTCTTCGAGATCGGACTGGGTTTCGAGGTGAATGGTCATGAAGGCCCTGCTCGTCATGCGCGGGCTTGACCCGCGCATCCATCTCCTATCGTAACAGAGTCTTGGAAGATGGATGGCCGGGTCAAGCCCGGCCATGACAAGTCTCGTGAGAATCCATGCCACCCGTTTTCCGATTCGCTCCGAGCCCGAACGGCTTCCTGCATCTCGGCCACGCCTATTCCGCGCTGCTCAACTTCGATCGCGCGCGAAAGACCGGCGGGCTTTTGTTGCTGCGGATCGAGGATATCGACGCGACGCGCTGCCGGCCGGACTATGAGACGGCGATCTACGAGGATCTCGCCTGGCTTGGGATTGCCTGGGAGACGCCAGTGCGGCGTCAATCCGAACATCTCGCCGATTATCGCGCTGCGCTGGAAAAGCTCTCGGCACTCGGTCTCGTCTATCCCGCCTTCGAAAGCCGCGCCGAGATCGCTAAGCTGGTGGCGGCGCGCGAGGCCGACGGGCCGTGGCCGCGCGATCCCGACGGCGCACCGCTTTATCCGGGCGATGCCAAATCGCTCTCGGCTGACGAGCGCGCGCAGCTGATCGCCTCGGGCGCGCCCTATGCGCTGCGGCTCGACATGGCGGCCGCCTGCCGCCGCGTCGCCGGCCTGAGCTGGAACGAGCTCGGCGAGAGGCCGGATGGCGAGCGCGGCATCGTCCCGGCGCGGCCGGAGGCCTGGGGCGATGTCATCCTGGCGCGCAAGGAGACGCCGACCAGCTACCATCTCTCTGTGGTCGTCGACGACGCGCTCCAGGGCGTCAGCGAGATCGTGCGCGGGCAGGACCTGTTTTATGCGACGTCGGTGCACCGCCTGCTCCAGGTCCTGCTCGGCCTGCCCGAGCCGGCCTATCGCCATCACCGGCTGATTCGCGATGAGGCGGGTCGGAAGCTGTCGAAATCGAGCCGCTCGACCGGTCTGCGCGAATTGCGCTCGGCCGGCGTCACGCCTGCCGCGATCCGCCAGCTGGTGGGATTAGGTTAAGTTTCTCTGGGGGTTAGCGAAACGTCGCCGTGACTCCGGGCGTTGCTCCGTGCCATGCTTGGCCCGCGCGGGGTTCGAAGAGGGTACTTCGAAGGGGATTCATGGCGGCGAAGACGCGTCCAGTGCGCACCACCCGGACGTCCAGGCGGCGGCCGCTTCGGAAGCGGGCCGGGCCGGCCGGCCGGCTGCGCAAGCGCAGCACCACGGCGGCTGCGCCGGATGTCGTCCAGGCGGCGCTGGCCGCTTTTGCCCATGAGGTCCGAACCCCCCTGACCGGCATTCTCGCGATCAGCGACCTGCTCGCGACCTCCGACCTCGGCGAGCGGGAGCGGCGCTGGGCCGACACCATCAAGGCCGGCGCCGAGCATCTGGCGAGCCTCGCCACACTGTTCGTGGATGCTGCCAAAACCGGGAAGGGCGGCAGCACGCCGCGGCAGGACCTGTTCGATCTCAAGGCGCTTGCTCGCACCGCCGGCGATTCGCTCGCCGGCCGCGCCGCGGCCAAAGGTCTCCAGGCCAAGGTCGAGATCGCCGACAAGATCCCCGGTCTCGTGGTCGGCGATTCCGTCCGCCTGCGCGCAGCGCTCGAAAACCTGATCGACAACGCCGTGAAATTCACCGACCGGGGCGGGGTGGCCCTCGCCGTCGGGCCGTGGCGTCCGGCCAAGAGTAAAGCAAAGGGCAGGGTCGGCGTCGCCTTTGCGGTGTCCGACAGCGGCATCGGCCTGACCATGGCCGAGATCAAGCGACTGTTTCGTCCGTTCACCCAGGCCAATGTCACCATTGCCTCGCGCTTCGGCGGCGCCGGCTTGGGGCTTTCCTCGGTCAAGCAATTGGCGCGGGCGATGGGCGGCGATATCACCGTCGCTCCGCGCCGCGGTGGCGGCGCCACCTTCACATTGACGGTGTCGCTGGACGCGGCGGGACCGGACACCGCCCGCACGGCAAAGCACGGCGGCGAGCCCGAGGCGGTGCCTGCGCTCCGCGTGCTCAGCGTCGAGGACAATCCGTTCGGCCGCGTCGTCCTCAACACCATCCTGACCGAGCTCGGCCATCATGCCGAGTTCATCGGGCGCGGCGAGGACGCCGTGAACCGGCTGGAGCAGGGCGCGTTCGACGCCGTGCTGATGGACATGGTGCTGCCGGGCATCGACGGCATCGAGGCCATCAGGCGGATCCGCGCGCTGCCGACGCCGCTGGCTCAGATCCCGATCATCGGCGTGTCCGGCCGTGGCGAGGACGAGGCCGCCTCGCGCGAGGCCGGGGCCGATGCCTTCCTGGTCAAGCCTGTGTCTCCGCGGGCGCTAGCGACTGCGCTGCTTGAAGCGACACGCCGTGAGGAAGCCGCGACTTGATGATCGCGGCGTTGAGTTCGCCGCCGTAAACGAAGATCGCGGCGATGAAATACAGGAACACCAGCGCGATGATCACCGAGGCGAGCCCCGCATACATCGTCACGTAATTGTTGGCGAAGCGCGCGAGATATTGTCCGAACACGATGCCTGATATCAGCGACGCCACGATGGTGAAGACGATGCCGGGCAGAATCTGGAAGAAGCTGCGCCGCCCCGCCGGCAGCCAGGCATGCAGGATGATCAGCGCCACCACCAGCGCGCTGATGGTGATGCCGTAGCGCAGCCAGGTGAGGATGCTTTCGTTGGATTCCACGAACAGCGGAATGTGGCGCCGAGCGGCTTCGATGATCAGCGGCCCGAGCACGATCAGGAACGCCATGGCGAGGGCCGTGAAGGCCGCAATGATCGTATAGGCAATCGATTCCAGCCGGAGCCAGTACCAGCTGCGCATCTCCACCACCGCATAGGCGCGGTTGAGCGCGATCCGGAGCGCCTCGACGCCATTGGAGGCGAAATAGACCGACAGCGCCGCGCCGATGGTCAAAAGGCCGGTGCGGGTGGTGGTCAGCACGTCATGCACTTCCCCCGAGATCGAATCGGCGACCTGCTTGGGCCAGATCTGGAGCATCAAGCTGGCGGCCTGGTCGGCGAGTTCCTTGGAGCCGAAGAAGCCGGCGAGCGAGGTCAGCACGATCAGGAACGGGAATAGCGCCATCAGCGTCGACAGCGCGATGTGGCTTGCGATCGCCCAGCCGTCATCGGCGAGGAACGTGTAGAACGCGTCCATCGCGACGACGTAGATGTAGCGGACCGCTTTCACGTGGCACCTACACCGCTGCTCTCTCCCCCTGCGGGCAGGGAGAGATCGGGAGAACAGGCAATGGGCGCAAATCGGAAATCATAGCGTTACCATCTGATATTATCGGCCCAAAAGCCAGTTCGCGAAGCGCCGTGCCGTCATCCCGGGGCGCGCGAAGCGCGAGCCCGGAATCCATCTAGCCGCAGCGCAAGTGGCGCGATGGATTCCGGGCTCGACGCGCCGGGTCTCGCTTCGCTCGGTCCCGCCGCATCGCCCCGGAATGACGAGCTGGGGAGATGGCGGACCGCTCCACACGGTGTTATCTACCCTCAAATGGCATCTCTCCTGAGTACTTTCATCCTGCCGGCCGCAGCCGGCGCCGTGGCGCTGGTGCTGCTGCTCGGGCTCATCAACATGATGCGCGGCGGCTCGCCCAACACCTCGCAGAAGCTGATGCGCTGGCGCGTGCTGCTGCAGTTCGTGGCGATCATCATCGCGATGCTCGCGGTCTGGGCGATGGGACGATAGGGCATGATCCGGAAAAGTGCGCAGCGGTTTTCCGACAAGATCATGCCGTAAGATCAAGGAAACCAGCATGGTCGTACTTAACCGCATCTACACGAAGACCGGTGACGACGGCACGACCGCGCTCGGAACCGGCGAGCGACGTCCGAAATACGATCTGCGCATCGAGGCCTATGGCACCGTCGACGAGACGAATGCCGCGATCGGCGTGGTCAGGCTCCACACCGGGGAGATGCCCGAGCTCGACGCGATGCTCGGCCGCATCCAGAACGATCTGTTCGATCTTGGTGCCGATCTCGCGGTACCGGAGCGAGACAAGGACAAAGGCAAGGCCGAGCGGCTGCGGGTGGTGGCGAGCCAGGTCGAGCGGCTCGAGCGCGACATCGACGCGCTCAACGACAAGCTCGCTCCACTGACCTCCTTCGTGCTTCCCGGCGGCACGCCGGCCGCGGCCCATCTCCATGTGGCGCGCACGATATGCCGCAGGGCGGAACGCGTGATCGTGGAACTGGCGGCCCAGCCGGGCGAGCCGGTCAGCGCGGCTGGCATCCAATATATGAATCGCCTGTCCGACTTCCTGTTCGTGGCCAGCCGGGCCGTGAACGGCAACGGCGCCGGCGACGTGCTCTGGGTTCCCGGCCAGAACCGCTGACCCATCGCGCGCCCGCATTTCAGGAGGCCAAAATTACGTTGCGCGTTGACCGGGGCAGATCAGGCCTTTAGGTTCCGCGCCAGTTGATAACCCCCCTCCCAAATTGAGTGAAAGAGGATCGATGAAGGTCTTAGTGCCGGTAAAGCGGGTGGTCGATTACAACGTCAAGGTCCGCGTCAAGGGCGATGGATCGGGCGTTGAACTCGCCAACGTCAAGATGTCCATGAACCCCTTCGACGAAATCGCAGTCGAGGAAGCGCTGCGCCTGAAGGAAGCCGGCAAGGCCACCGAGGTGGTGGTGGTCTCGATCGGACCGGCGCAGGCATCCGAGACGATCCGCACCGGTCTTGCCATGGGCGCCGATCGCGGCATCCTGGTGAAGGCGGAGGGCACGATCGAGCCGCTTGCCGTCGCCAAGATCCTGAAGAAGGTTGCGGAAGAAGAGCAGCCGGGCCTGATCATTCTCGGCAAGCAGGCGATCGACGACGACTCGAACCAGACCGGCCAGATGCTGGCTGCGCTGCTTGGCTGGTCGCAGGCGACCTTCGCCTCCAAGCTCGAGGTCGAAGGCTCCGACTTCAAGGTGACGCGCGAAGTCGATGGCGGCCTCCAGACCGTGAAGCTGAAGGGACCGGCGATCGTCACCACCGATCTCCGCCTCAACGAGCCGCGCTACGCCTCGCTGCCCAACATCATGAAAGCGAAGAAGAAGCCGATCGCGGAAAAGACCGTCGCCGATTACGGCGTCGACATCGCCGCGCGCCTCGAGGTTCTGAAGACGGCTGAGCCCGCGGGCCGCAAGGCCGGCGTCAAGGTCAAGGACGTCGCCGAGCTGGTGTCCAAACTCAAGAACGAAGCCGGGGTGCTCTGATGACGACGCTTCTGATTGCCGAACACGACAATGCGTCGCTGAAGGACGCCACCAACAAGGCCCTGACCGCAGCTGCCGCGCTCGGCGCCGATGTCGAGGTTCTGGTCGCCGGCCAAAACGCCAAGGCCGCGGCGGATGCCGCTGCCAAGCTCAATGGCGTGAAGAAGGTGCTGCTCGCCGACGGCGACCTCTACGCGCACGATCTCGCCGAGCCGCTGGCTGCGCTGGTCGTGTCGCTGGCGTCCGGCTATGACGCGATCGTCGCGCCGGCGACCTCGCGCTTCAAGAACGTGATGCCCCGCATCGCCGCTCTGCTCGACGTCATGCAGGTCTCGGAGATCATCAAGGTGGTCGCGCCCGATACCTATGAGCGTCCGATCTATGCCGGCAACGCCATCCAGACGGTGAAGTCCAAGGATGCCAAGAAGGTCATCACGGTGCGCACCTCCACCTTCGCCGCAGCAGGCGAGGGCGGCAGCGCCCCGGTCGAGACCGTGGCGGCGGCGGCCGATCCGGGCCTGTCGACTTTCGTCGGTGAGGAGGTCGCCAAGAGCGATCGTCCCGAGCTGACTTCGGCCAAGATCATCGTCTCCGGTGGCCGCGCCATGCAGAGCCGCGAGAATTTTGCCAAGTACATCGAGCCGCTCGCGGACAAGCTGGGCGCCGGTGTCGGTGCCTCGCGCGCCGCGGTCGACGCCGGCTATGCGCCGAACGACTGGCAGGTTGGCCAGACCGGCAAGGTCGTGGCCCCCGAGCTCTATGTCGCGGTCGGCATTTCCGGCGCCATCCAGCATCTGGCCGGCATGAAGGACTCCAAGGTGATCGTCGCGATCAACAAGGACGAGGACGCGCCGATCTTCCAGGTCGCCGATTACGGCCTGGTCGCCGATCTCTACCAGGCGGTTCCGGAGCTGACCGCCGAACTCGGCAAGCTCGGCAAGTAAAAGGCATCGAAAACACCGGCCGGAGGTATAAACTCCGGCCGGTGTTGCATTTCTGGGCGTTTTCTTTGGCGTGGGGCGCGCCTTGGAAGCGATCCAATCTAGGTTTCGAGCCAAGGTTCTGATTAAATCGGACCTCCCGGCTCAAGGGGATAGGCAGGGCGCGCCCCCGGCGCGCCGTTCCGGTGGATGACAATATGGCGGCAGTGATCAAGAAGGTCGGCGTGATCGGCGCGGGGCAGATGGGCAATGGCATCGCGCATGTCGCGGCGCTCGCCGGCTTCGACGTGGTGCTCAACGACGTTTCGGCCGACCGCCTCAAGTCGGGCATGGCCACCATCAACGGCAATCTGGCGCGCCAAGTCTCCAAGAAGGTCGTCACCGAGGACGACAAGGCCAAGGCGATCGCGCGTATCAAGCTGGCCGAGAAGCTGGACGACCTCGCCGACTGCGACCTCGTGATCGAGACCGCGGTCGAGAAGGAAGAGGTCAAGCGCAAGATCTTCCACGAGCTCTGCGCGGTGTTGAAGCCGGAGGCGATCGTCGCCTCCGATACATCCTCGATCTCGATCACGCGCCTCGCCGCCGCCACCGACCGCCCGGAACGCTTCATCGGCGTTCATTTCATGAATCCGGTGCCGTTGATGGAGCTGGTCGAGCTGATCCGCGGCATCGCCACCGACGATTCCACCTTCGAGACCGCCAAGGAATTCGTCGGCAAGCTCGGCAAGCAGGTCGCGGTCTCCGAGGATTTCCCGGCCTTCATCGTCAACCGCATCCTGCTGCCGATGATCAACGAGGCGATCTACACGCTGTATGAAGGCGTCGGCAACGTCGAGGCGATCGACGCCGCGATGAAGCTCGGCGCCCACCATCCCATGGGTCCGCTTGAGCTTGCCGATTTCATCGGGCTCGACACCTGTCTCTCGATCATGCAGGTGCTGCACGAGGGGTTGGCCGACTCCAAGTACCGCCCGTGCCCGCTGCTGGTGAAATACGTCGAGGCCGGCTGGCTCGGCCGCAAGACCCAACGCGGCTTCTACGACTACCGCGGCGCCAAGCCGGTGCCGACAAGGTAACGATCGTCTCGTGCCCCGGACGCTGCGCAGCGCGTCAGCGGTGCGCTGCAGAGCCGGGGCCCAGAAGCCGCGTGCACGCTGAGGCTGGGTCCCGGCTCGGCGGCGCGTCCCTCCGTGCCGCGCCTTGTCCGGGACACAGATGGCGGCCACGCCGCAGCCTCGTGCCAATTCATGTCCCATTAACCTCTCGCGCCTAGGTTACGGCCGGTACGAGGGTTCGCGTCATGGACATGATGGCAATGGTCAGCACCATGCTGGCCGCACAGCAAGGCGCGTTGCAGTCGAATATTGCGGCAACGCTGACCAGGCAGAACGCGGATATGGAGAAATCCACCGTCCTGACGCTGCTCGGCGCCGGCCAGCCCTCGCTCGCCAATGTCGGCCCTGGCGTCGGCGGCAATCTCAACGTGACGGCCTGAGCCTCAAAGCGACGCGGCGGCCTTGCCGGTTGCTGCCCGGATCAGCTTGAGCGCGTCCTCGCTCGCCCATTCCGCCGGCCCCGCGATCGTCGCGATTTCGCACCCCTGCGGGTCGACCAGCACAGAGGTGGGCATGCCCAGCGCCCGCCCGACGGCTTTAAGATCCTGAAAAACCTTGGCTTTCTGGTCGCTGAAATAGCCGAGCCTGACAAGATTGGCCTCTTTCAGGAAGGTTTTCGGCTTCTCCGGGTCGCGGGTGTCGATGTTGATCGCCACCACCTCGAAATTCGGGCCCGACAGCTTGCCCTGGAGCTCGTCCAGCGCCGGCATCTCCTTGCGACAAGGCACGCACCAGGTCGCCCAGAGGTTCACCAGCAGGGTCTTGCCGCGGAAGTCGGACAGCTTCTTCGGCTTGCCGTCGGAATCCTCAAAGGCGAGGTCGGGGAGTTTCAGCGGGGCGCTTGCCATGGTCAGCGCCGCCACCTCGCCATGGGCGAGCGGGGCGATTTTCTGCGCCGTCGCCACCGCCGCCTTGCAGGTTGGATCGCCTGAAGGCGCCCGGCTGAGGCCCAGCCCATACAGCGCGGCGAAGCCGGCCAGCCCGACGATCGCCACGGTGGCGATGACGAGGGGGATGCGGCGCGTGGCGGAGGGTTTTGGGTCGAGCATATCGTTTGTCATCCGGTCGCAGATATGGCTATCAGGGGCCTCTTAATACGGCTGGCTGCGGCCAGCAAACGTGCGGCAAATCAGGCGCGAGCAGGGGATCATGAGCAACAAGATGTGGGGCGGCCGGTTCTCGGAACGTCCCGACGAGATCATGGAAGAGATCAACGTCTCCATCGACGTCGATCGTCACCTCTTCGCCCAAGACATTGCCGCGTCCAAGGCCCACGCCGCGATGTTGGCCAATCAGGGCATCATCACGGCTTCTGATGCGAAAAATATCGGCAAGGGTCTAGACACAATCCTGTCAGAGATCGGCAAGGGCGGCTTCGAATTCAAGCGCGCGCTCGAAGACATCCATATGAACGTCGAGAGCCGCCTGTCGGAGCTGATCGGCCCTGCCGCCGGAAGGCTGCACACGGCGCGTTCACGCAACGACCAGGTCGCGACCGATTTCCGCCTGTACGTCCGCGATGTCATCGACGAGACCGATGCCGCGCTCGCCGCATTCCAGCAGGCGCTGGTGGAGCGGGCGCTGGAGCACGCCGCAACGGTGATGCCCGGCTTCACGCATCTGCAAACGGCGCAGCCCGTCACTTTCGGCCATCACCTGCTGGCCTATGTCGAGATGGCGGCGCGCGACCGCGGCCGCTTCCAGGATGCCCGCAAGCGGCTGAACGAATCGCCCCTGGGCGCTGCTGCGCTCGCCGGCACCTCGTTCCCGATCGACCGCCACGCCACCGCGAAGGCGCTCCTGTTCGACCGCCCGATGGCGAACTCGCTCGATGCCGTCTCCGACCGCGACTTCGTGCTGGAGACGCTGTCGGCGGCCTCGATCTGCGCCGTGCACATGTCGCGCTTTGCCGAGGAGATCGTGATCTGGACCTCGCCGCTGGTCGGCATGATCCGGCTCAGCGACAAGTTCACCACGGGATCCTCGATCATGCCGCAGAAGCGCAACCCGGATGCCGCCGAGCTGGTGCGCGCCAAGACCGGCCGCGTCATCGGTGCGCTCAACGGCCTCCTGGTCGTCATGAAGGGCTTGCCGCTCGCCTATCAAAAGGACATGCAGGAGGACAAGCAGGGCGCCATGGAGGGTTTTGCCGCGCTGTCGCTGGCAATCCGTGCCATGACCGGCATGGTCCGTGATCTCGTGCCGGACGAAGCCAAGATGAAGGCGGCCGCGGGCGAAGGTTACGCCACGGCGACCGACCTTGCCGACTGGCTGGTGCGGACGCTGAAGATGCCGTTCCGCGAGGCCCACCACGTCACCGGCCGCATCGTCGCCAAGGCCGCCGAGGGCGGCGTCGCGCTGCACGAGCTGCCGCTGAAGGAGATGCAGGCCATCGAGCCAAAAATCACCAAGGACGTGCTCGGCGTGCTCTCGGTCGAATCGTCGGTGAAGAGCCGCACCAGCTTTGGCGGCACCGCGCCGAAGAACGTGGCTTCACAGGCAAAGAGCTGGGCGAAGCGGCTGGAAAAAGAGCGAAAATTGGGCTGAGGGCAAAATTTCGCTTATGTTTCATGGTCATCCGGCTCTCGCCAGAACGCGCCAATCTCTGTATGGTGCGCCGCGCGTAGTGGGGATTTCGTCGTGACGTCAAAGTTTCGCCCGGCCGGCTCGGGGTGGGCCATCATTGTCTTGAGCCTGACGGCGCTCGCGCTTGCCGGTTGCGGCCGCAAGGGCCCGCTGGATCTGCCGCCAACCGCCTCCAACGCGCCTGCAGCCACCGGCGCTGCGCCCGTCGATACCGAGACCGCAGCCCAGAAGGCGCCGAGCCTGTTCGACCCCACCTCCGGCGCGGAGGCCGCGCCCGCGGCGGCCAAGGGCCGGAAGAAATCGTTTATTCTCGACCCGCTCCTGGACGAACCTCCCGGCAAGAAATAAGCCGGGACAACCGAGCCTGCGCCATGAACCATTTCGACTATCGCAACGGCGTGCTGCACGCCGAGGCGGTGAACCTGTCCGAGCTGGCCGCCGCTGTCGGCACGCCGTTTTACTGCTATTCAACCGCAACGCTGGAGCGGCACTACCGCGTCTTCACCGAGGCCTTTGCCGGCGAGAAGGTGCTGGTCTGCTACGCCATGAAGGCGAACTCCAACCAGTCGGTGCTGCGGACGCTCGCCAGGCTCGGCGCCGGCGCCGACGTGGTTTCGGGCGGCGAGCTGAAGCGCGCTTTGGCTGCCGGCATTCCCGCCAGCAAGATCGTCTTCTCCGGCGTCGGCAAGACCGAAACAGAGCTGCGCGCGGCGCTTGCCGCCGACATCCTCTGCCTCAACGTCGAATCCGAGCCGGAGCTCGAGCTGCTGTCGCGCCTCGCGACCGAGATGGGCAAGACCGCGCGCATCTCGCTCCGTGTCAATCCCGATGTCGATGCCGGCACGCACGCAAAAATTTCCACCGGCAAGTCCGAGAACAAGTTCGGCATTCCGATCGTCCATGCCCGCGAGGTCTACGCGCGCGCGGCGAAGCTGCCCGGAATCAAGGTGACCGGCACCGACGTGCATATCGGCAGCCAGATCACCGATCTCTCCGGCATGGAGACCGCGTTCCGCATCCTCTCCGAATTCGTGCAGACGCTGCGTAGCGACGGCCACGACATCAGCCACGTCGATTTCGGCGGCGGTCTCGGCATTCCCTATTACATGGATCGCGAGGCACCGCCGGCGCCGGCCGCGTATGCCGCCATGGTCAAGCGCGTCAGCCACAATCTCGGCTGCACCCTGATGTTCGAGCCGGGCCGCATGATCGTCGGCAATGCCGGCATCCTGGTCACGAAGGTGATCTATGTGAAGCACGGCGACGGCAAGAACTTTGTCATCATCGACGCCGCCATGAACGATCTGATCCGCCCGACGCTGTACGAGGCCCATCACGACATCCTGCCGGTGAGCCAGCCCGCCAAGGGCGCCGCCACCATCAAGGCCGATGTCGTCGGCCCGGTCTGCGAGACCGGCGACTATCTCGCACTCGACCGCACGCTGCCGATGCCCGCGCCCGGCGATCTCCTCGCCATCATGACCGCCGGCGCCTATGGCGCGGTGCAGGCCGGCACTTACAACACGCGGCCCCTGGTGCCGGAGGTGCTGGTAAAGGGCGACCAATACGCCGTGGTGCGCCCGCGCATCGAGGTGGAGCAACTGATCGCGATGGATACGCCGGCGCCGTGGCTGTGAGCAATTGATCGATGGAACCGGCGTTATTTCGTCCCGCCGACCACGACGCCCGCCTTCCTCTCGATCGGTTTGATCGCCGCAGTGAAATCGGACTCGGCGCCTTCTGCAGCGATCACCGTCTCCCACAACCGCCCGACCGCGTCGGCAACTTCCATCGACAGGCCGAGCTGCTTCATCTCCTCCAGTGCCAGCCGCACGTCCTTCACCATCAATCCCGTGGCGAAGCCGAAGTCGAACGTGCGCGGCAGCACCGCGCGCGGAAACTTGTCGCGGCTGGCGGTGTTCATGCCCGAGCCGGCGTTGATGACGTCGATCATCACGGCGGGATCGAGCCCGGCCTTCACGCCCATCACCACGGCTTCCGACGTCGCCACGATCGCGGTGGCCGACAGGAAATTGTTGGCGAGCTTCATGGTCTGCGCTGCGCCCGGCTTCTCGCCGATGAAGAACACCTTTCCGATCACGTCGAGCGCAGGCTTGAGCAGCTCGAACTCGGCTTTCGGGCCTGACACCATCACGGCAAGCGTGCCCTTCTCCGCGCCGCCGACGCCGCCGGAGACGGGACAATCGATCTGCACGATGCCGCGCTTGGCGAGCAGGCCGTGAATCTTCGCGGCCATCGCCGAGCCGACGGTGGAGAGATCGACAAAACGTTTGGCGCGCTTGCCCTCGATCACGCCGTCGGCGCCGGTGGCAACGTCCAGCGAAGCCTGCAGCGAGGGTAGGCTCGCCATCACGGTCTCGACCTGGTCGGCGACGTCCTTCGGCGATGACGCGGCAGTGGCACCGCGCGCGACCAGCTTGCCCGTGACCTCCTTGCGCGTGTCGAACACGACGAGTTGATGTCCCGCCTCGATCAGCCGCCGCGCCATCGGGAAACCCATCTTTCCGAGCCCGATGAATCCGATGTCCATGGTGTTTCCCTTTGGTTGGTTGTTCGTTGTTGAAGAGGCCGGGACGACGGTGGAGATTGGCGCTGCTCCTCACGCCTTCCCGTCGATCTCCGCGAACACCTCGCGCGCGATGCGGAAGCTGTCGACCGCGGCTGGCATGCCGCCATAGATCGCGACCTGCATCAGGATCTCGCGGATCTCCTCGCGGGTGACGCCATTGGTCAGCGCGCCCTTGAGATGCGCGCGAAACTCGTGCTGGCGGTTGAGGATCGCGATCATGGCGATGTTCAGCATGCTGCGGGTCTTGCGCGGCAGCTCCTCGCGGCCCCACACCGTGCCCCAGCAATATTCGTTGAGCATCTCTTGGAACGGGCGGTTGAAATCGTCGACGTTCTTCAGGGCATTGTTGACATAGGCCTCGCCCAGCACCGCTTTGCGGACTTCCAGGCCCTTGTCATGCATCTTCTTGTCCATGGTGTTTCCTTCCTCGAGATTGGCGCGCGGAAATTACGGGGTTGCACCGGGCCAGTCACGTCCTCGTGTTATGCGGGAAAAGGAGGCGCTCCCGTACAGGAACGGATGCCTCAGTGCTGCCGTTGTGATAGGCTTCTCTCTACCGGGCAACCTGGAGAGTTGATTGAACGGCGTCACCCCCGAGCCGTCAGACCCGATCCGCAACGGCGATGCGCTGTCGCGGCTGAAGCTGGCGCAGGCCCTTGATCGGGCGACTTATGCCATCGCGTGGGAGCGTGCCTGGCCTCATGCGGCGCGCCTTCTGACCGTCGTCGGCCTGTTCCTGGTGGTGTCCTGGGCCGGCCTCTGGCTGGCGCTGCCGTTCATGGCCAGGGCCATTGGCCTCGGTCTCTTCGCCGCCATCGCGGTCGTTGCCCTGTTCCCGTTGATTCGCTTCCGCTGGCCGAGCCGCGAGGAAGCGCTCGCCCGGCTCGACCGTGGCTCCGGCATCCGTCACCGCCCGGCCACCACGCTCACGGACACGCTGAGCTCACAGGACCCGGTCGCGCTGGCGCTGTGGCAGGCGCAGCGCGAGCGGACGCTCGCCTCCATCAAGCGCATCCGCGCCGGTGTGCCGCACCCCCGACTCGCGCTTCACGACCCCTGGGCGCTCCGTGCCCTCGTCATGGTGATGTTGGTTGCGACCTTCTTTGCCGCGGGTGACGAGCGTGCGATGCGCCTTGGCGCCGCCTTCGACTGGAACGGGGTGCTGGCGCCGGCCAATGTTCGCGTCGATGCCTGGGTCACGCCGCCGCTCTACACCGGCAGGCCGCCGGTCATCCTGTCGGCCGCCAACAAGGAAGCTGCGGCGTTGCCCGCCAGCGGCCCGCTCGCCGTTCCCGCCGGCTCGACCCTGATCGTGCGCTCCTCCGGCGGCAGCCTGGATGTCGCCGTCTCCGGCGGCCTCAAGGAGGTCGCCCCGACTGAAGCCAGCCCCAAGGGCACCAACGAAAAGCATTTCGCGATCACCAGTGACGGCACCGCCCATGTCCGGGCGCCCTCCGGCCAGCCGCAATGGGCCTTTGCGGCCACGCCGGATCGTCCGCCGACGATCGCGCTCGCCAAGGACCCGGAGCGCCAGGCGCGCGGCGCGCTCCAGCTCTCCTACAAGATCGAGGACGATTACGGCGTTACGGGCGCCGAGGCGAAATTCGCCCCGCGGTCGACCGACGCCAAAGATGGTGCCAAGGATGCTGCGAAGGATGGTCGGAAGGCCGCCGCCGGCGATGGCGAGACCAGGACGGCGCCGCGGCCGCTATTCCAGCCGCCGCAATTCCCGCTCGCGCTGCCCAATGCGCGCACTCGGAACGGCGTTGGGCAATCCGTGAAGGATCTCAGCGAGGATCCCTATGCCGGCGCCGAGGTGACGCTGACTCTCACGGCCAAGGACGAGGCCGGCAACGAGGCCGCAAGCGAACCGTTCAACATGCGCCTGCCCGAACGGCTCTTCACCAAGCCGCTGGCCCGTGCCTTGATCGAGCAGCGCCGCATCCTCGCGCTCGACGCCAACAGGAATTCGGACGTTTATGTCGCGCTCGACGGGCTGATGATCGCGCCCGAAATGTTCACGCCGGAGGCGGGACAATATCTCGGCCTGCACAGCGTGGCCCGGCAGCTCGAGGCGGCGCGCACCGATGATGCCCTGCGCGAGGTCGTGGCGAGCCTGTGGGCGCTTGCGGTGACGATCGAGGACGGCAAGATCTCCGACGTCGAGAAGGCGTTGCGCGCGGCCCAGGACGCGCTGAAGCAGGCGCTCGAGCGCGGCGCGAGCGACGAGGAGATCAAGAAGCTCACGCAGGATCTGCGTCAGGCGCTGAACGATTTCATGCGCCAGCTCGCCGAGCAGTTCCGCAACAACAATGACCCGCAGCAGCTGGCGCGGCCGCTCGATCCGAACACCAAGGTCCTGCGCCAGCAGGACCTGCAGAACATGATCGACCGGATGGAGCGCCTGTCGCGCTCCGGCGACAAGGATGCCGCCAAGCAGTTGCTCGACCAGCTCCAGCAGATGCTGGAAGGCCTCCAGATGGCGCAGCCGGGGCAGTCCGGCGAGAGCGACATGGAGCAGGCGCTCAATGAGCTCGGCGACATGATCCGCAAACAGCAGCAATTGCGCGACAAGACGTTCAAGCAGGGCCAGGATTCCCGGCGCGACCGCTCGCGCGGTAAGCAGCAGCAGGGCGATCAGTCCATGTCGGAGCTGCAGCAGGACCAGCAGGGGCTGCGCGACCGCCTGAAGAAGCTGCAGGACGAGCTTGCCAAGCGCGGCCTCACCCAGAAGGGGCAGAAAGGGCAGCAGGCGCAGAAGGGCCAGAAGGGTCAGCAAGGCGATCAGGGCCAGCCCGGCCAGAACGGCGATCAGGACGGTGACCAGGGCGATGACGACGGCAGCCTGGATGCAGCCGACGGTGCCATGGGCGATGCCGGATCAAAGCTCGGCGAGGGCAATGCCGACGGCGCCGTGGACTCGCAGGGCAAGGCGCTCGACGCGATGCGCAAGGGTGCGCAGAAGATGGCCGAGGCGATGCAGCAGGGCGATGGCGACGGCCAGGGCGACGGGCCCGGCCAGCGTGCCGGCCGTCAGCAGAGCGGCGGCAACCAGACCGATCCGCTCGGCCGGCCGCTTCATGGGCGCGAATATGGCGACGATTATACGGTCAAGATTCCCGGCGAGATCGACACCCAGCGTGTCCGCCGCATTCTCGAAGAGCTCCGCCGCCGTCTCGGCGATCCCTCGCGGCCCCAGATCGAGCTCGACTATCTCGAGCGGCTGCTGAAGGAGTTTTGAGGCGCTAGTCCGCTACGTCCTCGTCATTGCGAGCGAAGCGAAGCAATCCAGAATTTTTCCGCCGAGGCATTCTAGATTGCTTCGTCGCAAGGGCTCCTCGCAATGACGAAATGGAGGCCTTGTGCGCCAGTCCTTCAACGGCGAAGCGGCTGTTGTTGGGACGCTACCTCTTCTTCGCCGCCAGCGCATCGGCAACCGCCGTGCGGATATCCGCGACCGAGAACGGCTTGGTCACGACGTCATGCACCAGCGCGTTCAGGTTCGAGGCGCGCTCGCGCTGGTCGGCAAAGCCGGTCATCAGCAAGATGGTGAGGTCGGGGAAATCGCGCGCGGCTGAGAGCGTCAGCGCGATGCCGTCCATCACCGGCATCTGGATGTCGGTGAGCAACAGGTCGAAGGCGCCATCCTCGCGGGTCAGGATCTCCAGCGCCTCGGCGCCGTCCTGGGCGGTGACGGTCTCGTGACCGTCCATGGCGATGGCGCGCGCGACCAGCGTGCGCATCGAATCCTCGTCGTCGGCGATCAAGATTTTCGGCATGAGACCAACCTTGAAATCAACTCTCCCGCGCGGGGCGTTTATACGCTGCCGCCGGCAATGTCGCGCCGGTTGAAGAAACGAACGTCGATGTTGCGACCCTCCGGCGGCGGCGAGGCCAGGCGGGAGCGGAAGAAGGCGCGCTCACCGGGCCGCAGCACGGTCTGCTCCAGCACCGTGTTCCAGGCATAGATCTCCGCGCCTTGGGCGTCGCGCACGGCAAAGCGCAACCGCGGAATGTCGAGCGGCTTCTTGCCCTCGCCCACGATCACGCCCTCGATCACCAATACCTGCTTACCGTCCACCGTCTCGCTGGAGAGCTTGACGTCCTTGAAGGCGAGACCCCGCAAGTTCACCTCAAGCCCGACCATCTTGTAGAAGGCTGCCGTCTGCGGCAGCAGCCGCACCACGTCGCCACGCCAGAGCACCAGTGCCAGCACCAGCGCGCCCATCGCGGCGCAGGCGGTCGGCAGGCCAAGATAGGATTTGCGCGGCGCCGCGGCGGGGACCGGGCGGCTCACCCGCGCGCCGCGGCCGCGGAACAGGCTGCGGAACCAGGACTGGTGCTGCGCGCCTGCGGCGTCCTCTTCGACCTGCCGGGCCGCTGCTGACCACTCGTCCTCGGTTTCGCGGGCGTGCTCATCCGGCCAGTCGCTGGCGATCGAGGGGCTATCGACGACGGGCGCATCAGCGGCACCGTCGTCCTTGGCATAGGAGTTCCATTGTTCAGCGAGGTCGGATTGGTCGTCGGCTCGGCTGGCCGCGGCCATGGCCGGAACGGATGCCTCCTCGATGGCATCCTCGGCATGGGCGATCCAGGTCTCCTTGCAGCGGGAGCAGCGGACCGCCCGCCCGTTCGCCCCAAGGCTCGCGAGCTTGATGGCGTAGGATGTCATACAATGGGGGCAGACGATATGCATGGACGAGCCTTGATGCATGAACGAAGGTCTTGGACTGGTCTTGACGATGCCACGGTCGAGAACCGGGCGCCCTTTATGCTACAGGGCGACCGTTAACGAACCGGAAACCATAACGGCGGCAAAACCCGTTGAGCGCGCATGGCGGAGCGCCGCAATGCGACCCGCGCCCCCTCTCGAACGGAGCTGAGCTTGGTTCGGTTCGAAAATGTCGGATTGCGTTACGGTCTGGGGCCGGAGATCCTGCGCGACCTCACCTTCCAGATTCCCGCGCATTCCTTCCAGTTCCTCACCGGACCGTCCGGAGCGGGCAAGACGTCCCTGCTGCGCCTGTTGTTCCTGTCGCATCGACCGACGCGGGGCCTCGTCAACCTGTTCGGCCACGACATCTCGCAGCTCGGCAAGGACGAGATCGCGGATTTGCGCAAGCGCATCGGCATCGTGCTCCAGGATTTCCGCCTGCTCGATCACATGACGACCTATGAGAACGTCGCGCTGCCGTTCCGCGTCATGGGCCGCAGCGAGTCGAGCTACCGCAAGGAGGTGATCGACCTGTTGCGCTGGGTCGGCCTCGGCGACCGCATGGACGCGCTGCCGCCGATCCTGTCGGGTGGCGAGAAGCAGCGCGCCGCGATCGCGCGCGCCGTGATCTCGCGGCCGCAGCTGCTGCTCGCGGACGAGCCGACCGGCAGCGTCGACCCGACGCTCGGCCGCCGCCTGCTGCGACTCTTCATCGAGCTCAACAAATCAGGCACCGCCGTCATCATCGCCACCCACGACATCGGCCTGATGGACCAGTACGAAGCACGGCGGCTGGTGCTGCACCAGGGACGGCTGCACGTCTATGAGTAGGCTGGACGAGCGCGGCGTGCTGGTCGATCTCGGACAGGAGCGTCCGCAGCTTCCGGCCAAGGCGCGCAACATGTCGCCGATCGTGCCGCGCGCCTCGATCCACGGCAGAGCGCTGGTCGCCGTCGTCGCCATCATGACCTTTCTCGCCTCGATGGCCACGGGCACGGTGCTGCTGGTCAGTGCCTCCGCCGCCGAATGGCAGTCGGATGTCGCGAGCGAAATCACCATCCAGGTTCGTCCGCAGGTCGGCCGCGATCTCGAGCGCGACACCGCAGCCGTGGCAGAAGCGATGCGCGCGCAAGCCGGCATCGTCGAGGTCAAGCCGTTCACCAGGGAGGAGAGCGGCAAGCTGCTCGAGCCCTGGCTCGGCACCGGCCTGTCGATGGACGATCTGCCGGTGCCGCGCATGATCATCGCGCGCGTGCAGCCGGGCACGCCGCTCGATCTCGGCGCCTTGCGCGCGCGCGTCACGCAGGTCGCGCCGAGCGCCAGCGTCGACGATCACCGCGCCTGGATCGAACGCATGCGCCTGATGACGAACGCCACCGTGCTGGCCGGCCTCGGTATCCTCGCGCTCGTCATCATCGCAACCATCATCTCGGTGTCGTTCGCGACCCGCGGCGCCATGGCGGCGAACCGTCCGATCGTCGAGGTCCTGCATTTCGTCGGCGCCGGCGACCGCTACATCGCCAACCACTTCTTGCGTCATTTCCTCAGGCTGGGTCTGGAGGGCGGCGTGATCGGCGGGGGCACCGCCATGCTGGTGTTCGGCTTCTCCGAGTCCATCGCTGGCTGGTTTTCCGGTACCCCCGTCGGCGACCAGTTCGCCGCGCTGCTCGGTACCTTCTCGTTGCGCCCCTCCGGCTACGTCGTGCTCGCGGTCCAGGCGGTGCTGATCGGCGCCATCACCGCAATCGCCTCGCGCCAGACGCTGTTCGCGACATTGAACGACGTCGACTAGGCTTGCTAAACCGGACTCCACTTCGCCTCAAAACGTCATAAAATCACGTCGGGAAGGGATCACCGACATCGCATGACCTCGCCGACCGACGATCGATCGCCGAAACTGCCGCGCGGCTGGCTGCGCGCGACAATCGTGTCGACGATCGCGTTCGCCTTCGTCGGCGCGGCGGCGGGCTTCGTTGCATTCCTGTCGCAATTGCGCGTCGCCGAGACGGTGCCGGACCGCAAGGCGGACGGCATCGTGGTGCTGACCGGCGGCTCCTCGCGGGTATCGGACGCGATGGAGCTGCTGGCTGCCGGCTATGGCAGGCGGCTCCTGATCTCCGGCGTGCATCCGACCTCGACGGCGAGCGATATCTCCCGGACCTTGCCGGAGAACCAGTCCTTCATGACCTGCTGCGTCGATCTCGACCGCACCGCGCTTTCGACCCGCGGCAACGCGGCGGAGGCGCGGCGCTGGGCCGAGGGGCGCCGGTTTACGTCTCTGATCGTGGTCACCTCGAACTATCACATGCCGCGTGCGCTGGTGGAATTCTCGCATGCGATGCCACGGACGACGCTGATCCCGTTCGCGGTGGTCGGCGAAAAATGGCGCGAGGAGCCGTGGTGGACCTCGGGCTCGACGCTGCGGCTGCTCCTGTCCGAATACGTCAAGTACATTGCGGCCGAGCTTAGGGTGCGGCTGGAAGATTTCGGGATTGACCTTTGGCCCGAGATGTCGGAGCAGCCTGCAGGTCAGCAACCGAGGCGACCCGCCACCGCACAGGCCAATTGATCGGACCATCGATGTTCCTGATTTTTCTGCGCTCGCTCGTGTTCAACGTGCTGTTCTATGCCGTGCTGGTCTGTCTCGCGATCGTTGCGCTGCCGACCTTTGCATTGCCGCCGCGCGCTATGCTGACGGTGGCGGAATGGTGGGCCAAGGCCACGCTGGTCCTGATGCGCCTGGTCTGCAACATCAAGGTGGAATTCCGCGGGGTGGAGAAGATCCCGACTGGACCGCTGCTGATCGTGGCCAAGCATCAGTCGTTCTGGGAGACCTTCGTGCTGCCGGGTTTCTTCAACCGGCCGATCTTCATCCTCAAGCGCCAGCTGATGCAGATCCCGGTGTTCGGCCAGTTCCTGGTCAAGACCGGGATGATCGCGATCGACCGCAACGCCGGCGTGAAGGCGCTGCTCGACATGACGCGGCGCGCGCGCGAGGCGGTGCGCAGCGGAAAGCAGCTCGTGATCTTCCCGGAAGGCACGCGCCGTGCGCCGGGTGCGCCGCCCTACTACAAGACCGGCTTTGCGCAGATCTATTCCTCATGCGGCGTGCCGTGCCTGCCGATTGCGCTCAATTCCGGCCTGTTCTGGCCGCGCCGCACCTTCATGCGCTATCCGGGCACGCTGGTGGTGGAGTTTCTCGAACCGTTGCCGCCCGGTCTGCCGAAGGAGGAGTTTCTCGCACGCGTGCAAGCGGCGATCGAGGACGCGACCGCCCGCCTCGTCGAAGCGGGGCGGAAAGAGCAGGAGCAGTTGATCGGCTCGGCGCCGAGCTACGCGCGGGCGGGCTAAAGCGCGATGAGATTGGGATGAATCATCATCGCGCTTTAGGTTGTTGTTTACGCATGATCTTTCCGGAAAACCGCTTCGCACTTTTCCGGATCATGCTTTAGCGGCTTTCGCGATCTTCGTCCCGATCCGCCGCGTGCAGGGAATGCGCATCACCATGCAGCATCAATGCGAGCTGATGCAACTGGGTGTCGCGAAACCCTTCGGCCTCGATCGCCTTCACCGTCGCGGTGACGTAGTCGCGGTTGGCGCCGGACTGGCCGTGGCCCTGGACGACATGGCGGTGCTGCTCGGCGAGCGAGAGCCGGCCGGCATATTGCACATGGCCGCGGTCGACGACGTAGGCGAGCGCGGAGACGCGCTGGCGCGCATCGTTCTCCAGCCACACCGAGCGCATCACCTCGCGATAGACCGAGGTGACCTGCTCGCGTGCGCGCAAGTATGCGACCACCTCGACACGGTTCTTCTCGGCGACGCGGAAGGCGATGCCGCGGCAGGCGCCGCCGCGGTCGAGTCCGAGCACCAGGCCCGGCTTCTCCGGCGTGCCGCGATGCACGAAGGAATAGACGCAGAGCGCGCGGTGCTCGCCGACCAGCCGCGCCGGGACGCGCTCCTCGAAGTCGAAGCCCGGCCGCCACATCAGCGAGCCGTAGCCGAACACCCAGAGGTCGCCGTTGGCTGTGGTGACGGAGGGGAGGGTGATTTCGGACATTTCGGGCACGGCTACCAGAACCCTGCGCCCAAGCGAAGCGATTTCTGCGCCTTTCGTCGCAGGCCGGCTCCGCTTACATTTGCCTGAATCTGGCGTCAAAGGGTCGCCGCATGTCCAATATGACCGTTGCCACAGGCCGCCGCTCCCGCTGGGGCCTCTTCATCGCCCCCGTTCTCCTCCTGGTCCTTGCCGTCGCCTGGAGCTGCTTCTGGTTCTATGCGGCGTCGCAGGCCGAAATCGCCGCCGACGCCTGGCGGGCGCAGGAAGCCAAGGCCGGCCGCATCTATGATTGTGCCAAGCGCTCGATTGCCGGCTTCCCGTTCCGCTTCGAGGTCCAATGCTCCGGCGCCAGCGTCGCCCTGGTCTCGCAGAATGCGAGCAAGACGCCGTTCACGGCCAAGCTCGACAACATCCTGGTCGTAGCCCAGGTCTACGACCCCAAGCGCATCATCGCCGAATTCTCCGCGCCTGCGACGCTGATCGACGGTGTCACGCAAAACACCTTCACCGTGAATTGGAGCAAGGGCCGCGCCAGTGTGGCGGGCCTGCCGGCGGTGCCGGACCGCGCCTCCATCGTGTTCGATGAGCCCAGCCTCAACCGTCTCGATGGCAGCGTGCAGGTGCCGCTTGCGCGCGCCAGGCAGGTCGAACTCCACGGTCGGCTCGCCGACGGATCATCAGCCGATCATCCCGTCATCGAGACCGTGCTCCATGTCGCGCAGGGCAGCATCCAGGGCGTGCATCCGCTGCTCGCCGAGCCGTTCGAGGCGGACACCCGCGCCAAGATCACCGGCCTCTCCGACCTCACGCCAAAGCCCTGGCCGCAGCGCTTCCGCGAGATCCAGGCCGCCGGCGGTCACATCGAGATCGTGCAGTCGCGGATTCAGCAGGGCGAGATGATCGCGGTTGCCGCCGGCACGCTCGGCCTGTCGCCCAACGGCCGGCTCGACGGCGAATTGCAGATGACGGTGACCGGCCTCGAGCGCGTAATCCCGGCGCTCGGCATCGAAAAGATGCTGGAGGAGGGCGTGCCGCAGGCAACGCTCGATCGTCTCGCGCCCGGCGTGAAGTCGCAGGACCTCAACAATCTGTTCGGCGCGCTCGACCGCGCGGTGCCCGGCCTCGGCAAGGTCATCAAGCAGAACGCCAATGCCGGCGTTGCCGCCGGCATCAATTCAATCGGCACCGAGAGCACGCTCGAAGGCAAGAAGGCGCGGAGCTTCCCGCTGAAATTCGTCGACGGCGCCGTGCTGCTCGGCCCCGTTAAGGTCGGGCAGATCCCGCCGCTGTATTGAAGACTCTCTCGTCATTCCAGGGCGATGCGTAGCATCGAACCCGGAATCCATTTCACCGCGTGCGCTGTGGCCTGATGGATTCCGGGCTCGCCCTTCGGGCGCCCCGGAATGACAGGCTCACGGCTTCTTCAGCGCCGCATGCGGCCGGCCGAAATCGGGCGCGGCGGAATCCTGGCCGATCTCGACGATGCCGCGGCGGATGGCGCGGGTGCGGGTGAAGTGATCGAACAGCGCCTCCCCATCGCCGCGGCGGATCGCGCGGGTGAGCTTGGCGAGATCCTCGGTGAAGGTGCCGAGCATCTCCAGCACCGCCTCCTTGTTGGCGAGGAAGACGTCGCGCCACATCGTCGGATCGGAGGCGGCGATACGGGTGAAATCGCGAAAGCCGCCGGCGGAGAATTTGATCACCTCGGATTCCGTCACCTGCGCCAGCTCGTCGGCGGTGCCGACGATGGTGTAGGCGATCAGATGCGGCAGGTGGCTGGTGATGGCGAGCACGAGATCATGGTGATCCGGCGTCATCACCTCGACCTTGGCGCCCATCGCGGCCCAGAACGCGCGCAGGCGGTCGGTCGCCGCTGCGTCGGTGCCGTCGGGTGGGGTCAGGATGCACCAGCGGTTGATGAAGAGCTCGGCAAAGCCGGAATCCGGGCCGGAATGCTCGGTGCCTGCCACCGGATGCGCCGGCACGAAATGAATGCCGCCCGGCAGATGCGGGGCCATGTCCCTGACCACCGCGCCCTTGACCGAGCCGACGTCGGAGACGATCGCGCCCGGCTTGAGATGCGGCGCGATCTCCTGCGCCACGGGTCCGCAGGCGCCGACGGGAATGCAGAGGATGACGAGATCGGCATCCTTCACCGCCTCCGCATTGGTCGCCACGACCTGATCGACGATGCCGAGCTCGGCGACGCGTGCGCGCGTCTTTTCCGAGCGCGCAGTGGTGACGATCTCGCCCGCGAGATCTTGGAGCTTCGCAGCGCGGGCGATCGAGCCACCGATCAGGCCGAAGCCGATCAGCGCAACGCGCTGGAAGTGTCCCTGCGCACTCATTTGCCGCCCATGAAGTCGCGCAAGCCTTCGACGACGAGGCGGTTGGCCTCCTCGGTGCCGATGGTCATGCGCAGCGCATGCGGCAGGCCGTAATTCTTCAGTGCGCGCAGCACGAGTCCCCGCTTGGTCAGGAAAGCGTCGGCGTCGTCGGCGGTCTTGCCCTTGTCGGTCGGGAAGTGGATCAGCACGAAATTGGCGACGCTCGGCGTCACCTTCAGCCCGAGCTTGCCGATTTCCTCGGTGAGCCTGTTGCGCCAGGTTTCGGTGAACTGCTTCGACATCGCCTGATGCGCGGTGTCCTCGATCGCGGCAACCGCGGCGTACATCGCCGGCGTCGACACGTTGAAGGGGCCGCGGATGCGGTTGACGGCGTCGATGATGTGCTCGGGGCCGAACATCCAGCCGATGCGCAGCGCGGCGAGGCCGTGGATCTTGGAGAAGGTGTGCGTCACCACCGTGTTCTCGGTGGTGGCGACGAGTTCGATTCCCATCTCATAGTCGTTGCGCGAGACGTAGTCGCAATAGGCGGCGTCGAGCACCAAGAGCACGTGCGAGGGCAGGCCGGCGCGTAGCCGCTTGACCTCGTCGAACGGCAGATAGGTGCCGGTCGGGTTGTTGGGATTGGCGAGCCAGACCAGCTTCGTCCGCGGTGTCACGGCCTTGAGGATGGCGTCGACGTCGGCGGTGAAGTTGGTTTCGGGCGCGACCACGTTCTTGGCCCCGTTCGCCATGGTCGCGATCGGGTAGACCAGGAAGCCATGCGTGGTCGAGATCGCCTCGTCGCCGTGGCTGAGATAAGTGTGCGCCAAAAGATTGAGGATCTCGTCCGAGCCGGCGCCGCAGATGATGCGGTTGGGATCGAGCCCGAACGAGCGGCCGATCGCCTCGCGCAGCACGCGCGAGGTGCCTTCCGGATAGTCCTCCAGATGATCTGCCACGCGCTTGAACGCCTCGATCGCCTTGGGCGAGGGCCCGAACGGCGTCTCGTTGGCCGAGAGCTTGAACACCTTGCGGCCCGGCTCCGGCACGGGGCTCTTGCCGGGCGTGTAGGGCGCAATATCGAGAATGCCGGGATTCGGCACGGGGCGGGACATCTTGGACTCCGGATAGGCTAGGCTTTTCGCGATTTACGATTTCGGCCCGGTCGGGGGCACCGTATAGCGCGTTGCGTGGCTGCCGACGAGGGCCACGGAGCGCACCGAGGCCCCCGCCTCGATCAGGGCAGCCCTGATCTTGTCGATGCTGGTCGCGCCGGTGACCGAGACCAGCAGCGCTGCGCCGTCGAAGGCGGTATCGGGCACCGCCACGATCTCGGCGAGGGGCGACAGCGCGCGAGCGACCTCGGCGTTCCATCCGGAGACGCGCACGCTGAAGGTCTCAACCTCCGTCACCAGGGCGCTGTCGGCGACGCGCGAGATCGCGAATACCGGCAGTGCGGCGGGATGGTCGGCGCGCTCGATGAAGGGCATCCGCGCGATGATCTTCGGTGCGCCTTCTGCCTCCAGCTCCAGCCACCATGGCGTGCGGCTCGAGGTCGCCGAGACCAGCGCCAGGTCACCCTTGGATTTCGCCACCGCCTCGACCGCGGCCTGCGCGCTGAAATGGGCGACGTAAGGCACAGTGAAGCCGAAATGGAAGCGCGCGGAATCGCGCATCGCCGGCTCGCTCACCGAGACGTCGGCGTGCACGGAGAACGGCGCCTGCACATAGGTGAACGTCGAGATGATGACGCGCCAGATGCTCTCGACCGTGTCGAGCGGCAGGATGCCGCGATGACGTTGCACGATCTCGCGCATCATGGAAGCCTCGCGCGCGGGCCGGAATGCCGAGCCGACCTCCTGGGTCTGCTTCACCTGGATCAGGCGATCGATGATGTCGCCGCGCTGCATGAGCAGGCGATGCATGCCCTCGTCGATCGCGTCGATCTCCTTGCGCAGTTCCTGCAACGATGGTGGCGCGGGCGGACGTTGGGACATGTCTGGTCGTCGATCGTTCCGATGGGTGACGTCCTGATTAGGCAGTCGTGGCGGCGAAAGCAAAGAGAAATGACGTCCTTTGCGGTCGACGCGAGAGAGACGAATTGGGCCGATCCGGGCCGCGACTTGACGAAAACCGCCCAAGACGGTAGCTTTTGCCCGTTCCGTGGTCATTTGAGCCGGCCGGCTTGCAGCCACGTTAAAAAACTCGCTAAACAGGCCGGGGACGCTTCCGATCCCGGCCGAACCTATCGTTCAGGCCGGGTTTTTCATGGCCTGATGTCAGCGGCGCGGTCGAGCAGCCAGTCGCAAACGAGGTCGATGTCCGAGATGGGTAGCGTCAAGCCGATACCGAGTCCCGCGATCAGCGCCGACGAGCGGTCGCACGAGGTGGACCATCCAAGCTCGCTGGTTGCGCATTTCGGACCTGAGCAGCCGCTGCGGCTCGACTGCGGCATCGATCTCTCCCCGTTCCAGATCGCCTACCAGACCTATGGCGAGCTCAATGCCGATCGCTCCAATGCGGTGCTGATCTGCCATGCACTGACCGGCGATCAGCACGTTGCCAACGTGCATCCCGTCACCGGCAAGCCCGGCTGGTGGGAAACGCTGGTCGGGCCCGGCCGTCCCATCGACCCCAAGCACTACTTCATCATCTGCTCCAACGTGATCGGCGGCTGCATGGGCTCGACCGGGCCGGCGTCGATCAATCCCGCCACCGGCAAGGTCTGGGGCCTCGATTTCCCCGTCATCACCATTCCGGACATGGTGCGCGCGCAGGCGATGCTGATCGACCGGCTCGGCATCGACACGCTGTTTGCCGTCGTCGGCGGCTCGATGGGCGGCATGCAGGTCCTGCAATGGACCGCGGCCTATCCGGAGCGCGTGTTCTCTGCGCTCGCGATTGCCTGCGCGACGCGGCACTCGGCGCAGAACATCGCCTTTCACGAGCTCGGCCGCCAGGCCGTGATGGCTGACCCCGACTGGCACGGTGGCGGCTATGCCGATCGCGGCATCCATCCGCATCGCGGGCTCGCGGTGGCGCGGATGGCGGCGCACATCACCTATCTCTCGGACGCGGCGCTGCATCGCAAGTTCGGCCGGCGCATGCAGGACCGCGAGCTGCCGACCTTCTCGTTCGACGCCGACTTCCAGGTCGAATCCTATCTGCGTTACCAGGGCTCGTCCTTCGTCGAGCGCTTCGACGCCAATTCCTATCTCTATCTGACGCGGGCGATGGACTATTTCGACATCGCCGCCGATCACGGCGGCGTGCTGGCCAAGGCCTTCGCCGGCATCAGGACCCGCTTCTGCGTGGTCTCCTTCACCAGCGACTGGCTGTTCCCGACCTCGGAATCGCGCGCGCTGGTGCACGCGCTGAACGCTTCGAGCGCGCGGGTGTCGTTCGCCGAGATCGAGACCGATCGCGGCCATGACGCCTTCCTGCTCGACGTGCCCGAATTTTTCGATATCTCCCGCGCCTTCCTGCAATCGGCAGGCAAGGCCCGCGGGCTCAGCCTCGAGGACCGCTAGCGATGTCCGTCCAGGAAGTGCTGCCGCTGAACGGCGTTGCGACCGCGCCGTCCGGCCAGTTTCGCGCCGATCATCTGCTGGTTGCCGAAATGGTCAAGCCGGGCTCGAAGGTGCTCGACGTCGGCTGCGGCGACGGCGATCTGCTTCAGCTGTTGGAGACCCGCGGCATCGACGGTCGCGGCATCGAATTGTCGCGCGAGGGCGTCAACCGCTGCGTCGCCAAGGGGCTTGCGGTGGTGCAGGGCGATGCCGACACCGATCTCGTCAACTATCCCGACGATGCCTTCGACTACGTGATCCTGTCGCAGACGCTGCAGGCGACGCGGCAGCCGAAGGTCGTGCTGGAGAATTTGCTGCGCATCGGCCGCCGCGCCATCGTCTCGTTCCCGAATTTCGGCTTCTGGAAGATGCGGCTCCAGCTCCTGATCGGCGGCCACATGCCGCGCACGGAGAATCTGCCGGCGACCTGGTACGATACCGCCAACATCCATTTCTGCACCATCAAGGATTTCGTGCAGCTCTGCGACGAGATCAACGTCAAGATGGAGCGCTCGGTCGCGCTCGATCTCTACGGCCGCCCGGTGCCGCTGAACCTGCCTTGGTGGGTGTGGAACATGTTCGGCGAGCAGGGTGTGTTTCTGCTCAGCAGGGGCGGGGGGACATAGCCTCTCTGCGTCATTCCGGGGCGATGCGAAGCATCGAGCCCGGAATCCATCGTCGGACAGCGCCTGCAGCCCGATGGATTCCGGGCCTGCGCCTCCGGCGCATCCCGGAATGACGGCTAGTGTGGAGCCACCGACCTCGGATCGCGCACCGGCCAGCGCCCCGCTTCCACCAGCGTGACGAACCGCTCGACGCTCTCGTTGAATAGCGCGGGCTCCTCCAGATTGAGCACGTGGCCGGACTTCGGAAACATCGCGAGCCCCGCCGCGGGCAGGTGCTTTTTCAGGAACAGGCTCGGCCCGATGCAGGGATCGTCCTCGTCGCCGCAGATGATCAGCGCGGGTGTTGCGGCGGCTCTGATCGCGTCCGTCATCGTGTAGATCGAGGGACGGCCGCCCTGGAATCCGCGCATGGTGCGCGCCGATCCCCTGGCATCGTGCCGCGCCAGCGCGGCGTAGAAATCGGCGTGCCCGCGCGGGTCCTTCACCAGGAACGGAATCCGGCTCGGCGCCTCGCGCGTGACTTTCGCGACCTCGGCGGACCCCAGCGTCTCGAACTGCTCGGCATTGGCGCGGCACTGCTTGCGCCAATCGTCGAGGGTCTCGAGCTCCGAGCCGGAGCCGACGCCGGCCAGCGTCATCGACAGCGCGCGCTGCGGCGCGTTGAGCCCGATCTGCAGCGCGGAATAGGCGCCCATCGACAGCCCGACGAGATGCGCGCGCTCGATCTTGAGATGATCGAGCACCGCAAGCGCATCGGTGTAGAAATGCGTGTAGGTGTAGACCTCGCCCTCGGGCACGTCCGACGGCGTGTAACCGCGCGCCGAATAGGTGATGCAGCGATGGCCACGCGAGAAGTAGCGCATCTGCGGCTCCCAATTGGTGTAGTCGGCCGCGAACTCATGCAGAAAAAGTATCGGCGTTCCCTGGCCCGCCTCCTCGAAATAGATGCGGATGCCGTCCCGGGTCGTGGCGTGGGGCATTAACCGTTTCCCTCTGTTTCAGGCCGTGCTCGAGGATCGCAGTTAATTCTGTTGTCGGCAATGCGGCAGCCGCAGCCCAGCACGAACACAAGATCATCGCAGCTATTCGCAAGGCGTCGCGTCTTTTTCTCGCCACATCGGGCGGCTTAACGGCCAAACGCATGTCGGCCATTGCACGGGCCGGCGGGAAGAGAGGGTGTCAACTAGGGATGAAAGAATGGTTGAGTTGTTTGCGTATCGCCTGTCGCGTCGTGTTGTCGCGCTGGCGCTTCTCTTCGCGGCGGTCGCCGCGTTCGTTTCTCCGGCCGCGGCCCGGCCGCATCATCGCCATAGCGCAGAGCGGCACGCTTATGTGCACCACGCCAGGCATCATCATCACCGCCATCATGCGAGAGGCTCGCGCTTCGAGCGCAGCACGGCGCAATTGCAGGCGAGCGGTTTCGCCGACACCCAGGCGAGCTTCGATCCCAACGTCAACAATGGCGGCATGGCTGGCAACGCCATGGCCGCAAGCGACGGCTTCGGCGGCGGATCGGGCCTCGTTTCCGAGGCGCGCCGCTATATCGGCGGCAATCCGACCGGCCGCGGCAGCCTGTGGTGCGCGCGCTTCATGAACATGGTGCTGGAGCATACCGGCCATCGGGGCACCGGCTCCGACATGGCGAGCTCGTTCGCGCGCTACGGCACGCGCATCTCCGGTCCGCAGGTCGGCGCCATCGCCGTGATGTCGCGCGGCGGCCGCGGCGGTCATGTCGGCATCATCACCGGCATCGATGCGCAGGGTAATCCGATCATGATCTCCGGCAACAACGGCAACCGCGTCCGCGAAGCCCCGGTCTCGCGCGGCAAGATCTATGCGTATGTGAGGCCGAACTGAGCTGACGATGCGTGGAGTGGGCGGACCCTCGCGTCATGTGAGATTGTCGTCCCGGACAAGCGTCAGCGCAGATCCGGGACGACGAGCGAGGGCTCACACCAGTTTCGGCTCTTCCACTGCCACCACATCCCCGACGCCGACGTCACCGTCGGCGATCACCTCGGCATAGATGCCGCACTCCATGTGGCCGAGGTGGCGCGAGAGCGTGGGCGGAATTTCGAGATCGCGCTTGGCGGTCTCGGGGTCGACATTGGTGGCCGGGCAGCGGACGATGCGCTTGATCACCTTCAGCCGGGCCTGCCCGATCGCGAGCGTCTGGCCGACGAGGTCGAGCTCCGACCAGGCCGGCCAGCCCTTGACGTAGAGATTGGCGCGGAAGCGCAGCGGATGCACGGCGACGCCGCCGAGCATGGTCTCGATGGCGCGGACGCTGCCAAGATTGATGATGGAGACGACCTTGCGGGCGACGTCGGAAAAGCTGTGGTCGCGGCCGGACAGAATTTTGGGCGGGCCCTTCAACTCGGGCTGGAAGTTTTCGCGGAAATAGGCCTCGATGGCGGCGCGCCCCGCGGCAGTCTCGAGATCGCCGCTGGCGACGATCTGGCCGCCCTTGCGAATGGTCAGCAGGTTGGTGGCGTCGTCGAACCGGCTGTCGAGCGCAGCCAGCCGCTCATTGCGCGCCAGCATCAGGAATTGGATTTTCGGCTTCCATTCGGGGGCTTCGGGGTTGAAGCCGCTCGGGCCGTTCTCAATGGCGTAGCGGCGGTCGGCCGGTAGCGTCTGGCCGACCCGCAAAGCGGCGCGCGACAGGCGTTCCGGCGTCAGGCCCTTGACGGGATAGCGGTAGAGGCCGGTGATCTCGGCGGTATGGCTGGCTGTCATGCCGCTACTTAAGGGATTCGGCCCGCCAGCGCCAAGCCCGCCGACGCGCGCACGAAATTGTGAAGTTGCCTCTTTCGCATCGGTAACCCGCTTCCCACATCTGCCTCGGGCCGGCGACAACGTCGGCAAGAGACCGCCGTTTGCTGCTTGAGAAACCTCAATGCGGTCAACGGAAACCCAATGAAGATGCCGTATTGGGGTGCCTTAAGAGGGCCCCAAGGGCAGGCCGAGGGACAGAAAAGATGAACATCGAGAAGTATACCGAACGCTCCAGGGGCTTCATCCAGTCAGCGCAGTCGCTCGCGATGCGCGAGGGGCATCAGCAGTTTTCCACCCTGCACGTCCTGAAAGTTCTCCTGGACGACAATGAGGGGCTCGCTGCTGGTCTGATCGACCGCGCCGGCGGCAATTCCCGTGCAATTCTGAAGGCGACCGAAGACGCTCTCAACAAGGTGCCGAAGGTTTCCGGCGGCGGTGCCGGGCAGATCTATCTCGCGCCCGAGCTGGCCCGCACTTTTGATGCCGCCGAAAAGGCCGGCGAGAAGGCCGGCGACAGCTTCGTCACGGTCGAGCGGCTTTTGCTCGGGCTCACGCTGGAGAAGACCAGCGAGGCCGGCACCATCCTCGCCAAGGGCGGCGTCACCCCGCAAAACCTCAACGCGGCGATCGAGGCGCTGCGCAAGGGCCGCACGGCCGATACTGCGACCGCCGAGAACGCCTATGACGCCCTGAAGAAATATGCCCGCGACCTGACCCAGGCCGCGCGGGACGGCAAGCTCGATCCGGTCATCGGCCGCGACGAGGAGATCCGCCGCACCATCCAGGTGCTGTCGCGCCGGACCAAGAACAATCCCGTCCTGATCGGCGAGCCCGGCGTCGGCAAGACCGCCATCGCCGAAGGCCTCGCGCTGCGCATCGTCAATGGTGACGTGCCGGACAGCCTGAAGGACAAGAAGCTGCTCGCGCTCGACCTCGGTGCGCTGATCGCAGGCGCGAAGTATCGCGGCGAGTTCGAGGAGCGGCTGAAGGCCGTGCTGCAGGAGGTGACCGGCAGCGAAGGCACCTTCATCCTGTTCATCGACGAGATGCACACGCTGATCGGCGCCGGCAAGGGCGACGGCGCGATGGACGCCTCCAATCTGCTCAAGCCGGCGCTCGCCCGCGGCGAGCTGCACTGCATCGGCGCGACCACGCTCGACGAGTATCAGAAGCACGTCGAGAAGGACGCCGCGCTGGCGCGGCGCTTCCAGCCGATCTTCGTCAGCGAGCCCTCGGTCGAGGACACCATCTCGATCCTGCGCGGCTTGAAGGACAAGTATGAGCAGCATCATGGCGTGCGCATCACCGATTCCGCGCTCGTTGCCTCCGCGACCTTGTCCAATCGCTACATCACCGACCGCTTCCTGCCCGACAAGGCGATCGACCTCATGGACGAGGCCGCGGCGCGGCTGAAGATGCAGGTCGATTCCAAGCCGGAAGAGCTGGATTCGCTCGACCGTGAGATCATCCGGCTCAAGATCGAGCAGGAGGCGCTGAAAAAGGAAAGCGATGTCGGCTCCAAGTCGCGGCTCCAGACCCTGGAGAAGGATCTCGCCGAGCTCGAGGAGAAGTCAGCGTCGCTAACCGCGCGCTGGAGCGCGGAGAAGAGCAAGCTCTCCGACGCCCAGAAGCTGAAGGCCGAGCTCGACGGCCTGCGTGTCGAGCTCGCCAACGCGCAGCGCCGCGGCGAATTCCAGAAGGCCGGCGAGCTCGCCTATGGACGGATCCCGCAGCTCGAGAAGCAGCTCGCGGAGATCGAGGCCAAGGAGAATGCCGGCGAGATGATGGAGGAGGCTGTTACCGCCAACCACATCGCGCAGGTGGTCTCGCGCTGGACCGGCGTGCCCGTCGACAAGATGCTGGAAGGCGAGAAGGAGAAGCTCCTGAAGATGGAGGAGCAGCTCGGCAAGCGCGTCGTCGGCCAGGCCGAGGCGGTGCGTGCGGTCGCGACCGCCGTGCGCCGCTCGCGCGCGGGCCTGCAGGACCCGAACCGCCCCACCGGTTCGTTCATGTTCCTAGGGCCCACCGGCGTCGGCAAGACCGAGCTGACCAAGGCTCTCGCGGAGTACCTGTTCAACGACGAGACGGCGATGGTCCGCCTCGACATGTCCGAGTACATGGAGAAGCATTCGGTCTCGCGGCTGATCGGCGCGCCTCCGGGCTATGTCGGCTATGACGAGGGCGGTGCGCTCACCGAGGCGGTGCGGCGCCGGCCCTACCAGGTCGTGCTGTTCGACGAAATCGAGAAGGCGCATCCTGATGTCTTCAACGTCCTGTTGCAGGTGCTCGACGACGGCCGCCTGACCGACGGCCAGGGTCGCACCGTCGACTTCCGCAACACGCTGATCATCATGACCTCCAACCTCGGTTCGGAATATCTTGTGAACCAGCCGGAGGGCGAGGACACCTCGGCCGTGCGCGATCAGGTGATGGGAATGGTGCGGGCGCATTTCCGTCCCGAATTCCTCAACCGCGTTGACGAGATCATCCTGTTCCACCGGCTGCAGAAGAGCGAGATGGGCCGCATCGTCGAGATCCAGTTCGCGCGCCTGCAGAAGCTCCTGACCGATCGCAAGATCGTGCTGAGCCTCGATGCCGCCGGCCGCGACTGGTTAGCTGCCAAGGGCTGGGATCCCGCCTACGGCGCAAGGCCGCTGAAGCGGGTGATCCAGCGCTACCTCCAGGACCCGCTCGCCGAGATGATCCTCTCCGGCGACGTCAGGGATGGCGACAATGTCGCGATCTCGTCCGAAGGCAACGTGCTGACCTTCAACGGCAAGGCGCCGCAAACCGCGGAGATCACCCAGTTCGAGGCGCCGGTGCCGAAGCGGAAGCTGAACTGAGCCTGGATCGGGCATTCGGATATTGCAAGGCCCTCTCCGCTGGCGCGGAGAGGGCCTTGCTTTTTCAAGGGGCCGGGTATTGCGTAGTGTTGTGTCGTTTAAAAGCCACACGCACTGCGGTTATCCGCTCTGGATGTAAATTGATGTTGAACAACCATAAGCTCTGTTGTCATAATTTCATCTCGGTCGACGCGGCACTCCCGCGGCCAAGGACTCAAGGATTTCACGCGAGTCTTTGAGCAGACAATTTTAGACTGAGCTCGCAATTTCGAGCTGCGATGACTGAACGCACAGGCAGTTTTTGTTGTGTTTTGCGTGGAGGGGCGGCGGTGTTGACCGTTAGTTTGCTGGGGGCCAGCCGGGTTGCGCGCGGTAACGAGCAGATTTGGTTGGATCTCGGTCCAGCAGGACGGAGATTGGCCGGCTTCCTTTTCACCTTTCCGGACCGCCCGCATCGTCGCGAGCGACTTATCGACCTGTTTTGGCCGGAGCTCGATACGGACAGGGGACGCCGAGCCGTGAACTCTGCGATCTGGCGCTTGCGAAAGCTGCTCGCGTCAGCACCGGAGTACAGGGAGGGCTATGGCCTCAGGACCGTCGGCTCGGAGACTATTCTCGAGAGGACGTCTTGGCTGGACGTCGACACCTGGGCTCTGCTTGAAGCGGCGCAGGCGGCTCTCAGCGCCGCTGAGGCGCCTGTGGATCCCTCCTGGATGAAGCAGGTCCTCGCCGTCCTATACCGCTACGAGGGGCCATTCCTGGACGGCGAAGATGCCGATTGGATATTGGAGGAGCGCGAGCGATTGCATTCCCTTTTTGTGCAGTCGGCGATGACCATCGTTCGTCATCTGGGGCTTTGTGGCCATTATCATGATGCGATCCTGCTCGCCCGTCACGCGCTGCGCTTTGATCCCTATCGCGAGGAACTGGTTCGGCATCTCCTGACGTTGCTTGCACTCGACGAGAGGCGTATCGACGCCATCAGGTACTACGATCACTGGATCGCCGTGATCCAGCAGGAATTGGGAATTTCTCCGCTTCCAGCGACGCGTGCGATCATTGAACAGATCAGGAATCTGCACAACGCCGATGACGCCCAGCATCTGCGCGTAGGGCTGATGAGCCGCGACGACAGGCGGCGTGCTGCAAACTAGACGCCGCAGTTCCGAATTCGACTGATATCGCAAACCTGACCAGGGCTTGGCATGGCCATGGCCGGGCAGGCTCCGCCTCGCCCGGCCGCGTCGTGATTCTGCCGTGATCGCGGCGCGATCGCTGCGGAATTCTCGCCGCAAGCCGCTGTGACCAGACGGCAACCATCCCGAAACGATCGCACGATCTTCACGAGTTCGCGCCATGCGACGCTCGGCCCATGAGCTCACAACAGCCGCTCTCGGATCAGGTTTTCATTCTGCGCTTCTGGCGCGAAAGCGCCGACGCCGGCGAATACGCGCGTTGGCGGGTCCTGGTTCGCAACATTAATACCCGACGGCGCGACGTGGTCGACGATGTGCAACGCGCCTTTGCGATCGTCGCCTCGAATTTGAACGCGGCTGCTGGCGAGCATGACGGGCCGGAGCGGCCGGCCGATGCACCATCAGGAAAAGACTGAGAGAACGAGACTAGCGTGTCCAGGGGCATTCAAATGATAGGCAGCCGTTTGATGCGAGGCAAAAGCGCAATTTTTGCATGCGTGGGGTTGGCGCTGTTGCTGGTGGGATGCAGTTCGGCTCTCGAAGAGAAGCTGATCCAGGTGGGCATTGGCACTGAGCTGCCGGTGGAAGATATGGCGGAATCAACCCGCCGACTGGAGGCCTATCTCTCTTATTTGTGTGAGCAGGCCGGAGGGTTCAGGACCGAGACTCCTGATGGCCGCATCTCCTGCGATGCGAGTCGGTATGGCGGCGCCTACTGGACAGCTTTGGTGAGTGCGGGTTTCAACGATATCGATCGTCGCTGCGACAGTTATCTCGCTTGGCTCGCTAGTCGGCGTCGTGACCGAAATGCCATCTTGAGCCAGATTCACGACACGAGAACTTTCACCGAAGCGTTGTTGTATACAACCGGTGTCGGCGCTGCGCCTATAGCCATCGCAGGTTTGGCATTCGGCCTGGCGAGCAATTCCTTCACAAACTACTACTCGCGGTTGCTTTTCGAGATCGAGAAATCAACGGTCTCGGTTCTGGTCCGTGAGAAACGCCTGCAATATCGCGAGACGTTCAAGGGGTATATCGCATATCAACCCGATGCCGTGCACGTGTTGCGTGAATACATGTTGATCTGTACGCCATTCTATATCGAAGACTTGGTCAACCAGCGGACGCGCGACAGCGTCGCGGGCAACACGCCGGCCGACAAGGGGAATGCCGATCAAATCCGAAGGTCGATGGTGGCCGGCGCGTTGCTCAATGCGATTCCCAAAAGCCCAACAGACCCGCTGGGGGGCGTCGCCAAGAATAATCCTCTGCCGCGAGAAAGTAACATGTCGGGTGGCAAGAACAGCTTCGAACAGAACATGGTCGTATCCGTCGGTGGAGAAATCCAGGCGAACCTGTGTGTTTCAAAATCGACAAGCTTCGACGACAGGACGAGAGCCGCTATCAAGCAGGCCAAACTCGGGTCCGCACAAAGCGGCCCGGGCGAACGACTGTTCGACAATACCGACGACCAGATCAAGAGCCAGCTTGAAGCTACAGCAATCCGTCTTGCGGGGGACTGCACCCTCGATAAGACGGGCACGGACCGCGGGTACAGCAACGCATTCGAGAAGTTTGCCTTCCCGACTGGAGCCGGAATAGTGTCGCTGCAAAAACTGCTCGCACCCTGCGCCTTTCCTGATCTGAAGGACAAATTCTCGGGCAAAATCGATCCGCTGACCCGATCAGCAATCCAGGCCGCGAAAAAGAAAGCGATCCCGGCTTTGAGTGCCACCCCGATCGAAGCCATTCCGAATACGCTCGACAACAATTCTTACAAAGAGATTCTGGCCAAGTGCACTGCTGCATGAAGCCGTTTTCATACCCCTGGTCTAACCTCAGGAATCGAACATGCCCGAGACGTTAATGAAGGGTGATATAACCACTCCACTTCGCAAGGAGCCGCGGGGCGCTTCGAGCCTGGTCGAGGTAGGTGAGGTTCCGCTTCTGATTTTTGGCGGAGAGAAGGTCAAGACGGGTGCACAGGCCTCTGTGGTCGAGCAGGTTGATGACCACTCAGTTACGTGGATTTTCGTTGAGGCCATGGGTCCCCCGGATGTCGACAAGCGAAAAGGCTTTGTCAACGCAAGGTTTCTGGTCGACGAGGGCGCCGGTGTTGAAGTCGTGGAGGCCTTCAATCCGTTCACCACACAAGTCAGCAGGGAAGACTTTGCCAGTATTTGTTATCAGCAAGCCACGGCACTTGGAACAAATGTGGCGTATCTCTATGCCCTGGCTTTCGTGTTGAGCGGTGATCAATGGACCGCCACGGATGTCAAGACCGATGATCCCGCCGATGCCCCGGCCATTGGCGTGTATCGTTTCACGAAGGAGACTTGGGCAACTCTGATAGCCACGCCTGAAGCGACGGGCATTCGCACTGACCAGATCAAATTTCCGGCCGTTCAATGCATCGTGGCAGCGATTGTCGCCGTAAAGGCAGCGGATCTGCTCACGGCTACGATCACCGATCGAGGTTTGAACTCAGTCGATCTTTTCCTTGCTCACCTTTTCGCCGGCACCGATGGTTTCGGAGCGGTTGCGTCGGCGAGGGTTTTTCAGGCCAACAACATCGATAATACCCAGAAGGCAAACGCCGTCCTCGGGGCAATTTTTCCGAATGCCGACGCAGCGACTGCGTTCTTCAAGCTCAACAAGAGTATCTTCAACGCCACCGGGTCGGCCACCATCAAACAGGTTCTGGAAAGATGCGCGGCCAAGATGGCCGCGGGTTTTGACGAGGTTCGCAGGTTTGCTCACGAGATCGAGCCAAATCTCTTTGGCGATGGTGTTCCCGCCGGGCCGAACGATCCACTTTCGGGTGGCGAAGAATTCAGCGGTACGCAAACCGTCACAGGGATAGCCAATGGCATGGACCGCAGGCAGTTCCTTAGTGAACTCAAAAACACGGCCCTGGTCAGGAAACTGGCCGACATGGTCAAGGGCGAGGTCGGCTGGGGCGCTCCGACGGACACCAAATTCGTTCAGGCTGAAACGGCGTTCAATCGAGCCCAGGCGCGTGACCACTCGCTTGCCCGGGCTTTGTGGTCAAAAGCGGACAACATTGACCACGGCTATTATCAGGGCGGCGCGCACGGGACCTATTCGCGTCCCGTAACCGCTGCAGAGTTCGAGGACTTCCTGAAGAACTATCTCCCCGCCCTTGTAGCGGGCTCGAACAGGTCGGAAGCCTTGCTTGGCTTCATTGCGACCGGCAACGCTTCCCCGCCGGTATCCACACAACAATACGCAAAAGGCACGAGAGGTGGAGATCTTCCTACGGCAATTCCAAATCATCCGGAAAGCTATTTTCTTGAAGGCCCGTTTAAGGTGCCAGCGAAGAAGCTGCACGGAGGGGAATCCATTGCACTCCCCGTTGGAGCATCAGGGCCGATATCGGCTCACGGGGAGCCTCCCGAGTACATGGATGGCGACACGGTAGGCAGCGGACCTGTTGGAGGCAAATTCAACGTGCCGGCAGGTACGCCGATCTCTCCGGCGAGCGAACACCAGACCATCACGTTCAGCAATGGAAAGAAGATAGACACCAACAAGTTGGTCGCAGGGCAGTTCCTCGGCTTCTTCAATGACCTCATCGAGCGGGAGGCGCCGGTCCGTGACCTTGGTTGCTTCGGAGAACGACCCAACAATCGATCGCAACATCCGCGTGGACTTGCGATCGACTGGGCTCAGACTGACCGCGATGTTGTTGCTCACGATGTGCGCCAATGGATAGACAGCCACCGCGAGGTACTCAGAAAGCTGGAGCGCCGTTGGGGAATAAGCGGTGGTGAGAACTGGACCGACAAGGATACGGGTCACTTTTCCATCGAGATCATTTTCGGCGATGCGCACCTGAGGGCAGCCAGGGCGGCGAGCGAAAACGACTGATCTCCCTTTACCCCCGGCGATCCGGTCAACGACGTAGTAGTTCGCGCTTTGGCGCGTGCGCTCGTCGTGATGACAGCTCCGTCGCAAATCGGCAGTCAGTGCGGAGTCCTGGCAATCGTCCGATTGTTACAAAGGCCATCGATGTCGCGCTTAGCGAAATGGAAGTTCGCGCGAAAGAACGGGGCGGTTGTCCTCGAAACGCAGGAACCGCTCCGGAGCCGGGCCCTTGAATACTTTAAGCTGGTTGGGCGTCCGGATATCACCGACGTTTCCGCAGAGGCTTGGTCGGCGGCCTTCATTTCCTCTATCATAACCAGCGCTGGTGCCGGGCCTACCCAGTTTCCAATCTCCGCGGGCCATTCCCGATACAATTCTGTTCGGGCTGTCCAGTCGAATTGCCAATAGGATGAATGCGTCAATTGTATACCTCGACAAAAACGAAGTGGCGCTGTTAGTCGGATTTTCACGAACCGCCAACGTAAAGAATCGAGCAGATTTGGAAGCTCTGTTGCCTGATACGTTTTTTCGCTCGCATACAAATCTGGTGGTCGATGTTTCGCCCGGAGAGATCAAAGTGATCGGAGGGAATTTGAGCCAAACAACCCAGACTCAAACTGTAAAGACAAAGATTCGGCAGGCCGGATCGATCCGTCAGATCAACACTTCATGCTGCAGATGAATATCTGATGCATCCGGCAGTTGTGCTTTCTATTAAGGCCGCTTCACGACTGCTGCCCACCCGTACCTGCAGGCCGCTTGCAAGCGCCGTCTAAGCGCGCTCGGTGCCGATGAGACATCTGCTCTTGGAGAGCTATCGCCTCTCTGAGCCGCCATCATCACCCTCCCGTGGCAGCCGGCCCCGGCTCAATGCCTTCCTCCTCCTCCTCCAGCTCCGACAAAATATCCACCAGCTCGCGCACCCGGCCCTGTGCCAGCGGGCGCAGGTCGTTGATCATCGGCTCGTCGTTGGCGAGCCAGGCCTGGGCTTCGGCGAGCTCCTCGGCGGTCGCGCCGGTTCCGATGATCTGGGCAATGGTGACGTCGTCGGCGCGATCCACGGCCTTGATGACATCGTCGCGTGAGAGGCGCGTCATGGGGCGATCCTCCTGCTGGTCGGTCCCGTCCGGATCTAACCGGGGAACCGCCGAACCGGTTCCCCCGGATTTCGCTGGCCGGCACTACTTCTTCACCACCTTGTAAATCGCATTCTCGACATCCGAGCTGACGTAAATCGCGCCGCTCGCGCCGACGGCGACGCCGGTCGGGATATGCGTAGGCAAGCCGCCGGGTGCGCCGGTCAGGCCGATGGGGAGATTGGCGGCGATCTCGGTGACCTCTCCGGTTTCCGGCACGATCTCGATCAGCCGCTTGGCGCCGACTTCGGCGACGATCAGCTTGCCGTCGCTTGTGCGCGCGATGCCTTCCGGCATCTTCAGCTCCTTGGCGATCACGGTCTTTTCGCCGTTGCTGTCGATCCTGGAAACGAGACCCGCAAACGCCTCGGTGACGTAGACCTCGTCGGTTTTCCCGCGAACGAGCCCGACCGGGCCTTCGAGCGCGCCGATCAGCGTGGTGCGATCCTTGCCGTGCTCGCCGCTCACCTTGACCAGTGACTTGGTGCCGAGCTCGGCCACCAGGATGCTGCCGTCCGCGAGCACGACCGCGTCATGCGGCGCCTTGAAGTCGTGCAGCATGTCGCGCGTCGCGCCGGTCTTGCCGTCGATCACCTGCACGGTGCCGGTGAACCAGCTCGACAGGACCACGTCGTTGCCCTTCGCGGTCGCGCTCATCGGATATTCCAGCGTCGTCCCTGCGGCGTGCATGCGCGCCCTCTCGGTGACCTCGCCGGTCGCCCCGTCCACCGTGCGATAGGCGAACAGGTCGGCAACATGGATCGTATCTTTGCCGTTCTCCGAGGTGACGTCGATGCCGCCGGGCAAAGCGAGCTTGCCGATGATGATCTGCCTGGCCTGGCCGGTCGCGGGATCGACCTCCTGGATGCCGTTGTCGGCCATGTTGGAGACGTAGATGCGGTCCTTGTCGTCGATGGCGAGATTGTCCAGCGACGGCTTCAGCTGCGCGACCACGGTCTTCGCGCCCGATTTCGGATCGACCCGGACCAGCTGGCCGAGCGCGGTGTCGACCACGAAGAGGTTGCCCTTGGAATCGAAGTTCGCGGCCGCCGGGACCTTGAAGCCGTCGGCGACCACGGTCAGCTCGGCCTTGTCGACGTCGACCCTTGCGACCTGGCCCTTGAACCAGAGCGGACCATAGAGCTTGTCGTCGGGACCGAACTCGAAGCCGTTGAGGCCGCCCATCTTCTCCATGATCTGGCGGGGCGGTTTGACGCCCTCGACGTCGATCTCGTAGAGCGCATCGCCGAGAAAAACAGTGGTGGCGTAGAGCCTGCCGTCCTTGCGGAAGGCGAGCGAGTTGATGCCGGGAAGCCCGGACGCGAGCTTCTTGATCGGTCCGTCGCCCTTGCGCGCATAGAGATCGCCGGCCAGGAAGCCGGTCCAGGCCATGGTGCCGTCGGGTGCGAACGCGATGTCGTCGGCCATCCCGACCGGTGCCGGGATCGCGACCTTGGCGCTGCCGCCGGCAATGTCGACCTCATAGAGCGCGGCGCCCGCGACGCTGCCGGCAAACAAATGGCCGGCCTTGTCGACACCGAGCCCGTGCACGCCGTGGAACGCCGAGCCCGGCACCAGCCTCGTGACCTCCCAGCCATCGGCCGATGCGCTCGTTGTGGAGAACAGCGCAGCAAAAAGGGCTGCGCAGGCGAGCCTGCTCGTCATGGCGTGACCTCCCTTTTTTGGAAAGTATTCGCCCGTCCTGCGGCTTTGGCAAACGAAACTTGACGTTGTGACGCCGCGAAGCGGCCTCGCTTCGCAGCGCTCTTGTTTGAAACCCTGTTTGAAAATGCCGGCCTTCGGGCTGCCGGCTTACCGGTTGGTGACCTGCAGCGGCCCGCCGGTGGCGTCCGACATGCGGGCGATGGCGCCGCCGCGGCCGCTCATCATGCCTTCGAGCCGGTCGCGCTCCTTCTCGAAGCTTGCGAGCATCGGGCCTTCCAGCGACCGGCCGCGCGGCAGCTTCACGCGCATCGGATCGACGAAGCGGCCGTTGACCAGGATCTCGTAATGGACGTGCGGGCCGGTCGAAAGGCCCGAGGAGCCGACGAAGCCGATCACCTGGCCCTGCCGCACCTTCTTGCCGACCTCCATGCCCTTGGCGAAGGCCGACATGTGGCCGTAGGCGGTCTCGTAGCCGTTGGCGTGCTTGATGCGGATGTACTTGCCGTAACCGCCCTCGGGGCCCGCCTTCTCGATCACGCCGTTGCCGGAGGCGAAGATCGGCGTGCCGTAGCTGGTGGACCAGTCGACGCCGGTGTGCATCTTCACGAAGCCGAGGATCGGGTGGCGGCGGCCGCCGAAGCCGGAGCGCATGATGGCGCTGTTGACGGGCTTTCTGACCAGGAACTTCTTCGCGCTCTTGCCGGTCTCGTCGTAATAGTCGACGAGGCCGTCGTCGGGGCTCTGGTAGCGATAATATTTCTTGGTCTCGCCGCCGACGGTGAGCGAAGCGAACAGCACCTCGTTCTTTTCGCTCGAGGTCACGCCCTCGTCCTCGCCCGCGTAGAACACGTCGAAGGAATCGCCGGGCTGCACCTTGCGCTGGAAGTCGACGTCGTAGGAGTAGATCTTGATCATGTCCTCGATGACGGGCATCGGGACCTTGTTGCGCATCGCAGTCTCGTAGATGCTCTGGTAGAGCCGCACGCCGGAGCCGTCATCGTCGTCGTCATCGTCGCTGCTGGCGTTGGCTGCCGTGTCGGCGACGGTGTTCATGCTGGAGACGTCGACGGCGACGTATTTGCCGAGGTCGGAGAGCGCCGCGATCGCTTCCACCATGGTGTCGTTTGCAACCACGACGCGATAGGGCTGCAGGCGGGCGCCGGGGCTTGCGGGCGCCATCAGGATGCGGAGCTTCTCGCCTTCCTTCAGGCCCCCTTCGCGGCCGCGCGGTCCGAGCGTCGCGGTAATCGCCTTGATCTCGTCGGCATTGGCGCCGAGATCGCGCAGCACCGAAGCGACGCTGTCGCCCTTCTTGACCATGTGGACGCGTTCGCCGTTGGGATTGCCGCCGGTGATCTGCTCCTTGGTCTTGGGCAGCAGCGTGACGTTTTCCGGCACCACGCGCGTCTCGAAGCCGGCATAGGGATCGGACGGCGAGACCTCGGCGGCGTAGGCGGTTCTGATGTCGGAGGGACCGGTCGCGCCGGAAATGTCGGCGGCCGCATTGGCGAGCGAGGCGTAGCGCACCCCGCCATTGCCGCGCCAATTGGCGGCATCGCGCACCCGCATCAGGATGTCGTCGAGCGCCACCACGGCGGAAATCTTGGCCTTCGGCAGCACCGGCGACAGGTCCTTGGTGACGAAGGACACTTCCGCGTCGGGCTCGACGGCTTCGGGATTGTTGGGATCGTCGGACGCCGTCTTCTGGTCGGAGCCGACGTCGGTCAGCAGGCGCTGGGCGTTGAACGGCGGGATCTTCGCCGACAGGTCGCTCGTCGTCATCGACAGATTGCCGGCGATGCGCACGAACGGACGCACCCGCATCACGTCGCGGTTGCCGACGCGGGCAACCGTCGAAACGCGCATCACGTTGCGCGAGGCCGTGGATTCGCTCGGCGGCGGCAGGCGGTCACTCTTGTGCAGCGTGGCGGCACGATCGCCGGCGCCGAATGCTCCGCGCAGCGCGCCTTCGACCCGCTCCGGCACCTTGGCGAAGGTCATCTCGCCGTCGAGCGACGCGAAAACGGCGCCGCCGATCAGGGCTGCGCCGCAGAGTCCGGTCAAAATTGTCCCGCTGAACCATTGCACCGAGACGCGGCGGCGGTCGATCACGGCGGCTTCAGAACCATCGACGGACAGCGGCGGCTCGTGGCCGAGATCGATGATCCCGGTCTCACGCCCGTAAGCGCCGCGTGACGTCCTGTGGTTCAACCCAAGTCCCCCAATTCAACGACCCAAGATGCCCGTTCTCGAACCTGTCCCCGGGCTGCCCTCTTGAACGGGGATCGCCGGAAAAGGCAAGCCGCACAGCCGTCCGCGCCCAGAAAGCCCCTTGATGGAGCCGGCCGAAATTACGAACAGCTGGACGGGTAAAGCTCTCTCGATGTCTTTCGAATGCCGAAGGAAGGTCGCGTCATTTGCAAGATCGCCTTCCTCTGACCCCATGAAAATCGCCGGCAGCCCCCACAGGCATCCCCGCGATTCAAGCTTGTCTCTTATCAGAACGCCGCGGGATTGTGGCTCAAGTACGGCGCCAAAAATGGAAAAAGTTTCCTGAACGCCGGGCCCTAAAGGCCCCCGTCCGACGACGGGCGGAGCTTTGGCCTGGGTGGGGGCAGCGTCCTTCCGGCGGGGGAGCGGGCGTCTGGTCGGGGCCGTCAGCCCGGGGACGGCGCACGCCAGCCCAGGGTGGCGAGGCGC
>NZ_JACCHP010000075.1 GCF_016031625.1 Bradyrhizobium agreste | reverse complement strand
TCAGGTCGGCAGCTATTTTGGCCTCACCGGCACGCCTTATGACAGCGGCGAGCGAAGCCGGGAGCAGGGCATCAGCAAGGCCGGCAACCGGCGGGCCCGTGAGCTCGCCATCGAGCTGGCGTGGCTATGGACAGTCCATCAACCGGACAGCGCGCTGACGCGCTGGTTCCGCGAGCGGGTGCGCAACATCAAAGGACGCATCCGGCGCATTGCAGTCGTCGCCCTGGCGCGCAAGCTGATGGTCGCGCTGTGGCGCTATCTCACCACCGGTGTCATCCCCACCGGCGCCGTGCTGCATTCTGCTTCCTGAACGGCCAGGCGCAATGACGGCCGACGTGAGCCAGGACAGACGCGTGACCGTCCTCATCCAGGGGAGCAAACCACCCGCTCTCTCAGATGGGTCCCGTCCTTGCTGGGCTTTGCCTTCACCCGTGCATGAAAGATCAGGGTACCGGGCCGCGTGCCCGACCGGATACAAGGTGATGCGGTCCTGCCGCATTGTCGTTCACGGCCCAGGCCTCGCATCACGTCCCGCCTGCCAGCGCCGATGCGCATGTTGCGAACGCTCCATTGTGGCGCCGAGCTCGTCGCGGTCAAGGC
>NZ_JACCHP010000074.1 GCF_016031625.1 Bradyrhizobium agreste | reverse complement strand
TACTGGTCTTGTCCGGCTCGACCCGCTGGATCACACGATCGAGCTTGTCATAGGTCAGATTTACAGTCTGTCCCTTGGCATCGGTCTGGCTGACCGGCAGGCCGAGCGTGTTGTAGCTGTAGCTCCACGATCCCATGTCGGGATCGGCATCGACGATCTTGGCACCGCGGGGGTCGTAGGTCGCCGTGCTCACATTGCCGGACGGATCGGTGGTCCTGGTCAGGTTGCCGAATGCGTCATAGGCATAGGTGATGGTCTTGCCGAGCGCGTCGGTGACCGAGACGATGTTGCCCTGGCTGTCCCGGATGGTCGCGCGGGTCTGGCCGAGTGCATTGGTCTTAGTGACGGACAGGCCGTGATAGGCGACCTGGGACACGCTGCCGTCCGGCTTGGTCTTGGTCAGGGCGCGGCCCAGCGCGTCGTAGGTGAAGGTCGTGTATTGCGGCGTCCCGCCGTTGACGAAGTAAGGCCGGCTGGTCTGCGACACCCGCCCGAGCGCGTCGTACATGGTAGCCACACGGATCGCGGTGCCGTCAAAGCCCTGCGTCTCTCGCGCTATTTCGCGATCGAGCTGGTCGAAATACACGGTGACCGTCGGTCCGCTGATCGTGCCGTTGGG
>NZ_JACCHP010000073.1 GCF_016031625.1 Bradyrhizobium agreste | reverse complement strand
TCCTTGTCATGTGCGGCGTGATCCTGCTCGGATCGGCCGCCGAGCTTCGCGCCGGCACGCTGCTGTCGCCGGGCGCCGGCGTCCTCGTGCGTAAATCCGCCGAACCGTTCGGCGTGTTCGCCTTCGCCATCTCGTCCGGTAGCCTGCAGCAGAGATGGTCTGCGCTGAAGGACAAGCTCGACGACGACATGGTGCAGCTCGCGCTGTGCGACGGCGACCGGGACCATTGCGCTTCACCGGCCGCGCTCGAGCTGCTCGCCATCGTCGACCAGGCCCGCGCCCGCGACGGCCGCGCGCGAAGGTCGACAGCGGCGAGCTCCAGACGTCGTCGGTGCCATCATTGGCGGCATGAATGGCGAGATTGATGGCGCGGTTGACCTCGCCGAGCCGCGCGCGGGGCCGGCGATTGCGAGGACTATGCCATCGCCAAGCTGGCCGCGCTGCGGCTGGCGGGAATTGCCTCTGAAGACCTCCGCATCGTCGTGGTGCGCGACGTCAGGGCCGGCGAGGCGCACGCAATTGCCGCAGCAAAGCTCGACGGCCAATGGCTGATGCTGGACAATCGCCGCATGGCGATGGTCGGGGACGACGCGACGCGGAGCTATCAGCCACTGTTCGTGCT
>NZ_JACCHP010000072.1 GCF_016031625.1 Bradyrhizobium agreste | reverse complement strand
GCCCCACGGGCTTAATCGAGTTTGAAGTTTGTTCTGGCCCACGACAAGGACCAGAGCATGAAGCGCAGCCGCTTTTCGGAAGAGCAGATCATCGGGATTTTGAAGGAGCACGAGGCCGGCGTTTCGGTTGCCGACCTGTGCCGCAAGCACGGCGTCAGCGACGCCAGCATCGACAAATGGAAGGCGAAGTTCGGCGGTATGGAGGTGTCGGAGGCTAAGCGGCTAAAGGCACTGGAGGATGAGAACACGCGGCTGAAGCGGCTGCTGGCGAATGCCATGCTCGACAATGTCGCGCTGAAGGACTTGCTGGGAAAGAAATGGTGATGCCCGCGGGGGAGCGGAAAGCTGTCGCCCATCTCATGGATGCCCACGGGATGAGCGAACGGCGGGCGTGTAAAGCCATCGGCAGCTGCCGCATGACTGTGAGATACAAGACGATCCGGACGGACGATGGCGGCCTTCGCCAGCGCATGAAGGCGATCGCGCACGAGCGCCGCCCCTTCGGCTATCGGCGCGTGCATGTCCTGCTCAAGCGGGAGGGCTATACGGTCAACCACAAGAAGCTGTTCCGGCTGTACCGGGAAGAGAAGCTTGCAGTGCGCCGCCGTGGCGGCCGCAAGCGCGCCAT
>NZ_JACCHP010000071.1 GCF_016031625.1 Bradyrhizobium agreste | reverse complement strand
CATCACCATTGAGGTCTTGCTGGAAGGTAGTCTCCAGCGACTGAAACGACGCATTCGTACCCGTCACCTCAGGAACGATATTATTGATATAGTTGCCATTGCTATCCGTGCTCCAGGCAGTGTAGTGACCTGACACCGAGTCCTTCCAGGCCACATAATATCCGCCGGCGGTCTGCTCGGCCGCGATCGGCGCCCAGGTGCCACATGCAATGGCACTGACCGGCGAGCCGGAAATCTTCAGGATGGGCCCACTGCCCGTGCTGATCGCGTCAAGGTAGAAGTTATCCCCCATCTGCACCAACTCGGTGGAGCCCTGCATCTCAACAGTTTTGACGGGGACACCGATGCTGCCATCACCATTGAGGTCTTGCTGGAAGGTGGTCTCCAGCGACTGAAACGACGCATTCGTACCCGTCACCTCAGGAACGATATTATTGATATAGTTGCCGTTGCTATCCGTGCTCCAGGCAGTGTAGTGACCTGACACCGAGTCCTTCCAGGCCACATAATATCCGCCGGCGGTCTGCTCGGCCCCGATCGGCGCCCAGGTGCCACATGCAATGGCACTGACCGGCGAGCCGGAAATCTTCAGGATGGGCCCACTGCCCGTGCTGATCGCGTCAAGGTAGAAGTTATCCCCCATCTGCACCA
>NZ_JACCHP010000008.1 GCF_016031625.1 Bradyrhizobium agreste | reverse complement strand
GCAATGTCGGGGCGTCGGCGGATGGCAACTCGGTCACCCCAAGTACCCGTGCGCGCGACCGCTTCTTCAGCTCGTCCGTTTCGCCAGGCAACGAGAGAAACGTCCCGCTTGACTGCTCTCCTGCGACGATTTCCGCCGCCCTCTCGAGACTATCGACGGTCTCGATCAGATATCGGGCTGTGAACTCGGATCGCGGATTGTCGCTGCGCATTGTGACGCCTTGCTGCATTTCTTCCCGGAATTCGTCTCTATGATCCCCCACAAACGAAGAACGTTTGGATGCGGACGGGGATATCTTCACCCGGGCCATGTCATGACGGCAAACGATATTCGTGGAGCGACCCGTGAGGAAAACTCACAAGGGCTCGGCCTTCGCTGAGATCGGGAGAGCTTGCTAAGCCTCGACCTTAGCCAGCATGGCACAGCTCTTCGCAGTGGCCGACATTTCGCGTGTAAGCCATTGCGAAACCGCTCTACTCTCGGGGCGAGTTGCAACGTGGGGCGCGGTCCAGAGCATCAAGGTCCGTTTACCGGGGATGCTTCCAAAGGGTGCAACCAGCCTCCCGCTATTGATCTCCTCAAGGACGAACATCGTCGGGACCAGCGCCAATCCCAGTCCGCATAACGCGGCCTGGATGAGAAGATAGAAATGATCATACGATTCTTGAATGTGGATATCCTGCTTCAACCGCATTTCATCCAGCCAATCTGACCAGGCCTCGGGGCGCGTGCGTGTCCCCAGCAAACGGCAGCCGGCGATGTCTTCCGGATCCTGCAGGGCCTTGGCGTAAGAAGCTGCGCAAACGGGCGAAATCCACTCTCGCGCAAGCTCTTTTATGACTACGTCCCGCGGCGGTGCAATGGTACTGGAACGGATAGCAATACTGACCTTGTCACGGATGAAATCCACTTGATCGTAGTTCAGGTTGAACTGGAGATCGATCCCCCTATGAGCTTCGTGAAAGGCCGCGAGGCGGGGGATTAGCCAATACATCATGATAGTCGCCGAACATGAAACGGTCAGCGGTCCCGGCAGAATCTGCTCCACGCTCGCGTCGATAAGGCTGAATGCGCCAGACAGCCCTTCGGCCAGACGAATCCCCTCGGGCGTGGGGTCTGTGGACGACGTCCCACGCACCAACAGTGGGACGCCCAGCAATTCCTCAAGCGAACGGATGTGCCGGCTAATCGCCCCATGGGTGACGGATAACTCCAGCGACGCTGCAGTCATGCTGCGCAACCTAGCCGTCGCCTCGAAGGCACGCAGCGCATTGAGCGAAGGTCGGGGGCGCACCATGCGATACCTCGAAAGCCTAAAGTTTAGACGTTGTGAGCTTTTATCACAAGTGGCCCGATAAAAGTCGTTTGGGCATTTGCCGTCGGAGCCATAATCTTTTGGTCGAAAAGTCGTTCGTGGCTGATGCACTGTGAAGGAGGCCGCCATGAACCAAAGTCGAGCTCCGGCGGCACTTCGCGAGAGAAACGGACAATGCTGAGAAAGATGATCGTCGAAGCTCGCGTGAACGAATACGCGATGCGGGACGGAAACCCAAATGTGCCATGGACCGCAGATGAAATAGCCGAGACCGCGGCCCGCTGTCGCGAAGCTGGAGCGTCGATCCTTCATTTTCACGCTCGCGCGGACGATGGAGCGCCGCTCCACACGGCCGAGAAGAACGCTGAGATCATCCGCAAGGTCAGGCAGAAATGCGACATCCTGATACTGCCGACGCTCGGCTTTTTCGCCAACGACACTGATCCGAAGGCGCGAATTGATTGCATTCTCGAGCTCGCCAGGAATCCGGAAACCAAACCCGATATCGTTCCCATAGACACTGGAAGCACCAATCTCGACGTGTTTGATCGCGACAAGCTCGTGTTCGAACATTCCGACCGTATCTACGAAAACCGTACGGTCGCCGTAGAGCACTATTTCCGTTCTCTCAAGTCCGCCGGCATAAAACCAAAGATGACGTGCTGGTCGATCGGGTTTGTTCGACGCGCAATCGCATTCATGGAAATGGGACTTGTAGCAGCGCCGGGCTACTTCCTTCTCAACATGACGGACGGTCCTTATCTTACCGGCCATCCGGGAACGCTCGAAGGCCTCGACGCATTCTTGCCATTCTTACCGAAGCACGTTCGTCACACTTGGACCGCCAACGTAGTTGGCGGAAACCTGCTGGGTATGTGCGAAGGTGTGGCCAGGCGCGGCGGTAACATCGCTCCGGGCATTGGGGACTATCCCTATATTGAGTATGGCTGCCCGCGTAACGAAGAACTGGTCCGCCGGACATGTGACATCGCAAGAAATTGCGGTCGGGAGATCGCTTCTCCAGACGACGTTCGGGAAATGCTCGAGATTTCTTGAATCCGCTGCTCCTGCTCGTCCTCAGCAAATGACCACTGGATTCAGGCGAACGACCACCTCACTCCGCTCTCTCGAGGGCTCTCCCTGACTGTGCTGGGATCTCGCTGATCCCGGCACATTTTTTTGACCGCTTTGCTTCTGGATTTACCGAGCCCTCCCCTCGAGGCGGGATTCGGGTTTGTTTCACTTCAACCCGACAACGCTGTGAGGCACATAGCGCTCTTCCAGTCGCGCAATTTCCTCCGACGTCAGCTTCAGACCTAGGGCAGCAATTGCATCATCCAAGTGCTGAGGCTTCGTGGCGCCGATGATGGGCGCCGTTACACCATCTTTTCCGGCCACCCAGGCGAGAGCTATATGCGCTGGTGCTGCCCGACGCTCCTTTGCGATATCGGACAGCACGTCGACAATACTCCGATCGGCCGCTTCGGCGTGTCCGTAGAACTGCGACGTCACGTTATCGGTCTCGGAACGGGTACTTTTCTCAGTCCAGGGCCGGGTAAGGCGCCCGCGAGCCAGCGGGCTAAAGGCGATCACACCGATGCCTTCGTCGCGACAGAGCGGCAGCATCTCTCTTTCCTCCTCTCGATAGAGGAGATTTAGGTGACATTGCATCGATACGAAACGCGCCCAAGAGTTAGCGTCTGCGCGGTGCAAAGCTTTGGCAAATTGCCAAGCATAGGTGTTGCTGGCACCGATGTAACGGACCTTGCCGCTCCGCACGAGATCGTTCAAGGCTTCGAGCGTTTCATCGATTGGCGTGTCGTTGTCCCAAAAATGGATCTGGTATAAATCGATATAGTCAGTGCCTAGTCTCCTAAGGCTGGCTTCCGCCTCGGCAAGAACTGCCTTTCGCGAAAGGCCAGTTCCGTTTGGCCCTGGTCGCATGCGGCCGTAGACCTTCGTAGCGATGACGACTTCGTCTCGCGGTACCATTTCCTTGAGATGTTTGCCGACAATCTCCTCGCTCGTACCGTCCGAGTAAATGTTGGCGGTATCGAAGCAATTGATCCCGCAATCGAGGGCCTTCTGTATGAAGGGTCGGCTGTCGCTCTCGCCCAGTGTCCAAGGATGATTACCTCGCTCCCCTACTCCGTAACTCATACAACCCAGTACGATCCGCGAGATCTTGAGGCCGGAACGGCCCAAACGCATATATTCCATGAGCGATACCCTTGCTGGCTTGCCAGTCCCTCAGCCGTTCAAAGTGTCGCGATATCGGTGATTCGAAGTCCCCGATCGCTCACCCGAGAAGGGAAGTGTTCCTTGAGCTTTTCTTCATGGACGGGTACGAGCCTCAGCAGGTCGCCGCCGACGCTGGCGAGCATTTCTTCTGCAGTGAGAATCAGGTTGGTCTGACTTCCCGTCGCAAGTCCTGGTGGCACGAAGCAGGGATCGTCGCGATCTCCGCCGTGAAGGTTTTCGTAGGTGTAGACAACATCTCCGGTAAGGACCCACCGATCCTCGATGCTTCCGCCGTTACGGACTACCACATATTGCGAACCTGCCGTGTGGGTGTCAAAGGCGGGAAGAAGATCGATGTTCGGCAGGATGTCGTGCGTGGCGCCGTCCAGCACGACCAGCCGGTTCTTCAGTCCGAGATCTACCAGCTTCAAGATATCGGCAGGATTGATGCCACCGAGGAGGGATCGAAAACGACGTCCCTTGGACATGGCCCAGACCCAACTCTCGATCTCGCGCTTCTGGATGTAGAATTTAGCGCTCGGGAAGTAATCCAGCCCCCCCATGTGGTCGAAATGAGCGTGTGTCAGGAACACGTGCTGCACGTCCTCGGGACGAATGCCGACGGCTCCCAAGACCTCAGAAGGTGGGGCCCAGCCGGTGACGCCGATGGTATTGGCGATCTCGCCTCCGAAATCCGACTGATCGTACCCCGTGTCAACCAAGGCGACGGTGTCTCTGCTACGCAGGAGCACGTAGGCAAACGGCAGGTTCATGCTCCCGCTATTGTGCCGGCCGTACAGCACCCCACTTGTCGGATGTTTGGGGCTCGTTGCGTATTCAAGTACTGTGATGGCATATCTCGTCATTCGGAGGCTCCCGTCACAAGGTCAGCACCAAGCTTAAGTTGGCCGCAGCACTGCCGCAGATCAATCAAACTGCCGCCGGCCATCGGGCTCGCCCGACGCAGATGACCCCAAGCGTTTGATAGCAAGCTCACCTCGCTCGTGCGCTGACGCGGCGCGAAGGAGCCCGTCCGCGGCGGCAGCATCAGATGAGCCGCCTCTTTCAGGTGGTGATGCTCGTGTCGCCGCTGCAGCGGCACGCGAACCGCTGCAAGAACATCGTACACATGATCCGACTCGTCGGAGTCAGACTCGCTTGCGTCCTCCAGATGTGACGTTCCGATGAAGTTCGCCAGAAGACGAACGGACCGGTCAGTGACAACATCGCGCAGATAGCGGACGACCGGCCCGACAACAATATCGTATTCAGCGACCGCTGAACCTGATGCAATCCCTTCGAACGGATCGTCGTAACGGAACTGTGCGTTTCCAGACCGGTTCACGAGAATTGTCCACCAGGAACGGGAGCACTTGATGGAATCAGTTTGCAGGTCTTCAGCTCCTGCCAGAAAGCAGAGGGTACCCTGGTCGACATAGCACGGACGTTCTGAGTAACTTCGCTCGTCGACTTTGCGCCCTGAACCACGGTGGCGACGGCGGGATGCGCTTGCACGAACTGCGTTGCGACACTCGGCAAATCAATACCGTGCCGCTCGCAAACCTCCTCGATTGAACGGACGCGCTCCAGAATGGCGCTCGGGACCTTCTGATAATCGTAGGTCGAGGTCGCCTTCGATCCAGCGGCCAAGATGCCAGAATTGTAGATGCCGCCGGCGATGACCGAGACATTTCGGGACTGCAACTCGTCGAAATGCCCCTCAAGTGGTGCATGATTGAGCAACGTGTATCGACCTGCGATCAACGCGCAGTCGATCGGAAATTCGCGCGCCACCCCAACAACCGAGTCAGTCTCGTTCACTCCTAATCCGACGGCACCAATCGCTCCCGAGCTCTTGAGCTCATCGAGGGCTCGGTATCCGCTCTCACGGAGCTGGTTCCAGTAGAATTCCGCTTGATCGCCGTGCCATGCGCGACCGACGTCATGAACCAAAAGTACATCGATATAGTCGAGGCCCAAACGCTGCTGACTGTCCTCAAACGAGCGCATCACGCCATTGTACGTGTAGTCATAGGTGTCACGAAATGGGTACGGATCAACCCATTCAATCCCGTAGACGGTATCGAGCTTCGGTGTCCGGCTGGCTGGCTTGAGTACCCGGCCGCACTTCGTGCTCACCACAATCTGGTCCCGGATACCGAGGTCACGGAGCGCGCGGCCAAGGAAGTGCTCGGCCTTTCCGAGACCATACATCGGCGCGCAATCAAAGTAGCGCACGCCTAGATCAAATGCTGTTTTTACGACCGCTTCGAATTCAGAATATGGCACGGCCACATTGAAACCGGAAAGAGGCACCGTCCCGAGCCCCAGGGGTGTAACGGAAACTTTAGTCCGGCCTAGAGTTCGTGTCTCGAGCGGCATCATCGCTCTTCTCCTTGCTTGATTGAAAGTTCAGCCCGAAACGGCCAGCGAGCTCTGCTCGGGCAGCGGGGCTTCCGAGGGAATCAGGCCTTCGGTCTTGAGATCCATCCAGAACGCCTGAGGAATTGGGGCCGATATCGAGGCGACGTTTTGCGTGACATGCGCCGTCGTAAGTGCGCCCTGAACGACCGATGTCACGGCCGGATGCGCATAGACGAACTGGGATGCTGCATTGGCGAGCACGACGGCGTGGCGTTCGCAAACAGCTTCGAGCGCTTTTACGCGCCGCACGATCGCCTCGGGAGCCGCCTGGTAGTCATAGGTCCGCGTTAGAGCGTTACCTCGACTACCCTCAGCCAAGATCCCGGAATTGTAGACACCGCCCGCGATGATGCCGATGCCGCGACGTTGAGCCTCGGGAAAGAAATCCGTCAACGGCGCATGGTTGAGGAGCGTGTACCGTCCGGCGACGAGCGAGCAATCGAGATCGAATTCGGCAGCCACTTCAAGCACCGAAGCCGTTTCGTTGACGCCGAGGCCAATCGCCTTGACCGCTCCAGAACGGCGCAGCTCGTCACAGGCGCGGTATCCGCTGTTGCGAAGTTGCCCCAGATACAGGGGATACTTGTCTTGGTGCCAAACACCACTTACATCGTGCAGAAAAAGAATGTCGATGTGGTCGAGACCGAGGCGCTGCTGACTGTCCTCGAAGGACCTCATGATGCCATCGTAGCTGTAATCGTATTCGTCGACGAAAGGCAGCGGATCAATCCAGTTGATGCCGTAGAGGCTTTCGGCGCGCTTTGACCGACTCGCCGGCTTCAATAGCCGGCCCGCTTTGGTGCTCACCACGACCTCGGCACGAAGCCCGTGCACACGAAGAACATGACCGAGGAAATGCTCCGACTTTCCGAGACCATAGAGCGGAGCGACATCGAAATAGCGTACGCCCTGCTCGTAGGCCTTCAGAATCACCGCCTCGAACGTCTCGAAGCTCACGGGCACACCGCAGCCGCCCAAAGGCGACGTTCCAAGTCCAAGGGAAGTCAAACTCAGACACCCGTTCGGAAGCGCCTTCTTCTGCAGAGCCGCCATTTTCAAATATCCCTGTTCAAGCATCGTGCGCACGCGGCTGTTCGCCGCGTGCGCACGACAGGACTCACATGTATTTTGCGACGTTCGAGGAATCCAAGATGAGCCAGGGAACGGTGTAGTCCTTCTGACTTCCGCCCTTCCATTCCATCAAGGAATTCCAGACCTCGGACCGCGGCTTGTAGCTATCCCCCTTAACGGCATGTAGGGCGAGATCGACTGCGCCCTGCCCCTCAGCACGGGCATACTTGTAGAGCGTTACGGTCATTTCGCCTTTCTGAACGGCGCGCTTTCCGTCGGGGATGCCATCGATCGCGAGCACCGGAACGGACTTGAAGTCGACCTTTGCACTCTTCATGGCCTCGATCGCGCCAAGCGCCATCTCGTCATTTTCGGCGAGTACGGCATTGATCTGCCCGGGATGTGCGAGCAACCAGTTCTCCATGAGCGACTGCCCCTCGGCACGGCTCCAGTTGCCCGACTTGCTGGCAATCAGCTTGAGCTTCGGGAACTTGGCCAAGCCGGCATCAATGCCAGCCTTGCGCTCGATCTGCGCTGACTGACCGATCGGACCTTCCATCAGCACCACGTTGCCACCATTGGGAAGCAGCTTGCCCAACTGCTCCCCGATAATGCGTCCGCCTTCGGTGTCGTTGACGATGATTGACGCGGTGTAGTTCTTCGAAGCGGTTTTCAGGGCCGATACGATCACCGGAATGCCAGCAGCGACGGCTTTATCGATTGCGGGCGCCGATGCCTGGAGATCGAACGGCGACATGATGATGGCATCGAACTTTTGGGTAATCGCCGTATCGATCTGGTTCGCCTGGATGAGCGGATCGTATTTGCCGTCAAAAATCGTGACCGCGACAGAACCGTCCTTGACGGCCGGATGACTCTGAATCTCGCTGGACCAGGCCTTCATGTACTCGCCGGATTCCCCGAACGACAGGGCGGCGATCCGCGCCTTGCTTTGTGCAAAGGCCGTACCGGTCGACAGGATGATTGCAGCAGCTGCGAAACTCGCCATTGTCGATCTACGCGTAATCTTCATTGTCTCCTCCAAATTGATATGATCAGTCACCTAGTCCGCCCATGCTGGGCGTTACAGCCGTTGTCATCGTCTGTAATGGTCTTCGCAGGTGTCACTTGCGAAATTGGTCGAGCATCACGGCGACGACGATGATCGCGCCCTTGAGAAGCTGCTGGTAGTAGGAAGAGACACCCATCAGATCCATGCCGTTGTTGATGGTCCCGATGATGAGTGCGCCGAACAACGTCCCGACGAGCGAGCCGCGCCCTCCTGCGAGACTGGTCCCGCCGATCACCACTGCCGCAATCGCATCGAGTTCATAGCCGATGCCCGCCTGTGGAAGTGCGGCAGTCGTACGGGAAGTAAGCACCAGGCCGGCGAGTCCGGCGAGAAGGCCTGAGATGACGTAGGTGGATGCAATGACGCTTCGCGTCGAGATACCGCTTGTCCGAGCGGCCTTGTCGTTTCCTCCCACGGCGTACACGTAGCGTCCGAACGTCGTGTAAGAGAGAACGACCCATCCGATGGCGAACACAAGAAACAGAATCAAGACTGGCACGGGCACGCCGGCAACGCTGCCGCCGCCGATCCATCGAAACGACTCGGAGAGATTGGGGATAGGACGACCTTCAGAGAAGATCAGCGTCAAGCCGCGCGCCATGCTAAGCATACCGAGCGTGGCGACGAAGGGCGGGACGTTGAAGCTCGTCACGATGACGCCGTTCAGCAGCCCCAATGCGGCACCGGTTCCTAGCCCCCCCAGAATTGCCCAGAGCACGAACTGCTGGTTGGTGGAGGTCACGAGGCTGGCAGCGATCATACCCGCGAGTGCCATGACGGAGCCGACGGAAAGGTCGATGCCTTTGGTCAGGATGACGAACGTTACCCCGATTGCCAAGACGCCGTTTATCGAGGATTGCCGCAACAGGTTTACCCAGTTGAGCCACGTCATGAAGTACTCGTTCGCGACGGCGAAGAACGCCGAAATCACCACGAAAACGATGACAATGCTGAACGACTTCAGGTACGGTCCTACAGCAGCAATACCTTTTGATCGGGCACCCGTCGCGACGTTGCTTATTATGTTGGCCACCATTTCAACTCCTCGCTTCGGCCGCACGCCAGTTGTCGAAAGCTCGTCGATCCGCTCAACTCGCGAGATCCGTCAGCATCTGCTGGGTTGTCTCGTGTCCGTCAACGACGCGATCCAGTCGTCCTTGCCGAAATACGGCAATCCGATCGCTGATCTGCAGGATTTCCGGCGCTTCGGATGAGACCACGAGCACTCCATTGCCCTTGGCTGCGAACTCGCGGAGAAAGGCGTAGATTTCCTGCTTCGATCCCTCGTCGATCCCGCGTGTCGGCTCGTCGCATATCAGCAGCCGCGGATTCGTCAGGAGGCACCGTGCGAAGACCACTTTCTGCTGGTTTCCGCCGCTAAGCGTCTCTACAGCCACATTTGGCGATGCTGCCTTGATCCGGTGCAATCGCATCATCTGGTCGGTCGCAGCCGCCTCCGCTTTCCGGCGGACGAAGCCGCTGACGGCGCGGAGCGCTAGCGAGGATAAGGCAATGTTATGTGCAATGGAGGCACAGAGAACGAGCCCGGTCTCCTTCCGATCTTCGGGCACCATGGCCATGCCTCGCTGGATGCACTTCTTCGGATTGCCAGGATCTACCTTCTTTCCATCGAGGAAGACATCGCCGGCGGTCGGCGCGTGGATGCCATAGATGGTCTCCAAAAATTCTGTCCGACCCGAGCCAAGCAAACCATAAATACCCAGAACTTCTCCTGCAGCGACGGTCACAGAGATGTTCTTGAAATGAGGTCCGCGCGATAAAGAACGCACTTCGAGCAGGATCGGCGCGCCCTCGTTCGGCCTTCCCTTTTCAACCGTCTTGATTTCGTGGCCGACAATCTGAGTAACGAGGTGATTGCGGTCGATCGCGGAAATTGCTCCGCTTTCAATGTACCGGCCGTCGCGGAAAACAGTGTATTCGTCAGCGATCTCGAAAATCTCGGTCAACTTGTGCGAGACATAGATGATCGCAGATCCTCGCGCCTTTATCCGCTTGAGCGCGTTGAAGAGGATGTGCACCTCGTGCTCGCCGATGGCCGAGGTTGGTTCGTCCATGATGACGATGTCGGCGCGGTGACTGAGAGCCTTGGCAATCTCAACCAGCTGGATCTGGGCCAGGCTGAGATCCCGCATCCGTGCTGTGAGCGGAACGTCGAATTCGAGGTCGTCCAGAAGCTGTTTTGCGGCCCGCCGCATCTTCGGGAAGTCGACGACAAGACCGCCGATCTTTGGCTCTCTTCCCAGGTAGATGTTCTCGGCGACCGTCATCTCAGGGACCGGCGACAACTCCTGAGTAATGATCGTCACACCATGCCGGAGAGCTTCTGCGGCACTCCTGAAATCGACAGGCACGCCGTCGATACGAATGCTGCCTTCGTCGCGGTGCAGCAAGCCCATCACAATGTTCAGGAAAGTCGACTTTCCGGCGCCATTACCGCCGCACAGCGCGTGGACGGTTCCGCGCTTGAGGACAAGGCGACCGCCGCGAAGGGCTGGAACGCCATTGAAAGATTTCGCGATACCTTCCGCCACCAATAGCGGCTCGTCTCGCGCCTCAAAGGCGTCCTCGTCGCGGCCTTCCGGATCTGCCCCGGTCGACAAAAGCATCCGTTTCCTCCAGCGGCGTCTTGGATTGCGCTCTTCTGCGAAGATATGAGGTCATACCTTATACCTGTTTTCAATGGAGATCATACCTCCTACCTTGTGGATGTCCGGTGTTTTGGCTGGTCGCACGGCGGCTTATGTGTTGGCGTCGCTTGCGACAGCAGAAATCAGGGTTGCGAGCGACCGATGGAGCGAATGGAAACCAAAAAACTGCCCACGCGTGTCGAAGTCGCGCTGAATTACATCACGGGTGAGATCGCCAACGGAAATCTAAGTCCCGGAGACAAGTTGCCCAATGAGAAAGAACTCGCAGAGAAGCTTGGCATCAGTCGCACCCCTATTCGTGAGGCGATGAAGACACTTGCGGTCTCCGGATTGATTGAAACTCGGCATGGGCACGGCAACTATATCCGCAAGGATGAGGGCACCACCGTGATGCCATTGATGATGTTTCAGCTCTACCTCCAGGATTCGACCCCCGAGATGCTGATGGAGCTGCGGTACATTTTCGACCGCAATTGCGCAGAGTTAGCTTCGGTAAGACGAACCGAGAAAGATCTGGCGGTGATGAGAGAGAGCATCGATCGGCTGAAGGCTCTCTCAGAGGATCCAAATTCGCCGATCGATAAACTGCTGGAGGCCGATCTCGACTTCCACCGAGCAGTCTATGCGGCAGCGGGCAACAAGCTCATCGTGGTGATCGCTGATTTCGTATTGAACATGGTCGCCCCCTGGATTCGCAAATCGCTGGAGGTGAGCGGACGCTACCGCGCGGTGGGCTTACACGAGAAGATGTATGCAATGATCCGCGATCAGAAGACAGGCCTGCTCAGTCGGGAAAGCGTGGAAGCGAACATGGAGCACTTTATGTCTTCCTTGAAGATACCCGCGGCGTAACGCCTGTGGCAACGTCGCTTCACGCAAAATTCCGGCCCGAGAAGCCCATTTTTGCGATACGGCTGAGCCTTCGCACATCGATCTCGCATTTCTTTTGCCGGCAAAGCATTCCTGCAGGTCTCACTGAGACCAGTTTGGCCGGCATCGAGCGCCTCGCATGATCGCAGGTCTCAGCGTGATTCTGCTCTGCCAGTTGGTCGGCGAAGCAATTGTGCGCGGTGTCGGCCTGCCGATTCCCGGACCGGTGCTCGGGATGGCGCTCTTGCTGCTGCTTCTCTTGACCCGGGATCACTTCACCGGCCTCAGGCGTGGCCCATTGCACAAGGATGGAGTTGAGACAACGAGCCGTAGCCTGCTCGGCCATCTATCTCTAATGTTCGTTCCCGCTGGGGTCGGCGTCGTGAAGAAACTCGACTTGGTCATGGAGCACGGCGCCGCAATTCTGTTGATCTTGTCGGTCTCGGTGGTCATCACGCTGCTCGTCACCGTGACTACGTTCCTCGCGGTCAACCGGCTTCTCTCAAGGAGCCAACCGGGGCCATGAGCGAAAACTCATTCTCGCTGTGGGTCTACCTCTCGCAGTCACCACTGCTTTGGCTCACCGTGACGCTCTCAATCTACGCCATCGCTGACGCTATCTCGCTTAGGACGCACCGGCATCCGCTGGCCAATCCTGTATTGCACTCGATCTGGGTCATCGGCGCGTTCCTGATCATCACGGACACTTCGTACACCACATACTTCGCGGGCGCCCAGTTCGTGCACTTTCTTCTTGGGCCAGCGACGGTTGCGCTTGCGATTCCACTCTACGACAATCGGGCGCGGGTCGCCGCTGCGCTTCTGCCAATGTTGGTTTCGCTGATCGTTGGCTCGATGATTGCGATCGTTACAGTCGTACTGTTAGCCGAGGCCTTCGGTCTGCCTCGATCGATTATCCTATCGCTTTCGCCAAAATCAGTTACAGCAGGCGTGGCTATGGGAATTAGCGAATCCCTACATGCCGATCCGTCCCTGACCGCCGTCTCGGTTGTACTCACCGGGATCCTGGGAGCCATCATTGTCACGCCTCTCATGAATCGGGCCGCCATTACCGATTTTCGCGCTCGCGGCTTTGCGGTCGGCATCGCCGCACACGGCATCGGCACAGCACGGGCGTTTCAAGTCGACGAGGTGGCCGGCGTTTTCTCCGGGATTGCCATGGGCCTGAACGCGCTTGTGACGTCGTTTCTGGTCCCGATCGCAGTAACCCTGCTTCTACGCTGATGGAGCCTTGCACCTCCGTTCGTCCCCCGCTTCGCTTTTCAGGTGGTCAGGAGGCGAGCGATGAACGTCCGCGGCTCAACTACAGCGCGCCATGGAAATCGCCGGGCAAAACAGCCGCGCGGCCGTGTTGGGTTCGTCAACTAAAGTGCTCGGACAAAATTAGCGAAGAACTCGTCGGCGAGCTTCTTGGCCGTTCCGTTGACAAGCCGCTGCCCCAACTGCGCGAGCTTTCCGCCAATCTGCGCGTCGACGTGGTAGGTCAATAATGTGCCATCCTCCCGCTCGAGCAGGCTGACTTTTGCGCCACCTTTCGCGAAGCCTGCGACGCCACCTTCGCCCTCGTCAAGGATAGTATAGCTTCTCGGCGGATCGAGATCGTTCAGGGTGACTTTACCCTTGAATCGGGCGGAAACGGGCCCCACCTTCATCTTTGCGACGGCACGAAATCCCCCGTCATCAATCCTCTCCAACTCTTCGCATCCGGGAATGCAGGCCTTCAAGACGATTGGGTCGTTCAATTTGGTCCAAACGACTTCGCGCGGGGCGGCGAGCTGAATCTCTCCGCTCATTGTCATTGCCATTGAGGTCTCCAAAATAGCCGAGATAGGCCAGCTTCTGCCGCCTCAGTTGCGAAGAGGTGCAAAGACTCTGGCCATGTAAGTCGATAGATCGTTCACGATCTCCGCCTGCGTCGTCGAAGAAACGCCGGCGAGCGCTTTGGCTAAGTCCTTCTTGAAATCGGTCTGCATCGACCGCGCGATCTGAATTCGCTGAGCTTGCGGCGAACCAGCGCCGTGCATGGACTCAGTCAGATAACCCACGGCATTTCTCCCAAGGGTCATGTTTTCAACTAGGCGAAGAATGCGAATCCGGTCTTCCGTCGCGATCTCGGGGCGTCCTTTCAGGTATTTCTCGATTATCGGACCGATCTTCTCATGCCTAAGCTCGCGCTCGGACGGCAGCGTCACCATCAGACCGCCGGCGAGATCCTGCGCCAATCGGCCGATCTCGTAAGGTAACCGAGTGACATGATGCTTGCAGACATTCGCGAGCATCTCGTCCGGCAAAAAGGCACCTGATTTCATCTCAGTTCCTTGATGGCTTGCCGCAATGCCTGTGCCGTAGATCGTCTCGTTCAGATGGGTCATCTCGACGAGCTTGTCGCGGATATGTGATGCGCGCTCGACGCCGTTGTAGTCAGCAATGGTTGCTGCGGCACCAATCAGGACGTCACCCACACCGGTTTTGCAGACGTAACTGCGGCGGTGATAGCAGGTGAAGCGCTCGACGAGCGTCGAAGCAAATTCGACCTCCCCATCCAGGAAAATGTGCTCATTCGGAATGAAGACATCGTCGAAGATGATCATCGCTTCCTGGCCTGCGAATTGCGCGTTGCCTGCGTCGACATCTCCACCATCGATGCTGCGCGTGTCGCAAGATTGCCGGCCATAAATGTAGGTAACGCCCGTAGCGTCGACCGGGATCGCGCCGACAATCGCGTAATCTTTGTCGGTCGCCTCCAATCTCATGGTTGGCATAACGATCAACCAATGCGAGTTTATGCATCCCGTTTGGTGTGCCTTCGCTCCTCGGACAACAACGCCTTCAGGCGTGCGACGAACGACGTGCAGAAACAGGTCGGGATCAGATTGCTGCGAGGGCGACCGACTGCGGTCTCCCTTGACATCGGTCATTGCCCCACCGATGACCAGGTTCATGGCCTGTATGCGCGTGAGGAAATGTTTGAATCGCGCGTGGTAGTGTGTGCCGTACCTTCTGTCCAAATCGTAGGTTACTGAGTGCAGTGAGTTTAGTGCATCCATGCCCACACAGCGCTGGAAACACGTGCCCGTCAGTTGCCCAAGACGACGTTGCATCTTGTTCTGCATCACGAGATCGGAAGAGCTGGTGGAAATATGGAGGAACCGGTTCACGTCGGCGCCAGTGAGCGGCGAGACTACGGACGCGAGAGCCGGTTCCTCGTTTGCAAGATCGTAGGTTCTTGCCACCGCATTGATCGAAGGCCGGATCATGGGATGGTCAACCGGCTCATCAACGAGCTCACCCATCAAATAGACTGTCAATCTACGTCCACGGAGGCTCTCGATGTACTCAGCTCCACTGCGAATCGGATTAACTCCAGCCGAGCTCGCCGCAACAAGTTCCTGATCCATTGCGATGCCTCCTCAAGTGTGGGCCATGAGCTTGCGGGTCCAGACCCGGCTCCCCTCATCACCCTTTCTTCACCAAAGGACAGGCGCTATCCTTAATCGGACGGAAGGCCTGATCGCCCGGGATCACTTCGCGGAGCTTGTAGAAATCCCAATCCCCCTTTGCTTCCGAGGGCTTCTTGACTTCGTATACGTACATGTCGTGCACCATGCGGCCGTCGTCTCGAATACGTCCGTTTTTGGCAAAGAAGTCATTGATAGGCATTTCGCGCATTTTTTTCATGACTGCCTGCGCTTCGTCAGTCCCGGCCGCTTCGACGGCTCGCAGATAGTGCATGGTCGACGAATAGTCTCCAGCATCACCCATATGTGGCATTACTTTTATCCTATCGAAGAACCGCTTCGACCATGCGCGTGTCTCATCGTCCCGATCCCAGTAAAATGCGTTGGTCAATACCAATCCTTGGGCGGCCGAAAGGCCAAGGGCCTTGATGTCAGTTTCCCAGACGAGCAGGCCAGCCAACGTTTGGCGCTGTTGAATTCCAAATTCCTGCGCGGACTTGATCGAGTTGACCAACACGTTGCCCGATCCAGCCAACGCAACGACCTGGGCTTTCGATGATTGCGCTTGGAGCAGGTATGAGGACTGATCGAACGATTCAGGCGGGTATCGTGTCGACCCGACGACTTCGCCACCCAGGGCCTTCACGACGGCGGAGGTGTCGGCTTCGAGCGCATGTCCGAAAGCATAGTCCGCAGTGAGGAAGTACCAGGACTTCTTGCCTTCCTTCGCCAGCGCAGCCCCGGTTCCACGCGCGAGCGCGTACGTATCATAGGAATAATGTATGCTGTTCGGCGTACACGCATCGCCTGTCAGACGGGATGATCCGGAGCCGTTGATGATGGCGATCCGATTCTTGTCCTTCGCAAGCCCGGAAACCGTAAGGGCGATCGAGGAGTTGATGAGGTTGCCGATCATGTCAACCTTCTCGACGTCGTACCATTTCCGCGCCAGCGCGGAAGCCGTGTCGGGCTTGTTCTGATGATCGGCGACGATGACCTCAATCGGTTTGCCGAGGACCTTGCCACCGAAATCTTCGACGGCCATCTTGATCGCAGTTACCGCGCCTGCACCCGATTCGTGTGAGAATTGGCCGGACATGTCGGTTAGCACACCGATCTTCACGATATCGTCCGTGACCGTCTGAGCACTGGCTGCGACGCTCATCGTCAGAATCGCTGTCGCCGCGATCAGGCCACTATTCACTCTTCCATTCATGACACGCCTCCCGCCCTTATCTGGTTTCCATCCCATTCCATTACTATCATAACTAGACTATTGTTACATGCATAACTAGACTTATTTTTTCGACGAGTCAATCGCGCAATGTGCTACAGGTGCGCAACCTTTCAGGGCTGTCCGGTCGTGGCGGCTGTGTGAACGGACCGATCGGAATGCCTGTCGTCGCTAAATTTCAGTCGCCGAGAACGTTGGCCAAGGCGCCGACGATGGCGGCCCGTACTGGCGCTGGACGAACGGAACGCAACTGCTCTGTCGCCCGCACGTTGGACATCGTCTCCGACGCATGGGCTTTCCTTATCATTCGCGAGGCATTCTTTGGAACACAGACGTTCGAAGCCTTTCGATCGGCGCTCGGCATTCCCCGTGCAACGCTGACTGATCGGCTCAGAAAGCTGACGCAGCTCGCGATCTTCCGTCAGGTTGCGCCCGGCTCCTCACAGAGGAAGGAGTACAGGCTGACGAGAATGGGCTTCGACCTTTATCCAAGCTTTATCGCGCTGATGCAGTTCGGTGACCGTTGGCTTTCCAAGGGCAAGCCGCCGCCACTGACGCTTGTCCACGCGACCTGCGGCTGCGAAAGTCACCCAATCGTGACGTGCTCCCATTGCGGGGAAAGGGTTTCAGCTCGGGAAGTGAAGTATCGCGATGGGCCTGGTGCAGGCCGCTGTCCCGCCAAGCCAGGCCGCAACACACGGCGGCCCTCCGACGGCAGCCGTTTCGTACTCGGCCGTCCCAGCTCGGTATCCCGCGCTCTCGAAATAATCGGCGACAAATGGAGCTTCATGGTCGTCCGTGAAGGATTCTTTGGCAACCGCCGCTACGATAAGATCCTCAATGAGCTCGCAATCGCGCCCAACATCCTGACCGATCGATTGAATCGCCTGGTCGCCAACGGAGTGCTCCGGCGCCGACAGTATCAGAGCTCTCCCGACCGCTACGAATACCTCCTGACTGACATGGGTTTGGAGCTTTACGGCCCCTTCATCACGATGTTGCGATGGGGGGATCGCTGGCTTTCGAAGGGAAAGCCACCCCTCATCCTCACGCACATCAAATGCGGACACGACTTTGATCCAGTCGTCGATTGCGACCGGTGCAAGAGGCCGATCGTAGCTGCCGATATGCGGTATCGCCTCGCCTATGACCCGAAATCTTTCGGCGCACTTGGTCCGCGCTCGATCGACTGACTGCGGCTGAACCGCTCAAGCTTGGCTGCTCAGGGCTTCGACGAGCTTGAAACGCATGATTTTGCCAGACCCTGTGCGCGGAATCTCTCCCACGAGATGCGTGGATTCCGGGATCTTGTATGAGGAGAGATGAGCCCTGCAATGCTCCAGAAGCGCGGGGATATCGAGTGCGCCATCCTTGGCGACTACAAAAAGGCACGGTACTTCCCCGAGCGTCGCGTGCCGGATCCCGACGACTGCGCAATCCCTGACCTGGGGGTGCTTCACGACGACTTCCTCGATCTCGGCCGGCGCGATGTTCTGGCCGCCGCGGATGATCAGTTCTTTTATTCGGCCCGTGATCGTTAGATAACCCGACGGGTCCGATTTCGCGAGATCGCCCGTGTGGTACCAGCCGTTGCGCAGCGCCGACGCGGTCTCTGCAGGTTTGTTGTGATAGCCATGCATGAGGTTCGGGCCACGCACAATGAGTTCGCCTTCCTGGCCGATCGGGACGTCCTCCAACGAGGACGGGTCGACGATACGAACCGCGAGCCCCGGGACCGGAAGCCCGCAAGAGCCCATCGGCCTGCCGCCGTGCAGCCAGTTCATCGTTACCATGGTGGATGTCTCAGTGATGCCGTATCCGTCGAGGAGCCGCGTCTTGAAACGTTCCTCAAACGCCTTGTTCAAGGTTGCGGGCATGATCGCGCCTGCCGAGATGCAAAGGCGCACGGCTCCCAAGCGCTCGATGCCGGCCTCCTGCGCGCGGAGCAAAAGGTAATGGAACATTGTTGGCACCCCGGGCATGACCGAATATCTGCCGGTCTGGAGCAGTTCGAGAGCCTGCTGTGGTGAGAAGCGCTCCATGATGTGCTCACTGGCACCGACTGCAAGCACCCCGAGCACCGAGAGGTTCAGACCATAGGAATGAAAGAGTGGAAGCGGCGAAAGGATCACATCCTCGCTCGTCAATTCGGCAATCGGCGCCCAGCACGCTGCCGAAATCCACAGCATACCGCGGATCGACAGCAGCACGCCCTTTGCCCGTCCCGTCGTACCTGACGTGTAGATGATGAAGGAAGATCGATCGATGTCCGCCGGATCGAGCGAGGCCGCCTCATGTGCCTTGGCAAGATCCTCCAATGACACTTCGGCTCCATCGGCGTCAGGCCCAGCGAAGATCACCGTCGGTGAGATACTCGCGTCCCGACAAATCTTTTCCAGCAGATCCTTTCGCGCACCCGCAGTGATAACAAAACCGCAACCGGCGTCGGTCAGACGATAGCTGACCTCCCCCTCCGCTGCATCAAAGCTAATCGGCACCACGACGGCGCCGGCCCGCAATGCAGCGAAGCAGGCTTCGATCCAGTTCACCCCATTCGGCAAGTACACCGCGAGCCTGTCGCCCTCCTTCAACCCGGCCTTCGTCAGGTTCGCCGCGATGGAGGCGGTGCGGTCGGCGAGTTGCGCATAGGTAATTGACCGCGCCGAATCCCAATACGCTACCTGATCCGGTCGGCTCTTCGCCTGCCGCTCGAGGAGCGTCGCGATAGGTGCAATCAGATCGACGTTGAGCATCGCCGGCTCCCTCAGATCATCGAATATCCGCCGTTCACGCTGATTACCTGGCCGGTAATCCAGGCGCCGGCGTCCGAGGCGAGCAAACTTACGAGGGGAGCCACATCCGAGGGCAGACCCAGGCGACGAATAGCGTAGGCCTTGACCAGTTTGTCGCGATTGACTTCGACCCAAGCCTTGTCGTGCGCGGTCTCGATCAGACCAAGCGAGATCGAGTTCGCGGTAACGCCCGAACGGCCCCACTCGCGAGCCAGTGACTTCATGAGCGCGATGGTTCCAGCGCGCGCGGCTGCGGCGATCGCGAGCCCGGATTCCCCGACGCGCGAGGAGTCGCCCATAATCGAGATGATGCGCCCATGGCCCGACGCCTCGAGGAGTGGCCCTGCGCTATGTGAGCAGTTCAATGCACCGTAAAGACAGGTGTCGACCTGCTTCTTCCAGTCCTCCGGCGTGCTCTCACTGAACTTCTTTCGAAATACCAGGCCCGCGTTGTTGACGAGAATATCAAGGCCGCCGCACTCGTTCTTGATGTCGGCGATCATCTTCTTGACGGCATCCGCATCGGCGATGTCGGCCTGATAGGCTTTCGCTTTTCCGCCAGCCTTTTGAATCTCGGCGACAACGCCTTCTGCGTCCGCCTTCGAATTGTGGTAGTTCACGGCGACGGATGCGCCACGTTCCGCCAGCATCTTGCAGATCGCAGCGCCGACGTCGCGACCGCCTCCCGTGACCAGCGCGATACGTCCCTTAAGATCCGTCATGATTTTTCCTTTGCTCTGTGCTTGGCATTCTGGATAAGTCTGAAGATGCGTTCGGGCGTCATCGGCAGGACCGAGACGTCGATATCAAGGGGCGACAGCGCGTCGGCAATAGCGTTGGCGATCGCCGCCGGCGCTCCGATCGTGCCGCCTTCGCCCATACCGCGGAACCCACCCGATACCGCTGACTCGCTTTCGACATGGACGACCTCCATGATTGGCACCTCCGGTGCCGACGGAATTACGTAGTCGACAAGGCTTGCGCTGAGAAGTTGGCCATCGTCATCGTAGATCAGCTCCTCGAACAGCGCGGCACCGATTCCTTGGGCTACGCCGCCGTGGACCTGACCGTCCACAATCATGGGATTGATGATGCGGCCACAATCTTCGGCGACGACAAACTTGTGGATCTTTACGAAGCAGGTCGCCGGATCGACTTCGACCGCAGCAATGTGAGTTGCCGCGGCAGTCGTGCCGTTGATCGGATCGTAAGTGTAGCTCGCAGTTAGCTCTTCGCGCGCGTCGACCGGCAAGGTTTTCATGTCAGAATAGACGGCCTTGGCAATCTGCTTAAAAGACACTGTGCGGTCAGTGCCGAGTACAGCTACCTTTCCTTGGGAGACTTCGAGGTCATCCGCATTAGCTTCGAGAAGATGCGATGCAACCCGCTTGATCTTGCCCTTCAGGATCTCTGAGGCATGCTTGGCGGCACCACCGCCGAGCACCGCGCTGCGGCTGGCGTAGGTCCCGGTTGACATCGGGACCTCATCGCTATCGCCTTGGATGACGCGAATGTCCTCGAAGCACGCGCCGAGGTCGTCGGCGATGATCTGTGCCAAAGTCGTCTCGAGTCCCTGGCCATGGGAGGCAACGCCAAACGCTGCGGTGATGCCGCCTGTCGAGTCGATTGTGATCTTCGCGGTTTCTGATCCCGTATTGATCGGCATTCCTGGCGCCACCGCGATGCGTGAGCCGATGCCGGTCAGTTCGGCGTACGAAGCGATCCCGATCCCGAAAAGTCGCCCGCGTTTGCGGACCTCGGACTGCTGCTTTCGAAGCTGATCGTAGCCCGCAGCTTCCGCAGCAGCCTCCAGGCAATCGATAAAGCCAGTCCTATCCCAAATAATGCCGGACGCGATACGATATGGGAATTCCTCGGCACGGACCAGGTTGCGGCGCCTGATCTCGAGCGGATCGATCTTAAGGGCCCTGGCGCCCATGTCCATCAGACGCTCGCAGACGAAGGTCGAAATCGGGCGGCCAACGCCTCGGTAAGGTCCGGTCGGCGGCTTGCAAGTTGCGACGCCGCGAACCGCACCACGATACGATCGTATCTTGTATGGGCCGGGCAAGAAGCTGACGACCTGTACTGGCTCCAGCCCGCAGGTCCACGGATAAATGGAGAAGGCGCCGACGTCGCCAATCACGTCTGCTTGCAGCGAGGTAGCTATGCCGTGCTCGTCGAAGCCCATCTCGGCGTCAACAATCTCTGCAAACGCCTGGCTGCTGCTGCTGACGTCCTCGAGCCGGTCTGCCGTCCATTTGATTGATCGACGCAGCTTGCGTGCGGCGATGCAGATCAAGAGCTCCTCTGGATACAGTGATCCCTTCGAACCGAAGCTGCCACCGACATCGGGGGCGACCACCCTCAAGCGATGTCCTGGAAGCGATAGCGATTCCGAGATGGCATCACGTACTATTCCCGGAATGTTCGAGGAGGTGTAAAGCGTGAGCGCGTCTCTCCGCTTGTCGTACTCCGCAGAATAGCTGCGCGGCTCCATCGCAAGTGCCGCCTTGCGGGTCATTTCAAACCGCCCGCCTACCCTCACGGCAGCGGCAGCTAAATCCGCCGCAACGTTTCCCTGCTTGAACTCTCGAGCGACCAGGACGTTAGTCCCTGCTTCTTCGTGTAGCAGAGCTGCATCCTCTGTGACCGCCGCCTCTGCGTGCGCGACCGGCTGCAGTCGTTCGTAGTCGACCTCGATCAGTTCGAGCGCATCCTCGGCCAGGTAGCGCGAGGTGGCGATGACGGCAGCGATGGCCTCTCCAACATGACGGACTTTTCCGGACGCCAGCGGCAGAATCGGGGTCGCGTAGTAATTCGCCATTCGAGAGAACGGGATAACTGGCTTGAAGTCGCCGGCAATTCCCTCCGCCGTCAGGACCGCCACGACTCCAGGCGCTTCCAGAGCGGCAGATGTGTCGACCCGCGCAATTCTGGCGTGTGACTGCGCGCTGCGCAGGAAGGCCATATGCAACGCCTGATCCGGCTTTCGATCGGCCGTGTATTCACCGAAACCCGTCAGGAGGCGGGGATCCTCAGTGCGCTTCATCGCCGCACCGACGTTTTTCGGGCGCAGCACGTCGGATAAGTCGGTGCGATGATCTTTATTCATAGCCGTCGCCACCTTTACGCAAGCCCTGCCATTGCGCATCGTCGTGTCCGCAGATCACGGTAGCACCGGACTTCTCGATGCGGCGAACCTCCGCAAACGTATTCAGTTGCTGTTCGACGTTCCAAGTGTTGCGAGGAACCGCGTCAGCATCGAGGTTCCGGCGCAGGCTGACGGCGTCCGACGCAAGCAGAAACTGCCCGTCCCGATCTAGACTGACGAGCGCGCCCATGGTCCCGGGTGTGTGGCCCGGCAGCGGAAGCAGCACCAAGCTGGCGTCGCCGAAGAGATCTCTCTCTCCGTTTACGGGCTCGATCGCGGCTCCGTAATCCCAGTCGGCTTTAAGGTATCCTGCAGTGTCTGCGCCGGGCTCCTTGGCTGCTTCGATCTCCTTGGCATGGACTAAAATCGTCGCCTTGCGGAAGAACTGATTGCAGCCGCAATGGTCGGGATGAAAATGCGAGTTGACGACGATGTCGATGTCATCCGGCCCGAGGCCGGTGCAAGCCAGGTTCGGTAGGAGTGTCTCGTCCGTCCGCATCATCGGCTTCATGACTTTTGCGAGCGGGCCCCAACGTCCTTCCGCATCGGCGACTACCGATGGATGGCATCCGGTGTCGAACAGTACGTTGCCCTGTTTATGCCGGATCAGCGCACTGCTGACCGGAAGATCAATTGTCTCTTCGCGATCTGCGCCGGCCACGTAGATGCTCTTCTTCATCCGAAGGCGCCCGGCGGCGAGAAAATTCAACTTCATGATTCTTTTCCTGTGCGCATCGCGGCGGCGCTACGGATCGCGGCCACAATGTTCTGGTACCCCGTACAGCGGCAAAGATTTCCGGAAAGCCCCTCCCGGATTTCCTCGTCGGTCGCGAGGGGATATTTTCGAAGCAGGTCCTCTCCTGTCATCAGCATGCCGGGCGTGCAGTAGCCGCACTGAAGCCCGTGATGCTCGCGGAATTGCGATTGAAGGACGTTGAGCTCTTCGGGTGACCCCAGTCCTTCGACGGTCAGGATATCGGCGCCATCGGTCTGGACTGCCAGCATGAGGCAAGAGCGTGCGCTGTCGCCGTTTACAAGCACAGTACAGGCGCCGCAAACTCCATGCTCGCAGCCGACATGCGTTCCGGTGAGCCCTAGCCGATCGCGCAGGAAATCGGACAACAGCATGCGCGGCTCGACGTCTGGGACGTCGTAGCGCTTTCCGTTCACTTTCACTGAGATCTTTGTCATGCGGTTTGGTCCGTCGATGCGAGAGCCGTGCGCAATGCGCGCCTCGACAGATGTTTCAAGAGATGCATGCGGTACTCACCCGATGCATGAAGATCGTCGTTCGGCGAAACCTTTGAGGCTATAATCTCGGAACAAAGTTCCGGAGCCTGCTCGTCCAACGGTAATGCAACGAGCTCCCGCTCGGCCTGCTTCAAGCGCACCGGAGTGTCGGCCACCCCCATTACCGCGATGCGCGCACCCTCAAGTCCGCCCCCCGTGCGGCGAACGGAGAGAGCGATGCTCGCCAGCGCGAAGTCGCCAAAGCGGCGGGCGATCTCTTCGAATGCCCACCCGCCGTGGTCGAGGACCGGAAACTCTACTTCCACAACAATCTCGTCGGGTTTCAGACAACTCGTCAGAGCATCGACAAAGAACTCCTCCGCGGCGACCATCCTGAGCCCGTGCGGTCCGCGGATTAATACCGTCGCATCATAGAATACCGCTAGCATCGGCAGCTCGGCGGCGGGATCCGCATGGGATAGGCTGCCGCCGATGGTGCCGCGATTGCGGATAGCCAGGTGAGCCACATGCCGCATCGCGGCCGACATGACGGGAAGCTTCGAAGCGATGAGTGGCGAAAGTTCGATGTCACGATGACGGGTCAGCGCTCCGATCGCGATGCGGTCTCCCCGGTCCTTGATATAGGAAAGCCCTTCGATGCGGTTGAGGTCGATCAGAACCGAAGGTCGTGCCATCCGGAAGTTGAGGAGCGGCAATAAGCTCTGCCCCCCAGCGAGCAGCTTTCCATCTCCGTTCGAGGCAACTAAAGCCTCGATCACCGCCTCCACGGTCGATGGAGAGACATAGTCAAACTTGGTCGGCTTCATCGGCCCTCTCCAAATCCCAATCCTTCTTCATCCGACCTATTCTCCTCGAAACCGCGGCGGCCTCTTCTGCGCGAAGGCCTCACGGCCTTCCTTGAAGTCAATGCTGTCAGAAGCTTCGTCCACGAGCCGCTGTGCTGTTGCGAGGTCCAGTGCGCCGTTACCCATGGTGAGACCATTCAGCATGAATTTTGCGCCAGCAATCGACAGGGGCGCATTGACGGCGAGGAGTTGCAGGAACTCTTCCGCGGCCCCGACGACGTCGTCGTGAAGCTCGTCGATCAGGCCCATCCGCATGGCTTGTTCAGCTCGGAATCGGTCTGCTGAATAAAGTATCCTCTTGGCGTTCGACAGACCGGTGAGTGCAAGCAGGCGCTGCACACTGTTGACACCGTAAACGATTGAGAGCCTGGCCGACGGAATACCAATTGTTGTATTGCGATCGGCGAAACGGAAATCGCAGGCGAGCGCAAGGTGGCAGCCACCTCCGAGGCAGTAGCCAGTGATCGCGGCGACGACAGGCTTTCCCAGCGCGGCAATCGCGCCCGAGCAGGAATCGACCGCAACTTCGTACGCGGCGGCCTGATGGCGGTCTTCTCTGATACGATCGAATTCGGAGATGTCGGCGCCGACAGAAAAGTCCCAGTCCGAGCCGCGCAAAATGACGCCGCGGACGTCACGATCGGTGGCGTAGTCCGAGAAGATATCAGCAAGCTCGCGCCACATCGCGAGCGTTACGGCGTTCCTTACCGTTGGACGATTCAGAACGACGTGCGCAATTCCGTCTCGCCGTTCGACCCGAATTTCCTCCACAAATGCCTCTCTGGCTGGGACGGGCTTGAGCATATCGACAGAGGTCGGGCTCGCCTGTCACTTGCATAACTAGACTTATTGTTTCGAACGAGTCAACCCCTCTCTTGCAGCTTGATTTGATCTGCGGAACTATCGATCCACGCCCCCGCGAGTTACCAGCTCAGCGTCAGTCAACGGTTCGGCCATCGGACTATCTGGCGGCGTCCGCTCCAGGCCACGCAGCAGAATCGTCCGCGAACAAATGCTAGCTGGGATGAACCCCACTAGCCCTCTTTTGATCACGCCGGATCACGCACAAGAACGCTGAAACGCTGGGAAAATTGCGTATTTTTGGCATTGCGTAGTGGGGGCGGTATTGGCAAATTGGGGGCGGTTTAAGAGGTAGAAAACGGCTTGCCGCTCCCGGCAAATGATTCCCCGTTTCTCCCCGACCGATCCCGGTTGCGGAACAAGAAGCGCCATGCCAAGCCTGACCGACACCGCGATTCGACATGCTTTGAAGCGCGTCGAACTCAGCCAGAAGGGCCGCGGCACCGGCCGTCCGTCCTCGTCCTCAAACCGATGCCGAAGCGCGTGACCGCTGACTGGATGGCGCTGGCGGATGCTCGGGGAAGGTCTGACGCTCGGGGCGCTTACGTGTAAATCCGCGCACGGTCGTCATCATGGCCACGGCCCGTTCGGCCGCAAGCTCGTCCTCGGTGGCGTTTGCTTCCAGCTTTTAGCGCCTCTTGGGCGCAACCATCGTTCGAACTCTAGAGAAGTCTCGAAATTAGGCTCGCCGGATCGGCGATGAAGCTGCTCGAGGCGGGTCGGGCCACCGTGTGCACGTCCCGGCCCCGCCAAGAAGGCTGAATAGCGGTTTACAAACCTTCTCTTTTAGAGCCCGTTGGAGTTCAAAGCGAGATTAGATTGTAAACCGCAACTATTGATTTCATTCACGGAAATGCCAAGAGCACTTTTCTTTCAATTACGGGGTCCTGGGTTTGAGCCCCGGCGCGCTCACCATAAAATCAATCACTTAGCGCCATCCCGAACGTCATTTCCGACATTCGGTCACACGCTCATTCCGACAAATTGCCCGCTTTCCTTCTGCCGTCTCGGCGCTTAGGTTCGCCGCGCTAATTCACTTTAGGGGTGGTAGGCAATGGCGAGCAACTGGACCGATATCAAAATCGTTGAATTGGACGAAGCGGCAACAGGGCCATCGGGCCAAGGAGCACTGGTTCGGATCGTGCTCAAGTTGTCGCAGAGCGCTCCGTCCGAGTGGGCGGAGTATTTCAACAATGCCTGGAGCCAACACATTTACATGATGAAGCGGCGTGCGTCCGTGTCGGGTCGCACCTTGGAGATCGTATGCATGCCGAACGAACTCGAGGAGGACCACCTCCCTGAGCTCAAGAAGATTATCGCTGAGACAAACCAAGCCTACGGTGCATACGCGAACGAGCAGACCCGAAGACGACAGGAGCAAGAAGAAATCGCGCAACGGCAGAAAGACGAGCTTGCACAGCTCAAGGGGCGCTTAAAGCTCGACTGAGGCGCGAACTGTGCCAGCACCAGAGCTTAGGATATAATGACCCTCCCGCTTCCGTTGCGAACAATCTGAAGAAGCTCACCCGTCGGCCTATCTGCCATATTCGTTAGGATGATTTGGCTGTCGGAGCGAGCGTTGCGAACAATCTGGACCAATTGATCGGTCGGGCGAGTACTTCCGTTCATGATCAGGCTTCCGCCATTGCGCACTATGGCTAACAGGTCATCAGTAGCTTTGCGGTGCATGTGAATTCCCCTGAAAACGCAAGTGCGTTATCCCCTGGTAAGCCTAGCGAAGAAGCTCTTTCACAAATGTCTCTGAGAATTTCTCACTGGTGCGATATCCAATATCAGAACGCTGGAGACCAATTTTCTTCACGAGCGCATTAATGACGGCTTCTAGAGCTGCGATGCGATCTTCGGCGACGCCCAACGCCCTAGCGGCGGCAGTAAGATCGCTCTTGGTATTTGCGTCCTGCGTCTTGTTAGCAATTCGCTACTCAAGGCAGCTTTTAGCGCAACTCAACGTAGATTGGTAATGGAGTATCTCTGGCACGGGAATATTCCTTTTTGACCGACTCGGGTTTCCGGCGCACATTACCTATCTTTTGTCTATGCTGAAACGTAAACCTCTTGAAATCCCGCCGAAGTCGCCCGTCAGTTCGGGTGACGAAACCCCTTACCTCACCTGATCAAACTTAACGACCACCTCCGCCAAAGCGCAGACGAAGTGGATTGACCAAGCCATTGCGCTTTTGCGGTCCTGCTCACCCGATCGCTAGCGGCTTCACACTGTGTCCGATCGGCGCGATCGTCAGTTATGACGCACCGCAAAAAATCACGTTGGGCGAAATGCGATCGATGGCGTGCGCGGCGTGTTGGTCTATTGCGCGTGACCTGCCACTGAGTATTTCCTCCTGTCAATCGGCCCTTTAATTGCGGGTTGTTGTCAAGCTGCCATTCTTTCTCTCCAGGGGCACGCCGGTAGCGATTGCTCCGTCGGAGCTGGTCGGGGTTGTGGAGACGGAGCGATCGCGGATTGCGAGACGATCTCCTAGCGGCATCCGGTAGTCGATGTCGTTGCCGGCTTCAGCGTTATTGGGTTGATGTCGTAGCTGGGGTCATGGTCCTTTCCGAGGTCGCGAGCGCCTCATGATGATGTCCGGATCGGGCGCCTCAACGTTTGCAGCGGAGTGCGGACGAACCGCCACCAGCCGATTGACCGAGGTCACCACGACCACCGTCCCAGCGGGACATCGCCAGTCCGGTCGGACCGGACCAGGAACTTGCAAAATAAGATTAGGCCTCCTTCGCTTGCCCCCAGTCGAACGATGTGCCGTCGACCCAGATGCAGTGCAGGATTACGGCGATCTTCCGGGCAATGGCTACCTTTGCCTTCCTCATGCCAATCCGCTTTGCGAGCTTCATGCCCCAAGCCTTGAGGCAAGACCATTTCTTGGTTCGGTACAGCAGAACGGTTGCGGCCTCGAACAGGTAAGTCCGGAGAAGCCGATCGCCCCATCGGGATATCTTGCCGTTGGCGTCAGTTTCACCAGATTGGTTACGTCGAGACGACGCCAACACCCGGGACCGTCATCAGACGGCGCGTCGTCTCGTCCTGTTTTGCCAACCGGGCGCGCTTGGCTGGGTCAAGTACCGCAAGAACTACTGCCCATGCCGATCATTGCCGAGCCCCCCGGTACCGATCTCACCCGCCCCCCGCCAAGGGCTGTCTTTGGTCCGTCTGCGGCCATTTTGGTGAAGCGGACCAAGGCCGTGATGCTAGCGGCCCCGGTCCCGACGGCCGGGGAAAACCGTCTGCCACAGGGTTGAAGACATCGCCATCTGGGCAATTCCGTGCGTGGCGCTGTAACCGGCGACGGTGGCGGGCGCGACATAGAGGAGGATGATCAGGAGTCTAAGCCAAGGCCATGGCACGAAGGCGAGCGCGAGTCGCCCCAATGCAAATGGTTGCACCGCCTGCCACGAGCCCTGCCGCGGTGCCGCCGAGTACTCCGGCGCCGGTGTGGAAGGCCCAGATGCCGATCGTCAGGCCAACGAAGAGGGGCAGTGCGAGGACAGCGAGCGTGAACAGCAGCCAGCAGAAAAAGCCGACGCCAACAACAACAAGCAGTGGTCCAAAGATGATCATGGTGGTGGTCTCCGTGAGATAAAGGTCTGACGGTCGCGCCTTCCATCACCACCACGGCGCAACCGACAGCATAGCCATAAATCGCAGCAACGTGGAGCAGAAATCCGAAGGAACCTCCGCTCACCGGCCAGCGATCTGAAGCGTGCCTTCCTCATTGGAAAGGGATCGAATTCGTGGATGGCATCGGCTGGATCGCCGTCGTGTTCGGTGGCCGGCATGACGCCGTATCCGACCATGCCGGTGAAGACAACCACGTAGACCATGAGGGTAGTGGCGAGGTTCCATGCGTTGGCGAAGGCAAGGCTTTGAGACATCGGTCCGGCTCCTGTCTGAGGCGGGACCATCCCCGCGCGACAGGCGCCCGATGAATCCGCGCGTGGGCCGCAATCACCGCGCAGCGAAGACGAAGCGGCGGCACGCTTCAGCGTAAGCCGACCCCTTGTGGGTTGATGGCGTCAGGCCTGCGGCCGGATCAAGAAGCAGCGTCGAGGTAGCGGGAGGTTTCCGCCGAACAGGAGTCCGGTTGCCAGGGCTGCGGGGCTCTCGGCTGGAACGTCGTTGCGATGCTCGACGGACTTTCATCACCATCATCCGGGTTGGCCGAGCAACGACACGTGGTTCCGCTTGAACTGATCATGGCACCTCGCCGTCGCGATTTAGGTGCCCGACAACGAATCACAAGCGATTCATCTGGTTCAAGATTTTTCGATCGGACCATCACGGTCGAATCGAGCATTTGTGGGTAATTGAAAGTCACCGGACGCGTACGCGCGCCGCGGCGCTCTCCGAGGAGGTCTCGCTGGAGATGGCGGCGCACTGGGCAGCCGACAGGGCAAACTACCTTGGATCGGTGATACGGCGGTTATCGTCGATGCCGTCCGCGTAGGCGTGTCGGTCGCGCAACTCGTCTACTTGAAGAAGCCCGCGATGGCGGAAGCCGCCGAGCGGTTGCGGGACGACAAGCGGTGGCTTCCGAACGTGCTGCGCTTGCCGCAGCTGGCGAGCGAGAAGAACTCTCCGCCGACATTCGTGCCGAACGCGATCTACTTGGCCTTCAGACGATGAGGGCGCCGATGGCAGCCTCTTCAATATGGCGGGATCTTAGCCCGCTAGCTTTGCGCCCCCCGTCAACTGCCAGCGCTGGTGATTGATCGAGATGAGAGATAGGAGACAATCGGATAACGAATGCTGGGCTGATCAAGCTCAGGTAAAAGAATCTCGCAGCGACCAAAGTCGGCTCTCGCAATGGACATAATGAGCTGACGTCAGCGGCAGAAAGACAGCATGCTCAGGTCGGATCCAGCAGAGTAACGCCCTGCGGCTTCTCGAGCCGTGGCCGATCAGAGAAGCACGCATCTACGGCGACGCTGGGTCATGCCGCTGCCGTTCACCGCAGCGGAGTTCTCCTTTGGATGGGATTAGCCGCGCGCAGCAGGAAATGAAGATGCCAGCAAACGAGAGAGGCTTTGGGAGATCGGTGATCCTGATCGACAATTTCGACTCCTTTACATTCAACATTGCTCAAATGGTCGGCGAGGTGAATGGCAGGGAAGTCATTGTCTTGGATAACACAGTGCCATGGAGCGAAATCCGCAAAATACCTCATGACCGGATCATTCTCTCACCCGGCCCAGGAAGTCCTCAAAATTCCGAGGATGTCGGCTCGACGATGGATGTTTTGGCCGGGAGCGCCGTTCCGGTCTTGGGCGTGTGCTTGGGACATCAATGCATTGCCTATTTTCATGGTGCATCCGTTGCCCGCGCACCAGAGCCGCTCCATGGCCGGATCCGCAGCATCACAACCTCCGGGACGGGCCTATTCGAAGGGCTGCCGCGCTCTTTCAATGTGACCAGATACCATTCTCTGGCAGTGACAAGTGATCTTCCGGAATGCCTTGAATGTACTGCTATGTGTGAGGATGGCGTCATTATGGGGCTACGCCATCGGCAAGCGCCTCACTACGGTGTGCAGTTTCACCCGGAATCCATCTGCTCCCAATATGGACGAGAACTTTTTGCCAACTTCCTCTCTGATCTGTGCGCCTCGTCCGCGGCCCCATCCCCGCTCAGAGCAATGGCGGGGGCCTGAAATGGAGGACGTCCCGCGCGCCAGCAATCTTCTCTCTAAGACGGTGACGTATAGGGCGAGAAGTTCAACGACCTCATGCACGGCAAGCGCTGAGGATGTTTTCGTGCGTCTCTTTGGTGGTGCGCAGCCTGCTTTCTGGCTGGACAGCAGCATGCTGGTGCCCGGCGTGTCGCGGTGGTCCTTCATGGGAGGGCTTGGCGGGCCGGGCAGCTATCTGGCATGCTACGATGCATCTCGCCAGGAAATTGGGATCACTCGCGACGGCGAGGCATCACCAATGATCATCTGCAAATCGATTTTCGAATTTCTCGCCGTTAGACGTGCCGCGCACAAGCTGAAAGATCAGGCTGATGTGCGAGGCATTCCCTTCAAAGGTGGCCACGTGGGCTATTTCGGCTATGAACTGAAATCGCTCACCTGCGGCGTCAGCTCACGACAATCGAAATATCCGGATGCAGTCTTCATCTTCTGCACAAGATTCCTCGCCTTTGATCATGAGAATGGCCGTATCCACATCGTTGCGCTCTATCCCGACACCGAGACCGCATTGTCCGATGATGCTGCCCTTTGGGTCAGCAAGACCGAGCGGGAGATCCAAGGCATTGAACCTGCCGCTAGCGTCTGCCCGTCCTCCCTCCACGCAAATCGGGGTCCAATTCAGTTCAAGCTTCGTCAGGGACGCGTCCGATACTTGGAAAACATCGAAACATGCCTTTCCAAAATCCGAGCCGGCGAGACCTACGAGATCTGTTTGACCAACGAGATCACCGTCAAAACAGGGATCGACCCGCTCAACCTTTATCGGATCCTAAGGAGGAGAAATCCGGCCCCATACTCCGCTTTCCTCAGACTTGGAGATATTTGCGTTGCCAGCTCTTCCCCGGAAAGATTCCTGCGGATCGATCGCAACCTCGTTGTCGAGACCAAGCCTATCAAGGGCACCGCGCCTCGACACGAAGTCCCGGACGAAGATGAGCGGATCGCTGAAGAATTGCGCTTGGACGAGAAGAGCCGGGCCGAAAATCTCATGATCGTGGACCTCATGAGGAACGATCTTGGTCGCGTCTGCCGCATCGGAAGTATTCATGTGCCAAGCCTCATGCACATCGAAAGCTACAAGACCGTGCACCAACTGGTCAGCACCATCCGTGGCGAATTGTCGTCACCCGACGATGTCATCCGCTGTATTTCTGCGAGCTTTCCGGGCGGGTCGATGACGGGCGCACCTAAGATCCGTACCCTTAAGATTATCGATGAACTGGAGGAGGCGCCGAGAGGAATCTATTCGGGCGCGATCGGCTATCTGTCTGTGTGCGGCGAGCTAGACCTGAATATCGTCATTCGGACGATCATCTGCCGGGGGGGCCACCTGAGCATCGGCTGCGGCGGGGCCATCGTTGCGTTGTCCGACCCCGAGGCCGAGTTCGAAGAGATTCTCCTCAAGGCACGTCAGCCGATCCGTGCGATTGTCGAGGCCGTGACAGGCGACCCGGATCATAGCGTCGAGATCCATGGAGCGGATCACGGTGCTGGCGAGGAGGTTGTACCCGATTCCGCGCATCGTGTCCGCCTCGCGACATTCCAGGACCGGAACACGATCGCACAATGTGTCAATAAGCTTCTCACGGAGCTCCGAGGACCGGGACCGCAATTCGATCCGCAAGCGGCAGTCAGCGTCGCTGGGCAAATGGCGACGGATTCACGGCTTGGGTTCGCCTTGATCATGGAGAATGTGCTGAGAGGCGAAACGATCGGAATTGCGGTCGTCTCCCAGGTCACCGCGATCAGGGCTTCAGGCCACTATGGAATCCTGCAGGAGCTCTGGGTTGATTCGCGCTATCGCTCGGCTCAAAATGGCAGACGGCTTCTGGCTGCGGTGGACCGCGAGGCGCGGGCGCGGGGATGGCCCATGATCGAGGTGTCTCTTCCCTCGGCCGACCGTCCCGGCCCCGAGAGGCTGGTCGCATTTTATGAAAGCATGGGCTTCACATCGGCTGGAGAGCGGCGACGAAGGAGGCTTCCGTGACCTGGCTAACGGTTCACGTGACACCAGCCTCATCCAGCCTTGGGGGCCTTATTGCTAATGCGGCGGGAACTATCAAACCCTCAAGAGAAGTCGAGGATCGTCTCAACGAGATTCGGACCGGATTGGAGAGCTCACCTGGCGTGCAGTTTATCTCGCTCTCTGAAAACGCCCCAGACAAGGTGTTGTCAGTCCTCAGAACCCTTCATGATCCGGACTACCTTGATGCACTCCGGCTAGGGCCACATCCACAAGAGCCGGAAATCACCGAGCTTGCCAGAAGATATGCCGCGCCCGGTGTGCCGCAGAACACATCCGTCGACACAGGAAGCTATCAGCGTGCGCTTTTGTCCGCCGCTACAGCCTTCGCAGCCGCGACCACAATTGCCTCAAAGCGAAGCCCAGTAAGTTACGCACTATGTCGGCCGCCCGGTCACCATGCTGGGCATAGCTTCATGGGTGGGTATTGTTTCCTGAATAACGTCGGCGTCGCGGCGCTGCGCCTGCGCGAATCGTGCCTCCGGAAGCTGGCGATCCTTGACCCCGATTTCCACGCGGCCAATGGAACTAGCGATGTGCTGAGCGCACATCCAGATATCGCCTTCGCCAGCCTGCAGGCCCGGATCGCGCAACTTCGACCAGCACTCGACAGTCACAAGTATGTGGAATTTCCGGCCGCCCCTAGTCCGGCAGATTACATGTCGGCGCTTTTTGGGATTCTGCAATCCGATTGGGCCACCAGGCTGGATGTACTCGTTGTCAGTATGGGCTTCGATATCGTCGTCGGAGATCCGCATGGCGGTTGGACGCTTCCGCCGGAAATCTACCGAGAAATCGGTCTGGCCTTGGCTGCTACTGGCCAAGCCGATCTGCATCATACAGGAGGGCGGCTACCCCTCGACACGTTGTCGGCCTGCGCAAAGCATCTAGCCGCGGGCCTGCGACTTGGAATGGGAATAGACAGGAGTCATACATGACGGTCACCTCGAGCCCCAACGCCGGTCTTCTGCCATTTCGGGACCTTATCAACAAGCTGGACCACCAACTGGTTGAGATAATTAGCCAAAGACTCTCCGTCTGCGCTGAGGTCGCACGCTACAAGAAGGAACGTGGAATCGCCATGATGCCAGGTTGCGGGCGTTCCCGCCACAAGCTGGATCGCTGATGCTATCGGCTGGCGCTTCTCATTCGGTTTCGTCGTCATTGCTGGACTTCTCGCATTGATAATCTTCGCCCCAATGATGTCTGGAATACCTGACAAGGCGCCGGAGCGCGAAAACGGCCCTGTCTCAAAACGCTTCTCCAAGACCATCTACGGTCTCCTTTCCGTGACGCTGTTCATCGTCGTTTCCGAGTTCATCGTTTATTCCTATGTGAGCGTCTTCATCATTGGTTCTCTGTTTGTCGGAGTGCCGCTGCTCTCGGCCGCGCTCTTTGCCTACGGTTTCGGAGCCGTGACCGGAAACGCTGCGTGCGGCGTTCTGACCGACCGTTTTGGACCCTATAAAGTCCTCATCGCGGCCGTAGGTGCACAACTCATTCTGCTCGTAGGTTTGGTTGCGTTCGGACAGCATGGGACCCTCACCGTGCTCATCGCTTTCCTTTGGGGCAACGTGAGCTACATGTATCTGGTCCCGATCCAGCACCGGCTTCTCGGTCTGGCCGGAGATAGGTCGAAACTGGTCCTGGCAATCAACAGCTCGACCACCTTCGCAGGGATCGCCATCGGTGCTTTTCTTGGCGGCATCATTGTAGAGGTTAGCGGCATCACGTCCCTGGCTACGGCATCTATCCTGATTGGCCTCATCGGCATCGGGCTGGGTGTTGCATTCATGCGTGATGCAGCACCTTTTGAAGCCACGACTGCGGGACGTCTGAGATGATATCCCTTAAAGATCGAGTTGTCGCCGTCCCGGAGTTAAGAACGGTTGCATTTGCCTGCGATAAAGGTTGTGAAGGAGATTGGAAGTCTCAAACCTTATTTTCGATGCGTGCTAAGCATCTGGAACGGAGCTGCGACGCGTTTCGCCCTCGTGCGAAACGACCAAGAGGCCGTCCTTGGCGTCTGCAGGGGCGCGCTGGCATCAACTGAACCAGGTAAATGCTTCGCGATCCTCGCCAGATAAGTGCGCCGCTCGCCTCCCGGGGGAGACCCTCACCGAGAAAGTCGTAAAGTCAAAGAGATTGAAGGCGAGATCCTCGGCCGCGACCACGCGCGATCATCCATCGCCTACCGCCTCGGCAGGTGCGCTCACGTCCGCTGACCGGCATGTCGAAGGGGTGGTGGAGATGATACTGGAGACCACCGAAAACTGCGCGGACAGATTCACGGCGGAATGGCTCTTCGGTTGGCACACCGCGCACTTTCCTACCGGCCGAAGTGGCGTGATCAAAAATTCGTGCATAATCTGGATCGACGGCGAATGCGACGCACCCTGCTGCGCGATTAACGGAACTGGAGCAAATGATGACACGCTGGCATCCAAGTCGCGATCTGTCCCGCGTGCTCCAAGCGCTGAGCGAGGAAATCCTCGCTGCGACCGATGAGGAGGTACGGCAGACCTCCGGGTTGCAAAGATGCCCTAGACGTCAGAGACGTAATAAAGGCTGCGCGCAAGGACGAGAGTGGGAACCTTGCTCGAAACTGTGATCTGAACGAAGATCCGGGCGAACCCGGTGCCAGGCTGCGGCACACCCATGGGGGCCGCAGCCCGTCGCACAAACAGCGGCATTGAGCAAGTTGCGGGCTTTAGAATTACGGCAGCGCTCACGCGCCGCCGAATTTCCAGACCGGGATGCCTAGCTTCTTGGCCTTGTCGGCGAGGTTGTCCTGGATTCCTGTGCCCGGGAAATGCATCACGCCGATCGGCAACTCGTTGAGCATCGCATCGTTGCGTTTGAAGGGAGCGGCCTTGGCATGCTTTGTCCAATCGGGCTTAAAGGCGATCTGCGGGACCTTGCGGCTGTCGGCCCACTTGGCGGCGATCAACTCGGCGCCTTTCGGGCTGCCACCGTGCAGCAGCACCATGTCCGGATGCTTGGCGTGCACCTGGTCAAGTTTGGCCCAGATCAACCGGTGATCGTTGAAGTCAAGACCGCCGGTCAGAGCGACTTTCGGGCCGGGCGGCATGAGCACCTCGTTGTCGGCGCGCTTCTTCGCGGCCAGGAAATCGCGACTATCGATCATCGCTGAGGTCAGATTGCGGTGGTTGACCTTCGATCCGTTGCGTGGCCGCCAGGCAGAGTGGGTGTGGCGTTCGAATTCGTCGGCGGCCTGGTCGCGCATCAGCTCGAAGGCGCCTCGTCGCTCGATCAGCGTCTGCCCTTCCGCCGTCAGTCGCTCCAGCTCGACGGATTTGATCTCGCTGCCGTCCTGCTCCCGTTGCGACCGTTGCTGCGCCAGCTCGTTATCATCGAGCTCGCGCTCGATCCTGTCGATGGCACGATGGAAGACGTTCACGGTCGACCAGAGCAGGTCTTCAAGGTCGGGCTCGAGACGGGTATTGGACAGCGCCACCACCAAGGCCTCGAAGATGTCGGCGACGCTGCCGGCGAGGATGTGCGCTTCGGGGAGCGGCCTCGGATCAGGCTCGTCCTGAAAGGCACGGTAGCCATAGAGCTGGAGTTCCTGGAAGGACCTGGTCGGTCGGGGATGAGCTGTGGTGCAGCTCGAAATCGTTGTCGCGGTCGATAGTCATTGCGGCTTTCCTCGCCGGATCGACCGCGCCCATCGCGGCCTTCAAGGCGACGAAAGCGGCAGGCGGAACGGACTTGCACCCGCAGCGCAGCGAAGGGCCGAAGCGGAGCGGAGGACCGAAGGGGGCCGACTATTTTGCCTCGCGATGTAAAGGCGGCTCTGCCGCCGACAGAAAATAGTGGGCCCACGAGGTTGCCGGTCCGGGCCGCCTGCCGCCCGATCGCCCTCTGAAGAAGGCCGTGGGGCGGTCCTCTCCGACGCTGTGAGGAAGCACGATCACCGGCCCTCGCGATAACGATGCGGCCCGTCACCCTCCCGTTCCGGCTATGCGGCCAGCTCCATAAAGCGCGCGACGTCCTGCGCCGCGATCTGCACACGGCTCGCGGCCTGAAGGGCGTCAAATCCGAGCAGGCGAAGATCCTCGTTGAAGCCGCCAAGCCGTGGCGAGATCACGATTGCTTCGATACCGGCCTCCTGCGCCCGATCGATCAACGTCGCCATGGCCCTGTCACCGGCAGGATCGTCGTCGCGAGCGCTGTAGAGCCGGCGAAGCGTCTCCGGGAAAAGGATGGCAGAAAGATGCGCCGCCGAGAGGGCTGCGATCATCGGCATGGTCGGCAAGGCACAGCGGAGCGACAGCATCGTCTCGATGCCCTCGCCGGCCGCCATCACTTCGCCGGCTACGCCAAATCGAACGGCGTGACCAAGCAGGTCGCCCATCGCCCGCTTCGGCGTGTCGATCAGCGCTTTGCCGAGCGTCGTCTCGCTGAAGCCTCCGGGGTCAAGCCAGGCGCGATGCGCGCCGGTCAGGTGACCGGAGAGATCGGTGACGGCGGCGATCATCGCCGGCCAGGTCTCGGTCGGGCTGTGGTCATCGCCGGTAGTAGCAACGCGGGTGAAAACGCAGACATCCGGTTTCGTGCAAAGCCGTAATGCCGCGCTTGCGGAGATACGCCTCTACGAGTGTGCCTGCGATCGGCCGCGACATGCCGAAGAGCCGCCGCGCTGCCTCCGGTGATCCGAGCGGTGCGGGCGATTGTCTTGACCGAGGGCGACTTGGCTTTGGCTGCAGTTCTGGACGCGGCAGGCTCAGAAAGCGTCGTGCCTCATTGGCGACATCGCGAAACCTGGTGAAACCGCAGCTCTCACGAATCACGTCGAGGAGATCGCCATGTTCGGCCGAGGCGGCATCTCGCCAATGTCCGGCGGCTCCGGGTCCGCATTCCGGTCCGCTGAGCCGGACGAACATCGAGCGCCCCGGCGTATTGCGGACGTCGCCCACCATCCAGTAGCGGCCCTGGCGCCGCCCGTTGGACAGGTAATGGCGGCACACCGCCTCGGCGTCACGCGCGAGACGGCGGGCCAGTTCAGAGGCGCTGTCGCGGGCCATCAGGCGGCCTCCCGCTCACTGACGCGCGCGACCGGATAGTGGTCGAGCACCTTTGCCAACACCGCGGCACCAGTCGCATCTGATGGCACGAACATGCGCAGCTTCCACGAGATGATCTCGCTGAAGAGGCCGTAGGCCGCAGCCGGTCACGCATCGCATCGGTGAAGCCGGACAGCTCGATGCGATGGGCGCCCATCACGCGGACACGACGAAGCTGCAGGTCCTCGGCGAGGTCGAGGACGGTGCGCCCCTCCATCAGCGCCGAGAAAGCTTCGTATGGGGTCAGGCTGGTGGTAGTGGTCGCGCAAGCGTTTGCCGCCCAGGCTGGCGAGACCCTGCGACCGATGATGCGCTCGCCCTCGTCGGTCTGGAGCCGATAGACGCGGGTCGACTCGTTCGGCAGCCGTTTCCAAATCGGCAACAGCAAGCCAGCGACGATGTGGAGAGTGCTATCTGCGAACTCGGGGACGTCGACAACTTCGGCGTTCCAGGATGCGGCGAACGTCTCGCGATCAGCAGGCTGCCAGTGGCTCTCGTCCATCATCTTCAGCGAAGCATGATGGTGCTCCATGGGGCGGATCAGCCGCACGCGGCGTTCGATCTCACCGTCATCGAGCATGAGGCTTGGCGCCGGAATCTGTACCGCGGCGCGCCCCGAGCGCTCGTTGAGCAGGAGCACCGCCCGAGAATCGGCGAGATAATCGAGCGCTTGATGCAGCGTCATGGGGCGATTGCGCCGGCGTTCGGTGATCGTGAGCAGCCGAGTTTCCGCGCCGGTCGCGGGGTGCATGTAGATCGTGCGCCGATCGGTGACGGCGAAGCTATCGGCCTGCAATGTCTCAAGGCCGATGTCGTAGACGCCGCTGGCGATAGCACCCTCGACCTTGGCGTTCAGCAACTGCTCGAAGGCCGTAAACAGCAAACCTTGCAGGTCGATGGTGAGCGCGAGCAGGCGGTTCAGGAACGTCGTGATCGGCGGCAACTCGTCCTTGATGCCGTTCGCGTCCATGAGCTTCAGGCCCGTGGCGTCTTCGAAGATCTGGAGCGAGCAGCCTTCGACCTTGCCTCGGACGAGCAGCAGATAGAGCTGGCGGAGCGCATCTCGGGCGTAGTGGCTCTCAAGATTGTCCTCTGGCCGGAACAGGCCCTGGCCGCCGGTCTGGCGCTGGCCGCGCGTGATGGCACCCAGCGTGTCTAGCCGGCGGGCAATGGTCGAGAGCAAGCGCTTCTCCGCCTTCACATCGGTCGCGATGGGGCGGAACAGCGGCGGCTGCGCCTGGTTGGTGCGGTTCGTTCGACCGAGGCCCTGGATCGCGGCATCGGCCTTCCAGCCCGGCTCGAGCAGATAATGGACGCGAAGCCGGCGATTCCGCGCCGAGAGTTCGGCGTGGTAGCTGTGCCGCCGGCCTCCGAAAAGACAAGCACGCGCTTCAAGTCATCCATGAAGGCGGCGGTCTCTGCGAGATTGGCGGAGGCCGAGCGGTTCTCGACGGCAAGGCGGTCAGCCCGGCGCACCACGCGCCGCGAACGTCCCGTTACTTCCGCCACGAGGTCCGTGCCGAAACCCTGCACGATCTGGTCGAGCGCGCCGGGAACGGGCGGAAGCGACGTGAGGTGCTCGATCAGCTCATTGCGGCGGGCAACCGCCTCGCGGCTCTCGACCGGCTGGCCGTCGCGGAAGACGGGCCGGGACGAGAGATTGCCCTCAGCGTCGGTGAAAGGCTCATAGAGCTGCACCGGGAAGGAATGGGCGAGATAGTCGAGCACGTACTCGCGCGGCGGATGTCCACGCGCACGTCATTCCATTCCTCGGGTGGAATCTCGGCAAGCCGCCGTTCCATCAGCGCCTCGCCGGTCGACACGATCTGGATCACCGCGGCATGGCCATCAGCCAGGTCCCGCTCGATGGAGCGGACCAGGGTTGGCGTCTTCATGCTGGTGAGCAGATGGCCGAAGAAGCGCTGCTTGGCAGACTCGAACGCTGCGATTTGCGGCGAGCAAGAAGAACCCCGACTTCCTCTCGGAGGCCGGGGCTCTGGATGGCTTGCTATCGCAAGCATCGGTGGTTGCGGGGATAGGATTGAACCTATGACCTTCAGGTTATAAGACACACTTCCATCATTGATTTTTCGAAGGAATTTTCCCAACTGGGCCAAAATCCGACCATTACAGATCAATGGCTTACAGCGAGAAATCCAACCACGGCCAATAGGGGTTGCCGGGACTCCTGAGGATTGGCCTTTGGGCGGGGCTAAAAGGGTCCGAGTAATATGCGCTTGGCCGCTACCCTCCCCGCTATCCCGCTGAGCGGCTCACTGACCGCGTTGCCAGCGACATCAGGCGCCTGAACGGCCGTTGCGACCACAGTGTGGGTATTCGGCTCGACATCGGTCCTCGAGATCAATCTTGATCTCGCGTCGGCTGCAGGCTGGTTTGCTGGGCCTGGGATCTATGAACATCGTGCTTAAATCGTAGCGTCGCTGCGGTAGCGGCTGGTCGAGGTCTGGTAGTACTGCGCGCGGATGGCCGCCATGGCCTCGATCAACGGTCCCCAGGGCGCGGGAAAGCGTTCTTTCGCTATCACCCGATCCAGCATGCGCATATGGCCGGCCAGCTCGTCGTTGAGGAACTCCACCACAGGCATAGCCGGATAGCGCTGCAGCAGCAGGATCGCCGCGTTGTCGGCCTCGCCGGCCGACCTGTCCATGTCGCGTCCATGCAGATCGTTCTGCAGGCGCCCTATCGCGGAGATGAGCCGCAGGACCTGGCGAAACGCCGGACGCGCGCGCAAGGTCGCCATGTCCAGTCCCCACAGCAACGACAGGCAACAGAACACGTTCGCGTAGGCGATCGAATCGATGCCGTTGTGCAGGTACTCGGCGTAGGACCAGCGTCCCGCCCCTGCCGCCTGCGCGTGTCCGGCGCGCAGCGCCGCGCAGTAGCACCGGGTATCGTCGAGAAGCTGAGCATAGTCGCGAGGATCGTAGGCGAGGGCGGCCAGCGAGGCGCGCAGCACAGCGCAGCCCTCGAATCCGGGGAGTGCGCACGGCACGCCCTGCCCCAGTGCCTGCTCGACCGCGGCGAGCTGCTCCGGCGCGATCAGGCCAAGGTCGTTGCAATCGTCGAGCCAGAACAGCAGCGCCAGTTCGCGATAGAACGCCACGGTCAGCGTTTCGTCCTGCGGATCGCGGCCGGTGCGGGCGCTGATGTCGTGCAGGCTCGGGTCGATGCGCTGCAGGATGTACTGGCCGCCCCTGACCGCTTCCACGGCATGCTCATCGGCGAACCCGGTCAGGGAATGCCCCCATTCCAGCACCTCCTGCAGCGCGCGTTCGGTCTGAATCATGGCGCCGCTCCTGTTCCCTCGGCCAGGACGCGCCGGCCCCAACCAAGCGCGAGCCACAACCCGGCGAGTTCGGCCACGCGCACGACCCGGGTGGGGCAATACAGTTCCTTGCCGATCCACAGCGGAGTCTGCGGCAATGCATGCGCCGCATGGCGGGCGAGCATCCACTCCAGCGCGCGCGCCACCGCCTGCGCAATGCGCCGCCGCCCTGTCGGCTCTTCACTCCCGTCCATCACGTGCAACGCGAACAGCGCATAGGCAGTTTCCTCAAATGTGGACGCGCGACCGGCGCCCCAGCCGCCGTCGTCGCGCTGCGCCTGCAGCAGCGCCGCCAGCGCGCGCTCGTCGCGCCACCGGGGCTTGCCTTGCGCCAGCGCTGCGACCGCATGCGCGGTGGGATACAGCCACGAAACGTGCCATTTTTCGTTGTCCCAGAGACCGTGCGGGTTGCGATTGGCCTCGACGTAGGCGCTGGTGCCGGCGGCGGGCTTTCCCAACAGTCGCAACGCATGCAGGGCATGGATGTTGGTCGACACCGAGGCATTGCGCTCGCCGGGGAAGGTGACGAACAGCTCGCCGATTCCGAAATGGCGCAACGCGTCGACCGCCCGGTCGCGGCCTGCGAAGCGAAGGACGCACAACGCAACGGCGGTGTCGTCCGCATCGGCCGCGAAGTGCAAGGCCGGACCCAGACCGCGCACGCCCAGGCGGGCATCGAGCTGCGCGACGATCATGCGCACCGCCTCTGCTAGCGCGGGATGCGCGAACAGCCCGGCCAGATGCAGGGTGTACAGCGACCAGCATGGCTCGAACACATTGATTGGCCAGACGTTGGGAACGACACCTTCGATGCCGCTACGCGTCGCCCGCGATGCCGCCTGCAGATACGCGTCAGCACGCCCGACCTGCGGCGTGCTGCCCTGCGTCACGGCGTGCGCACGCCACGCGCCGGTGGCCGCCGGACTGATGCCGATGCTGCCGTCCTCATCCGGGCATACGGTGGTCGGCGACGTCCCCCATGCTTCCCAGGAGTGCAGCAACGGATGGCCGCTCGGCAACGTCGCCATCGCTCCCAGTTTGGCCAGGCACGCTTGCCGCAACGGCAATAGCGCCAGGTGGCGCGGAAACGCCACGCCGCCCGGCAAGGATGCGGCCTCGTAGCAAAGCCGCGGCAGGATCAGCTCCGCGCCGATCGGCGCGTCGTCCGGCACCGCATGCGCATAGGGATCGGGCTGGCGCTGGAGGAACCGCGTTGCAGCCTGGACAGCATCGGCGGCGCCGGGAAGAGAGTCGACACGCTGCAATGCCAGCAACGCCGCCCATGTCGGCGCATGACGGAACAGCGGGAAGTCGACGCTTCCCCATCCGCCATCGGCCTGTTGCTGCGCGATGAGCCACGCGTATGCGTCCTGCCGACCGGTGACGTTGCCGTGGAACTGCAGAGCTCGCGCCGTGTCGTAGACGGATGGACCGACGCTGCCGCCATCGCTCATCTGGCTCAGCAGGTGGCGCAATTCGGAAAGGATCTGTTCGGACAGCGCGTTCACGCGGGATGTTCCTTTTGCAGACGATTGACGAGAACCGGGATCGGGCAGACGCCGCGCATGTCGCCGCAGGCCCGGCATAGGCAGCGCCGGACGGCCGCCCTGCTCCGTCGCGGCGACGCGCCCTGATGCTGGCGCCGGTCCGCCGCATAGGCTTGCGCGCAGCGCGCCGCGCGCCGCGGCGGGCAACCGCTGCAATCGCGGACTCGGACACGGTGCAGCATGCACCGCTGCCGCCGGCCGATCGCAGCGGCACAGGGACGACGCCATGCGGATGGGCTCGCTCATGCGCATGGCGCGTGCTTGAACAGATACGCGTTGGCCCGCTGTAGGAGTTGCGACAACCGTTCCGCACGCGGCCCCAGCGGCGCGATGGCCTCCCCCGCATCGCGCAACAGATCCAGCGCGAACTGGCGTGCTGCCTGCAGTCCCATGATCGACGCGCAGGTCGGCTTCCCCGCCGCCGCGTCCTTGCCGGGGGTCTTGCCCAGCGTCGCGGTATCCGCTGTCGCGTCGAGAATGTCGTCGATCACCTGCAACGCCAGGCCGAAACAGGCGCTGTAGCGATCGAGCGCACAGTACAGCGCAGCGTGCGCGGCATCCTCCGCGATGCCGCATAGCGCGCCCATGCGAACGGATGCGCGCACTAGCGCTCCGCACTTCATCCGGTGCATCACCAGAATCCTGTCCAGCTCGACGTGCTTTCCGACCAGCGACAGATCCATGGCCTGCCCGCCCGCGGCACCCTCGGCGGACACCGCCTGCGCCAGTTCGCGCACGAGCGCGATACGGTTGTCGCCCGGCGCATCGAGGCTCGCCAGGGTCAGGAAAGCGTGCGCCTGCAGCGCATCGCCGACCAGGATCGCGGTGGCTTCGCCGAACTTGACGTGCACGGTCGGAAAGCCGCGGCGAAGCACATCGTCGTCCATCGCGGGCAGATCGTCGTGGACCAAGGTACAGGCGTGCATCATCTCGATGGCGGCACCGACGTCGTCGAGCATGTACGCCGGCGTGTCGGCCAGTGCGCCGGCACCCAAACAGAGCAAGGCGCGCGTGCGCTTGCCGCCATGCAAGGTGGCGTAGCGCATCGCCGCCATAAGCTCGGTCTCACCGTCGTCTTCGGCGCAGAGAAGACGCGCCAGCGTCTGTTCGACCCGTTTTGCGCCGTCCTGCATCCAGATCTCCGGCAGCAGCCTCCCGGATGCGCCGCGCGCCTGCGCGCCCAATCCGCCGTTCGCGGAAACGCCAGCTCGGTCGTCGTGTGGCGTGGAACCGGTCTGCATGTTGTTCATGTCCTTGTACCTGCCAGGAGACGGCCAGGGCCAGCGGCGAGCCGCCGCGGTGTTGCCGGCCTTGCGCCGAGCGCGCGCGCCGAGTGCAGCAATGCCGCGCGTCGCCGGCGCCGCGGCCTCACCACACGGGCATGCGATGCCAGCTCATGAGAATCCGATGCGGATAGTCATGGACGGATGTGCGGTCGGGTAATAGCGCCGGCCTTTTTCGACGCCACTCAGCAACCGCGGCCGCACCCCGGCCTCGTGCATGGTCAGCGCCAAGGCGATACAGAACTGCACCAGTTCCAGCCATGCCAGGTGGTAGCCCATGCAGACGTGTGGGCCGGTACCGAACTGCAGCATGTCGACCGGCCGGATCGGCTCGGTGCGTTGCAGCCACCGCGCCAGCCGAAACTGATCAGGCGCCTCGTGCAGCAGCGCCGAGGTCGAGAAATGTAGCAGCGGGATGCACAGATCGGTGCCCGCAGGAATGCGCCGTTGGCCGAGTCGCAATTCACGCAGTGCACGACGCACGAGGAGCGGCGTCGCCGGATGCACGCGCAGCGTCTCGCGGAACAGCGCCTCGGCGACCGGACACTGCGCCAGGTCCGCGTGCCGGGTCGGCACCGCGCCTACGCGTTGCGCCTCCTCGACCAGGGCGTCCCACAACCCAGGCTGCCGCGCTAGCTCGATCACCATCCAGGCCATCGTCGAGGCGGTGGTGTCGTGACCACCAAGCAGCAGTAAGCGGATATTGGCGACCAGGACGTCATCGGAAAGCGCATCGTCGCTGCGATCGAAGGCGCTCACCATGTCGTTGATCAACCCGGTGCGCGAGGCATGTTCGCGCGCGGCGCGGACGAACTCGCGCAACCGCGCATCGATCCAGTCGCGGGCGGCGCGGCCGCGCCGCAAGGGCAGTCCGGGCAGGTCGACCGGGGGCGCGACGATCAACTGCAGCAGCTGCCGGTACTTGCGATGCCATCCCGGCAGGTCCTGCGCGGGGATGCCCATGAGACTGAAGATGAGCTTGAGCATCAGATCGCCGGTTTCGCGCAGGATGGTGACGTCGCCCCGGTCGCGCCACCTCTGCACGCGGGCTCGGATGACGGGCGCGAACAGTTCGCCGATGCCGGCCTGGGTCAGCCCCTTGGGCAGAAGCGCCGCCTGGATCGCATCGCGCGCCTTCCGGTGCGCGATGCCGTCCTGGGCGACCAACGTTCCGCCAAACAATTCGGGCGCGATGTCTTCGATCAGCGCCGAGGACACATCCTTGTGCCGGAGCAGTGCGAGAGCATCCGGATCCAGACTGGTCATCAGGTGTCCGGCAGGGCCGAAATCTAGCCAGAAGTGGCTGCCCAGCGTCCGTTCCGCGCGCCGCAGCAGGCGCGGCAGGTCGCAGACGATGGCGGGAAGATGCCCGACCAAGGGAAAAGCGCCGGGCACGACCGGGATGTCGTGCCGCAGCCGATGCCGACGGTTCAGCGGGTTGAGCAGCATGTCCATCAGCAGCGCGGCGCCGCGTCCGCTTCGGCGGTCTCGCCGGCAGGCCGCGCGGCGCGGCTGTTGCCACCATCGGCGTATGTCGGCACATGCGCCAGCATGCCGCCGTCGATGCACACGACCTGGCCGGTGATGAACGCAGCATCGTCGGAGAGCAGGAACGCCACCAGCGCGGCCACGTCGTCGGGGCGGCCGACGCGCGGCAGGAGCTGGTGCCGGCGCAGATGGGTTTGCATGCACGCGTCCAGCTTGGCGAGAAGACGCTCGGTCATGATGAGACCGGGCGCAACCGCATTGCAGCGGATCTGCGCATGACCGTACTGGGTGGCGAGCGAGGCCGACAGCATGTTCATCGCCGCCTTCGACGCGGCGTAGGATGTCAGCGCGGTGTCACCGCTGAGCCCCTGGCACGACGACATGTTGACGATCGCGCCACCGCCGCGGGCGATCATCCGTGGAATGGCCTGCCGGCAGCAGAGCAGCGTGCCACGCAGATTAATCGCCATGGTCTGATCCCAGACCGCCAGGTCCAGCTCGAGGATCGCGCGGTCGCGCGGGGTCAGATGCATCGCGCTCGCGTTGTTCACCAACAGGTCGACCCCACCGAAGTGCCGCTCCGCCGTCTCGAACAGCGCTGCCACCGCCTGCGCATCGGCGATGTCGATCGCCAGGGCGAGCGCGTGGCCCGCCTCGGCCGCGATCTGCGCGGTGCAGGCGATAGCCGCCGAGCCATCAATGTCGGCCACCACCACTCTGCCGCCCTCGCGCGCGATGGCGAGGGCGCATGCCTTGCCGATCCCGGCGCCGGCGCCGGTCACCACGGCCACTTTGCCTTCAAACCGCCCCATCGTGTCATCCTAGATTGTGTTGGTCTTCGCGGCATGCCGCCGGCCTTCGCTGGAGAAGCCGCAGCGTCGGCGCCGGCGCGCTCGGCATCGCCAGCGTCGCTTTCGATGACCCGAATGGCGGCGACGGGGCACTGGCTTGCCGCGAGCCTCACGGCGGCGTGCAGCGCCTGCGGGACTGTCGCCACGCACACTTCGGCCACGCCGTCGGGTTCGCGCTGGCGAAAGGTGCCCGGCAGCGTCAGCACGCACTGCCCGCTGGTTCCGCACAGATCCTGGTCGACCATGACGCGCATCTCAGTTCCCTCGCGCATGCAGCCGCACCGGCAGTGCGCGGAACGTCCGAAGGAACGCCGAGGGCTCCCGGGTGGGCTGCTCGGCCAATTCCAGCGTGGGGAAGCGGGCCTGGATCTGCGGCAGGCTCTCGGCCAACTGCACCCGGGCCAGTTGCGCACCGAGGCAGAAGTGAATGCCGTGGCCGAAGCTCAGCATGATCTTCCCGTCGGTCGACATGCCTGGACTGGTGCCGTAGAACCGCGCGGGATCGAAACGATCGGGATCGGCGAAGGCGTCTGGGTCGCGATTGCCGGACGCGATCAGCACGCGCACGTCCGCGTTTTTCGGGATCACCACGCCGCCCAGTTCGATGTCGCGCTGGGCGATACGCGGAATGGAGCTGAACATCGCGGGCGCGTCGCAGCGCAGGACTTCTTCGACGAATGCCTTCACCACGGCGTCTCCCTGCAGCCAGTGCCGCTGTTGGGGATAAGCCAGCATCGCCAGGACCGCATGGTCGATGGTCGCAGCAGTGGTGGCGAAGCCGCCCAGCAGCATGCCCCACAACATGCTGATCAACTCGACATCCGACAGCGTGTCGACATCATCGTCATGTGCGCCGACCAGCATCGACACGATATCGTGGCGGGGATCGGTGCGCTTGCGCTGTATGAGGCAGCTGAAGTAGGCCTTCACTCTGGCACTGCCCGCGTCCGCCGCGGCGAGCTGGGGATCGCTGGCGTGCGGGCTCAGGCCTTCCAGAATGCCGCCGATGCCGGTGGCGAGCCCCAAAATGTCGTCCTGGGGCATGCCAAACAGTTCGGCGAAGACCAGCATGGGCAAGGTCAGCGCGAATTCCCGATGCAGGTCCACCGCCTCCCCGCGCTCCAGCGCGGGCGCCATGCCGTCCAGTCGCGCTGCGACGATGCGCGCGATGCTCGGCCGCAGGTTGTCGATCTGGCGCATGGTGAAATCGCGCGAGATCAGCCGGCGCAGACGCGTATGCGCCGGTGGGTCCTTCATCGCCAGTGTGGACGCCAGCAGATTGAGCGACAGGCTTCTCGCCGCACGCGGGAAATAGCGCGCCAGTTCGCCCGGCGCCGGCCCCCGAAACGCATCGCCCGTGGCCTTGAACGCCCAGGAGATGTCGGCGTGGCGGCTCAACAGAAAGAGGCCCGACGCCGCGCGATGCACCGGATCGTGCTCGCGCAACCACCGCATGAACGGATACGGGTCGTGGATGCAGGTTGGCGACGCCAGTTCGGCGAACGCGTCCCGGCATGCTGCCGTGGTTTCTTGCACGTCCATCCTCGTTACCTGTTGGCTGGCTGATCCGACCGGCGCGCGCCATGCCCGCCGGCAAATTGCGGAGAAGATCGCGATTCCCGGCGGCGTCCGCCACATCGCCAGAGCACCGGAAACTCCTCGAACCCGCCAGGACGATCGCCTTGCGCAACTTCAGTTCTTCGGGCGCCACGGCCAGGCGGAGCGCGGGAAAGCGCTGGAAGATCGAACCGAACACCGCCTTGAGCTCCAGCTTGGTCGGCGCCGTGCCCGTCCCGAAGACCATCGCACTGCGATTGGTGATGATGCGTGAACAGAGCAAATCGCGTGCCGAAGTGAATTCGCAGGCTCAGCAGGCACTCCGTAGCGGCGCGTAGTGTCAGGTTTCTGGCATTGAAGTCTCAATGCCGACAACCGGCGCAGCAAGTGCCCGACAAAGGCCCGCTCTCGCGCTGAATGTGCGGGGGAGCCCAAGCGATATTCGCATCCGGATTGGCTGCAACCGGTGTGGTTCGCAGGAAACACCCGATGTCGGCGGTAGCTATCCGGAAAACGAAGCTCGCCTCTCCGACATTCCGCTGAGTTGGATGGCGCATGCGGCCGAGAGCTTTCCCGACGGCAAGACGCCCGACGGCTTCGGCATCAAGGCAGACGATAGATTCCTAAAGCTGACTCCGGATCCGCTTGGTCCGTAGCACGACGAGTGCGACCCGGTCGCTTGCGGGGGCAAGCCAAGTGGACCCCAAGGGTTACGTCAAGTGCAGAGCTAGGCAGTCCTTCATCCGGCGATACTTGAGCAATTCGCCGCGAAGCGGGGCGTGCAGCATTACTAGGAATACGGTGCCTATACGTCAAACACCCTCATGGTTTGGCTTCGCGCGCTGCGCACTCTGCGCATTGCGTTCGTTGTAGTGCCGATCATCTTCGGCGTGCTTCCCAAGCTGGGAAATCTTAACAGGCGACAACAAGTACGAACACCTCACGGCCACCATGGCGCTGGTCGCCGGCATCGTGCCGGCGGTTTACGCGGCGTTGAAACTAGATGAGCATCTGCCGACGGCCATGCGGCTCGCTGGTGAATACAAGAACCTATCCGTTTCGGGGACCTCGCCGCAAAGGCCCTTACAAGCCATTCGACGTGTTCGAGGCCGAACACAAGGAAGCCCGGGCTCGATTGGAGAATGCCAACAAGGAGGCGTATACTCGGCCGGGGTGGTGCTTCAAGCGCGCCAGGGCGAAATCCGAGCCGGGCACTAACGTTCGGGGACGATCCGCCGAGATAAGGAAAGGCGTCCTCACGGTCTGCGCCGCGAGATCGATTGATTTCACCAGCGACAAGCTGACTGACAACAATCCGCCACAAACCGATCAACGATTCTAAGTTCCGTAAAGGAGGCTCCACGAACCACGATTCGATGACTGGGTGAGGAACTCCCGGCCTGATCCGCGGTAGATCCTTGGTGTCGATCGAAAGGAGAGCGTGTCCCCACGAGTGACTATTTGGTCGTCGTGCCAACGGTAGTCGTGCAGCATCTACTTGTGAAAACGGATGGTCGGTGCTTCTTCGCAGACTGAATGGGTAATCCACGGACGGAATTGGCCGAGCGCCTGCTGCTTGCTGAGAAGACAATCTTTACTCAGCTTGGTCGCCGGCGACCCCTGAGGCGACTACGGCGGCGCCAAGCGTCCTATGCTGCTCGGTCGAGGCGTTATCGATCACATAGGACGAGCGGGATCCGGTGCGCGAGACCGTCACGGAGGGAAATCAGGTTCGCCGACCAGTCCTTGTTGCCGTCTCGGAACGCCTTGAACTCGGCACTAAACAAGTTGCGGACGTAGGGCTTGCCAGATCCAGGCGAGGTTTTTCGAGGCAACCGAAAGCGTTCATGACGAAGCTTTGGATATCGAATACGTCCGACCAGCGAGATGAGCCTCATTCTCAAGACTCTGTCGGGAGACCAGCCCTGTGCTTCGGACCAGCCCTCAGCGAACACTCGGAGCAACCGAGCCTGTATTCGTGTCGCCGCGACAACTTCTGCGCGTCGAAGTCGAGCCTCCCGCCGCCATCCGCAGCCTCGTTTCGCAATGAGGTTGATCAACCGGCTCGAACTTGAACACGATCTGGCCATCGGGCGAAGTCATCATCGCTCCTGCGGCGACCGTCGCCAGCAGATTATATTGAGGTCGTGCGCGACGCCGGCTGTGCTACTAGGGCACAAGGTTAACTCTACCCATAATGAAGGAAATGCGTTTTTTTGATCTCATCGGGCGTTTGGCGGCCGCAATGCACTTTCTAACGCGCGGAGTGTTGATTCTTTCTCCCAAAATTTGTCATTTTCATTCCGTTTGCAATGCAGATCAGCATGTTAGCACTCATCGGCCTGCTCCGGTCCTCCATCTTCGAAAGTGAGTACAGATGAACTTCGTCTCGATGAATCAGGTGGGACAACAAATCAATGGCGTGGACGCGCAAGATGCTTCTCCGGCTGACTCATCGGCAGAGGCGGCGGCCTTTCAGCGGCAGCTGGGCGAGATCGTTGTCCCGTCGGCTCCCGTGCTCATCCAGGCCCGCGCCCATCAAGCGGATGCATCGCGATCTGAGGCCCATGCCGGAGAGGATGAGGCGGTGCTGGGCGCCTCAGCGCTCCAGACCGCTCAGTCAAATTGGGTCTTGGTAGGCCGCAGCAAGGAGCCGCTTTATGCTACGGATGCGCGCCTTATTTCCGGTCTTAAGCAGGCGCTCCTTGGAGCCGCCGAGAGCACCGCCACGAGCTACGTCGGTTATCTGCTCAGCTTGAGCCGCTGGCTCTTTGCAAAGGACAAGCCGGGCATCGCTGATCGGCTTCATGACGAGTCGATGGACAAGGATGTCGAGGAGTTCATAACCAAAGGTGGGACGGCGAACGTCCGTTGGGCACTAGCTCATCTGCGGACCTCTCAATTGACGGGGGGAGTCGTACCGATCGCAGGCCGCCCTGACCTCACTCCTTATCCCAAGGACGGAACTCTCATCAAAGAATACAGACAGCAAGCAGTGGCGGCCGGAACTTCAAGTACCGCCAAAACCTATGCATCCATTCTCACGGATTTCAGCCACTACCTTCGTGCAAACAACAAGCCTGGCATTGCTGCTCGGCTTCAGGACGAGACATGGAACGAGGACGAACCGCTGAATGAAGAGATCAAGCGCTACAAGGACGCCGGGGGTAACAAAAGTATCGGCGCGGCACTTGATCATCTCCGTAATGGAGCGAGAAAACTCAACGGTCCGCCTTTTCATCCCGAAGACGCGACCTTGATTTCCGGACTTCAAGAAGCACTCGTTAGGGCTGGGTACGAGGAGATCACCGCTAAGACGAATTATGTTCGTCCTCTTCGCAGATTCAGCCGGTGGCTCTTCGAACAAAACAAGCCGGGAGTGGCTGCTCGGCTTAACGACGAATCGCTCAGCAGCGACGCTGCGATCTTCGATCAAAGTCCCAGGCACCTCGTTCTTACCGCACTAGATCGTCTCCGCGCCTCTCAGTCGCCGGGCGGAGTCGCGTCAATCACTGTCCGGGCAGGGGGCATTGAGGCCGCGGCCAAGCAGGGCTGGTCGCAGCCCGCCTTCAGTTGGCCAGCGGCACTCGCTGAGGGGGATGATCGAGATTTATTCTTTGGGACGGTCGACGAAGCCGGTGCATCGTCGTGTCTTCAGCCACCGCGGCACGGCCTGGCATTGAATCCTACAGAGTCCCCTCATCCCGTGAACTGGCGCCACCAGGAGGACGAGCTGACGGATGAACGTTACCGCAACATCCTCATGCCAGGCGAGCAGATTCCCATCATGCGGGCGAGTGGGCACCCATCTACGCCGCCTCCGCACGGTCAAGGCGGCGGAACGATCCTGAATGCCTCGGGCCATGCAAAATTGGTTTTCGCAGGTAGCAGCCTAGATCCTGTTTATTGCAAAGATGCCTCTCTTATTGAGGGGCTGAGGCCCGCACTCATCAAAGCTGGGGCCTCCGAGAGCACGGTCGGTCGCAATCTACGTGGTCTTCTCAGCTTGGGGCATTGGCTCGTGAAGAACGACAAGCCGGGCATTGCTTCCCGGCTTTTCGAGAAGTCGCTGGACAAGGATGTCCAGGAGTTCGCCGAGCAGGAGGGGCAGGCCATCGCTACCCCACTGGATCATCTTCGAGCCTCCCAATCGCCGGGCGGCATCATGCCGTTTGCAAGCCGGGTTGAGCGGAATCCCTATCCCCAGGATGCGGATCTCATCAAAAGGTACAAGGAAGAAGCACCCCCGAGCACCGCCAACACCGCCAGGAGCTATGCAACTCTTCTTATCGATTTCAGTGATTACCTCCGTGAAAACGATAAGCCCGGCATTGCTGCTCGGCTTGGCCACGGCTCGCTGGATGAAGATGTCAATCGGTATAAGGAGGCGGACCCCCATGGCCGCAGTAAAGCCGGAGCCGCACTGGCTCATCTCCTGAAGTCGCCGGCGGGTGCTACAGCGATCGAACTCCTGCGTCATATTTGCCCCCTGCCTGATCTCGAAGACGCGGTTCGCGCCGAGATGAAGCCGACCCTCTCCGCGACTGCGCAGCACAGCGGGTCGAACGGAGCTGTCAGCTGGCCGGAGATTCTGCCTGCGAACCAGCAGGATCTGCCTTTAGAGACGATGGACGGACCCAGCTCCTCGCCGCTTCCGCAGGGCGACGCGGTTGAGCGGCCGCTGATGCAGATCCCATCTCATCAACTGGCGACGTCACCAGCGCAGAGACAAGCTCCGGTGTCGTCGCCAGACGAGCTGATCGGCGAGCAGCTTCCGGCCGAAGACGCGGAGCTCTTGACGAGGTTTCGCGTGCACGCCGAGCGGCGCAAGCTTACCCCAGGGGCCATCAACAACAATGTTTCCGGACTTGGGACTTTTGTCCGCTGGGTCAACGCAAGTCATCGGGGCCCTGTAGCTTCTCGGCTGCGAGACGGTTCATCGCTCGATGAGGAAATAGCGAAGTACAGGAGCTTGGGCCGTGACCCCCAGAACCGCATTAGATCGGCTGTGGACGTTCTCCGGCGGCTGCTGCGTGGGGGGGGAAGAAGTCGAAGCACCCGAACCCCGCGTCCTCGGTGCCCCCCGTCGCCTAGTTCCTCATCCAGAAGATGCGCCCCTCATCGAGGGCGCGCTGAGCCAAGCTCTGAAAGATCTTAAAAATCCGACTGTGAAGCTGAGGCAGTCTGCGCAACAGCGGGCGAGGCGTCTTCGTGCGCTGAGTGCGTGGCTTAGAGAGAAAGGCAAAGGGAGCATCATCGGGCGGCTAAACGGCTCCAGCAGGGAGCAGGTATCCCTCGACAATGACGTGGTAGCATTCCAACGGACTGGAGGCAGAGTACACGGTCCCGATTTGTCGCATCTTCGCAGCTACTTGAAACTCGGCGAGGCGAACCGAGAGCTGGGGCTGCCAGGCCCTGAGCAGCCGCGCTCGCCGGCCGCGCAGGGCGATCGGTTTTCCGGCTCTTCGCGCGATCTTCCCTCAACGCCGGCCAGCCTAAGCGCTGGAGCTTGGGTTTGGTTGAGTGAACAGCTGCAAGAACCAGGATCACCATCCAGGCCCGCGTCAAATGCTAAGGGCAGGCTTGAGCCATTTGTTGATCTGAATGCGCCAACGCCGTCCGAGTTGCGGGACGATGCTCACTTTGCGCCAGCCGATCCTGCCGGGGATCGCTCAAACACCTACGCTGGTCTTGAGCCATTTGTTGATCTGAATGCGCCAACGCCCTCCGACTTGCGGGACGATGCTCACTTTGCGCCAGCCGATCCTGCCGGGGATCGCTCAAACACCTACGCTGGTCTTGAGCCATTTGTTGATCTGAATGCGCCAACGCCCTCCGACTTGCGGGATGATGCTCAGTTTGCGCCAGCCGATCCTGCCAGGGTTCGCTCAGACACCTACGCTGGTCTTGAGCCATTTGTTGATCTGAATGCGCCAACGCCCTCCGACTTGCGGGACGATGCTCAGTTTGCGCCAGCCGATCCTGCCAGGGTTCGCTCAGACACCTACGCTGGTCTTGAGCCATTTGTTGATCTGAATGCGCCAACGCCGTCCGAGTTGCGGGACGATGCTCACTTTGCGCCAGCCGATCCTGCCAGGGCTCGCTCAGACACCTACGCTGGTCTTGAGCCATTTGTTGATCTGAATGCGCCAACGCCGTCCGAGTTGCGGGACGATGCTCACTTTGCGCCAGCCGATCCTGCCAGGGCTCGCTCAGACACCTACGCTGGTTCTGTATCATTTGTTGGTCGGGATGCGCCCAGACCGCAGGTGATTGATCTAAATCCGCCAACGCTGCAGGAGCTGCGTGATGATGCTCGTTCTGCGCCCTTCCCGCGCACATCCGACGATGCTCAAATCGGGGCTATGGATCCGACAGCCTCCTCCTACGGCCGCAGCAAACTAGAGCTCGGTGCCAAGGAATGGCTGGGCGACAAGCATATCAACAGGGATTACGAGCTCCTGGCGGAGGAGTTGCGGCGGAGCCGTCCGGAACTCGCCGCCCTGACGCAGCTGGTGGACCCCCTAATAGCTCACTATCAACTGCGCTTCGGCGCCGAGCCCGACATGCTCCGCGCGTTCCAGCGCATCGTCTACGACTCAAATGGTAATGATACGGCCGACTTCCTGTTCCTGCCAGTGAACGACGCTATGGATCCTAATCGCCTCGGCACGCACTGGTCGCTGCTGCTCCTTGATCGCCACACGCGAGGAGAGCCAGTTGCCTATCACTACGACTCTGTCCGGGGACACAACCACGAGGCGGCAGCGCAGCTCGCACGACGGCTGCGCGCCCGCCTGGAGTCACCCAACATGGCCCAGCAGCGGAACAGCTATGATTGTGGCGTCTTTGTGGTGGACGGCACGCGGGCGCTGGTTCGACGATTGGCCCAAGGAGAGCGGCCAGGGCACGAGTTGCTGCACCTTGACAACCTCGTCGCCAATCGGCGGTCCCTCCAGGACCGGCTTCGAACTCATCCCGGCTTAGGCTAATGGAGCGCGAAGCGGCCGCGAGACTGAGGACTTTCTCCGCAATGCCCGCCTCGACATTCCAGCGACCGTCGAGGCGCTGCGCCAATACTGAATGCCGATCCGCTCCCGGGCCAGAAGTCGGATTCGATCGCATGCGCGCGTGTTTATCGGTGGTACTTACTTCGACCGTGCACACAGCCTCGCTACAGGGGGCATGGCGGTTCCGGCCCAGCAAATCATCGGCACTCAACATGCCAATTGGGATGCGCTGCGCATCGGGCTTAAAGCCGAGACTATGCTGTTTGAGGACTGGCGCGTGAGCGCAGATGTTGCTTACCTGCCTGGACCGACTTCACGGTTGCGATAACCATCTCCTCCGTCCTGAAACAACTTTCTACGATCAGCGCAGGCAAGGTGGGGGAGGAACGCTGTCGTACCTCCTCGGCAGAAATATCAGTATCGGCGTCGGCGCTCGGTACTGGGCAATGTGGACCAAGGCTCGGTACTGGGCAATGTGGACCAAGAACGACAGCGATTTCATATTCAACTGCAGCGGCTGCAGCGGCCGAGCCACGTTCATTCAGATCCCTGCACTCGCGAAGTACAGCATGGAGCGATGGGGTACCTTCTTAGAGGCGTCCTACAAGTTTCAGTGAATTGGTCTGCAAGCGCATAAGTCTTATAGCTAACCTAATCGATGCGCGATGAAGCCTGCAACGCGTAGGCTGCGCGGCGCCGCAGCCCCCGGGCGAACCGCCCACGGAGGGCCGTTGCCGAGTTTCGAGCAGCCTTCATGCCTTCTCTTTGTGGAAAGATGAGTCCGGATGAGTCTCAGCAGCCAATTCAGAAGCAGAGATGCTTCGTACCTTTGTAGCGCCGCAATCATCCTCTTTTCGTCTTCGCCCGCATTGGCAGCCGATGTACGGCGGGCCAGTATGCCAATAACGGACTGCGCGACAGTGAAGAACAAAAAGCAACGCTTGCTGTGCGTCGATAAAGCGGCCGCAGCCCTAAAGACAACTCGCCTTCTTAGGAAATTGGACCAGCTCATCTTAAAGAGATCCTTGCCAACCCCGGCCAGACCGCTTCCGAAATCCATGATCCAGATCACCTTGATGTCGCCCCTGGAACGTTCATTGAGAGGCTTGTCGAGATCCGAAACGTGAGGTGCCTCTACTCGACTGATGGCTACCGCTGCATTGCACATCGGCGCGGAATGGCTCCTGTTGTTCGCCCAGGCTGTCGAACCAGCGGCAGAACAAGAAAGTCTGAAAACCGGCTGCGCCCTGCTCGATAGTCTCCTGTCTGCCGCCTGCAAAAGAAATATTCGGATAGTCACGACTCACTACAGGGGAGATTTCTGGCGCGATTTTGCAAAGAGCCTTATCCTAAAAGTGCCAAATTGAAATATTAGCGGCGTCGCCACCGAAGCGATAGCTGAAAGTAGGAGAGGTCCTGTTCAGGACGCTTTCCGCTTGGGGGAGCGGCTCAGTGCCAGAACCAGACTTGATAAGTAGCGTCATCAATGGCTAAAGGTCGTATCCTGCGGGCTTGCCGCCCGTGATCATGACATGCCGAGCCCTAACCCCCTGCACGGCGAGCATTTCCTCCGGCGACATCATAGCCCCAGGTGTTGGCGTCCTCGATCTTGGCGGTGATCTCGGTTATCGGCACTTGGCGTGCTGGATCTGCGATCCATGTGCGCTTGCTGTCACACCCCGGGGCAACCAACTGGGCCAGCCTGTAGCCGCAAGAACACGGACGGCGTGCCGCTCTTGCAGGTTTCGCCCTGGATACTTTCAAAGATCTCGTTGACCGGCAGCACGGCTCGTTCCCCGATAGATCGCGCTGTTCGCACCGTGCTCTTTGACTTCGACAGATGCAAGCCGGCAACGCGGAGCAAGTCGCTCTGTCAGCAGCCACTTGCTCGCGATGCCGTAGACGTGCTCGGCAAACTTTTCGCAGCCGACAGCAGGTAGCACAACGATATCCGCGACGCCACGCCGCGCCGCTTCGTGGAACCATTCAAGCTCTGGATCGTCCGCAGCTACGACGGTCTTATGGTCAAACGTGTGTTCGAGGATCGCTTTCAGCTCTTTGAGGCCACCAAAATCAACGACCCAATTCTTGTCGTCTAGAGTGTCGGCCTCGAACTCGAAGCGAAATGACAACGAGTAACCGTGCAGCAGACGACAGTGTGACAGCGCGCGCCACTGGCGAAATGTAGCGGATAGTCCGATTTCATGACCGTATGTCTTCGTCGATAGGTAGGTCACGGTTGATCCTTGATCAGTGCCATAAATTCGCTGCGCAATGTCCTGTCGTCGCGGAAAGCACCGCGCATGATGTTGGTTATCATGATGGTGTCAGTCTCGCGAACACCCCGCCAGATCATGCATTGGTGCTGCGCCCTAACGATGACGGCCAATCCCTTCGGCTGGATGCGGCGTTCCAGCTCGTCCGCCAACATAACAGCGGCCTCCTCCTGGATGTGCGGGCGCGACATGATCCAGTTGGCAACGCGCACCAGTTTGCTGATACCGATCACTTTTTCGCCGGGCACCACGCCAACCCACATGCGGCCGGTCATGGGTACGAGGTGATGCGAGCACGTCGAGCGCACGGCAATGGGACCCAACGTGTAGAGTTCGTTCAGGCCGCTCGCGTTCGGGAAGCCCGTAATCTCGGGCGCGGACTCAAAGCGGCCGGCAAAAACCTCGCGCACGTACATCCTGGCAACGCGCTTTGCGGTCGCTTTGGTGTTGTGGTCGCGGCTGGTGTCGATAACCAGGGCTTCAAGCACAGCCTGCACGTGCTGCTCGACTTCGGCTTGGATCACATCAATGTCGCCAGGCAGCAGATATTCTGCGATATTGTCGTTTGCCGCAAACGACGCGCCGGCGTCGTGCAGGCGTTCACGAATTGCTTGCGTAGAGCTCATCAGAAATCCTGTGCCGACACTTCGCTTTTAGTTTGCGTGAACGACATGATCTGCGGTCGTCGTGAAGAACGACGGAGGGACCCGCGACGGACAAAGCTTCAATTGGGGAGGTGCCTTACCGGGGCCAGTGTCTGGTATCAATTTGTGACGATCGAGAACTTTCATCTCTCCTGCGTCGTTGACCGAGAGACCACTATTGCCGAAACGGTCCTTTATCGCCTCCCTGCAATCAGCATGCCGCAAAAGTATCTGTGCGACATTTGCTTGGGGAAGAAAAAATCAATGCACTGTGCCGCGCGGGCCGATCATCTGCGCCTTCGTGTCGGGATTCAGACATACACGCCGACAAGCGAACACGATTGAAGCTCCAGCAAAAGCAGCCAAATCTTACCCGCCCCGGAGCCATCAGACAGTTAATCGACCCAGTGATTGGCGTCGACCTCAAGGAGCTGACGCTTCTGGTGATCACGCTGGGCGGCTACCTGGCGGGGCGCCTTTGCGGCGAGCGCGAGATCCGGCGGAGACTGATGATGATCGAGTCCGCGGTGATGGCGGCCGGCGCACTGGCGACGTGGTTGCCTTAATCCAGCAATGGTTGGCGCCGCATGGCAAGTCAAGGGTGTTTGCCAATTCGCCCCCGCGCCGGCCGCAGTTCGCGAGTTTGATGGATTTCTGCCTGCTGGCTTGGCTGACGAGCCCGTCCCGTGCCTCTGGTGTAATCGCGCGCGGCGTTCTTGCTATGGTGCCGCCTGCGATCTTCGCCGCCTCGATGGTGCGGTTTAGCTTTGTGGCGCTGGCGCTGCTCGTCCCTGCAGTGCTCGGCCCGCGCGTGCAGAGCCGCAAGGTGATTGCGGCCGTGACCGCCCTGGCGCTCTTCGCGATCGTCGGCGCGCTGGCGCTGCGCTCGCAGACCACGCGGGTATTTGTCGACCTTGCCTTTTATGCAGCCGCCGGCGCCTGGTCGACCGCCTGCGATGCGGTCGATCGCGACATCCGGATTGCGATCCGCGGCCAGATTTTTCCGATGCTATGCGTCTCTTGCTGGCGGCAGGTCCGTCTGGAATCAGCCTCGATGGCTTTGAGGCGACGGGCTGCATCGAGAGCATCGGCGTGCATGTACGTCTTCCTGCGGGCGGCGCTCGAGTTCGGCTCGCTCGCCGGGCTCGCGCTCGTGGCGCTCGTCATTGGAGGCTGGCGCGTAGTCCGCGAGCTCGCGCCGATCGCGCCCGAATACTGCTTCGTTGCCGCCGCCCTGGTCTACGTAGCGACAGTTTCGCTGATGCATGGGCGCATCAGCCGCGAGCTTGTGCTGTTCTTGCTGCTCGGCTATGCCTCGAGATTGTGGAGCGAGGGGCGAGAGGTCGCGGCCAAACTAATGGTGCGGATCGCCGGAGGTGGAGGCGAGCAAGTCCGTCCTGGTCGGCGGGCGCGACACCGGTGTCGACGACTGGCCTCCCGCGGGTGATGATCCAGCCCGCCAGCCCGCCCACGGCGCTTGCCTTCTCCAGTTTCCTTCGCGGGACTCAATCGAGCAGCGTCCGGGCGAGATTGAGATCGACTTGGATTCGCCAAGATGAGTCTTCGTTACAGCGCCAGCGATCGCCGGAGATCGTCGTGCTCAAAGGCGGTGACCGTACGGTTGATCTCGCCCGACCGCGCCCCGACTGCCTTGGCGATGTTGCGACTCTCGCCACCTGTTGCGCCTCCCTCCCTGGCCAGGACACCTTTAGCCTAAAGAACGCGTCTCAAGTCGTCGTGAAATGCGCGAATAGGGAGTTATCGTTTCGATCCCATCGCTGTCGACGACCGAGAGGATCCTGTTATCGGCTGTCGAATCCTACCCCAGCGGTCCTTCTGGCCGGGGATTCATGGCTACCATTCCAGAGAGCTGGCCTCCAAACATTGTGACTGGTAAAGGATTCAGCACCGAGGAAGGAGATGGCCAATATCTATAGACTGCGGTCACGGAGCAATTGAGCTCGGTTTCCGAGAGTCAAAATGCGGTGGAGCGCATACACCTTTGGACGTTCCTTCTACGTACCGACATACATCGGCTTTTTGACCTGGAATACGTGATCGTCTCATCGGATTGTCGGCTCAAGATCAGCAGCCGCTTGAAGGACCGTTTCGACAAATGAGGTTCGCGATGATCATGATCCTATCTTGGAGAGGCGAGCTTTACTTCGTGTACCCTGCGACGTGAAAGCGATCGGTTGGATCGAAATTTGGTTGTGGACGCTGATTGACAGCCGAAATCGCGGGTCATCAGGCGTTTTCACTCAACCAAGACCCGCAGCAGAGATCAGCTAATTGGAAAGTGCTCCAATCGGCTGTGGTTCGAGGTGTTCGGGATTCTCAGCTAGGCTTGTCTCTGTCTAGCAGATCACAAATGTCACGCTGACGCTCGTGGCGCAGAGTGATTCCATTCCGATTCGGAGCAGACAGGAAAGAAAGATGCCGGTCATATCCACACGCCGCGCTGAAGTCACAGATGCCGGAACCGTCGCCCGCTTCGTTCATGCTCTCCAAGTCGAGCTCTTGGGCCGGATGGCCCCCGGGATCGAAATCGTCACGCGAAGCGCGACGGCAGTTCTTGCGGATGTCAGCGTCGTCGCGGTGATCGCCTGCGGAGACAACGAGCCGGCTGGCGTCATGCTTCTAAACGAATGCACTGCGATCTACGCGGGCGGCAAGTTCGGAGAAATCTCGGAGCTCTATGTTCGCCCCGACATGAGATCGCAGGGCATTGCGCCTCATCTGATCGCGGTCGCTCTGTCCGAAGGACGCGTGCGAGGATGGAAGCGGTTGGAGGTCGGAGCACCGTGGCAGCCGAAATGGAAGCGTACCCTCGACTTCTATCTGCGCAACGGCTTCGAGGAAGTCGGCCCCCGACTTTGCCGCATGATATGAGCCGGTGGGGTCCACTTTAAATAGTCGTCCCTGGATGACTAAGAAGCTGAGTCGGATCAATCATCCAACCGGCTCCCGCGTCGGGAAGCGAATCGGCGCGCTAGCTTGGAAGAGTTCATCATCTCGTCGGTCATCGGCGGCTCCTCGAATCAGGTTGGGGTTAGCAACCCGACCCCTACCGACGAATCATCGATGACCACCGCAAAACCGCCCGCCCGCTACAGCGCTGTTTGCGAGCTACACCATCACTGGGGCCACGACCTTGGACCCTAATTGAATCAGACGTTCTTGGTCGTTGATGGATGCTGACACTAATGACGGAAGTAAGCGATTGAATGGCCAAGCCAGAGGGAGATCCTTGAGAGCGTCGTCGCCGCTTTCAGCGGGCGCCCACAACGGTTGAATGCCGGAAGGAGCTGGCGCTCGTTGGCTCTACCGTTTCCGTGCGACCAACCGTCAGAGTAGTAGCTTCACAATATGGAAAAGCCACAGCAGAAAAACGTCTAATAGCAAACTCCAACAAGGTGAGCCGCCTATCAAGTCTCAGCCCAATCTATGTGAGTAAGTTGTCGCTGTACAATCTCGCCAAATTGTAAGGCTCCCTGCGCCATGTCGTGTTCACGACATGGCGACAGCGGCCTTTCGACAGGATAGGCGTTGGTTCTGCTTTATATCCAGGTGGCGCACGCCCTTGCGCATCCCATGCCAAATGGCCCAGCCTTTGCTTCATTGCAGTTCGGACGGTGAGCGGCTGCCAAGCCTTGTTCTGCTCCGCCACAGTCGATGCATATGTATGGAACGAAAGGCGTTACCATGAGCGATCGGAGTTCGGTCACCGCCAACACGAAGGAGATCGCCGCACGTGCCTTCCCGATGACACGGACGACACTAGTCGAAGAGAGAACGAGGGATAGCACTACTCCTAACCAATACGGTTCTCACGAGGGCGGCGTTCTTGCTCAGGCCAGGTGGGATCGACCAGCCATCTTTTCGCTTCAGAATGGGCTCGAGGTTGTGGTGATACCGGATCATCGGACGCCCGTCGTAACTCAGATGATCTGGTATAAGGTCGGCTCCGCGGACGAGCCACCCGGAAGATCGGGGCTGGCGCATTTCCTCGAACATCTGATGTTCAAGGGCACATCCAAACATCCGCCGGGTGAATTTACCCAGGCCGTGCAGCGCGTCGGCGGTTACCAAAACGCTTTCACCGGCACCGACTATACAAGCTATTTTCAGCATGTTCCGCGCGATCAGCTCGGCAAGATGCTGGAATTTGAAGCTGATCGCATGACCAATCTTGTTCTTAAAGATGAGGACGTGCTGTCCGAGCGCGACGTCGTGCTCGAAGAATTAAATATGGGCGTCGCCAACAATCCAGGTGCGCGGCTCATCGAGCAGATGTTGGCGGCACTTTACCTCAACCACCCCTACGGTCGGCTCATCATCGGCTGGCGGCAGGAGATCGAAAAGCTTGGCCGTGAAGACGCGCTCGGCTTTTACAAGCGGTTCTATGCACCGAACAACGCTATCCTAATCATCGCCGGTGACGTAGAGGCGGGCGCGCTCCGCCCGCTGGTGGAGACGAGTTTTGGCGGCATTCCCCTGCAACCACGGATCCCGGCGGAACGCTTGCGACCTCAGGAGCCGCCTCCGGCCGCAGAACGCACGGTGACACTGGCCGATCCCCGCGTTGAGCAGCCAGTGCTGCACCGCTACTATCTGGTGCCGTCGGCGCGCACTGCGGTCGCAGGCGAGAGTCCGGTGCTTGACGTGCTCGCGCAATTGATGGGCGGCGGCATCAACTCATATCTCTATCGCGCGCTGGTGATCGACAAGAAGCTCGCGAGTAGTGCCTCGGCGAGGTACGAGCCCACCGCCCTTGATTCGTCGCTACTCACAATTTCTGTTACACCAGAACCCGGCATCGAGTTCGGGCAGATTGAATACGCCATCGACGGCGTGATTGCCGGTATTGCGCAGCATCCTGCGCGCACAGAAGATATCGAGCTGGCCAAGACGCGGCTGCTCGCTCAAGCAATCTATGCCCAGGACGACCAAGCAAAGCTTGCGGCCTGGTACGGCCGCCGGCTCACGACAGGACTGACCATCGACGAGATCCGAGGCTGGCCGGACAGCATCCGCGAAGTCAGTGCCGCGCAAGTGCTCGCGGCCGCGCGCAAATGGCTCGACAAAAAGCGCTCGGTGACAGGCTATCTCGTCAAGGAACCCACCCAAAGACACGCGGAGAGGCGATAATGACCCAGTCTTGCACACGACGTGACGTCCTCCTCGCCGGGGCATCGGGTTCAATCGCAATCCTCGCATCACCAAGTTTGCTTGCTGCCACCAGCACGCTTGCCGCGACCAAGATCAAGCACCTGGTCTCGCCTTGCGGTATAAAGGCAACGTTAGTGCAGGATGCGACTGTCCCACTGATCGCCGTAGAATATGCCTTCGGCGGCGGCGCGACGCAGGATCCCAGCGAGAAACCCGGTGTTGGACACATGGTGGCTAGCCTACTCGACGAAGGCGCCGGCGATCTTGACGCCAAGACGTTTCATGAGCGGCTCGATGGCCGCGCAATTGAGTTGAGCTTTGCATCGCATCGCGACTACTTCCGCGGCAGTTTGCACACGCTGAAGGACTGCAAGGAGGACGCCTTTGACCTCTTACGGTTGGCGCTAACCTCACCACGTTTCGACCCGGCCGATGTCGAACGAATTCGTGCCGGCGTGCTTGCGAAGCTTCGGCATGACTCGACCAATCCGGCGTCGCTCGCAAATCGCAAATTCTTCGAGGTGGCCTTCAAGGATCATCCTTATGCTCGGCAGGCCGAAGGCACCCTCGAGAGCGTGCCGAAGATCGATGTAGCAGATCTCAAGGGGTATCTCCGAAGCGTAATCGCAAAAGACGCACTCAAGATCGCGGTGGTCGGCGACATCGATCCAGAGGTCCTCTGCAAATTGCTCGACATGACTTTTGGGGGCCTGCCGGCCAGCTCGAATTCGACGCCGGTTGCGGACGTGGTCGCAGCAAAGCCGCCGCAGCGCATCTTCATTCCGCTCGATGTACCTCAGACGTTTGTGACATTCGGGGGTCCCGGCGTCCGGCGCACCGAACCGGATTTCATGGCAGCCTGTGTCGTCAACCACATCCTTGGCGGCGGCGGTTTGACCTCGCGGCTCTTCCGCGAAGTCCGCGAGAAGCGCGGGTTGGCCTATTTCGTCAGCGAGCGGCTGGTCTGGATGGATCATTCAGCCGTGTTCGTCGGCGATAGCGGCACGCGGGCTGACCGCGCCGGCAGGACAGTCGAAGAGATCGAGAGGCAGGTCCGCCACCTTGCCGAGAAAGGACCGACCCAGCAGGAACTCGATGATGCAAAGTCTTACCTCAAGGGCTCGCAGATAGTAGCTCTCAACACAACATCGAAGCTTGCGCGAACGATGTTGCAGCATCAGCTTGATAGGCTGCCGATCGACTATCTCGAAAAACACGACTCCGTCGTCGATGCGGTAACGTTGGAGGATGCCAAGAGAGCAGCGGCGCGCCTGTGGGGTGGCGGCTTGCTCACCGTTCTCGTCGGTCGTTCCCCAGTGCCATGACTACATCCCGGTCAGGGGCCGAATTGGACGTCAGACCACAATACGCAGGAAACCCAATTGTCTTGTAGATAGTGGGCCTCCACGCCCAAAGCGAGGACCGGCAGGGTGTGCTAGGGCAAAAGTGCTTCTCACATCGATAGAATGCGCCGCTGTGCAGTGCGTGAGGGTGAGCCGCTAAGGAAATGGGAAGATGTTCAGACGACAAGTCACGCCACTAAGTGCTAATCCCTTAGCGCACCTGCAAGGTGGGAAAACGGAAACCGACAGCGCAGCGCCTCGCCGTTGTTTTGCGACGCGTGCGTTTGATTACATCAACCCGACGATGCGCGAATGGTTCGAAATACGGGATCGTATGGCCAGAACAGACGATGGGTGCTTTTATCTTGTCGAAAGGAGCAGGCACTAGCCCTAGTGACGGGAAGGCCGTAACGCCTTACAGTCTAGGGGACGCTGCAACCGCACACCTGTTCAGAAAGTTCGCCTCGACGTGACACCCTTCTTCATTGCTCGCGCACAAGCAAGCATCGTTGGCATGGAATCCTGCGCCGGTTCAAGGTGGCTCGCCGGAAAATGCAAGCACTTGGTCACCAGGCACGCTTGATCCCCGCGCAATTCGTGAAGCCCTAGGTGAAGCCAAACGAGAACGATATCATCGACGGCGAGGCCCGCAACGCAACCGACGATTCGCTTCGTCGCCGTCAAGGAGGAGGACTAGGCCGATCTTCAAGCGCTGCATCGAGTCCGTGACCAGATGGTTGGCTCGAGGACACGCCTGATGAATCAGATGCGGGCTTTCTCCTCGAGTACGGTGTACCTTTGCGTCAGGGTGCCGGAATATTCAAGCTCGAGTTGCGGCGCGCTTTGAATGACGAAGGAAACGATTTATCACCAGTGATGCATCGCCTGGTCGGCGATCTCTTCGCCGATCTCCGCCGCCTCGAAGAACGGATCCGCGAAAGTGAGAGGAGATCGAATCGGTAGCCGATCGTGAGCACGTCACATGCCGGCTGATGCCGGATCCCCGGCATCGGCGCATTGGGTGCGACCGCTCTACTTGCCGCGATCGGTGATGGGCTGCAGTTTCGCAAGGCCGGCGGCCTTGCGATCAACAGTCCCGGCGATCAAGCGTTCCGCCAAATATGCGACGCAAACCCTGGCCGCGCAATGCGCCCACTTTAGTTCGTTGTCGTTGGTTTAGCTAAAGCAACAAATCTCGAATTTTTGGATTGCTGCGGAGAACACCCTTAGTCCGCCCCGTGGGGTCGATAAACTTCGGAACGTCTGGTTGGGAGAATCCTTCCATCGGATCGTTCAAAGGCCGAAATTCGGACAACCATAGATACTGCTCGGCAATAGCAGAGATTTCGCGTTTGGTGGTCTCGTCTGTTATCGAACTGTACGAAATAACACCCGCGGCAATACCGGGAGATCAAGTTGAGCCATTGGAGAAAGTCCGCCAATCCAAGTTCATGTTTATTTCCTCGCGCGTTGGCAGTGAATCAATTTGTCACGGTTCGATGCAGCTCCCCAATTCAGGTAGTTTGACGCCACGAGGCAGGATTCTAAATCTCTCCACCGGAAATGGGGAGTCCTGCAATGACCAGCGGAAGCATCGGCTCGCGCACCGCGCCAACGGCGAGTGACGCGCCTGCAAAGCCTATCAGCTCGTCGGAGCGGCTCGACGCGATTGACGTGCTGCGGGGCTTGGCCCTGTTCGGCGTGCTCGCCATGAACATCGTGACCATATTTCGGGTCTCCTTCTTCGCGCCGTCCTTGCTGAACGCGGAGCCGGCGGGGCCGCTCGACCGGGCGGTCGCGGCTGTGCTGACGGTCGCCGTCCAGTCGAAGGCGGTTGCGCTGTTCTCGCTGCTGTTCGGCGTCGGCCTCGCCATCCAATTCGAGCGGCTTGCCGGCAATCCACGGCGCATGATCTTGCTCGTGCGCAGGCTGGTGGTGCTGCTGGGGATTGGCCTGGTGCATCTCTATTTGATCTGGAGCGGCGACATTCTCGTCCATTATGCGCTGGCGGGCTTCGTGGTGCTGCCCTTCCTCGGCGGCGCGCGGTGGCTCATGGCTGGTGCAGCCCTGCTGCTCCTGGGGCTCGACGTGACCATGCCGGTGCTACCGCCGATCGTGCCGCTGCCGGATGCGGCCGGGATGGCCGCTCTTGCCGCGGACGCGACGCGTGCCTACGGCACGGGCGGATTTTTCGATGTGCTCGCGTTCCGGATCCGCGAGGTGACGGTGATTTTTCCGCTGGAGGTCATGGCCTTGCCGGCCACTGTCGCGCTGTTCCTGGTCGGCGCCTTCACGTGGCGTAGCGGGGTTTTGCGTCGCGCTTCGGCCAACCGGCGCTCGCTGTTCGTCGTCGCAACCTTTGGCATTCTTCTCGGCGGCGGATTAAGTCTCGCGGCAGCAGGACAAGAGCTCTTCGATTGGCCGTCGCTCGGGCGCGCGCATCCTCCGGTGGAACAGCTGGGGGCGGTCGTGTTGGCCGTGGGTTATGCGGCCGCGGTCATCGCCGCTGTGAACCTCTCGGGCGGGCGGAGGATGCTGGGCTGGGCCGCGCCGCTTGGCCGCATGGCGTTCAGCAACTATCTGGCGCAATCTGTGATCTGCGGCTGGATCTTCTACGGTTATGGTCTAAGCCAATTTGGCCGCTTCGGCGTGGCCGCGACACTGGCGATCGGGATTTTCGTGTATGTCGCCCAGGTGGTGTTCAGCGCGTGGTGGCTGCGCCGCTATCGGTTCGGTCCTGTCGAGTGGCTCTGGCGCTCGTGCATGTATGGGGCACCGCAGTCGATGCGGGCAACGGTCAATTTAGCCGTCACGCGCGCGACGATCGCAGTTTGATGCGGGCCCCAGATACTCAAGCTGCGTTCTGCTTCAAGCGGAAGCCGTCCAAGCGGGTACGGCTGGCTTTGGTCCGTGGCTGAACTTAGCTTATGTCGCCACGTGTCTGCTTTGTTCGGGTCAGTCACCTTCGGAAAGGCCGGGTTTGACCACTCTAAAGCCGTCCTGCCAAAGTGAACCGCGTCCTTTCGGTGACCGCCGCGGGCTCCCACCTCTTCGTTTTGATGAAGGCGAGAGCAGCGCGCTGAACGAGGTCGTGCAAGTCCGCGGTGGGTGAATCTCGTCGGTAAGATCAATCTTCGGCTCGCACATTGCCATCAGGGGCGCCATCGATCGGCTCACCCAGCAATCGCGACAGATAATGATATTCGATCTGGTTCGTCTGCGCGTTAAACAGATTAGATCGAGCCGCACGCGCCGGCGACCGGAGGCGGCAGTCAGAGAGATTCGCCAGCTGCCACCGGTGGTCAGGGTGCCTGGTTCGTCAAGGACCCCCGAATTCGGCAAATCCCGGCGCGACCATGAACGAGCCAAAATCGAGAACGGCTAATGCCGTCTCGGCTCCGCAAAGGATGAAGTAATTCCTCTGTCGCCTGCCAGTCTGCCGCTCGTCCTCCAACTACTTCGGCTTGTGAGGCCGCATCGACGCTGCTGGGGTTGGCTGACACAACTAAGGGCCCCAACGGTTGCGTCTGCTTCATTCATCAGGGAGCCGAAAAGGACCACACGCGGGGCTTCTCCGCTTTGAAATCGGGGCGATCGCAGAAGAACCAGGACAGCCTCTGACAAGGAACTAAGGCCGCCTCCAAGGGCGGCCTTAATTGTCTCTGGACCATCCTTGCCCGCTTAGTCGCGGCCCTGATGGTGGTGGTGTTCATGGTGCTCGTGCCGGACGCCCAAGCCTCCGGAGTGGGCAAACAAAATGAATAACAGGAAGTTACTAGGTTCCAAACCATAAGAAATAATGGATGGTCATTGCACCGCCGCCGTTCTCATTGGGCTTCCCGCAATGGTAGTTTAGCGTGCAAAATCGTACGGTTGGCAGCCGGGGAGTGCTACTGCCTTTCCCCACAAAGTCAAATCTACGATATTTCATCCAGGCCTTCGCATGAGGCAGTTCTTGAGCCTGGGGCAAGCGCAATTCTAAACTCGTACGAAGCAATATTGAAGGAGGGTCTTGGCGCCGCTAGCGTCGAAGCGACCTTTTTCGCGAAACATCAAAGGCGCGCTATTTCGGTCTCGCTATCCGTTACGGCCAGGACGCAGCGGACACGATTACGTCACGATGAGCGGCCTAGCCTAGCTAGCAGCGGGATCAACTTTGCGAGCTTGCGGAGATTTTGCGCCGTTGCGGCGACGAGCAACCGTTACGAGCGCTGAAGGAGTCTTGTTGCGGATGAAGTCGCCTGAAAAGAAGCGAGGGCCTGAGAGGCCCTCGCAGTCAGGGAGGAACCGGTATGCAGAGACTTGGTCGCAGTTGTGCTACGACATTGTCGGCATGACGAATTCCGCACCAGCTCGTATTCCGGTGGGCCAGCGGCTGGTGACCGTCTTCATTCGCGTATTAAAGCGGACGCCTTCAAGGCCGTGCATGTGGTGGTCGCCGAAGATCGATGCTTTCCATCCACCAAAGGAGTGAAAGGCCATCGGCACCGGAATCGGAACGTTGATGCCGACCATCCCTACCTTGATCTGATGGGCGAATTCACGCGCGGCATCGCCATCACGCGTGAAGATGGCGGTACCATTGCCAAATTCGTGTTCATTGATCATGCGCGCGGCCGTCGCGTAGTCCGGCGATCGAACGACTGACAGCACCGGTCCGAAGATCTCTTCCTTGTAGATCTTCATGTTCGGTTTGACATGGTCGAACAGGCTTCCGCCCACGAAGAAGCCATTTTCATAGCCCTGCATCCTGAACCTGCGTCCGTCGACCAGCAACTTTGCACCCTCGGCGACACCGGCATCGATATAGCTCCTTACCTTCTCCAGGTGCTGCTTCGTGACGAGGGGACCCATCTCCGCTTCGCGGTCGGTACCCGGTCCGACCTTCAGGCCTCGAACCTTGGGTTCGAGCGCGGATATCAGCCTGTCCGCGGTCCCCTCGCCGACCGGCACGGCAACCGAGATCGCCATGCAGCGTTCGCCGGCGGAACCGTAGGCGGCCCCCATCAACGCATCGACCGCCTGATCCATGTCGGCATCGGGCATCACGATCATGTGGTTCTTGGCGCCACCGAGCGCCTGGCAGCGCTTCCCGGTGTTCGCGGCCGTCGAATAGATGTACTGCGCGATCGGTGTGGAGCCCACGAAGCTGATCGCCGAAATATCCGGGTGATGCAGCAGCGCATCGACCGCTTCCTTGTCGCCTTGCACCACGTTGAACACACCGTCCGGCAGACCGGCTTCCTTGAGCCACTCCGCCATGATCAGCGACGCCGATGGGTCGCGCTCAGATGGCTTCAGAATGAACGCATTTCCGCAGGCGAGAGCGACCGGGAACATCCACATCGGAACCATGACCGGGAAATTGAAGGGCGTGATGCCGGCGACGACACCGAGCGGCTGGCGCGTAGAATAGCTGTCGACGCGGGTACCGACATTCTCGGTGAGTTCGCCCTTGAGGAGCTGCGGAGCGGCTGTGGCAAACTCGACCACCTCCATTCCGCGCTGAACTTCGCCGAGAGCGTCGGAGTGAACCTTGCCGTGCTCGGAGACGATCACGTCGGCAAGCTGACCTGCGCGATCCTCGAGGATCCGCAGAAAGCGATTGAGGATGCGTGCACGCCGTAAAGGCGTCGTGTCGGCCCAACCCTGTGCCGCCCTGTTCGCGGCGGATACCGCGTCCGCCACCACAGCCGCGTTGGCGGCCACAACACGGCCCGTCTGCTCGCCCTTTGCCGGGTTGAAGACGGGCAAGCTGCGTTCGGTGCCCCCCGAGACCTGCTTGCCATCGATGAAATGATTGATCTGCGTGACCACGAACGTCTCCCCTCTTGTTTCTGATCAGACCCGCGCCCTCAAATCAGGCCGCTTTCATTCCCGCCATGTATTTGCCGATCACGCGCTTGTCGGCGCCCTCGGCTGACACTTCATGGACGATGCGACCCCCGCTCATGACGAGGAGCCTGTCGACCAAGCCAAGCAACTCGTCGAGATCCTCCGAGATGAGCAGCACTGCGGCTCCGCCGTTCCGGGCCTCGAGGATCCGACGGTACGTTTCTTCGCACGCGACGAAATCGAGACCGAACGTCGGATTCGACGCGACCAGCAACCGAACGTCCTGCGTGAGCTCTCGGGCCAGCACAGCGCGTTGAACATTGCCACCGGACAGCGCGCTCATGCTTGCATTCAGGCCAGGAGCTTTTACACGAAATTGTGCGACCAACCTCTCGGCCTGCTCTGCGAGTGCCCGGTAGTTCATTGCGATACCACGGCAGAGCGGCACCCGATCGAAATTGCGCAGGGCGAGATTCTCGGCCAGCGACATGCGATCGATGCAGGCGTTCTTGAGGGGCTCTTGCGGCAAGCCATAGACGCCGAGGCGGGCGATTTCCTTTCGTGTACCGTTGAAGGACGAGCCGGATACGGCAATCGTACCGTTGCGATCGCGCTGCCCCATCATGGCCTCGACCAACTCCAACTGTCCATTTCCGGATACCCCGGCAATCCCGACGATCTCGCCTGCTCGCACCTCGAGCGAGAGATCCTTCACAGCCGGAAGACCATTGTCCCCGTTCGCGCAGAGGTCCCTGATGGAAAGGACAACGTTGGGCTTTGGAGGTAATTTCGGCGCATGCTGCACCATCTTGCTGACGGGCTCTCCGATCATAGCTTCCGCCAGAGCATCGTCCGTCAAATCAGCAACGGCCCCAGTTCGCACCGACGCACCTCTGCGCAACACCGTCACGTCGTCGGCAAATCGGCGCACTTCACGAAACTTGTGGCTGATCAGGATCGCGCTGAGCGCGCCCGTCCGTGTCAGGCTGCGAACATGGCCGAGCACTTCGTCGGCTTCTGCCGGCGTGAGCACCGACGTCGGTTCGTCCAAGATGAGGAGCTTGCGCCCGAGATAGAGCTGCTTGACGATTTCGGCCTTCTGCTTCTCGCCCGCAGAGAGCTGCGAGACGCGCACGTCGAGTGGCACGTGAAACGGAAGCTTCCTGGTGACTCTGGCCAGCCGCTTCAGCTCGCTTTGCCAATTGATATAGGCCGGCAATGTCGCACTGCTGACGACGAGATTCTGCGCCACCGTCATCGACGGCACGAGAGTAAAATGCTGATACACCATGCCGATGCCGAGCGCATCGGCATCCTTCGGCGAGTTCAGCCGGTGCTCGCGCCCATCGACCTGGATGTGCCCCTCGTCCGGATGATAAAAGCCCACGAGGCATTTGACCAACGTGCTCTTGCCGGCACCGTTCTCCCCGAGCAGCGCGTGGACGGTGCCCGAGCGGATCGGCAGCGATACGTTGTTCAGTGCGAGGTTCGCCCCGAAACGCTTCGTCATGTTCTTGAGCTCGACTTGCGGAACGCTCATCGGACTTTCCTCCGAGGATGAATTCTCGTCACGGCGCTTCTCACCGGTGGAGCTTGAGCTCGCCCGGCGCATCGGCGAACGGAGCAGCCCGCGACGTCGAGGCCACCATGATTGCAAGGGTCAGAACGTAGGGAGCCGCGTTGAAAAGGTAGTAGTAGCCGGTCACGCCAATGCCCTGGAGCGCAGGACCGAGAGCGCCCGCCCCGCCGAACAGCAGCGATGCGCCGAGGGCATTGATCGAACGCCAGCGCGCAAAGATGACGAGCGCGACCGCCATGATGCCTTGGCCACTCGACAGGCCTTCGCTCCAGCTCCCCGGATATGAAAGCGACAGGAAGCTGCCGCCGACGCCGGCGAGAAAGCCGCCCGCCATGGTCGCGATGATGCGCACCCGCAATACGGGAAAGCCAAGCGCCCGTGCCGCCTCCTCGCTATCTCCCACCGTGCGCAGCATCAACCCCCAGCCCGTCCTGTTCAGGAAGACGTAGACCGCAAAAGCCAATGCAATCCCGACGAAGAACAGTGCGTTAACGTCCAGCGCAGCTCGCACCTGCGGTACGCTCGACCAGAATCCGAGTGCGATCGAGGGAAGCGGCGGCGCCTTGGGCTCGATCAAGGGTTTGCCCAGGAAGAACGCGAGGCCCGTACCCAGCACGATCAAGCTGATGCCGATCGCGGTGTCATTGACGCGCTTCACACTGCACAGCAGGCCATGCAGAAGCCCGAAGGCCATGCCGGCGAGTCCCGCGGAAAGCACGCCGAGCCAGGGCGAGCCGGAGAGGTAGGAGATCCCGTATCCCGCCATGGCACCGAGCATCAGCGTGCCTTCGAGCCCTAGATTGATACGGCCCGATTTCTCGGTAATCAGCTCGCCGATGCTGACGAAAATGAAGGGTGTCGACACCCGGATGGCGCCACCCAGGATCGCGAGCGGCAGCGCAAGCCAGCCGATTGATGCAGCGTCCATGTCTTACCTCCGCGTCGTTTCTCGGAGTTGTTGCGCAATTGCATCCGCGACGAGAACGCAGACGAAAATCAGGCCCTGAAACACCAGCATTGTCGCATCCGGAAGTCCGAGACGCCGTTGCAGCAAACTGGCGCTCGCCTGCATGCCGCCGATCAACAGTGCGACGGCGACAATCGCAAGCGGCTGGTGCCGCGCCAGGAAGGCGACGAGGATTCCGCTATAGCCATAGCCGACGATGAGCGAGGAGTTGGCCGTCCCCTGCACTGCCGCCACCTCGATCGCGCCGGCAATGCCCGCCATGCCGCCTGCCACGACCGAGGCGCCGATGATCCAGCGATTCACGGCAAGACCGATCATCCTCGCGACCCGGGCACTTCCGCCAACCACTCGCAGCGCAAACCCCCAGCGGGTGTAGCGGAGCACGACATGTACGGCGATCGCCAGCAATAGACTGACGGCAAGGCCGGCGTGAACGCTCACACCTGGCAGCGTCGGCAGCATGTAGGAGGGATCGATAGGGTGGGTCGACGGCTTGTCGAAACTTGCCGGATCGCGCAACATGCCTTCGGTCAGGTGATGGAAGACGGCGATACCGATGTAGGACAGCAGCAGGCTCGAGATCGTTTCGTTGACGCCGCGATATTGGCGGAGCACACCCGCCAGACCGAACCAGAGCCCTCCGATCAAGGCGCCGGCCACCAACATGAGGAATTGCATGGGAAGCGCGTGCGTTCCCGCGAACGGCAACGTCGCAACGGCACCCGCGAGCCCGCCGAGCACCAAGGCCCCCTCGCCACCGATAATCACCAGTCCCGCTTGCGCGGGGATCGCAACGGCGAGGCCCACGAGGACCAAAGGAGCGGCGCGCGACAAGGTATCCTGCCAGGCGAAGCTGCTACCGAAGCCGCCCTGGACGATCAGACCGAACACCGTGGCGGGGTTCTGTCCGTACAAGGCCACGAACGCCGCAAAGATGGCGGAGGCGAGCAGCACCGCCAGGACAGGCAAGGCCACACTCAGTCGAGCTGCGGTTACCAGCGGCTTCGGAGGCACGGGTTCGATTCCGGAGATCGAAGACAAGAGCGCCTCCTAGACTTGGCCGATGATGCCTTCGACGAGATAATTGATGCCATCGAGCGCACGGTCGTTGCTGCTCTGCATGACGCCAGCAGGGATGACGACGTTGCCCTTATTGTCCTTGAGCGGGCCGCTGTAGATCACGCGCGTGCCGCCCATGAGGTCTGCCCGTGCCGTCTCGGCCGCTGCGCGCGCCTCAGGCGTAACGAGTTTTCCAAAAGGACTGTTCTTTACGAAATGGTCACCAAGCCCTGCACGGAGATAGTGCTCCGGCTTCTTGCCGCCACGCACGCTGCCGGCATAGACAAGATAGGGCGTGATCCAGTTCCACTCGGCTCCGGTGAGATAGCCGTTGGGAGCCACATCGGCCTGACTCGAATGGTAGCCGCATGACATGACGCCGCGCTTCTCCGCCGTCTCGACCACGACTTTCGGGCTGTCGACCTGGGCGGCAATGACGTCGGCCCCCTGGTCGACCAGCGTGTTCGTCGCCTCCGCTTCACGGACTGGAAGAACCCAGTCGCCCGTGAAGATGACCTGCACCTGAATCGCCGGATCGACTGATCGCGCGCCGATTGCAAACGCGTTGATGCTGCGCAGAAGATTGGGCGTCGGCTTTGCAGCGACAAGGCCGAGCTTCTTGCTCTTCGTCATGTGGCCAGCGATGATTCCCGAAATGTACTGCGCCTCGAAGATGTAGGCGTAGAACGTCCCGATGTTCTCGGGCATGCCCGCCGTCCACATGCCGCCGGTGTGAGCGAAGGTGACATCCGGATACTTGGCCGCCATCTCCAGAACGTGTGGCTTGAAATAGCCAAAGGACGTCGCCAGGATGAGTTGAGCGCCATCCTGACGGATCATTCCTTCCATGCTGCGCTGGGCCGCGATCGTTTCCGGAACGCGCTCCTCCTCGATTACCTTGATGCCGGCTTGTTTCTTGAGCGCCGCGGCGGCCTGCGCGTGGGACTGGTTGAAGCCGTAATCCTGCTTGGAGCCGGAGTAGAGAACTCCGACGGTGAGCGGCGTCTCCGCACGGGCAACGGTACTCTTGAGAACGAATGGTGCGGATCCGGCAGCGGCCAGCATCTGGAGCACCGAGCGACGGTTAACAGGCTTCAATGTCATGTTCCCCTCCGTTGAAGATTGCAATCAGCAAGTCACGACGAAATTCGTTCGGCAGCAGACAGCAGGCCGGGCGCACCACATGCAGTGAGATCGGATTCCAGCTCTCGTCTTTCAGCAGCGGACAGCGGCGTGACCGGCGAGCGCACGGCGCCGCCGGCAAGGCCGATCAGATCGCACCAATGCTTGACCGCCGCGTTCGGCATGTGACCGCGCTTCAGCGGGTCCATGATCCACTTGTTGAAGATGATCCGCTGTGGCGCGAGTGAAGCACAGATGCGTGCTGCTTCTTCCGTCCGTCCAGCCGCCAACAGAGCCACGTATTCCGCGATCGGGCGAAACTCGCCGCGTTGATAGAGGTAAGGCTCGGGGTCGGCATAGAGGATCGACTGACCCTCGGCCTGCATGTTGGCGAAGAAGTTCTCTTCCAGCGGGTCCGACACCAGCACGCCGTTTCGCGCAGCCTGCCGAAGCGCCGCGTTCTCGGCTGCATTGCCTGTCGTCTTCAGGAGCTTGAGATTGGGAAGCGAACAGAGCTGCGTGAAAACGCCGGGATCCAATGGACTGCCCGCGGCGGTTCGCGCGTTGAATATGACGATCGGCATCTCCAAGCGGACGCAGACGTGATGCAGATACGCGAACTGCTGTGCGGGGGATCGCGGCCCGGCGGTTGGGACCATCAGCACGGCGTGGCTGACGCCAAGCCGCCGCGCGTGCTCGCCGAGATCGATGGTTTCTTCCACAGAGGGACCCGAGATCACCACGGAAATCCCAAGGCGCCCCCCCGCCTCGTCCGTAATGACCTCGATGACACGCTTTCTCTCCTGCAGCGTGAGCGACCAGACTTCGCCGATCAGCCCGTTGCAAAACACGCCCGCCAATCCGGTTGCGATGTAGTGGCGGACGTTCCGGCGTACGCCGGCCTCGCCGATGGCACCAGATGCATCGAAGGGCGTGTGAATCGCCGCCCAGATTTTCGGAATGTTCCGTCCGATCGCCATGTCCGCTCCCTTGAACGAACCGGTCTATTCTATTTATCATGATAAACCGGATTTGCATGAATATGCCTGTTGTGGGAGAAGTGTCAATCAATGAGTCGGGTGGTTTTCTCTGGCCCATGCCCAGTTCGCGGCGGAATCGGCCTTGGAACTCATTGGTAGCTTTGGAGAATTCGGAATGACGGTCGAATTGGAAAAATTGCCGCGGCCTGGGGGGCGGCTGAAAATTCAAAAGCGGGCGGATCTCGTTACCGAAGAGATCAAGCAGCTGATCACGCAGAAGAACCTTCGTCCGGGCGACAAGCTTCCCATGGAGAAGGAGCTTCAGCGGCTGTTTTCGGTCAGCAAGAGCACGATCCGCGAGGCGCTTAAGTCGCTCGAGGTGCAGGGACTGATCACCATCAGCACCGGGCCGACTGGCGGGGCAACGATCATGGAGGTCCCGCTCGAGCGCACCTTTCAGCTGTTGCAGAACTACCTGTTCTTCAAAGAAGTCAGCATGGAGGACATCTATGCGGCGCGGCGGCTGCTGGAGCCCGAATTGGCTGCCGGCTCGGTGCCGTTTCTGTCGAACGAGCAGCTCGATGCGCTGGAGCACAACATCGAAACGTGCCAGCCCACCTCGCAGGAGCCGTCTCTTCTGGTTCGTCAACGCCAGGCGGATCTCGACTTTCACGACATCCTGGCTGCAGCAAACCCCAATCCCTTTCTGCGCTTCGCATGCGAGCTCATCAACGAGATGCTTCGTCGGCTGGTTGTCTTCAGCACCCAGACGCCTCCTGAAGAGCACACGCGATTCGGATGCGCCAACGTCAAGATTCACACGGAGATCGCCAAGGCCGCCCGCGCGCGCGACAGCGAGCGCGTGCGCGCGCTCATGAAAGCGCACATGGAGGAAGCTTCAGAATACGTGAAGCGGCTGGATGGCCGACTCGATGGTCGACTGATCCTCGATTCGGAAATGGCGCCGCGCCCGCGACCACTGTCCTGAAGCGCGGCCTGTTCCACCACGAGTGCACCGGCGCGAGCTTGCGCGAGCATTGCGTCTGGACAGTCCTGTGAGCCTGTTCTCCTGCCCGATCTAGCAACTGCATGATCGGCTCGCTTTGCTTCCGAGAGACCTCAAGCAGATAGGTGACTGCGGTTCATCGATGCTTGCAAAGTTCTCATTTGTCGGCCGGTTCCGCCTCGACGCAGACTAGCCCCAAAGTCAACGCTCTCGAGCGTTTTGGGGAGGATGCGTGCTTCTACAACGCCAAATGGCGTCCATTCAGGTTGCGGGTGATAAGCCCGGACCCGCGATGCGCCTGCGCTGTAAATCCTCGACATAGATGAATTTATTTCTTTCGGTCAGGTCGCCGCCGACAGCGTCCGTTCACGCCGGCGGCTGGCCAACCAGGCAGGGATCACGTGAGAAGCGCTCCGAAGCCGGTTCTCCCGGACTCCGGACGCCCAAGAGGAGGAGGAAGGGATGAAGTTCAGGACGTTTCTCGGCGCGGTCGCTGTCCTAGTGCTCGCTGCCGGCTTAGCGCAGGCTGCCGACAAGGATGCGGCCGACACTGCGGTGGAAGCCGCGAAGAAGTACGCGGGCACGACTATCAGCATCGTTTGGGAGGCCGGTCTCCAGTCGCTCGACCCACTGAACTATTCGGGTCCGCAATGGGAGAAGCTCACCGGCATCAAGGTGAAGGTGGTCGAAGTGCCGACCGACCAGATGTTCACCAAGATCATGCAGGATTTCAAATCGGGCGCCGGAGCGTATGACGCGCTGAACGTCATCCCATCCTGGATGCCCGATCTTGCACGCGCGGGCGCGCTCGAGCCGCTCGACAAGTATGTCGACAAGTGCGGCTATCGCGACGAGCTGCAGGATATCGCGGCCGCCTACCGCGACAACCAGATGCAGTATGACGGGAAGATCTACGGCTTCCCGGACGATGGCGACGTGATGCTGCTCTACTACCGGAAGGACATCTTCGAGGATCCGAAGATGAAGGAGGAGTTCAAAACCAAGTTCGGCTACGAGCTGGCGCCGCCAAAGGACTGGAAGCAGTTCGACGAGATCGGCCAGTTCATCACCGACAAGATGGCGCCCAAGGTTTACGGCGCTGGTCTTCCGTACCGCGCCCTATCCGCAATACATGTTCCAGGAGCGCTTCCGCATGGAAGGCGGCAAGTTCTTCAATGCCGACACTATGAAGGCCGCGGTGAATGGCGAGGTCGGTCTCAAGGTGTTCAAGCAGATGCTGGCGGAAAACAAGTTCATGCCCCCCGGCGTCGAGCAGTGGAATTTCGTCGACAATCTCGCTGCGTTCCTTCAGGGCACGACCGCCATGACGATCTCCTGGCCGCCCTACGGCCGCTGGGCCGCGGGCTATGGCTCGGGCGAGCAAGCTTTGAAGTGGGTGCCGAAATCGCAGGTCGCCAGCAAGGTCGGCTACGCGCTCACGCCTCTCGGCTGTCCCGAGCTCGGCGTCGGCTTCGACCTGTCGGTCTCGGCCACCAGCAAGAACAAGGAGGCCGCGTATCTCTTCATCCAGTGGCTGAACAGCAAGAAGATCAGCCTCGAGCGCGTCCAGCTTCCGTATACGTTGCGGGATCCCTTCCGCCTCTCCCATTACGCGAGCGAGAAATACCGTGCGCTCTGGCCCGATGCTCCAGCCTATCTCGACACGATCAAGACGTCGGGCGAGAAGGGCCTGCTCGATCTTTCGCTACTGCAACAGGACAAGTACGACGAGGCGATGACCAAGGCGATCTCGAGCCTGTGGGCCGGCGAAGATCCCAAGGCCATTCTCGACCGCATGGCGCAACAATTCGACGCGATCACCGAGAAGGTCGGCATCGAGAACCAGAAGGCCGTCTACAAGGTCTGGGCCGCGAAGCCCGGCGTCTACCCGCAATAACTGACTGGATATCGCACGGGAGGCGCCGCCCTCCCGTGCGGTGCCGTTTTCCGGACTGATGATGACAGTTTCTGTGAGCCTCGATGGCGCCGAGCAGCGCCGCCCAGCCGCTTCGGGCGCATGCTCGAGGACCGCCTGCCCTATCTCATCGTCGCGCCGGCCGTTCTGATCCTGCTCCTGGTCGGCCTGTTTCCCCTGATCTACTCGCTGATCGTGAGCTTCCAGCGCATCACGATGACCGAGAACGACACCTCCTTCGTTGGCCTCTTGAACTATGCGGAGCTGTTCAGGGATACCCGCCTCTGGGCTTCGCTCGGCCACACCGCCATCATCACCGCGGTCGCCCTCCCCCTGGAGCTGCTGGTCGGATTCCTGATGGCGCAGCTCTTCATCGATCGCATGCCGGGTCGACAGATCTTCGTCGCGCTGCTGGTGCTTCCGACGGTGATCTCTCCGATCGTCGCGGGTGCGACCTGGCGTCTGATGTTCGACGTCCGCTTCGGCCCGATTGGCCAGATCCTGAGTTTCTTCGCCGGCGAACCGGTCCGGATCCTTTGGACCGTCAATCCCTCCTACGTCTATCCGGCGATCATCATCTGCGAGGTCTGGCAGTGGTCGCCATTCATGTTCCTGCTACTGCTGGCCGCGCTGTCGAATGTGGACCAGTCGCAGCTCGAGGCTGCGGAGATCGATGGGGCGTCGTACCTGCGCGTGCTTCGCGCGATCATTTTGCCGGCGATCGCGCCGGTGGTCGCCGTCGCCTGCCTGATCCGCGGACTCGATCTTGTTCGCATCTTCGACATCATCTGGGCCCTCACCGAAGGCGGGCCGGGCTCGATGACCGAGACCATCTCACTCTACACCTATGTGCAGGGCTTCTCGCAATTTGAGACCAGCTATACGGCCGCGATTTCCTTCCTGGTGATTGCGCTGCTCACGGTTATCACCACGCTGGTCCTCAAGCGCATGGAGCTTGCGCGATGAGGGTCGGCAAGCTACCGGCGAGAAAAGCTCGCATTCTCGCCGTCCGCTATCTCGGCGCTGGCGTCGTGACCCTGCTGTTCCTGTTTCCGGTCTACTGGCTGTTCATGATTTCGTTCAAGACGCCGGACGAGATCTATCACGTGCCGCCCCTATGGATACCCGGGCAGATTCAGTTCTCGAACTACTATGTTCTGTTTAGAGACGGCGACGTTCTTGCCATCCTGAACAGCCTGATCGTCTCAGGCGTCAGCTCCGGCATCGCAATCGTTCTAGGGACGCTTTGCGCCTACAGCCTCGCTCGGTTCGGCACCGGCGGCGAGAACCTCGCGATGTGGATCATCTCCCAACGCATGATTCCGCCGATCGCTGTCGTCTTCCCGATCTTCCTGATCTACGTGTATTTGGGCCTCGTCGACGGCTATTTCGGACTAATCCTCCTCTACACCGCATTCAATCTCCCCTATGTGATCCGGATGATGCGCGGCTACATCGTCGACGTTCCGCTGGAGCTCGAGGAGAGCGCGCTGGTCGATGGCCTCAATCGATGGGAGGTGATCTGGAAGGTCGTTTTCCCGATGGTTCGCCCCGGCCTGATGGCGACGTCGGTCTTCACCTTCGTGTTCGCCTGGAACGACTTTCTGTTCGCACTCGTGCTCACGCGCACCGAGGTCATCACCTTTCCGGTCATGCTGACGCACTATTTCGGCGGCCAATCGAATTTCTGGGCGAAGATCGCGGCGATGTCGGTCCTGGGCACCTTGCCGATCTTCGTCGCGGTCTCGGTGATGCAGCGCTATCTCGTGCGCGGCATCTCGCTCGGCGCGGTCAAGGGTTAGGGAGAGCGGAGTGGCTGACGTCAAGTTGTCCGGCGTGCACAAATATTACGGCAACGTGCATGCGGTCCGGGGGGTGGATCTTACCATCGCCGATGGCGAATTCGCTGTGCTGGTGGGGCCGTCCGGCTGCGGCAAGAGCACTCTCTTGCGAACCATCGCCGGTCTCGAGGATCCGGATGGTGGAACCATCACCATCGCCGGCGCGGTGGTCAACGATCTGCGCCCGCGCGAGCGCAATATCGCGATGGTGTTTCAGAACTATGCGCTCTACCCCTATCTGACCGTCAGCGAGAACATCGCCTTCGGTCTGCGCGCCCGCAAGACTCCCGAGATCGAGATCAGGAAGCGCGTCAGTGAAGCCGCCGAGATGCTCGGCATCGGCAATTTCCTGCAGCGCTATCCGCGGCAGCTCTCCGGTGGACAGCGTCAGCGCGTCGCCATCGGCCGCGCCATCGTCCGCAAGGCCGACCTGTTCCTGTTCGACGAGCCGCTCTCGAATCTCGACGCTCAGTTGCGCGACGAGATGCGCACCGAGATCAAGCGCCTGCATCACGAGATCACGACGACCATGATCTACGTTACCCATGACCAGGTCGAGGCGATGACGCTGGCCGACCGCATCGTGCTGCTGCGTGACGGAAACATCGAGCAGCAGGGCGCTCCGCTCGAGTTGTTCGAGCAGCCCCGTACGGGGTTCGTCGCCGGCTTTCTCGGCTCTCCCTCGATCAACCTCATCCCGGCGACCTTCAGGACAAACGGTCCCGGGGCAGCCGTGGTCTTTCAGACCGGCGGTGAACTGACGCTTCCGAGCGCGAAGGCGAGGCCGCTGGCCAATATGGATGGGCGAGACATTCTCGTCGGCATTCGGCCCCAGCACTTCAGTCGAGCCGGCGGGCCGTTGCGCGAAGGTGTGGTCCCCTATTCGGCCACTGCCGATCTCATTCAGCCGACGGGGACACGCACCTTCACCACCATTAGGATCGGCGGCACCGATGCCGTTGCCGAACTGCAGGCCCATGACGTCAGCAGCCATGGCGAGCGAATTGATCTCGCCATCGACCTCAATCGCGTGGTGCTGATCGACCCGGCCAGCGGCCTGGTTATCGCATAACGAGAGCAACATTCGAAAACGGGAGGGATGAATGGCGTCGACACTGTTTGCAACCGGAATTGGCGCGCCGGAGGGGCCTGTGTGCCTACCTGACGGCTCGATGTATGTCACGGAGATGTCCGCGTCGACCCTTTGTGTCACGCGGCTCGATCCCCGCGGCAACCGCCGCGTGATCCAAACGACGGGCGGCCGTCCAAATGGACTGACGACCGACGGCCACGGCCGCATCTGGATCGCGGAAGCTGGTTTGCGGGCGCTGATCTGCATCGACGAGCGCGGAAACGAGATTCGCCGCATACAGGGCGAAGGGGCGGAGCGCTTTCTGTTTCCGAACGACCTCTGCTTCGGTCCGAACGGATTGCTCTACATGACCGACTCCGGAATGGCCGCCGAGGATTTCATCAACGGCCAGGCCTTCGTCGACGGGTATATGGATCTCGACTGGGACGGCCGTGTATACGAGATCGATCCCGCAGCCATGAAGGTGCTCCGCGTGCTCGATCGCAAGATCCGCTTCACCAACGGCATTGCCTTCGGTCCCGACAACCACCTCTACGCCAACGCGTCCTTCACCGGCGAGATCTATCGGTATGACGTGCTTGGCGAGGCAGCGCCGAAACGCGTCGTCTTCGGCAACGTGCTGCAGCCGGATTCCAATCCGGACTTCAAGGGGCCGGACGGGATGGCCTTCGGAACGGACGGCCGGCTCTATTGCACGGTCTACAATCAGAAGAACGTTACGGTGCTCGACCGGCGGGGTGAGATCGCCAATCGTCTGGTCCTGGATGGACCGCAGCCGACGAATTGTGCCTTTGCGCTCGAAGGAAGGAAGCTACGCGTCACTGAGGTCGGCAAGGGCCAGGTCGAGGAGATCGACATGCCTTGCGAAGGCCTCCCGCTGCATCTGCCGAAATTCGCCTGACAAGGCGCTTCGCGGTTTCTCCCGCGAGGCGCCCGGCCATGGTGTCAAAGGAAGCCGATCGACAGCCAGGGCACGGCGGCAACGATCAGCGTGCCAATCAGGAGCGCGATCATATAGCCCACGATCGGCTTCATGCCCTCGTCCGGATTGATGCGGCTGATGGCACAGGCCGCGTAGTAGCCGACGCCGAACGGTGGCGCGAATAGGCCGATGCCCATAGCGAGGACGACCACCATGGCGTAGTGGACATCGTGCACCCCGACCTGCCGCGCGATCGGGAACAGGAGAGGACCGAACAGGACGATGGCCGGGATTCCCTCCAGCACGCTCCCCAGAATCACGAAGGACACGATCGTCACCGCCAGGAAGACGGGGATGCCGCCTGGTAGGCTGGTCATGAATTTGGCAAGAGAAGCGGAAAATCCAGATTGGGTCAGCGCCCAGGCCATGCCAGTCGCGGCGCCGATGATGAGCAGGATCGCCCCGGAGAGCGAGGCCGTCTCGACCAACATTGGATAGATACGGCGCCAGTCAAACTGGCGGTAGATGAAGAGACCCGCGCAGGCGCAGTATAGGATGCCGATGGTCGAGACCTCCGTTGCCGTCGCGACGCCTTCGACGACAGCGGTCCGGATCACGAATGGCAGGGCGATAGCAGGTATCGCGATCACAAAGGCGCGGCCGATTTGCCGGCCGGTAGCCCGTTTGACGTGAGACAGGTCTTCGCGGCGATATCGCCACCAGACTACGGCAGCGAGCATGAGCGCGAGCACCACGCCCGGAAGCAACCCGCCCGTGAACAATGCCGAGATCGACACGCCGGTCACCGAGCCGATCGTGATCAGGACCAGCGAGGGCGGGATCGTCTCGGTCTGGGCGCCGGTCGCCGCGAGAAGCGCGACTAGGTCTCCCGGTTTGGCCCCGCGCTGCCGCATCTCGGGAAACAGGACCGGAGCCACCGCAGCCATGTCCGCTGCCTTGGAGCCGGAAATGCCCGAGACCAGATACATCGCTCCAACCAGCACGTAGTGCAATCCGCCGCGCACGTGGCCCAGGAGGCTCGCCAGGAAGCTGACCATGGCGCGTGCCATGCCCGTCATCTCGATCAGGAGGCCGAGAAAGACGAAAAGCGGCACGGCGAGCAGGATCAGGTGGCTCATGCCCTCGTCCATTCGCCCGATCATCACCACGTCGGGCGTGCTGGTCGTCAAGGCGAGATAGCCGACCGTCGCAAGACCGAATGCGAACGCGATCGGCACGGCCGCGAAAACCATCGCTCCCACGACGACAACGAAGAAGATCAGGAGGTTCAAATTGCCGAGCGGCTTCAAGACGGGGGCGAGCAGAATGAACGCCGCAATGATACCTGCGACCATCGCGACCGAACCCAACAGGCTGCGCAGGCTCGCGATGCGGATCAGCCGGAGGACCGCTGCGGTCAGCATCAAGCCGATGCCGATCGGCAGCGCCGCCGCGCGCCAGCTGTTGACGATCTCGAGCGCGGGCGTCGTCACGAAGACCTCGTCGGCCGCAAATTCATAGGCCGGCCAGACAACGAGCGCAAGAAATGCCAGGGATGCTGCGGCCGCCACCACATCCAGGAACGCGCGAAGCTCCGCGCCGAGAACGCCAACGATAGCCGTCATCCGCATGTGTTCGCCGCGCTGGAACGCGATCACGGAGCCGAACATGGCGAGCCAGAGGAAGAGAATGCCGGCAAGCTCGTCGGACCAGACGATTGGTGAGCGGAACACGTATCGGCTCACGATGCCGGCAGACAGCACCGCAATCTCCGCCAGCACGAGCAGCGCCGCCGGGACCGCAACGACATGACCAAGCATCGTGTTCGCCCTGATCACCCAACTGCGCCGGTCGGCCCGCAACGCGCCGGCCGCCAGACCGGCATCGACATGCGGCGGATGGCTCACGCTGGTCATGATAGCTGGCCCGCGGCTTTTTCGAGTTGCGACCATGCCTCCTCGCCAAATTTGGCTTTCCAGTCGGCGTAGAAGCTGGTCTTGGCCAATGCCTGGCGGAAGGCGGCGCGATCGACGTCGATGAATTTGAGGCCCTTGGCCGAAAGATCGGCGCGAAGTGACTGGCTGAGCTTTGCGATGTCGGCGCGCTGATCGAGGGCGGAGCGGTCGAGCTCGCGCGTCACGATCTCCTGCACGTCCTTGGGCAGGCGCTCGAAAGCGCGCTTATTGCCAAGGATCCAATAGCCGTCCCAGACGTGCCCCGTCAGACTGCACGTGCTCTGCACTTCATAGAGACGGGCGGTCGCGATGATGGGCAACGGATTCTCCTGCCCATCAACGACCTTGGTCTGCAACGCGGAATAGACCTCGTTGAAGTTGATCGGCGTCGGTCCGGCGCCGAGCGCCTTGAAAAGCGAGGTCAATAGCGGCGCGGGCGGTACGCGGATCTGGAAGTTCTTGAGATCATCCGGCGTCCGCACCTCGCGGCCGGACGAGGTCACCTGGCGGAAGCCGTTGTCCCAGGCCTTCGACACCGCCATGACCGGCGTCTTGGCAATCTGCGCCCGGATATAGGTGCCGAGGTCGCCGTCCATTGCTTTCCACACGCTGTCGTAGTCGGCGAAGGCAAAGCCGGTGTTCACGATGCCGGCGCTTGGCACCAGGGTGGCAAGAATCGAGGACGATTGATTGAAGAACTCGACGCCACCGCTGCGAACCTGGGTCAGCAGTTCGGTGTCGGAGCCCAGCTGGTTGGCCGGGAACAGCCTGATCTCCAGCCGGCCGCTGGTCGCTTGGCGGATACGGTCGATCGCCTCTTGGGCTCGGACATTCACCGGATGGGTCGGATCCTGCCCGGTTGCGAACTTGTAGACGAACTCGGCGGCAGACGCCGGACGGGTCAGAATCCCGCAGAGAGGTACCGCACTCGCCGCGATTAATAGCGAACGGCGGCTGATGCGTCCGGGCTTCGAGACAGTCATGTTTTCCTCCTGGTCCTGTATTGACGTTGTGCCGGCTGCATGGAGCCTGCGCTGTTCATCCGTCCCGACTCTTCGCTGGCCGCATTCGGGCAACAGCCATCGCTCGCCCGCCGCAACTTGCAGCGGGCGGAACACTTCACTCGTATTTGGCCTGGCTGGCGCTCAGTGCCGGCGCGCTAAAGCCACTGCTTGATCTGCCTTGCGACCTCGGCGGTGGAAATGCCGTAGCGGTCGTGCAGTGTCGGTAGTGCGCCGGCATCAAGAAATTCGTCCGGCAATGCGATCTGGCGGAACGGCGGATGAACGCCTGAACGCATCAGGAGTGCGGCGACCGCCTCGCCGAGACCGCCAATCGTCGTGTGGTTTTCGGCAACGACGACCAGGCGGCCTGACTTGCCGGCTTCACGCAGTATCGTTTCGGCGTCGAGCGGCTTGATGGTCGGAACGTGGAGCACCGCAGCATCAACGCGATCGTTGTTCAGAGTTTGCACGGCCTCGAGCGCGCGCATGGTCATGATGCCGGATGAGATGATCAGGGCGTCCTTTCCGTCACGGATCAACTTGGCCTTGCCGAGTTCAAACTCGTAGTCGTATTCGTCCAGCACGACGGGCACCTGACCACGCAACAGGCGCATGTAGACCGGCCCCTGATGCGCCGCGATCGCGGGCACCAGTTGCTCGATTTCATGGGCATCACAGGGATCGATGACCGTCATGTTCGGCATGGCGCGAAACAGCGCGAGATCCTCCGCGGCCTGATGGCTCGGGCCATAGCCCGAGGTCAAACCAGGCAATGCGCAGACGATCTTCACATTGCGGTCTTCCTCCGCGATGGTCTGGTGGATGAAGTCGTAGGCGCGCCGCGAGGCGAACACCGCGTAGGTGGTCGCGAACGGCATGAAGCCTTCCGCGGCAAGACCGGAAGCCGCGCCGAACAAAAGCTGCTCGGCCATGCCCATCTGGTAATAGCGGTCCGGAAATTCCTTCGCAAAGATGTGCAGGTCGGTGTATTTGCCGAGATCGGCCGTCATGCCGACCACGTCCGGGCGGCTGCGTGCAAGCTCGACGAGCGCGTGTCCAAACGGCGCCGCCTTCGTCTTCTGTCCCTCCGCCGCAATCGAGGCGATCATCGCCGAGGTGGTCAGGCGCGGCTTGCCCGGCTGGGGTGCTGATCTCACGGTCTTCATGCCTGCCTCCCGGCTTCCAGCGCGGCCAGCGCGAGCTGCCATTCGTGCTGCTCGACCCGGATGAAATGGTTCTTCTCGCGCTGCTCCAGGAAAGGAACGCCCTTGCCCATCAGCGTGTCGGCGACAATCATCCGCGGCTTGGGCTCGGGATGAGACTTGGCGGCGTCGAAAACGGTAAGCACGGCACCGAGATCGTTGCCGTCGACGCGCTGCACGAACCAGCCGAAGGCCTCAAGCTTCTGGACCAGCGGCTCGAACGCCATGACCTCAGTCGAAGGACCATCCGCCTGCTGATTGTTGACGTCGACGATGCCGATCAGATTGTCGAGCTTGTAATGGCCCGCCGACTGGATGGCTTCCCAGACCGAGCCTTCATCGAGCTCGCCGTCGGAAAACAACGTGTACACCCGCGCGTCGGATTTCTTGCGCTTGAGCCCGAGGCCCATGCCAACGGCGATGCTGAGCCCAAGCCCGAGCGAGCCGCCCGACATTTCCATTCCCGGCGTGTAGGAGGCCATGCCCGACATCGGCAGGCGGCTCTCGTCGCTGCCATAGGTTTCGAGCTCTTCCTCGGGGACAATCCCCGCCTCGATCAAAGCCGCATAGAGCGCGATGGCATAGTGCCCATTCGAGAGCAGGAAGCGGTCGCGGTCTTCCCAGGAGGGATCTTCCGGCCGGTAGCGCATCGCGTGAAAATAGGCCACGGCGAGGACGTCCGAGATATCCAGCGCCTGTGCGATATAGCCTTGGCCCTGAACCTCGCCCATGCGCAGCGCGTTGCGGCGAATGTTGTAGGCGCGGTCCGCGAGCTTGGGCGTGTTGGTCAGCGTTTCCATCGATCTGGATCCTGTCTGCTCAGTGGATGAGCATGCCGCCGTTGACGTCGATCACGGCACCGGTCACGTAGGCGGAGAGATCCGAGGCCAGGAAGGTATAGATGCCGGCGACGTCGTCTGCCGTGCCGAGACGATTGAGCGGAATGCCTTCCAGAATCTTAGCCCTCATCTCGTCGGTCAGCTTGCCCGCGGTGATATCGGTGCCGATCAGGCCCGGCGTCACGCAGTTTACGCGGATGCCGTCCGGACCGAATTCACGGGCCATCGCCTTGGCGAGACCAAGCACACCCGCCTTGGCGGCCGAATAGTGCGGACCGCCAAATATTCCGCCGCCACGCTGGGCCGAGACCGAAGACATGCAGGCGATTGATCCGGATTTTCGTGAGCGCATATGTGGGATCACCGCCTGGGAGAGGAACAGAATGCCCTTCAGATTGACGTCCTGAATGCGATCCCAATCGGCCGGCGAGATATCCAGGAACTTCACTGGCTGGGTGATGCCGGCGTTGTTGACGAGAATATCGATGCTTCCGAAGGATTCGATCGCGCGAGCGACGGCCTGCTCGCAGGATGATTTGTCGGCGACGTCGCATCGCAGCCCAATGTGGGACGTGCCAAGCGAAGCCGCGGCGTCCGCCGCCGCGCTCGCGTCAACGTCGAGAATGGCGACTCGAGCGCCCTCGGCAACGAACCGCCGTGCCGTGGCAAGCCCGATGCCGCGCGGCGATGCCGCGCCCGAAATGATGGCCGTCTTACCGCTGAGCAGCATCAATTCCTCCCGCAAATTGTTTTTCCTTGGCAAGCCTAGGAATGCACTGCGGACGGGCAACAGACAAACGCACAGTTGTCACGGATGGATGAATCTGGTTCACTTATGGCATGCTATCAAACGTCCCGATATCGGCAATTCGCGCCTTTGAAGCCGCCGCCCGCACCGGATCGTTTCGCGATGCGGCGAATGAGCTTCACCTGACACCGAGTGCGGTCAGTCATGCCATCCGCAAACTGGAGGACACGCTTCGGACCGTTCTATTCGAGCGCAGCGCGCGATCGGTGCGGCTCACGCCAGCCGGCGAAAACCTGATGCGACACACGGGAGCGGCATTCGATCAGCTCCGCCGTGGCCTCGAGGAAGTCGCCGCGCGCGGACCGCAATTGGTGCGCGTCCACTCCGCACCCAGCTTTGCCGCGCAATGGCTGGCACCACGGCTTGCACAGTTTCTCGCTGCTTATCCGAAGCTCGAGGTTCGACTGGCTGCAAACACGGAATACGCGCGCTTCAGCAATGATGACTTTGATATCGACATTGTCTATGGTCCGCCGCGTGCTGAAGGTGTCGAAATTATTCCTCTCCCGGAGGAGACAGTCACCCCGCTCTGCTCACCTGCCCTCGCAAAATCGATCCGGAAGCCTGCCGATCTCCTCGATCAGACGCTGATCCGCTCCGACGTGAAGCAGGTTCAGTGGCACCAATGGTTCACGGCCAATGGAATGGAGGCCCCTGCACTCCACGGCATGAGGTTCGATCGTAGCTTTCTCGCGATCGCGACAGCGGCGGAAGGTCTGGGAGTCGCGCTGGAATCAACGCTTCTGGCCGAACGCGAACTGGCGAGCGGGCGCCTGGTTGCGCCGCTGACAGGACGCGCCAAGGATATCCGCTACGTCGGCCATCGCCTGATCTACCCACGGGCCAGCCGACAGAGATCTGCGGTACGAGCCTTTGCAGATTGGCTCGTGGCGCAACTCGATAGCGAAAATGCTATCTCCCCGCGCTGAAATTCTTCACACCACTTCGCCAGGCGAAAGAGCAGCCAACGGGCGCCTCGCTCAGGGACAAAGCTTGCTCCAATCGATGTGAATGGCGTCAACTCACACATGGGGGTTGAGCATCACCTCGACGATCTCGGGGTCCCCAAAGTCGCGATTGCCGGATCAAGCGCGGTGCGCAGCACGCGCGCGCCACGCGAGAACACTTCCGAATGAAGTGAAGTGCCCGCCACGATCGTCTCCAAAAGCAAATCGCGCAAGCGATTGGCGACGGGGATGGATAGAAAGAGCCGGAAATAGTAGTTTAACAAGTATTCAGCCGTCGTAGGAGTCAAGGGTAGAGCAGAGAAAAAATACTTGCTTTATCGAAGGCGTGCTGATCGAGCCTCTCACGACAAATCTCCACAATAGGAATTTATCGCCAATGCAAGTGGTCAATGCAAACGATTGACATCGGTCCGGAGACCGTGTCCCTACCGATCACGACGTCATCGCTAAGCTGCAAGTTGATAACGACAACCCGCCCGCCGCAAACGACAACAAAGCGCGCAAATCAAAGCTCCGACCGCGCGCTTGCCGTGGGCGGGATGACGGCGCTGACATCGAAGATCGAACGTTGCACCAGCTCCGCGGCGCCCTGGCCTTCACCTTTGATGCGTCGATGCAAGCTTTCGGGCTTGAACGGCCCAAAAGCTTGCAGCTTTAGTCCCGGTCCTTCGCTTAATTCCAGCCTAGGCAAGAGCGCGGCGCCATCATCATTGTGTAATCTCGGCCGTGCCAAGCTTAGAACGAGGAGCAGGCAGTTTTAGTCAAACTTGTAGGAGGCCTGCAGGAACGTGCCCCATCGTTCCATGCGATGGTCCGCAGCAAAGGGCCCTTTGGTAACGGGGGCGTCGTCCGCGTCCGAGGCTTGCGTGGCGTGTCCTTTACGCTCATTTGGGGTCCACATGGCCCAATAGCGGCCACCGACGCCGACGCTGAAGTTCTTACTGATGAAGTAGGATAGGATTGCCTCGACCTGCACACCACCGCCACCACTCCCGCGTTGATCATCGAACGTCGTGAATTGGCGTAGCAGATGGTTGTCGCGCCCGTGGAAATCCGTCCACGGCAGGTAAGCAAAATCGGCACTCACGCGCCAACGATCGAGCAAATTGGTCTCAGCGCTGAGGCCGATGCGCAGCGCATTCCAGTCAGTGTCTTGGCTGCCGATGATCCTTCTATCGCCCGGCGCAAGGCATGGATCAGACTTGGGGGCGGCGATCTGAACGCAGCCTATCGAGTCGGACTTCTGGCCGTAGTAGCTCCAGCCCATAAACCCACCGACCTTGTAGGTGCTGCCGCGGAGGAAATTGTAGCCGGCATCGGCGGTGTAGTAGGTGAACCTTCCGTTGGCCTGACCCGATATCGTGTTGACGTAGGCGATGGGGGCGCTCACGTACGGAGGGCTTAGGCCCCAATCTTCATCGTTCATATTTCCAGTGTTGAAGCGCCCGATCCCGATATTGCCCTTCAGGAAGATCCCCCAGGGGCTGTCCACACGTTCGAACAACTCACCGGAAATCCCATCCAGCCCATGATAGGAGAGTCTTGATACGAGATCACTGTTCCCGTGGTCCCATTGATACCTTCCTCGGCTTAACCACAGCCGTGTGCCGCTTTCCAGCGACCACCCATCAGCGAGGGCAATCGGCGAGGCGCTGACCGTCGGCTTTGCCGGGTATAGCGGCGCATCTGACCATGCCGGTGTCCATAGGGCGGCGTCAAAATGGTAGTTCAGACCAAGCTTTCCGACGTGGTAGCTGCTGGATAGGCTAGTGATGTTGGCTGGGACCGTTGCCAACGGCGGATACCGGAGGGTCGGAGGGGTCGCCACGTTTGCTCCGCCGAACCTTAAATAGTCGTATTCAAGTGTCAGGGACCAGGCCGGCGTGAGCGCTTGCTCGACGCCCACCCCGATTGTGCCACCGACACGACCATAGTCGAAATGAGTGGCATTCTGTTGCGCCCGGCCATCGAATTCGTTGTTGTTGGTGACATCGCCGCGATTGTGCTGCCAGGCCACGCCCCCTTTGAGATAAGCCAGCGTGCGGCCCTGCGGTCCAAACGCATACCCCAGGCGACCCGTCCCGGTGGCAAAGACGTTTGGACTGGCGTTGCAGTTCGCGCTCACCACAAAGTTGGAAACGGCAAGACAGGTGTTTTTACCGTCCGAGACAGCGCCACTAGCATCCAATTCAACGCCAAAAACCCAGCGCTCCCTCTGCCAGTTGTAGCCGATCTGACCTCCCGCCAGGAACACGGGGGTGTCGACAACGTCCCCATAGAGTGACGGACCATAGGGATCACTGAATGATGTCAGCCCGTAGCCCCCGCCGACGTGCCCGCCGATGTACCCGCCGGTCCAGTTCCAGACGGCGGGTGGCACCTTTACTGCCGGCTTAAGACTGGCCGAATTGACGGCACCGCCTGCAACGAGCGCAGCTGTTGTGAGCCCGCAGAAAAGAAGTTCAGATCGCATTTCACCTCACGAACACATGACGCGCGCCAACTTGCAACGAAGGCCGAATAGCCGACGTTGTTGGCTCCGCTTCCACGGCGCTTGTGGTGTGCAGGATCTAGGCCAGCGGACGCAATGCGCATTCCCTGCGGTTTTTCGATCGCTATGTTATCTTCGCAACAAGATCGGTGGATTTTGAAACAAGCCGCGCGTCTTAGGTAGAACAGCCGAGCGCCGGGAACTCGTCGAGCAAAGAAGACGGCGCCGTCCGGCCTTGGCTTGGAGATCCTCAGTCAAGCGGCGTCATGCTGGTCTTCGCCATGCTGGCCATCATCGGGCCAACACCGGGCCGTTGCTCAAAACACGCGACCGCGGTCTCGACCGAAGCATCGTTCTTGATCCGCTGGTCGATCCAGGAAATCCGCCGCATCGCCATGAAGCTTGCCCAGCCGCGCATCTCGCACGCCCACATCCTCGCATGGTCGTCTTGGCTCAGGGCTCATCAAGCCAACGCGCGCAAAGCCCATCTCAGGCACAAAATTGCAAGAGTAATGCTAGTGCATGGGAACGAAGCACCTCTTAGGCAGCTCGAACATTTCTTCGAAGCTTTGGACGACTGACGGGCAGACAGCCTCCTGATGGAGCTGGAAGAGGCAGGCATCTCCCACGCTATTCTCAAGACGATCCGGACCGTCATCGAGACCCCGCGCCTCTCATCTGCTGCAAATTACACAGAAAGCGTCAATCGCCGGACGTATACGATCACCGACTGAGAATAGCGCATCAATAACGATGTTGAATCTGCATATCTTCTTCGTGTGTGCTTTGGACGCACAGAACCATCAAACGCGCCATGGCGAGAACGGCCGAGAGCGCTGCAACAAGAAACCCGTTCACGACAAAGCCGCTACGCTGGTCGGGCCTGGTTGCGAAATCAGGGGGGCGCCCCCGGCCGAGGTCGGCCCTTCAGATTTTGAGGGTTAGACCTCTCTGTTGGCTGGCCTCAAAACAGGATGGGCGGCCGGCGGAGAAGGAGCCGGGAGAACAGAGGCAGGGACGGGTACATTCTGCAAGGATTCGATCTTCGCAGTGAGCGCCTCGATCTGGTCCGGCATCCGTTTCAACTTGGCCTGCAGCGCACCGATGTCAAGACCTGCGGGCGAGGCAGGATGCTGAGCACAATCTCAGCCAAAAGTCGGGCCCTGCTATCAACAATAGCGTTGCCTCTAGAGACCAGACTTTGACGGGCAGCTAACCAATCAATCATGGCTCGGAGTTCGGCCGCTGGGCGGACTGGCTTGCGGATGCAGAGCCGTGGAGCTGGAGCGACGTCGAGATCCAGCACGAACTAGTGCATATGCGCCGTAATCCATCGCTGAACGCGAGATAAGAGCAGCGAACGTTACTGAGATTGTATCAGACTGGCGATGCAAATTGCTACTTTAGGCGCGAACACTTTTGGGGCTTCAATATGAAGAGACTTCTGGCATTTTTGTTGATCGCTCAGTTTTTCTTGGCCGTCGGTCAGGCCTGGGCGCAGGGGCTTCCTGCTCCCTCATACTGGAAGAATGAACGGGGCTCGGAATTGTTTGTTTGGTCCGCCAATGGCGGCGCCATACAAGGGACCTTCACAAACCATGCTCAAGGGTTTGCCTGCCAAGGTATCCCTTATCCCGCATCGGGATCCGTCCGTCCAACCGGACTATATTTTGTTGTTACTTTTGGTCAGTGCAATTCTTTCACCCGGTGGGTTGGAAAGATTAACGGTCCTCAAATGCCAACATCATGGACGCTGTTCTACGTTGATAAGAACGGCAAGCCCAGCAAGCTGAAGGGCGCCGATACATTTACGCGCGTATGGTAGTCTTCAGCTTTCTTGCGACATAGACCTTAGATCGAAAACTCGCGCTCGCGAGTTTCACCTGACGTGAGACGCGCAAGTTCGTTTCGCAAGGCTCTGGGCTGTCCACGATCAGTCAGGTTCGATGCTCGACAGCCTGCAGGCCATCCAGGAAGGGCCGAGAATTGCATCAAAAGTGCCTCCCCAGATCAGACAGGACAGTCTAAGCTTCATCCAAATTTGCTGGATGATCCGCTCACCAGCATTTGTTTTCAGGTTCTTGTTTTGAAGTCCAGCGCGGGGTCCGACAGGTGCCGCTAAGATGTGCGGCGTTCGTTCTATCGCGTTTGGTTAGAAATTGAGTTTTCAGGTCTCGATACTTAAAATTCTCGCCGGCCAACCGGAAGGCCGTGCGAGTCTCGTCGTCCTGAAGGACTACTTGGCGGTGTTCTACACCAGCGGTCCGGAGTGGACGGCTCGTATCAAGCGATTGGCAGAGCGAGCACCGGATCTTAACATTTTCGGACAAGGGCTGGTTGCGCGAGAACCCGGACACTGGATCATAACGGAAAAAGGCCGAGCCTTTCTTGCTTTGCTGGAACAGAAGGGCCGACCGACCTCTCAGGAGCCAGCGCTCGAAGGCACGGATGAGAAACCTCTCCCAAGTACCCGCGCTGGCCCGGGCCGACAAGATCACAGCGCCAGTCGTAGGCGTCGTCGACGTAAGCGCCTGAGGACGCGCGATGGCCGGTCCACCCCTAGCCCTTTAGCTCACGGCCGGCGACGATGTGACTGCATATCGGGGGCCGGCAACATTTCATAGAGCCTCCCCGCAAGACCTTGATGCCTCAGCAATCATGCTTAGAACGCCCTCGTTTGAATGGAGATGTCCTTCATTGTGAAGTGGTTAATGCGACAAAGGGCTATGGCTTTATCAGGCCGGTTGATGGCGAACCCGACGTATTTGGGCACATTAGGGCAGTCGAGAAGGCGGACTACACCGTGCTGAGGGGCCCAGATCAGCTTCGAGCCCAAGACGGACAACTCGGGTAAAGTGTTGGCAGAAAATCTCCGTATAGAATGACTTGCCTCGTCGAGGCGGACATCGCTCCGAGAGGACCAAATCACTGCGAGAGGATGCCTGCAATCCTAGCAGGCTGAGAAAACAGTGGGTTTGATACTGGCGTTGGTGGACACGGTGAATCGGCTGCTCCTGCGCCCTATCCGAACTCGAACTGGATGCCTGCGATTCGCGATATCAGATAGAAGATGTCTGCGGAATAACCGCGCACGAGAGGCGCGATCCACGGAAATCCTGCGGACATTTTCAAGTATTTGACGAATGATTAGGTGAAGTTACGTGGTACACTCGAAGCTGGACCGGGGCTCCTCCTCTTAGATATCGAAACGGAACGAACTCGTCTGAGTGCGGCGATTGATCTTAGATCGCGCGCCGGGGACGTCGAAGCGATCAGCGAAAATCGGTCCCGTTTTTTGAGGTCAGCCAGCAGCCAATCGTTTCGAGGATGGAGCTCCTGAGATCAGATGCCACCGAAGCCGCCTGGATTAGCAACACGCCTCCGGAAGGAGCAGCGCGTGAGTCAGGATCTACTGAGGCGCTTCACATGGGAGATCAGATCTATCGACATATGTCTCGACGATCTTCGGTCCTACCAGGCGAATGCGCTTCGCATTACAGGCCCGCAAATGATGATCTTGATGGCGCTGACGGAACTGGAAGAAGATGATGGTGTTCCCGTCAACGCTGTCGCGAAGCTGATGAGAGTTCCCGTTCGTGAAGTACCAGTCGGACACGCGAGCGGCCATGTCGCGGGCGGCGCGCGAAGAGCCGCCCTGGAAGATCTCGGGCAGAGGATCGAGCGGTTTCGGCTTCAGCGAGTACTCGTTGAACCGATAGAAGTCCCCCTTTGAGTGTGAAGCTCTCTTCCGTCCAAATCCCGCGCAGAGCATTGATGAACTCCTCCGAACGCCGGTAGCGCTCATCGTCATCAAGCCAGGGCTCTCCGATTGCGTGGAATTCACCCCGGAACCAGCCGGATACAATATTCACCGCAACGCGCGCGTTGGTAAGCTGGCTGATCGTCGCAATCTGCTTCGCTGCTACGGCCGGATTCCATGGCCCGGGGAGGAGAGCGGCGATCACCTTGAGCTTTTCAGTCACAGCCAGCAGCGCATGCGAGAAGCTGACCGGCTCATGCTGCTTGTCGGCTCCGTAACCCGCCGTGAACCGGATCTGACTGAGTGCGTAGTCGAAGCCCGCCTTTTCGGCGATCTGAGCAAGTTTCCGGTCGTAGTCGATGTCCCAGCTGGTACGCTGCTCGATCGAAGAAATCACGAGGCGGCCGGATACGTTCGGCACCCAGTAGGCGAATTTGATCGGTTCGTTGTTTACAGACATCCTGGTTTGTCCCTTGAGAATGACACTTACTGCGAGGTAGGTGCGGCATGAGCGCGCAGCACCATGCGACCACGCTGCTCAAGACGAGCGGGCGCCGACACTGCTGTTCAGCCAGCGTTTGCGTTGTTGATTTCGAGGAGCTAGAGCGATCTCTGCCAGATCGTCCCTGTCAATTAAGACGCCGCTCAGGAACAACACGAACACAAACCGGTCGACAAGCCTGCTCGGAATCGAATGCGTAACGCTGTCGAAGACGTAGTTGCGCATTGTCCGTGCTCCTGAGTGGGACCATCGCCTGATGGTCAATCGTCTCAGAGATTGTTCGACCATGCGAGTCCAAGACGAACTATTTTTCGCCACGCGGAGAAAATCAGCTTCCTTCTGTTTTGCGGCGAACGCGTCGCTTGTTGCTGTGTGGGTGCAAGCTGATCATTTCCTCGCCGCGCAGAAGGTCATTCAATCGCCACGGCCGTACGGCGGCAACGGCATAGCGACCTGCACCAAATACTGCGGCTTCGGCCGGTGACTGGAGCTTCGGCCGGTGACTGGAATATTCCAATCGCATTCGCCGGTATCTGAGATCACTTGCTCTGCCGAAGAGATCGGAGACATCGAATTCGCATGATCGGTCCGGCTATTGCAGTCCAAGATGCAAGCACGCCCGGCACTGGACGCAATCAAACGAAAAGTCCCAACAGATTCAGCGCAGAATAGGCGGGGTCGAGCGAACGGCAACAAGAGCGCGGACGGCCCGCCCGTTCATCCAACGCCGTCCTTGGCTGATCTAACGACGTTCGCTCCAGCCGAATTGCCTTTCCTGTCGCTCGAAGGCGTAGATCGGATTGATACCGCAATAGGCATATGTGCCGGATGCGGTAGCCATGCACTGGCTATAGGTCGAGAACTGGCAGTTGCCCGGATATCCCCAGGCTCGGCCCTGCAAGCAATAAACGTCTTGGCGGGCCGGTGGGGTGTACGAATGAACCCGTGAAGCGGCGGTCGAGCCTGATCCAAAGCCGACGAGGATAGGAAGTGTTAGCACTCCGATAGCGATAACGTAGCGCATGAGATCTCTTGCCTCCGTTAATTCGCTGAAGGATAGAAGATCCGAATTAAACGGTTTGATCTTAATCAATGGCAGATGGTGGGTCCAGTCTGACTATCGTCAGCAAGACCATCACCCGTGGGGAGACCCGAGCGAGACACTTGAGCAGGACGTTGGATATAAGGGTGGGTTGGAGCGGATTATGCGACCCGTCCTCGGTCCTGAGCTAACCCGCCCGCATTTCGAAGCAGCCTTCCAGCGACAGCGCCCCGCGAAACGCATCTTTTAAGCGCGACTTGGCGCCTTCGCGCAGCGGAATACTCGTCTAGCAGTCAAATCTAGGTCGTTTCATTCGCTCTGACGTGTGTTGCCGGGCACCATTCTCGACGATCGAAGGCCAAAATTGCATCGCCTCGACTGTTGCGCGGCACTGCGTCACAACGATACGACTTCCTTTTCATAGAGGATTGTTAAACACTGTGCAGGCATCCATAGATCGCGCCTAACTTATTCGCGAGGCTCCAATTCACTTCGCATATTCTAATTCAGGAGTGTCGGACCATGTTTGTGAGCATCACCACAGACCAAAGATCCCGGATCAATTCGCTCAGATCGTTCTCGCAAATCCACCACGAGCCTTCCGCGATTCGTTCCTCGTTCATTCGCTCTCTCATCGGCGATTCTTCGCTTTCGGCGCGTGTTTAGAGCTGATGTAATCCCCTAGCTTTTCCTCCGCGGCCGCAATCTCATCTGCAGCGCAGCCTGTGCTGACATCCCGGCCGTTGTCTCTGATGATCCAGGTTGCAGGATGAGTGATTTATGCGCTCTTGTTTCGGCGGATAGCCTTGAGCTGAAGTCGGGCCCCCTCGCGTCTTCGCGGCATAGCTCTCTCATCCGTCCGATATGAGCCAGCGTTGTAAATTCCTTGCCGGCAATCTTCTCGATAACCAGTCGATTACGGTCGCGCTCACGACGCAAACCCGCGACCGTCATTCCTCCCAAGGGAAATGCGATCTTCACGGCATCGGCAAGGCGAAGTGGAGTATCAGGTGAAATTTCAGGTTGCCTTCGACGCGGCATCAACGCCACAGCGCGGTTGTTAAAAACCGAACTAAGATGTCAGCGCCTTATTGAAAGTAAACCTTTCCGTTCCTTCGATCGTAGGATTGGCAATTTCATCGCAAAATTGACGAGACAGAGCGTAACTTGAAGGAGGGACTGACCGTCACTCGGCTTCTTGTGGCATGCCAGAATGAACGCAATAGCAGATCGGCTCACGGAGGCCTCGCGACATGTATTGCCCCCGCGAGCAATCCACAGCGAAATCACCGCCTTCGTTTGTGAACAGAATGTAAGAGTCCAACGCAGCCAAGCCGCGATTGGCGTTTCCACCCCCAATTTGCCTCGTAACGCTCATGGCCGCCCCCCTGCAGCTTGGGGAGCCGGGATCACATTGTAAGCCGCGCCAACATAAAGACGCAGTCACGCGCTCGGCTTCGCATCTTCGCCTCGACACGTCACTGGGATAGAGCTCATGTGGCGGACGGCCCCCGCCCAGCAAGCCGCTGACGCGCCCGCGGGTCGATCCGCTAATGCGCTTGGCAACGCTGATCAGGTCGAGGATGACGCTTAGGCTTTCGGCTCGAGTAGCTAAGTCGAGTAGCCGCTGCTCAATTCGCTTACCCTGCGAAGACCCGTAGACTCAGTCTACCCCGACTGACGCGACCATAAATATGGTGCCAGCAGTATCGCAGCTGCCGCTCAACCGCGTCAGAGTTTCTGGTAAGCGTTCTCATCGAACGACTTCTCCTCTATGGCGCCCTTTCGACGATTACGCATGTATCGTGCCAAAGGTGAAATCGAGTGCGATCGATGCGATATAGGCAAATGCCGATGTAATTGAGCACCTGATACCCGAGCGGAATGAACTCACGTGCAGGTCAGCAGATCAGGTCCTGGGGCTAGTCCAATAGCGGGCGGATCTCATCGATTATTTGCCCGGTCGCGAGTTCATGATGATGCCGTCGGCAGAACTCGCGTGGCCCCGAATACGCGCGTCGTTCGCGGCTCCGCCCCTAGCTTGCCGGCATGTCCGCCCCCTTCGGAAGGCTAAACGCGAGCGGGAAGGTCTCGGCCGAAAGAGATTCGAGCCCGGTCTGCTCCTCGATGAGGCGTTTTTCAATAGACTGACGTTCGACATCCGACAGATTCGACTTCAGCAGGCGACGATAGCGGTAGATGTTGTTGCGGTGAGCACGAATGCGGGCCAAATATTCATCAAGCATCCTGGACGCTCCTGAGCTCGTCGCAGTCTCTACGAAGAGATATTCAGGCGAGCATGTCGTCGATCAACGCTCCGCCCGTCATCGCATCTCGGAAGCCGTTCGGCAGGCGAAGGACCATGCTAGTTCGTGATATCATTCTTTCCCCTAGCCTAGCACTTCCATCGCGACGATCCGCAGCGTTTTTGGCTCGCCATAGCCGTCTTTTTGCTCGGCTAGTCGCTCAAACAGAGCTGGACGCGTGTAAGGCGCAAGGAGTAGGCCGTCACGCCCCCGGCGCCGGACGCTTGTCGCTAGCAAGCTCGCCCGTCAGTATTCTCTCTCGACGAGCTGAACATCGTTTGCCGATGTGCTATACGCATCTTCGTTGAGAACAGCTTTGTTTGAGAGTTTCGATGTCTCTTTCGATTGGATTGATTGTCGACGGCTATGTGGCACTAAACAACCGCAGCGCGCTGGAGAACCTTCTGGCGCATCGGCGGGAGCTACTGCAGCAGTTGAACTGCGTTACCGGAGTTGATCCGAAGCCGGCGATCGCTCAGGTCAGTCAAGACATCACGGTGATCGAAAGGGCACTTGCGGCGCTCGCACAGGAGCAAACAGCAAGGGCGCACCGGCTCGCTTGAGTGATGGCGCCCCGGCGCCCAACACTGAGTTCGCCCTCGTCTCCGGACGAAGGGTTATTGGCGCGAGGCCTCACCGACATCGTGGCGCGCAAGGGTGCGTGCGCCAAGGCTTTGATGCGCTGCCTGTTGTGCGAGCTGCTCTCTCGTTTCAACGAGCGGCCTCGCGGTGAGCAACGCGCCAACCGATTCACATCGGATAAGGCCGCGTCTTGGGTGACGTTAGGCCGCCATCGATTTGCAGCCAGGATACAGCTCTGCGAGATGGCTGGATCACTATGCCGCAGGCGACGCGACGGCGCGCGCGAACCTGGATAGCAGGCCAGGATCTTCAGCACTGTGACTTGGAAATTCACCTCAATGACAAGCCACGTCCTAGATCTGTCGCCACATCGTTGGTGCTCTGGAAAGAGCTTCCTGACCGATCTGTTTAAGCAGATCGGGGCGCGTTTCACCTCTGGCGGCAGCCTCCCGGATTTTGGAGGCAACGTAGGCGCGGACGCCGGCGTCATACGGTGAGACGCTTTCACAAACCTCATCCAGGATCGTACGCAGAAGCGCGGTCGTGGCACCGTCCAGCATTGGGAGATCTCCCTCATACCATCAAAGAAGATAATGGTTTGCTGGACCAGAACTCAAGTACATCAGATCTTATGAGCCTCCGCGACTGACGATCACCGGATTTCCAGCGCGGTGCAATGTCCAGCGCCTCTGCGATCGCTGACCATTGCGGCAGCTCGCTTGATCGGCCTGCTTCTGTCTTCTCGTCGGCCGTCTCGGCTTAACCGACAAGCTTGCTAGAGCTCAGAGGCCAATGTGAGCGCCCTGCGATCATGCTCTGCGATTGGACTGGGCGGCTGCGGCAGGCCAATGCTCGGACGGCTCTAGTTCGTTGCCGAGCCTCATCAGGTTCAATTGCGGCTAGAGGATTTGCCGTTTATCGCGCCCGCTGCGTCCAACCAATGCTTTGGCATACCTGCCCGATGGAGTTGGCAGAAATAGCTTACCATTGCCCTGCTCCGATGTCGTTTCACGACACGGCCTATCGGCTTCAAACCCGAGCGCTTGGCATCCCGCACTGTAGAGGGACTTCAATGCGGTGAAATGCGTCAAAAACCAGCGCCCGCCCCACGTCTGGCGACGAAATCGGGCCAGGATCTGACGCCCGCGCTCAGTGCCCCTTGATTCGCCCCCTGGCCGCTCTTGAGGGAACTTCGGGAGCTTAGGAGGCCGTCTGTGCGATCGTGAAGTAAATTTCATCGTCATGGGCGTGTGGTTATTGATCCATAATCGCACGCGGCAGCGCACGATTTTGAGCGAATCTCCTTCGGCAATGCCCGCTTGCAGGCGGTGATCTCGGTAGCGACTTGCGCTTTGTATATATGAGCCTGGTGTAGCTGAAGGACCCCGGCACGGACACGCGAACGTCGCGTGAAAATTATCGGGGGCGCTGCCGTAATGCAGGATTTGAGCGCGAGAGCGCGGCTCGTTGCATTAATCGATATTGCCACTTTGTTACAGTCTCCGCCCAGAGCAAACACGTGCAGCCTTAGGGCGGCATATTCCGCGGCTACATTGTTGGGGGCATTACTGCAACTGAGCATGAGCGACGAGCGGATGGCGTCGCCGAAAGTGCTGTCGCCTCTGCGAGCTGGGCGGAAGCCCTTTGCAGGGAGTGAGCTAGCAACCAGCCCACCGCGGACTGCGTGTGACACGCTCCGATCTGACGCGGAGGCGCCTCGTTCAGGGAAGAGACGCGACTGGGCTGTTCAGATTATCTGCTGTGTTTGTCGAATCGGAAAGGGAACTACATGAATAATCATCTCGGTAGCAGCCATCGCCGCACACCATCTGTGATGACAGACGAACAGCACGAGCTGGAGCGCTGCAAGCAGGAGATTGAGCGCCTCAAACAGCTGGTTGTACGACTTTCTGAAATTGCTTTGCGCAACCTCGTAAAAAGCCCGCAAAGCGGTCGGAACGCCCCGGGGTGTCTGAGCGAGCCGCCGAAGTCATAATACCGAACTCGCACTTGGCTGCTCTCGGCAGCGTGGGAGCGGCCCCGCCTCGCTCCACCCTGTCAACGGCAGAGCCAATCTCCAGCTGACATCATGAGCTCGAGCGTGGGGCAGTTGTTCAGCACGCAAAGGGCCGTTCCGGATCGCCTTCGAGAGTTCTTCCAGGATGTTGAGGATTTCAGAGCCCCCGGTTCGACGGCTTCTGAGCGCAATCACTTGCGGATCTGGCTACGATGGCGACCAGGACAGGACTACATTGTCGATCAGCCGAGTCGAGCCGACGTACGCTGCCACACAGAGCACCGCAGGATAGCGCAGAGGACTCTCGGCTATCCTTAAGGTCCCAGCGTCGACAAGCTCAAGGTACTGCAGTCGATCGACCCTTTCCAAATGCTTTTTTGCAAGCGCAATCAGCGTTGCCGCGTCGCGCTCCCCTGAGGCAAACTCTTGCGCTGCGGCGAACAAACCACGGCTGATCGCAAGGCTCCGACCACGTTCTTCCGGGCTGAGATAACGGTTGCGACTGCTCATGGCCAGCCCATCTGGCTCCCGCACGGTTGGCACAGTGACAATCTCGATCGGAAGATTCAGGTCAACCGTCATGCGGCGTATCACAGCGCATTGCTGAAAATCCTTCTGTCCAAAGTACGCGACGTCCGGCTGCACCATGTTGAATAGCTTGCAGACGACAGTCGCTACACCACGAAAATGTCCAGGCCTGAAAGCCCCGCAGAGCGGTTTTGCGAGTTCGCCCGGCTCGACAAAGCTCTGAAATTGAGCCGGATAGATCTCCTCTGCACTTGGCGCGAAGATGATGGTGACCCCGGCACTGCGGCACAACGCTTCATCGCGCGCGAAGTCGCGAGGGTACCTGCTGAGATCCTCATTTGGGCCGAACTGAGTGGGGTTGACGAAGATGCTAACGACAGTGACGTCGCAGTGTCCCCTACTAGCCGAGATCAGGGCTAGGTGGCCGTCGTGTAAGTATCCCATCGTCGGAACGAATCCGATGCGCTTATCGGCATTGCGAACGTCTGCAAGGGCGCGACGAAGCTCAGCGACCTTCGTAATTACTTGCATTTCTTACCTTGAGGTTGAATTGGAGGGCACCCAGTTGGCGACGGCATGCCGAAGCTGGTCAGGAAGCCGATAGCACTCCTCTGAGCCCGGGAATGCACCTTTGCGGACATCGATAGCCCAGCGCGACAGCGCCTCCTGGAACAGCTGGAATCCATTTGTATAGGCACGAACGAATTTGGGGCGATGACCTTCGGTTAGCCCCAAGACATCATGAAACACGAGCACTTGGCCCGAGCAATCAGGTCCTGCTCCGATCCCGATGGTGGGTATCGTGAGACATTCGGTCGCTCGCGCCGCGAGCTCGGCAGGAATGCCCTCCAAGACCAGCGCGAAGCAGCCGGCTTCCTGCAGATGGTGCGCGTCATCGAGCAGCCGCAAGGCGGTATCCGTGGTCCGTCCCTGCACCTTGAATCCACCCATGACGTTGACGCTCTGCGGGGTCAGACCGAGATGTCCCATCACAGGAATTTCGCAGTCGACCAAGGCGCGTACCATCTCGATGCGTTTGGCGCCACCCTCGAGTTTCACAGCATCGGCGCCACGCTGCAGAAAACCTCCTGCATTGCGAATCGTATCCTCAGAACCGACATGAAAGCTCAGAAAGGGCATGTCGGCCACAAGCAGCGCATGAGGCCTCGTGCGCGCAACAGCCTCCAGGTGATGATTCATCATGGCCACGCTGACAGGCAGCGTGTTGTCGAATCCCAGGCAGACGTTTCCAACGCTATCGCCGACCAAGATGATATCGACAATGGGATCCGCGATGCGCGCCGCAACCGCATCGTAGGCGGTGGTCATCACGACACGCCGTCCTTTATCCTTCCACTGCTGCAGCGCCGGAATCGTGACGCGCTCTAGCGGTTGCTCTGAACTGTGGCTCATATTGGATGCGCTCCCCACACACCGTCAGCGCTTCCTAGAGAAGGCGGGAGAAACCTGTCAATGGCATGGAGGATGGAGATCCCAGTTCTCTAGAACTGGAGAACAGGGCAAAAACAGCCCAATGGTCGCGCAACCATGAGACAAGACCTTTCTCATCGCGATTTCATCACTCGATGGCTCGGCTTCCCGTGCAGTTTCAGCGGCTATGCCAGCCGCGTCCTCAATCGAGGAGCGGCGCTCGCGACGAGCCACCATCTGCACGCGTTTCTGGGCTGATTGCAGTCTCTCCAAACGGTGACGACTCGACCGGACCGAGCTGCAGATGCACGCAGTGGGGACTTCGTCTTTAGGGCACATCTGCGTGTCTGCCCCTCTAGGGGTACTCCTTAGACTCCTGCTTCGGCGCTGGCGCACCGAGCAAAGTAAACGGATGGCAGGCCAGGAACGTCCAAAGGTGACAGGCCGCTGTAAGCGCAGCGAGAGTCGCGGTCGAGGGGATGTCGTCGCGAGGGCGCTCAGACCGAGCCAGCCTGCTGGCCCTGTAGGCCCTAAAGTCGATTATTTTTGCCGATGTTTCTGTCACTTGATTTCCACGCGCTCTAGAGGGCCACTCGAATTCTCTGACCAGGGCCGTACCGGCACAACTCAGCCCATTCCTAAGCCGCTCGCCATCGAAGCCATTTCTGATCGGCCTCCCGCCGCGCCTTGAAGCGGTTGACGCATTTCTTGGAGCAAAGGGCCGTTCGCCAGCAGTAATGGCGGATCAGCCCAAACTTTTTGCCGCATATCGCGCAACATGTGGCTGAATGGTCGAGGGAATTACGCAAGCCAACGTGCATTCTCGCCTCCTGTCAGACATTTACTTGGGAAGCCCCGCTGCCCTCCAACCACAGCACCACGCGCGCACCAAAGGTGCGCTCGCCCGGCGGTCCGTCTCGTTCTTGCAGCCATCAAGAGCCTCGACTCTGATGTGCGGCTGCCTCGCGAAGCAGTACTTTCCGCAGAATGCCTCGCCGAGAATTTGCTCAAGATAATGGATTTCTCTATCGTGGTTAACGCAATTCGCCCGACATTTTGGCCAAATGCTGCGCCTTTCATGGCTAGCCCGCAGGATTGCTGCGGCAGTTGGATCGGGAACGCTTAAGTGCTTAAAGCACGATCAACCTGCGAGCCTTGGGTGCTGCATTCTCATTGCACTATCAAGCGGCAGCAATACGGACACTTCCGCCTTGCAAGATCCTGGCACTGCAGACGATTGCACAGTCTCATGCACCTCACATCAGCAAGTCAGCAGCGTCGCGGATGGCAGTATAGATTTCATCAAGGTCGGCCGCCGTAACGCAGTAAGGCGGCATCACGTAGATTGTGTTACCGAGTGGGCGTAACAGCAGGTTCCGCGCTTGGAAGAATGCCAAAAGCCTCGGACCAATGTCCGCCAGATAGCCGGCATCGCTCGTGTTGAGTTCAAGCGCTGTGACTGTTCCTGTGCGTCGGACGTTTGCGAACCGTGAGTCGGCGCGGAATGGCGCGAGTGCCTGTTCTTGCATGCTGGCCAAGGATGCCAGCCGCCCGCGATATTCCTGATCCTGACATAGGTCCAGATTAGCCTTGGCGGCGGCACAGGCGACTGGATTGGCAGTATATGAGCTCGAATGAAAAAACGTACGCGTGCGATCTTCAGAATAATGCGCATCGAAAATATCGGCACGACAGAGTGTGACGGCGAGCGGCAGCGCCCCAGCCGTGAGTCCTTTCGAATAGCAGGCAATATCGGGCGTCACATCGGCCTGCTCACACGCAAACAAGGTACCCGTCCGACCCCAGCCGGTCATGACCTCGTCCGCAATGAACAGGACGTCGAAGGCTTCGCAGATCCGCTTCATCTCTCTTAGTACCGAGGGAGAATACATCAGCATTCCACCGGCACCCAATATCAGCGGCTCAACGATAAAGGCTGCGGGATGTTCGCTTCGACACGCGTTTTCAAGCGCATCGAGCGCTCTTTGCTCACGATCCCTTGCCGGGAACGGAATCGAGGTCACCTCGAACATCAGCGCCCCGTAGGCCGCATTGAAGACGCCTCGGCTACCTACCGACATCGCCCCGATCGTGTCGCCATGGTACGAGTGCTGCATCACCACAATTTGGGTTCGCTGTCTTCCGGTATTGCGCCAGTAGCCGAGCGCCATTTTCAGCGCGACTTCGACGCTGGTTGACCCGCTGTCGGAGAAGAACACATGCTCGAGCGCCGGGGCGGTAACCTTCAATAGTTGCGTTGCAACTTGCTCAGCTGAGTCGTGAGTGTATCCGGCGAAGATGACCTGGTTGAGCTTGCCTGCCTGTTCTCGGATCGCGTTCACGATGCATGGATGGCAATGGCCGTGGGTCACGACCCACCAGGAGGAGATTGCATCGATAAGGCGTCGGCCATCTTCGGTGTAGAGATAAGCCCCCTCTCCCCGCAGCACCTTCGTCATGTCCCGCTGTAGAGCATGCTGCGTGAACGGGTGCCAGATCGGCGACCTCTTGGCTATCTTCATAGGTGCAGGAAATCGGTACTAACAAAGGAGTCTTTGAAAGCAGCGCGCAGCCTATCGTCCGTCAGGGGAACAAGCCACGGGAGCCGTCCCAACCAACGCACTCTCCCGATCTCGCAAATCGCGCTTTCAGTTTCGGCGTTTCTTTCGCCAATGAACGCAATTCCAAGGATTCGAATCTGACGCTTCCGCAGAGCCTCTATGGAGAGCAGGGAGTGATTGATTGTGCCCAGTCCCGTCCTTGCGCAAAGCACGACGGGAAGCTGCCAGCGCTCGAAGATGTCGATGTAAAGAGTGCGCGCTGTCAGCGGCACCATGAGTCCGCCGGCGCCCTCGATCACGAGTTGCCGCTCGCCGCTGTCCGGCAGTCGAAGCGTCTCTGTATCTATGCGAACGCCGTCGATCTCCGCGGCGTAATGGGGCGACGCAGGCGTCCGAAGTCGATAGAGCTCCGGGACAATCCGATCGGACGAGAGGCCCCCGAGGCGGCGGATGCACTCGGAGTCGGTCTCGTGTTCGAGTCCAGCCTGGACCGGCTTCCAGTAATTCGCGCCGAGAAGGCCGGCGAGCCCTGCGGAAAATATCGTTTTGCCGACCCCGGTGTCCGTACCAGTCACGACGATTCGCTTATTCATCAAAACGAGCCCCTCGCGTCACCTCAACCAGTGCATCGAGCATTGCGCGCACGTCCGCTTCCCCAACATTGAGTGTCAACGAAATTCGCAAGCGGGCGGTGCCTGCAGGGACGGTTGGCGGCCGAATTCCGCGGATATCGAAGCCGCGCGCCTGCAGAGCAGAGGCAAGTCGCATTGCATGAGCATTATCACCTACGATGTACGGCACGATCTGAGAGGTCGATGGTGTGCGCAAACCAAGCGAGGTGATCTGCCGATGCGCGAACGCAACGAGTTTGGTCAGCCGTTGCTGCCGCTCCGGCTCTTTCTGCAGGGTGAGGAGTGCCTCTCGAACGGCAACGGCCATCAATGGTGATGGGGCGGTGGCAAAAATAAACGGACGGCAGCGGTTGACCATGAAATCGCGCAAGATGCCGGAGGCCGTAACAAGTGCACCCGCCGCACCGAGCGCTTTGCCGCAGGTATGAACGACGATGAGATTTTCGCGCCTGTCATAAGGGGCCGTGAGCCCTCGTCCCTGATGCCCGTAAGCGCCTGTGGCATGAGCCTCATCCACGATCAGAAACGCGTCTTGACGATCGGCGATCGCCACCAGCTCTTCCAGTGGAGCGAAGTCGCCATCCATACTGTAGAGACTTTCGGCCACAATCCAGACGCGGCCCGCCCCACCTTTGTTTCGCCAGTCGCGAATTGCGTCTTCGACTGACTGGGGATCATTGTGCGCGTGAATTCGACACTCTGCGCGGCCGGCCCGCGCCCCCTCGTGAATACTGGCGTGCACGAGCGAATCGAGAACGAGCAGATCGCCGCGCTGCGGCAGCGTTGTCAGGAGGGCAAAATTTGCGATGTAGCCGCCTCCAAAGAAAAGCGCTGCCTCCGCGCCAAAGAACTGAGCCGCTTCCGTTTCGAGCCGCTCATGCTCCTCGCAATTGCCGCGCAGAAGCCGCGACCCACCGGCTCCAACTGGAGTGCCCGCCTCGAGCGCGGCAACCATCGCCTTTTTGATGCGCGAGGCGTTCCCGAGCGCCAGATAGTCGTTCGATGCGAAATCGATCCCCCCGCGCGGCTTGAGGCAGCGCAGCCGTTTATCTTCGTTCAAGGCATTCAACGCTGCGACGTAGGGACCAAGTCTAGCTGTTTGGACTGACCGCATTCATCACTCCGAGGATCGCATCAAATCACGCAAAAAACGCGTTGGCCGTGTAAGAAGGAAGGATGGCCCGCTAGGTTCAACTTGCCAGGATGCGATTGTCTCGGTCCACACGCACAATGCGTGGCTTGAATATCTTTGCTTCGGCCTCGTCGAATGAGGCATATGCAACGATAATGACCTTGTCTCCGGGCATCGCCAGTCGGGCGGCCGCACCGTTCAGGCTTATCGTGCCAGACATCGGCGGCGCCTCGATCACGTAGGTGGCAAAGCGCGCCCCTGTTTCGACATTGTAGATTTCGACGCGCTCGTTGATCACCATTCCTGCTGCGTCCAGGAGCGTACGATCTATCGAGATCGAGCCTTCATAGTGCAGATCAGCTTCGGTCACTGAGGCGCGATGGATTTTTCCCTTCATCAAAGTTATCTGCATTTCTCACCTAGGCTGGATGTATCGGCAACATATTGAACGCACTGCGTCCGTCAGGCGAGCCCGGACGTGATGCCGAGCCGGGCCAGCAGATCCGCGTCGCGATCAACTTTCGGGTTTTTGGTGGTCAAGAGCACGTCGCCGACGAAGATTGAGTTTGCGCCGGCCAAGAAGCAAAGCGCCTGCAATTCGTCGGTCATGTATTGCCGCCCGGCGGACAAGCGAACCACGCTCCTCGGCATCATGATCCGCGCGGTCGCCAGCAGCCGGACCAGCGCGATCGGATCGGGAGGCTCCGCGGTGTCTTCCACCGGCACGCCCTCGATCTTGTTCCACAGGTTGATCGGCACGCTTTCGGGATGGTTGGGAAGATTGGCGAGCAGCACGAGCATACCTAGGCGGTCCTCGACGCGCTCGCCCATGCCGATAATACCGCCGCAGCAGATCTTGATCCCGGCATCGCGCACATGCGCCAGCGTATCCATGCGGTCCTGCAGGCTGCGGGTGGTGATTATCTTGCTGTAAAACTCGGGCGATGTGTCGAGGTTGTGATTGTAGAAGTCAAGGCCGGCCTCGGCGAGGCGCGCGGCCTGCTTCGGTGTCAGCATGCCGAGCGTGACACACGTTTCCATGCCGAGTCCTTTGACCGCGTTGACCATGTCGCAGACGGAATCAAGATCGCGATCTTTTGGCGTACGCCAGGCCGCGGCCATGCAGAAGCGCGTGGCGCCGGCATCCTTCGCGCGCTGCGCGGTCGCAACCACATCGGCGCAACGCATCAGACGGGTGGCTTTCAGGCCGGTCTCGTAATGCGCGCTTTGCGAGCAGTAGCCGCAATCTTCCGGACAGCCGCCGGTCTTGATGCTGAGCAGGCTCGCAGTTTCGACGTGGTTTGGATCGAAGTTCTTGCGATGAGCGCGCTGCGCCTGAAGCATCAGGTCGGCAAAAGGAAGCTCGTAGAGCGCCTTAGCCTCTTCGACGTTCCAATGATAACGAATCTGCGCCCCGTTGGTTGTTTCCATCGGGACTTGCGCAGCAGCATCCATAACCCACTCCCGCTCGATTGTAGATAATCGCGTCAATTATCTATAGTCATTGCTCTCATAGAGATGCTAATCGAGCTGTCTCGCAAATGCACCGGTTATTGCGGTAGATAATCTATGATCACCACTGACAACATGACGACGGTCGCGCGCATCGCGGACTCAATCGCTGAGCGCATTATCAGTGGCGCCTTAGAGCCAGACGCGCCACTCCGTCAGGATCACGTGGCACGAGAATTCAATTCCAGCCACGTCCCCGTGCGCGAGGCCTTTCGGCAGCTGCAGGCACAACATCTTGTTGTCGCTGTGCCGCGTCGCGGTGTTCGGGTTGCCCCGCTCGATACCCGCTCAGTGAAGGAGATCGCCGAAATGCGCGCCGCGCTCGAAGTGGTGGCATTGCGCCATTCGGGGCCAAGACTCACAACAGCTCATTTGGCTCAGATCGAGCTCGCCCTGATCGAAGGAGACAATGCAAAGACGATCGAGGAATTTGAGATAGCCAACCGCGCCTTTCACCAAGCCTTGGTCGCGCCGTGCGGAATGCCGCGTCTGCTCGCGAGCCTCGATGGACTGCAGCTTGCCAATTCTCGACTGGTGTTCGCGATGGCGCGATCGGTGGGCTGGCGACCGCGCTCCAATCAAGATCACCGCCTGATTCTGCAAGCGTTGCGAACGCGCAACGTCGATCAAGCCTGTAACCTGCTCACGCGGCACATTCAAACCATTGAGCGCCTTGCCCTTCCGGCGTCCTGAGCAAATCTGGCAAGCTTCATTGCGGATCGCCGAGGATCGCAAGCGACGATCATGCTGCAAGCGACTAGCCTCATTGCAACGGGCTCTATTCCCAGATAGTTATCGCACCCGCTAGCGACATCTCCACGGACAGCTATGATTCGTCACATCGTCTTCTTCAGCGCCAAGGACGAGGCGCATATCGACCATATCATCGAAGGTCTTTCGCTTCTCACCACGATACCACATGCGCGCCGGCTTGAGGTTGCCCGCAACCGCAAGACCGATCAGCTCGGCAACGATATCGACATCGTGGTCTATGGTGAGTTCGACAGCGAGGCGGAGCTCGCAGCGTACAAGACGCACGATCTCTACCAGGAGTCGATTAAACGGGTCCGACCGCTCCGCGAGCTGCGGTTCGCGGCCGACTACGATGCATCAATAGATACCGCTTTCGCCTCCACGGCAGGATGATCCAGGTGCTGTCGCAGTAAAAAGTCCACCGCCGGGTTAACTTGGCAATGGGCCTCAAGTTTCGGCCCGATCGCAGACAAGCGTCGTTCTCGTCGGGGTGCGGCAACAGATGGAACGGCACTTTCACGACGTCAGCCGCAGGTGACCGATAACCCGATGTATGTTCGCGAGTTGCAGTGGGTTGAACCTGTCACAGCGATGCGACGTCTTGGGCATCGATCGCATGTCACATTTCTCGATAGCGTAGCAAGGCACGAGCTGCTTGGGCGCTACTCATATCTAACGTGCGACCCGTTCAGCACCTATACGGTCGCGAACGGCCAAGTCAGTTGGAGCGGGCTGACTCTTGAGGCCGATCCATGGAAGGTCCTTCGCACGCTACTCGCGAAGTACCCGCAAGAGCATCGTCCCGATCTCCCGCCGTTCCAGGGAGGAGCGGCAGGCTACCTTGCCTACGACATGAACAGGACCTTGGAGCGATTGTCTGCGCCGGCAATTGCCGGTCTGGGTTTGCCCGAATCTATCCTGCACTTCTATGATGTGGTCATCAGCTTCGACCACCGGGACAACAAATGCTGGATCGTCTCGACCGGATGGCCGGAGCAGGATCGCGTGCGACGGAGCGAACGAGCGCGTCGTCGAGCCGACGAGTTTGCAGCATTGCTGGGGGCGCCACAGAAGGGGGAGCCCAGCAAAGCGGGCGCATGGCGCTCGAACTTCAGCCGCGAGGGCTACATTGCGGCGGTACAACGCGTGATCGACTTGATCCTGGCGGGGGACGTGTTCCAGACGAATATTGCGCAGCGTTTCAGCACCCGCTTGCCGACCTCGTTTGATCCACTCGCCTTCTATTGCCAGCTACGATCATTGAATCCGGCGCCTTTTGCGGCCCTGCTGCGATGGGGAAAGCTGACCATCGCATCAAGTTCGCCGGAACGATTCCTGAAGCTTGAGGGGCGCCAAGTCGAGACACGACCAATCAAGGGCACGATCGCGCGTTCTCCTGATTTCAAGGAAGACCACCGCCGTGCGGCTGTTCTCCTCGCTTCCGAGAAGGATCATGCCGAGAACACGATGATTGTCGACCTTTTGCGCAACGATCTGTCGCGCGTTTGCACCGCGCATTCGGTCGAGGTTCCGGCCCTGTGCAATCTCGAGTCCTATGCCTCAGTGCACCATCTCGTGTCGATCGTTACGGGGAAACTTGCCGGAGACGAAGACGCCGTTAGCCTGCTCCGTGCTTGCTTTCCCGGCGGCTCCATTACGGGAGCGCCAAAGCTGCGGTCGATGGAAATTATTACAGAAATCGAGCGCATAGCGCGAGAGGTCTATTGTGGGGCGATCGGCTTCATCGGCTTCAACGGGCACATGGACACAAGTATTGCGATCCGCACGGTCACGATCGACGGCGACCTGGCAGTATTTCATGCGGGCAGCGGTATAACCGCCCTGTCGGAGCCCGAGGCCGAATACGAGGAAACGCTCGCCAAGGCAGAGCGAATCTTTGACGCATTTGGTTCTGAACCAGCTGGTGCATTTTGATTGTCATCATCGATAATTACGATTCCTTCGTGTTCAACATTGCCCGCTATTTCCACAAGCTCAGTGAAGCAACGGAAGTGATCCGAAACGACGCTATCAGCATCAGCGAGCTCGTTGGTCTCAACCCCCGCGCGGTGGTCATATCGCCCGGCCCCTGCACCCCAAATGAGGCAGGAATATCGACAACAGTGGTTCGCGAACTTTCAGGACGCGTACCAATTCTCGGCATCTGCCTTGGACATCAGTGTATTGGGAGCGTTTTCGGAGGACGGGTGGCGCGTGCGCATCGGCCCATGCACGGTCGGCGCTCATACATTGAGCATGACGGCCGAGGGTTATTCAAGGGGCTGCCAACCCCGCTTGACGTCGGACGCTACCATTCTCTTATCGTCGAGCTTGATCAGTCATGTGCGCAGAACCTCATCGTGACAGCGCGTTCGGAGGAAGGCGAGATCATGGCCTTCACGCACGGCTATTATCCCACCTATGGGGTCCAGTTCCATCCCGAGTCGATACTTACCTCACAGGGGCACGTCCTGCTTATGAACTTCTTGCGACTGATAGAGGATTTTCGAAATCACGCGGAGCAATGAGAGGCTCGCCTGCCGATCAAGATGGTGGACCGTTGGTTTCTGACGTGGTTGGAAGGCGCAGCGTCATGTGGCAGGCATTTTGTGGTAATCAGCGCTGTTCCGTGCTCGGCTCCGCAGTCAGCGGCGCGCCTCCGACAGAAACCGGACCTTGTGGTTTCGAGGGACGGACGTCTCTCTTGGCCGGCTTGGATGTGGTGCGCACGGGCGGCGAGGAAGCAGCAGGAGCAGGAGAAGCAACAGGCGCCGCATTCTGCAGCTCCTCGATTCTTTGGGTCAGGGTTGCGATCTGATCCAAGATCCGCTTTAGCTCGGCTTGCTGCGCACCGACGTTGCGATTGAGCTCGACAATTTCATCGGCTGTCTTCTGCTGCCTCGATTGGATCCCTAAAAGCGCGTCCCTATCCTCAGTTGACAAGCCAAGCGTGGGCGGCACGACTTCATGCGCCGGCGCCGCCTCGGCAAACGTTTCGATCTTCGTCAAACAATAGGCTCCTCCGGTACAAAGAACGAGCAATACGGCTAGAAGACCAAAGATCCACCAAAAACCTTTTGACGGTCTCTGCAGGACCGGCGGCAACTCCGATGCTTGGGATTGTTCCGTCACAGCCATCACCCCGCTCTCGTCATCTCATCTGCTTTGATCGTTCTCGTTGCCGCGATAGCAGAAGATGGTCAAGAGCTGCCGCGAGCCGCCCCCTGCATCGTTTTCAGCAACGTTGTCCCCAAAGCCGGGTCTTGATGGCATCAGGGGGTTTACGGGCCAGGCATTGCGCTGCAGGTGACCAGGTAAATAATGAGGGCCGGTAGAGGGGATTACCCGTGAAGCACATTCATACCTGCTTGCTCTTGAGAGGGCCGCCTCACCGAAAGGCTGTGCACGTCGGGGATTTGCGAGGTGATGCTTCTAGCACTCCTGTGCCTGATTGTTCGAGAATCGACAGTTGTAGCGCCGAAGTTGACCTGGCGCAAAATGCTGCCCAACCCACGCAAAAAATGCGTGATGCGAGCGCAACCATAAGACTAACTCTATCGTTCGATGGAGAGGACTTACGTTGCTAGTAGGCAACTGCACGAAGTCCAGCCACGAGATCAGGTCGGCCGTTCAGAAAGACGGGCACTACATGCGAAAATGAAGGGATTCGAGGAAGCTAATCCCTACGGATGCCTGAGCAGATCATCTGCAACCGCCGGGCCTCCATGCGTAGAAAACCATACCAGCGCCCCTGTCCGGCTGCGTACCGTCTTGCGTGAGGTCTCGCAGGGACCCTAGCGCCCAAAGGTCGACCGCGGGATCTAAATGAAAGCAAATGCGAGCAGGCTAGAGCAAAGCAGCGCAAGCCCAGCGGCGGTCAGCGCCAACAGGCTGCCGGACACAATGTCATGACTGCGCATGAACTGTCCTCCATGGCGCCCGGAAGCAGCACGAGGGGGTGGCTGCCTTCGCGGTGAGTAGCCAATCACCGGATTACTACTCAAATTCGCTGCACTATTCCTGCGGTCTGCAAGGGAAAATGCATTTTTTGAGCGCAATCGTCCCGTTGTTCGGCGGCTACAGGCGAGAACGAACGAGTATCAAAACTTATGAGGTGTTTGCTGGCCCATAGGCTGCGTGCGCGGGATGCCCGTAAGAGCCGCCCCTCCTCCAAGGCACGGGATATGAGCCGTTTCATAATTGCGATATATCGTTTCGAGTAATCCTTGTTGCACGCGCGTTTTCCTAATGCTCCTCGCGGCTTTTACGATCATGTTGGCGGCACGTGACCAGCACCAAAATGGCTTCGTGCCACGCCCGACGGTATCCATGCCCCCGGTCGACGTGCCGTAACCCAAGCACCTGCCTCTGTCCGAAATGACTTGACGCACTTCATCAGTATCAGGCAACTACTCAGACTCAGCTTGCGATCTGCACCGCTGCTGTAGGCAGCACATCTTCCTCCCCAGCGTGGGGACAGCTACGTCATTATGTCACTGCGGAACTGGCGTATCCGCACTAAAGTCCGGGTGCACACCCAAGCTCAAGGAGCCGATCGGCATACTTCGCTGGCCGCCATCTCAAACTGGGCGGACGACCATAAATTCACGTGCGCCGCGCGAAGCGCGTACTACGCCAGCCTCGTCGTAGCCGGCGGCGGCTAAGCCATCGTCTGGTCGCGCAAGCCCCCATTGATGCTGCGCCTCGCGTCCTGCGTGGCTCCGCGGCTCGGCTACAGCGTCGCGCATCACGGGCCTCTTCGGCTCGCCTCTGAGCATAATCGACTTTGCCTTCCCTGTTGAAGGAGCCGAGCACGTCTTCATTGATGCGAATGGAAATGGTGTTGTTCGTTGCTAGAATTAGCTAACGTCGCAAACGCAATCGCGGCTGCTACCACAGAGCAGCTAACAGCAGACCTCCTCAGCGTCCCAAGGTCCTCACTTAACGAGTAAGCAGATTTGCTCTGCATGAAGTCCAACATCAGCGGCACAGACAGCCGCAGTAGCCCCGCCGGCACCGGCCAGAGTAGCGAGGTTCAGAACTGTCGAAGAGCTCAAGCTAAATGATCTCGAAGTATCTTTGACGTTCAAAGTCGGTGACCCGATGTTGAACGGCTTCCCACTCCCAACGGCGCGAGCAAGAAAACGCTTCAACAAACCTTTCTCCGAAGACATCACTAGCCGCTGCAGACTGTGCAAACCGAGATGTTGCCTCCGATAAGCTTTGAGGCAGCGGCGCGGACGAACGACACATTTCCACGCTTGCATCACCGACGATCGACTCTGGTAGTGCCGGACCTGTCTCGACGCCCAACATTCCCGAACCAATCGCACATGCGAGCGCGAGATATGGGTTCACGTCTGCACCAGGCAGCCTATACTCCAGGCGATGGGCAGATGGCTCTCCCGGAATCGCGCGAATCGCGCAGGAGCGGTTGTCAACTCCCCAGCTTGGACAGATTGGTGCCCAGGAGCCAGGCACCAATCTCTTGTAGCTGTTGAAGTTCGGCGCAGCGAGTACACAGAACTCATTCATGTATTCTAGTTGTCCGGCGATGAATTGCTTCATAAGCTCCGAGACGTTGCCGACCGCATCACCGTCGTAAAACGCATTTTGACTATCCGAGGACATCGAGATGTGAATATGGCCGGACTGGCCGGGCCATTTCTCGGAAACCTTGGCCATGAATGTAGCCATCATGCCTCGCGTTTGCGCCCAGGCCTTTATCATCGACTTGAATATGGTTGCCCGATCGGCAGCTTCCAGTGCATCACAATGACGAAGTGACGCTTCGACCACGCCAGGTCCCGTTTCAAAGTGTAGTCCGCTGAGAGGTATTCTAGCCTTCTCACAAAGCGCCAAGATCTCATCGAACAGCTCATGTTGCGCGACAGAGCGCGCAATCGAGTAGCCGAACGGGCCGCGCGTTAAAGGAGCCCATTCGCCGAACGGCTTTTCTTCAATCGTGTCTGCGTTCTCCTTGAACAGCATAAATTCAAACTCGAACCCGGCAGTGCAGTCGTATCCGTGGTCAGCAGCTCTTCGCAGGACCTTACGCAAGACACCGCGCGGGCAGATGTTCTCATGTGCGCCCGCGAACTCCGCGAGGTAGAGATATTGGTCGCCGAGATGAGACACCGAACGGCCGGAGCCCGACAGAATACGAAGGTCAGCATCTCCGAACACTGATAGCGGCTTTTGCGTGAAACTGGCCGGAATGACGCGGTCCGTGCAATCCCACGCCAGCACCGCTTCAGAGAACTTGATAACTTTATCTCTATCCGAGAGATCATCACCCAAGACGTGTTTGCCTCGCAGAACGCCATCGAAGTCGCTTACGCCGACCATCGCCGCGCGGGCTCGATTCGCTCCGTTCAACCTGGGATCAGTTGGCATTAGTCGCGATCCTGCATCACTAAATCGAACACTTGGTCCATCCGCATTGCTCGCAACTTGCGATAGTCATTCTCAAGCTGAGTCAAGTCGCTATTCACGAGATAAACGATGCCTGGTGTCGACGCCAAGTCAATCGTGGGAACTAGCTCTTGACCAATCGGAACGAATGCAATGGCATCCGCGAAGCTCGGGAGCTTGCGGATTGCTTCGAGTCCCGGATAACCGGCAACGACACCGCCCATATCTGAGATCAGCGAGACGCAAAGTGCGTGAGCCTGCCGCTTGTAGGGCCCGCGCAACCGCATATATTCACCAAAGCCCTTGGGATCTGCGTAGCGCCAGGCCGTCAGGCTCATATGGTTGTGCCCCAACGCCATCGTTCGCGCTTTTGCCGACATGGTCCCTTGAAGCCTTGCTCCGAAGTCCACCAGAACCGGTCCCCGATGATCGACGATGATCTCAGCATGAGCCGGTCCGTCGACGATCTGTAGTGCCTGCAACGCACACATCAAATAGTCGGACAGTTCCTGAACGATTGGTTCGCTGCCCTCCAACAATCTCTCAAGTGAGCAGACCGATGATGCCCTCTCAATCGGAACCGTGTCATAGGTCCAGGCCTCCGTAACGAAGGCTTCCCCGTCGATCGAGACGGCATTTACGGTATATTGCTGGCCGTTTATTTTTTCTTGGCCAAGGGCAAAGCGATTCAACGCTCCGACACGGTTCGTCTTCCCGACAATTGCGCTCAGAGCCCGCTGAATATCAGCATCTGTCGAGCAAAAGAATACATCCTCGGTACCCGTACTGTTTAGCGGCTTGATCACGATCTGATCGAACTTCGCTTCACGCTTCCACCTCGCAATCTCTGCAGGACTGTCGGACACGACTTGTCTGATCGATCGCACGCCTGCAGAGCTCAGCGCGCAAGACAGTCGCGCTTTGTCACGCCGAGCAGCGGATAGTGCGGTCCCATTTGATGGTAAGCCCAGCCGCTCCGACAAAGAATCGGCGAGTTCAACTCCGGTCTCGCAGCCCGCGATAACGAACTCCAATTCCCGGCCATGGAGAGCCTGAAGATGATAATCAACGATGTCGTCATATCCCATGCGCTCGCTGGGGCGAATGACTTCATCATACAGATCCGCATTGAAATGCGATTGGAATATAGGCGGAATATGTGCAGCCGACATCACATGCACAGTTCCAATTCCATAGCGCTTGAATTCTTCCGGTAGGTATCGGCCGGTAGAGTATGCGTCTACGATTACACAATTCCGTTCTTTCATGCGGATCTCCGATACTGCAAGTAGATGTTGCCGACAGCGACAGCCGTAATGAGAGCATTTCCTATGAACGTATGTAACGAAGGCACGATGCGAGAATCGAAGTACTGGAACAGGAAGGTGATGATAGGGGCAGTGGACAGCACCATGTTGACGGTGAAGGGCTCTACCCGGCGAATGCCCTGCTGGATCAAGAGCAAAGGAACAATGATCGTCGACAGCCCAATTGCCGCGATCGCAAACCAATGCTGCGAGATCTCAGGCGCGATAGATGAATGGTCGACCAGTCCCAGCAGCAAGAGAATCGTTCCATAAAAGCGATGCGCCAGGACTTGCCGCCCAGAAAACCCACGGTCGAACAGTAGTTTGACAAGTATATTTGTAAGGGCCAGCGATAGGCCGGCCACGATCGCCAAGACGATGCCAAAGGACGATCGTGCCCCCCACTCCAGGCCTGCGTTGCCGCTGGCCGAGATCCAAATCATGTAGCTGCCGATCGTTGCGATCGTAACGCTCACGGCAATATCGGATGCTGGAGGGGCACCCTGGCGCCTGATCAGTGCGTTTAACCACACTGTTGCGGTGGGCCCCAGCGCCACCATGAAGGCGACGACGATCGCAGGTTCAGCGTATTTCAGTCCGATAAATAGGCCGATCCAGTTGATCGCTGTCACAACATTGAGCGCGACGAAGACCAGGAGCGACGGTTTCGCCACCGTTGCCCCGCCTTCCTCGTGGCGAGCCAGGAGATTGAACATCAGACAAACCACAGCGAAGGACAGCAGGAGCGCGACGAACACATCCGCTTGCTGAAAATACGACGCCGCATAAACCTCGCCTGCTGCGCTCACGACGACATAAAGCGCCACAAATAGAACTCCCAGAGCGAAGCTACTCGCCAATCGCCCAGTCTTCCTGTGCCCGCGAGGCGGCGCACGGCCCTCGCAGGACCGGACGCGTGCATCTGCTCCGAGGGACTGTCCTTTCGACGTGCACGGACGAGGTTTCGTTTGAAATGTCACAACCGGCCTCTAGTTCTTCTTAGTTCGGTAGTACCCAACACACGCCTCTCCAAATGCCTTGAACAGTTGCTTGCTGAGGAGATCGGTTGAGACGTGCCATTCGGGGTGCCATTGCACACCGATTTGGAGGGTCGGGGCGCCAATGACCGAAGCCGCCTCGACCAAGCCGTCAGGCGCCCACGCCTCCCGCCTTAGCGCCGGGGCAAGCGCCTCGATGCCTTGATTGTGCAGCGAGTTGACTTGCGCTTCGATCGTCCGCGCGATTGGAAAAAGCGCGCCATCGGAACATATCCTGACGCTGTGCGCGGCGTCGTACTGACGGTCTCTTGGACGATCTGGCTTCTCGGCATGCATCGCGCCACTTTCCGGCCTCCACTCCGCAAGCGATGAGCGGAGCGTGCCGCCGAAATAGACGTTGAGTTCCTGAAGCCCACGGCAGATGCCCAGAATAGGCATTCCGAGCGCGATGGCGCTCTCTATGGCTACGGCAGAGAGCCTGTCCCGCGGACGGTCAAGGATCCCAACCTCAACGTCCTGCCGATCAGCCTGCGTCAAGGACGCAGGCGCTCTCAGGACGGCGGGGTCGATGTTCGATTCATCACCTGTCAACACCAAGCCGTCGAGCCGGCGCATGATCGCCGGGGCGACCTCCTCCCTCGCATCTTCGGCGTCGACCGTCGTCAATATGACGCAAGCCACTCCCGCATGACGATGGAGTGCCTGCAAGTATTTGCGCCGCAACCAGTCGCGATGCACACCATCGACCAGAAGACGGTTCGAAGTGACGCCGACCACGACTCGGGCGCTCTCTGGCCGTAGCAACGTCACGCGACCTGCCCTCGCGCGCGAACCTCGGCAACGGCCTGCTCATACAGGCGTCGATTTCGCTCTTTTAACTGAGCGATGACGCTGGGTTGACCTTGAGGTCCCTTGACAAAGAGCCCGCCCCAGGTCGCGGCAACCTTGGCGTAGTTCGGATCCTGCATTCGGATTTTCTGAGCTTTGCGCAGCAGCCAAAACGGGATCCCCGGCGAAAGGTGATGCTCAAGGTGGTACTCATCCAGATTCTGCCCGAGGATGGCCCGCTCGAGGAAATTTCCTTTCCGATTCCTGGTGAGATAGACGTTCTGCGTCTCCGTTTCGCACATAGGTGAGTGCTCGGCTAGCTCAATAAACCATCCGAGGACCTGAAACGTGGTGAGATAGGGCACGATCCAAAACAGGACAACGATATGGAGCAGCCCAACAGCATATGACCCTGCCAGGATGCTGATCCAGAACAGATAGAAGCCATACTTGTCGATAAGTATGCCTGAGCGGCTCTGATCCTCGACATCTGTGATCGAGAATCGATTGGCCCAAAGATACTTCAGATACGCTATTGTCGCGCCCCCGAAGATCGGCTTCCAGATCATGTTGAAAGCGTACCGCTCCGGAGGCTGCACGTCGTAAACGCCGCTGGCCAGGAAGAACTTCAGGTCGGGATCCTTGTCCGGATGTCCGAGATAGGGATGATGCAAATAGACGTGCGAGATCCGGTAGGCCCAGTGGCGCTGGAACAAGGGATAGGAAGCGAACAGAATGCCCAGGACGTAGTTCCAGGTCGTGTTCTTCGCGAGCGTGCGGTGAGCCGCATCATGAGCGATGGTTGTCAATCCGCGCTGATAGGCACCAATCAGAAGGACGGCCAGCGGGTAGAGCCACCATGAGACCGACACAGTCGCGAGCGTACACGCTGTGATGACAGCGTAATCTTTGGCAATATAAGCCGCTCCCGTTATGTTGTCGGGCCTCAGCTCGGAGAGCTGCCTGTTGATTTCTCGGCTGAATTGAACGGCCTCATAGCGTGATGACCTCAATTTCCAAGCGTCTGCCTGATTCATGAGAACCTCCTCCTGATCGCCTTGCAGGTTGTCAGATTGCGGAAAGCGCCTTGTCCAGATCGCGCAGGATGTCGTTGACATCTTCAATGCCGACGCAGAGCCGGATCGAGCCGCCAAATATGCCGGCGGCTTCGCGCTTTTCGCGCGGGACGGTGGTGTGGGTCGTCGAGACAGGATGGGTCACGAGCGTGCGGGCATCGCCTACATTCGAAACGTGATACATCAAGTCGACGTTCTGGATGAACTTGCGCCCGGCTTGTTCGTCGTCCACTTCGAACATGACCATCGCCCCGTGTCCGTATGCAGCATTGAGTGTCTGTTCAACGGTTTCCCGATCGGCGCCTTCGAAGAGCCCCGGGTAGAAGACACGGCGCACTTTTGGATGCTCCTTGAGAGCGTCGGCCACGATCCTGGCATTCGCGCAGTGCTGCTTCATGCGAAGTGGCAGCGTTTCAAGGCCTTGGATCAGTTGAAAGCTCGCAAACGGGGCGATGGCCGCCCCGGTATCGCGCAACCAAGTCATGCGAGCCTTAAGAAGAAACTCGCTCTTTCCAAGATCGTCGACATCGCGCACCGCATTATGCCAAACAATTCCGCCATGCGCATCGTCGGGACGGTTGAACAAGGGAAAGCGAGAGGCTCCCCCGTAGCTAAACTCGCCGTTGTCAACGATCAGTCCACCGAGCGTCGTGCCGTGGCCGCATATATATTTCGTTGCGGAGTACGTCGTTATAGCAGCGCCGAGATCTGACGGCCGGCATACCAGTGGCGTCGTCGTATTGTCTACGACCAAAGGCACGCCGTACTTTCGGCCGATCTCCGCCAGCTGTTTGACCGGGAGCGGAATCAGACAGGGATTCGAAATCACCTCTCCGAACAGGCATATCGTGCGATCATCAATGGCACGTTCAAACGTCTCGGGCCTTCGAGGATCGGCCGTCCTCACGCTGATCCCAAGACGCTTTAATGTGTTGTGGAGCAGGTTCCAGGTATTGCCATATAGATACGGAGAGGCGACGACGTTGTCTCCCACTTCGCCACTTGACAGGTTGACGATCGCAAGGAACGTCGCTGCTTGACCTGACGCAACGGCGAGCGAGTCGCTTCCCATATCGACGGCGGCGTAGCGCCTTTCCAGCGCGCGGGTCGTTGGATTGATGATCCTTGTGTAGGTGAACCCATCTGCCTTGACGTTGTAGACGTCAGCGATGTGGTTTAGATCGCCATCGAGCTCATAAGCCGTATTCTGGTATATCGGCACTGCGACAGCTTTCGTCACCGGGTCTCGCCGATAGCCCGCATGCAGAACAGCAGTCTCGGCCGAAAACGGCAGCCGCGGGTCCTCAGCCGCTCGAGCCGGCATCTTCACGCGAGCCCCGCATGCCTCTTGGCCCGACATCGGGCTTGCTAACCGAGCCTGACCGGACCGGAAATATGTACGAAAAGCGCACCCCAACTGCTCGATCCAGCTGGACTGGATTTCCCCAATGCAACCGACGCGAAAACTCCGCGTGGCAAGATGCAGCTTTGAATAGATGTAAAGGTTGTGGGCCGCCAAGTGGCGATAAAGCCCATCGAATCCTGTCTGGTCCACGATTCCCGACGGCGCAGTAAACGCGACGCAGACCGGCGACTGCAAGTCCGCGGACAGCAGCGGAGACACCAGTCCTTCGAGTTCTTTGACGAGATCGTCCCTGACCTTCTCGTACCTGCAGCGCCTGGCGTCGATGCCCTCCTCGTGCAGAATCTTCAGGGCCTTTGTCGTTGCCTGAACAATGTGGGTGGGAGGGGTCGAGCGCCACTCACCGGTGCGCTCGAGCGAGAGCCATTGATCTCTCACGTCGAGCACAAACGACCTCGGTTCTTGAACCGCATTCTCCAGCAGCTCGCGGGAGGCGATGACAAACGCCACTCCCGGCGGCCCTTGTATGCACTTGTTGCTCGACGTGACCAGGACGTCAGGTCCACGCTGGCTCAGGTCGATATTGAGGGCGCCGAAGGAACTCATCCCATCGACGATGGTCTTTACGCCACGTCTTCTCGCCTCCTCCACGATTGCGTCCAGCGGATTGACGATTCCGGTTGTCGTCTCACAATGCACGAAGCACAGGTGCGTAACGCCAGGATTTCGGCTCAGATGCTCGCCAATTTCTTGAGGATCCAAAGGATCGGTCGCTCGCTTCACAAGCTTCAGCGCTTCGACGCCCCACAGCCTCAAAATTTGCAAAATGCGCTCGCCATAGATGCCGTTTATGCAAACGAGCGGCCTGTGGGCTCGGGACACAAATGAAGACAGAGCGGCTTCCATCGCAAAGGAGCCGCCTCCCTGAATAGGTACGACCGAATAGTCGTCAGCGTTTCCGAGCAAGTTGAGCATCAGCCGCCTCATGCAGGCGGTCACTTCCTTGAACTCGCAATCGCGCGATGCAAGATCAAGCTGCATCTGGCTCCTGACCGCCGGCGATAACGACAATGGACCAGGCGTCAGCAAAGAGCGCTGTCTTGTCAAACCATTCCTCCTCAAGTTGTATTCGTCAATGGATCTGGAGTACGCCCACCCCACCAGGGAGCCCCTGGGGCGAGCGTCGACTTCCTCGGGTCAACAGCTTCGGGTCAGATGCCCATAGATTGCCGGCGCGCTTCGGGTCTGTGTCCGAAACCCTGCCGGATGGCACCCTCCATATCTCATCGCAGATGCAGGGCGATCTTTCACAAGCTCCTCACCGATACCATTCATCACCTCCTAGAAATTGGCCATGCGACCGCGCCCTCGAACACAACCGGCGGCGACCCGCGCTGTCATCTAGCCATCACGCACGCGCAGGCTTGAGCGCGCCTTCTTGCGTCGCGAAGCGGCAGGTCGACCGACCGACTTACGTGCGAACCTGCGTCATTCAGGCAAACCTGACATTAGGAACGCGATGCAGCCGGATCATCGCGCCGGGATGCAGATTAAGGCATGGCACACTTGATGACGTCGCTGGCAGCGGGAGTGTGATGCATGGGCTTGGACTTGACGCATTCGCACTTCGTAGCTCGTTGCAGGGTTTGGGACGCTGATGACTGTCGTTGTCCATTTCGAGATCGTACAACTTGACGTTAGGGGCGTTTCAACCCTCTCCGGGGATTTTCTCGTGAGATTTTTTTCCTGACGTACTCCCATCTTTCGGCGACAAGCCGACGCAGGCAGCAGAGTGCGGAGATTCACAGCGAGCTGAAATAATTTGAGAGTTCGACATCAGGACCGTCGGCATTCCGCCTGCGACCGCATACCAGCAGGTAATGATGGCCCGGTCTTCCCGTTCACGTACGCTCCTCGCCATACCGCAGATGGAGGTACCGAGCTTCTCCGTCATGCCGCCGAGACCCTCCTGGATGGCTGGCACCTGGAAAGTGTACGCCTCGTCGCACATGAGCACCGCTGTCAGGTGTCGTTGCGCTTGAATGAAGCGCCCTTGGCAGGCTGTGGTCGAGTCCGGCTTGAAGGTAATCTGAGCGACCTTGCGATTGCGGTCCCTTTAGCAACGAACAGTTCGAGACCTTTCGGGAGGCGGCGTGACGCAGAACATGTCGTCCTGATTTGCTACGACCAGGTCGAGTTCAGATGAGTGCCACGTGTCCCTCGGTCAGCACGGTCGTTAGGCTGGCAGCATCTCTCGGTTCTGCACGCCGCTTCGCGGCGAGAACGTCTCACGGACAATCAGCGCCGTGGCGAGCGTGCCGCGGTCGATGGCTGGTCTAAACCGTAAGCCCCAGGGGTGAACGGAGTTCCATCGCCTCCAGTACTCAATGAGCGCAAGTACCTCTGCAGTGAGGCGCTCTGGTTCGACGAATCCCACCTCCAGCCGTTCTGCTCCGTTGGCCCCTCTGCAGCGCCTGCTCGTTGATGCCGAGCTCGCGTTCGACGCGGTCTACCCCGCAGTCGAACACGTTGACGGTTGACCAGAGCAGATCATCAAGAGATCGTCCTGTCGCTTGCCATGGATGAGCTCGCTTGCCTTTTCGGCCGCGCCATGGCCGCCTTCATGGCGGATCAACGACGGCAGGCGGAAGGGAGCAGAACCCGAAGCGCGGCGCAGGGTCCTTAGCGCAGCGGGGATGGCTAAGGTTCGCGGCTGCTTGTCTCGCGATGCGAAGGCGCGGGCGTAGGCAGATGTTGTCCGCCGTCGAGCGGCGCGCCAAAAGGAAGCAAGCTTGCCGAAAGCCGGCATGGCCGCGACAGGAGGGAGTCGTGGTCGACTTCCAAGTTTCGGATTGGTCAACATACTGGAAAGCAAGTGCCCGCTCGCCGGATGCGGCCAGGCCCGGAAACCGAAGTCCCTCATACTGCGCGAGAGATCGAAGCCGGCCGAGACGCTGCCCGGCTCGGCTTTAACGGGAGCTCGGCGTGTCGCTGGCCGCACACCCAACAAGAAGCGCCAAGCAAAAAGTTAACTTACAGGAAGCCGGACTTCTTCTCTGGCCTTTGTTGTCGCATCGTAGATTCTGATCTGGAGCATGGGACGGCGTTTCTTGAGCTCCTCCGCTCCCGCCCATGCTCCATCTCTGCTCGCGTACTCGGTTTTGAATTGACCATCCACTTCGAGCACATAACCGGAAGCGGGCAATCGACGAGTGGATGAGACCATTTTGTTCCTTTAGAGCCAAAAGTCCGATCGCCGGCTCGCCTGAGCTGGATCGCCTTGGCCAGGCCTGCGGGATATTGTGCGAATCGATGGTGTGACGCGAGGTACCTCTAACCATCAAGAATAGAGCGCGCCATCAAGATATCCACCACCGCTTCCGCTGAATGCTCTAGGGTCTGCTCCATGGTCCTGAGATGAACCTCCGGTGTTGCTGGTGCTTCGTAGCACGAATCGATGCCGGTGAAGTTCTTGATCTTGCCGGATTTCACCTTTGAATACAGGCCTTTTGGGTCTCGCCGCGCGCATTCCTCGAGCGGCGTATCGACAAAGACTTCTATGAACTCTTCCTTGCCAACCAGGCTGCGCACCCTGTCCCGCTCGGCCCTAGTGGGCGAAATGAACGAGCAGATCACGATCAAGCCGCTGTCCGCCATCAACTTGGCAACTTCGCCGACGCGCCGGATGTTCTCCACGCGGTCGGTCTCCGAGAAGCCGAGGTCCGCGTTCAATCCGTGCCGGAGGTTGTCGCCATCCAAAAGCATGGTATGCCGCGACATCGCAAACAGCTTTTGATCAACGAGGTTGGCAATCGTCGACTTTCCCGCGCCAGACAGGCCAGTGAACCAGATGACGCAAGGCTTCTGATTCTTAAGCGCGGCGCGCTCCATCCTGTGCACGGATAGCGCTTGCCTAGCAATATTGGTGGCCCGCCGTAGCGGAAAGGCAATCATGCCGGCCCCGACCGTACGATTCGTGTAACGATCGATGACGATGAATGATCCGGTCTTTCGATTGAGGTCGTAAGGATCGAATACTGCGGGCGTTGCGGTCACAACATCGCAGAAGGCGATCTCGTTGAGGGAAAGCGTCCCGGCGGCCAGATGCTCACAAGTGTTGACGTCGATTCGATGCCTAATTGCGGTAATGCTGCCGGAAATCGTCTGCGATCCAATCCGCAGGACGTAATTGCGTCCGGGAGCGAGCGGCTCCCTGTCCATCCAGATCACATAAGCGGCAAGCTGGTCGGCCACCTTCGGTCGGTCGTCCGGTCGCGACAAAATGTCGCCACGACTGATATCGATTTCGTCTTCCAGTGTAATGGTAACCGCATCCTCGGCTTCGGCGGCGACAAGGTCGCCATCGTGGGTCACGATCCGCTTGACGCGCGTGGTCCGCCCCGACGCAGCGACAACGATCTCGTCTCCTGTCGAGATCCTCCCGGAAGCAATCGACCCGGCATAGCCCCGAAAATCCGGGTTTGGCCGGTTTACCCATTGGACCGGAAAGCGGAAAGCCTGGCTTGCGGTGCCGGACTGGATGTCAATGCTCTCCAAATGCTCGAGCAGGCAGGGACCATGATACCAGTTGGCATGAGCGGAGCGGTCCACGACGTTGTCGCCGTAGCGGGCCGAGATCGGGATCGGAACGATCGAGGTGAAGCTGAGACCGGCGGCAAAGGCCAGATAGTCACGGGCGATCCGATCGAAGCACTCTTTGTTATATGCGACAAGATCGATCTTGTTCACTGCCAGCACGACATGACGAATACCGAGCAGCGAGCAGATAAAGGAGTGGCGGCGGGTCTGAACCATCACGCCTTTGCGGGCATCGATCAGGATGATGGCGAGCTGGGCATGCGAGGCGCCGGTAGCCATATTGCGGGTATACTGCTCGTGGCCGGGAGTGTCGGCCACCATGAAGGAGCGCCGCGGCGTCGTGAAGAAGCGGTAGGCGACGTCGATCGTGATGCCCTGCTCCCGTTCGGCCTCCAGCCCATCCACGAGCAGCGCGAAGTCGATGTCATTGCCGGTGCTACCGTGCTTGACGCTGTCGCGTTCCAGCGCCGTGAGCTGATCGTGATAGATCATCTTGCTGTCGTGCAGTAATCGGCCGATCAGCGTCGATTTGCCGTCGTCCACCGAGCCACATGTGATGAATCGCAGCTGATCCTTTGTCCTGGCCGGGACCGGTTCCGTTGTCGGATTCGTAAACATCAAAAGTAGCCTTCCCGCTTCTTCTTCTCCATTGAAGCGGCTTCGTCGGTATCAATTAGGCGGCCCTGGCGCTCGGACACAGTCGTAGTCTGCATTTCCGCGACGATATCTTCGATCGTCGTCGCATCGGATTCAATAGCTCCGCTCAAAGGATAACATCCAAGCGTGCGAAAGCGGATCATCCGCATTTCCGGCGTCTCATCGCGGTTAAGGGGCAATCGCTGGTCATCGACCATGATCGTCGCACCATTTCGACGCACTATCGGTCTTTGTTTTGCGAAGTAGAGCGGAACGACCGGAATCTTCTCGATCATGATGTATTCCCACACTTCGAGCTCGGTCCAGTTTGACATCGCAAACACGCGCATGGTTTCGCCCTGGCGGATCCGTGTGTTGAACAGGCTCCAGAGCTCCGGCCGCTGGTTACGGGGGTCCCATACGTGTCCGGCCGAACGGAAGGAGAGTATCCGTTCTTTTGCGCGACTCTTTTCCTCATCGCGCCGGGCTCCGCCAAAGGCGGCATCAAATCCATGGAGGTCGAGCGCCTGCTTCAGCGCGTCGGTCTTCATCACCTGGGTATGAAGCGCGGAGCCGGAATCGATCGGATTGATCCCGCGCGCGAGGCCCTCCTTGTTGACATGGACGATCAGGTCGAGGCCGAGTCGCCTGGCTGTCGCGTCCCGGAAACTGATCATCTCGCGGAACTTCCAGGTCGTATCAACGTGAAGCAGGGGAAAAGGCAATTTTGCCGGATAGAACGCCTTGATTGCAATGTGCAGCATTACGCTTGAGTCTTTTCCGATCGAGTAAAGCATGACCGGCCTTTTGAACTCGGCGACCACATCACGCATAATTTCAATCGATTCAGCTTCGAGGCGGCGCAGATGTTTCGGTAGCATATGTCTTCTTTTCGATGCAGGATCTCTGTTCTTCGCCGTTCTTTGGCTCCAGCGTAGAGTGGGAATACCCGCGGGCGGAAACGGCCGGCTAAGACGCATGGGCTCTCGATGAGCTTAAGCCCCGCTGGACACCAGACTTGCAGATGCGGGAGCATATCGCATTCCGCCGCTGGTGCGGCCGGCGCCTGCGTCACACCTGATCGGGGGATCAGCCTCGTGCGGGTTTAAGGATCTTGGCTAAATCAGCCAGCGTGTTTTGTTCGCAAGCATTCAGATCCCCTAGGGGATCTTGAGGATCCGCTCAAGCCGCGCGACTTCGCCTCGCAACATCTCGATAGCCACGTCGCGGTTGCGAATGCCATCCAGCCCCGCAGCTCGATCAGCTTCTGACGCTAACAGCGTCTGTTGCAACTGGGCAGCCATCCCGTGGACCGGCTCTCCGGCGTCAGATAAGCCGGATAATGCTCCCGCCTTGGTACTTCGCAAATCCCACCAGGTTCGGAATATCTGACGATAAAGTTCAGTTACCTCCCCTCCCCTATCCAGGACTCCGGCTTGCTGTGCATGTACCAGTTCCTGCTCATATCCGAGTTCTAGCAAAAGCTCGGCGCCTACAAGATCGGTCACGGTTTGCATCTCTTCGACGCTCAATTGAGCTTGCCATGCCTTGACAGAGCTTTGGTCGACGGCGTTTCGTTCCAAGATTTTTCGGTCTCCGAAGCTGCTCGATCGAAGATAATCCGCTTGTCTCATCCCCGCCGATGCGACGGCCGCTGGATCACAGCCGAGCCCCGCCAACAGACGCCGGATTTCCTCGTCCGGATGCGCCACGAGGAGTTCGTATTGCACGAACTGTGTGTGCGGGCGAGCGCGGTGCGCGGCGAGCTTGGGAAGGCCAAGAACCAAATCGGCGAGTGAAGTTATGATGCCGTCGGGCAGACGGAGCATGAGATCCGTGAGACTGGAAACGCTGACCGGATGCGAGATTTCTGCCCGCAGTGGGACGCCCCACGTCGATTTCAGTGAAGCCGCGATGGCATAGGGATTGCGCATCAGAAGGATGTGTGGCGCTTCTGGATAGACAAATTCAAGAAACTCAAGCGCCATCCAATAGCGTGGTGTCTTGTCTAGGATGATGCGCTTGCCCGCTTGTGCCAGATACTGATCATATGCTGCATCGGCAAAAGCGCGGCTGGGGATCGCGCGATCTATGCGCCCGAGGAATTCAGAGGTCGCGGCCTCAATCAGTGAGCTACCCGCCGGATGGCGCTGATCCACCCTGCCAAATGCTTCAAGCGCCAGCATCAACCAGGGTTCAGGCGGAGCCACAATGTCTGGATGGTGCTGGAGCAAATGCGCCACGAGTGTCGTCCCAGATCGTGGAAGACCGAGGAGAAAGCACACCGCAGGCGAACGGCCAAAACGTCCGCTCATCGGCCAGACGCTCGTGCTTGAAAAACACACCCCGTAGGCGCTCGCTCGATTGAGCGACGCAAAGCTAGCCGCAAAGCGCTAAAACGACAAGAATTTTGTCTGCCACTCATGACTTGAGAACCCGCTCAGTTCGACCGATCGGCTGGATCACAGGAGGACACCCCAATCGCTCCCTCGATTGCTCGACAGTTGAAACGAAGTCACGAGCCAGCTCAAGTACACGAAGATTGATTGCGGATATGGGAAGGTCGGAACGAACTATACGGACGTTTGCAAGACCGCCCACGGCACATGGGTTATTACGCATAATCACAGCTGCCTGTTGCCGAGGCATTGAAGACCGTAAATGCGACATGCACCTCTCTGATGCTCGGCATACACCAAAGAAGTTCGGCAAAAGAGCCGACAGCTCGGCGAGCGCGGCAAAGAAGGCAGATGATGTCGCGGACATCTCACGTGGCAAGGTGCAGCAATCTTGTCAGCGCGTATCGCTGCCGACGCACCGTGAATGCTGCCCTTGGTCTGCCAAGACACTGAGCCATAGCTCCGGCCAGCCTGTTGTTCACCAGCCTATCCTTCCGAACTATATCAAGTGTTTGATTTGCCTGCTTTTTGAGCGCTGCCCTCCCCTGATCGGCGCTAAGGAGGCTTGTAAACGATGGAACCTGACTTAAGATGCCTGCGGATCTAACTGATCCACCAAGCACGCTTGGCCGCATCTCTACTGACGGAGACGAGATCGTCCGGTCATTCATGTGGGAGATCAGATCGATCCGTGCGCGTCTCGAAGCACTTGCCAAATTAGATGTGATGGGCATCACTCGGCCACGGTGGACGATCCTGATGGCTGTGACCTATTTGGGCAGAGAAAAGGGTGTACCGGGCAACCTGATGTCACGATTGATGCACGTCGGCCCTTCCTTCGTGACAACCCGCTCAAAGCTGCTAGAAGCGGTTTGCTGCGGCATAAGTCCTCCGCAAACCATGCCCGGATCGGACAGATGTCGCTGACGGCCAAAACGCGCAAGCATGTCGCGATTTGGAGCCACGACAGGCGGCGCTGGATGAGCTCGCTTTTGATGAAAGCGGCGTTGACCGATCAAGCGAGTTCATTGCCAAGGCTGCTGCGGTGAGGCTTCGCCTGGAAAGGGCCCGCGCTGGCATTCAGAAGATTAAACGCACGACTGTCAGAAATGGAGCTCGCTAACATGAGTCTGCCATCGTTCGAATATGTCTTGAAGCAGCGCGGTCGAAGGTGGTTGTGGTCCGTTCACAACGCCGAAGGCGGTCAAGTGATGACGGGTTCAGGACGTAACCGCTCCGCCGCCATCTATCAAGCCAACAGAGCGCTTTTTCAATTGCTGTTGAGCGCGCCATATCGCCTCGGAGCTCGAGCTAGCGAACAGGCCCGGCGAGGTCCGCTTACGCCCAAACTTTAGCCTTGCATGAGCTTCGAGGATGCCCATTCGCGAGTTGTTTCCATTTGGCTAAAGCGATCAGCCGATGTGTTCGGCCCAGCGCGGCCAAGACTGCCTCGCCGAAGCTGAAGAAGCTGCTGGCCGAATGGATGCTAGATTCGGCCCCTACAAGAGTTCCTCTGAGACTGATCAGCTTCTCGAACTAACGCGCCGTTGTGGCCCCATCGCATGCGTTCCGGGGCCGAGTGTCTCGGGGTTTCATCTTCGAGATAGGGCCATGGCTAAGACTATCTCTTCACTCGCGATCATACATCGCAAGCGGCTGTCGAAAACAGGCTTCCAAGAAACTTGATCAAACATGAGGAGGCGCTGGAGCACGTTCCGCGACATTGAAGGCATCCAGCACGTGCGTGAAAAACTCTCTCAGCGCGGGTCGGGCAAAGCGAATGTGCGACAAAAGTTTCTATGGACGGCGAGGGCGGCCCGCGAGCCGCCCTGCTGGGCCACTAGCCAGCGTTGCTCACAATTACCGCTGATGCCCGAGTCCGATTCCGAGATTTAGGGCCTTCTGGCGTAGCGCACCTTCGCTGCGCTTGGTCATTTTGGCTAGTTTTATGACCGGGGTCCGAGCCTTCGAATGGACCTTGAGCTCTTTGATATCTGCCTTCGTCCACTCGCGCCGCTTAACGCGTTTCTTGGTTGCCTTTTTCACGATGAATGCTCCTCTCTGAGAGGAGCGCCTGTAACACATTTTTTTCGAAGCGACGACCGTAAAAAAGAGGCAATCATCGGAACTCACGTCAACGTATAAGTTCGGTCATACTTTCTGCCCATAGTGTTTCGAAGAATGGGTCAGCGGAGATAGCCGCTTTGGCTACGTTTGAGACGATGTATCAACTGCGGTCTCCGACCGATTTGAGATCAAACTACGTCGGTGGTAACCGCGCTGTTGGACATCTTGGCGAATGACATCGCTCACTGAACGCACCGCCCGCTTCTTTCGCTTCCAATTGCCGTCCAACCCCGCGGGGATCGCAAAGCCTCGCGGAACGACCAAAAGATCGCGCCTTCCGTTCAAATAAATATCAAACATGTCGTCCCTCGTTTGACACGAGCGTAGATCGCCGGCTCACATATTTGGTGACATCGAAGCAACAGTCGCGATTAAGAGCTCTACGCGAGTTTTCTCCGGATGTCGCCAGCACTTGAGCGTGCAGGGCGCAATTCCGCTGCTCCTTTAGGTGCTCCGCATCGCCGAGAACACAGGAGCTTCGCACGCCTTATTGTCGCTAACAGATCCACTTGTCGGGGCCTCGTCAGATCGACACGATAATGACCGTCCGCGTATTTGAGAATATTGTCGTCCTTGTCACGCAGCGGCCACATCGCCGTCGCCGAGGCGAATTTGATCGGACCGAACTGTAGTTCGGCCGAGCTTTGATCTCCGCTGGCGGTAGCCGCGCCGGCCATTCATAGCGGCGATTGAGGATGACGGCGGCGCGGCCAGGCTGGCGGCGCAAGCCAGCAATCGCAGAAGGCAAACGCCGGATCCTGTCCCATCGCTGCGGCAAAGAAGAAAACGTAGGCGGAAACAGCGAAATATTGACATAAAGACTGCTTCACAGATGTCGTGGATTTCGAGGCGGCGCTAGGCTTGTCCTGTGCCGGCCTTCTTTGAATGTGGGCATGCTCAGGAGTCAAGATCTTCGGTGAGGAACTGATTGAGCGCGATCAATCGCGAAAGCGCAGCCGGAGGATATCTCACAAGCGAGCGCGCAGGGTCTGTTCGTTCGGGCACTCTTTGCGCGGACTTGCATGGTTGTGCCTCTCGAGGTCGGCCGCGCAGCGGACTTCGGTCTGACACAGGCCGCACACGCGTTGCAGATCGCGCAATACGTCTCGATGGCGGCAGCAAGCGTATTCTCGGAAAAACCGGCAAGTGCGAGGCGCTTGCTTAAGAGTTCAGGAGAGCCCGGTCTTTGCGCCATGGTTCGAAACGCGGATGCGGACAGATTAAGCTCACGTGCGATCGCATCGATGTCCTACGGGCTCAAGTGAGCCGGTTCGGATGTCTGGGACAGGCTCGCGCGTAACCGGCTGAGAAGATGCCTAAACCGTCAAGCTATGTGTGCAGAATGGTCAATCAGGCATACCCTTCGAAACAGCCATAGCGGCCGGAGGCAAACTTGCTTTTGGCATTCGATCAAACAAGACCGATTTGTGGGAGATCCTTCGATCCGGATGGCCCTGCCGGTACGGTGCTTGGCGGAGCGCTGCAGAGCCAATTGAACGGCAGGCGGCGAACCCTCCAGCGAGGTCCGCTTATCGTGAGACAACTGGGTGCCCGCCGAACTGACGACAGCATCACCAGGTGTTCTCTCGAAACGGTCGGCACGCCCCTGTCCGGGATCACGCTTAGATTACAGATTGACCCCAAAATTCAATTCGCAGACTTTCCTTGCCAAAGTCAAGCTAACCAGCCGATGCCGGCGGAAATGCAGGCGGGGTTCGAAGCTCTATCACATCGGCGAAGACTGTCCAATCGCGGACACTCTTTTGCTTGCAGAAATCGGTCTCCGCCTGCTTTGCAGCAGCACTTAGCGAGGCGGCATCGATCTTAAACGCTGCCTCACAGGCACGATGTTCGTGTCCGGTATCGTCACAAACGGTCTTGATGAACCGAACGTTAAATGAAGGCATGGCACCCTCTTCTTATGGGTTTGCTTATCCACCATTCTGCCATTGACGCTTCAAGAGTATTTGATCTGCCTCAAGCAGCATCCCCAAGTGGTTGTCCGCTGCTGCGTCAAGATAAGATCGAGACTTCGGCAGCGCGGCCCGAGCGCTCCTGTTGTCCCGCAAACCACGCGATCTCTATCTGTCTGGCTTGGCAGATCGCACTCTGTTTGAGCCGAGGGACAGCGTCTTCTGGTCTGCTCAAGCGCTCGAGACCGAACAATTGGGGGCCCGATGAATCGGGGAATGTCTTGAAGAGAGGATTGAGAGCAGCATGCGCCGTCACGCCCGAGATGCCGGCTATTGATCTCTATCGATCCCATACTCAACCGCTGGCAATATGGAGGCTCGAGACGGCGCGAACCTTACAGGCGATATTTGGTGCCTCACGAGGCATTGCCGCAAACACCAGGTCATTGCGCCGATGACCGGGCAGAGGCATTTCTGAGGCGTGCCGCCGGCCAGGGCTATCGACGGCGAGACCTACGCGAAGTGATCGTGGGCCAATAAGGCGAACCGCTCCGACCCTCTGACGGTCCACCCTGCCGCCCCGACAGCAAAGCCGATGATCAGGCTTGTCGCAGCCGACGTTTCGATAAACCGAAGATTCCGGCCTTCAGCACCAAAGACATCGCTTGGATCAGCGCCGGCAAGGCTACCGACAATGCCAAGCGAGCGATCAATTGACTATCTGCTTGCCGGCTATCGCAGCATTGAGGACAAATGCTGTCGCGGCCCACCGCGAGCGGTGCGCCTCAAATCAACCCAGCTACACGCTGGCGTGTTGCAGACCAACGCGAGGCCCTGGCGGACCGCCCGAGTTGGGACATGTCGCCTACCAACGCGGGCCTGTCCGGCTCGCAGCGGCCGCTCGAGCTTGGCCGTTCTGGACGCGTGTCAGCTCTTTTGACCTGTATCAATTCTGCGGCGACTTCCTACTGATAGAAGTGAGTTTCCAGTCGAAGGTCAGACACATGGCAGACAGAAAGACTTGGCGCCCCATCATCTCTTCATGTCCAGATACCGGCGACCGAGAAGGACTGCTGCCGGACGCACCCGAGCCGCGTGCCGATGCCCTGCACACAATAAGTTGCGCCGCATGCGATGGCGTCCACGCCATCGACTTGCGGACGGGCGGGATGATCGGCGCCGAGCGCAACTAGGCCCATCCGAATGGTGTCATGGGAATTCCGGCGTCTTCCCGTTCTCGCTTGGGGATGCCGTCCCACTCGCAAGGGCGCGGCTGACGTCATCACAACCCAACGCCCCGCGCTGAAGCCGTGGGACAAGGAGATTTCTCACCACGGAGGATGTTTCGACATGACAGACTACGGCGACCTTTGTCCCGGCGCCGGCCACATGGCGGGAGCGGCAGTCCAGTTTAACTTCTACAGAACAGCGATGAAAACCAACCGCCGTGGGCTTGAGCTGATCCAGATCGATTCGACCGAAGCCCGGGAGTTGTTTCGCAGCGCCAACCCTAACATTTCGGTTGGCGAGCGGATCATGTCCCGGCACGATACGTTCAACGGCGCCATGGCCGATAAAATCCCGGTCGGGGCCGACCCCATCGAGAGCACGCGCAGCCTGGACTATACTGAGTTGAGCCTGTTCGCGCGGTGGCCAAGCGATCTCGTCCCTAGTGTTCAGAAGGTTGCCTGAATTTGTCAGCCCGCAGCGATGAACTCCATCCAGGATCTAGTGGTGACCTGACCTGGGAGCGGCTCGAAACTGCGCCGCCCTTTGATCAGGATCTGGAGATTGCCGTGATCGAGGGTAATACCATTCACCGGGTGGTCTTTCCTTGCCGCTGGATTTTCGACGGCTGGATCAAGGCAAAGACCGGAGAACGCGTCGCCGTGCAGCCAACGCACTGGCGTATCTGGCCCGGATAGCGGCGGCCATCCTGCACAATAGATTGGCCTGAGTCGAGGCCCGGACTGCCTCGGGCTGGCCTCTCGTGGCAAACAATGTAGAGTTGATCAATGAGAGGGCCTGCTAGAAACACTGCGGAGCTTAGTGAAGACACATGACTTGGCGGCGCATTCTCGTGATCGACGATGACGCCGCTATGCGGGACTCGCTCGCGTTTCTGCTTGATGTTAATGGCTTCTACGTAGCAACTTATGAGACGGCGACCGAGTTTCTCAATGACGTCGCAAGCGGTCCGGTTGACTGCATTGTGTCAGACATCCATATGCCAGGTATGAGCGGTCTCGAACTGGTCAGAAAAGTGAAAGCCGATCGCGTCGACTGCCCCGTTGTCTTGATAACTGGTCATGGCGACGTATCGCTCGCAGTCGAAGCGATGAAAGCGAGTGCGGTCGACTTCATCGAGAAACCGTTCAAGGAGGAGGTGCTATTGCGTGCGATCAATAGTGCTTTGAAAGCGCGGCCAACAAAGCCAGCCGACGCAGCGAAACTGCAGGCGGAAGCCCGCCTCGCGGACCTGTCGTCGCGCGAGCGCGACGTCCTGCAGGGACTATTAGCCGGCAAGATTAACAAGGTGATCGCCCATGATCTCGGCATAAGTCCGCGGACAGTCGAGGTTTACCGTGCGAACCTGATGGCCAAGACCAATGTCCGCAGCATGTCCGAGTTGATGCGGATCGCCATTACCGCGGGACTCTAGCAGCAGCGCAAATAGCGTGAATGGCTTATTCATGCATTCAAGCTGCGCTCTCCAGACGACGAACGGTGGGTTTCGCGCGCACCGAGCCGATCATGTTTTCGGTGACGGCTGCCGATGCAACACACGCAGGCCGGCCGTTGCGCCAGGTCAATATGTGACGCAAGCCGAGTCCTATGATCCGGGGGTAGGCCCCACCTCGGTTCACATGCGCACCTATCGCATGATCATCAAGCACGTCGACCATGCCAGCTTACATCGATAAGGATACCATCAATATCCGCCCCGTCAGATCCACGGCCGACCGATGCTGACGAGGATCACAGTCAAGGCGCCGAACAAGACCTCTTGCGGTGAGCCGAAAGTGGCGGTGGACGACAACGTTTCGGCTGACTGGAGCTCTTCAGGGGTACGGCAGTGCGTTTTCCGACTGTTTCCATGGACGCGGCCGACGAAGCCAGCATGCGGCTTTCTAATCCGATTTGAGCATGTTTGAGACCAAGTGACCGCGCCGCCCCCAATTCAAGACGCCCTCCTCATGGGCCTTACGTGTAAATACTTAGGGGTTTCTACCTAGGGAAAACATCCAAATTTCCCAATTCGTCAGGAGCAGCCAATCTGCGTCCCATCGCCATTCGCAAGATAGGGTCCGCCATGCACGCCCAGGCCGCCAGTTTTAGCGAAACGAGACGCCATCCGACCACCGTCTTGCGTGGGCAAGCCCATCGTCGTGGACGCGTGATCGCCTGCCGACCTCAGGCCGAGTCGTGCTGCGTAACGATGGAGCCCAGGAGCTTCGTGCAACACTTCGGCTAACTTGATTTACGCCAGCTCAAATTGAAGCGCGCTACTTTTTACGTCGAACGGCGCCGACACATCGCAGCGCAGCGAAGGACACCGAATTCGGCTTGGGCAGTCTTGCAAATGGCTGAAACGCTTCCAGCCTAGATTGTGCCTCCAGGAGCACCGCTATGACCATCGATCTTCTGCTTCGAGAGCATCGCAACATTGATCTGCTTCTGGTCGCTCTTCAACGCGAATTGGAGATTTTTGAGAAAGGGATCCGCCCGGATTATGAGGTCATTCGCGCCATTATCAGCTATTTCGAGGTTTACCCCGAGGTGTACCATCATCCACAGGAAGACTTGATTTTTTCCAAGCTTAAGTCTCGCGATCCGGATGCAGCTGCAATCGTCGGCGATCTCGCGCTTGAACACCAGGAAGTCATCGACCGTTTGCACCACTTCGCGCGAGCTATTGACGCTATCCTCGCGGATCGTGACCTCCTTCGGCAAGACGTTGGCAATATCATACGCGATTTTATATTACGCGAGCGGCACCACATGATGTGGGAAGAACGAGATTTCTTTCCCGCCGCCCTGAAGGCTCTCTCGGCTCAGGATTGGACCGAAATCGCTTCAGCCCTCACCAATGATGGAGATCCGCTGTTCAGCGAGACAGCGGCAGCGACTTCCGATGCGCTAAGAGCGCATATTCTGCAATTGGAGCAAGAAGCTGAGACCGAACGGAGTTCGGTCGCGTTTTCGTCCGCCGAGGCCGGCAACCCCTGACACGGCGCCGAGACGGACGGGCCGTATTGATCGCGGCCGTTTGACAGCAGGAAGCGGGTCTCTTGCTCATCCTGTCGAAGAAAATGGGGTTGCTCGCGGGCGCTAGTGCCGTACCCCCGAAATGACTTCTGCGCAATATGATCGCTTCGTCGACCACCGGTGCAAACAGCCTGGCCGATCCTAGCTGAGCTCTGGTTCCGGCACCACAATGTAACCCTCGCAAGTCCGCCGACCGATGAGGACGGACGATTGCGGCCGCGCGGGTGCGGCGAAGTCACTCCCACTCTTTGAGCCCCGCCCCATAAGCTCTGAATCATCCGGCCGCGGCTGGTTCTACTCACTGCACGCGAAGAAGGCGCTGGACGTGGATCGCCACGAGCAGTTCTGGCGCGATCGGATTTCAACAAGCTATGGGATCCACATCGTAAAAGATGCTCATTCCTGACGCGTGACTGCTTCGTCGCGATCCTACATGCGTGTATGCGGCGTGCAGCATGCCCTCCCATTGCGCCTTGGAGCCGTCATAGCCATCGGCGACACTCCGGTGATCGGGTCCAGAAACTTCTATTTGAGATCGATGAGCGGACCATGCGGGGGATATCACGAGCTTGAAGATGCCGCGGTGCCGATAGGGTGCTCCTCAGCGCCCAAGCCGAACCCCGACTATCGGATGGAACCGGTCGATCAAGGACTGCCTTAAGCAGAGGTTCAAATCAATAGTAACAGCTTCGCATTGGCTAAAGCTTGCGAGATTCTTGGAGCCGCGCTTACGTCTCGCTGATCGAACATAAAGGTTCCAGGCAGGAAAGCGCACCAAGTTAGCTGTTGGTGCCTGCGGTGACCGCCCGGCATGCCCCCTCGCTGCGGTCGTAATCGTGCCGACGTGCTCATGAGCCACAAACCTTGGTGTAGATTTCTAACTCTCAGGCTATACGGTCGCATACCACAGCATAGTTGAGCTGCGCTGAGCTTGTGCTTCAACTCGGCTCAGATTTTCGGCGAATGTCCTCGCCGTGATCAAACCGGCGGCTGTCCTCCCTCCGCCGATGGAAGTCCGCGCGAATGCGTCAGCTTCGCTCCTTCCAGACTTTCGCCCGGCCCGCTAAGGGGGGCCGGGCATTTTTTGTGTTCCCAAGGCTCCCGCGCAAATGATCACAGACGGATCAGCTTTGTCGAGAAGAGACCGAAGCCCGGATCAACGGCCTCGCGGATCGAGTGCAGCGCGCAGTTCGCGGGCGGCAGCGACCATGTTCGCTAGCGCTGGCCGAACCTCCTCCCACTTGCGCGTCTTCAGGCCGCAGTCTGGATTGATCCAGAGCTGCGAATCCTGCAGCCGCGTCCGAGCCAACGCCATCAGCTCCTTCATTTCGCCCGTCTCGGGAACGCGTGGAGAGTGGATGTCGTACACGCCCGGCCCGATCTGATTTGGATAATCGTAGTTTCTGAACGCGTCGAGTAGTTCCATTTTCGAGCGCGATGTCTCGATCGAGATGACATCCGCGTCCATTGCAGCGATCGCACCGATGATGTCGTTGAACTCCGAGTAGCACATATGTGTATGAATTTGCGTTTGATCGGCGACGCCCGATGAACAGATGCGGAAGCAATCGACGGCCCAGTCGAGATAAGCCGCCCACTCCGATCGACGCAACGGCAATCCTTCGCGGACTGCCGCTTCGTCGATCTGGATCATGGTCGCACCAGCATTCTCGAGATCGCGGACTTCGTCTCGGATCGCGAGCGCAATCTGGCGGCAGACCTCGCTTCTGGGAATATCATCGCGAACAAAGGACCAGTTCAAGATCGTCACCGGTCCGGTCAACATGGCTTTCATCGGTTTCCTGGTTAGTGATTGCGCATAGCGCCACCAGTCCACGGTGATAGGCTTCGGTCGCGCTACATCGCCAAACAGGATCGGTGGCCTGACGCAGCGCGAGCCGTAGGACTGCACCCATCCGCTCCTGGTAAATGCGAAGCCGGCGAGTTGCTCGCCGAAGTACTGCACCATGTCATTGCGCTCGAACTCGCCGTGCACGAGGACGTCAAGACCGATGTCCTCCTGCCAACGTACGGCGCGCGCAGTCTCCTCCTTGAGGAACCTGTCGTATTGCTCGTCGCTTATCGCACCTCGCGCATGCGCCGCACGGGCATTCCGGATCTCTGTGGTCTGCGGAAACGATCCTATCGTCGTGGTAGGAAAAGCCGGAAGTCCGAAACGATTGCTTTGGATCTCGGCACGACGGGCAAATGGGCTCGCGCGCCGACGCATCGTCTGGTCGATCGCTCTCATCCGGACAGCGACATTGGCATCACGGATTTTCGGCGAAGTCTGGCGGACAGTCGCGGCACATTCCGACTCGGCAAGAGCTAGCGCAACATTCTGGTCGCCTGCGAGTGCCCGCGCCAGCATCGCAAGCTCCCGCATCTTCTGGACCGAGAAAGCAAGCCAGCTCTTCACGTCGGAAGCGAGCCGAGTCTCGAGTTCAACATCGACCGGCACATGAAGCAGCGAGCAGGATGGGGCGATCTGTACACGATCCTTGCCGAGCTTCGCAATCGCTGGTTCGAGCCGCTGGCGCAGCGACGACAAATTCGACCGCCATACATTCCGACCGTCGATGACACCGAGCGACATGACGAGATCATTTCGGCCGCCAGCGATAATCCGGTTCAACAACTGTGGCGCTCGAACAAGATCGAGGTGCAATCCGGCAACTGGCAGGCTCAAGGCAGTGTCCAGATTGTCGCCGAGGTCGCCAAAATAGCTTGCAACCATGATCTTGATGGCCGGCCCCTCCTTGGCGAGCCGGTCATAGGCATGTCGCAAAGATTTTCGCGCCCCCTCATTCAGATCAAGAACTAGGCAGGGCTCGTCGAACTGAACCCAATTTGCCCCACGTTTGGCCAATTCCTGCATAACCTCGATATAGGCCGGTATCAGTTCATCCAGCAGTGAGAGTGGCTGGAATGTGGAATCGGGACTCTTGCCGAGCTTTAGGAATGTGACCGGCCCGATCAGGACAGGGCGGGTCTGAAAGCCAAGGGCCTTGGCTTCCTCATACTCCTCGATCGGCTTGCGAGAGCATAGGCTGAAAGTCTGTCCCCTGTGAAACTCGGGGACCATGTAGTGGTAGTTGGTGTCGAACCACTTGGTCATCTCCTGCGCGGGTGCGCCAAATCCGCGCGGTCCGTGACCGCAACTCGCTTCTTGGTCGTCGCATTGTGAACCTCGGGCCATGGCGAAGTACGTCTTGAGCGAAACGGATTCGGCTTTCGAGGCGTAGATCTGCGGGATGGCGCCAACCATGACACTTGTGTCGAGCACCTGGTCATACAGCGAGAAATCGTTCGATGGAATGACCGTGACGCCGATAGATTTCTGACGAGCCCAGTTCGCGGCACGCAGGCCAGCTGCGTCCTCGAGCAGCTGCTGTTCGCCGCTTTTTCCGGCCCAGTAGCTTTCTAGAGCGAGTTTGAGCTCGCGCCTTGGACCGATGCGTGGCGTTCCGAGCGTGGCAACAGGAAGGGAGAGAAGAGACATAGCGTTAACCCCATGTTGGGGGCAAAGGCCATGGGACGCAGGCAGGGGAAGTCGCGCGGTGCGACGGCTGCTTGGCGCACCACCGGACACCCCGCCCGTGGACGAATATATTGTCGGGGCAGGTCTCCTGGCTCGCGGGTCATCGGTGCTGTCCGGCCTTCCCGAAGCCGCGCAGGCTTCAGTGACATCGTTGGACAGCGGCTCGCCGCTCACAGTTGCGGGGGCAGCGCCGGCATTTTCACCGGCTTCCCTCTTAGCTCCGGATCAAATGGAAACCGGAGAACCTCGACGACTTGGATTATCGGCAAGAGGAGTCTTCCGTCAACCTCTCAGATTATGTCTCAAGCAGATGCTGCGACATCTGCTAGCGAATGACCATGCATCTCTATCGTTGGGATGATGCAGAAGTGCTCTACAGCGATATCGGAATGGCGATCACAGCTGTCTGCCGGCCGCACGCCAGATCGGAAGGAACAAATGCGGCTTCCGCGGTCGGGACCGCTGCCTCGAGCAGAATGAAGTTGTTGCGCGTCCGGGCTTGCCAGCGGTTCTTGGAGCACGTTCGCCACCAGCCACCCTCTCGACCAACAGGATCCGTAGGCCCAACACACCTGTGAAGCCAGCAACATACCTGGCCATCACGTTGGTTTGCGGTGCCGGCCTGATTCCAAATGCTCGGCGGTGAAGATCCGCTTCGCGTGGTTCGTCATCGATTACAAAGCGCACCTGACTGAGGCTGTTCTCGACTTCCGGAGTCGCCGCACGTCGCGAAAGGAGCGCAAAAGACACCATGGCGCCACATCTGCCCAAAGGCGTGACAGATATCGAAAGCCCACATTCCGGCAACGATAAGCGAACCACACCGTTCAGTGATGGCAAACGTGCTGCCACCTCTCATCAGGAACTTGGCACCGAGGCGCTCCGCTGAGCCGTCGAATATCCGATGCGCGACGGGGATGCATAGAGCCCGGGTGGATAGGTTGAATGGAAACATCGAGACGTGCGCAAGTCGGAAAGTCGACAAAGAGGACACAAAACCGGTGCGAATTGACGTCTGTTACCTGGCACGAAGAATGCACGTCCTCGCTATGCCCAGTCCTCCTGCTGGGCATGTCCAGCACAGCAAATTGAGGCTGTCGGTGGCAGTGAAGTTAGCGGCGCGTGACATAGAGGGGAGCGCCTGCTCGCACGGGAAAACCGGCGGTCGCCCCGTCGCGTCGCCGCTAACTTCTTGCGCTCGCGCATAACAGGTTGAAGGTTGCCCGCTCTGGAATGACGTGTGGATGAGACCAGATAGGCCGACGGTTATGAAGAAAATGTCTGGAAGACGCGCGCTATGGTTTTGCCTCGGTCGATTCCTGATCTGCCTGGCCGGGCTGGCTGCGACGAGCAACAGTGTTCGCGCCAACGACAGCCCCCTTATCGAAAACGACAGCCCCCTTATCGAAAGACTCAAGTCAACGTGGCGAGCGCAAGACGGTGAGACAATAGAAGAAGTTATCTCCAACGTCTCGAAGGTGGCACAGTTCGTCCCTCGAATGTGGGGCGTCGCTGAACTTGACCAAAATGAACATGTTTTCGTTTCGTGGACCAGGCACCGGGATGATAAATCAGACGAACAGTACGCTATCACCTGGAAGGTCGCGCTCGACGGGACGATTGCACTTGCGTCGACCTATGCAAAGCCCATGGAATTGGGCTGGCGCGCCTTCGCGCTCTCCTTGATCGCCCGTGAAGTCTCGGATGGCGAAAGGGACGCAAATCTTGGCTTTCTGCATGACACGACCAACTTCAATTTTGTGACGACCAAGCAAGGCCCGCTCGGCGATCTTCTGCGGCAGGGCCGCTGCACTATCGTTGACCCTGTTGGAGTGGACTACTTGCCGAAGCAGAATGACAAGCCGACCGAGAAAGGTGATCTGTGGCGCGTTTTGCTTTTGGTGAACTGTAATATCCCAGGGCCGCGCTATTTTACACACAACGGGGTCATCACTTTCGAGAAGAGCGAAGGACAAGATTGGGAGCCGCAATCCTCCTTTGCCAAGCGTATCGCGGGCTTTCCTCCTGGCTCCTGGTTCGCTCGCATGGAGCCAAAGGAACGGGAAGAGTAGAGGGGAGCGAAAGGCCTCGGTTAATGATCGCGCAGAGCAAGATCGCGCCGCAGCTCCTGTAGGGCCGAACGTCTCAGAGCAACGGCAAGACATATCAGCTCTAAAATCTCGGGTGTTTACGCCTTGAACAGTCGCGAGCCTTTCCCGCGGCCTTCAGCCAGCATCGCAAAAATGGGAGCACGATTACCTCCGACCCTTTCTGCGAGGAGTCGAGCTCAGCGGCGCGTGCCGGTTTGCGAGAAGTGGCTTGGTCCCCAGCGCACCCCACGCAGTGAGAGGACACCGTCTGGGAGGGAACCAGCTCTCCATGCCATTCTTCACGGGACCGGGCCTGCAGAGGCCTCGGGCCCAAGCCCGATGCGGCGCGCGAACCGCCCATCGCGCGACTCACCCGCAAGAGCGTGAGCATTCCAAGGCCGAGACGGCACGCGGGATCGAGTGCTGCGACGAAACCGGTTAATAGGGTAATGGGGCGGTGTTAGCGGCCCCCGGCATACCCCCTGACCACCGGTCCTATTTGAGTGCCATCGGCGAGCAGCCCGGAGCCGTGCCCGAGGCATCGAGAACCGAACTGAGTCGGCGGTTAGATTTCCTCGCGCGCATTCGTCTGCGCATCATAGATCCGGATTTGAAGCATGGGAAAACGCTTCTTTAGTTCGGCTCCACCTGCATTGGCGCCGTCTTTGGTTGCGAATTCAGCTCTGAGTCGGCCATCCACTTCAAGCGCGTAAGAAGAGACCGGCAATTCCCGCGGGGCTGCAACCATTTCATTCCCATTGTGTAGTGAGGTGGTTGAGAATGATGTGTAGCTTGAGTCGGCTGAACCGCACCAGAGCTACCTGCTCGGGTGCCGCGTTGGGGCCAACCAATGTTGTGGATTGACGCCTCGCACCGAATGGCATCAGGACGGCACTCGCGGTCGTCCGAACACGCGGGCAGCTTACCCCTCGCCGGTGCGTATGCGACGAAGCCACAGCTCCACATGGTTGTCCCCAAATTTCCCTGGCGCCAACGCTACGAACGGGGCCGCGGCACCACGACCAATTATGGTGCAGCGCAGAGGTGCGAAAAGCCACAATGAGATTTGCATCAACGACCATCCCGGCTGGCTCTGTGAAAGAGCTCCGGGTTTTGCGTGGTTTGCCCAAACGATACCGATTCACTTGCGCAGCGAGCGTTGAGCTGAACTCCGTGGCGCCTTTCGACTAAATCTCAGACAGGACGCGAGACCAGATTTCTTTCGAACATCAGTCTTTTCGTGACAAGAACTTAAAATGTCATCGCCCTCGCCAAAACGGCCGGCAGCCTTCTGTCTGCCGATGAGGGTTGTCACAAATCATAACCAGGTTGCTCCTCCACGCCTGACTTCCACTCGACCGTCAAATTTCACAGGCGCTTTTCTTCTTCAATCCCATGAGAACACAGCGTTTCGAGATTCGGCTTTCTCCGCATACCGGGATGGGGACTCCTCCTCAGGCCGAGAGGGTGCAGTGCGCGCGCAGTGAGTGAGACCGGCGAGCCTCGAAGGATGATTGCGATACGCAACCGGAAGAAATCGCTTGAACCTCACGCAGCGTCAGGTCGTAGCTTGGAAATGAGGGCCAAAGCTTTCATAAAGCGAACGTCCAAGATGCGGCCCAATAACGGTCATAGTGCGTTTAAGCAGTCGAATGTGGCGGCGCCGGATCGTGCGTGAATATGAATCAAGAGCGAAAGGTTATTGTCGCGATGAAACACCGCGTAATGATGGTCGCATTGTTCGCTGTCATCACATCTCCGGTCTGCGCGGCGAAGCTCAGCGGCCCTCCGCGCATCCTCGACGGCAATACGATCGAGCTCGAGAAAACCAAGCTTCGGCTTTCAGGCATCGACGCTCCTGAGACTGACCAGATTTGCCTCGACGCACACGGCCGGAAATGGGCTTGCGGCGTAGCGGCTCGCGACGAGCTTATCAAGCATTCGAACGGACGAACGTGGGATTGTCATACCACAGGTGTTGATGAATACGGCAGGTCGCGCGGCAGTTGCTTCATCGAAGGCGAGGACGTGAACGCCTGGATGGTACGCTCCGGGTGGGCACTATCGGGTCTCTCGACCCATACCTACGTTATATATGAGGTTGTGGCGAGCAAAGCCTATGCGGGGCTGTGGTCGGGGGCGTTCATCGCGCCCTGGGACTGGCGTCGCCGCAACAAGGGGACGATCATCATCGGCGCGAGCTCGGTTCCGGGCGACGCTCAGGAACTCCTGCTCGGATCCGCGCTGCTATCGGACCCGCCCTCGTCAGAGTGTCTGATAAAAGGCACCATGGACCGCAACGGCGAGCGCATTTATTACCTGCCCGGGCAACTCGGTTACGAACAAATCGACATGACGAAGAAGTCCGGTGAACGCTGGCTCTGCAGCGAAGCGGAAGCCGAAGCCACCGGGTGGCGCAAAGCCGCGCGATGAGGTGAGATGCGTTCAGGCCATTATCCGAATATGTCCTATCTGACCAAGATCGCGCCTTCGCGCCGCTCGCTTTTGCTGTTCGCTGTTTCGGCGGTTTGCCGGCGGCTTGGCAACAACGTTGTCGATGCGAAGGAAGCAAAAGCGCCGCCCAAGCCGGATAACCTACTCTCGCCGGATGCTGCCCTGAAGCGGCTAATGGAAGGGAACGATCGTTATGTCCAGGGCGTATCACGAGGCGACGATTTCACGCGCGAGCGCTCTGTTTTGGTGGACGGGCAAAATCCATATGCCGCGGTTCTGAGCTGCGCCGACTCTCGCGTGGCGCCTGAACTTGTCTTCGGCAGCGGACTTGGTGATCTGTTTGTGTGCCGCCTTGCCGGCAACTTCGCCAACGATGACACGCTCGCCAGTATGGAATATGCGGTCGCCGTGCTGAACACGCCGCTGATCCTGGTACTTGGCCACGATCATTGCGGTGCGATTGACGCCACGATCAAGTCGCTCCACGACGATAGGCCGCCGCCGGGGCACATTTCATCCCTCGTCGGCGCGCTTGCGCCTGCAGTAAAAGCATCTCGCCAGCAAACCGGTGACACGTTCGCAGAAGCAACCCGACAAAATGTAGTCGATAATGTCAACAAACTCAAATCGACGGGACCGATTCTGAACGCGGCAGTTGAGCAGAACAGACTGAAGGTCGTCGGGGGGCTGTATCGGCTCGACACCGGCAGGGTCGATTTGCCGAGTTGACGCTGGCACCTTCGCGCGGCCGGTTGGTCGTTTGCCGCCTGATACAGGGCTCCGGTCGAGTTCCGCGCAATTCGCTCGTGCATCGGCTGCATCAAATGCACCGAATACAATCCGCTCCACAGTTGTTATAGCTTCGGGAAGATCTTAGGTATGCGCGGCCTCTTAATCCTCCTCGTATTCTACGTGCTCATGTTGGCAACGCGAGGCCAGCAAGCGACCAACTTTATTCATGCCTGCACCTTAACGCGCTAGGCCGACGCACGTGGTTCAAGCGGCAGATCGCAGTGCGAGGCATGCAGGGTCTGAGCTCTCGGCCTCCGGAACACGCGACAATTCCGGTAGACTCTCACGCTCGGTCCGGCAAGTCATCTATGGTCCTGCTTATGATCACCAGGCTCAGCCAGGGCCGAAGATCAATAGAGCAGGATTACGACCGCCGTGACCAACCACCCACCGACGTAAAGACAAAAGCTTCGCGTCGGCATCGGACGTCTCTCCCGCATCAGCCATTTGGGAGACTGCCAGTGTCGGAAAAGCAGCCTCGTTGCATCTGACTTGGGCCTGTACCTTGGATCAGCATAAACAGAAACTTGTCGCGCGTACGACAATTGCGACCACCGGGTCGAGCGGAGAACAATCTCTTGTGCCCTCGCCGGAGTGCGTCAAGCCTGGCGGTCAACTATCGACAGACGCGTTGACGTGCCATCTAAAGGGCATTCGTGGCTCTGCGCAGGCGGGTCTTGTCATTGCGAGTTCCGAAGTGGCGCATCGGAACGGAGCATCTTCGCGGCCGGCGCGCACCTTTGAAGTTCGTTTTGCCGATGCGGACAGCTCCTTGAGACCACGGCAAATTGCGCCTTTGGCAATCTCAGGAGATCGGACCGGGCCTGAAACTCCGGCAGGCAAGCCGCGCCCGACCGGTCCGCGGCCGAGGTCCACTTCAGTCGTTCTCCTCCCGCCGTGTTCGGTTGATGACATCTTGTGCCTGGAATCAGACACGGGAGGCGCGAGCATCCTGCTGGCGCGGCATGGGCCACGTGATCTCGCTCGATTCAGACACGACGGGCAGACCATGATTGATGGCACGTCGATTGCTGCAACATGGAAAAGAGCCGCAGGCTTGGGCGACGTAGGGGTCGCCAAGTTAGGAATTCACAAGGTGGTTCGAGCCAACCGGGCGCCAAGTGTGACAAATTGCCCGTTGGAGAAGACATGACAATACGAGCGCTGCCCTCAGCCGTCATAGTGCTGCAGAGGCGGATCAATCTCGCCGCCGCATGTCGGCTGCATTGCGGGTTCAGCCTCAATGACAACTTCGACGGCCAAATCTCCGTCAGCCTTGTCGGCCCTCAACTCCTTTTCTTTGAGCCCATCGGTTCGGCGTGCGGTTGGACCGGAAACCGCCTGCAATCGCATCACAGTCGAGTATCAACTGCGACAGTTTCGACGATCCCATCCGGCTCGGATTTCAATCCGGCCGGCTTCACGATGCGTGCGCTATCCATATCAATGACGCGCGCCGTCGATCGGCCCAAGACACCGAGGACAGTTTATGAACGCTCCACCAGAGAAGATCACTGCAGAAACCGACGCTACGGCTGCGACCTGGGATAACCTGTCGCCGCTACTGATCGATATCCGCGCGCGTCGAGACGAGTTCGCCCGCGCGCAGAAGATTCCCGACGAGATCATCGACGGCTTCAAGCGCGTTGGCGTCTATCGGGCTATGGCTGCCAGGCGATTCGGCGGCGAGGAGCGAACGCCGGCCGATTTTTGTCGCCTGATCGAGCGTATTTCCGAAGCCGACGGCTCCGCCGGTTGGGTCGCCAGCTTCGGCGATGGGGCTCGCTACCTAGCTGCTCTTCCGGACGACACGCTTCGCAAGGTATACGCGAATGGACCTGACGTGGTGTTGGCAGGTGCGGTTTTCCCACTCCAGCCCGCCAGGCGAAGCACCGACGGATTTGTCGTGAACGGCGTGTGGCCATTTGCCAGCGGCTCACCGGGCGCGGACCTGATAGGCGTTGGCATCACTGTGGAAGACGATCCAACCGGTGGTCTTGTGCGTGTAGCCGTAATGCCGGCCGAGAAGGTGACAATCCGCCCCAATTGGGACGTCATCGGCCTGCAAGGCACCGGCAGCCACGACGTCGTTGTCAACGATGTCATTGTGCCGGAGGAATGGACCTTGATCCGCGGCGGTCCGCCGACACTCGACGGGCCGGTCTATCGTTATCCGTCCGTGGCTTTCGCTGCGCAGGTGCATGCGATTGTCGGCATCGGTATTGCGCGCTCCGCGCTCGACGAGGTGATCGCCATGGCCGGCAGTCGCGCCTCGATCACGGGAGCCCCCGTGATGGCAGAGCGCGGCTATGTCCAACTGGAGATGGCCAGAGTCGAAGCCATGCTGCGCTCCGCCCGTTCCTTCTTCTATGAGGCCACCGAGGAGCTGTGGAACGAAGCGCTCAAGGGTGCGGTAAACCCGAGCACGGCGACGCTGATGCGACTCGCTGCGACGAACGCCGCGCGGCAGAGCGCTGAGGTCTGTAGGATTGCGAGTGGTCTCGCTGGAAGTGGGTCGCTGCATACAACCAGCAATCTGGCGCGCGCCATGTGCGACAGCTTCGTGGTTGCCCAGCACGCAGCTCTAAACGAGGGAACGCTCCAGAGCGCCGGCCGCATGCTGCTCGGAAGCGCAGCACAGCCGGGCTTTCCATAAAGTGGTTCACCCACGTTCCCGCACGCTCCGCAGCAACGGATTTCCGGCACCTGCGATATGATGCGGCCTGCAGCTACAGGACCTGGCGGGCTGCCGGCCTTGTTTAAAGGGCAAGAGAGAGAGAGAGAGAGAGAGAGAGAGACCTTGCGGTCGGGGCAAAGTTGTTTGCAACTGGCTCAATTGCTGTTCAACGCTCGCCGGCAGGCTCGTCTGATCCGCCATTGCCCTCCCGGCCCCTCGGCATCCCGCTGCGTGCAGCCACGCGGCTGCCTGTGAGAAAGTCGCCGGCTTGGAGTTTTGCGGATGAGCTAAAAAGTCCTTGAATCGCACGTGACGTCACGGTGTACCATGCGAATAGCTTAGGATGCCCGGCCAATCGGAGCGGCTAGCGGCTTGCTGCCATCGGTGAGACGATGATGCCAATTCGGTCGTTGTGTATGCAGCAGCGGGCCCTCGCGTGCGGGATCGCGCGAACGGGGTTCCGAGTGCTCGCATGGGAACAACAACGTACTTCGTCCCAGCCCAGGGGAAGCTGGGTTGCTGCGCTCTGCGGTCGATATGTAGTTGACGCCTTTCGAACAGCTTCCGATCGTCTCTGTGCGGCGCCGCTCATTTCGTCACCATGGCTTTCGACGATCCTCACGGCAAGGGACAGTACACCCTTCAAGGTTTGTGCGAACCAGTATTGAGCCGCATTCGGTCAATATCGTCTGATGGAAGGAAAGACGCCAGATTTCTCCGGTCATTGACTGTTTCGCAATTAGAATTTGCGGTGATCGTTTTGCCGCAAATAACCGTCGGCAGTTCTCCCTCTGTCGACGACTGACTTCGGCCCGGCTATCGAAATGAGGCCGGGCTTTTTTTTTGCCACCTATCAACGCAGTTTGGACTGTTCTGGCTCGCGGTATCTGATGATTGCGAAGGGCTAGGGAGACAGAGACAAACGTAAGATTGATCGGGAGGATAGTTCATCACATCCTGAAATCGATTGATCCGATCGTAGCGCCCGAGCTGCTTCGGCTGCTCGCCTCCATGGGCCATGGCGACGACCTCATGGGCGTCGACGCCAACCAGCCGGCCACCCGCGACTCTGCTCGGAGCGCCTGATCCAGCTCCCGGGCATCAGTATGGAGAAGACTGTCCGCGCCATCCTAACGCTCTATCCGCTCTAGGATTTCATCGATCCGCGGCGCGATGATGCCAGTCCACGATCTCGACGTGTGCCCGGACGCACGCACGATGTTGGCCGAGATCGAGCGCTCGGTCGGTCGCCCATTCAGTCGCGGCAAGCTCTCAGGTCCGGATTTTCTCGCGCTTCGGCTTTGGGCTTCGGCGTGGTGCAGGTGGGTGACAGCACCGGATATGCGCGCTTACTGATCAGGAAGGGCGTGATCAGCTAAGAGAACAATTCTGTGCAAGATTGCGCACGACTCTGCACCAAAATTTGAATGGCCTCCGCGCAACCGACCGACTATCGTCGATTCATGTCGCGCCTTGTGTGTCTAACTGCTACTATCATCCTGTCGCTGCTGTCGGTCGTCGCGAACGCTGCGTCAACTCAAAAGCGACCCAAGCCGGTCTGCCAAAGTTACGGCTCCTGCCCGGCTATCGCCAGCCCCTGAGCAACAGCATTCCGCTCTACAAGCAGAAGGACGCGATGCGCCGGCTCTCACGCGCCGACCGGCGCCACTGGCATATTGATCCGGTTCCTCAGTACTACGGTTGGGATGGCGAGTGGCACTATTTCGGCCGCCCCGGCTTCCGCCGCAGCCGCTACAATGGCGGCAGTTTCGGGCCATGCTGGACGCGGACGCCGATCGGGCCGATTTGGAATTGCAGGTGATTTGGCGGCGCGGCTAGAAGAAACTTCGGCCATCGCGCCGGGACGAGGCGTTTACTGACGTTCTCGCCGATCTTCGTCATCGCGCCGCAGCCGCATAGGCCGAGCGTGCTCGCAGATTCGATGATCGGCTCCGCCTGCGGCAAATGAGCAGGCAAGTAACCGCGATTACGATGACGGTCTTGATCCGATCCGGCGCGAGATCGGCCGCTGATGATCGCAGCCGCCTTCTCCTGCGCTGTATCCAGGACGCCTTGCTGGACAATCGGCTGCTGCAGTTACGTTGGACGCCTCACGGCGATCCTCATGGAATGAGCCCATGCTTCAGCTCGGTTTCCCATTGAGACAAGGAACTACGAGAACCCATGCAGTTGCTTTGGCATTTGTTCGAAGCAGTGCACCAGCTTACAAGAGGTTCAGACCAACAGCAGCTGTTCAGGTGATTTAACGGTTCGAGCCCCAGCTGCCAGTGTTGATTCAAGTATATGAAACGGCTCGGCCTGCTGGCCACGAAGTCGTCGCTTGTGGCCGGCTCGCCAAATAGATGATCGTCGGAAACCCACCACCCGCCCGACGCCGACCTGATGCGTGCGGTCTGCAATGGCAGCCGGCAACCGGAGCTGCCCGTTCGGCTACTGACATCCCTCGCCTTCATGACCACCCGTTGTACAGCTTTGGGTGGCATGGAGCGCGCTGGTCAAGTCTTCTAGCGATGAATGAGGCGCTCGATACGAGCAGCCACTAGAAGCGCGTATTTTTGAGCAATACATCCCCTTCCACTGTGCGTGGATAGTGGGCCGCCACTTCGAATGATGGTAGCAGGTCCAAAATGGCTTGCAGGGACAATTGCCCTTCGTAGAGCTCACGGTCGCTATATTCCGTGTAGATGAAGCGCGTGTTGCTCAAGGTCCGCATGCCGCCGGTAATAACATCGGCTTCGGCTCCCTGGACATCCATCCAGATGAGATCGACCGTGTTCAGCTTTACCTCGCTGCACCAGTCGTCCAGCCGCCGCGTTTCAACCGAGACAGGGCGATCGAATCGGACCCAATCATACTCTGTAAGATGATTCTTCGGGCGGCGTATTGAGCCGGAGAGGTCCCATTCCTTCGCATCACCATCTGCGTTGCTTGGATGGAAATCGATCATCCCGTTTCGATCACTGATCGCGATTTCAAGGAGCTTCACCTTATTGAGGGATGAGCCCAGTTTTTTCTTGAAGCGCGCGATCGCTCTGGGGTCCGGCTCAAAGCAGTAGAGCTGAGCTTGCGGGCAGAGGTTGAGAAACTGTTGCGTATCGGTCCCGTCATTGCAGCCGATATCCAGGATGACTGGATTCGGCTTCTGAAGAAGTGAGACGATGTACTGGTGGACTTCTACAGAGGACACAGATGCTTTTTCCATTGGGCGCGGAGATCGCGTGAATTTCGAACTTCGAAGCTGCAATCACACGCCAGATGCGCCGGCACAACGTATATCAACGTATATAGTTCATATGCCCCTCAGTCCGCTTGAGACATGACGGCTATTTGGATGCCATCGACATCAAAAGGGAAACCTCTCGGACCGATAGGTGCAGCGACTGCCCTGCAATGCAAATTGCCTCTCGCTGTCTGGAGACCGCCGTGCGCCTTCGTCATGGCGCGCCTCTGCTGTGTTCGTGCCGCAGCGTGCAATGGCCTGATCGAGCTCGGTCCAGATCACTTCTTGAAGGTCCCGCGGTCTATATAGTCGGCATAATTGTTATTATGCGCGAGGATCTCATATTGTTCGAACCCGCCCTTCGAATGAATCTTGTGCGCCGTACGTTTCCCTGGCTAATAGATGCTGCTGTAAGACGAACCAATTGTGTGCAGCCAGGCCGCCGCCGTCGAAATACGCGGCGCGTCGATCGGTGTAAGGGCCGCCAAGTTGAGGAATCCTGGGATCAACCGGGTGTTCCGACGAAACGCAATGTCATTTTCGCAACAGCTTGGCGGGCTGTGTACCTGAGGGCGTTTGCTTACGGACAAAGACACGCGCAGGCCAGGCAACGATTCAGCAGAACTGCAGGCATGATCGTTCAGCTCATTTTTGGCCTGACTCTTGCTATAATTGGGCTCGTCACAATGTGACTATCTCCAACTTGTTCAGACGCTCAGGAGACTTGTATGAATTTCCGTCCGCTTCACGACCGCGTCGTGATCAAGCGCATCGACGCCGATGAGAAGACCGCTGGCGGCATCATCATTCCCGACACAGCCAAGGAAAAGCCCTCGCAGGGCGAAGTCATTGCAATTGGCCCGGGCGGCCGCGATGAGACCGGCAAGCTGATTCCAATCGACGTCGAGGTCGGCGATCGCGTGCTATTCGGCAAATGGTCGGGCACCGAAGTCAAGATCGACAGCCAGGACCTGCTGATCATGAAGGAGAGCGACATCATGGGCGTTCTCACCGATGTGTTTTCCAAGAAGAATGCCGCCTAACCCGGCGCTCGCACAGCTCACCCCCTGACGAGCGCCCGCCGGGCGCGCTGAAGGATGAGAAAATAAGAAACTGAGGAATTCTTTATGTCAGCCAAAGAAGTCAAATTCGGAGTAGACGCGAGGGACCGCATGCTGCGCGGCGTCGACATCCTCGCCAATGCCGTGCAGGTCACGCTCGGTCCGAAGGGCCGCAACGTCGTGCTCGACAAGTCGTTCGGCGCGCCTCGCATCACCAAGGACGGCGTTGCTGTCGCCAAGGACATCGAACTCGACGACAAGTTCGATAACATGGGCGCCCAAATGGTGCGCGAGGTGGCTTCGAAGGCCGCGGATGCTGCCGGCGACGGCACCACCACCGCGACCGTCCTGGCCGCCGCGATTGTCCGCGAAGGCGCCAAGTCGGTTGCTGCCGGTATGAACCCGATGGACCTCAAGCGCGGTATCGACCTCGCGGTCGAAGCCGTTGTCGCGGATCTCCAGAAGAACTCGAAGAAGGTCACCTCGAATGAGGAGATCGCCCAGGTCGGCACCATTTCGGCCAACGGCGATGTCGAGATCGGCAAGTTCCTCGCCGACGCCGTGAAGAAGGTCGGCAACGAAGGCGTGATCACGGTCGAGGAGGCCAAGTCGCTCGAGACCGAGCTCGACGTCGTCGAGGGCATGCAGTTCGACCGCGGCTACATCTCGCCCTATTTCGTCACCAACGCCGACAAGATGCGCGTCGAGATGGACGACGCCTACATCCTCATCAACGAGAAGAAGCTCTCCTCGCTGAACGAACTGCTGCCGCTGCTCGAGGCCGTGGTGCAGAGTGGCAAGCCGCTGGTCATCGTCGCCGAGGACGTCGAAGGCGAAGCGCTTGCCACCCTGGTCGTGAACCGCCTGCGTGGCGGCCTGAAGGTCGCGGCCGTCAAGGCTCCGGGCTTCGGCGATCGCCGCAAGGCCATGCTGCAGGACATCGCGATCCTGACCGGCGGCCAGGCGATCTCGGAAGATCTCGGCATCAAGCTCGAGAACGTTACGCTCAACATGCTCGGTCGCGCCAAGAAGGTGATGATCGACAAGGAGAACACCACGATCGTCAACGGAGCCGGCAAGAAGGCCGACATTGAGGCGCGCGTGGGCCAGATCAAGGCGCAGATCGAGGAGACCACCTCGGACTACGACCGTGAGAAGCTCCAGGAGCGTCTCGCCAAGCTCGCGGGCGGCGTCGCGGTGATCCGCGTCGGCGGCGCGACCGAGGTCGAGGTGAAGGAGCGCAAGGATCGCGTTGATGACGCGATGCATGCGACCCGCGCGGCGGTCGAGGAAGGCATCGTCCCGGGCGGCGGCGTCGCCCTGCTCCGTGCCTCCGAGCAGCTCAAAGGCCTGCGCACCAAGAACGACGACCAGAAGACCGGCGTCGAGATCGTGCGCAAGGCGCTGTCCTGGCCGGCCCGCCAGATCGCGATCAACGCCGGTGAAGACGGTTCGATCGTGGTCGGCAAAGTCCTCGACAACGAGCAGTACTCTTATGGCTTCGATGCGCAGACAGGCGAGTATAGCAACCTTGTCTCCAAGGGCATTATTGACCCGACCAAAGTCGTGCGCATCGCGGTCCAGAACGCAGCCTCGGTGGCGGCGCTCCTGATCACCACGGAAGCCATGGTTGCCGAGCTGCCGAAGAAGGCCGCGCCTGGTCCAGCAATGCCTCCAGGCGCCGGCATGGGCGGTATGGACTTTTGATCCGCTCTCTCAAAATGGCGATGACATCAAAACCCTGGCACGAAGCCAGGGTTTTTGCTTCGGGCGAGCTTGCAACGTAGCCCTTGCAAGCCGCGCCAAAAGGCCCAACCCATCCGCCTATCCATATGAACGGCGCTAGGGCCCAGACCTATTTTGCTTGTGACTTTTCCTTCGGCGGGGACTTGGCCTCGGTCAACGTTAAACGGGTCCAACACTGCGATGGAAAGTGGGCCTATCGCTATTTGAGCCTCACGGGCTGCCCTGCTGAGTGTTTGAACCCTTCGTCTGGGGCTTATCCGGCGCCGCCTACCCTTTCGACCTTCTTGCCTACTTTCCTGTCCTGACGCGTGGTCCCAAGCGCCCAAATGCCCTTTCCTGCAATTTCGCACTTACATCTCATGGCGAGAGGGCTTGTTTGAAACCCCTCAGCGAGAATGCTCATTGTCAAGAACCACAAGAGGTCCTGCGGAAGTGCCATGATTAGTGTACGCTTCTTTTTGTCCTCGCGGATGGGCTCCGCTTCGCCTGCCGGGCCCCTGAACTGCGCCGCAGCGTCCTATCATGATATCTGTTTTAGAGAGAGTGTGTGTCAGCAGGTTGCGCAATTGATGCTGTTGAGCATACGGCCAGGCAAATCACGGGGAATGACTTTTGAGGATGCAGCGAGACCGAACTTTGGACTACCCAGAAGTCGCGCTTTACGACTCTGAACACGTTGACGGGCTGGTTGCGCCACGTGGGCTTCGCAGCACAATCGGCGATCTGTTGCCGATTGCCCTCTGGGAGCATTTCTTGTTGTAGAATTTGCGCCAAATCTCCACGTTTCCTGGGCGTCTGCAAGACTGAGGAACTGATCGGCGCTGAGATCGGCCCGGAAGCGAAGGTGGCCGCAATAAATCCCGTCCCGATAGCGTGCTTATACTGCGCTTGCATCCACACTATACCAATGTGTAGCCGAGCTAGCCACGCGGATGAATTGGCACGAAGCGGGGCCGGCGTCATTGTGGGCCTTATGGCTATGTATACTCAGGTTTACGCCCGATATGGTGAGGCGCAGGAACGCACAGCTGAGAGCCGTGCAGCTGCACTATACTCCAGTTTGATCGCTGACCTCAGTCAGCTGAATTTCGCAGACGCGGATGACCGCCGAGCATTCCCTCCAACCCTACACAGCATCTTGGCAAGGCACGGATTGTTCGGGCTCACCACACCAGGAGAGCACGGCGGATTAGCTCTTCCCTTGCAAGAGGCCATCGACCTCATCTCCGCCACTGCATCCTTCGATGTCTCCGCTGCCTCTACCCTCGTGATCCATAACTTCCTAGCCTTGCCCTGCATCGAAGCGGCACCGCACATCCCCGAACAAAAGCATATCATTTGGGGTGCAACGCGCGGCGATCTCTGCGCTTTCGCTTTGACCGAGCCTGGAGCAGGCTCTGCCCCGAGGCATATCGAAGCTTCGGCTCTCATGAGCGAAGATAAAGTTCAGATCTCTGGCCGCAAGATCTGGATCGGCCTGGCTGACTGGGCTCGCTGGATCGTTTGCTTTGCTCGCGCGTCTGGTCCCGATGCGAAAGGTCGGCTCGTTGGTGTACTCGTTGACAGGCAGGCTCCAGGGCTAAAGGTCACGCACGAGCATCGCACACTCGGTCTACGTGGCATTATTCAGAATACTCTGGAGTTCCAGGATGTCGAGGTGCCGCGTGCTTACGTGCTCTCCCGCGATCAAGACGGCTGGGGCGCGGCGTCATCTAGTATGAACCGCGGCCGGATCGGTGTGGCTGCTATGGGTCTTGGAGCGCTTGAGCGCGCTATCCAGCTCGCAGCCTCTTATGCAAGCCATCGTCGGCTCGGTAAACTGCGTATGATCGAGAACAGCTACATCGAGCAGTTATTTGGGCAGATGGTGCTGCGGCGGGAAGTCGTGAAGGCGATGCTGGCAGCATCCTGCCGACTTGTTTCAGCGCAGGGCGCACCCAACGTTTACCTTGCGTCGGCAACGAAAGTTTTGTCCTCGGAGTGGTGTGGCCTTGTCGCTGATCAATGCGTCCAGCTGTTAGGTGGCCGTGGTTACGATGAGGGAACGCCTTTGGCCAAAATTTATCGAGACGCTCGCATCCTTCGCATCTTCGAAGGCCCGACTGAGGCGCTCTTATCACATCTCGGCCGCTGCCTCCTCTCTAAAGCCACCCGTGATGAAATAGCCGATCTCTTTCGATCACTCGGTGCGGCATCAGGCCATGCTGCTGCAATTGAGGAGCTCTCTGGACTCGATGAGACAGACGGTGCCGTGCTGATCTATGCGGGTTGGCTCACCACATTGGGATTGGCAAACGCGGTCGTGTCTGCTGGGTGCTTCTCTGTCTCAGATTGCGCCGCAGCAGCGGCTGACCTGGTCAGTTCCGAACTAGCAACTCTCCGTACTCGCGCGCCGGCGCGGCAATCTGTCGAAGTCCGCAATCGGGCCAGTCGGACTCTGACCACCTTCCTTCATGACGCGGCTTGTTCTATTCGCTCACCTGTTCTCACAGACGATTACCTTAAGCTCGTGCAGTATGTCTGAGATTTAGCGGATGCCGGACGTCTTCACCTCGTGGTCCCGCGCGCGACGATGCAACTCCGGAAAGCCGAAGCATCCCTGCGCACTGGCCACGTCTAAATCCCGTAGGCTCTGCTATGAGGGCCTAACCTAATCTCGCTCCGGGCAGCGCGCCACCGCAGCAAAGGCTTTCGCGGTCAGGAGGACCCGACACCGCTCCTCGACCCGCTGCCACTCCACAAGAATGGGCGGCCTCGATGAACTTGAGCACGTCTCCCCCATCCATGGTGGCCAGCCATCGTTTCGTGGTCCGCCATGGTCGATACTCGCGCCTGGCGACTGCGCGAGACGGATGCGTGTTCCGACATTTCTCGTAATGCGCCCGAGAAATGCTATGTACCACCGAAGCTCTGCCCTACACTCAAAAACCCTGCCCCCTTCATTCCTGGTACTGTTTCGCTCCATTGGAATTGGGGGCACCGAAGCGCATGTCGCAACGAGATGACCGAACTTGGCCAGTGCCACGAGGCTTCTGTTGTTTCGGGCAAGAGCGGCAAAGCCACTATGCTGAACCCATCAGCCATGTGTAAGCCCATCTAAGGGTCTGGCCTAGCATCAAGATAGTCGAACCATTCGATAATCCCGCTTGAACTTGCGACACTCGCAGGTGGTCCAGCGAAAGGGCGGCACACTCACTCTCGTAGAGCCGATCCAGGGCGATCATCATCTCATGGTCGTGTTCCCAGTGGTGGTGTAGTTCGGTAGAGCAAAGCCGCCCGGACACGCGCCCAAATGGTGCAGTACCGGGCGGCGGCTTTGCGGTGGTCACCGGCAGTTCTCCGGTGGGATTAGATTGCGACATGCCAACGCAATGGAGGAACCACCCATGACCGACATGATGACCTGCGCACGCTCTTGGAGAAGACCTCTGATGCCGATCTTTGGCGCGAGATGATCGGCCTTGCCGCCCAGCCCCCGATGGAGCTGGAAATCTAATGCCAGACCGGCGCCGCCTATGGCGAGAAGACCCCCGAGCGTTTGGCCGAACACAACGGTTGCCGCGACCGGATTTGGGAGACGTTGGCCGCGTGATGCGCTTATGCGCCTTCTCTTTTCCGGACAAGGACACCGGCCTCGAGCGCTATCCGATCGATGAAGGGGCGATCGACTCTGTCTGGGCGCACGGACGCTATGTTCGTGCTCGGGACGAGAGGGGTCACCTATGACATCGAGGTATTCCGACATAGTCCGACACACCGCCGACATCTTCCGGAGGACAGCGACCGGCGGAATCGAGTAAGGGTGGAGGGCCGTTCGTTGGCCTGCTGTCGGATCACTTTTCGCGCTTGATGGGATGGGCCCAGCTGTCGTCGAGGTCGTAGAGATAATGGATTCGTCTTTCGTCAATGATGTCGCAGCGCCGCGCCTTGCAGACATCGACGGGCTTCTGCTGACACCTTCCGCAGCACATGGCATATGCGAGTTTCACGACCTCTTTGAAAAGATCGGCTTGTGTCTATGCTTGACCATACACTTAAGTCGGATGTCCGCTGGACAGACGCGTGCGTTCCAGACAGGAGGGCATCGACCCACACCGGCCGCTTTCGTTTTAAGAACCGCGTCGGGTTCGTCAGCTTTCGGAAAGCTAGTCCGTGTACAACGCCGTTGAAGTTAGCGGCGCGTGGTAGGGACAGCGCTTGCCCTGTGTATGCGTGGGGCTTTTGGGCGCCGAGTCACGTTTCTGCTAACTTCAATCAGTGCGGGCGTGGCAGGGACAGCGTCTGATCCATCCAGCCCGACCAGCGCCGAGTTGCGCCCGCGCTACTTCCGGTGTGAGACTGGGATCAACTCTAAACTACCGGGCGACGTCTTCCAGATCAAAGCCTGTTTGCGCGCGCTCCGCGGCGAGGAGCTCCAGGGCCGCATGTCACCTGGCATTATCCGGCAAGTAAATTGTCAAATGACCTTGTAGCGCAGCTCGATGCAAAGTTTGACCGTCAGCCTTGGAACGAACACAGTGCATAGCGTTATCACTGCGTCGGTTCCGGTTTGAGGTCTTCACCAGAAGCCGGACGTCGGCGGAAGTGCAGCCACGATGACAGGGCGCGGATGGTTGCGGAGCTCGTGGCGAGCGGCCAACGATCCTACTTGCGTGCAAGCGCAACCCATTCAGGCTTTGACGCGCGAGGGCACGAGCTCATGAAGCTGAGTGACCGGCCAGCCTCTCTCTGAATATTCTCCCTTCGCTGCACTACTTCCGGAGAGCTTCCGTCGAGCGTGCCCCTCCAACGTCCGAAGGGGCCGCGGTGAGCTCCGCTACCACGTCGGGCGCACGTTCAGGGTGCCCCAATCCGTCTTCTCTGCCGTGGTGTTGCACTGTCGGGCGCGATGCGGCTGTCCGGCATCGATCACGAAAGAATCCGCGCGTTGGATCGGCAAGGTCAGTCGGAACCTCCGAAACACTCACCTCATCCTTTGTGTGACGACCATCGATATATCAAGTCCGTTCGGCGGGTTGCGGTAACGGTCGGCAAGACTTTTGAACAAATCACCCATCTGATCTGGCCGAACAGTAAACTCTCCATAATTAGGATCAAAGAGGGTCGTTACTTCATTCGATGTCGACGTTGCGATCATGTGGGCGTCACCTTGGGCGAAACGCAAGCTGACCAAATAGACTGATGGATCCTGGGTGACCTCGTTCACGATCTGGTCGATGCGCGAAGATGTACCAAACCTATATCGTGTTTGTTCGGCGGACGGCTCTAGGCCGGCTTCGCGTAACATCGTGCTTCTTGCATGACGATTGTGAGAACCTTCCGCCGTCCTTAAGTCGTGATACCGCTGCTGCAGCACCGCGGCTGAGCCGTGAGTTTGAGTACCCGGGCGCAGCGCCCTCATCCGGGATGAAGGACTGCTTGGGAGATTGCGGATCCACTCCGCTGCCAATCCAACGCAGATGCCGTTGACATTGGCCTCGGATAATTCAGCAGTCCTGTAATCGAACAGAGGAGGAATAGGCCTCGCTGGAGAGGATGGACTTGAGCTGGAGGACAGAGAGGTTATGCTGGAATCTGAGGTGCTTGGACTGTAAATGTTTGCATCGGAGGTATGTGGCTTGCTGCAGCAGAGCCCCATTTTGTCGGGCAATTCCCCAGGTGACGGGCTCTCCTGTCGAGCGAGATCCATCAGTGTTTGCGCAAATTCGCTGCTGTCTGCCGGCTGACTCGGTTCGTTAGTTTGGTTAGGGCGTGTGGATTGAGCACTAACTCGATTATACATGGCGGCTCGTCTGCCTCTTCAGTGTACGCGTCCTCGCGGGCTGCCTACGCCCTGCCTGCGAATGCTATTGCAGCAAGCTGACGACGAGCTGACAACCAAATAGGCTTGAAGAAGCTACCGCCCCAGTTAGCTATTTGGCGACTCGAGCGCCTCTGCTCATCAGCCCCGCTTCAGATGAGGGTAGTGGCCGACGCGCGACCGGCTCTTGCCGAGCGACCGGTAGGACTAGCTTGAGCAATTCCGGATGCCGTCAGGGTGACCGGATCCCGGCTCGTGGCCTAGGCGACGCCTGGACAGCGCCTTCGTCAAACTGAATCGGCCGTCGCTTTGCCTTCGGGTCTCACCATTTCGCGTTATGCCGTTCGGTCGGCACATGCTTTTCGTTTCAAAGAGCAATCGCTTCGTCGGATCGTTCAGTGATTGCCTTGCGACCAGTCGCCTGCCCGGGGAGACGTCATTGCTGCTGCCGACGTTCAGCACGGTGCCGCAAACACTCGTTTGAATGCCGCCAAGACCCGCACTCCAATCCGCTCCTTAGATAATAATAGGTCTCAAGCGCATATGAGACATCTCTTGAACCGGATCAGTGCACTATCAGCAGCTCCCTTGAAAACAGCGAATTCAGGCTCAGCACGCGTGCACAGTGCAACAGGCGATCAGTTCTGACTATATCCCGCTTGCGACGCGCGTTCCGGAGCACCGAACCGGTGCTTCTCCACCCGTTCGGCTCACATTCCGCTCGGATATCCTTCTCAGCTCATCATGCTGTCGCGCTCATCTGGGCGAACAACATTGCGGCTTCTGATGGCCCCAGCCCAACGATGCCTACAAAGCTCGGCGGCGGCATTGGGATGCCGCGATGAGTGGGTCTCCACAGATGCAGGCAATATCGGCTGTTATTCACATACTGCGAATGTGGCGGATGCAGTTGCATGACGCACTCCTCTTCATCCCAGAACAGGTCTTTGACAAAGCACATCTCGTCCCAATTCGGACAGCGCCGCGGCGTCGAGACAGCGACATGCTCCCAGCCAGGACGGACGAATCCACTTATCTTTAGTTCACACCCGCAAGGCCCCTGCACAAGGAACACGCCGCAAGGGCCTGATCCCGGAACGGTAGCGAACCGGCCGTGTTGCACGCGGCCGGCCTCCAGCTTCTCTATCATCTGCGACCGCACGCCCGCTCCTTTGCCTCTCGGATGGCCTTGAACTCGCCGCAGATGACGCTGTCTCGCCACTCGTCAACCGGCTCGATCCTCAGCCCAGCGCTCCTGTACCCCACGTCAGTGCACCATCTGAGAAAGCCGCAGATGTCCATCATCACTCATTCTCCTGTTATAGTCTTCTAACGCTCGCATTGTGGGCGAAGATCGCTCTCAGCCGGCCACTGATTGCCTGAGTATGCGCGATAGCACAATCTGCGCGATGGCAGTCCGTCGCCAAACAGAGCGCGCATCAGCAGCAGCAATGTCCGCCATCGCTCTTCAAGCAAGCGTTAGCGCCCCATTCATATTTCACGGTGACCTTCTGAGCACAAGAACTTGTCGACTCTTGGCCGTCACCTCCTGTTCAATGAATTGGTCGTCATCATGGCATGCCCCCTATGGTGGCGTTTAAGATCCACATTCCATGATGACTCGCAAGACCACTGCCGGCACCGGTTGATGTTTCGCGGCGATCTTACTGCTTGGTGAGATCGTAGTACTTGACCATTCGCAGCTTTAGGTCGAGTCTGAACAGTGCCAATGCGCCGTTTTTACGGGGCTAGATCGAACGGGGTTGCACCAGAGCCGCGGACGCCCGGCGTGAACTGTTTTTGCGCTGATAACATCCAGCGGTTCGCCTGCCATCTCGGTGTCTCCTCGTAAGGTCACGGTCAGAAACAATGATTAGCGATCTCAATGGGTGCGACCGTCGGCCGTCTTTCCCGCGTTGCTACGATGCAACTCACAACGCATTGTTCAGGGAGTGACGCCCGCGAAGCGCTCACGCTTTTGTTGCTAATGCGGGTGTTGTCTTTCAGACATGTACGTCGCAACTCCGACCTTGGACTGCGGCTCCCTGTCGGCTAACGCCCGACAGACGCGCTTTCGTATGCATCAAAGCGGTGCCGACATTTTTCCGTCGTGGCATGTCGATTGCTGTGGCAACGGAACGCGACCTTCAATGCACCGACGATACACGAGCATACCATCGGCCGGACGCTCGCCGCGCTCAGACAACAACGATTCTGATACTCGCGTTATGAAAGAGGACCGCGAACCTATGAGTGGTACGAGGCATGCAAAGCCTGGCATTTTTCTGTGGACCAGCGCGACGTCTAATGAAATGACGCATTGGCGCGCACCAAAGCAACCAACGGACAAGCATTACGGCGCCAATTGTCGCTCTCGGCAGGTGCAAAGGAGGTGGAACCTTTGGCCGCTGGCCGCACTCCTCATAAATGCGCTGCTTTGGGCTGCTATCTACTGGATCATTTCAGCGCTCTTCTAATCTCGCGGATGGTAAAGGCGCGAGGAGCTTACCGACGCCTCTCGCATGCCGCGGCCGCACCGTATGCGCACCATCAATCGGACGTGGAGACCTCTTTCACCGACTTGGTTACAATGCACATTTCGCGCGACTACCTGAAATCCGCCCCTCCGACCAACGCAAAGGAATATTGAGGCATGCCGCAATTGGCGAAACTGATATGCCATTGCAGCCGCGACGAAGTGCCAAACACTGACTTGTAACGGCTCAACATGTCCCCGCGCGGATGTCATCCGGGCTTCCGCACTAGCTGCGACGCAGTGACTGCAAATTGAGGTCTAGGATTTCGCACTTTCGTGATAGCAGGATTAGCTTTCGAGAAGCTGACCAACCAAGTGGACCTGAAGGAGCGTTGGGCGGCCTGATCCGCCTTCACCTACGTGTCGCGATCTGGAGCGCACCACAGAAGCGTTAGGATGCCTCGCCCTACGGTGCCCCTCAAGGCCCCTTCCAAGCACTGACTTGCTTGCTGAGCGACGTTTGCGCGGGCCATTGGGTCGGGTAGCGATCAACAGGCTGGGGTCCTTTTTGATGATCCGCAGCGACGTTTTACAGCTCTTCCTCAGGCCACGTATCGTCCTCGTTTTTGTGCATCTGCCACACGTGGGCACGCCGAGCCAGCCTGTCGTATTCCCCGGCAATTTTAAGCAGCCTGTCCTTGGCTTTTCCGTCAGCGAGCGCTTCCGCTTTCTTTCGCGTTGCTTCCGCACGGCCTCGCCAGTGGTCGGGCTGGTAGAGTTTACTTTTCGGATTCATGCCGAGAGCATGCAATTTGCAGATCAAAGAAATGCGACACCGGCGCTCCGTATAATCACGTAACAGCGACGCTCGTGCCCTCGGTTGCCCACGCGGACGATCGCCATTGACAGCCGCAATTCTGAAGCACCAAAGCGCGCCCTGCAGCCGAGGCTCGTACGAAGAATGCACAGCCCCGACCTCCTCGGACGATGGGATGCACAAGGGGCTTGAATCGCACGTAGCGTTAGATTGTACGATCCTGGACAAGTTGGAACCACGTCCGACAATCCAGGTGGTCCGCACACGTCATGAGAATTGCGCATGTTTCAAACATCTAAACTCACCTGGCGGAACTCGATCAGGACGATAAGATCCTCCAGGCGCATCCTTGTCCGCACTTTGTCGGAGCTGTTCCTGACGCGGCTGGACGAAATCGCACGTTTCGAGATCTGCACGGCAGGCGCTTCCATCACCGTAGCCCTACCGGAACGGACGCAAGACGGAGGCTCCGCCCCAGATACCCCACCCCAACATCTTCACATAACGCAGAACACAGGCGCGACTACACCAAACACAGTCTGGGCGAGCGCCATCATGCTTCGCTCTGCACGATCGAATGCATCATCAACAATGGCTTGAGCGCACCTAGCTTTTGCCTGATCTCTCTGCCTTGCAGCCCGGTCCCCTTCAACCCGGCGTCGCGCCTGCTACGGCGTCATTAGTCGGCTGGCGAGTAGGCTGAGCCAGAGCACCTAAGCACATGTCCCGCCCAAGCAATGCCTCGCGACATCCAAGCATGCACCAACCGCACAATCATCGGAAGCTCCCAAATGATTCACTTGTTTGGCCAGCTCACCCCCAGTGCTTCGCCTCTTCGCGGAGCTCCGCCACTAGGGCAGGTGTCGTTTCGTTATGCCGGACAGATGACAAGCACCGTACAGTCAGACCGCAAAAATGAAAGGACGAGCTTGCCGGCACCGCACTTAAGCAGTTCCGGCCTGTTTCGCGGTTGACAGGTCATGTTGGCGCTTCGCGCAGGAAGAACAATACCGCAGCCAAACGACCTAAAGGGATATCATGACTCAAAATCAACGAACTCAGCTGCCTTCGCGCCTCAAACTCTACTACTGCGCCGTCGCTCTTGCCGTCGCAATGACGGCTCTAATGCCTAGGCTGGTCAACGCGCGCGATCAAGCGCCGACAGCAGAGGAGAAAGAGGCTTGCATGGAGGACGTGTTCCGCCTTTGTAGCAGCCACATACCAGATCCCACCGCTATCACTGCCTGCCTCAGATCCAGGCAAGCGAGGCTCAGTCAGCAATGTCGCTACGTGATCTCCGTGCGAGACACTGGCAAGAAAAGCAGCGACTCGAAGTGAAGATGTGGCGGCCTGTTCGTTTGTCTCTCCATAGAAGTGGCCCCAGCCTGACCGGCAGGACAGTCACCCGAGGTCAGGTGACGAGCATGGCCGCCTACAATTGACCGACGCTCTGGTTCAATCCCGCTTGTCCGGATAGGCGAATGCATAAATTATCCTTCGATACCGTTCTGATCGCCAACAGGGGTGAGATAGCCGCACGTATCATCAAAACCTTGAACAAGCTTGGGCTTCGTTCTGCAATTGCCTACCATGAGGTTGACGCGGGAACCCCGGCCGTCTCAATGGCCGACCTGGCTATTCCGATCAGCGGCCGCACGCCAATCGCAAGCTATCTGGATATCGAGCAGATCATCGCCGCCGCCCACAAGGCAAACGCCGGCGCGATACATCCGGGTTATGGAATGCTCTCCGAGAATGCCGAATTCGCCAGGACAGTGATAAAGGCCGGTATTGTATTCATCGGACCCGCTCCAGAAACTATCGAGCTAATGGGCGATAAGATCCGCGCCCGTAATTTCGTCCAGGGCAACGGCTTTCCAGTCGCCCCCTGCGCCATCGAGGAAGATGATCCGGCCACCTTCGTTTCGAGAGCCCGGGCTATTGGAGTTCCTTTGCTCGTGAAGCCATCAGCTGGCGGTGGCGGCAAGGGAATGCGGATTGTACGCGACCCCGCTACGTTGGAGGCAGCCATTGAGCAGGCGAGAAGTGAAGCGCGTCGCCACTTTGGAGACGGCCGACTTTATGTTGAACGATATATCGAAAGCCCGCGACATATTGAAGTACAGGTGCTCGGTGACTCCTTCGGTAACCTGGTCCATCTCTTCGAGCGCGAATGTTCGGTGCAGCGCCGTTTCCAGAAGATCATCGAGGAAACACCCTCGCCAGCGCTATCACCAGAATTGCGGACCCGGATTTGCGAAACCGCCGTCGGCATCGCCCGTGCAGCGAACTATCAGAATGCAGGAACGGTCGAGTTCATTTTCAGCGGCGGAGAGTTCTACTTTCTGGAAATGAATACACGCCTTCAGGTCGAACATCCGGTGACCGAGATGATCACCGGCATCGATCTGATCGCCGAACAAGTCTATGCGGCAGCGGGCCGAAAACTTGCACTTTCGCAGTCCGACATTGTTTCAAATGGGCATGCAATCGAGCTCAGGCTTTGCGCGGAGGCTCCCGAACGCGGATACGTCCCGACCACCGGCAAAGTACTTCTTATCGAATATCCGGACGGCGTACGAATCGACAGCGGCATCATGCAAGGCCAGCACATCACGCCGGCATTCGATTCCATGCTCGCCAAGATCATCGTGCATTCACCGACCCGCATAGAGGCTGCGCTGAAAGCCCATCGCGCCGTTCGCGAACTGGTTCTACTTGGGTGCGAGACCAACGCGAGCTTGCTCGCCCAGATTCTTTGCGACGAGGCATTTCTTGGCGGTCAGTTCCATACGGGATACCTAGAAGAAAACCCACATCTCGCAGCCGGCAACTTTGCTGCCGAAATGTCTGCGTTCCTGGCATCTGCGGCTCTTCTGACAAGACCGGTCCGCGAGGCGGCCGATGCCGTGCCCGAGCTTCACGCAGCGCTCGGTAGTTGGAGAAATTGACGTGCATCACTCATTCGAGGTCGACGGCGTATATCATGAATTGTGGCTTTCACCCAGCCAGCAGGGCTACCGGCTCCATCTCCGAGACCAGGTGATTACCCCTGTCGCGTTCACCCATTGCAACGAGAGTAGCGGCATCTTGACCATTGCGGGCCAGAGCGAACCGGTCAGGTTCGCCATTGAGGAGGATCTCATTCACCTCCACATCCGCGGCAGGACGCGCATTTTGCGCTACAATGACCCGTTGCAAGCGTGCGCATCCGAGAACAACAAGACTCACGCTCTGGTGGCCCGGGCGCCGATGCCTGGCTTTGTTGTTGCGGTCACAGTTTCGTCTGGTCAATCGGTCTCGGCGGGAATGGCACTGATGCGGATTGAAAGCATGAAGCTGGAAACGATCATACGCTCACCACAGGATGGCATCGTCGATCGAATTCACGTCAAGGAAGGTGAGAGCTTCGAGCACGACGCTGTGCTGGTCACGCTCTCTCAGGAAGGGCGCTGAAATGCAGCGAATCGGTTCCGCGGCGAACGTGAACTCGCAGGATTTTCGTCGCAACGACCTGCACAACAGACAACTTGCCGCCGAATTGAAGGAGCGCCAACGCGTTGCCCGCTTCCACAGGCCTGAGCGGGACTTCGAGCGGCTGCGTCGGCAGAATAAACTGTTTGTTCGTGAGCGGCTCGCGGCCTTGCTCGATCCGGAAACACCGTTCCTAGAGCTTTCGACGCTGGCGGCTAACAAGGCATACGACGGCGAGGTGCCCGGCGCCGCCCAGGTTGTCGGCATCGGCATTGTGGCGGGGCGAGAGGTTATTGTTCACGCCGACGATGCCAGCGTGAAGAGCGGCGCATGGTATCCGCTCTCGGTCAAGAAGATCGTGCGGGCACTGGATATAGCCATCGAAAACCGTCTGCCGGTGGTTCACCTGTGCGACTGCGCCGGCGGATTCCTGCCTTTGCAGGCGGACTTCTTTGCTGATCGCTACCATGCCGGTCGAATTCTCCGCAATCAATCCGTTCTCTCGAAGATGGGGGTGCCGCAGGTCGCCGTCGTTATGGGCCACTGCACTGCGGCTGGGGCCTACGTCCCGGCGCTTAGTGAATACAACATTACCGTCGAAGGTACTGGAGCGATTTTTCTCGGCGGCCCTCCGGTCGTGAAGGCTGCCACCGGCGAACAAGTGTCCGCCGAAGAACTTGGCGGCGCCCTGATGCACACCAGCGTGTCTGGCACCAGTGATTACTTCGCAAGCTCCGAACTCCATGCGATTGCGATTGCGCGCGACGTCGTTGCTCGCTTCCACCAACCGGCGAAGACCTCGATCGATCGAGTAGCCCCCGAGCCGCCCGCCTATAGTGCGTCCGAACTCTACGGTATCATTCCAAAAGACGCGCGAGCGCAGTTCGACATGCGAGAGATCATCGCTCGCCTGGTCGATGGCAGCCGATTTCAAGAATACCAGCCGCGCTATGCGACATCACTCGTGTGCGGCTTTGCGCGGCTTCATGGATATCAAATAGCGATCATTGCCAATAATGGCGTGCTGTTCGGCGACAGCGCGCTAAAGGGCGCTCATTTCATTCAGCTGTGCGACAAGAACCGGACGCCCCTGCTCTTCCTGCAGAACGTCACGGGCTTTATGGTTGGCCGCGAATATGAACGGCGTGGGATCACCAAGGACGGCGCCAAGCTGATCATGGCGGTGTCCGGAGCGTCGGTGCCGAAGTTTACGATCATTTGTAATAGCTCGCACGGCGCAGGAACTTACGCTATGTCGGGACGCGCGTTTGATCCTCGTTTCGTGTTCAGCTGGCCGAATTCTCAGATATCTGCGATGGGCGCCGAGCAGGCCGCCGGAGTTCTCACCCACGTCAAGGCGAGACAATTGGCTCGGGCCGGAGGGCGCCTCTCGGAGCAGGAACTGACAGCCATTCGAGTACCGATTCTTGAAGAATATCGCGAGCGGTCAAGTGCCTATTATGCGACCTCGGAAATCTGGGACGACGGCATTCTTGATCCTGTCGATACTAGAACTGCCCTCGCAATCGCATTGAGCGCTTCACTCAATGCGCCGATCGACGCGCCGCAGTACGGTGTATTCCGACTGTAAGGCAGGACCGAACACGGGTGGCTCACCGCCTCATGCGGGCGGATCAACGGGACGCGTCCATCGCTCTATGAAGGATGTCCTGCGCACCATCATTTACAATCAGGTGGGGTTATTTTGTAGAGCCAGCTGAGATCGGGCTCGATCTACCCAGCACCGATAGCCTCGAAGCAGGTAGAGAAGCCACTTCAACGCTCCACGATGGCGGCCGAAAAGCTAAAAGGCTTTCAAGGACGCGGTGATCCGGCCTGAACACCGCGGTCAAGAGGCCGCTGCGGATGCGGCAAGCGGGCGCGAGACAGTGCCATCGGTCCTGTCGTCGAGCAACTGCAGTGCGCTATCTGGCCGACGATCTCCTCTCGACGGCGCACCACCGAAATGGAGAGCTTGACCCTCACGTAGCGTCAGGTTGTAGCCTCGCCAAAGGTGCCCACACTCGACCGACTGCAGCCTCAAGCATCCATGAGGCCATGGCGCGTGCGGATGGGACGGGCAGCTGCATCAAGGCAACCGGTGCCAGGTCTCAACGATGCCTGGTTGAACGGAAGAGCCCAAGGTTTGGATGAGGAACGTGTAAAGTTCGATGGAAGCGCTTAAATCGATCATCAGCAAAGTTGCCACCGGTGCTACTCTGACGCGTGAGGAAACTGCGTCAGCCTTCGATAGCATGATGTCGGGTTACGCCACTCCCTCGCAAATCGGTGGCTTATTGATGGGGATGCGGGTCCGGGGCGAGACGGTCGAAGAAGTCACCGGCGCCGCCTCGGCGATGCGGAATAGAATGCCGCGGGTCGAGGCAGCATGCGACCCCGTCGGTATCGCTGGCACCCTTATGTATTCGGCCAACGTGTCGACGTGTGCTTCCTTCATTGTCGCCGGGGCCGGCATTCCTGTCGCCAAGCATGCCAATCGCGCTGCGTCTTCGGGTTCAAGCGCCGCGGACGTGTTGACGCGCCTCGGCGTGAAAGTCGATCTCAAGCCTGAGGCCATTGCACGTTGTGTGCAGGAAGCCGACATCGGCTTCATGTTTGCGTCAGCCCATTATCCGGCGATGCAGCGCCTCGGCCAGATCCGGACCGCACTTGGAACCCACACGATCTTTAATCTGATCGAGCCTCTGTCCAACCCGGCCAGGGTCAAGAGGCAGATCATTGGGGTATTCTCTCCCGAATGGGTCGAGCCTCTGGCGTACGTCTTGAAGAACCTTGGTGCTGAGTCGGTATGGGTTGTTCATGGCTCGGACGGACTCGACGAAATAACCCTCACCGGTCCAACCTTTGTTGCTGCGCTTGAGGCGGGTATAGTCCGCACCTTCGAAGTGACGCCGGAAGACGCCAGGCTCCCCCGCTGGCGCAACGACGCGCTGGAGAGCAGCGAAGCCCAGGCGAATGCCGTTGCGCTGCAAAATGTGCTCGATGGCGCACCAGGTCGATTTCGCGACGCCGCGCTTTTGAACGCGGCGGCGGCATTGATCGTGGCCGGACGGGCCTCGACCCTGCAGGAAGGCGTAGCACTTGGACAAGAATCACTTGATCGCGGTGCCGCAGCCGCTCGACTGAAGCGCCTGATCGCGGTTTCGAACGCGTGATAGCCGAGGTGGCTGATGTTCGAGTATTGCGACCAATTCTGCTGCTCACGAGCGCTAAAATATCGCAGCCACGAATGCGCGTCACTTCTGCGGGATTTCAAGGAGCGCGCACCGCCTGCGCTCGCCCGCGAAAGCAATTTGCGCTGAGCGGGGCGAGGGTCAACTTTTTTGGCGACGAGAGCCTGTTGCAGGCGGGGTTCCCAAGGGGAGGACCCGCGATGAAGTGCGCGCTGGGCGACAAAGGAGACAATCGAGATGTCCTGGCAGAGTATTGAAACACTCGGATCTATTGCAATGATAGAACATATCATTCGGAAGTTTCGGGAGTTGATCGATACAGATAGCTCGATCCCGCCGGAGCTGCGGGGTGCGCTGCACGCCACGCTCGATGAGCATCTTCTCGAGGCAAAAAAGCGTGTTCTCCTAAAAGTGCATTAGGTGCGCCGAGGCCGTCTACATGCGGAGAAATGCTGGCAGGCGCGCCGATTCCGCAATCGGCATCATCCCGTCCGTACGGGGCCCAGCGAGGTCCCAGCCCAGCTGGTCGGATCGCGACCACGACTCCATGTGCACTGGCGCGTCGCCGGGCCGCTTAGCGCGGTTTCCTGCTTTTATAAGGGTCCTGCTGAACGGCAATTCTCAGTTCTGCCGCTGCAATCGCCGTTCCGGCGCAACGCGGCGAGATATTGCACGTCCCTCCGGTCATGATTGTAGCTGATCCAGAGGACATCGAAGTCATACCCGGTCTCAATCTGTGCTTACTCGTCACACAATTCCGACACCGGGTACCTCATTACAGGCTCAACAGGAATCAAAGTCGTCTCTGGGTATGGAGCCACTAGAAGTGGGTACAACTCCAGAGGCAGATCATGAGCCACCAATCTTCTCCTGAGATTCGGGATATGCCGTCTATCCAACCGGCTGAGTTCCGTCAGGCGATGCGAAGTCGAGCGGTGTCGCCATCGTGACGACCGGAACGGCAGCCGAACGACGTGGACTGACGGTGAGTTCTGTGACGTCCATCTGCATGAAGCCGCCGTGCCTGGTCGTTTGCATCAATGCCCGTTCTGAGACACATGATGAGATACTTGCCAGCGGCAGCTTTGAAGTCAGTCTTCTCCGCAGTGACCAGGAGGACCTTGCCCTGCGTTTTGGCGGTCGGGAGGGTGCGAAAGGCGTTCACCGCTTCGATATCGCGCCCTGGAATCAGGGCGTCTTCGATGTACCGCTATTGCCGAACGCATTTTGCGCGCTCAAGTGCGTTTTGTATGACCACAAGTGCTTGGCACACATACCATCTTTATCGGACGAATTATCGCGACCGACAAGGCCGTGGCAATCCATTGATCAACTTGCGGGCGCGCGTCGAACCCTGCTGCTTGACTGAGCGCGGGTGCCGTCGGGAGAGCAGAACGATGGATGGCCTCGATCCCTGGTCGCTCCCAGCGACAGTCATCGAACAATCGACCGGGCCGCAACTGTTTCACAGATTAGACTCGTATTGAGAGGTCCCTCAGCTCCGGCGGTTTCGGCGCTTCGCCGCTCGTGCTATGCTGGCGCTGGCCGGCGAGCTCCCGCGTTTGGACGCGTGGGGGTCACCTGGTCAGGCCAATGCGATTTGCGCGGATGTCGCAGGGAAGGTCCTGATCGGAATAATTACAGCTCACCAGAACGGCCAAATCCAGAAGGGCCTTCTTCTTGAGGCCACATAATCCCGTCGAAAACTACCAGCCTTGGTAGCTCAGTTAGAATCAACAGGCGCGTACATCTTTGCCGCAGCAAGATCGGACCAGAGGCACGCCTGGGTCACAACGGTTGGTGACTCTCTAGATGTTCGGCCTCGATTCTGATGTGAGAGATATTTCATCATCTTGCAGCGTGATGACAATCGAATTCAAAGGCATCAGATGTCCAGCAACCCGTTCGAAATCGCCCCGATTCTCGAGGGCATTCGCCGCTGGGTCGTAATCGAATCTCCGACGGAGCGGCCGGATCAAATCAACAAACTGGCTGATGTCGTCGCAGCAGGCTATCGCGACCTGCCCGCCAGCGTCGAGCGCGTTGCAGGGCGTGACGGCTGCGGCGATCATTTGGTCACCCGCTCTTCTTGGGGGCAGGGCATACCGGGCATTCTAGTCTTGAGCCATCTCGACACCGTCCATCCGATGGGATCCATCGAACGGCTACCATTCAAGATCGACGGCGACAGTGCGTTTGGCCCCGGCATCTACGACATGAAGGGCGGCGCCTACCTCGCCTATCACGCATTCCGGCAGATCTGCGCCGATGACGCACGCCCGCCGCTCGGCATCACCCAGCTCTACGTCTCGGACGAAGAGATTGGCAGCCCAACCTCGCGTGCGCTGATCGAGGCCGAGGGCCGCAGGGCCAAATACGTGCTCGTGACCGAGCCGGCGTACGACGGCGGGAAGGTCATCACGGGGCGCAAGGGCGTTGCGCGCTTCGAGGTATTCATCAAGGGCGCGCCCGCGCATGCCGGCACGCGACCCGAGGACGGCCGCAGCGCGATTCGGGAACTCGGCCATGTGATCCAGACGCTGGAGGCGATGAACGATCTCACGCGCGGTATCACCGTCAATGTCGGCGTCGTCCGCGGCGGCACCAGGCCAAACGTGATCGCGGAACTGGCCTATGCGCAAGTCGACATGCGCGTCCTGACCATGGCCCATGCCGACGAGCTGCTGCCGAAGATTCTCGGCATCAGCTCGCGCACCGAGGGCGTCAAGGTGAAGGTATCAGGCAAATTGAACCGTCCGCCATATGAGAAAACCAGCGCCGGTGCCGCGCTTTACGAACACGCCAAAAAGCTTGCCGCCGAGCTCGGCTTCGAGCTGCTCGACGCGTTCAGCGGCGGCGGCTCCGATAGCAATTTCACCGCGCCGCATACCGCGACCCTTGACGGCCTTGGAGTCGGCGGCAAGGGCGCGCATACGCATTATGAGCAACTCTACATCTCGTCCATCGAACCTCGCGCGCGGCTGCTATACCGCCTCTATCAGACGCTGCGATAGTCCCGGCACCAAGCGAAGTCAGCGACCGCGACGTGCGTTAGATGACGGCCGCCGGAACATTCGCGCGATCGTTCCTCGAACAAGGACTACAGGCTAGGCCCCCAGCAGGCCGACCTGATCGAAAACTATCGGTCGGATGCCGCACTTGGTCAGCGCCGGATAGAAGTGACAGCTATTCAATGACGGCGCAGCGGACATCAGGCACGCAATCGGCTGCAAGGGCAGCGAGCACTTGGCCGCGGAAGGGCGAGCGTTTCCGATAATGCGCTCATCGGCAGCAACGCCGATCTCAACGGGATGGCGAACTTTCCTGACGCAAATCGCAGCGCTGAATGCGTGCGACACCAGACCAGCCGGCCGGCCCGTTTCCGGCGGCCTGAGAGCTTCGCCGCGTTCTCACCGGTTGCCAAAAAGATCTTGAATCGGACGTAACGTTAAGTTGTACGGTCTTGAGGTTGGATCTTGGTCTTCCGCCGGGATTGTGAAGGATTGCGAATGTCTCAGCTGGTCAGATCCATGCCGCCCCGATGGTCGGTCATGATCCTCATCCCCGGTGGCGGGTCGGCCGAAAGGACTATGCAGCGAGTCCCGATTGCGGCGCGATGGCTCGCACGCAGCTATGAATGGTTCGGCATTCCGGAACTGAGACTACGTGGTTGTCCTGGGGCGGGCCACCAGAGAGCCGATGAGGTCAGAATTGATCGACGTAGACCTCCATCCGAAGCCCCGACGGGGGTGGCGCGGCTTCCCGATCTGAAACAAGTCCCTCCTCTGGCGCGACACCGCGCCAAAATCAGTTCGCCGAACCGGCTTTCCGCTCTGTTCAAACTGCTTTCCCGTGGCTGGCAAGGCATTTCCATCGCGCAAACGTGCGACAGACGGCGGGCCTCAGAACGGCGCAGGTTCTCAAGGAGCCTGAGCTGCAAGTGTCGCTCCGCGTGACCAGCGCGGCATCGGAAGATATTGCTTGGCATTCTGGAGCAGGACGTTGAAAGAGCCTGACGGCGTCAAAAAGGTCCTTTTAATCGACCATATTGAAGGCCAATGCCGTTGCATTATCGGCTTCAAAGATGGAGATGCCAGAGCGGCCTATATGTGCGGCGAGCCTGTATATCAAAGACGCGGCAAGACACTGTCTTCGTGGTGTGCCTATCACTACCGACAGATGCACACGACCGCGGCACAGCAGAACAGCGTGAGTGTTCAATCGCCTGAGATCCCTCAAGCAATATCCATCGTTCGCAACCCATGACATCCATCAAGAACCCGGTCCGGCCTAGGCCGTGTGATCATAGCCTGTACAAAGGCCAACCGAAGCATGTGATCGGAGCCTCACCGAGCAATTTCGGGTTGCGGCTGAAGCGCATCGGGACAAACGTAATGTGCGGGCCTGAGGCGCATGGATAACAAGTTGGATCTCTGCACACTGATCGAGCGAAACGCTGCGTATACTCCCGGCAAAACCGCGATCCATTTCGAAGGGAAAAGTCTCAGCTACGCCAGCCTCAATCGACGGATCGAGCGGATCGCTCGCGCCTTCAAGAGCCAGCTCGGCGTCCAAAGGGGAGACCGGATCGCGATCCTCAGCTTCAACAGGCCTGATTATCTGGCGCTGCTCTATGCGTGCGCGAGGCTCGGCGCAATCCTCGTACCATTGAATTGGCGTCTTGCGGCCGCCGAGCACCTTTTCATTTTGTCGGACTCGGGGGCAAAAGTGCTCGTTCTTGAGCAGTGCCTCGGCGCAGCTTTGCCTGTCCTGACGAAGCAAGTGCCCCATCCCTCTCTTGTCGGATTGGACTTTACGCCTCCCGGCGGCTGCAAGTTGGACGATCTCCTGGACGGCGACTGTGGTGACGGACGCAATCCTCGCGCGGAGCCGTCTTGCCCGCTTCTGATCGTCTATACTTCGGGCACCACAGGGCGACCGAAAGGCGCCGTGCTGCGTCAGGAAGCGTTGCTGTGGAACGGCATCATGAGTCAGCACATGCATGACCTCACCTCGGCCGATCACACGCTGGCTGTTTTGCCGTTCTTCCACGTCGGTGGCTTGAACATCCAGACGACGCCGAGTTTGCATCACGGCGCGACGGTGAGTATCCACACGCGCTTTGGGGCGGAGACCATGCTTGATGCGTTCGAGTGTGACCGGCCGAGCCTGACAGCCCTGGTGCCAGCCATGATGCAAGCCCTGGCCAGCAATGGTCGATGGGAAAGCACCGACCTATCCTCGCTGCGAGCAATCTGTACCGGATCGACGATGGTGCCTCAGCACCTTGTCGAGCGCTTTGTCGCGCGCGGCGTTCCAGTCCTGCAGGTTTACGGCTCGACGGAGACCTGCCTGATCGCTGTGTATACGAAGCTCGGCGGAAATCTCGTGCCTGAGGGCTCAAGCGGCTTGGCAGGTCTCTGCTGCGAAGCGGCGATCATCGATGATTCGGGCAGTAAGTTGCCGCCCGGTACCCCAGGCGAAATCGCAATCCGTGGGCCCAACGTTTTCTGCGGATATTGGGACAATCAACAGGCATCGCGTGAGGCTCTGAGCAATGGTTGGTATCGCACTGGGGACATTGGCCGCTGCGACGCAGATGGATATATTTGGGTCCACGACCGCAAGAAAAACCTAATCATTTCGGGCGGAGAGAATATCTATCCGGCAGAAGTAGAGCGTGTGCTTACGGACCATCCAGATGTCGCGGAATGCGCCGTGGTCGGTCGACCCGATGCGCGCTGGGAAGAAGTACCGGTCGCCTATGTGATCAAGCGACCGGGGGCCCGGGTCGAGGCGGAAGCGCTGACGGCGCATGTCCAGTCACAGCTCGCCCGGTTTAAGGTGCCGCGCGAAATCATTTTCACACAAGAACTACCGAAAACCGCGTTGGGCAAGATCCAGCATTTTTTGCTGAAGGAAATCGCCACGCGATCAGCCCGAAAGGAGCTATCAATTGAGATCGGCAGATCGGAGGCGGGCAGTGCTCTCCCGCTACATCGCAGGTGACATCGAGACGGCGCAAAATCAACCTTCGCTCAGTGCCTCACCACGGCGCAGCAAGTTTCAACATTGCTGGCGTGACGATCCCTGTCTGATCGCGTCCAGATGCCCGGAGGTCGCGGATGCCGCGGATCTTGATCATGAATGCCGGTACGGCTCAAATGTCGGGCGCCGATCTGACAGCAGCTCAACTTTCGCTGGCCGCCAACTCGGCATACCGTTCAGCGTGGTTTGCCCAGGACGGCGACCTGATAGTCTCCCCGGTAGTCATCCCGGCGGATCTGCTATCCATCATTGGCGCGACGCTCGATTTCGACGCATCGAGTCTTTTTCTGCTTGTACCTGAAGGGGGCCGCCAATCGCCGGTCCTTGATGACTGCACATTGCTGTCCGAGACTGTCGTTGAGCGGATCAACAGACATATTCGTCAGAAATCAACCTGGCGATTGTATCCTTGCTACTTTACTGAAGGCGTCGCACGCCTGGCGGCCATACTGGGCATACCGCAGCCCGGCGACGACTTCGCTCTGCAGCGAGGGCCTGATCTGTTGAACCGCAAGAGCCACTTCCGTCAATTGGCGACAAGCGTCGGACTTCCGCTGCCCAATGGATCTGTCACGACGGACTCAAACGAACTATTCAGAGCGGTCACTTCCCTCAGATCCGAGACCGGCAGAGTCATTGTAAAGCTGGACAATGGAGCCGGTGGAGTCGGAAATGTCATCCTGACCGGCAATGAAAGCGATCCACTACCTGGGGCAAGAGATACCCGGCGAATTTCATGGCCGTCGTTTGATCCTGACGCACTTTGGTCTGAGATGACAACAGCGTCGTGTAAGACGCTGGTCGTGGAATCGTACCACCTGGCTCGGTCTTTTTTCTATCTCGAGTATGAAATCGAGGATGATGGTTCAATCGTTTTCATCAACAGTGGAAACATACGTCTGCGTAAAAGCACAGATCGATCCGAAAGAGCTCTGATCTGGACAGGACTTGAGCTTCCAAGTGACCTGCGGAACGAGCAATGGTTGACCGCCCAGGCGCACGCCTATCGATTTGTGGCGCTTGCGCGAGACCTGGGATATCGCGGGATGATCAACATTGACGCTATTTTCGCGAATAGCGGACGGTTGCTGTTTAATGAAGCGAACGGCCGCTGGGGTGGCGGCTCGGTGTTGCACAGTATTGCCGTCCGGCTGCTGGGCTTCGACTATTCCGGTTGCAACGTTATTTTATCCGTGAGAAATGTTCGATCACGATCCCTCCAAACAGCGCATGATCGTTTCGGTAAGGAAGGATTTCTATTCGACCGCACACGCAAGGAGGGCGTAATCCCGCTTGCCGCAGACGAAGAAGCTGGCACGGTGGAGTGCCTTGTGATTGCGCGCGACAGGCCGGCGGCCCGCGATCTGCAGCACCGCCTACTGAGCATGGTTTGATTGAAGGCCAAGTCGCTTCTGAAGTGCGTGCCGATCGGCGGTAAGCCTCCGAGAAGAAACGCCGTGCAGCGGACTGGCCTGATGGTTGAGAACTGTACGTATGGACAGCCATACGATCAATGCGCTGAATCGACTTGAAGTGGTGGAAACCGGCCGGCGGCGGCGTTGGTCTGAAGAGGATAAGGCTCGGATTGTTATGGAAAGCATGTCCGAGCCACGCCTGGTTGCGGCGACAGCGCGGCGATATGGCTTGTCGCGTTCTCTGCTGGTGACTTGGCGAAGGGCCTTCGCGGCAGACCGGACCAAATCCGAGGCTGGCTTTGTCAGGGCAGTTGTAGCCGAGGATGGGGGCATGGCCTTGGTGGCGGCCTTATCGGAGAGCGCGACAGCACATTCCACGGAGCATCGGATCGAGATAGAGCTGGCTGGCGGGCGGCGCGTCATTGTCGATGCGGGGATCGACGTTGAGGCGCTTCGTCGGACTATAGAGGCTCTGGATCCGCGATGATTCCAATCCTAGGGGAGTTCGGGTCTGGCTGGCGACGGGCCAGACCGATTTGCGCAAAGGCTTCGCCTCATTTTCGTTGCAGGTCCAACAGGTGCTGCGCCGTGATCCCCTGAGCGGTCATTTGTTCTGCTTCCACGGGCGTCGGGGCGATCTATTGAAGGTCATCTGGCATGATGGCAAGGGAGCATGCCTGTTTACAAAGAAGTTGGAGAGAGGTCGTTTTATATGGCCGTGGCCGCCGGACGGCGTGGTGTCGATCTCGCAGGCACAGAGGAGCTATCTTTGTCCGGCATCGATCGGCGCAATCCGCAGGAGTCCTGGCGTCCAACCAGCGTGGGCTGCGAGTTCGTCGTTTGACTGCGGCAGAGAACATGATTCCATTTGGTCATGGACTCCGCCGCTGATGGACTGCCGCCCGATCTCGCTGCCGCGCTTGCAATGATCCTGGCCAAGCGTGCGGCCAGGCTTGCGGCGGAGGCCAAACTTGCTGAAGCGGCCAATGTCCAAGCAAAGCAATCGAGCAGCGAAGCGCTGATCTCCCACCTCAAGCTCGAGATTGAGAAGCTGCGGCGGACACTTTATGGGACGCGCTCGGAGCGGTGGGAGGTCGATCAATTGGAGCTGGAACTTGAGGAGCTCGAGGCGGCCGCAACTGAAGATGAACTTGCGGCCGAGAGGGCGGCGGAGAAGACGCCGAAAGCGTGTTCATTTGAGCGTAAGCGGCCGGTTCGCCAACCCTTTCCCGACGACATTGAACGAGAGCGCGTAGTCATTCCGGCTCCGACGCCATGTCCCTGCTGCGGATGGATCCGGCTGTCGAAGCTCGGGGAAAACGTGACCTCAAGGCTGGAGGAGATTTCACGCCCGGTTCAAGGTGATCGACACAGTCCGGGAGAAGTTCAGTTGTCGGGATTGCCAGGCGATCACGTAGCCGCCAGCGCCGTTCCATGCCACACCCCGGGGGCTATATCGGACCCCAGCTTCTGGCGACGATCCTGTTCGATAAATTTGGTCAGCATCACCCGCTAAATCGGCAGAGCCAGCGCTTCAAATGTGAGGGGATCGCCCTGCCGGACTCGACGCTGGTGGATAAGGGGCGCTGGAGCGTTTGCGTCAGGCCGATCTTTAAACTGATCGAAGCCTATGTTGCTCTCCGCCGACCGGCTCCACGGTGACGACGCCAGGATACCTATCCTGGCGAAAGGGAAAGCAGATACCGGCCGGATTTGGACGTATTCGCGATGATCGGCCATTCGGTGGGCGAGATCCACCGGCGGCCCTGTTCTACGCCTCACGTGATCGGCGGGGCGAGCATCCCGGGCGGCATCTTTAGAACTTCGCCGGCATCCGGCAGGCCGATGCCTATAGCGGGTTCAACGCTCTTGGAAGCGGTTGGTCGGATTGACCAATTGTTCGACATCGATCGCGACATCTATGGGCTGAACGCTGAGGATCGGCTGCAGATCTGCCGGAAGAGAAGCGCACCACTGCTGACCGACCTTGAGGCTAAGCTCCAGGCGGACTCTGCCCGGCTCTCGCGTTCGTCCAACGTGCTCAAGCCAATCATTATCTGCTCAACTGCTGGAAGGGCTTTGTCTCCCTTTGTCCATGAGGGAAGGATCTGTCTGACGACAATGCAGGCGAACGAGCGCCGCGCGGTTTTGCACTAGGAAGGCATGGTTGTTCGCCGGTTCTGATCGTGGAGCCGAGCGGGCTGCCGTGGTGGCCACGCTCAACATGACAGCGCGTCTCAACGACATCGAGCCGAAAGCCTGGCTTGCCGACGTTCTTGCGCGCTTCGCCAACATCCCACAGAGCCGCCTGTGCGAGTTGTTGCCCTGGAACTGGACGCCTCCTGCGTCGACACTCTCTCCACCCGGGCGGCGTAGCTATGCACGTCAATAAAGTTCATGCCATCTTCACCATCGATCGCGTCGCAAAGGCATAGGTGAAGACGACGTCCTGGCATTCACCGACTTCGGCATCCTACGCTTCATGCTCTGGTCCTCGTCGTGGGCCAGAACGAACTTCAAACTGGATTAAGCCCCGGGGGCAAGGTCAGCGGACTGGCGGGCTAGACCGATCCACTTCCAACTGTGGGGGTCCATCATCAAGAAGTCGTCGAAGCTCCCCTGGAGAGAACTGCTCTTGATTGAAAGTAGACTCTTCTGGATCGATGGAGAACGACTGGGCACGGTGATCGTCCCGTCGGCCGTCAAGCTCGTCATGCAGATCGTTTTCCAGTCGCTGAAGCTCCTCTAAAGGGACGGAAACTGGCGGCTGGATCGGATTATCCAGATGATCGAGTACTTGCCGACGCTCCCCCCTGAGAAATCTGCTCTGGATCGAACGCGACCTGCCCTTCGACGAAAGCCGACGGCGCGGGTTGATCATTCCACCGTTCCCGAACGTACCCTAGTTGCGCTGAGTCATCATCTATCAGTCGCCGAAGCTCCCCTGGAGAGAACTCCTCTAGATTGAGAGTAAACTCTTCTGGATCGATGGAGAACGACTGGGCACGGTGATCGTCCCCTCGGCCGTCAAGCTCGTCATGCAAATCGTTTTCCAGTCGCTGAAGCTCCTCTGAAGGGACGGAAACTGGCGGCTGGATCGGATTATCCAGATGATCGAGTACTCGCCGAAGCTCCTCCTGAGAAATCTGCTCTGGATCGAACGCGACCTGCCCTTCGACGAAAGCCGAGGGCGCGGGTTGATCATTCCGCCGTTCCTGAAGTTCCGCTAGTTGCGCGGAGTTCTGGGCAGGGTGAGCGTCCCGTCGGCCGTCAAGCTCGTCATGCAAATCGTTTTCCAGTGGCTGAAGCTCCTCTGAAGGGACGGAAACTGGCGACGCGATGGGATTATCCAGATGATCGAGTACTCGCCGAAGCTCCTCCTGAGAGATCTGCTCTGGATCGAACGCGACCTGCCCTTCGACGAAAGCCGACGGGGCGGGTTGATCATTCCGCCGTTCCTGAAGCTCCGCTAGTTGCGCGGGCTCATCATCAAAGAGTCGCGAAAGCTCCCCTGGAGAGAACTGGTCTAGATTGAAAGTAAACTCTTCTGGATCGACGGAGAACGACTGGGCAGGGTGATCCTCCCCTCGGACGTCAAGCTCCTCATGCACATCGTTTTCCAGTCGCTGAAGCTCCTCTGAAGAGACGGAAACTGGCGACGGGATGGGTTGATTATCCAGCACTTGCAGAAGCTCCTCCTGAGAAATCTGCTCTGGATCGAACGCGACACGCCCTTGGACGAAAGCCGGCGGGGCCGGTTGATCGTCCCGCAGTTCCAGAATCTCTTCGGGCCGACTGGCTTGCTGCAACGTGCTGTGCTGCGCAATGGCGTGGTCGAGGCGCGTCGGCTCCGTCAGTACCGCGCTTTCGGGATGAAAGGGGTGAGGATCGCGCTTGGTGAATGGGAGTACGATCGTGCCTGTCGACCGGAAGGTCCGGAGATGGTTTATTGCCCTAAGGAGTCGGTCGGGATTACGCTTTCCCATGAACCCGGACACATCTCCGCTCAACGAACCACTGTCGAGCTGAACAACAAGGCTTGGTTTGTTTTTCGCGAAGAGCCAACGGCCAAAGCTACGAAGAGGACTTGCATATTGGCAGGCGGAGTCTCTTGCCAACCCGGCCTTGATGAAGGCCTCCTGGAGCCCCGAGATATCGCGAGCATCTTCGAAAAAAAGGGGCCGCATGTCCGACCCTGTCACAACCCCCCTCGATTGAGCCGGCCGCAGCGCCGAGGACGCGCTAAGCTGCGCAGCGGCGATGTCGAGGCGCCTAGTCCCGGCCTCGATGAGGGTCTTCTCAAGCCCCGGGACAAAGGGAGCATCCTCGGAAGAAGGAGGCCGCATATCGTACCCTCTCACAATTCCCGTCGACTGAGCCGGCTGCGGCGCCGAGCCCGCGCTGGGCGGCGCAACTGAGTTATCGAGACGCCTCTGTTCCATCAGTACCGCGCTTTCGGAATGGATGGGGGCCACGTTCGGGGGGCAGGATTGAGCTTGGCGCTCCTTGGGCGTAAGACAACTTTGACTTCGCCCGTCGACCGAAAGGTGCGGAGACGGTCTAATGCTGCAATGAGTCTCGCGGGATTGCCTTTTCCGACGAACTCGCGTACGTCACCGCCATCGCTCAGCGAGTTACTGTCCATCCGAGCAACAATGCTCGGTCTGTTTTTTTCGAAGAGCCAACGGCTATAGCCAAGAAGAGGGATTATATGATGCTTCGCCCCGCGGGCGGACATCCCGCCCTTGATAAGGGCCTCCTCAAGCCTCAAGAGTTCGTGAGCATCCTCGGAATAAACAGGTCGCTCCCCCGGATACCCTCGTACCACAATCCCGGTTGACTGAGCCGGCTGCAGCGCCGAGGCGGCCGGCATTGCTCCACCACCCCCTCCTGAATTGGCGACGTCGCTCAGCTGCCGCTCAATCGCAATCCCTTGCAGATTCTCTAGGGTCCTCGGCCTCTTCGCTGCTCTCAACTCATCTGTGTCATGCTCATTGTGGATAAGGACCTCCTTGCTTGGCAGGAGGTTGCTCCTGGCAAGCGTACCCATCAGCTCGTCCGGGGACTGCTGGCTGTCGCTAGACACATTGGGAGGGGGACTACGGCGTGGCGATCCGTCGGGCCGCGCATTATCGGCCTGACGCGCCTCGTGCAATTGCTGCTCAAAGGCCTCCTGCCCGCGTCGGTCCCCTTGATGTTCTTGCGGCACAGCGTGTTGCACCTGGGGCCACGCTGTTAAATTCGATGGGTCAAAATTTTGCGGGTCCACGCTAGCCTCACGTCCAAAAACACCTGAGCAGGTCTTCTACTCGGGCAAGCTTTCGAGAACCTGACGTGGCCACGGTCCTGTAGCCGGGAGGCATTCGCGCCGGCCAATCTCGGAAAAGGCGGCCGGAACCATCGTAAGCGCGCATTTTACTGCACAGGCTGCGCGCAGGTGGCCGCGGCGTGGTGTGACGCCGGGCCGCGGCGGGATCATCGGAACGGCTTGGTTGACCTGAGCGTTCGAACGTCAGCCGTTGTTCGCAGCTGGCAGGTGTTTTTGAGCGGTGCAGTTGAACGGCAACAGATCTTCGATATCGGCGTCGGGCGCACGCTGAGGCAATTCAGTGAGCGCGTGACATAGCCATGCATAGGGATCAACGTCGCATGCCCGGCATGTCAGCACCAAACTGTAGATCACGGCGCTTGCCTTGGCGCCGGCAACGGTGTCGCTGAACAGCCAACTTTTTCTTGCGGTACAAAACGGCCTGATGTCGCGCTCCAGAACATTGTTGTCGATCGGGGCGAGACCGTCACTGGTGTAGCGGGTCAGATAGTCCCATTGATTGCGCGCATAGGCGATCGCCTTGCCGGTCAAGCTTTCGGGCAGGACCTTCGGCGCCTGGTCGAACACTGCCCACGCTCTGATATTGCCGCAACGGATGGCGCCGCACCGCCGCGATGTCGATGCCGTCAAGCAGCCAGTGCAGCTCCTCCGTCGTCAGCGTCAGCACCGCCTCCTGGCTTCGGGGCCAGTGGAATCGGTCCGCCTCCAGCCGCTTCAGCAGCATCCAAAATCCCGACCGATCATAAATCAGCAGCTTGACCCGGTCGCGGCGGCGATTGCAGAACGCGAACACGGCGCGCTGGAACGGATCCAGCCTCATCGACTGCTCGACCACGATCGCCAGGCTGTTGATCCCCGCCCGGAAGTCAATCGGCGCGCGGTGAAGGTAGACTCGAAGATCAGACGCCAGCCGGAACATGGCAACGCCCCAGCGCTTCAATCACCGCCGACAACAACTGTGCGTCGCCGCCTTCCAGCGAAAGCGTCACGCCGTTTGGCATCGATGCCGTCAGCCGCCCAGCAGAGGATCGCTCCGTAGCGCAAAGGGCGATCGCGCCGGCAGATCGGGTTGGCGACCGCGACCGCGCGCTCACCGGAATAAACGCCGGCGCGATCGTCGCCCGCGCCTCCGGCTGGCCATTCCCGTTCTGAAGTTGTCGCTTGGAAACCCACTTCCGCAGCAGGTTCGCGTTCACGCCGGGTTGCAACGCCAGCCCCGCCAGCGACACGTCAGGCTGCAGACAGGCCTCGACCAGCCGCTGTTTGCTGGCTGGATCATAGCGACGCCGGCCATTCCGCAACATGCCGAGCGTGTCAAGCTTAAAAGGTTCTTCTGCAGTGATCATCGATGGTGTCCACCTTGTTCATGGTAGACACCTCATCCCATCCGGGTTCTCAATTGCACAGGTGCGTAGAAAAAAGCGCTTACTAACAAACGCTTTCTCTATCGGCCTCATTCACCAATATACTCAGCCACTCCAGCCTCCAAGCGCCCACAGGCAAGCGACCGTGATTGCGGTGAAAACGAGTACAGCGCCAATTGCTAGCGCAATCTCCATCGTCGGCTTCCTTCTATTGCGCGGACCACCCACCAGACGGTGTATGTGAAGGAATTCCTCCGCCAATCGACTATCTGGACACCATTGTCCGTCACTCTCACGGAGAAGTGGGTTGAGGTGCAATAATCAAGGCCGCTGTAGAGTCGTGGGTACCTGGGCGTCAGTAGCCAATGCGACTCCGTACCGAAGTGATATATACTCGGTAGCGCACCGGCGATGTGACATTCACTTTCGAAGTCGTAACCGTTTGTTATGCTTCCGGTTACACCGACTCTGATTCTGTTGTACCTACGGCCTTCATGTTCGTACACGCTGAGGACTTCGCGACCGAGCGCATGAGCGAACGCGATAGCCGCTGAAGCTGCTCGAATACGTTGCTCCATGTTGCCTCGCGAGCAATAACGGGGCGGACCCGAAATGGCCCTGGATCATGTCAGGCCCGCCCGAGCATCACAGCCCCTGCAAGACCAGTGACGCTCACTGCGCCCAAGCAAGCAACGTGCCTTTTTGTCAAAAGGCTGCTGTACCTCGCCTGGCTGTGTGTACTTCTCGAGTTTGTCCTATTTTGTTCTGTCCCACTGTCCATCAGGAGGCAAAATGTTTGCAACGCGACATTCGCGTGTGAACGTTGAACTCAAGCGCAGGTAAGCTCGCAATCGCACGGAAAGGCGATCGCAGCGCTCCGGAAGTAGCGCTGACGCTTGAAGTCTACGACCCTGCCGATCCCAAGCAGCGATGGGAATTACTCAAAAGTCCAGGTTTTATTTCCGAGTATCGCCGACAATAAGCTGTGCATCGTCAGTTGCTCAGCAGCGGAATTTTGTACCCCTAATGGAGCTTAGGGTTGCAGAGTGACTGCCTCAAGGAGCGCGACGATTCGCGGCGCGCACAAACCGAATTCCGCTGATTACTCGCAAAGTTCGTATGGTAACGATCATGCTGCAGGCGCAAATCCGAGTCGTAACGCAAAGCACGAAAATGAGTTCATGGGACGGACTTAGCCCTGGCCAGTTCTTGGCGCGAGTAGCGTTTTCGCTCGCTGTAACGTCCGCCGTCGTCGCCGTGACTTTCTTCGTCATCCGCTACATGGCGGGCTTTCATCGATGAATCACAGCAGGCGCAGTGATCAAACATCGCGCTCTGCGGGACAAACCGATAATACGCACAACAAAACCACGAGAGAAGGCGATGGAACGCCGAATTTAGGCGCCCATGCGGGATTTGTTGCATTAAACGGTTTTCATTGAGCATGGAGCGCTACAATTCAACGCTGAACGAAGGGCCTCACGAAGGAAATCTCGGCGCCCTGGAAGGAACACAACGAGACTCTTTGGCTATTTGCTGCACAAGAGCAGAACATGGCTAACCATTTGTACCGTCTCCGTGGGCTTGATCGGCGATGAGGTGCTCGATGCGCAGCGGCTCATCGTCTGGCCGCTCAGCCTGCGACGATCGTCTAATCAGCGCTCGCTTGGCGTCTACCACAAAGTACTCCGCAATTAGGCCGTTCTGGTGCTGGGCCATGCGGGCCGCTTGCAGGCGGGAGCCGAGACGTGCTCCGAGCTGCCCTGCGACGGTGCTGTTGTGAGACCCGGCGGAGTTATAGTGATAGGCAACGGGGGGCGGCGGGCACGCGGCCTCAACCGGCAGCAGCGACCAGTCGGCGCGGCCGCCAGTAACATCACCATCGTTCACAGTCACGAACAGGAAGTTGGCGCTACCGTTGTCATCCTGATCATTGACGATCTGCCGGAAGGTTTGTGCGTCGTCGCTCCGGCTCCGGATTAAGCGCAGCAGCTGGGCTTGCTCGGGTTGAACGAATCGGGTCTGGGCGGTGAGATCCGGATCCTTCCTGTGCAACTCGTCCACGACGGCGCGGTCGGGCGGGCGTCTACCGAGGGGAAAACCGACAAGTTCTCTTGCTGGCCCGCGCTGCCCGACTCATGGAGCCTCCCGCGAGTTGAGGTAAAGTCCATCCGTTCTCACTTTCGAAATGAATACTCAGGTCTCGACCAATGCAGGACGATCGAGCAAAAGACCGCGCGCGATTAGGGCCTTCAGATCAGACTTCTCTTCTGATGGACCCTGCAAAGGCCCAGTTCGCGCACATCCGTCCCAAATCAGTTCGAGCATTCGGCTGTTTTGCTGGGTGTGTAGCTGTCGAGAACCTGACGACAACATGGCCTTCCTGCGCGCGGCGCGATTACACCATCGCGCACGCGCCGACACGCCTCTCGTCTCGAGGCAGCGACGATGACTTACCACACCTACCCTGAGCAAGCTTTTGCTCGGATTAACTTGGTTGCATTTACAGGCAGCAAAGCTAGCTGTGGCTTCCGACCTGCATTGTGGCAGCCTTTGCGAGGGACAGTCTGACCACAAGATGGGCAAGCTACCAATCTCTCCTGAGAGCTCACCCGTTACCGAAGTCATTTGCAAACCATTTCAGCCCCCTCAATCAGAGGCCCCCGTAGAGCTTTCGATGATCCGGCGGTTCGCGCCGCTGCGCTTTGAACAGAAGTAGACCAGTGATCGGCGCTCCCCGGTCAGCACAGGCTTCACTTCATGCCGGAGCTTACATGTGGTGACAAGTACCGCACCAAATGGCGGTCGGAAAACCTGCTGTTCGTACCCGCTTGGATATACCACGAACTCACCCCCCTCGAAGTCTCTCGCGAGCTGCACAATCACCGAGTACTCGAAATCCGGGTCGCTCGCAGCATCCAGATGGATGCCAACAAAGGAACCCGGAGGCATCCGATGCATTTGGCATCGGCGAATCACGCAATCTGACGTGGCGCCCAAGATCTTTTTTAGCGCGAAGCTGCGGTCTTTCCTTTCAAGTAGCTCCATGAGCTGGCCTGGCGCTGCACCACTCGCGTCGCTAGGAGCGCGGCCGGGTGGGTCTATCCTCACGCGTTTGACGAAAACATTGTGCGAGTCGCCGGCATCTCCCGCCCTCACTTCTTCTTCGGGAATCTCAGCCTGCAGCTGATCGATCTTGGCCAAGTCATCTTGGGTGAACAATATCTGGGGACCAATCACGACCGTCCCCTTCACCAACAGCTCTACGCGGTATTTTGTCAAAGCTTCTTCTGAAAGCAGACGGGATTTATGATTCATTGCGCGCGTCATTCGAGTTCACTCCAGAGTTTTATCTTCGACGCAGGACTCCAGGTCCTGGTGCATCGAGCGGAATGCTTGGTCCCAATGCTCGCCATCGAACTCGCTTATTGATATGCGTTCGATGGTCCTGTTATCCAGGCATCGGATATTTACGCTGAAACCGGAGGGGTTCGACCGCGGTCTATAGAATGGCTTTACGCCGCAAACCCGACAAAACGTGTGCCGAGCGATGTTCTTGTTGAACTGGTACGTCGTCAGGAATTCTTCGCCGCACTCAATGCCAAGCTTATTGCCAGGTACGAGCAAGTGCAGAAATCCAGACATTTGACAGATTGAGCAATTGCATTGTACTGCAGAGAGCTCTCGCGGCGCTTGGACGTAGAACTTGACAGAACCACAATGACAACGGCCATGGTGTTCGATCTCCGAATGATCATCTCCCTGAAGTGAAACAATTCGGAGCAGATCGCGGCACCACTGTAAGCTGAGCCGATAGGCTCGATCGAATTCATCCAAAAAGCGATCATTACGGTCAGCCGGGACAAGTTCGCCAATCAGCCGGCTTGTCATTTCTCCGTGATACTTCTCCGCGGGATCTTCTCCGCCGACATGGCTGCGGAAGTACTCAAGGTCGTCAGACCGCACCTCAAAGGTTTTGACCAGAGTTGTCCATAGCGACTGGATCATGTCCGCAGCATGTAGCTCAAAAGCGACCATGTAGGCGCAACGCACTAAGGGATCTTTCGATGACAATCCGGCATAGAGAGAATGCAAGTACCGCTTCGTCGTGGCGCTGTAGTTGGGCCGTATTGCTCTGCCGAGTAGCTGCGACGCATCCTTTCTAAACAGGTTCGAGTGGAAGTTTTTAGTCACCAGAATATCGGGTAGCGCCGCCTTTCCGCCCTGGAGAATCTGGCCGTAACCACCCGTCTCATCCCAACAGATGAAATTTGCGACTACGCTGGTCAGTTCAACGTCCCTCGCAAGATCTCGATTGTGATTCATCGCATCGAATATGAGATCCTTTTGCGACCCCGCCTGCAGGTACGGGAACGCCTGTGACATGGCCAGATATTCGGGCAGCAGGCTTGCGACCTGGCCCTGGGACATCTGCGCAGCAAACGGGTGCGGGCCGAACAGGGCTCGCGCTTGCTCAGTCAAATACTCGCAGCATATCTGCGGATGCTGGTCGGATGTAAATCGAGACCCTTGAGATGTCATTTGACCCCTGGCGATAAGGAGAGAACGGTCCTTGACGGAGCAACTTCGTCTCCGGGCCAACTATGGGCTATTGCGATTTCGTTGGTTTCCATGGGCTTGATCGCGTTTACCACTCAGGCGAAATTCTTGGTGGCCACCTTCGCGGTAGCAGACATCGGCATGCTTAGTCCTGCTCACGCGCTTCAACGCGTTCATCAACTGAGCGACAGCGATCCAGACGGATGCCGGTCCGCGACGCGAATTCCCGGCGCGGCCAGCATTCGCTTGCAGAGCCATGTTGAGATTTGCGCCGCGCCAGGCCCTCTCGGTTTCTGCTCCTGCCAGTTGGTCGAAGCGCTATGAGCTTCATACAACATTACAATGCCGGCTGCTGGCCGGCACGAGCTTCTCAAAGAGACCACCGCTAGGCTTCGCTTCGCGAGCACCACCCCGCCGTTCTCCTGCATGCTTACAGCAATCACCGTGCCAACTCGTGCACTCACTCCACGGATTTTGATTACATTGACGAAAACGCTAGCGACCGATTTCTCATTGCAAGTGTATTGAACCTGACAGCGCTTGCACGGCCGTCAAACACCACACGGCGAAGCGCCACTCACAATGGTATAGGGCTGTTGAATCGCGAAAATTAGTCCAAAGGTGCCACATAGGTGGGCTTCGCGCCCTCGACATCGCTAACAGTGCTTTGGGCGTTCGGATGCTAGTATGGTGATCCCGGGCGCGGACGTAATCCGTCTTCGCTCGTGACAACTACGCGCGAAACACTCGCCTCAACGCCGTCGAACACGACGATGCAGTCGGATCTGGTCGCATGCGCAGGCCTTTGTCGATCTGCCTGACAATCGTGGCCAACTCCGGACATTGATCGAGGCCATAACGTGGTCTACGGAACATGCGGTCCCAGGTGATCGCAAGCAATCGAGAACGCCAGGAACCCGGACTGCGCTGGTTGCGGGCTGAGATGCTAGCTACATCTAGCGCGCTCACTTGACGCGGGTGCCTCTTGGCGTTGGTACATCCTTCGACCGTTTCGAACTGTCGTTGCCGGACTCTCCAGATCAAGCATCGCGGATGAGGGCTGCAAGATCAGCTTCGAGATTCGGTTGACGCTTGAAAATCGCATCTATCAGCGCTTGCGCCGGTTGTTCGGTGGCCTCAACCAGCGCCGCCTTCTCAGCCCGCGCAGAGGGAGCGAACACTCGCTTGACGACGGTCGGCGATCCCTTGAGACCGCATTTGGAGACGTCTTCGATACCGGCATCATGCGCACTCCACTTCACGATTTGGGCACGCGCGGCACGCAAGGCATCTACCATTGCGCCACGCCGAATCTGATTCGTCGCCTCCAGCATGGTGATGAGACAGGGCAGCCTCGTGTGCAGCACCTGGATACCACCTTCAGAGCGTCGTTCCACTTCAATCGTATGGTTGGCGAGATCTAAGGATCTGACCTTCGCAACGTAAGTCAGCTGCAGTACGCCCAGCCGCTTTGCGATGCCGGGCCCAACCTGCGCCGTATCACCGTCGATGGTCTGCTTTCCCGTGAAGATGAGGTTTGTCGGGCCATATTCCTTATCAATTTTTCGGATGGCTGTTGCAAGTGCATACGTTGTTGCCAGGGTGTCGGAGCCCGCAAAGCAGCGATCGGTGAGTAGGACGGCGCGATCGGCGCCATAAGTCAGCGCCTTTCGCAAAGAATCTTCCGCCGATGGCGGTCCCATTGTAAGCACGGTAATTTGGCCGCCGAACCGATCGCGCAGCTCCAGCGCGGCCTCGAGCGCGAAGAGGTCATATGGGTTGATGATGGTCGGCACCCCCTGACGCATGATTGTATTGGTCACGGGGTGCACGCGGATCTGCGCCGAGTCCGGAACCTGTTTGATGCAGACGACATTGTGCACGGTGTTGCTCCAACAGTTGCGACAGCTGCGAAGAGCAGAGCAAGTGTTGTACCATCACCCGTCCTTTTGGAGTCGGCTTGCCTTTACACAGGCTTAGACCGGGTGATCCGCCCCTCTAGCCCGCTCTTCCCGACAAACAATGCCAACATAAGTCAGGGTTGCGACAGCGCTGTTCCGCAGGGCGCGCCAGCTGAGTGAGGCCAGCTTGCGACAGATTAACCGCCGCTAATCACCAGCGGGCGGCGGACCGATTGACGTTCATTGGTCATTGCCGCTCACTAAAGCGCGATGAGATTAAGATGAATCGCCATCGCGCTTTAGATCCCTTGTTTGAGCATGATCTTTCGGAAATCGGCTTCACACTTTTGCGGATCATGCCCTAGTTGTGGAGCCTCAAGAGGTTGTTCCTGACCAGGCCGAGTCTGCTGATCGGTGGCTTTGAGCCGATACTGCCATGAGGACGATGCCAGTTGTAGCGGTGAAGCCATCTTGGCAGCTCGGCGGCGCGTTCTTTTGAGGTGTTGTAGGCCTGCGCATAGGCCCACTCGCGCAAGCTGGTCTGAATGAAGCGTTCGGCCTTGCCATTGGTCTTGGGCGTATAGGGCTTGGTGCGGATGTGCTTGAGGCCGAGGCGCTTGCACGCCCTTCGGAAGGCGAAGGATTTGTAGCACGAGCCGTTGTCAGTCATGACCCGCTCGACCGTCACGCCAAGGCTCGCATAGTAGGCGACGGCAGCCTTGAGGAAGGCGACAGCGCATCCCCTTTTCTCGTTCTTCATGACCTGGCTAAAGGCGATGCGGGAAGCATCGTCGATGCAGACATGCACGTATCCCCAGCCTGGCCCCTTGCCGCGTGAGCGCAGGTTGCTCTGGCCGGTTGGGTCGCCGGTGATGCGATGACCGATCCGATTGAACTTGCCGGGCTTTTTGATGTCGATGTGGATCAGCTCACCCGGGTTCTCGCGCTGATAGCGTCGGATCGGCTCGGCCGGCTCCAGCGCAGCGAGCCTGTTCAGTCCAAGCCGATATAGGATGCGGCTGACGGTGGCCGGCGAGATCCCGAGTTCGACCGCGATCTGCTTGCCCGTGTAGCGCTGTCGGCGTAACGCCTCGACGGTGGTACATGTGGCCGCCGGGGTTTGGCTTGGCAATGAATGAGGCCGTGAGGACCGATCTCGCAAGCCATCGACGCCTTCTGCGTGGAAACGCTTCACCCACTTGGCGACGGTCTTCGGCGTCGTGTTGAATTGGCGCGCGGCCGCAGCCTTGCTCAGCCCTCTCTCAACAACACTTCGCACCATAGCCTCTCGACCTTTGGGCGTCAGAGGCGCATTCTTGTGGATGTCCATTCGGTTCTCCGCGAATCGCTGGTGTTTGGCGACTTCAGAGTTCCCGGTCAGGGCCGAATGGACAACCTCCTGAAAGTTCACTCGGCGGATAGGCATATAGCTTGTTCAGGTGAGCAATCGACGGTTCGCGATTGCATGGCCCGCAGGTGACGCTCGGTATGTCATTGCGCGAGTCCACGTCTCACCGAACCAGGTAGCTCGCCTTTCGACAGCAGTTCCGCAAGTGGGCGGGGTGGTTTCGCTCGGGGCCAAGTTGCCGACGAGGGCGGACCATTCCCTTCGGATTGCGATGAGATTGCCTATCGAAGATCGTCCTCATATAGCTATTTGGCAGTAGCAGTTCCGGCCGATGTCGTCGTTCAGAACCGCTTTATCTCGATTCCATATTTCCTCAGCGCATAGCCGATCTGGCGCGGCGTTAGTCCGAGCAGGCGCGCTGCTTTTGCCTGCACCCAGCCAGATTTTTCCATGGCCGCAATGACCCGTTCGCGATCGGCCATCTTCGCGCCGCTAACGAGAACTGTGCCGGGAGGCCCCAGTGAGGCCAGTTCACCGCCGACAGACTGGACCGGCTGGGTCGCTTCAGCTAGCGGAATGATGGACTTTGCGGGCACTGGCGGCATGGGTGCGGGCTGCTCTTTCCTCTCCTCCGACGTGCTTTTCCACAGCATCGCGGAAAGGCACTGGCCGTGGTAGCATGCAAAGTCACTTCTCACGATCGATGATCCGGCGCACAGCGTCGCTGTCCGCTCGATGCAGTTTTCGAGTTCACGGACATTTCCCGGAAAGCCGCAGTTCATCAGTACATCGATCGCACTCGCCTCCAACGTCAGAGTACGGCCGTTCTCGTTATTGAAATTTCTGAGGAACTCCCTGGCAAGCTGAGGAATATCACTGCGTCTTTCGCGTAGCGGTGGCAAAAGTAGGGGAACTACGCTGATGCGATAGTAAAGGTCCGCCCGGAACTCGCTCCTTGCGACAGCCTCTTCAAGGTTCTTGTTGGTCGCAGCTATCACTCGAACATCGACCTTAATAGTCTGGTTGCTGCCGACGCGCTCGAACTCCTGCTCTTGCAAAACGCGCAGCAACTTCGCCTGGAACGGCGCTGAGATCTCGCCGATCTCGTCAAGAAAAAGCGTTCCCTTGTCAGCAAGTTCGAAGCGTCCCTTGCGCGAGCTGAACGCGCCGGTGAAGGCGCCTTTCTCATGACCAAATAATTCGGATTCCAAGACGGTTTCAGGAAGCGCCGCGCAATTCAGCTTAACGAACGGGCGCTTGGCGCGGGGCGATGATTCGTGAATGGCCTTGGCTACGAGTTCCTTTCCGGTGCCGGATTCGCCACGCAGCAGAACTGTGCTGTTCGATCTGGCTACAACCGCAATCTTCTCGAGCAGCCCTCGCACCGCCGGACTGTCGCCAATGATCCCATGGACGTGTCGGTTCTTGCGCTCCCGAGATGGTTGCCTGAGCTCTAGGACTTCCTTTTGTAGCCGGTCTTTCTCCGCCATCAGTCGTTCGCGATCGCAGGTGAACAAGCGGTGTAACTTCACCGTTTGTCCCACCAGGTTGGCGATCATGGCGAGCAGTCGCGCATCGTACTCAAGCCGGAGACTCGACCTATCGTCCCGGATGCGGTCGACCGTCAGCGTACCCACGACCTTCCGATCAATGCGAATGGGAACCCCGATGAACGACACTGGGATACTATCGGAGGCGCCGAGCACTTCCCGGTCGGCAGCGCTGAATACCGGCTCGGCGGCCACGTTCTCGGCGACAAGAGGCCTGTCCGTCGCGATGATCTGGTCAATTGCGTTCCGCGGCAGTCGCATCCGGTAGCTTTCGTCGCTGCCTTCGTTCCAGCCGGCGCCTACTGTGATATCCGGCATGCCGTCCTCGTCGAAGAGTGAGACGATGCCGTGTCGCATCTGCACAAACGATTGCAAAAGACCAACAACGTTGGCCAACGTGACTTCGAGCCGACAAGGAGCGGTAAGAATTTTCGATATTTCGAAGATGCCGGTGAGCGCGCTCTCACGCAGCTCTCCCGGGAGCTTACCCTCCGGCTCAGCTTGCGAGGTGGGTCTTTCGTGTGAGAAAGGGATATCCAGCATGAGGCGGCCTCCGTTGTCTTGATCGTCCTCCCTGGTACCTTGTCCTGGTTGGCGAGCTTCGTTTTGCATGTCACTCTCGATCTAACGCCAAGTGTTGACGAGATGACATAGAACCGTAAGACCTTTTCATGGCACGACGATAAACTTACAGTGTGCCTTCATTCATTTTTGCGGATTGCGTGCGCATCGTCAGCGGAGAACATACGTGCCGCTGCTGCCGCTCAAGTCAGCTGTGTCGCCAAGGCGGGCCGATTCACAGATGTTGCCCGCCATTGACCGGCACCTCGGCCCCCGTGACGTAGCTCGCCGCATCCGAGCACAGGAAGAAGATGACCTTGGCCACTTCATCCGGGGTTCCCACTCTGCGCAGTGGGATACTTGGCACGAGACGCGCTTCTGTGTCGGGCGATAGCATGTCCGTCCTGATTTCGCCGGGCGCGATCGCATTCACACGAATGCCATGCGGCGCATAATCGTGCGCCATTTCACGGGTGAGGCTCGCAAGCGCAGCTTTCGACGTCGCATAGGCACTGCCGGCAAACGGGTGCACCCGCGAGCCCGCGATCGAAGTCACGTTCACGATCGATCCTGACGCGGCTCTTAGCTCGTCAAACAACCCCTGCGCCAGCAGGATCGGTGCCACCAAATTAAGATGGAACACCCTCATCCAGGTCTCGGTTGACGTCGTCAACGATGTCATCCGATCGCCAGCGGGCGTTTTCGGCGAGACACCGGCATTATTCACTAGCGCGTGCAAAGGTGCACCGGCCAAGCGCTTCTTGACCTCAGTGATCGCGCGCGGCAGCATGCGATGATTGCTGAGGTCGATCTGGACATGATCCTCGTCCCCTGCGTGCCAGGGACATCGCTCGCCGTCGAACGGTTGACGCGCGCAAGAAATGATGCGCCAGCCCGCCTCCGAGAACAGCTTAGCAGTGGCATGACCAATTCCGCGCGATGCTCCGGTGAGCAACATCGCCTTCTGTTCTCCGCCATGGACGCGGGCTTTATCGGCGTGAAAGGGGCAACCCAAATGTGTTTCGGGCAGCGAGCCTGTGATCAGATCGTCTTTTGGCAGATCGAGACCCACGCCCGCCTCCTCTCCTGTTGCGCGCCGCACGCGTAGCAGGATTTGGGCCATCGCGATGCAGCTAAATCCGCCTCCGTTTTGCGTCCTAATGTCGCGAGCACGGAATGCTTGGCGGGTTCAAGACACGGTGCGTTTGCTTTGTGACAGTGATGGTGCATCAGCTACGTAATGTCACGAGCTCACGCGCCTGCGTCAAGACCAGGTTGCAAGCCGCACGTTATTTCCTGATTGCACGGGCGGAAGAGCCAGTGGAGGCCAGCGCCTCTCGTCCAAGCAACGATCGATCAGGATAGCGGCCACGGCCAGTAGCCGCGTCAACTCGAAAACTGACGTTACAAGCTTCTACGTTAGATTCGCTGGCAACTGATGCTGACTTCACGTCCAACACTGGCACATCGCCGGTCGGATTGATTCCGGACCTCGACCTGGCGTGCTGAACGTTTCCCCAAAATAGTGCATCTCGAGAGCGCCCGTCCGCACCTGCGAGCGCCCGACCGCCACGACGGAACGCACCGGCTGAACGGCGGACCTTTCGATATGTTCATCCGCGATCGACCACCGATTAGCTTCGACTTGCGGCTCCGCCCGAGGCGAAGATGAAGACGTGTTCCACTTGTTTAACGCGACTGCAGAACGTTGACGCCATTGTTGTCGACGTCGAGCTTCTGCGGAAGGCATTCGGCCGCCGCATCGTTCTGTTCTCCGCTGGAAGTTCGCGGCAGCGCATCCCTTTGGACAGACATTTGCCGCCCCGAAAAGAACTGCCAGTACTGCTGGATGCAAAGAGCGGCAATCAGATCGATCAATCGAGCTACGACTTTCATGAAGCTACAAGATCTTTCGATTTTTCTTCAATCAAGATCAATCGGCTCGGATCATTCAAATCGAATTCTATAACGCGTGGGGCAAAGAGACGCGCATAGCGCGTGAAGGCGCTCGTCGGGGGAAAACGGATCACAGTGTCGCAGCGCGCAAGGAGATACATTTCGATGAGGGCGGAAAAGCCGCCCTCGGCTCCGAGCGCCGCGTTGTGCAATGGGCCGGCCTGAGGCGCCTGGAATCGTTTTGGGATCGTGAAAACATCAGGGAATATAGTCGAAATCTTCTCAAGGACGAGCGCGCTGTCCGTGCACAGGAAAGCCCTCACGGGTTTTGCGTGGGGTAACCCCCTGGCCTTATCAATGGCATTACAGACCTGTCGCAAGGCGCGCTCCGGGTCAGCCCAGTAGGGAGCATGCCCCATGATATCCTCGCCATTGCCATGCCGGACATGGATGCCGATTACGCCGTACGATTCAAAGTGCTCGCGGTAGATAGCATCAATCCGAGCCTGAATTTCAGGTCGTGGCTTGATGCTCCGAAAGATTTCTCGTTCGGCTTCCTGATCGCAGCGCCACATCAGGCAGGCGTCACACACAACCGTGTTAGCGTCACTATCTTTCTGACTTTGGAACAATTGATCGAGTTCGTCGCGTTCCCGAAAAATCTGCTCGTCCGGGCGATAGACGCAATCGATGGATGGCTTGTTCCACCATGCCGGGAAGAATGGTCCCGGAAATGAACACTGGTTGATCTCGTCACCGCAAATCACCCGCACGCCAGCAATGTCTTGAACCGGTTCGAAGAAAACTGGAAAGGCATTGGTGAATGGCTCATCGAGGTAACAAGATCCCCGCCAATCAATGGCTAGCGTCCGCCCCGTCTGCTTTGCAAAACGCCAGGCTGCCGCCAGCGACCACAGGCAATCGCCCAACCCCGTACGTCGTCGGGACACAACGAACCGATCATTTTTCGAACCGCCGTGCATCTGCATGGCCCCCTTCCGTGCTCCTGGTTGAACGAAAGACGTCACGGGAGACACATCACATGTGCTCTTGACCGACGTTATAGTCGGCGCGTGTGCTGCTCGCGAGCTGCGTCGGTAGAACTTCATAGGAGTGCTATCCTCGTAGCGAGCTCTCTCAACACTTTGCCTTCTTTCTTCCATTCAGGGCTATTGCGCTGATATGCCCGAGTTCAGCCGGATGCCTATTGTGCCCTACTACATCTCAGCCTGACCTCCTGTACACGGAGGCATAGCCATGACCATACTCACGACCGCGGTTCTGCTTCGCCTTGCGCTTTAAGGCGGCCGCAAGCAGCGTGTGACGGATGCAGCCGAACGCGGCGCTGCTCCCACACGAACCGCAGTTCCTTCACGAGATCTTCGCGCTTGGCCTGGTCCAACGTGGTTGTGTCAAGAAGATCACCGAACGACGCCTCCCCCTCGATCCGCATCAGCAGCTCAAAAAGTTCATGTGATATGCGCACGCCGTCGCCGCCCGAATGTCCTGTGCGGATCTCGCAGACCGTTTCCTGACGATCTTCCGCCACGTGGGAGCGGACGCGATGAAGGGATGCATACGGCGGTAATGAAACGCTCAGTGTGCACCAATCCTGCAGCGTTGCCGCCCGCTTGCTGACGAGGAATGGTCCAACGACAAGTCCGTCCAGGTCAGTCGTCAAAAACGCTACGATGGCGTCTGCAACAGAATCTACGATCGGCTCGGCATTGTTGTTAAAGGACGTGTTTAGAAGAACCGGGATGCCGGTTCGCTTCTTGAATGCATTAATGAGATCCCAATAGGCAGGGTTTGAGTTGCGCGAGACCGTTTGCAGCCGCGCAGTACCATCAACGTGCGTGACCGCACCAAGCACGCTATGGTAGGCCTCACGCACACGAACCACGAAGTTCATGAAGGGAAACTCACGCTTGCCGCCTGGGAGCTCAAAGAACTCACTTGCATCCTCCTCCAGCACGGATGGGGCAAACGGACGATAGCCCTCACGCTTTTTGACCATCGCGTTGATCCGGTTCTTGTTTTCTGCCGGCCGGGGGTCGGCGAGAATGCTGCGATTGCCAAGCGCACGTGGTCCGAACTCAGAACGGCCCTGAACCCAACCGATCACAGCACCATTTGCCATCCAGTCAGCCGCACTAGCTGCGATGTCGTCACTGCGTCGAATATCGAGGTGGCCGGACCATGCATTGAGTTCGTGTTCCACCGCTTGCTCGGTTCCGAGACCGGGCCCCCAATAGACGTCCCGCAGTCGCTCGCGCGGCGCAGGCCGGCCCAGCTCGTTTGACATCATCAATGCAGCGCCGAGTGCGCAACCGGCGTCGTGTGCAGCGGGTTGGACGAAGATGTCCTCGAAAAGCCCCGAATAGAGTAGCTTACCGTTCACCGTACAGTTGTGGGCCACCCCTCCAGCCAGACACAAACGCGTCATACCCGTCGCTTCGCGATGGTGCCGCAGGATGTGAAAGATGATCCGCTCCAGCGCTTCCTGCAGCGTCGCGCTGACATCTCGATGCTGCTGCGTGAATGGCATGCCCTTTCGCCGGATCTCGATATTGCGGATCAAGGCCGGCCCTATGCGGTCCAGGTGGAGGCGATAGCCACCGTTGTCCAACAGTTCGTAGAACTGCGCGAAGAGCTCGCGATAGGGAGCGGGGTCACCATAGGGGGCGAGCCCCATGACTTTGTACTCATCGAATAGCCCATAGCCGAGATATCGGATCGTCTCGAGATAGAACAGCCCGAGAGAGTCGCTTTCTGGGAAGCTTGCGAGCTGCGTAATTTCGGTACCAGACCCCACCGCCAGTAGACCGGAACAAAAATCGCCTCCGCCGTCGATCGCAAAAATGAGGCTTTGCTCGAACCCGGACATCGCGAACGCACTCGCGGCATGGGCTTCATGGTGATTCACGAATGAAACCCGCGACGCATCGACATCGGTGCCGAACACCTGCGCCAGCAGATGCCGCGCCAACAGCTTGGCGTTCAACTCAACCGGCCGAGACACAAACTGTCGCTCGAGCATGGCGTTGCAGTAGGCTTCGGTCGCATAAAACGCGATCCGGTCGATCTCGCCAAGCTCAACGCCTGCACTAGAAAGGCAGTATCGGATCGCGTTGCTCGGGAACTTGTTGGAGTGCTTGACCCGATTGAGCCGCTCCTCTTCGACGGCAGCGATCACGCGACCATCCCGCACAAGGACGGCAGCGCCATCGTGCAGGAATGTATTCGGCAACTCAGGCGAACTTTCAAAGATTCTGTCTAGACCACCACTTATTCCCAGACACAACATCTCGCTCTCCATTTGATCATTAGGGAAAGGCTAGCTGCCATTCCCCATACGTTATCTGTACTGTCACGCTCCGGCGGCTGCGACGGACAGACAGCACGACCAAGCGTCCAAGTCCGTCTCATTGCTTAGCGCCTATCGAGGTAGTGGAGGCTCGGACCAACAGGCCCTACTCCCGGCTTGATCGCGTCCTTTAGCAATCAGCGCGGCCGCGACGGTTCGAATCGCCTCATGCCGTGGCAAACGGCATCGAGAGCCCGCATTCATCGAGTTTGGTTTGCTCTCCCGCCACTTCATGTCAACGGAGCAGGCGACGCCGAAGTAGTGCCGTCGACACGAAGAAGGGAAATACTGCGTACATGCACAGCGCGGCGACATGCAGAGCAGCGTCGCCGGCGCCGCGCTCAAGCATCACAGGTCGAATGAGGTCGACCGAATGTGCGAGGGGCAACAAGCCGGCGAAGTGCTGAAACGAGCTCGGCAATTGGTTCATCGGAAAGACCGCGCCACACAAAAACATCATGGGCGTTAGCACAAGCGTCTGGTAGAACACGAAGTACTCGTAGCTTGGTGCGAGAGATATGACGACCATCGCCAGGCTGGCGAAGACAAGGCCGGTAAGTGCGACAGCTGGCATCGCATAGAAGATGGACGGCCAGGAGGCATAACCAAGCGTGGCAGCGACAGTGCCGATTGCTGTTCCGGCGAGAACGGACTTGCTGGCCGCCCAGACCAGCTCACCTAACACGATATCGCCAAGCGTGAGCTGCGTGGACAGGATCGCCTCCCAGGTGCGGCTCATGTCCATGCGCGCAAAGGTCGCATAGAGTGTTTCGAAGGTCGCGGAAGTCATCGCGCTGGTCGCGACCACGCCAGCCGCCAGAAACGCGATGTACGAGGTACCCTCGACGCTTCCCACGATTACGCCAAGGCCAAGGCCCAGGCCAAATAGATTGGTTAGAGGATCTGCGAGGCTGCCGAGCACCGACGCAGGAGCGACTTTCCGCCACGCAAGACAATTTCGACGCCACACTGCGATCCAGTTGTACGCGTTAGCCGGCATCACCGCGGCATAGCTTTCACCCATCGATCATTTCTCCATCTCGCGCCCGGTCAGCTGCAAGAACACGTCTTCGAGATTCGGCGGGCGCTGCAGAATGCGAAGGCCCGCTCGCCCGCGCAGTTGCGCGCGTACCTGCTCCGGATGTGCCGCATAACAAAACAGCGTCTCTCCACTCACTTCGACGTTTCGCGCATGAGGCCTGATCAGCTCACTGAGCTCATGTGGATTACCACCATAGATCTCGATCACGTCGCAGCCGATATGCTCGTCAATCAAGGCGTCGGGCTTGCCTTCGGCGATCTTGCGCCCCCCCTCAAGCACACACAGCCGGTCGCATAGGCGCTCGGCCTCTTCCATGAAGTGCGTGGTCAAGAGAATCGTCTTGCCACGCGCAAGCAGAACTCGCAGGCGTTCCCAGATCAGGTGACGTGCATGTGGGTCGAGGCCGGTCGTCGGCTCGTCCATCACGAGCAGGTGTGGATCATTTATCAGGGCGCGCGCCAGCGTCAGCCGCCGTTTCATGCCGCCGGACAGCTCAGCGACACGCACATCCGCCTTGCTTTCGAGGCGCGCAAACTCGAGCAGCGAGGGAGCGACCGCCTCGATCTTGCGGGCGCTCATGCCGAAGTAACGGCCAAACACCAGCAGGTTCTCTTTTACGGTGAATCCTAGTTCGAGGTTGTCGAACTGCGGCACCACGCCGATGCGCACACGTGCTAGCCGAGCACGTGCAGGTACAGGCTCATTCAGGACCGTAATCTTGCCTGCGTCCGGCGAGATCATGCCGAGAAGCATACGTGCAGTCGTGCTCTTGCCAGCTCCATTCGGCCCGAGCAGGCCGAAGCATTCTCCGCGCGCAACCGACAACGACAGCTCATTGACGATGAGCTTGCCGCCAAATGACTTACTTACCCCGGCAAGGTCGATTGCTACGGTGGACATGTTCACCTTAGGCCGGCAAAAGTCGTTCAGCCGACGATGGCTTCCCTACGACCGTTTTGGTCCAGAGCAGGCCCTCGCACCACACATGTTCAACGCGTCCCCATTGGCATGCCGCGGCAGCATCCGGGAAGAAGCCACGTCCGTGGAGGTTGGCACTCGTATTACAGAGCAGCGGAATGCCGGTAAGTTTTTCAAATTCGACGAGAAGCTCGGCGATTTTGTGCGGAGAGTTGCGGGAGATTGTCTGCAGCCGCGCCGAACCGTCGAGATGGACGACAGCGGGGACCTTGTCGCGCCATTCCGCGCGGGTCTGGTGATCGAACAGCATGTAGGGATCTGGCGTACCAGGGCTGAAAATCTCCGGCGCTCGATCCTCCAGACAGATCGGCGCCACCGGTCGGAAGTGCTCGCGACGCTTTATGTCGTTGAGATGATCCTTCATTGCCGGGCAGGTCGGGGCTGCAACAATGCTTCTGCCGCCCAACGCCCGCGGCCCAAGTTCGGCGCGCCCGGAAAGGAAGATGACCGGCTTGTCGTCCGCGAGAATCGCCGCAAGTTCACGCAGACTGCACGGCGCCGCCTCCCAATCCGGCGGAAGCTCGCTGTCCTGCAGGGCCGGACCACTGTAGACTGACCATTCCAATGGCCCGAAGCCATTTTGCGCCGCCATCGCGCCGCAAGCAGCGCCGATTGCCGAGCCGCTGTCATTCGGAAACGGCGGCACCCAAACATCATCGAACAATCCAGTCGCACGAAGCGCGCTGTTCCACTTGATGTTGAGACCGCAGCCTCCGGCGATACATAGATTTCGCGCTCCCGGAAGCGACGAGTGTTGCAGCAGAACCACCGCCATTTCCTTGACAAGAAGACGTTCCACGAAGACATGAAACGACGCAAGGACGTCCTCCCCTCGCTTGTCCGTCAGGCGCAAAGCGCTTGCCTCGAAGAAGTCGTGCAGAGCTGCAAGAGACGCTTCCGCATTGTTGATCTCAGCGCGGTAGCGACGAGCCTGCTCCGTGTCAGCGGCGAAGCGCTTTTCATAGAGCTCCTGAAACACTGCGACGATGCTTTCGTCGACAGAGCCAAGCGCGATGTAAGCCATCAGCTTGCCGGCGATGCCCAAATCCCAACTGGAGCGGTTCGGCTGCCTGTATGGGCCGAAGTGAAGGCCCGCGGCAGCATAGGCATGTCCGATCATCGGAAACAGGGATGCAATGAGCCGTGCCCCCCGAGGTTCGACATAGTAAAGACGTGGAAAGATGCAGCCGTCCCATACCAGACAGAACGCGGGTTTTCCCGCGCTGGCAAACGGACTGGTGCTATATGCTGACGCGACGTGGCCTGTGACGTGCGGGTAGCTCTTGTATGGAAACACCTTGCCTCCGAGGATCAGGCCAAAGCCGTCGACGGAATCAAGAAGGCCCTCAGCATGGCGCTCGACATATGGCGCCCCCTTCAGCGCGATCGGCACAGCTCCACTTAGGACCTGGAACTGCGACTCAATCTCCCCATCCCAGCCGTCGATGACGAACTGATCGATGTCCCGCGGATCCAGGCCATGCTCCGCCAAGGCGAGCACGACTGCATCGAGATTCTCGACGGATTGGTAGCGTGGACCGTTGCCGAGCTTTTCTTGCTCGGTGCAAAAGACAAGCCGCCCGTCCTCGACGACAGCAATTGCCCCGTCATGTGTTAACTTGATGCCGCAGATGCGCATACGATCCCCTGGTCTAGTGGCCGACGTTTGATTGTTCTGACGAGTGACCCGGCTTCCGGAACCGGACGATCAAGCAGTCTTCGTTGACCGACTCGGTCTTGCAGTGCAGACGTTCGACCTCCGATAGGCTCTCGTTGAAGAGAGCGATCACCGTTTCGGCACCAGCAGCATGCCCCCATCGTTGACATGTGGCATCACGTGCGGACCCGAAAATCAGAGCTCCATTTGGCGCAAGCATACTCACCAGGTTGCGGATAGCCGCATCCATCTCGACAATGTCCTTGAGGTAGTAAAGAACCTCAGCCACGACGATCAAATCGAACTGTTCAGTGGTCGAGAACCGCTGAATGTCGCAGGTCACCCACGTGATATGTGACCACTTCCTGGTCCGTAGTCGCGCTCGCTCGATCGCCTGCGGCATGACATCGACAACGGTGAGCCGCTCGCATAGCGGAGCCAGCATGTCCGTGAATGCACCGGCTGCACATCCTACTTCGAGGGCACACGAAACATCTCCGTCGCAACGCGACATCCGGAGCATTTGCGCGTATCGCTCCTGCTCGAAGGAACTGCTGTCGAGCCGCCATGGATCGTCGGCAGCCAGCTCTCGCTCTAATAGCTGATGGTTTGCGTGCTGGATCATGAGCCAATACCTACTTGCAGGCAGTCGAACGATCGCTACCGCAAACACTCTCTGTTGCCGACAGACTCGAGGGACACTGGGAAACCCTTGCCTTACGACTCGTACTAGACCTTGCCAATTTACTTGCAGCACTTCGTCCAGCGTTCGGGTGCAGAATGACAGATTGCTGTTCCCCGTCGGCCGGCACGTTGGCGACCTTGCGCGATAGCCAATCGCTGTTGCTCAATGTACAAAGCGCATAGGCCTTCAAAGGAAGTAAGAGAAAGATATTGATCGGCGTGTGGAGCGAGAAGCCGAGAAAACGCAGTTCGCGAGCACGAATGGCTGCCACACTGCACCGGACCATTGTCATTGCTGCAATCGTCAATCCCGTCCACCAGGGTACAGAGCCTGCGATTAGGAGCTGCGCGAGCGCAGCCAGTGATGAAAGAGCGAGAAGCAACGGGCCGAGATTTTGCCCGATAACATCCAGCGTCAGATAACCATCGAGCTCTGGTAGCAGGCGCAATGCGAGGAACGTGTCCCGGAAGGTACTGCGGGCCCAGCGGAGTTGCTGACGTAGATATGGCCCAAGGCGGTCCGGGACGACTGTTGCTGCGATCGCGTCTGAGACGTATTCGGTTCGAAACCCCGCCTTGAGCATGAGGATCGTTAGATGGCGATCTTCGCCGAAATCGCTCGGCTTTCCACGAAAGAATTGCGCTTCGTATTGATCGAGAAGCAAGGCGAGCGCGGAGCGACGATACATGGCACATGGGCCGCAGCAGCACATAACGGCACCGAAACGCGCCTGCGCCGCGCGCTCTTCGTTGCACGCCAACCAGTATTCCATATCGATCAGCCTGGTCAGCCAGGTTTGGCTGCGATTGCTCGCTATCAACTGACCCATGGCCGCCCCGATTTGCGGGTCATGCATCTTCGATACCAGCTTCGTGACAACGTCAGCGGCAAGTATCGTATCCGAGTCGACGTTAAGGACCAGGTCACCGGATGAGCTGCGTATCGCAGCGATCTGCGCCTTGCGTTTTCCAACGTTCTTTGCCAGCAAGATGATGCTGAACCTCGGATCGTTCGCATAGATTTTGTGCACAGGCGCGACAAGATCGCGATTTGCAGATCCGTCGTCGACCACATAGACCCGTAGCTTTCCGGTGTAGTCTTGACTCGCAAGCGACTCCAGACATTCGGCGAGCGTGATTGGGTCCTCGTTGAAGCACGGCACGATGACGTCTACACTGGGAAGGACCATCTCCGATCGTCCCAGGTTATCCTGCAACGATGAGTTAATCGCCGGTTGCGCATAAAGCGCTTGCGCGCTCTTGTAGATCGTCGAGAGCAGCGCATAAGACGAAACAGCGACAGCACTGGTTGTAGCGAGCAGGTCCATAGGGTGTCAATTTTCGCTCAGTGAAGTTGAGGGAGTGGACGGATTACAAACCCGCGCAGTTGAAGTGCCGGGATCAGATGTAACAGTGCCATCGCGGTCTGATCGCGCAGCGTGGCATCAGTGCACGGTCGCTCCTCATCGGGAGGATATCCGTCGTGCAGGAGCACAATTGCACCCGGACGAACGCTCGCCAGTACTGAATTCACGATTCTATCGACCCCGGGGCGGGACCAATCTCTCGGATCGACCGACCAGTGCACAGCTGTGAGACCGGCGCTCGCTGAGACAGCGAGCACCTCTTGCGTCCACATACCGTAAGGTGCTCGCATGTGCCTGGGTGAGGCCTGCGGGCACGCCGAACGGATCGCCTCGCTCGCCGTCAGAAGTTCATCACGTACCTCCGCCGGTACGCATCTGGATAGATCCGGATGCGTCATCGTGTGGTTCGCAACCTCGTGCCCTTCCGCGATTATTCGTCGAATGAGTTCGGGTTGTTCGGCCGCGTACGTGCCGATCACGAAGAACGTCGCCGGAATCCCATGTTGCGCCAGCACATCGAGCACCTCTGGCGTGCAAAATGGATTTGGCCCGTCATCGAACGTCAAATAGACGGGGCGACTTCCGCTCACGTCAGCGTAGTCGCAGCGGACAGCAGATAGGGGCAAAAGCTCCTTCACAACTCAGGCCCATTCCGATCGATGATTGTCCCGGCCGGCCACTCGCTTATCGAGCGTCCAACCGGGAAAACCACCACGATGACGTCTTCGATACGGATCGGCGACAAGTTGGGATAGACATCCGGGTGCGTGGAGCGGACGCGAATGCCAGACATGAGGGTGGCGAGCCCCTGCCTTTGGACCAGTCGGGTCATATGTTTCTCAAGCGCAGGCCGAACTGTGCCGAAGCCGAATGGAATCCCAAGCTCCTGCAGTGTGGGATACATCACGCGCATTGCGTGGCTGATTCCCAGCCCTTCGAGATCCGGACGCACCGCATATAGCCCCAGTTCGGCCACCAGGAGATCGACCCCACCAATATTGATGAAGCGGCGTAGTAGCCCGAGGTGAGCAGCTACCCCGCGCGCGTCGTAACCAATTACGCGGAGCTCAGGTCTTGCCCCGGCCCAACTTCGGTTGCCCTCAAATGGCTGCGCGTTGAAAGCACCGGTCGGCCCGTAACTCTTGCGGAAGAACTCGGCGAGTTCGGCATGATCGGTGAGCCGCAGTTCGTTCTCCCAGCGACGGCTCCACTGCACTTGGGCGCGTGCAGAAGGAGCTTCCGCAGTCCGAGATACGGCGATGTTCATGGCGGGCTTCCTTGCGCCAGTGAAAATAGGAGCGGAGATGGACACTGAACTGGCTACCCGGCGACCCGCTGATCAATGCTGAAATGCCCCGCCGCGCCCCGTCGGAGCTCGGCGCCCCTCGCCTGCACCGCACCATGCGCCGTTCCCGACGAAGCGATCGCACAGTTCGCAATCGTCATCCGGCTAATGCCCCGCGCGAGATATGTCGGAAGATGCCGACGAGGTGATTGGACGACCCAGAACCTGTCTGCGGCACCGAGCTTTTCCAGCTCATCCCGTGCCGCTGTCGACGTTTTGACGTCTGAGGGCAGGCTATCGATGCGAGGAGCCTCAACGGCGTGTCGCAGTGGCATCAGCTCAATCTGGTTCTTATGCATCTTGGACACGCCCCCAATGCGGTGGAGAGGCGAGTCCTTTGGAGAGTCGCCGGTACTACTTGGCATCCGCGATCCGCGCCTGCCGCTGTTTCGCGAACGTAGAATGAGGTTGAGCGCGCTCTCAAGTGTACGCCGGTAAATCACAGATATGGAAACGGATGAGATACGCATACGAACGTTTATAGGGCGCCGCTTGGCGTCCGATCGAGCGCGCTTCACACCGAGAAGATCTAGCGCGGCTCGCATGGCACGCGTAAAGCCGCCCTCGCAACGAATGTGGCGGATGCTCGCACGTCGAGGCGTTTCACTCTGAGCCCGGGAACGGCCAGCAGCCATCATTGTATGCCTGATTACTCTTCCAAACTGATGTTTGCTATCCAACATCCCGCAATTTGGTAAAATCGATTGTTTCGATAGAACACATCCACACGATGGATAGACTCATAAGATGCGGTTCAAGGGACTTGATCTAAACCTTCTCGTTGCGCTCGATGCTCTGATGACGGAACGCAACCTCACAGCGGCGGCGCGCAAAATTAACCTGAGCCAGCCCGCCATGAGCGCTGCGATTGCGCGGCTGCGTACCTATTTCCGCGATGATCTATTTACCATGAGAGGTCGCGAGCTCGTCCCGACACCTGGCGCGGAGGCGCTTGCAGATCCGGTTCGCGAGGCGCTGCTGCACATCCAACACTCGATCATATCACGGGACGCGTTCGACCCGACGCAGTCGAGCCGACGCTTCAGGATCATTCTCTCCGATTTCATGACGATCGTCTTTTTGCGCAGGATTGTGGACCGTCTTGCACAGGAAGCTCCCGCGGTGCGCTTCGAATTGCTACCATTCTCCGATGAACCCGATGAGCTGCTCCGCCGGGGCGAGGTCGACTTTCTCATTTCGCCGGAACTGTTCATGTCGAGCTCGCATCCCAAAGCGACGCTGTTCGACGAGACCCTCGTATGCGTGGGATGCCGCGCGAACAAGCAGCTATCGCGACAACTTACGTTCGAGAAATACATTTCGATGGGCCACGTTACGGCGAAGTTCGGACGGGCGCTCAGACCAAACCTCGAAGAATGGTTTTTGCTTGAGCACGGCGTCAAGAGACGCATTGAGATCGTTGTGCAGGGCTTTAGCCTGATTCCGCCCATATTGTTAGACACGCGCCGTATCGGCACAATGCCCTTACGACTCGCCAAACACTTCGAACAGCGGATGCCACTGCGGATCGTTGAACCACCGCTCCCCCTGCCCACATTCACCGAGGCTGTGCAGTGGCCTGCGTTCCACAACACGGACCCGGCGAGTATTTGGATGCGGCGGATATTGCTGGAGGAAGCATCCAAGATGGCATCTGCGCCTCAGGAGCCTCCAACTCGCAGGCGCTGCTAAAACCATAAGCCGCTCTCAGCAAGCTCCAAATGCGCTAACAATCCTTCGACGTCCTCAGCTGCTTTCGTCACTTCAGCGTCTCTGGGGCGAAGCTGCAGGAGAGGGCGATCGGTTGCGAGGACTTGTCGACTGGCGAGCGTGACGACCTCGCAGCTGAGGTTTGGTGCGCTTGCACCGCAAACAGGCGACATCCGGTACTATCCCGGCAGAACACGCCTCCTCCAGTGCGATAATGTTTGGCTTGCCCGATAATATCGCTTGAATCGCACACCGCGTCAGGTTGTAGGTTGGCCGCCGTGACTAACGCTGCGCTACGCGGCCGTGGACTGGGCGCGTTGGCGAACTCATGGCGCTGGCCGGACAATTGGTCGATCTGCCATTAACCAACTGACCCGGTCCTGTTGCGTGGCTCGCTGGAAGCGGCGAGCCGATCAGCTTCGGGACTCCCGACGGCTTCCGGCCTCTGCTGGCTCGCCCACCGCCTCTCTCATTGTCGCGGTCATTTCACGAGCGTCTTCTCGCGATCGTACGACGGAAACGATGTCCAGTCGGGCGGGCCAATAGGACCTCTCCAGACGCAGCCGTCACCGCTCGTTGTATGCGTCGCAATTGCGTTCGTGCCGGATAAGAAGACATGCGTTTCAAAGGTCTGGATCTAAATCTTCTCGTCGCGCTGGATGCTCTAATGACCGAGCGCAACCTCAGCGCAGCGGCACGCAAGATTAACCTTAGTCAGCCGGCCATGAGTGCAGCCGTTGCCCGGCTGCGTTCCTATTTCCGTGACGAGCTGTTTGGGATGAGGGGGCGGGAACTTGTCCCGACCTCACGCGCGGAAGGACTCGCAGCTCCTGTGCGCGAGGCTCTAACGCACATTGAGCTCTCAATTATCGCGCGGGACGTGTTCGGCCCAGCTCGGTCGAACCGGCGATTTAGGATCGTCCTTTCTGACTTTATATCAATCGTATTCTTTCGAAATGTCGTGGAGCGCGTCGCGCGAGAAGCACCTGCCGTCAGCTGCGAACTCGTGGCGCTCCCTGATGGGCACGATGAGCTTCTCCGCCGCGGCGAAGTCGATTTTGTTATCTTGCCGGAATTATTCATGTCCAGCGCGCACCCCAGGGCGGCCCTATTCGAGGAGAGACTCGTCTGCGTAGGTTGCTGCACGAACAACCAACTGCTACAGCGGCTTACATTTGATCGTTATATGTCGATGGGCCATGTTGCGGTTAAGCTCGGAGGCGCGCGCAAGACGCCGGTCGAGGAACGCTTTCTACTCGATCTCTGTCTCAATCGGCGCATCGACATTCTCGTGCCGAGCTTCAGCATGATCCCGCCCCTGCTGGTAGGCACGAACCGCATCGGGACGATGCCATTAGGCCTCGTAAAGCATTTCCAAAGAACAATCCCCCTTCGGATTGCCGAGCTTCCGCAGCCATTTCCGGCCTTCACTGAGTCCGTCCAATGGCCCGTGCTTCACAATAGCGATCCAGAAAGCCTGTGGATGCGAGAGATATTGTTACAGGAGGCTACCCACATGACAACTGGACAAGCCCCCTCCATCATCTGCACTTCGGAACGAGCGGATACTGCCGAAGATTTCGCACGATCCGTCTCGCCGTTGTCTTAGGGACGATCTCAAGATGTGCGAACCTCACATCCCAACGAATGTCTCAACGCACAATTTAGGCTCGCCACGCTCGAATACATGGTCGCTCTATAAAGATCGTCGTAGCGAACGGCTATCATGACGGCGTTGTGTAGGTCTTTCGCACGTTTGCACTAGGCTCGACGTGCGAGCAGCCGCTGGACCGTTAGCCTGCTTTTAGAGACAGGGACGTACCTTGCACCTGGCCGTCGGGTGCACCTGCCTCGATACAGCAGGATCGGCGTTGGGCTGTCGTCGTCAACTCTCCGAATCAGTAGTGGCTCCCGACGAGCGGAGACGGTTCTTCATTTTCGAAGTCGTACCTCGACGCGCTGTTGGCGTGGTAGTCATCGATCATGCACATGACCACGATCTCTTGCGCGGCCGAAGCAAGCATCGCGCACGCGTGTTGCCCTATCGCATCAGCCTGGAGTGCATCGCATCTTCGTCGCTCCGCGCCGCGGGTCTGACTTCTTTTTGCCCTATCGCCGCCAAACGTCTTGTCGACGTGCGCTGCCATGACGCAATGACAAACAAGGAGCTGAACGTTGGAGCAATGCAGCGGCGTGTTCGATCCGGAAGAGCTTTCCGCCCTGGGAAACCTTTATGATAGTGCGGTCACCGCGCTACCCCCATCGATGCAAACTCCGGAAAATTGCACTGCAATCGCCAAACTCATCTTGGAGCGTACAGCGGCTGGCGATGCTCAACTGGCATGCCTGACGAATTTGTTGATCACCATTTCCCCTCAGGGTTGATCCCCCGCCATTCTGAGGATAGTCACCACTCTCGCGCTGGAATGGAAGACGATCCAGCTAGAGCTTTGAAATAGCTTGAATCATACGTGACGTCAGGTTGTAGGCTTTGAAATTGAACAACATGAGCAAAGCTACACCACGTAGGCGTCGATGGCGCATTGGCGAACTTGCAGAGGCGACCGGAGTAACGGTACGCACGCTGCATCATTATGAACATACGGGACTCCTAGCAGCCTCAGAGCGTACTGACGGCGGCCACCGGATGTACGACCGCGAAAGCGTCCAACGGGTTCACCAGATTCGGGCGCTACGTGAGCTTGGCTTCTCCCTTGTCGAGATCCGTAAAGCTATGGAGGGCACGACCTCACTCACCGACCTGCTGCGCAAGCATCTAGAGCGGATAGAACTTCAGGTAGCTCGAGCAACCCTGTTGCGAGATCGCCTGCGCAACATGACCATCGACAGCGAGATCCAGGTAAGTGTGGATGAGCTGCCTGCTGCCTTGAATGCCATGTCGCGGGTCGAGACGCGTAGTCAGACATCCCGATGCACCTGCAAGCTAGCTGCAGATCGCGAGGAGCGGTGGCGGCGGATCCGCGACGACCTGCGTGATTGTATGGATCGGGGCGAGCATCCATGCGGCGAGCGAGCAAAAGCTGTCGCAGTTGCAGCACGCCTGCTGATCAGCGAAATCGCCGGCACCGATACACGCGTTTCGATGATCCTGAAGGTACTTGCACGATTAAGCGCCCCCCGTAGCCTGGCTGGTTGGGATCCCTGCCTCATGCAATATCTCGATCTCGCCCTTGGCGGGTTGGAGGATCAGCCGTATTGACGTCCTCATGGCTGGACCCGCACGGCACTGCCGATCCCCGGCAATCTGAAGATGCAACGACGCTTGGTTGATCGGCGGCTCTGATGCCGCCGATAATTTTATGGACTCAAGCGGACAGTCATCATGACCTCGCCGATCCGCGCTCCCTGACGCATGATCGAGGCTCCCTTCAAAAGAGGCTTGAACCGCACGTAACGTCAAATTGTAGGCTCTACCATGGTCGCAATCTGGCCGACCTAACGCAAGCTTCGCTTGGCAGACAGCCTCGACGTGCAGGCACCTCTGATCACAGCTGCTGGCGTTTCACTTCAGGTGAGCATTGGGAGCTCTACAATGTTAAATGGGCATTACGCTTCTGCTGCGAGTGCAGCGCTTCTCTTCTGCGCCCTCGCCTCGGCTGCGCGCGGCTCCGAAATCAAGATTGCCGTGGCTGGCCCAATGAGCGGAAGCAGCGCTGCGTTCGGCTTGCAAATGCGCGACGGTGCGGCTGCGGCGGTCGAGGCGTTGAACGCTTCGGGCCTACTTCCCGATACCAGAGTGATTATGAGTGTCGCCGACGACGCCTGCGACCCGAAGCAAGCTGTCGCAGTCGCGAATAAGATCACAACAGAGCGAGTACGGTTGGTCATTGGCCATTTTTGTTCCTCTTCGTCGATCCCGGCCTCCGACATCTACGCCGAAGCAGGCATCGTTCAGGTCTCCCCTGGCTCGACAAATCCTCAGCTAACAGAACGAGGCCTTCAGACCGTCTTTCGGATCTGCGGCCGCGACGACCAACAGGGCACCGCTGCCGCTGAGTACATTCACAGGAACCACCCTAACGCCAAGATCGCAGTGCTCGACGACAAGAGCACCGCAGGCAAGGGTATTGCCGACGTGGTTGAGGCACAGCTTCAGAGGTTCGGTGAACAAGTTATTCGGCAAAGCTACGTAGCCGGCGAAAAGGATTACAGGGCGCTGGTCTCAAGAATAAAACAGGATGGGGTGCGCGTCGTCTATATCGGCGGCTATCATACCGAAATTGGCTTGTTTGTACGCCAGGCATCAGAGGCAGGAGCGGGCCTCATCGTCATGGCGAACGATCCGTTGATGACCTCTGAATTCTGGGCCATTACCAGCACCGCTGGAAATGGCACGTTGTTTACCTTCATGCCGGAGCCCGCCAGGAATGCCAATGCGGCCGGCGTGGTCGCCGGACTCAACGCTTCCAACCTGTCCGCTGAAGGCTACACGCTTTACGCCTATGCCGCCGTGCAAGCATGGGCAGAGGCGGTGAACCGGACCGGCTCGCTCAATGCTGCGCGCGTCGCCACCGCCCTTCGTTCACGGGCGATCGATACCGTGATTGGGCCAGTCCGGTTCGATACAAAGGGAGACAATGCGGTTCCTGGTTTTCTGGTTTACCGCTGGCGCGACGGCCGTGTTGAAACTGTCGAGCAGAACTGACTGGCGTCAACGCCGTCTCTCCAAACCCAAAGTGACACGGATGATGAGACGCCCTCAGGAGGTTGGAGCAGCGATACTCGCAAGCTCTCTTATTCTTGCAGCTTTCGTAGCGTTCGTCGCGTTCGCTGCAGCCCTCGCAGGGCTACCTGATGTCGATCTGAAGGAGACGCTGCGTCCGACCATAGACAAATAGTAGCCCTGTCGCGCTGATCCGGCTCGCGGGCACATGACCTCTGAAACGGCCATCTACAATTGTGCTAGGTTCGGGCATGGACATTTCTGCGGCCAAGCGTTGGGTGAGGCCCAGGAAGAGGAGAACGCGAAGCTAACGATGCTTCTGGTCGAGCACATGCTCGGTGTGGAGGCGCCTCGCCATCTCTTTCAAAGTAACTGCGCCATCTACGCATTCTCGTGACCCAATCACACGTGCAACCTCAGATCCACGCAAAGAGAAACGTCCTAAGCCGTCAAATGCCGAACAACACCTGTTTGAACGCGACGGCATGAAGCAACCAGGGCTCACCGCCCGCCCATAATCGGAGATTGATCGAGTGAGGACTGGCCTTCCTTCAAGACTAACGTGCGGCATTTTCGACCATTTGGATGACGATGGTCGAGATGCCGCACGGCAATATGAAGATCGTCTCAAGCTGGCGGAGGTCTGTGATTCTCTGGGCTTCTACGCTTATCACCTGGCCGAACACCACTGCACGCCTCATGGCAGAGCGCCCTCGCCGAACCTGTTTCTATCAAGCCTCGCGCAGCGCACCCGGCAATTGCGCTTTGGTCCGCTCGTCCTGTTGCTCAACCTTTATCATCCATTGCGCGCATTCGAAGAGATCTGCATGCTTGACCAATTGAGCGGCGGCAGGCTCGAGGTCGGGATAGGCCGCGGCTCCCAGCCGATTGAATGGGGTTATTTCGGCCTCAGTGCGGATGCCGCACCAAGCCGTTATACGGAAGCCAGTGAAATCCTGAATATTGCGCTGAAGGGACATACGCTATGTTATCAGGGACACCACTTTCAGTTGCGCGAGGTGCCCTTGATGTTGAGGCCTCATCAACGTCCATATCCGCCGACCTGGATCGCGAGCAATCGGGCTGAGTCGGCGCAGTGGGCCGCTGCAAATGGCGCCAATCTGGCGTGCATAGGCCCCGCCTCTGTTGTCCGGAAAGTTACGGACGCCTACCGCTCCCATCGAGCTCACGATACAGTAGGACAAGGCCGCGAGTCATTTCTCGGCCTGGCCCGCATGGTCGTAATTGCTAAGTCTGACCAAGACGCTCATGCGGCGGCCAAAACTGCGTATGGACGATGGCTGGAGAGCTTCAAGTTTCTTTACGACCTGAATGCCATTCCGACGCCGCCCGCTCTTCCGCTGACCTTCGATGCAGCACTTGAGAGCGAATTGTGTGTCGTTGGAACGCCAGCTTCGGTCCGGCAGCTTCTTCTTCAGCAGATGGAAGAGGCAGGTGCCAACTACTTGCTTTGCCAGCTTGCATTTGGAAACCTTCCGCTGGAGATCTCCCTGTACACGGCAACCGCAATCAAGGCTGAAATTCTCGATGGCTTTGGTGGCTAATGTCTACATTGGGAAATCATATGCTTGGCAAGGAGACCGGCGCATTGAGGTTATCCGAAGCCGGTTGCGATTTTGGTTGTCGTTTGCGCTGCAAGCGAAAGCGATCGTCAGCCTCAATGGCAGCGATCAAGCATTCACTTTTTCTGACTGCGCTTCTTCCTACTTCGGCACATGACACTCTGCTTTCGAAGAGAATTCTTCGTTGTGAGCGCGCTTTACGCAATGGACTGTCGGCATGGGCGAACCGGGGGCTGTGCCGTCTACGTCGGCAACTGCAAGATTGTCGGGGGGCGACGTTGGAAACCTTCGCTATAGTGATACCTACATCGAGCAACGCAGCCGCATCAGGGGGACCTCACCTATATGCGCCAACCGGCGGCACGCTTGTAATTGGCGTTCAAGTAGCGGCAGACAACAGATGAGCCTGACGCTCGATTGGCCTATCAACTTCTCAGATCGGAAGCCGCGGGCGCTCATGGTTGAGGGTAGTCCGGCACACGTTATTACTGCAGAAAACCGGCGATATCTGATCCGCCCTGGCCGTTCTATTTGGGAGCGAGCTTTGGCTTAGGGAGTGTTTGCGAGCCTTTATCAACTCATCCGCAGGCGGACGCTCTTCGTCCGATTCGATCTCGCGGGCCTTTTCAATGAAGGCCAGCGATTGCTCGGGGTCATCCTGTATCTGCGGAGTATCTGCGGGAGGCCGGAGCTGGTGGATAGTCGCCGTCGAGATTCCATGGCCTTCTCTTCGGCTTACGCGGATCACTGGAGTTTTTGCGGGACCCTCGTGACATCTGGATGCCAATTTAGAGGTATTCGCTGCGATTGCTTCTCTTCTCTATCATGGCCGGTCATCAACGAATCAGCCAGGCTCGCCTAAAGGCTCATAAACTCACTGAACCAAGACAGCGGGAAAAGACCAAAAAATCCATTTTCGATGTAGGCGATGAGATTACTCGCGTACGCGATCCACGAACTGGATGCTTCCCATCAACACTTTCGATTTTACCAATTTCAGCCAAATACCCATAAGTCGATCGCCGGTTTCCGGAAAGCACATTTCACGAATGTCGTGTGACCATGGATCCTTTTTGTTTTCAGCGTAGTCGCAGGCCGATTCAAGCTTCTCGTGGCTGCATCCCCAACGACACCCATCAATCTTTGGAATCGAGGCGCGTGCGGCGCAAATCCAGTTGGATGGCCAATCGCAACGTCTGGCGCGCAATTTATCGCGCTGTCGCCTCCCCTTTTGCAATCTTACTAAAGCCCTCCAAGAAGATCAGCTCTCACGCACACTGCTTGGCCAAAGTAAATGCGTGCGCAGCATAGAATTCGGGCAGGCGAACTGCCCTCTACACCGGTGCGGGCTGGACTTTTCGCCCTGACCAGGCGGGCAGCGTCGACAATCAGCCGCTGTCGCGGCCTTCAAACACAGCAGTGCGGTCAGCTATCGCACCATGCTAAGTGCAAGCCACATATCCTCTGGCCAGGACGAGGCACTGATGTCGATCGGCGTGATGAGACCAGCCTCGCGATCTTACAGCCCACGCCCATACCTCGTGTGATCGCGGATTCTCACTCTGCTCGCGTGCTCAGTCTTCGACGGCGGGCCGGCCCCACACCCACTTCCTACAGACTCACGCACCCTTATCTCATTCTATGCGCCGGCGCTCTTCGACCATATCCCGAGCGGCTATCCCTTGTCTGGCGAGGCCTCCGGTTACGTCGAGATGGCTACGTCAGGCGACAAGCAATCCCGCAGCAGTCTGGGCCTTGCTTCTCGAGTTGCCGTCATCCAGCGAAGTCCCCGCTGGCTGGAGTCACTGCCACTGCCCAACGCGCTGGACCGGCTCGACGCTCCAATCAAATGACGGGCCATCTACAAGCAGTTCGCAGCGCTCTATACCGTCGATTCCGACTTGCAGTCGTTTCGCGGCACATGCCTGCCACTCTCTGCCTTTGGCGACCGTACGTGCGCACCTTGCCTTGTGCCGCAGCCATTCGTTCTATCGCCGTGTGCCACAACCGTTAATCAGCCTACTGCCTGCATTTAACTACTTTGGAGCAACACCGTGGAACTTGACCCTTCCAATTCACGCGCAGAGGACCTCGAGGAACGCATCGACCTGCAACTCGACATCGTGGCCGCACTCATACGCGAAAAAGGCAACGAGCTCGAAGCGATCCGACTGCTAAACGCACTCACAAACCAAATGATTACGGCGGAAGTGGAGCTCGTCCAGCTAGGCGATACCAGAACCGGGGGCCGCGCCAGCGACCGGCGAACGACGCGACTGTCGCGAGAGCGTGGCGTCTACTACCCCGAAGACCTTCAGGTTTTGGGACGCCTTCTCGATCAGGCCGTGGCAGCACTACCGGCAGTGCTCCGAACTCCCGCCAACCAAATGAAGATCGCGAAATTAATTCTGTCACGTTCAGCAGCGGATTGAGATTTCATTTGCCTTTTCTGCTGTTGATGGCGCGCTTGTCGAAAGTTTATCGCTGGGCTGACTGCTACGGCCGTACGCACCAGGGATCGACGACTTGGCGTTTATGGGCCCGCCGTCACGTAAGCGCGCCCGTTGCGCTGGCTTTTCCATATCGCAACTGTTTGTCCCCATGCTCGAAAGCTGCAGCCTGCACCGAAAGCATGAGGCCCGCGCAGGGCCGAGCAAAGGACGAAGGGCCGCGGACACATGTCAGAAAGCAAACAGGCAGTGTTCGGAAAACGCCACACGCTTCCAGAAGCGCTTCTAGCTTGAGACTGCAAAAGGAGCGGAACGATCCATTTTCATTGTGTTCGGCTCTAGTCGTGATTGGCATGCGCCGATTTTCCGATTGCAGGAAGAGCCACAATTATTGACCGATGCCGAGCAACAAGAGCACTGCGGCAACGAAGCCGCGCGAACAACGCCGCTTCAAAATTATTCGAATTGCGCCTGACGATACGACCGCGGGGTCATCGGAACTTCAACAAACATCTATAAATTCATTGAAGCACCGAGAGCAGCTCGGTGTCCGAGCGTCCTGCCGCTCTGATGTCTTACTTGCTGGGACAAGCCACAGGCTCTCGGTTAGCTTTTGCCAAGGTACTTCCTTGTATCAGGACGTCGTGGAGTGTTGAGGTGGATCAGTTCTTACCCGAGCAAGTGCAGACGACAGATGCTATCGTGAGCGTCGCATTTGACAAGGCCTGGCGCTTTGTTGAGAAGGATCCGTTGCTGGCGCATAATCCCAAGACGGTCCTCCATAGCCGGTTGCACACTTTCCTTGAGTCTTCGATAAGGAAGGGCGAACGGAATACTTTGAATCTGGCAAACGACGCGATCCGCAGCTTGCGGGCTGAACTGGCGCTGTCGGCGGAGCAATGCACCTCTACTGCCATATAGGATCAGCTTCGTTAAGGCTCTTGGGGACCTTATGCGACGGGAAAACACCGGGGCAGAGCGTGGTCGAGCTGACCTTCCTCCACTCATGTTCAGCGACGAGCACGTTCGCGACGACTGTTGCCTACGCAGCTCTTCTGGTGACCCCAGACCAGTAACCTGGAACCCAGAGCAAGTCGGCGATGGGACGGTTGCGCAACTTCAGGCAAGCGCCGCGTCAAGCACGGCCGCATCAGCTTCTTGACAACCGTCGATCGGGGGTCGAGGTTGAGCAACATCGTGCTGCACTTATGATTGGTCTGGAGCCAAAGCGATCCAGACCTGTGATCGATCATCGCCGCATCGCCCACGATTGCGAGCGGCAGGACGACCCTCCTGCCGGAAGAATGAGCTAGAGCGCCCGAGACGCGTCTTCGATCAGCGGTCTTCATTTGCCGAACTCTCTGAACAGCGAGCATGCACGGGGCAGGTTGGCGCAGACGGGCCTTGTCGCTAGTTAGCGACAGATGGAGCCAAGCACTCGCAGCATTACGTCCCATCACAGGCCATCACGAACGGATCGCATTCAAAGAATCATCTGCGCGAAGCGGCCAGGCCGCAGCATTTGGCCGAGGCAGTGCATGGCACGTTGCGCGATCCACAATCTGACGCGGCGTGCGATTCGACCCATTTCTTTCGAAGACATGTGGTGCGGCAGTTACAGCAATTCGCGATCATGTTGCTAAACGCACGGCGCCGGGGAGCACCGAAAGGAACGACACTCGAATGAAGAATTTTCTGATTCTGACCGCAAGCATCGGCGCACTCAGTGCAGCCGCTCCCGCATTCGGCGCGGACTTGGCCAGGCAGCCCGTCCAGGTCAAGGCGCCACCGCTGCCGGTCGCAGCTCCGATCATCGATTGGTCCGGCTACTATATCGGTGTCAATGGCGGCTGGGGAACGAGCCGCAACTGCTGGGATTTCAATGGAGTCACACCCGAGGGTTGCCATAATTCGACTGGCGGTACCATTGGCGGTCAGATTGGCTATCGTTGGCACATCTTCAACATGGTCTACGGGATCGAAGGCCAGGGCAATTGGGCCGACTTCAGCGGCTCCAATGTCAGCACCGCCTTCCCAGCAGACACCATTGGCACCAAGACAGATGCATTCGGTCTGCTCACCGGCCAACTTGGCTACGCGTTCAATGCCGTGCTGCTGTACGCCAAGGGCGGTGCTGCGGTCACCAGCAACACCTATCACCTGAACTCGGTGGCTACTGGCACCGAGATTGCCAAAGACAATGATGTGCGTTGGGGTGGCGCGCTGGGCGCCGGTGCCGAAGTCAGCCTCGCGCCCAGCTGGTCAGCTGGCGTCGAGTATACCCACTTGTTCATGCAGCGCAGCAACGTAAGCTTCCCAGCGGCCGTTGCTGCCGATCGCGTCCACCAGGACGTCGATCTCATCACGGCACGGCTCAATTACAAGTTCGGCCAAGGGTTTGCCAAATAGTGATCTCCACGCGGTTGCGTGAATCGGGAGCCCCGACCGCGGTCGGGGTTCTTGCTTCACACGCTCCTCCCCCTGCGGCACCCCTCCCGCAGCTCCGAAGCACCAGGTTCGAGTTCGTCTGAGCAGGGATCAACGGCTGCATGGAACGACGCCGCCTGACCTCAACACTGGCGGACCAGGTCAGTCGATTCAACATCTGATGGCACTTTCGGCGAGGCCGCAAATACAGCACTCCTCGAGGTAAGTCTGAAACCTCCCGCCGCGTGTGAGGTTTTGGAGCTCCATAAGCATCGATGAACCTGCCAGAAGCTGAAGCAAGATTTGGCACTTGGTGCTCCTTCCATTCGACTGATGAATTCAAAGAAGATTGAGGCGAACCGCGATAAGGACCGCTTGAATCCGGCTGGTCGCACCCAGCTTTCGCATTGCATTTTTGATATGAAAATTGACTGTATTCTCACTGATGTCCAGGATCTTCCCAATTTCCCATGACGATTTCCCCTCTCCCACCCACCGCAAGCAATTGATCTCCCGCTGCGATAGTGCAACTTTTCTTTCGCTGCCATTATTGCAGGGACGAGCGATGTCGCCATAGGCGGTGTGAAACTGCCAGGCTAGGGCGTTGAGATGACCGATGTGGTCCTGAGGATCAGCATCATCTGACGCAGATGCAAACGACACCACAGATACCCGACCCAACGGGCCAAACAATGGCACGCTCATGCCATGCTTCAGGCCCGCCTCTCTCGCCTCGTCCAATACGCGTCTCTCGTCCTTTTGAAGTTGATAGCGGTCGGCGAGTTGGTCCCACAAAAACGGCCGCGAAAGCATCGGCGTCCTCCGGACCACCGGATCGATAGTATGGTACTTGCGTTTGAAGTATCGGTCGCACCAGTCTGGCGGCCACTTCACAGCCACAGCCGGAGGTGGATACTCCGCCAGCCGAAGTGGCTCGACGAAGTTGAGAGCGCCGAAAGCGACTTCACTGAAGCCTTCATCGGTGGCACAGCTTACAAGAAGCTGGAACAGTGCTCTGAGCGAATGCGTCTGGTTCGCGCATTCAGTGAAGCTAAAGAGATCCCTGATGGGCGCCTCAGAACTTCGTTCAAGCTCCCGGTCAGTGTGTTCGCTTGCGCTTGTTTCAGGCGGAGCCAAATTCAATTCCATGACCTGAACCCTTGGGTTTATTCTTCGTGAAGTCTGAGCGCCGAACGCTGCGTCAGACGCCATTCCCGGATTCGTTGCCCCGCCGCTGGCTGCGCCGGCATGGTCGTCCCGTCAAACAGCCGAGCTGCCGCCATCATCCCTGGTCCGAGGCTGAACGGCACGCCGCAATCGAAGCGCCGTTGCACATGCGAAGTGATCGATCGAGCTCGCCGATCGCGTACTGGCGAAACCGGAGATAACCGGGCGGTCGTCCATGTTTGTTGGTTTGGCAGTGATAGAAAGTCCGAGGGCCCTGACTGCTCAGCTGGCGAGACGAACCAGACAGCACGAGCGTCACAGGCCCAACTCTCTTCAGATTGGATGGCGAGAAACCATGGTCCTGTCCGAACGGCGCTTCGCTTTGTCTCGAGGCCAAGCACGAGGACATGCTGGGCACTAAACTCCGCGATACAGGTGAGGTAGAGCACGCCCATGCCGTTGGCGGTGCCGGACCGGACCTGCGCGTTGTCGGTATCGATTCTCTGCTTCCCGACGAAGACAACAGGAGCGTCATTTTTCTTCCCAATCTTGCGAGTTGCCATCGTCAACCGTTGGCTGATGCTCCGCCCTATGACGGCGTCGGGGACGCGATCGATGAGCAACACGGAACAGCCGAAGCCATACTCCTCGCATGATTGCCCGGCGTCTCAGCGGGTCCGTCCGGCAGGTCCGGCGCAAATGAATCGAAGGGGCAGAAAATGGCCACCTCAAAGGCGCAATGGGAGATACTCGCAGTCGCGAGACCCGCTTGATGCAGAGGACACTTTGCATGCGCATCTCCAGAAGGGAGAGGACCCCAGATCGGATCGCACCAGCCCAGCAAGTGTCATACCAACTGCTGATTTCGCGAAAATCACCGCCGAGACAAGGGCTTGAAAGGCGGCGGGTTGACTAGAAGGTAAGTTGCATTGAAGCAATCATGACATCGGGAGGAAAGCCGACAGGGCCATTTGCGCGAGCCGCAGCACGAGTTGACCTGGACCACGAAAGGTGCACGCCTTCTCTCGGCAGCGGCCTCGAGTCCGACCGTCGGTGCCCCAACCACAGCCCTCTCCCAGCCCACTCATTAGCCTTGGCAATTGATGAGGGCGGTCGACACATGACAATCGTCGAGGAACTTGGACCGACTGCCCCTCCGGCCGCGGGAGCCCCGACTAAGCGCGCTCTCGCTAGGTACGCTCGTGCGGATCGATCCAGGGGGCTCATTCGGCTCCCTCGAGAGCGGCAGGGGCGGTGAGATGTTTATCAGCATTCTGGAAGGCTGCGGCAATCTCTTTGTCGGCTCGCGCGTCGACTACGTCGAGGAGCTTGGTGAGGACGGTCTGCAAGCCAAGTTCGGAGCAAGTTGGGTCCGTCCTTGCGGCGCGCTGCTCATGGAGATTGTCAGGGAAGATGATTTGCTGAGCGCCAGAAAGTCGCAGTCAACTCGAAATGGGCAAGGATGCGGAGGCGCGGCAATGAGCCCCCGTCGCGCATGCCCCTATCGGCCACGCCGACAGAGTCACCCTTTCACCGGCTCTCCGATGAGTTCGACGCCGTTTTACAGCAGGAATGGCGCTTGCTGGCCCATGGTGGGTCGACGCCATCATTCCTCGATCCCCTCTCCATCTGAAAAACGCTGAGACCCTCTCACGCGGTCTCGCCGAAGGCTGCTGATAGAGCCAGGCGGTCTGGGCGCGTGACGTATCAACAGTTGCCGCAAACGTTTCAATAGCGAACTGAAGGCGATGATCGCCACAGATCATATACTGACGTACGCAGCCGTCGCTGATTGTTGCCGCCACTGTCTTGCGGATAGTCGTCACCCGATGGAGGGCTCGCGGCGAGCCGAGCACTTCAGTTATGGGCCCTGGTGCGTGTCCAGTTTCAAGTTATCAAACTGTTTGGCGATCATCCTCGCTGCCTTGATCGGCTCAGCTCTCATTCGTGGAAGATGATCTTCAGACCCGATCGGCTTACGGAGCACAAGCTTTCTCAATCCTGTGAATGGACTGGAATGCCAGGGTGCGACTCCCATTTGGTGTAATGATCCGGCGCAAGATCTCCCAGCCGGCTTCTGCCTAGAAGGCCTTCAGGTCGCCGCGCGAGAACGATTCCTAGTGACGGGATGATCGACGCCTCACCAGGCCGTCTATGTGAACAGTGAGAGCTGCTGGTGCATCGGATTGATCGCGAGGCCAATGAGGGGCCAAGCGCGATGTGCGCGCTCGGACGGTGACCGCTAGCCGCAAAGGCGTTGTCAAAAAACAAAAGACATTAAGCGCTGAAGCAGAATAGAACATCGCAGATGGTGTCACGTGTGAGGTATCTGGCCTGGCGCGCGTTCGCTATAAGCTGCAAGTTGTTGTGAGTTGGCGAGCTGCATTGGCGCCGGAACGAGACGCCGCCGAACCAAGGCGCACCCGACGCACTTTGCCGGGTGTCGAAAGTGCGCCGGGCTCGCCCAACATCATCAGTACATCCGTGATGATGCTCCCGGCAATGAGACAAGTAGCGTGGCGGAATTGAGGCTCATTGCGTTTTGTACTTTAACTTCGACAATGTTTTTCGTGAGCTGCTCCAAAGGACTTGAATCGCACGTAGCGTCACATTGTACGATCGCGAACTTGGCGCTCTTCATCCAGCAAGCAACGTATTGTCCGTGACACGCCGGCCTTGGACGGAGGCATCGGTCGAATGCCCGAGCATGCACATCGATTTTTCCAGGAAACACCAGCTTGAGTTTGGGGACAGCCTGGCCCGCTTTTGGTGGTGCCTTTAGATCTCTGTCTTTGTCGCAAAATGGCTGCATGTCAGGGAATGCAGAAGCAACGCGCCCTCGGATGAATGATTGACACTGCACGCAGGCTCTCTAGCCGCTTAAGCCGTACTCGTAAGAGACCTTCATTCTACCCACAGCATCCAGATAATCGCCAAGGAGCGGCGCTCACTCCCACTCCCGGCCCGTAAGCTGGGTTGGCAGTGACATCGAGAGCGGGACCAATCTCAAGAACAGTTAGTCGCGTTTGACATAACGCAAAGACACAAGAGAGGGCGCCGGTCAGCTTCACGCTGTTTGAGCATGGGAAAGTTAAGTCTTGCAGACCTTCCTCCTAAACAAGTATTGCGATGCTCGCCTGCCTTGGTACACGATCTACCCAACCGTACCGGATTTCTCCGCGATGGTCGGTCCCAAGATTTGTGAGACATGGTTGAGGCGGCTGCCGCCGAACGAACCCGTATCGCTCTACCTCCACGTTCCGTTCTGTCGCTCGATCTGCTGGTATTGCGGCTTCCCTACAAGCCTCACTCGCAGCGAGCAACCGATCCGCAATTATTTGGCGGCGGTGCAGGATGAGATACGCTTGGTCGCAGAGCAAGCGCCGCCTGCTCTGCCGGTGAGCGACGTGCATTTCGGCGGCGGGACGCCGACCACCATTGCGCCGACCGATTTCCTTGGCTTGGTGGAACTCTTGCGCCGCTGCTTCGCGTTCAGCAAATCAGCTACCATCGCCATAGAAATCGATCCGCGTGGGGTCACGGCCGAGATGGTCGAAACGTTAGAAGCGGCGGGGATCAGCCGCGCGAGCATAGGTGTGCAAAGCTTCGACCCCGTGGTTCAAAGGGCGGTCAACCGCGTCCAGAGCGAGGTGCAGACGGCTTCTGTCGTCGAAAGCCTTCGCCAGCATGGGATAAGGCGCATCAATTTCGACCTTCTCTTCGGACTGCCACATCAGACGGTGCGGTCCTGCGTGGACTCCGCGCGGACGGCTCTGGCCATGCGGCCAGACCGGCTTGCGGTTTTCGGCTATGCTCACGTCCCCTCCTATATGAAACGTCAGCGCCAGATCGATGAGAGGGCGCTGCCCGATAATCTCGCCCGCGCCGAGCAAGCCGCGGCTATTGCAGATACGCTGGTCTCGGCCGGCTACCGCCAGATCGGGCTCGACCATTTCGCCCTGCCGAACGACGAGCTCGCGCTGGCGCAGAAAGCCGGGCAGCTGCGCCGCAACTCCCTGGGTTATTCCGCTGATACCTGCAAAACCGTGATCGGCTTAGGTCCGTCAGCCATCGGCCGTCTGCGTGACGGTTACGTCCAGAACGAGAGTGCAACCGCTTCCTATCGCCAACACATTCAGGCTGGTCGTCTGGCAACCTCAAGAGGCCACTGTCTCTCCCCCGAAGATCGGCTCCGCGCCGCGATTATCGAGCGTCTGATGTGCGATTTGCAGGCCGACGTACCAGCGATCTGTGCTGCTCACGGATTTGATCCGATTCCTCTTCTCAATTCGGCCGACCGGTTGCGAACGCTTGCCGAAGACGGGATAGTGGACATTGAAGAGGGATTCATTCGGGTCAAGCAGGAACACCGGTTTCTCGTTCGTGCTGTTGCTGCCGCATTCGACATCTATCTCGACCGTACCCCTATTAACTAAGCTCCGCATGTGAGCAGATCCCAAAGATCTAAGCTCTTCGCGACGAAATGATCTGAAGAGGCACCTCCGGCAGACAGGCCAGATTTCGAGGATGCAGCGGCGGTGTCATGACAACGACCTTTCAGATATGGCCTCAAACCGGGAGGGCTGACTAAAGGAAGCTGATTTGAAGGAGAGGCGCAGCGGATTCCCCCGTTCAGGGCCACGGCTCGATCATGCCTAAAGGGCTATGCCCCACCTCCCTTGAGTGCTCTTGATAATGGCGTGGCTTCAGCGACGTGCCGCTGGAGACGGCAGCGCCTGCACAAGCTTCGGGATTTTGCGGCTGGCGGCCGCTTTGCGAAGCTACGGTCCACCTCCTCAAGCACAGTTGGAGACTCGACCACGCCTGCAGCGTCTCAGAGCTCAAGGCTCGGCGGTCTTCGGTTCGGCGATCACTGGCGCGCCTCCGACGGAAACAGGTCCCCGTGGTTTGGACCGCCCGAAGCGTTTCCTGGTCGAAACAGCCCGGGGTGGCGACAAAGGTGGCTCGGAAGCAGAAGGGACAGGTGTTGAACTCTGCAGCGAATCGATCCGAGAAGTCAGTATGGTGATCTGATCCAGGATCTCTTTGAGGGCATCCCGCTGGGCATCAATCCGGCGGTTGAGTTCTGCGATCTCATCGTCAGTTTTCTGCTGTGCCCACTTTATCTCGAATAGGGATGCCCTGTCCTCCAGTGACAGGCTCATTGTTGAAGCGACATCTCTGCTCTCCGGCGTCTCGACAAGATCTTCAAGGTTAGCCCAAACCCAGGCGCCAGCAGCACACGAGCCGACGAGGACAAGCGGGAGCACCAAAACCGGAAGAATCCTTCTTGACGGCCCGCGCAAGAGCGGCCGCAAGTCTGAAGCAGCCGCTTGATCAATCAGGTCCATTGTCCCTCACTCGAGATCCCATTGCATCAGGCTTATTTTGTCGACTCGATAGCCCGCAATGCTCCCGCGCTCCAGGAGTTACCGCCTCGACAATAATCAATGTTTGCGATCTTCCCGATCGGCTGCGCCTGCTCCTATGAAACGCTCCTTCTTGAGCAATCCAACGCGACAATTTGCGCGCGTTCTCCATGATAGCGCCACCAGCGAGCAATGGTTTTCGTCTTCGTTGGCGATGGCGCGGCGCGCACATTTTCTCATCAATCAAAAGAACCTTGCAGATTTTCTTACCTTGCCCCGGCACGACTGCAAACCGTCCACTGATTCCTGCAAGTGTTCGATGGAGTCCCGCCTCACGCATTGCCCAGACCAACAACTTCGTCTGGGACGCGCCACGTAAGCGCCACGGCTGATCGGCCGAGCCGCAATGGCGCGATTGGACCGGCAAACATTGCACCTGATCAACTACCAGTTCCGGCAGGTTGTTCGAGATGACGGGCACGTGCCAAGCGTGGCCAACGAACGCCGCGCACGTCAAGGATTCGGATGCAAGACAAGTTTTGCCGCGCTGACGGTAAGCAGCAACTGCTCGCCGATGTCCGCCAAAGCTGGATGGCTGATTCCTCCGGTCTCTTGGGCCTTCACGTTGGATGTTGTGCTCTGGTTGCCGAGCGCGCAAATTCAAAGGTCTTTCGGCCAAGCCCGCCGATTGTCTCGTGTTTCGCTGACAACAATACCGATGAAGAGCTTCGTGAAGCCGAGCCTCTTGCACGGCGAGCCCTGCTTTCCGGTAGCTGTCATTTGGTCCAGAAAGCTGCCTTGGATGCAAATGCGCGGCACCGCCAGACTCGCCTGACTCACAGTGAGCAAGGTGGACATTCGCAATGTTTTGGTGGCCAGGACAGCAAGCCCCCGCGCGCTCGTGAGCATTTGCCGAGCCAGCGCTCTCCGCTGGCTCTCGGCGCACTGGCGTCGTGCACAAGCAAATTTCGGATCGGATCATCATCGCGCCGCGAGCTGAGGGGTTCAGCAAGCCTGAGTGGCTCTGTTCGGATAAATCGAGTTCTGGCTCGTCCCCCTCACCGTCGGACGCGAAACGACGCCGGCGATGCCGCTTGCTCGTCATTGCGAGGAGCGCTGGCGACGACGCGATCCGGACTGCCTCGCCGCGGAGGGATTCTGGATTACTTCGCTGTGCTCGCAATGACGATGTGGAAGCAGGCGCGTGCCACATTGCGCCGGGAGCTCACTCCAGGCCAATCAGGCCGCAGTTCAATCCATTCATGGCCGGCAGACATCGACCCGAAGTACGCCATGCGTGATTGCCTTCTTGCGACGACCTCGCCTCGGACATACTCGGCTACGGCAGCACTTTCTTTCAATTCCAGACAAAGGCGAAAGCAATCTGGGCTTGTTATCGCATTTTCGCTAGCGGCTTGTCTGGTCGGCAATTCCGTACTGGCACAAACAGCGAGCGGACTTGATCCTAGTAACCACCCTGTGGATCAGGCCAGCAAAAGAGGAAAGTCTTCCGACCGGGCCGCAAAGCTCCCGGTCCACCTGATCCGTCAGGCAATCCGCCCTCCTGCCCCGGCGCCAGCAGCAGGTCCCGGAGTGCCTTTGGAGAAGCGCGGCAGTGCGAACGGGGCCGCTCAGACGAGACCGCAAAAGACCATCGATCCCTTCCAAAGGTACGACAATCTCCGTGAAAAAGGGTTGTGGTTCCCCATCCCTGGTCCTGCAGATACGATTGGTCAGGACAAGGGGGGCGTTAGATCTGCGCTGGCGGACGTCGGCATCGGCTATATCGGGTGGACACAAAACTCCTTTGCAAGCAACCAGCTACCGCATGCAGCCAGAAGCACTATCGCAAACCAGCTCTATATGGGCCAGAATCCGACGTTCGCGTCGGCGAACTTCATGATCGTCACCTACGATCTGAGCCGGTTTGGCATTGCCGACGGACAGATTGTCGTAGGAGCCGAGCAGCAATACTGGACGTGGGATCGCCCAGGGCCAGATCGAGTGGGACTCAATACGCTCGCCTACTACCAGACTTTCTTCGACAGGACGCTAGAACTCAAACTTGGCTATCTCAGAAACCAAAATGAATTCACCGGCACATTGTTCGGAGGTACAGGATCGAACATGTCTGCCTTGTTCCAGGCTGGGATGAGCACCAATGCCGCGCCCACGCCAGCGGCCAACTTGAAGTACAATTTTGACGCTCGCTTGTACAACAAGGTCTCCGTCCAGCGCTCAATCAGTCCGGATGGTACCTATGCTCATATAACCGAGAATCCCACCGGCTTGAAATGGAGCACGGCCAATGCAGGCATCCTTCTCGTCGAAGAAGCCGGCTACAAGAGCAAGGCTGCTCCCGGCGTACCCGACACGTGGCTGCGGGCGGGCGTTGGTTTGAACAGTAGCCGCTACACGAATTTGGCGGATCCCAAGCAACAAAGGGAGAGCGGAAATAATTTTCACTACATCGCTGCGGACAGGCAGCTCTGGCAGAGTGACGCCCTTGGGTCGCCGTCTCGCGGCATCTACGGCGGCTTCTCCGTCATGGGAGCTCCACCTGAGCACAACAGGATCAGCCGGTATTACGAGCTTCGTCTTTATGCGAAGGGACCTTTTGATAACCGGCCCAGTGATCTGATTGCTCTCGTTGCGACCAACACGGCCTGGAGTAAGCTTGCAGTGGATTCTGCTCTGGCTAAAGGCCAGCTTGCGCACCGCGATAGCACAGCAGTTACGGGAACATACATCGCGCATCTCGCTCCAGGGATCTATGCAAGCGTCGGACTGTCATACATTCATTACCCGACAAGCATCACACACACGCCCCAAACGGAACACGCGCTCAATCTGTTGGTATCTACGTTGATATTCTTCTGATCATCGCAAGCGCCGTTCTGCTCCGACGTAATCGTGCCGCATGGGACCGGGCCTTCGCGATCCCCTCGCAGGGATCGGCTGCATCTGCGCTAGACGTTCGGGGGAAACAAACTACGTGGCGCAACGACCCAATTTTTGAGGACATTTTTCCAGATTGTCTCGCCTTGCGTAGACAGCAGGGGTACAAGAAACGCAATCTACGATGTGTTTGCGAGAGCCTCCTGATCAGATCTCGGTTACAGCTACTTACCGAGATGAGCGGGTGGCACTCCGAGCATGAGCTGGGACAGATAAGGAATGTCGCGCACCGTCCAGCGAACCGCTAGCGCGACGGCAACAATCATTGTCCCGAGAAATGCAGCCGCGGCAGACCTCATTGCGGGGCCCCAAAGTTCTCCATACTGCATGGAATCCATGAGACGGAATACCGCACCCTGAATCAAGTACAGCACGAGCGTGCTCGGCCCCAGTTTCGCGGCGATAAAGCGGACCACCCGATTTGAGTGACCAATATTCCAGCATCGAAGCAGGACCTCGATCATTACCACTGAGGCAGCTGCGGAGCCGAGAAACATCAGAAGAACATTTTTTGCCGATGGCAAATCCTGGACCAAAGCGAGATTGTTGTAGACATAAGTGTCGTTGCGCCAGGCCAGAAAGCACATCATAGCCGCTATTGAGGCAGACATAATCAAGAACGGCCTGTGAGAGCGCATTATGCTCGTCCACCGTTCTCTCGACTGCGCAAATGAGAATCCCAGGCAGTAGAACGGGTACATATACTTTATGAGAGGGAATATGGAAAAAGTCAGAGGCGCAAGCACGACCAGAATGACGGATACGAACAAGGCCCAGGGCGACCAATGATTGGAAATCGAAATAGCTTTAGCGAAAATAAAACAAATGAACGCGGCCCAGACGAACCAGTATGTGCCGGCGGACTCATTCACAAACAGCAAAACGGTATCTGGTGCGCCCGCCGATCGGGGAAACACGGCAAACTTCAATGACTCCAGAAGGGAGCACCAAAATAGCATCGGCACCAGGAGCTGCGTCGCACGATCGCCGATAGCTTGCGTGAACGACTTTACCAGGAGCGCTCGGCAAGAAAGATAACCGCTTATCGCCATAAAGAGGGGCATGTGGAACATGTAGATCCATTTGAAGCATGCCGAATCCCAAAATCCTTCATTTTGATAGAGGATATATTGGATCAGGTGACCGACGATCACTAAAATGATGAGCACTCCTTTGGTGAAGTCCAAAGCGAGATCGCGATTCGTAGGCTGTCTCAGGCAAAACCTTTCCTGTTACATGATGTATCATCATCTCGGCACACCTTATCCAACCAGCCGAATACATAGCTGAGGTTGGCCAACACCTATTGTTAAGGGCACGTCGCTGTTGCGTAGTCTGTTTGCATGGAAGTCGAGCTATCCGATGACTGGCAGCGGAGACAATTGCCACCGAGAGTCGACGCTCCAATAGCTGACTGTGCGATAAGACCGAAGGGAAATGGAAACGAGCTATACGATGGTTTATCGATTTTTGTCGCACCAAGCTCGGTTTCATCGGCTTCCCCAGTCCAGCGGGACGTTGCACTCTGCTCCCGAGCGGACCAGGCGTTTGCAGAGAGCGCGAGGAGCCTTTGCATAGCTCAATACTGAACTGCGCATGAAGGCTTAAGCTATGCAGGTTCCGAAGTACAGCGCCCGCCAAGGAATTTGGGCCGCAATCAGGAAGAGCCTTCGTCAGCAAACTTTCGTTTGGTGAGCGCTTGTCCATCGCGGTCACGAATGCGTTGGATTTGTAGTAGCTGCGGTTTTCAAGACAAGAATTGGCGAAGGATCAGGGATGCAGAAAGCAGGTCCCGGCATGCACCAAATTCGTAGAATCCCTTTGTCAGATTCTACAAAGAGGAGGCTGAACGGTTCAGGCCGTGCCCCTGCAACCGTCCATCGCCTGCCAAAAGCCTCGCCATAGAACGCCTTACGCGAGCTGCCCCGCCGAAAGCCTGATTGCAGGCCCTGCTGCCTCTTCAGCCACGTTCAGGATAAATGCGTACGCGCTGGCGGCCTTCGCTTTCCACCAATTCGCCCCTGTAAGGCACTCCGCGGATATCGAAATGGGTTGGCTGCCCCGCCTGCGGCAGGATGCCTTGGCCCTCCAGGACGCGGACAAGGTAAGGTGGCAGGAATCGCTCTCGGTGCTCCCATCCCCCGCGGATCAGATACCCAAGATCAATGCGGCCCTCACCGGATTGCGCGGCTGGCACGATCGGCCGGGGACGATGGAGCGATTGAGACGGGCCGGGTTCATCCGGCTGGCTCACGCGAGGATGATGGATCAGGCGAACATCCATGCTGCCTCGCGGTCCGAACGTCGCGGAATAGCGCTCCCCATTGATCGCAAACTGACTTGGCCCGAACTGGTTTGGCAGCAAATTGATGTTGCTCAACACGTCGATCAACACGTCTGAAGCCGCCTGGGAGCCGTGGCGCCAGTTGGCGCCAACGATCGCTCCAATATCCCGCAGCTCCGGAGCCGCCCCCGGCGATCCTGCGAACGACGAGGCGGCTGCAAATTCAGGTGCCGGCGCAGAGCGCGCATCGTCACGCAAATCGTGCGGCGTGGGCGGATCCAGATCAACGAAGGAGTCGAGACCGCCGTAGATGTTTGACGATCGGGGCCTCACGGATGATGGCGATGCGGGCTCTTGCATGTGTTGCCCCAGCCAGGCCCAGGCTCCCTGGCTCGGGGTGGCCGGAGTGGCAGGAAGCTCGAGCGGCAGATGAGCCTGCGCGCCCCAGTGCGGCGCTGGCACCGGTGAGGCGGGTCCGTGGATCTGCTCACCAAGCCAATCCCAGGCTCCGGCGCTCGGCGTCGCAGGCGTTGCGGGAAGCAGCTGGGACGAGCTGGCTTGCCATCCGCTTTGCGGCGCCGGCATCGATGAGCCAGATCCGTGCATTTGATCTCCAAGCCATTCCCAAGCTCCCGCGCTCGGCGTGGCTGGCGTTGCGGGAGGGTCCTGTGGCGAGTGGGCCTGCCGAGCAGCTTCCGCAGAAGGCTGACCCGGGTCCTCAGGAGGCGGCAATCCAAGTGCCCTGTTCGCCTCAAGGATTTGCTGGTAGAGCCCAAGCCTCACCAGATCAGGGTTGATCTTGCTGTCCCCGGTCTCGTGCTTGTACTCCTCGACGTCCTGAGCGAGCCCAGGGGTGGAAAGTCGGCCGGCGATCGGCTGTCTGTCATGCGTCTGCAGCCACTCACTCAGCCTGAACATGCGGCGAGTTTGCCTGTCGATCGTCTTTGGATCGATCCTGTCTGTTGCCTTTTCTGCGGCCGCCCACATACGGATGAGAGTTGCGTCCTCAGCATGAGGAGCCAGCCGGCGGAGATCGGCTGCCAAGGTGTTTCCGGCACCGACTTCACGAAGCTTCTTCAGGGCAGCCTTGATGCGCCTGCCGCGGTCGTTTGCGTAGGTGTCGACATCCTCATCGAATTCGGCTTCCAGCTGGTGGTTTTCCACCTCCGGATTGTCCTGCTGCGCGTTTTCCAGTTCCCGCCGAATTCGATCGGCAATTGACGGCCGGCCGGCCTCGCTCAGGCGCGCGCTCAAATGGCGCAGATCGGTTGCCGCATTTTTGATGGTGCCGTCGCTGAGGTTACCCGCCGCCTTGTTCCTGAAGTCTTTAATGAGCGCCTCATCCTCCGCAGAGACCCCGCGCGTCCGGCCCGGCTGCCTGGCGTAATCAATTCGTAAATTCGTCGAAAAGACATTAGATTGCTCCGCGTCGCGCGACGACTTTCCGCTGCCGCTCCCGCCAAACGCCTTGCCGATTCCCGACTTGAAGCGTGACCATAATCCGCGGCTTTTTCCGCTCTTGGCCGACGCGGCAGACTCTGCGTCCGGAAAGCTGTAGCGTGCGCTGCTGAACAGATCATCCCGCAAACTGGACTGCGGCACTTGCGCCGAAGCGGGAAGCTGAAAGCTGGGAATGTCCACGCTCCGGCGCGTGCCGCCTAGCGCACTCTCCCTGAAAGCGGAGTGCGGCGGCACCCGCATCGAACCGCCGAAATCGTCCCGCCGGACTGCTCGAGCACCTCCTGCGGGAGCCCGATCAGGCGAAGTTGACTCCCTTTCATCAGACGGATCGAGATTCAAATCCTCCAGCCGCCGTTCAAAGTCACCGTGCTCGCTTGAGGCGCCCGATCGCTGCGCCGCCCGCCCCTGCAGCGCGGCGTACTCCCGCATCCAGGCTCCTGAATCGAAGAATGGGTCAACCGGATCCATCCTGCTCTCCTTGTGTTTGTATAGACCCTGCAGCAATCCGTACGGCTTGGATTACGGCCAGGTAGCAGCTCGTTCGGCAAGAATCAGACCTCGATTGTTGTAGCCGCAACCTTTCTAAAAGCTGACGAGATCAGGATATTGCTGCGCGCGAGACCGGCCTCGCATCGGCACCCGCCTGACCACAAAAGCGAGTCGCTCCAATTTTGCCGCACCTCTTAGCCGGTCTCGTGTTCGAGCTGACGAAGTTGGCCGACCGATATAACAATGGATCGCCGCTCGACCGAGCGCTGAATTCAAGCATCACCGCGGGGCTCACATAGCCGCCACCAGTCTCCAATGGATCATACGTGACGAGCATCTTGTCGTCCTTGGCATCAATTTTGGGAGTGAGCTTGTCCTGCCGCAGGGGCTGAGATCCACGTCGTCCGGGAAACGGCGAACTGCGCCGTAAGCCTTCGAAAGGGACGTTTGCCCTTGAAGACGAGATGCTCGCCCAGTGAGCCACCAGCGCGTTCAGGCGTCAAACGACCCAGACATTCTTTTTCGAGAAGATGTGCAGGCCGTCCTGAGTTCGCAGCAATAACGGTGAGCACCTCTCGCGATCAGCAAAAGCACCTTGGCAGCCATGGGCGGCTTCACGATCGATCTTCACGTACCGCCCGCAGAGCAATGATAAATATCTCTGCCGCGGTTTGGGAGCCTCATAGTCTGAGGCCGCGTTCTGCGAGCACACGGTGCATGACCGCGCGTTTGATCTCACCACCGATCTCGTTTCGGACTTGGGCGCCGAGCACCCGCTCGGCATCCGGATCGCCGAGAAGTCCATGCTCGGTCAGTCGCTGATCCAAGCGGCTCTGAAACTCCTCGCCCATGGCCTCGACGAGCCGGTCTTGCATCGCGGCATATTCGTCCGGAGCGATGCGCCTCAGCACCGTCTCCCAGGGTTGCCAGCGGCTTGCCATGTAGTCGGTGAACTGGCTTGCTTCCCGCTCCCGGACCAGGTCGAGCGCCTCCGTCGCATCATCCTCGCTTACGTGAGACACCGCCAGGAAGCGCATGTCAGGGGCGACATGACTGAGCCCCAGCGGCTCGCGCAGCCGATGTTGATAGGCCAGGTAGACTCCGATGTCGTCTACGTTCGGGTTGCCGTTGGCGAGCGAGTTGACCCTGTCGCGCGCGATCTCGTCCAACGTCTCCAAACGGAATGCGACTCGGCCGCGCTGGATCAGATCGCTAAGCCGATCGTCATATACCCCGTCCTCGACGTCAGCGTTGAGGCGCGCGGTCTGCATACCATTCCAATGCAAGGTGACACGATCCTCGCAGCTCTCGTTGGCCTCGGACGCCTGCGCAAAGAGCTGCTCGCGCAATGTCGGATTGGTGGCCGCCTGCCGTAGATCATCAGCCACTGCCTGCCGAAACTCGTCATTGCCGTAGTTCACGGTGCCTCGTAGCCTCTCGAGGAACTGTGCGTAGTCTTGGGCGCCGGGCTCATCCGCAAAGTGCTGCCATTCGGCCAGAACGGCCGGATGGTCTGCGAGCCAGTGTGCGGCCGCCTCATGTAGGGATTGCTGCGCAAGCTGCGGTGGCGCTTCAGCCGCCGCCAGATGAGCGAGGACGTCGTCCGGCAGCGGGTTATCCCGGAAGTCGAGGCTCTCCAGATGCGGGTAGTAGGGGCTATTATGCGGTACAAGAGCTTCTAGTAGCCCTTCAGGCAGGCTGGTCAGCCGGTTACCGCTGACATTGAGTGATTGCAGCGTGCTCGGAAGAGGGCGGGGCAGGTCGGCCAATTGATTGCCGCTGACATCGAGTTCTATGAGCCACGAAGGGAGGGACTCGGGGAGGTCGGTCAGCTGATTGCCACTGACCGCAAGCGAGGTGAGCCCGCTCGGGAGAGCGTCCGGCAGGCTGGTTAGCCGGTTGTCGTTTGCGTTCAAGATCTGGAGCCCGGCCGGAAGGTTTGCCGGCAGACTGGTCAAGCTGTTATCAGCGATCTCCAGCTCAGAGAGGGTGGCCGGAAGATCGTCCGGCAAACTGGTCAAGCGATTATGGCTAATGAGAAGATGCTGGAGACCGGGTGGTAACATAGCGGGCAGGCTGCTTAGCTCATTGTGCCTCGCGCGCAGTTCCAGCAACCTTGGCGGGAGCGCGGCGGGCAGAGCGGTCAGCGAGAGCGAGGACAAATCCAGCGAGTGCGGGCCTGTGTTATCTGAATTCCTGATTCGTCTGCGCCCCTGTCGCCTATTCTCGGCCTCGCCCTGCCCCTCTTCGGCAACCCAATTGTCCAGGATCTGCGCGCGCGCGGAGGCTTCCGTCCGATAACCTGTCAAGGTTTCGATCAAATTCGCGACGGCACGATTGAAGCCGCCGAGGTAGCTTTCCTGGTCCGCGTCTTCAGAAGGCGCGGAGGAAGAACCTGCACTCAACAGTGCCTGTCCCGTGTTCATCAGTTTCTCCATCGTCAGAACAACAATCCCCCCGCTTCTTAAGCTCGCGAAGCAGGCGGTGGCGCAGCGCGTTGATCATTCGACCGCCCGTGCACGTGCTCTGCGGCTCCCGCCCGACTTAAGTGGGTGCACGTTCACACGAGCCCGACTGCGGCAAATCGATCGATACTGCTGCGAGCTTGCTGCCTTTCGTTGACAGTTAAGTCCGGTAGGACAGTCAACGGGGTAGCGTAACGTTCTGCCGTTAGCCGGCCTACCTGTCGATCAGCTGACGAGTGCCTCTGCAGAACCTCAGAGTTGCTCAGTTTTCCACTGATAACTTGGGACGCGCCTAGTCGTCGGGCGCGTCCCCTAGCCGCATCGCACTGCGTGAGCGAAGCAATCCAGCTTGCGGGTGAACCGGTCAACCCTCGCAACGAGCAGCTCGACATCGACTGCCTAGGCATCTAAGAGGGGCGCCCTGAATTGGCCGTTCGCACCGCCTGCCGCGCTTGGTTTCCAGCTACTCGGCCGAAAAAGCTCGCTGGTCGTCCTTGGGATAAAGCACCGTCGCGGCTCTGGGGCTCTATACTGAAGCCGCGGCCGCCTTGGTATCTGCTGATTCCGCTCGAAATCGGCCCACGATTCCGAAATGAAATCGCCCACCATTCGGGATGAAATCGCCCGGGGTGAAGCGGCCTCTTCCGGCTCTGATAGATCCCCTCCTTTCGGCTTTTGAAAGGAGTGGATCGGATGCCGATGGGGAGGCTTGCAATGCGCCAAGTGCACGAGGTGATCCTCGAAGATCGGTACGGTGGTCGTCCACCATGGTCACCAGCCAACTCCTCGTGGACCAGTGGCATGCCCTCATCGGCGATCCCACCTATGCCGATGCCATACTCGATCACCTCGTCCACAACGCTCATCGGCTCGATCTCGCCGGCGAAAGCCTGCGCCGAACCAGGGCGCAGCATGCCCGCAAGGGCGCCGTGGACATGACGCTTCGCTTGGACAACGCCTCCGGCGTTGACCACATGCCCAGAGCAGCAACAGCAGACGAAGCTCTTCTTCGGATCGGTTCGGGGATTGACCAGGGCCTGTCACCGGTGCCAGGAAAACGGGGCCAGAACGTCCGCCCCCGGGGCGAGACCAAATCGGAACGGTGGGCGAGATCAGATCGGAATCCTGGGCGATTTGAAATCGGAATGCCCGGGCGAAATCATCGGAATCCGCAAAGGCCTTTTCGGGCTCGGTGACTTCGATGATCCAACGCAGGATGGTCATGCCACGATAGATCTTCGTGACGTAGTTGTTGTTGATCCGAAGCAATTCCAATCCAGCTCGCCGACACAATTCATTCTTGATTGCATCGCGCTCCTACTGTTCGACGCTCAATCGGTGCAGCGGCCCGTCATATTCGACGACGACCATGACCGGTCGGGCACCTGGGTCGGTAACAACGAAAATCGCAGTGACTCCGTGTATAGAAATCGAACTCGCGCTTGGTGAGATACGTGCTGTGCTTCTGGATCACATCGGACAGCCGCGGTTTGGCGAATATCCTCATTGCATTGTCCGATGCGATCTTTTCGAGTTCGCGCATCACGGTCTTTTCAGAGCCGTTTAGAAGTGAATCAACGACCTTCATGGGAGATATCAATCATGACACACCTCGCCTTGGTGCATATGCTGCAACCGCCTGCATCACGGCATCTAGCCAGTCGAAGCGATGATATTGAACGTTGCGAAACTCGCGGGTCGTGAACGCGTCAATCAATTTCGGCGCCTCGTTCCGATAGAAGATGTAGTCACGCGAATAGACCTGCGTAACTTCGTTGATGAGGTCGACCTCGGCATGATTGAGGCCGATGGTGCAAATAGGTGGGTTGGTCCAATACCGGCACGGCGCGAAGGCAAGTACGGCCATACTCGGCGTGAGCGGTACGAGGCATTGGTACCAGAGTTCGACGGTGTAACCGGCGAGTGTATTCAAATAGCCTTCACCCATGACGAACTCCCGTTCGCCTGATCGGAGCAGAACGATCTTGCCGCCACGTTCCAACGATTGCACGATCTGGCGGTAGTATTGATTGATGTTTAGGGCAATGAGTGTGTCGTCATGTTTTTGAATTTTGTCACCAGTCCGCCCTGCAAAGCGCTCCGTTGTGAGATGCGATTGATGGCGATGAGCAGGGCATCGAACCAGCAAGGAAGCGAGGCCCTCGCCGATCAACTTTCTGTCGTCGGGCGTTATCTCGTGAGCCGTGATGCGTTTATCGATCGCCGCGTCGTATTTGCCAGCAACGTACGACAGGCCTTCCAATTTCGCAGCGAGTGACGGCAAGACACTGTCTGCATCGTCGAAGAGCGGCTCGATCGATCCCGCCCATGGGCCATTGAGCTTGATGTGGTGGCCATTGGTAATCGCACCGAATTGCTTGGGTGGTGCGCTTAACGTCGTTCTATCCCACGATAATCGGGTGACCTTGCCTTCCCTGTCCTTCCAAAGTCCGGAAAGACCTCGGGCCACCAGTGGTGGAGAGCTGTCTTAGGAGGCTTGCCGTTGATGCCGGCGATTTTCGTCCTACCGACCATTGCAGCTTCTAGCCTTTCAAATTCCGCGCCTTTTCTGCGTGAGGCGTTAGGAATGTGGCGAGCGTCTCGACGACACCAGGAAGAGGACCGGGATTGACTGCAACGTCCTGGATAAAAGCTGTCCATTGCTGGACCTTGGTCGGATCGTCCGCATACGCCTTGGTGAGGGCATCCGGTCGATCCGCTGGAATGTCGGTCTTTCGTCGCGCGAAGGTAGCTTTAATTGCGCGCGCGAGGCGATCGTCCTTGAACTCGTAGGCTCGGGCGAGGACGCAGATATCGTAGAAGTCCTTCAAACGCGTGTTGGCAAGGCCAAGATGGACCATCGCCTGGAATTTTTCGGCAATGACAGTCTCCGGCGGATAGGCCCGTAGCTTTGGGGCTGGCTGGTCGAGCAGCGGCAAGAGTTCGATTTCGTTTAGCCCCGGCTCGGTTGCGTCGCCATAGCCGATGTCGATGACAATTCGCACACGCGCCCCGTCAATCGTCGCGTAGCATTTGAGGCGTAAGCCGCTATAGCACGAACGGTGTCGACCTCCAGCGTACCGGTGTCGAACGTAACGCCGGCGTCAGCTTGGGTTTCACAAATCTCTTTGAAGAAACCGAGGGTCAGTTGCGGATCGCTCTCGCCAAACCCGAGCAGGGCGAGGTCGCGCGTTGGCCGATGTGGATCATCGAGCCAGTGCCGCAGCAGCATAGCACTTTGAGGACGAACTTATCCTTGTATTTGCTGATGCTCAGCCGGTAAAGCAGTCTTTCGAGCGCATATTGCGTGAGCAGCAGATCGAACGGCTCGTTGCGCTCTTTCGCAAGGTTGAGCAGGCGGGCACGGACGGAAGCCCCGACATTTTTCAGCGGCTTACGCATTCACGGTGAGCGCCTCAAGGCGCGGCTGAACGATTTTTTCCCATATGCCGGCTTCGACGGCGTATTTTGCGATTTCGGAAGGTGTCGCCTTGCGCAGCCTGAGCGCGTCTTTCATAGTTTGCGTCGCGTGCGCGAGACCTGCGGGTGCGTTGTAAAAAGCTTTTGGATACTTGCCGCTCTTGAAGAGATCGACGATCGTCTTGGCCGGTGTATAGATCGACACCGACACGCCTTCGATAATGTGATGCTCAACGCCCTTATCAAATTCCTTAGGCCCGAAGCGCATGATTTGAATGCGAGGGCGCGTGATCTTGGGCCGCCAATCGCGTGGACCAATCGCCATCCACACATAGGGAGGAATGCGATCGGTCAGCTCATGAAAAGCGAGCGCGGAATCGTAGCAGATGACGCCGTTGGGAATGAGTTTGGCGGCTACGGCAAGTGAGTGGTTGCCATCCAGCAGCGCGTCAGGAAGTTGGTAAAGGCCGCGGCTGAGTTGATTCAGCGCGCCTTTTTGCACCATCCGGGAAATGGTCGCTGACGTGATTCCTTCCTCTAGGAATTCGGAAAGGCGCATCATGCCCCGCTTCTCAAGAAGCGAGATCGCCCTATCCTCTTGGCGTTCTGGTTCTCTTCTCATGGAACCTATATGATATAAAACCTTGCAAATGTCAATATATTACACAAGGACATGTATCATCAATCAAGCCGTCCATTTGAAATGACTATGTAACATTGTTTACGTGCTCCGCGGCACGATCATAACATACGTGAACATCTGATCGCTTTCGTCCTTGAGGTCGTTCTCAACCCCTCGAGGATTCGTAATACGTCCTTCAGGATCGTACACCACGCAGAACAGCGTCCGGCATGCTGGATGTCTTTTGTATTTGGCGATGTCGATGATGAGCTGCTCACCGAGCTGTTTCGTTGTCAGACCGGGACGCGTCATTTTTATTTTGACGACCCCCTCAATCTCCGGCAGCAAGAAATCCATTCTTGAGGCTCCGCCGGCATATGACGGTAACCAACTGGCCGAACGAAGATAGCCGCGAAGCATCAGCCCACTTCGTTCTCCGGAGTGCGCAAAGCGCTGAGCAAGAAAATCAGCCGTTCCCGAGCGATGATGACGATGCTGACGTGACGGTCCGTAGAGCTTGCCCGCACTCATCCGCCAACCGGACAAGATGGCTGCGAGCTGGAGCGCGCGCATGTGGGCGGACGGCGAACAGATGAGATCGTCGCTCCGGCCCCCTTCTGGCGGTTCGAATCCGGCGGCAGTTAGGTTGCTGGTACAAGACTTTCCATCACAATCAGGCTCTCCTCGTATCATTCATCCGAGGATCGCCGTCGAAGCCCTTCGCCATGAACGTTGCTCTGTGTCGCAGCGTGATGGTTCGTTGGCAGCCAATCTGTGGCGCCCCCGAAGAACACGCTCAGCGACCATTTCCCCGCTTCGCCATCTGTCAGTTGATGAGAATGAGGCTCGCGGCCTGAGGGGTTAGCCCCGACGCCGAAGGATCTATATTCAGCATAATAGCTTGTCTTCAGCATATTGGTCTTACCGGGCGTCCATTCGCGCCACCCTTCCGCGATCACAGGGGCATCTATCTTCGCGGACAGGAAGACTACGGTGGCGTAGGGACGCCAGGGGCGGCCAAGTGCGATATAGCGCGCAGCAGGGTCGGCACTTAGCCTGCAACGATCAAAAACATAGCCACTGTCCTCGTCCGGCGTTGCCTTGCTCTGAGCAGTATAGATGACCGCTTGATTGGCGATGCCGTGCAACTCACATTGCCGGAACCAAGCCTTGGCGTTACCAAATATGAAATCGACATGCCCTTCGATGTAGCAGTTCGAGAAGTATTGTCGTGACATTCTGCCGTTTGGTCCCTTGCCGGCAAACAGCGTGTCCTGGGCGCCGAGCAGGCGGACGCGCGTAATGACGTCCCTATCTCCGGTAACGGACAGCGCTACCGCCTGCGAAGGCGGATTGGCCGGATTGAGGGCGTAGTCGTTCTGGATTGTCAGATTCTCGAGCCGGAAGTTATCGCCAGCGGCATCCAGCGTGGCCGAACGGGCGGTTCCTCCTACATTGATCGCGCTGTCGCCATACACAATGACCGTATCCTCCGGCTTCCTGCCAGTCCCTTCGATATGAATACCGGATTTGGAGATTTTGACCTTCTCGCGATAGACGCCCGGCGCGATCCGGATACTTCCGCCTTCCGCCGGCAACGCGTCGATGGCTTGCTGCACGGAGTGATAGTCTGCATTTCCGGCATGCGAAACCAACAGTGGATGAGCGTACGCCGCGGGGATGCAGAAACATCCCGCCAGAAGTGCAGCGGAGGAAATGAAAATTCGCATGTGATCTTACACTTCGTTTCTCAGCCGGATGGCCGCCGCCGCCGCGCATCGACACGAGATTCTCATCGCCAAATCAGAACCTGCACGTCACCTTGGCATTTCCGGCCCTGCAACACCGTCAGCCAATTGCAACCAACTCGGGACATGAGCCCGACCTCGTCCGCACCTCTTGATCCCAGATGCAGAACTCACCACCTGTGTTCGGCGCCGGGTGTGGTGCTTACCGATTGCCGTCGCGGAATGCCCTGGAACATCCCTCCGATCCGCGGAGCAGCGGTTGTGTAGCTCGCCCGGGCAGCGGGGGCCATACGTCAGAGTGATTTGCGGTGACCTTCGCATGTTCAAGTTGCCAAGTCGCGGAATTGGCAAATCGGACATCTTCGAGTGTCACGTCCAGAGCATGTCGCTCGTCTACGCCGCGCATCAGCAGCACACCAGTGTCGCCATGCACATGACGGAGAACGATTTGCCGATAGACCGGAATCCTCGTGCCTTGAGCGCGCGGATCATATTTTGTATCGAAAGCCAGCGGCCACCGGTTTCCCCTCAGGCACACGTACTCATAGGTCACGCTCTCGACCAGACCGCCTCGACTAACATCGCTCTTGATGCGCAGGCCCGACGTCGTACCATCCAGCGTCAGATTACGCACCAATATGTCTCTGGCCCCGGAATTCACCTCGCTGCCGATCGACATGCCATGCCCCCAGCCGAAATAATTATCAATGATCGAGATATGGCTGCTTGAGCCATTGTCGCCGGCCTTGATTGCGACGTTGTCGTCACCCGTACGGATCAGGCTATGGGTGATGGTCACATCCTGACTGGCGCCAACATCGATGCCATCGGTGTTGCGGGCATCCGCCGGCGAATCGATCGTGAGGCCCCAAAACGTGGCACCTTCAACACGGTTCATCGCGACATGAAAATTGGCAGCGTTGCGCAAAGTGACACCAGAGAACGTGATGTCCTGCGCATGATCGATCTGGATCAAGCGTGGGGCGTTCTGATTGCCGCCCTGGACTTGGGCGCGGCGGGCTAGTTGCCACCAGGTTTCCGCGCCGCCACCGATCATTGCGCCGCCCTGACCATCGATGATGCCCTCTCCGTAGATGCCGCCGCCGCGCGTTTTAGAAAAGCTGATGAATGGCCGGCAACCGTCGCCCTTTTCCGCAATGCGCCCACATTGTCCGAGGCCCTTGTCGTAAGCAGCAGGTTCGGGGATGGCGATCAGTGTCGCACCGCGTCCGACCCATAAGATCACGCCCGATTTCATCTCGAGTGGACCTGAGTGAAACTCGCCGCGCCCGAGATAAACTGCAGCGCCAGCGGGGCAATGTTCAATGGCGTCCTGTAGGCTTACTGTATCGTTCTTGCCGGAAGGCACAGGGCGATCACAGACCGTATCAGGTGCAACAGGTTCGACGATAGTCCGGCGGTCTTGCGCTTTTGCGGCGGGGCAGACAAGCATGGAGGCGAGTATGGATAATAGGGCCCAGTTGCGAAAACGCTTCGTCATTGACCTGCTCGTGCTTTGTCACGCGCATCCTTGCCGCGTGCCTTATCTGGTATTGAGCGCTGGCTCGATCGAGCCGCCGCGCGCGTCACTGGCCCGCGCAAGATGACATTTATAAGACGCAGGAGGCCTGAACGTTGCGATTGTGCAGCAGCACCTTGCCTATGCGCGAACAAGACGAAGCGTTGTGCGATTGTCCAAAATCCAAACAGCTTCTCAGCGTTCTCACACTGAGAGAGTGCCCAGCCGGTCCCGATTTTCGGCATCAACAACTGCGCTTGAATCCCGACGCCGCGTCACATCGATGTTTGATCAAAGAGCGTGACAGGCGCGTCCCGGATCACATCAGTGGGTTGGTCCGTATTCGGAGAAGCTTTCGAGAAGCTGACTAGGCTACGCCCCGGCACCGGATGCATTCGCGTCGGGAACTCTCTTCCTGGGTTCTCACGAAGCGAGGTGAGTGGCGTTATTCGCGCGTCACTGAGAACGCAGATGGCGCGAGGGTTGCGCCGGATCATGAGCCCGGAGCGGTCGCGATGACCCTCGGGCAAATCTTTCTATTTGCGTCGCATGCGTGGATTGGAAAAGGAGTGGCCAGGCGCGCGCCGTGCACTCTTGTGCTAGTCAGCTTCTCGAAAGCCAACCTTTTTAGATTTGGGAAGCCGGTCTCTGGATGACGATGCCGCCCACGACCGAACTGGTCACAAACCCAGGACACCCACTGGGCGGATCGGCAAGAGGCTGTGTTGCGATAGGAGCAAGGGAGAGCATTATGGATTCCGATCGGATAAACCGTGCCGGCTCGCCAGAGTCCCCCCTGGGGCACGTCTACTCACATGAGCATGATGATCTTTTTGGGCAGGCTGTGAACGACGTTGGGCGATCGGCTGCCGCTCCTACACCGGCAAAGGCCCCGATTTGGAGTTCGAGCGCTCCGTACGGGAACTTTTCACGCGATGGCTACTCCTGGAATAACGACGTCTGGGGCAGTGGCGCCGGGCCTCAGACCATTTCGGTGTATGGAGCGAACCAGTGGAGCGTGTGGTCGAACCAGCCAGGAACTGGTGGCATCAAGAGCTATCCGCACGAGACCGTCCATGTCGGAAAGCCGCTCAGTGCAATCAACACCTTGAGCTCGACCTTTAATCAGGACGTTCCTAAAGGCGGCGCCTGGGACACCGCCTATGATATTTGGGACAGCTCAAACCAGCATGAGATCATGATCTGGACAAACTACACCGGAAACCCGGACGGTAGCGGCAACGTGAAGCCCATTTCTTATCATTATCGGCAGGATCCCTCCGGGGCGGCCATCCCGGTCTACACTAACGTCGAGGTGGGAGGGACGACCTGGAACGTTTTTGAAGGGAATAATGGTCACAACGTCATCTCACTCGTGCCCATTTCGAAGCGCAACAGCGGGACAGTGGACATCAAAGGCATCCTGGAATGGATCAAGTCGAAGGGCTACTTCGGCGACATAAACGTGGGTAGCGTCCAATACGGCGTTGAGATCACCTCGTCTCCCGGCGGAATGAACTTCAAGTTCAGTGACTGGACCGTGACCTCGAACTGAAAATAGTTCTGAGTTAGCCGCGGCTGTTGGATTTGCCCGAAGCTGGCGCGAAGAGCGCGTCATCGCGCCAGGCCACACGACCCGGAGCGGATCACGACTCGAAATAATTCAGCCTGCTATCGCGCGGAGCATTGTCGCGGGCAGGCGCATCATTGAGAGGCTTGCGAAGAGATGGCGCGAACCATGGCACGAAGGTAAGGCCGTATGCTCGCCACGATCGCGGACGAACTGACGGCGGCCCGGGCTACGGCCGAGAAGACCGATCACCCGCACTCCGCTTCAAGGACTTCCAGTGGAGCTTCAAAATGAACGCCTTCTGGGCGCCCGAAAACTTCGAGCCTTCATCGTTCTTCGATCCTCCCGGCCGGGGAAATCGCGAAAAAATCTAACCAAAATGGTCCAGTTCGCCGGCGGCCTCAGATCATTTCGTCGGTGAGCTGTTTAAGACTCTTGATAACGAGCATGCCAGGACTTTGCGGTTTTCTGGAGTGTTCATTATCGTCGCGTGATTGCCTGGAATCGGTGTGGTATCAATGGCCGCTGCACTCAAAACCCTGTCCCAGCCTCGCATCGGCGAGCTCCTCTCTGGAGCTATTGAGCGCTTGTCTAGTCGTGCGCAGCGACTTACGGAAGAAACCGTCGCATAAAACTGATGTATCTCAATTGGCAGCGACGGAGCCCGATATAGCTGCAGCGCCCTTTGAAACTGCTCAATTCTTTCGTACATCAAAGCGTCATTGTGATCCGGAGGTATAGCTCCTATTTGTTGAGCCTTCTCAAGTAGCCGAGGAATTGAACTGTGCTCTGCAAAGCGCTTCAATAGTTTGAAGTGCTCGTCCTCTAGGGATTCAAGAGTTTCCAGCACCACTTCGGATACCATCTGGGTGGGGGTCATGCCGGCTGGCTTTGCGGGTAACGTAACATCAATGAACGCCATAAATGAGACAGTTTCACTGAGGCTCAGTAAGTGCTCGGCTATGGCGTAAGCCAATATTCCGCCTGATGAGTATCCAGCAAATCGATATGGACCATGGGACTGGATCTTGCGGATCGCCGGAATTACTTGCGAGGCTATCGCTTCAAGTGTTGGTGAGCAAACTTCACTGAACGAAGGCCACGGTAGACCATAGATTGGACAGTCTGCGTCCATTTCCTCCACCAAGTTGAGGATATAGGAACAATCACCTAAGCCTGTGGGAACAAAGAACAGCGGCGGCTGCGATCCGGTTGCGCGAACACAAATCACTCCCGGACTACTGGGCTGTGGCTCCAAATGAACCTTCAATGCAAGTTCCTTCAGAACAGGAGCTTGGAAGAGATCGGCGGCGGTAAACTTGAACCCGGCATCGAGCGCTCGACTGAGAAGCCGCACCGCCAGCAGTGAGTGCCCGCCCAGTTCGAAGAAGTCGTCGTGGCGTCCGACCCGCTCAACACCGAGCAGCTCCGCCCAGATCTCGGCCAGCGCCGTCTCGATCTCGCCTTGCGGCGCCTCATAGGCGGAACGCGCATACGCCTCATCCGCAGGCGCCGGCAGGGCCTTGCGGTCGAGCTTGCCGTTCACCGTCAAGGGCAGCGCCGCCAGCCGCACGAACGCTGCCGGCACCATGTAGTCCGGCAGCCGCGCTGCCACATGCGCCCGCAACGCGCCGGCAAGGTCAGCGCCATCCAGCTCCTCCGATTGAGCCCCAAGCGCACACACCACATAGCCGACCAGACGCTTCTCGCCGGCCCGATCCGGTTGCGCCACCACCACCGCCTCGCGCACCAACGGGTGCTCGCAAAGCCGCGCCGCGATCTCGCCCGGCTCAATGCGGAAGCCGCGGATCTTCACCTGGTCGTCGTTGCGGCCCAAAAACTCCAGATTGCCGTCCGGCAGATAGCGCGCCAGATCGCCGGTCTTGTACAGCCGGTCGCCGTCCACAAAGGGACTGGCGATGAACCGCTCCGCGGTCAGCTCCGGCCGGTTCAGATAGCCGCGCGCCACCCCCGCCCCGCCAACGTAGAGCTCTCCCACCGCGCCAAACGGGACGGGCGCGCCATGACCGTCAAGCAGATACACCCGCGTGTTCGCAATCGGGCGGCCAATCGGGACAATGGCCCCATCAAATTCATCGGGGCAACTCCAGGTCGCCGCACAAACTGTTGCTTCGGTAGGTCCATAAGCATTGACAATGGATGCTGGAGCCAGACTCCGGATGAGTTCTGCCTTCGGCAGCTCTCCAGCAAGAATGAGAACTTGCGATCCCAAGCCTTCCAGCTTCTGGCTTCCCTGAAGCAAGGCTGGAGGCAGCGTCGCATGCG
>NZ_JACCHP010000070.1 GCF_016031625.1 Bradyrhizobium agreste | reverse complement strand
CTAAATCAACGGGCCGTGGGGGCCATCAGCATTTGATCTGGATGACAGCACGTGCGTTTCGCGCGTGTCACAACCATGTTGCTGCCATCAGGCTATTGGTAGTTGGCGTGAGCCTTGCTGAGTGGGGCACGCCGGCTCGTGAGTAATTAAGGGGCGTCCTGATGAGTGGCAGAACTGTGCCAGAACGGATCAACGAATTCCTCGTCCGCTGTGCCGGCCGGGCCTACTGCGATCACTGCATTCAGGAGCGCCTTGGGCTGCGCTGGCGCCAGCAGGTGCAACTGGTCACCGCCACGCTGCTGTTACTTCAGGTTACCGCCGCAGCAGCGCGATCTGCTCAACGTGTGCAGAAAGCAAACAGGTCATCACCTATGTCGCGGCATCGCAGATCGCGCTGCTGCGGCGGTAACCTGAAGTAACAGCAAGCGTGGCGGTGACCAGTTGCACCTGCTGGCGCCAGCGCAGCCCAAGGCGCTCCTGAATGCAGTGATCGCAGTAGGCCCGGCCGGCACAGCGGACGAGGAATTCGTTGATCCGTTCTGGCACAGTTCTGCCACTCATCAGGACGCCCCTTAATTACTCACGAGCCGGCGTGCCCCACTCAGCAAGGCTCACGCCAACTACCAATAGCCTGATGGCAGCAACATGGTTGT
>NZ_JACCHP010000069.1 GCF_016031625.1 Bradyrhizobium agreste | reverse complement strand
CCGTGAACTGGTCCTGCGCCTGCTGCCCGGCGGTGAGCTCGTTGTGAGCGCCGTTGCCGGTGTAGCTCCAGGCCCCGTCGGCATCGATCGTGAAGTCGCCATAGGTCCCGGGCGCGTTCGTCTGCGCCACGACGTGGGCTTCGCCGGTGTCGGGATCGGTGATGCTGAGCTGGCCGGAGGTATTGAGCGCTGCTGCCGTGTCGCCTTCCGCCACGGAGTTGGAGTCCGAAGAGACGGTCGCGTTGTCGTTGGTGCCGGTGATCGTCACCGTCACCGTGCCGGTGGCGGTGCCGTCCTGGCTGGTCACCGTGAACTGGTCCTGCACCTGTTGGCCGGCGGTGAGCTCGTCGTGGGCGCCGTTGCCGATGTAGCTCCAGGCCCCGTTGGCATCGATCGTGAAGTCGCCGTAGCTGCCGTGAACATCGCTTTGCGCAATGACATGGGCTTCACCGGTGTCGGGGTCGGTGATGCTGAGCTGGCCGCTGGTGTCGAGGGCGGCGGCAGCATCGCCCTCGGTGACGGACTTCGAGTCCGATGAGACAGTGGCGGCATCATTGGTGCCGGTGATGGTCACTGTCACAGTCCCGGTGGCGGTGCCGTCCTGGCTGGTCACCGTGAACTGGTCCTGCACCTGTTGCCCGGCGGTGAGCTCGT
>NZ_JACCHP010000068.1 GCF_016031625.1 Bradyrhizobium agreste | reverse complement strand
GCCGCGTTCAGCAGCGACTTCGGATCGGCCTCCAGGATGCGCGCGGAAAAGCGCTCGCGGATCAGGCCGCCCTGCCCGTAGCGGCCGTTGGAGTTGAAGCCGTAGCCGACGACGCGCTTGCCGTCGCGGACCACGTCGGTGACGACGGCAACGAGGCTGGTCGTCATTCTGGTGAAGTCGATATAGGCATTGCGGATCGGGGACGAGATCGGTTTTGTGATCTCGCGGACGTCGACGATGCGGACGGACATGTTCTCTTTCCTGGCTAGCTCTATCGCTCGTCATGGCCGGGCTTGACCCGGCCATCCACGTCTTTGCCACGGAGCAAGTCTGAAGACGTGGATGCCCGGGTCAAGCCCGGGCCTGACGACAGAGTGTGGGGCGAAAGGCGCCTATTTCTTATCCCTGAAATACGGCTCGACCGGGCCGTGCACCTTGATGGTCAGCGGGTTGCCGTAACGGTCCTTGGCGTTGCCGGCGGTGACGCGGACCCAGCCTTCGCTGATGCAGTACTCCTCGACATTGGTCTTCTCGATGCCCTTGAAGCGGATGCCGACGTCGCGCGCCAGGATCTCCGCGTTGTAATAGGGGCTGTTCGGGTCGACCGACAGGCGGTCCGGAAATTCGTCGCTCATGATTGTCTCGCTCACAACAATGTTTCG
>NZ_JACCHP010000067.1 GCF_016031625.1 Bradyrhizobium agreste | reverse complement strand
CGGGCCATTAAGCGACATTGCCAAGTCGAGGCTATCAATTGAACCGCGGGCGTAGGGCGGCGCCGCAGGGCGCGCGGCGCGCTGATATGTGCTAAGCTTTTCTGGCCGGTTAAGCATCGGGAGAGGATTGTGACGCGACGCGAGTTCATCACACTCGTCAGCAGCGCGGCGGCAATCCGACCGCTCGGCGCGCGTGCAGAGCGCCCGCCAGAACGTGTCCTCTATTTCACATACTCGGCCGGCTATCGGCACGACGTCATACCACTTTCCGAAGCAATCCTGACGCAGCTTGGAAGGAATTCCGGTGCCTTTGAAGTCATCGCAACGGAAGACTTGTCTGAATTTTCGACCGGAAACCTCGAGCGGTACGCCGCTGTGATGTTCTACACAAGCGGTGAAATTCCGATGGGCGGCGCCCAAAAGACAGCACTTCTCAACTTTGTGCGCTCGGGCCGTGGCTTTCTCGGCGTTCATTCGGCCACGGACACATTCTACACTTGGCCAGACTATCTCGATCTGATCGGCGGCTACTTCAACGGTCATCCCTGGCATCAGGGTGTGACCATCGAGGTGGCTGATGTTGCAGATCCACTGGTGGCGTTTCTGGGGAATTCGTTTCAGTTGAACGATGAAATCTACCAGATCAGCGACTTCGACTATCGCGGATCACGCGTGCTCCTGCGCCTCGACCAAAGGTCGGTGGACCTCAA
>NZ_JACCHP010000066.1 GCF_016031625.1 Bradyrhizobium agreste | reverse complement strand
GCCTGGTTCGCCGGAAGCGAGGATCAGTCAGCTCATCGAGCTCAAAGGCATCGGCCCGGTCGGCGGCCAGGAACTGGTCAACGAAGTGTTCTATCGCGCCTTCAACAACCGCCGTCAGGTCGGCAGCTATTTTGGCCTCACCGGCACGCCTTATGACAGCGGCGAGCGAAGCCGGGAGCAGGGCATCAGCAAGGCCGGCAACCGGCGGGCCCGTGAGCTCGCCATCGAGCTGGCGTGGCTATGGACAGTCCATCAACCGGACAGCGCGCTGACGCGCTGGTTCCGCGAGCGGGTGCGCGACATCAAAGGACGCATCCGGCGCATTGCAGTCGTCGCCCTGGCGCGCAAGCTGATGGTCGCGCTGTGGCGCTATCTCACCACCGGTGTCATCCCCACTGGCGCCGTGCTGCATCCTTCTTCCTGAACGGCCAGGCGCAATGACGGCCGACGTGAGCCAGGACAGACGCGTGACCGTCCTCATCCAGGGGAGCAAACCACCCGCTCTCTCAGATGGGTCCCGTCCTTGCTGGGCTTTGCCTTCACCCGTGCATGAAAGATCAGGGTACCGGGCCGCGTGCCCGACCGGATACAAGGTGATGCGGTCCTGCCGCATTGTCGTTCACGGCCCAGGCCTCGCATCACGTCCCGCCTGCCAGCGCCGATGCGCATGTTGCGAACGCTCCATTGTGGCGCCGAGCTCGTCGCGGTCAAGGC
>NZ_JACCHP010000065.1 GCF_016031625.1 Bradyrhizobium agreste | reverse complement strand
TCCTCGGCTTGATCTTCTCCTCGCCGGTGACGAGCGCGACGCTGGCCTCGCCGGCTCTGGCCGCGATCTTGTTGTAGACCTCGCGCGCCAAGAGGCGCAGCGGCAGGCCGATCATCCCGGAGGGATGCGCCAGCATCCGCTCGATGGCGAGATGGGTCTTGCCGGTGTTGGTCGGACCGAGCACCGCAGTGACGCCCGCACCGGGTGCGCGCTCGGAGGCGAAGGGGGAGGAGGAAAAAGCCATGTCTGGGGGAATAGGTAATGGCGATTTGGGCGAATGTCAGTGCTATCCGGGGCGGTGAGGGGGCTTGGTTGCAAGCTGACGCGCGAAGCGCTTGGAAGTCACCTCGCCCCGCTTGCGGGGAGAGGTCGGCGCGAAGCGCCGGGTGAGGGGGGCTCTCCGCGAGTCCATCTGTCACCGCCCGCGCGGAGACTCCCCCTCACCCCGACCCTCTCCCCGCAAGCGGGGCGAGGGAGAAAAATTCCGCGCAACTGTCTCACTTTGCGACGCTTTTCCCGTTCGCTTTAAGCTTCGGAACGACTCTAGAACGAATCGCGGCCGAATCGCTGACTCTCCTGTGAGTCCCGTTCCGTTCACGCAACATGTCGCGGGACTCGTCCTGGTTGCGCACTAGATGGAGTTTTGCGGGGGTGCACAAGCGCGCGGGGTGGTTAAAGCTGGGGATGGCCTTGAGTCGAATCAGAATCGGGGAGGAGTCAAATGGATTCCGGGGACACGGGCGCGGCAAGCCAAAAGTTGCG
>NZ_JACCHP010000064.1 GCF_016031625.1 Bradyrhizobium agreste | reverse complement strand
CTGGCTTTTGAACTGAGCAAAGCGAAATGGAAGCTCGGCGTGTTGCTGCCGGGCTCACAGAAGCTGAGCCGGTACACGATTGGTGGCGGTGATCTGGTGGCCTTGGCAGCGCGGCTTGCAGACGTGCGCAAGAAGGCTGCCGCGGATGGACGGCCGATACGCATATTGTCGTGCTACGAGGCAGGTCTCGACGGCCACTGGCTGCATCGCTGGCTGGCGCAGCAAGGCGTGATCAATCACGAGATCGATCCCTCCAGCATCGAGGTGAACCGTCGCGCACGGCGCGCCAAGACCGACCGGATCGATCTGGAGAAGCTGATGCGGACCTTCCTGGCCTATTTGCGCGGCGAGCCGCGGGTGTGCAGCATCGTCCACGTGCCGACGGTTGAGGACGAGGATCGCAAGCGCCGCACCCGCGAACGCGAGCGTCTGATCAAGGAGCGCACGGCTCACATCAACCGCATCAGGGGACTATTGCACGGACAGGGCATCCGCGACGTCCAGCCGCTCGCACGATCGTTCATCGCATGGCTTTCCAAGCTGCGCGCCGCACAGCCTGGTTCGCCGGAAGCGAGGATCAGTCAGCTCATCGAGCTCAAAGGCATCGGCCCGGTCGGCGGCCAGGAACTGGTCAACGAAGTGTTCTATCGCGCCTTCAACAACCGCCGTCAGGTCGGCAGCTATTTTGGCCTCACCGGCACGCCTTATGACAGCGGCGAGCGAAGCCGGGAGCAGGGCATCAGCAAGGCCGGCAACCGGCGGGCCCGTGAGCTCGCCATCGAGCTGGCGTGGCTATGGACAGTCCATCAACCGGACAGCGCGCTGACGCGCTGGTTCC
>NZ_JACCHP010000063.1 GCF_016031625.1 Bradyrhizobium agreste | reverse complement strand
CCCTATTGGGCGCGCGAGATCGCAGCTCTCGGTCATGAGGTGCGGCTCATTCCGCCGGCTTATGTCAAACCCTTCGTAAAGCGAGGCAAAACGGATGCGGCGGACGCAGAGGCCATCAGCGAAGCGGTGACCCGCAAGACCATGCGCTTCGTCCCGATCAAGACGGCCGAGCAACAGGCTGCCGCGATGGTGCTGAAGACCCGCACCCTTCTAGTGCGGCAGCGAACGCAGGCGGCCAACGCGTGGCGCGCGCATCTGGCCGAATTGGGCATCATCGCCACCGCTGGCCTGGCAAAGGTTGAGGCGCTGGTCGCAATCATACGGGATGAGACAGATGCTCGCCTGCCCGCAGCAGCGCGCTTCGCGCTGAGGGCTATTGCCGACGAGATTGAAGCTTCAGCCGACCAAATCGAGAGACTCGAGCGCGCGATTGTTGTGGAGACCAAGCACGACGAGGACATGCGTCGGTTGACCACGATACCTGGCGTCGGCGCCATCACGGCGGCGACCATCAAGGCGCTCGTGCCGGATCCCGGCGGGTTCAAGTCGGCTCGCCACTTTGCCGCCTGGCTGGGATTGACGCCGCGGCCTCATTCAAGCGGAGGCAAAGAGCGGCTGGGACGAATATCGAAGATGGGAAATCCGGAACTCCGCTCTCTGCTCGTTGTCGGGGCGACGGCCGTCTTGCGGGTTGTCCGAAACGACGCTCGGGCGCGGCCGTGGCTGAAGGCGCTTCTCGCCACACGGCCCTTCAAGGTTGCCGCGGTCGCGCAGGCCAACAAGACGGCGCGGATCATCTGGGCGCTTCTGAACAAGGGCGGGACGTACCGACGTCCCGACCCGCTGACTGCCGCGGCCGCCGTCTGATGGACGCAGTGACCGCCAAAGCGATCTGACCGGCGCAGGCCGGCAGAGG
>NZ_JACCHP010000062.1 GCF_016031625.1 Bradyrhizobium agreste | reverse complement strand
CCACGCTGCGCGCAACGCAGATCGCCACCGGCTGATCCGGCTTCACCCCGAGCCCGATCAGATGATGCGCCAGCTGGTTGGCGTGCGCATTGAGCTCGCCATAGCTGACGCGCTGGTCCTGATAGACCACCGCCACCGCATCCGGCGCCTTTTGCACCTGCGCCTCAAACAGCTCATGGATGCACTGCTGCTCAGGATACGTCACCGCCGTCCGGTTCAGCTCCTCCAGCAGATACGCGCGCTCGTCGGCTGGCAGGATGTCCAGCTCGCGCACCGGCGTGCTCGGCGCCTGCTCCAGCGCCTCTGCCAGCTGCTCGAGCGCCCGCTGCATGTAGCCGCAGATCCGATCCGCAGAGATAGGCTCCGCCGCCTGCGCCGTCAGCCCGAGCGCCTCACCAAAATCCTCCACCGACAAGGTCAGCGGATAATTGGTGCGCTCCTCGCCGCCCAGCCATTCCACGCCCACCAGACTGTCATCGGTTGCGGTGGCGACCGCCGCGGTGTTGTGGCGGTAGTTCAACAGCGCGCTGAACAACGGCGCCGGCGCCGCCACGCCGCTGCAGCGCTGCGCCAGCGCCAGCGAGGCGTGCTCATGTGCCAGCAGCTCGGCCAGCCGGGCATGTGTTGTTCGCACGCTCGCCTCGACCGCGGTCCCATCAAGATCAAGCCGCAGCGGCAGGGTATTGATGAACAGCCCCATGGCGCGGTCGCCACCCGCACCCCCATGCATGCGGCCGAACAGCACTGTGCCGAACACCACCTGCTCGCGGCCGCTGCTGCGCGCCACCACCTGACCCCAGGCCAGATGGCACAGGCTCGCCAGGCTCACCCCAAGCCGTCGCGCCTGGCTGCGCAGCCGCGCGTTCAGCTGCTGCGGCAGCATCCGCTGCGCCTCGCTGATCCCGCTGCCGTCGCC
>NZ_JACCHP010000061.1 GCF_016031625.1 Bradyrhizobium agreste | reverse complement strand
CGGGGGAGCGGAAAGCTGTCGCCCATCTCATGGATGCCCACGGGATGAGCGAACGGCGGGCGTGTAAAGCCATCGGCAGCTGCCGCATGACTGTGAGATACAAGACGATCCGGACGGACGATGGCGGCCTTCGCCAGCGCATGAAGGCGATCGCGCACGAGCGCCGCCCCTTCGGCTATCGGCGCGTGCATGTCCTGCTCAAGCGGGAGGGCTATACGGTCAACCACAAGAAGCTGTTCCGGCTGTACCGGGAAGAGAAGCTTGCAGTGCGCCGCCGTGGCGGCCGCAAGCGCGCCATCGGGACCAGGGCGCCGATGACGGCGCCGATGGCGCCGAACGAGCGCTGGTCGCTCGACTTTGTGTCGGATCAGCTGACCTGCGGCCGCCGCTTCCGCGTGATTGGATAAACTTGATGTGGTGGAACGGCCCGCTCCAACAGCATCAAAGTGCTAGAATGTGGTCGTTGTTCGAACGCCACAAAGGAGGGACCGTTCCGTGAAACAGGTTAGCACCATCGGGTTAGATTTGGCCAAGCACGTTGTCCAGGTTCACGGCGCGGATGCGGAGGGATCGCCCGTGTTCAACAGGAAATTGCGGCGCAGCGAGGTTCTGCGCTTCTTCGAGAAACTGCCACCATGCCTGGTGGGGATGGAAGCCTGCGGTAGCGCTCCCTATTGGGCGCGCGAGATCGCAGCTCTCGGTCATGAGGTGCGGCTCATTCCGCCGGCTTATGTCAAACCCTTCGTAAAGCGAGGCAAAACGGATGCGGCGGACGCAGAGGCCATCAGCGAAGCGGTGACCCGCAAGACCATGCGCTTCGTCCCGATCAAGACGGCCGAGCAACAGGCTGCCGCGATGGTGCTGAAGACCCGCACCCTTCTAGTGCGGCAGCGAACGCAGGCGGCCAACGCGTGGCGCGCGCATCTGGCCGAATTGGGCATCATCGCCACCGCTGGCCTGGCAAAGG
>NZ_JACCHP010000007.1 GCF_016031625.1 Bradyrhizobium agreste | reverse complement strand
ATCCTGAGTACCTGAGGCCGATCTCCACGTGGATCCTGCGTCCGACACGGGGTGGATGAGGCGCCCGTGTCGGACGCAGGATCCACGTGGAGATCGGCCTCAGGTACTCAGGATCAGTAGCAGGTGCGGACGCGGCCGACGTACTGGCCGAAGGCGTTGTACTGGGCGACCCAGCCGCAGCGGTGATAGCCGTAATAATAGGGATCATTGCTGGCGGCGATCGCGGAGCCGACGACGGCGGCGGTGGCGATGCCGGCGCCGACACCCCAGACCCAGCCGGGCTGCTTGGCTTCGGCCGAGGTGGTGGTGGACGCGATGCTGCCGGTGACGGCGAGGGCAGCGAGAGCTGCGGCGGCAATCTTGGTCTTGATCGACATGTGAAACTCCATCCGGGGTTGAGGCGGTCCGTTGTGGCCCGCGTGCCAGTTGGACGGAGGCTCCTCGCCTCCGGTTCGAAAGCGCATCTGGCGCTCTCGGAAGCCGGTCGTTTCCCGAATGGTTTCAGGTGGATGCGGGCTAGCCGAGCGGCCCCTTGGCGAGCCTGTTCACGTCGAAGTTATCGACCTCCCCCAGCAGCTCGGAGAACGCCCTCGCGCCCTGATCGAGCAGCTGCTCTCCCTTCGCTGACTCAGCCAGCGTCGCGTTGCCGACTGCGCCGCTGGCGTTGAGATCCTGCGCCTGCCAGGCGAACGGCGCCGGCCGCTGCGTCGACAGCCAGCGATATTGCTGCTCCAGCGCGACGCTGCTCGCGGGAAAATCAGCGATCGCATCCTTGCGTACCTGATCAGGATAGCGCGCCAGCATGATCGAGGTCTCGACCGCGCCGCCGTGAATGCCGTGGCGCACCTCATCGGCCGGGAACAATTTGTCGGCGCCTGAGAGCCGCGACCACGACGTCGTCACCACGAACAGCTTGTGATGCGCGCGAAGGTCCTGCGCGACCAGCGTCATCGCCGCGCTGTTGCCGCCATGGCTGGTGACGATGACGAGCTTCTTCACGCCGCGGCGTGCAACGTCCTCGCCGATCCCTGTCCATTTCCTCAGCGCAACTTCAGTCGGGAGCGTCTGCGTGCCCGGATAGTCGATATGCTCGGTGGAAATCCCGATTGGCTCAACGGGGAGGAAACTGGCCGGAACGCGCTCGGGCAGCAGCTCGCGCACACGAGCCAGATAAGCGTCCGCGATCAGCACGTCCGTCGTCAGCGGCAGATGCGGGCCGTGCTGCTCGGTCGCCGCCAGCGGCAGCACCGCGATCCAGCGCGACACATCCACAGGGGCCGCATTGGCCCAGTTGATGTCGATCCAGTCGCGGGGTGGCGTCATCGTGGGTTTCTTTGCCCGAATTTGTCACGTAATTTGGGTATGAGGGGACGCGGGCCTCGTCGGCGCGCGTCCCCAAATGTCATGCAGTTTTATCGCGTTGCCTTCATATCGGCCAGCCACGATCGACGGAGTGCCATCATGACCCCCTTTCATCTGCGGCGAGCGTTAATTGCCGGCCTGATGGCCGCTTGGGTCGGAAGCGTCCCGGCGCGAGCTGAAACGCTCGACAAGGTCGCCTTCGGCACCAACTGGGTCGCCGAGGCCGAGCATGGCGGCTTCTTCCAGGCCATCGCCGACGGCACCTACAAGAAATACGGCCTTGACGTCACCATCGTCCCCGGCGGCCCGAACGAGAACAACCGGATGCTGCTGATCGCCGGCAAGATCGATTTCTTCATGGCCGCGAACACGCTGATGTCGTTCGACGCCGTCGCCAACAACGTTCCCGTCGTCACCATCGCCGCGGTGTTCCAGAAGGATCCGCAGGTGATGCTGACGCAGCCCGACGCCAAGGTCACCAAGATCGAGGACCTCAAGCCGCTGACGCTGTTCGTCTCCAAGGAAGGCATGACCAGCTATTTCCAGTGGCTGAAATCCGAATACGGCTTCAGCGAGAAGAACGTCCGCCCCTACAATTTCAATCCGCAGCCCTTCATCGCCAATCCCAAGAGCGCCATGCAGGGTTACGTCACCTCCGAGCCCTTCGCAGTCGAGAAGGCCGCCGGCTTCAAGCCCAATGTGCTGCTGCTCGCCGATTACGGCTTCAACACCTATTCGACGCTGATCGAAACCCGCCGCGAGATCGTCGAGAAGAAGCCTGACCTCGTGCAGCGCTTCGTCGATGCCTCCATGATCGGCTGGTACAATTACATCTACCGCGACAATTCCGCCGGCAATGCCCTGATCAAGCAGCTCAACCCGGAGATGACCGACGATCTCCTGGCCTATTCCGTGGCCAAGATGAAGGAGCACGGCATCGTCGATTCCGGCGACAGCTTGAAGAACGGCATCGGTGCGATGAGCGACGAGCGCTATGCCTCCTTCTTCAACAAGATGGTCAAGGCCGGCGTCGTGAAGGCGGATCTCGACTATCGCAAGTCCTACACGCTGCGCTTCGTCAACAAGGGCGTCGGCGTCGAGCTGCGCCCGAACAAGCCGTAACAGATGTCGCGGCTGGATCAACGTGTGGCGGCGTCGCTCACCTCTCCCGAAGGGAGAGGTCGGATCGCATCGTCAGATGCGATCCGGGTGAGGGGTTACGCTCCCTCGTGGGGCCTGAGCCCCCTCACCTCTCCCCGTTGGGGAGAGGTGAGGGACGCCGTTCGACCGCGTCTCATCATTGCCAGCACTCGATGACAGAGAGCAAAACCTCGCCTGCCGTCGAGTCCAGCCTGACGGCGCTTGCCGTCAGCCTGCGCGGCGTGACGAAAACTTACGACAACGGCGTGATGGCGCTCGGTCCGTTCGACCTTGCTGTCCGCAATGGCGAGTTCGTCTCGCTGCTGGGCCCGTCCGGCTGTGGCAAGTCGACGGTGTTGCGGCTGATCGCCGAGCTCAGCGCGCCATCATCGGGCACGGTGCGGGTGGCACGGCACGAGGGCGAGGTGCTGCCGGGTCACGGCATCGGCTTCGTGTTCCAGGAGCCGACCCTGATGCCCTGGACCAACGTGCGAGAGAACGTGCGGCTGCCCTTGAAGCTCGCAGGCGTGCCGAAGGCGGAGGGGCGCGCGCGTGCCGATGCGGCGCTGGCCAGCGTCGGCCTTGCCGATTTCGCGGATAGCTTTCCGCGCGAGCTCTCCGGCGGCATGAAGATGCGGGTGTCGCTGGCGCGTGCGCTCGTCACCGATCCGGATATCCTGCTGATGGACGAGCCGTTCGCCGCGCTCGACGAGATTACGCGCTTCCGCCTCAACAACGATCTGCTCGCGCTGTGGCGGTCTTTGCGCAAGACCGTCATCTTCGTTACCCATTCGGTGTTCGAATCCGTCTATCTGTCGCAGCGCGTCGTCGTCATGACGGCGCGGCCCGGCCGCATCCAGGCCGACATCCGTATCGAGACGGTCGAGCCGCGCGGGGAGGAGTTTCGCACCTCGGCGGCCTATTCCGATTATTGCCGACGCGTGTCCGCCGCGCTGGCGCCGTCCTATTCGGAGCAATCGACGCTATGAGCGCGCAAGCTCCTGTGCCCGCAAAATCGTCCCATGCGCAACGCGCAATGCGTTTCGTGCTGCCCGTCATCGTCTTCGCGGCCGGCCTCCTCGCCTGGGAACTGGTGGTCCGCATCAGGGAGATCCCGCCTTACGTGCTGCCGGCGCCCTCAATCATCGTGCTGACGCTGATCAAGGACTGGGCGGTGCTGTCACAATCGCTGGCGACCACGCTTGCAACCACGCTCGAAGGTTTTGTCGCCGCCAGCGTCGGTGGCATCGCGCTGGCGCTGCTGTTCAACCAGTCGAAATGGGTGGAATATTCGCTGTTCCCCTATGCCATCGTGCTCCAGGTGACGCCTGTCATCGCGATCGCGCCGCTCCTGCTGATCTATCTGGAGCAGCAGACCGCGGTCGTCGTCTGCGCCTTCATCGTCGCATTCTTCCCGGTGCTGTCCAACACCACGCTCGGGCTGAACTCGGTGGATCGCAACCTCGCCGGCCTGTTCCAGCTCTATGGCGCATCGAAGCCGCAAACCCTGCGCTTCCTCAAGCTGCCGGCGGCGCTGCCCTACATTCTCGGCGGCCTGCGCATCGCCGGCGGACTGTCGCTGATCGGCGCGGTCGTGGCCGAGATCGCGGCCGGAACGGCGGGCGCCGGCTCCGGGCTCGCCTACAGGATCGCCGAATCCGGCTATCGCTTGAACATACCCCGCATGTTCGCAAGCCTGCTGCTGTTGTCGCTGGCTGGGATTGTCATCTATGGGGTGCTGGCGCTAGTTTCCCACCTCGTTTTACGGCGCTGGCATGAGAGCGCGCTTGGAAAGGAAAACTGATGGCTGCCGGTTCGATTTCGTCCGAAAAGATCGACCTTCTGATCTATGGGCCGGTGCGGCCGATCCTCGAGAACGGCTTTTCCGATCATTTCGTCGTGCACAAGGCGGAGACGCGCGGTGATCTCGAGCGGCTGACGCCCGCGGTCCGCGACAGGATTCGCGGCGTCGCGGTGACCTACCACACCGTGCGCGCGGACAAGGATTCGCTGTCGCAGCTGCCGAAGCTGGAGATGGTGGCGAGCTTCGGCGTCGGCTACGACCACATCGACGCCAAATATGCCGCCGAGCACGACATCATCGTCACCAACACGCCCGACGTCTTGACTGAGGAGGTCGCCGACGTCGCGATGGGCCTTCTGATCTCGACCTTGCGCGAGTTCATCAAGGCCGACCGCTATGTCCGCTCCGGGCTCTGGCAGACCCAGAACTATCCGCTCAGCGTCGGCTCGCTGCGCGACCGCAAGGTCGGCATCGTCGGCATGGGCCGGATCGGCCAAGCCATCGCGCGCCGGCTCGATGCCTCGCTGGTGCCGGTGGTCTATCACTCGCGCAACCCCTCCAAGGACGTCGCCTACAAGCACTACCCTGACCTGATCGAGATGGCGAAAGCCGTCGACACGCTTGTTGTGATCGTGCCCGGCGGCGCCTCGACCGAAAAGATGATCAATGCCGAGGTGCTGAAGGCGCTCGGTCCGCGCGGCGTGCTGGTCAACGTCGCCCGCGGCTCGGTGGTCGACGAGCCCGCGCTGATCCAGGCGCTGAAGTCCGGCACCATTCTCGCCGCCGGCCTCGACGTGTTCGCGGCCGAGCCGAACGTTCCCGACGAGCTCAAGTCCATGCAGAACGTCGTGCTGCTGCCGCATATCGGCTCGGCCTCGGTGGTGACGCGCAACGCCATGGACCAGCTCGTGGTCGACAATATCAAGGCCTGGTTCGCCGGCAAGGCGCCACTGACGCCGGTTGCGGAAACGCCGTTTAGGGGGCGCTGATGAGAATTCTCCGGGTTCTCGCATTCGCCATCGTGGCATGTCTTGCCGCGATGAGCCCTGCGCAAGCGCAGGATGCGACGAGCCTGAAGAAGCAGATGCCCGGACAATGGGAGCTCTCGACCACCGAGCGCAGCAAGACCTGCGTCGTCACGCTCAAGGGTGACGCTGCAGGCCAGGGTTTCAAGCTGGAGCTGGAGCCGGCCTGCAAGACCGCGCTGCCCTTCACCAAGGACATCGTCGCCTGGAGCGTGAAGGGCCTCGACATCGTGCGCCTGCAGGATGCGACCGGCGAAGCCGTGATCGACTTCACCGAGGTCGAGGCCGGCATCTTCGAGGGCCTGCGCCAGGGCGAGGGCGTCTACATTCTGCAGGACCTCGCCGCGGCGCGCTCGATGGCCAAGTCAATGGACCAGATGATCGGCGACTGGTCGATGGTGCGCGGCAACGGCCAGCCGGTGTGCGGGCTGACGCTGACCAACACCGAAGCGGGGCCGGACAATTTCCAGGTCTTCCTCAAGCCGAGATGCGATGCTGCGATCGCGCAGTTCAACCCGACGCAATGGCGGCTTGAGCGCGGCCAGATCATCCTGATGTCGAAGTCAGGCGAAGCCTGGCAGTTCGAGGCCGACGACAACGCGCAATGGCGCCGCGTCCCCGACACCGCCGATCCCCTGATCATGCTGCGCCAGTAGGTCTGGCGACATTCGTCGCCGCCTTGAGGACGCCGCGCGAGAGCGGAACCTGCAGACCGGGCATCTCGTTGACGGACGAGGTGATTTCGTTGGGAGATCCCGCATGGCCAAGCGCGTCCTTGCGATCGGCATCGAACCCGGCAATGCCGATTACGGCGCATTCCCGCAGCTGACGCCGGAGCTCGTGCGCGACTACATCGAGGCGCAGCTGTTGCGCCTGCGCGATCTCGGCTTCGAGGTCACGAGCTGCCTGATCGATCTCGATGCCACAGCCGAAGCCGGTGTGGTGGCCGCGCTGCGCGATGAGCGCTTCGACTGCATCGTGATCGGCGCCGGCCTGCGCGAGCCCAGGGAGCGCCTGCTGCTGTTCGAGAAGGTGCTCAACCTCATTCACCGTTTGGCGCCGGACGCCGCGATCTGCTTCAACACCACGCCGGCCGACACCGTCGAGGCGGTGCAGCGCTGGGTGGAGCCCTGACGGGATGGCCAAAAATCGCTGATTTTGGAATCCGTCGGATTTCGAACTTTTTCTCCGTCTCGAGCGACCAAGACGGAATGGTTCAAACTCGATCGGGCTTTGACATGAAATTCGTTGCCCTGCCCTTTTTGTGCCTTCTGCTTGTCGCGACGCCCGCCGGCGCGAATGACACCCGCACCTTCAATGCGATGGTGGCGCTTGCCAATCGCGGAGATGCGGAGGCGCAATATCATGTCGGCATGATGCACAATAACGGCATCGGCACACAGCAGGATCGCAGCCAGGCATTCGAATGGTTTCAAAAATCGGCTGCGGCCAACGATCCGCTCGGAGCCTACAAGCTCGGCTGTTATTATGACGGGCAAGGCGTGGGCGTCGTCGCAACGGATCCGGATCAGGCATTGAAGTACAAGCTTGTTTCCGCCAAGGCCGGTTACGCGCGTGCTCAGCACGATGTCGCTCTCATGTATGACCGGCAAGGGAACTCGGAAGAAGCGCTGAAATGGTGGAAGCTGGCAGGCGACCAGGGCCTCCCTGGCGCCCTCTTCAGCCTGTCCCGGGCATATTCTGCAGGAAAGGGCACGCCGAGGGATCTGTCTCTGTCGTATGCCTATTTCAAGCTCTCGAAGGTGGCGCCGGCCAAGAATGTCAACGAGATGGCTTCCATGTTGTCCAAGCCGGAGCTCGAGAAGGCCGAGAAACTGGTTGCCGAATGGAAGCCGCAACCGACTGCTCTGACGCTCAAGGCATTCGCCGGCATCACAGCCGCGGAAGACCACTTGAAAGCCGCCCAGAACCAGGCGTTCTGATTGGCCTAGATCAACCGCAGCCCCCTCAAGCTCGCATGCCCGCTTCTACCCACGATGATGTGATCGTGCACGGCAATCCCCAGCGGCTTTGCGATATCGATGATCGCCTTCGTCATCTGGATGTCGGCCTGCGACGGCGAGGGATCGCCTGAGGGGTGATTGTGCACCAGGATCAGCGCGGTCGCCGATAATTCCAGCGCCCGCTTGATCACCTCGCGCGGATAGACCGGCGTGTGGTCGACCGTGCCGGTCTGCTGCACCTCGTCGGCGATCAGCTGGTTGCGCTTGTCCAGGAACAGCAGGCGGAATTGCTCCTTGTCGGCGAACGCCATGCTGGTGCGGCAATAGGCGATCACCTCGTTCCAGGACGACAGTGCGTTGCGGCTGTTGACCTCGCCCTTGGCGACGCGATGCGCCGCCGCGGCGATCAGCTTGAGCTGGTTGATCGCGGACTCGCCGACACCCTCGACCTCGCGCAGGCGCGCCACCGGCGCATGCACGACCTCGGCGAACGAGCCGAAGGTCTTGATCAGCAGCTTGGCGAGCGGCTTGGTGTCGCGGCGCGGCAGCGCGGCAAACAGGGCCATCTCGAGCAGCTCGTAATCGCTGAGCGCATCCGCGCCCGCGCTGTAGAAGCGCTCACGCAGCCGCTCGCGATGGCCGAGGTAGTGCGGCGCGTCTTCGGGCTTGCTCTTGTCGTGGTCAGGCTTGGCGGGCATCGGCCGCCAGCATTGCCGGGGACCAGCGTTTTTGCAACCGTCAATTGCGGCAGCAGTTGCGCGTCATACGACGGCGCCCCAGATCACCCGATCTGCTTCTCGCCGTGCCGCTCCGACAGCGTGAAAATCTCCACGCCCGTCGCGGTGACGCCGACCGAGTGCTCGAACTGCGCCGACAGCGAGCGGTCGCGGGTGACCGCGGTCCAGCCGTCGGAGAGGATCTTCACATGCGGCTTGCCGAGATTGATCATCGGCTCGATGGTGAAGAACATGCCGGGCTTGAGCTGCACGCCTTCGCCGGGCCGGCCGATATGGATGATGTTCGGCTCGTCGTGGAACATGCGTCCCAGACCATGGCCGCAGAAATCGCGCACCACGCTCATGCCCTGCGGCTCGACGAAGCTCTGGATGGCGTGGCCGATGTCGCCGGTGGTGGCGCCGGGCTTCACCGCGGCGATGCCGCGCATCATCGCTTCATAGGTCACCTCGATCAGCCGCTCCGCCTTGCGGGCGATCGGGCCGATCGCATACATCCGGCTGGAATCGCCATACCAGCCGTCGACGATGAAGGTGACGTCGATATTGACGATGTCGCCTTCCTTCAGCGGGCGGTCGCCGGGCATGCCGTGGCAGACCACGTGGTTGAGCGAGGTACAGGTCGAGTAGCGGTAGCCGCGATACATCAGCGTCGCCGGATAGGAACCGTGGCTGAAGGCGAAGTCGCGGACGAAGTCGTCGATTCTAGAGGTCGGCACGCCGGGCCCGACGATGTCGGTGAGCTCGTCCAGGCACTTGGCCACCAGCGCGCCCGCCTTGCGCATGCCGGCAAAGGCGGCCGGCCCGTGCAGCTTGATCTGTCCGGTCTTGCGCAGGGAGGTCTCGGTGGCTTCGACGTAGCTCATGAATGTGCGGTCTTTTCGGCTGATCTCGATGTCGGTGGAAAGGCTTGATTTCACGCCCCAATTTAATGATTGGCGGCCTTCATGCAAGCCGACGATGCGGCTCCTTTGGTGCGAAAACGTCCTAATTCGGGACTTCTACGGCGGTTTCCACCGGCAGGGCGCCGCCGCGGATGCGGATTTCGCGGACGGGATAGGGAACCCGGATGCCCTCGCGCTTGAAGGCGTCCCACAGCTCCAGCATCACGTCGCTCTTGACCTTGTCCATGCCGTCGGGATCGGCGATCCAGAAGGTCAGCGAGAACTTCATCCCGGCTTCCGCGAACTCGGTCAGGAGGCAGGTCGGCGGCTTGCCCTTCTGCGCGCGGGGATGGGCTTCCGCGGTCTCGGCCGCAAGCTTGCAGACCAATTTCGGGTCGGCGTCGTAATTGGTGCCGAAGGCGATCTTCACCAGCGTGTTCTTGTCGGTATAGGTCCAGTTGACGACCTTCTGCGTCACCAGATCCTCGTTCGGCACCAGGAATTCGCGCCCGTCGCCGGCAGCGACGGAAATATAGCGCGTCTTCATCGCGCTGATGCGGCCGGTATTGTCGCCGATGGTGACGAGATCGCCGGGCTTCACCGATTTGTCGGCGAGCAGGATGATGCCCGGGATGATCTTGACCAGCAGCACCTGCACCGACGGCGTCAGATCGGTGGTCGAATTGATCCGGCTCTCGGCGAAATTGCTGGCGATGTTGGTGAGCCAGAGCGCGATCAGCAGCAGCGCGCCGGCCTTGAGCGCCAGAAGCGGGGTCAGCCTGAGGCCGCCGAGCACGATCGCGAAGGAATCCAACAGGTCGACCGTCGCGTCGAGCTGGCCGACGATGGAGAGCGCGGCGACGAACCAGGCCGTGATCGACACCAGCTTGACGATGAAGGCATTGCGCAGCACCGAGGTCACGAGCCGGATCACCAGCCAGGCGAAGCCCAGCTTGGCTGCGACCATCAGGAGATAGGAGCGGCTCGGCCAGGTCGCGTGATACATCGCCACGCGCGAGACGATCACGAGCAGCGTGAACACCGCCGTCGAGGCGCTGGCGACCATGACCCGAACGAAATGCCGGAGCGGCAGCGGCCAGCGCATCGCCAGCGAGGTCAGGTCGACGCGGCTGCGAATGGCGGCCTCGGCGGCATAGGCGATGCCGGCCGCGGTCAGGATGAGGCCGAATTGCAGGTAGAACCAGGGTGAGGAGATTTCCGCCCCGACGCTGCGTGCGGTGGTCTGCACGAACTCCATGAAGTCTTTGAGGTCCATGTCCATCGGGTCTCGTCGGCAAGCGGGCAGGAATTGATTCGAGGGCGGGCGCGGCCGGGCCATCGATACACCGTGACGTGATGCGCGTTAAGGCCGTAAAATGCGGGCAGATTGCCGCGAAGCGCGAAAATCGGTTGGCGCGCGAGTCCGCCGACGATAAGGATGAAATTCCAGCGTTTTTTTATCCGGAAGGTGGATGGCTTCCCTCGACTCCGTCAGTCTCGCCATATTACTCGGCGCCGTCCTCGTCATGGCCGGCATCCTCTCGAGCCTGCTTGCGCTGCGCTTCGGCGCGCCCTTGCTGCTCGTCTTCCTTGTCATCGGCATGCTCGCCGGCGATTCCGGCCCCGGTCGGCTCCAGTTCGACGACGTCCGCACCACCTATCTGGTCGGCTCCGTCGCGCTCGCCCTGATCCTGTTCGACGGCGGTTTGCGCACGCGCTTTGCCAGCATCCGCACCGTGCTTGCGCCGTCCGTGGTGCTCGCGACCGTCGGCGTGCTGCTGACCGCGCTGGTGACGGCGCCCTTCGCCAAATACACGCTCGACCTCAACTGGTCGGAGTCGCTGCTGGTCGGGGCGGTGGTGGCCTCGACCGACGCGGCCGCCGTGTTCCTCCTGGTGCACACCCAGGGCCTGCGTCTGCGCCCGCGCGTCGGCGCGACGCTGGAGGCGGAGTCCGGCACCAACGATCCCTTCGCGATCTTCCTCACCTTGATGCTGGTGGAATACATCTCGGTCGGTACCAGCTCGCCCGGCCACGTGCTGATGGAGTTCGTGCTGGAGGCGGCGCTGGGCGCCGTCGTCGGCGTCATCGGCGGCCGCCTCGTCGTCATCGCGCTCAACAAGGTCGCCCTGCCACAGGGCCTGCATGCGCCCTTCGTGACCACGGGCGCGCTCGTGATCTTCGGCGGCTCGCAGATCATGCACGCCTCCGGCTTTCTCGCCGTCTATCTCGCCGGCATCATCATCGGCAACCGGCCGACCCGCGCGCATAATTCGGTGGTGACGTTCCTCGACGCCGCGACCTGGCTGGCGCAGATCGTGATGTTCGTGCTGCTCGGCCTTCTGGTCTCGCCGAGCCGGTTGGGTGCCAGCGTGCTGCCGGCGGTCGCCGTCGCGCTGGTCTTGATGCTGGTGGCGCGCCCGCTCGCGGTGTTCGTCTGCCTTTCGCCGTTCCGCTTCAACTGGCGTGAGAAGATCTTCATCGCCTGGACGGGGCTGCGCGGTGCGGTCGCGATCTTCCTGGCCTCGATCCCGATGCTGGTCGGGCAGTCCAAGGCCTATCTCTATTTCGACGTCGCCTTCGTCGTGGTCATCATCTCGCTTCTGCTGCAAGGCTGGACCCTGGCGCCGGCCGCGCGCAGGCTGCACGTGGCGCTGCCGCGCACCGAGCGCGGCCCCCGCCGCGTCGAGCTCGATCTGCCCGGCCAGCTCGAGCAACAGCTGGTCGGCTATCCGGTGCGGCCCAAGAGCCTGTATTTCCGCCGCGGCCTGATCCCGTCCTGGTCCAAGCCGACGCTCGTCATCCGCAACGAGAACATCCTGACGCCGACGGAAGCCGATCCGATCGCGCCGGGCGATTACATCTATCTGCTGGCCCCGCCGGAAAAAGCCGAGTCGCTCGACCGCTTCTTCGTGGACATGCAGCCGAGCACCGCGCCCGATCCGCATCTGCTCGGCGACTTCATGGTATCGGCTGAGCACACGCTCGCCGAGCTCGCCGGGATCTATGGCGTCAAGGTGAGCGAGGACGAGAGCAAGCTCACGCTCGCCGATTATTTCGACGTCCATCTCGACCGCGCGCCGAAAGAGGGCGCCGAGCTCGCGCTGGACGAGATCGTGCTGGTCGCCCGCAGCATCTCCGGTGGCCGCGTCAACATCGTCGGCCTGCGCCTGCCGGAGGAGGACGAGACACCGCCGCCGCTGACACGCACCCAGACGGTGCGAAAGAAGCTCGCGGAGCTGTGGTCCTCGGTGGCGGGGGTGTAGGGAGGCTCTCGTGTCCCGGACGCGCTGCAACGCGCAAGCGTTGCGGCGCAGAGCCGGGACCCATGATGGATGTGGGCCCCGGCTCTGCGCCGCATCACTTCGTGCTGCGTCGCGTCCGGGGCACGAAATCCGCTCCGCCCTATCGACGCCGCGAAACGGTCCGCTACGTCAGCACCTTCACCCCGCCGAGACTCGTCACCCGTCCCTGCTTCAGCATCACGATCTGTGTCGCGAGCTGGCGCAGCTCGGCGACGTCGTGGCTGACATAGACCATCGGCACATTGGCCTCGTCGCGCAGCCGCACCAGGTAGGGCAGGATCTCGAGCTTGCGGCCCTCGTCGAGCGCGCCGAGCGGCTCGTCGAGCAGCAGCAGGCGCGGCTTCGACAGCAGCGCGCGGCCGAGCGCGACGCGCTGGCGCTCGCCGCCGGACAGCTTGCCGGGACGGCGATCCTGCAGCGCGCCGATGTCGAGCAGGTCGATGATGCGCTTGTGCTGTGCCGGATCGGGCGCAAGTCCGTTCATGCGCCGCCCGTAGTCGAGATTCTGCGCCACGCTCAGATGCGGAAACAGCCGCGCATCCTGGAACACATAGCCGATGCGGCGGCGGTAAGTGGGGACGTGAATGCCGGCGGCAGTGTCGTCGACGGTCTCGCCATCGATCGCGATGGTGCCGCGATCGGGCCGCAGCAGGCCGGCGATCATGTTGACCAGCGAGCTCTTGCCGGCGCCCGAGGCGCCGAACAGGCCGATGACGCGCCCCTCGCTGCTGAAGGATGCGGACAGCGAGAAGTCGCCGAGCTGTTTTTCGACGTCGACGCGCAGCATGGTCAATTCCCGTGCAGGCGCTGCGTGGCACGGCGGGCGAACCATTCGGCCGCGATCAGCGCGCCGATCGCGAGCGCGATCGAGACGATCACGAGCCGGCCCGCGGCGGCGTCGCCGTCGGGCGTCTGGATCAGGGAATAGATCGCCGACGAAATCGTCTGGGTCTCGCCTGGAATGTTGGAGACGAAGGTAATGGTGGCGCCGAACTCGCCGATCGCCTTGGCAAAGCCCAGCACCATGCCGGCGAGCACGCCTGGCAGCGCCAAGGGCAGCGTCACCGTGAAGAACACTTTCCACGGCGCTGCGCCGAGCGTCTCCGCGGCCTGCTCGAGCCGGCGGTCGATCGCCTCGATCGAGAGCCGCATCGGCCGCACCAAAAGCGGAAACGCCATCACGCCACAGGCGAGCGCAGCACCGGTCCAGCGGAACGCGAAGACGATGCCGAGATAATCCGCGAGAAAGCCGCCGACGAGACCGCGGCGGCCGAAGCTGAGCAGCAGGAGATAGCCGGTGACCACGGGCGGCAGCACCAGGGGCAGGTGCACCACGGCGTCGAGCACCGACTTGCCCCAGAAATCACGCCGCGCGAGCAGCCATGCCAGCGCAATGCCGAACGGCGTCGCGACCAGCGTGGCGATGACGGCGACCCTGAGCGAAAGCAGGATCGCCGTCCATTCGGCGGGAGAGATCTCGAACATCAAGTCGTCATTTCAGGTCGCAATCAGATCGCAAAATCAGGGTGCAAGAATCAGGTCGCAAGACTCAGGTCGTGGGGCTGATCAGGAACTTGAAGCCGTATTTTTCCAGGATGGTCTTGGCCGCCGCCGAGCGCAGGAAGGCGAGATAGTCGTTCGCCTCCGGTTTGGCGGTGGTGGTCGCCGCGACCGGATAGATGATCGCAGGATGCGATTCCGCCGGGAAGGTGCCGACGATCTTGACGCCCGGCTCGACCTTGGCGTCGGTGGAATAGACGATGCCGAGCGCGGCCTCGCCGCGGGCGACCAGCGTCAGCGCCGCGCGCACGCTCTCGGCCATGGCGAATTTCGGCTCGGCAGCCTGCCAGGCGCCAAGCTTCTCCAGCGCCGCCTTGGCATATTTGCCTGCAGGCACCGACTTGACGTCGCCGGTCGCGATCCTGCCGTCGCCGGCGAGCTTGGCGAGATCGAAACCTGGCGCGATCGTGACGTTGTCGATCCTGGAATCCTTCGGCGCGATCAGCACGATGCTGTTGCCGAGCAGGTTGACCCTGGAGGGCTCGTTGATGGTCTTCCTGGAGATCGCGTAGTCCATCCAGTTGGTGTCGGCCGAGACGAACACGTCGGCCGGCGCACCCTGCTCGATCTGCTTGGCCAGCACCGAGCTTGCGGCGTAGCTGACGCTGAACTTGACGCCGGTCCTGGCGGTGAAGGCGGCGTCGATCTCGTCGAGCGCGTTCTTCATCGAGGCGGCGGCGAACACGGTAAGGGTCTTGTCCTCGGCCGCGGCCGGCGCGAGGGCCGTGCCTGCAAGAATGACGAAGGCGGTGAAAACTCCTGACAGACGAAACATGGGATGCGCTCCGTGCGAGCTCGCGCGCGCAAGGTGCACGCGCAGATCTGGCGTTGGCTGGGTCAGATGCGACGGGCGGAAGCGCTGTTCCACGGTCCCTTGCGACGGCTTACGGCCGGCGGGGATATCGCAGTTGCGAAGATAGCAGGCCGGAGCCTCAGGTCAAACGCGTCATCCCGGGGCGCGCGTAGCGCGAGCCCGGGATCCATAACCACAGGATTACGTTGGGCGAGGACTCGGAGTGACCACTTCGCGCCACAACCACTCCCTGTGGTTATGGGTCCCGGGCTCGCTTCGCGCCCCGGGACGACAGCGATGAACGACACCCTTACGGCTTCGCGTCGCCTGCATGCAGCACCGCCTTGCAGGCAGCCGGCATCTGCGCGAGCGTCATCGGCGGCTTCGGCTTGGGCGGCTCCGACGGCGGCTTGGGGTGCAGCACCGCGTCGGAGAACCAGTAGGCGAGATCGGCGGGCTTGCAGCCTTCGTCCTCGGCCTGTGACGGCTGGCCCTCGCATTCGCCGGCCCCCGCCGGGCAGCGCATGCGAATGTGGAAGTGGTAGTCGTGGCCCCACCAGGGCCGGATCTTCGACAGCCATGCGCGATCGCCCTTGGCCTCGCGGCACAGCGCCTTTTTGATCGCGGCGTTGACGAAGATGCGCTGCACGGCGGGCTCCCGCGCCGCATCGCGCAGCACCAGCACGTGGCCGTGTGTGAACACCTTGGGGTCGATGTCGAGCCGGTCCTGGCGCACCATCATCACCGCCGACATCTCCTCGCGCTCCTCGCGCGAGAGCCGGCGGTCCGGCATCGGCGTCAGCCAGATGTCGGCGTCGAGACCGATCTGGTGGCTGGCATGGCCTGACAGCGCCGGCCCGCCGCGCGGCTGGGCGATGTCGCCGACCAGGATGCCGGGCCAGCCTGCGTCTTTGTGCGCTTTCGCGGCGAGCCGCTTGATCAGCGCGATCATGTCGGGATGACCGTAGCTGCGATTGCGCGACAGCCGCATCACCTGCCAATGATCGCCGTTCACCGGCATCTGCTCCGCGCCGCCGATGCAGCCCTTGGTGTAGGAGCCGATGACATGGGCCGGCCCCTTCGACGGCAGCAGCTTTCGCGCGAACAGTTCCTTCGCGGCGAGATCGGGGTCGTTGGGATTGGCGAGCGGCGGCAGCGGCTTCGGGTTGATGCTGCCCTTGTCCTGGGCCAGCGCGCCACCGGCGCCCAGGCAGACCAACGAGAGCAGGAGGAGGGTGATGCCGCGGCGACTCATGCTGACGCTCTTATAACCCAATGCTGCACCAGGGTTAAGGACGAGGCGACGAGCCCGCCACCGGCGCACCGCCGCGCGTCCGAATTGCCTTGACCCGCCGTTTCTTAACGGTGCAATAACCCTATCCTGCATTGACCAAAATTCGTGCGCGGTGCGAGAAAGTTCTGCGGCTCGCATGCAATCGCGCGCGATTTCGGAACCGATTCAGGCGCGCGCGCATTTTTGCGCCAGATCGCTCCTTGATTGCGGCGCATCACTCAGTCTGATGGCGCCTGCCGCCGCTCGCCACGCCGCGCAAACAGGCAGCAAGCGCCCCGCGCCCGGACCGCGGCCGGGCAGGATTACTTTTTTTTCAGACACTTGCCCCAAGACTTTCCGACCCAACGGCTTGCGGCCGCTGGGCGCGACTGGGACGGGTAAAGTTGATTTTGGGGTCTCGAAAGCCAAGAAAGCGAAAGCGCAGCGTGCTGGCCCGTGCCGGCCGGAAGGCGCGCAAGCCGCGTTTCGCGCGCGCCTCGCGCGCGCTGTCCGAACGCGACGAAGTCCTGCGCAGCCGCGCCGAGGCGGAAGCTGCGATCGCGGAGGCGCGCAAGTCGCACGAGCGCCTGCGCCAGGCGATCGATATCCTGCCGCAGGGCATCGTGTTTCTCGATGCCGAAGGCCGCTACGTCCTCTGGAACAAGAAATACGCCGAGATCTACAGCAAGACCGCCGATCTGTTCGAGGAAGGCGCGCGCCTCGAGGATACGTTGCGCATCGGCGTCGCTCGCGGCGACTATCCCGACGCCATCGGCAATGAAGAAGCCTGGATCGCCGAGCGCCTGCGAAAGCTCTACAAGCCCGGCGCGCGCCACGAGCAGAAGCTGTCGGACGGCCGCGTCATTCTGATCGACGAGCGCTTGACCGATGACGGCGGCGTCGTCGGCCTGCGCGTCGACATCACCGAGCTCAAGCAGCGCGAGGCCTCGTTCCGCCTGCTGTTCGACGGCAATCCCGTGCCCATGATCGTCTGCGCGCTGGACGACGAGCGCATCCTCGGCGTCAACGATGCCGCGGTCGCGCATTATGGCTACAGCCGGGCCGAGTTCGAGCGCTTGCAGATCCGCTCCTTGCAGGCCTTCGACAGCGAGCCGCCCTGGACCACGGGCCGCTCCGGCGAGGATCAGGCCGGCCGCACCTGGAAGCACGTCAAGGCCGACGGCGCGCTGATCGACCTTGCGATCTATTCCCGCGAATTGACTTATGCCGAGCGGCCCGCGGTGCTGCTCGCGCTGATGGACATCACAGAGCGCAAGCGCGCAGAGGCGCGGCTCGCCTTCATGGCCCAGCATGACGGGCTGACCGGCCTGCCCAATCGCAGCCTGCTGCGGCAGCAGATGGACGAGAAGCTGCTGCACACGCGCCGCGGCGCCGAGAAGGTCGCGGTGCTGATGCTGGGGCTCGACAATTTCAAGGCGGTCAACGACACGCTGGGGCACGCGGTCGGCGACAAGCTGCTGCGCGGCGTCGCCAAACGGCTGCGCTCCACCTTGCGGGAAGACGACGCGCTGGCGCGGCTCAATTCCGACGAGTTCGCGATTCTGCAGAGCGGGCTGGCGCGCCCCGAGGACGCGGTGCTGCTGGCCAAGCGCCTCCTGGAGGCCATCGCCGATCCCTATCTGCTCGACGGCCATTCCGTGGTGATCGGCGCCTCGATCGGCATCGCGATGGCGCCGGGCGACGGCGAGGATTCCGAAAAGCTGCTCAAGAGCGCCGACATGGCGCTGTCGCGCGCCAAGCTGGACGCGCGCGGCAGCTTCGCCTTCTTCGAGGCCGCACTCGATGCGAAGGCGCAGAGCCGCCGCAAGATCGAGGTCGAGCTGCGCGACGCGATCCAGAACGACGTGCTGCGGCCGTACTACCAGCCGCTGATCGACCTCTCGAGCGGCCGCATCACCGGCTTCGAGGCGCTGGTGCGCTGGCCGCATGCCGAGCGCGGCATGGTGTCGCCGGCCGAGTTCATTCCGGTCGCCGAAGACACCGGCCTGATCAATCCGCTCGGCGGGCTGATGCTGCGCCGGGCCTGCCTCGACGCCGCGGCCTGGCCGGACGACGTCCGCGTCGCCGTCAACCTGTCGCCGCTGCAGTTCCGCAGCGGCAATCTGCTCTCGATGGTCACTGAGGCGCTGAAACATTCCGGCTTGGCGCCGCGCCGGCTCGAGCTCGAGATCACCGAGACGCTGCTCCTGGAGAAGAGCGCGCAGGTGCTGGCGACGCTGCATGCGCTGCGCGCGCTCGGCGTGCGCATCTCCATGGACGATTTCGGCACCGGCTATTCCAGCCTCAGCTATCTGCGCAGCTTCCCGTTCGACAAGATCAAGATCGACCAGTCCTTCGTGCGCGATCTCGCCGCCAACCGCGAGGCGCAGGCGATCATCCGCTCCATCGTCAGCCTCGGCAAGGGCCTTGGCGTCACCATCACCGCCGAAGGCGTCGAGACCGAAGCCGAGCTCAGCTGCCTCCGCGCCGAAGGCTGCCATGAGGGCCAGGGTTTCCTGTTCAGCAAGGCCCGTCCGAATGCGGAGATCATCGGCCTATTGGCCGCACAGCGCGGCATCGACGGGAACGAGGACGCGGCGCTGGTGGCGTGACCGGCGCCCTCGCAGCGCAACCGGTGACGAATTGCTCGCGTTACTCGTGGGCGCCATGCCGATGATGCAGGCAGGCGTACGGCGCATGCCGATGCAAGGCAAGTCACGACCGCTCTGTTTCAATCCGCTGAAGTGATCGGCATCTGGTGGGGCTCAAACCGCGGCGATTGGCAATTGCCATTCTCAAGTTTCAAAACGGCCCCAGCCGCAGGATGGGGTAACAGCCGGGGCCGGCATTCCCATTCCAATGTGCCGCATCGGCGGTGGGCGGCACTCTTCAAGTTACGCATACGGAAGCTAACAAACTATTTTGTTTCGCACTCACCCCGCGAGGGCCGCGGTTGGTTTCGTGATACCAGGCTCGCGATCGGGTGGTGAGCCAACCGAGCAATGTTCGAAATGATCGAGCGGCGCATCGTTGGCCAAATGCTCCCAATATTCAGCTTCCGCGAGCAGTTTCCAACCTCGATCCGGATGACGCGCGGCTGTCTGACGGCACAATAATGCCATCGCGCGCAGGCGACCCGCAGTATCCATCTCACTCCTCCCATTATTCTTGTTGATTGCACCCTATTTTCTTTTTTTGCGTCGGAGTCATTACGATTATGTCGCAAAACTAATTTCCACTTTTCGGGACGCGACTCGACTTTCGTTGCGGCCTCAAATCGCGCTTCGAACACAACTGGCGCAATCCAGCTTGTATGGGGTGGAGCAAAGCGGAACCGTCAAGCTTCATGCTTACAAATCAGAACTGGCAAGCACGACGAGATACCCGCACTCGTGGGTATCGCAAGAGCTCGCCCCCGCCTGCGAGCTGCTTGGGAGTGATCGGATCGGCGACTGGGCCAGCGTCGCGCAGCGAGGCGTGGAATAGACCCAAGGCCTTTTGCATGGTTCGAGATCGGATTTATGACCTGTTGGCGAAGCCTGAGGCGCGACGGCAGAAAGAATGAGACGAGCGCAATCCTGCGCAGCCATTGCCAATGCGTCGACCAGCCCTAGGACCGGTCTATCAGCACGCGCTCCATGATGATCGTGCGTCGCAAGTGACTGATGCTGAGCCTGCCTGACAGCGCGGCAACCCACGATCTGGTCAACGATCCGTCACTCGATCACCTCGTCCGTCAGCACGAGAATGGTGGGCGGTATCGTCACGCCGAGCGCACGCGCGGTCTTGAGATTGACGGCCAGCTCGAATTTGGTTGGCAGCTGGATTGGCATATTTGCCGGCTTTTGTCCCTTCAGGATCAGATCGATGTAGCCCGCAGCGCGGCGGAACAGGTCGCCGATGTCGGCGCCATAGCTGATCAGAGCGCCGGCATGCGCGAACTCCCGCTGCTGGCCTATGACCGCGATCTTCATGTCGAGGCCGATGCGGCAAATTTCGTCCTGCATCGCGGCAGTCATGTAATCGCGAATGACGATCACGGCGTTGCCGCCCGCGTTCGCGAGCACGTTGAATTGCTCGGCAACCGCTGCCGGCGATGCGCTCGTCAGTCCGAGGCGCACCGGTTCCAGCCCGGCGCGTCGTGCTTCCTCGATGGTTTGCGCGCCCCAGGCGCTGAAGGTCGGGTCCGTCGCATTGTTCAAGACGCCGATCCGCTTCAGCGCGGGCAGGATCTCGCGGATCATCTCGATGCGCTTGGCCGACATCTCCTCGCCGAACGCGGCGAAGCCGGTGAGACTGCCGCCCGGCCGCGCGAGACTCTGAAACAATTCAGGGTCGCTTTGCACCGCAGGCAGCGCCACGGCGACGACGGGAATATTGGTTTTCCTGACCATCGCGCGTGCTGCGGCCGGGCCGGGCGAAAGCAGGACGTCCACTTGTCTGGCCACGAGGTCGTCGATCAATGCAAGGCCCCGCGACACATCGCCGGCCGTCGAGTGGGCCTCGATGACGATGGTGCGGCCCTCCACGTAACCCAGCTCGGCCAGCGCCTTCCGGAACGGAACGAGCGTCGCATTGTCGATGTCCGGCGTGGCAAATCCGACGAATCCCACGACCGGAACGCGTTTTTGCGCCAATGCTTCGCGCGCCGATATCGCCGTAATCGCCAAGAAGCCGAGAAACGCCCGTCGCCTCATTTAGCCTCTCGCGACCTCAGAACGATCTGATCACAGAGGCAATGCTACACCAATCCGATCGCGGTCAGAAAGTCCGGCCATCGAGGCAAGGCTTGGCAGAGTTGCTCACGAGCTGGCGGCAGGCCCAAGTTTAGGCAGATGTGCTTGGTGAGACCAGGCTTGGCCGTCCACGCCGGTGAATCCCATAGCTTCCCAGAACCGCACAGCGCCGGCATTTCCTGCGTGGACGGTGACAGTTGCGACCTTGCCCGCAGCTTCTTGCAGCAAGGCGTTCGCGATGGCCTTGGCGACGTTGCGTCTCCTGTAGTCCCGGTGCACGTGAAACCGCCGCATCCGCCACATGGGTACCGGCGCCGGTGCAGGCTCGTCGGTGATCGCGCCGATGCCTGCCAATCTGCCATCGAGGTGGCAGGTGAATATGGCGTGAAACATGGCTCGATCAGTTGCGAACTCCGCATCCAGACGGGTCATGTGCGCGTGTCCATCTGCCTTGGCGTCGGCCTCCAGCGCGGGAAATCTGCGGGAAGAGCGTCGACGGTCCGTTCAAGGGAAATGATCGTCATGACGCAATTCGTTCCCGCAGCTGGAAGACTGAGCAATCAAGCAAGTTTGGCGAGGATGTCCTGGATGAACGGATCCTTGGCGACCAGGTACTGTTGAATGCCCGAGCCATTCTCGCGCTCGAGCCCCAGTTTCAGATTCTGATATCTCAACCGGTCTCCCGGATGCCGACGCAGATGATCCCGAAATTTCAGCATCCGTGCGATCTGTGGATGACCATCGAGACACACGTGAAGCTTGTGAGTCCGGGTGCCGTCGACGTCCCGCTTGAAGAAATGATGGCCTGTAGAAAGGTCGCCGCCACGGCGATAGCCGAGAGTCGCAAGTAGACGGCTCCAATCCTCCAGCCCGCTGTCCGACCGGACCACGGCAAGCACGTCAATCTCAGCCTTCGCCGCCAGTTCGGGCACAGCGGTGCTCCCGACGTGATGCATGCCGATCAACGCCGAGCTGAAAACAGGCTTCAGCCGCTCCTCTTCCGCCGCGTATTGCTGCGGCCAGGTCGGATCATAAGGCATGATGGGGCTGGTGAGCGGCATGTCTGACCATAGGCGCAAATGCGAACGCGGCCTGGAGGTCACCGTCCGGACTGGGATCGGCGCCGGCAGGGATAGCGACACGATTGCCGCCGCGCAGCAGGACGATGGGCTTCGCAACGGCTCCGCCCATCGCGCCTGACCTGCCTGATCTCACGCCGCCTTGGTCAACACCTCGGTCAACCAATCCGGCTCGACGATCATGACCGAGTGGCCGGACGTGGTGTTTTCGAGGACGGTCCAGGAGTTGTCCGCCTTGCACTCCGCCGCGGCCTTGTCCATGGCGGCGAGCTGGAATTTCGGCAGGCGGATGTAGGTTTTCTTGGCGACCTTTTCGCGCGCGCCAGAGAGCTTGACCGGCTGCAGGAATGTGCCGACGGGATGCGGAGTGACCTTCGACAGCACCCAGGCCACGTCCTTGGGATCGTTGAACGCGTTCGGAGGGACCGCCTTGGGCGCCGGACGGCTGATCGCACCCTCTTCGATCGGGAAGGGGACAAGGTCTCGAAACGACTGGCCGTCCGCGGGCTTGATGGCATCGACCCAGACGATCGACGAGACCCGGCTTCCGATGCGCTCAAGCGCGCCCGATGCCGGACAGCCCCCATAGGAATGGGCAACGAGGCAGATGTCCGTCAGGTCCTCCCATTCGACGAGATTGACTATGTCGGCAATGTGGGTGTCGAGGCTGATGTCCTTGTTCAGCAGGTGCGAGCGCTCCGCCAACCCGGTCAACGTCAGCGGATAGACGCGATGCCCCAGCTTTTGCAGGCGTTCCGTGACGCGCTGCCACGACCAGGCGCCGTAATACGCGCCGGGAACGAGCACATAGGTTTTCTGGCTCGATTGGGCATGGGCCGGACTGGTGAATACGCCCGATGCGAATGCGGAGGCCGAGCCGGCTGCAGCGCCAAGGCTGCCAAGGAGTCTGCGACGTGTGATGCTTGAACGGACCATGAAATAACTCCGTTGGATCGAATGATTGATAATTAAAAAGTGCACGTGAATGATCGTGCGGGGCTCATCCTAGGGAAAATGACGGCCAACGCCAATGTCGCGTTTGGGTCCCGGGCAAAGCCGAGACGAGCGGTCCGATCTAGCGTCCAGATACCGCGACTGGAGCGCGATCCGGAGAAATGTGCAGCTATACGGCGAGCGTAGCAGCCGGCCTGAGAAGCGCCACGATCCCAGGCCGGCGCCGGATGGATTCACTTGGTCTTGTCGCCCATGTGGTGCGGCGTCGACGTGTTGGGTCCCCCGGTGTAATGGTGGCCGCCCGATGCCGCGTTCGCCGAGCTTCCGGTCGTTTCTTTCTTGCCCATGTGGTGCGGCACTTCCGTCTTGGGTCCGCCGCTGTAATGGTGGCCGTTCTTTTCCTTGTCCGTGGTCTGCGCCATCGCCGGCGCCGCCAGCAGGCAAACGACGCCAACTGCGGCCAAGACTGTCTTCGTGATCATGTCCATCCTCCAGAATTGTGAAGGCTGCATCATAAGAGGCGGCCGAAGGTGCCGCCTTGAGAAATGTCAGGGTGCGTCGAAGTCCGTACTATGCCCATGCGGGGCAAGCGACGACGGCTCCGGACCTTGATGTGAATCAACTCTGATGACCGCCCCGCCGCTAGGCTCCTGATAGCCGCAGGAGCGTGCCATGACGGTGCAAGACCATTCCGGTTTTCGAGAGCGCCCGCAAGCGGGCATGTCCACCAGGGCCAAGGCTGGCCTGGTCCTGCTGGGATTCCTGATCGTCGCCGGCGCGCTGCTCTTCACCGAGCACCAGGCCCACGTGCTCGGGCTTCTGATCTGGCTGCCCCTTATCGCCTGTCCGCTCATGCACATCTTCATGCATGGCGGACACGGCCACCATCACGGTAATGGCCAGCCGAACGACCAAAGGAGCGTGTGATGCACGACGCCGCGCCGGCGTATGGTCTCTGGAGCCTCGTCATCGTCAACTCGGCGGTCTTCATTCTGTTCGCCTACAGCTTCTTCAAGCCGCAGACCTCGCGTGACTGGCGCTCCTTCGGCGCCTTCAGCGCATTCCTGGTGGCGCTGTTCGTGGAGATGTACGGTTTTCCGCTCACCATCTATTTCCTTTCGGGCTGGCTGCAATCGCGCTACCCGAACGTCGATTGGTTCTCCCACGACGCCGGCCACCTGCTCGAGATGATGTTCGGCTGGAAGACCAATCCGCATGCCGGCCCCTTCCACGTTCTCAGCTACATCTTCATCACCGCCGGCTTCATCCTGATCGCGGTCGCCTGGAGGGTGCTGTACGAGGCGCAGCAGACCCGGAGCCTCGCCACCACCGGCCCCTACAGCTACGTCCGACATCCGCAATATGTCGGCTTCGTGCTGGTGATGTTCGGCTTCCTGCTGCAATGGCCGACAATTCTGACGCTGGCGATGTTTCCGGTGCTGACCGTCATGTACGTGAAGCTCGCCCGGGACGAGGAGCGTGAGGCCCGGATCGAGTTCGGCGAGGCCTATGCGCGGTATGCCGCGCAGGTGCCGGCGTTCCTTCCCCATCTCAACCGGCGACCCGGCCAGGGCTCTTCCGGCGGCTACCGTCACGGCTGACCTTCGCGCGAGGAGATGCCGGCAAACGGCACTGGCTTGAAAGGACGTCGATGAGCGTGCCCGTCTTCACCGCGAAGGCATTGACCAAGACCTACGTCTCCGGCGAGGTGATGGTGCATGCGCTCAACGAGGTCGACCTCGGCATCGCCGAGAAGGAAGTGGTCGTTCTGCTCGGCCCCTCCGGCAGCGGCAAGACGACGTTGCTCAACATCATGGGCGGTCTCGACCGGCCGACCAGCGGCCGGCTGTTCTTCCGCGATCTGGATCTGACCGATCTCGAGGACCGCGAGCTGACGAAGTATCGCCGCGACCATGTCGGCTTCGTCTTCCAGTTCTACAATCTGGTACCGAGCCTCACGGCCTACGAAAACGTCGCGCTGGTCACCGAGGTCGCCAGAAACCCGATGCGGCCCGCCGACGCCCTCGCGCTGGTCGGGCTGGAAGAGCGGATGCATCACTTTCCCGCCCAGCTCTCCGGTGGCGAGCAGCAGCGCGTCGCCATCGCGCGCGCGATCGCGAAGCGTCCGGCGGTGCTGCTCTGCGACGAGCCGACCGGGGCCTTGGATTCGAAGACCGGCATCCGCGTCATCGAGGTGCTGCTCGGCGTCAACCGGCAGCTCGGGACCACCACGGTCATCATCACCCACAACGCCAGCATCCAGGAGGTCGCCGACCGGGTGCTGTTCTTCGCCGACGGCCGCATCTCCCGCATCCAGACCAACGAGGCCCGGCGGGAGGCCGCCGAGCTCACCTGGTGACGACATGAAAGTGCTCGACATCAAGCTGTTTCGCGACGTCAGGCGGCTGTGGGCGCAGGTGCTCGCCGTCGCGCTGGTCGTCGGCGGCGGCGTTGCGACGCTGGTGCTCGCGGCGGGTTCTCATCGGTCGCTGGAGGAGACCCGGACCGCCTACTACGAACGCTATGGCTTTGCCGACGTGTTCGCGCAGGTGAAGCGCGCGCCGAAGGCGCTCGCCGACAGGATCGGCGAGATCCCTGGCGTCGCCGCTGTCGACACCCGCATCGCCAAGCTGGCGCTGCTGGACATTCCAGGCTTCTCCGCGCCCGCCAGCGCGCAGTTCGTTTCGCTGCCCGACAACGGCGAGCAGCATCTCAATCGGCTCTACATCCGATCCGGGAGGCTCCCGGAGCCCGGACGTTCCGAAGAGGTCGTCGTCAACGAGCCGTTCGCCCGCGCCCACGGCTTCTCGGAAGGCGCGCGGTTCTCCGCCATCCTCAACGGCAGGAAGCGCGAGCTCGTCATCGTCGGCACCGCGCTGTCGCCCGAGTTCGTCTACACCGTCGGCCCGGGCGACCTGATGCCGGATGACCGCCGCTACGCCATCGTCTGGATGTCGGAGAAGGCGCTTGCCGGCGTCTACGATCTCGACGGCGCCTTCTCGGCCGTCGCGGTCAAGCTGCAACCGGGAGCCTCCGAGCGCGAGGTGGTGCTGCGGCTCGATGCCTTGCTCGATGCCTATGGCGGGCAGGCGGCTCATGGGCGCAAGGACCAGACCTCGCATGCCTGGCTCGATCACGAGCTCGACATGCTCAACAACATGAGCCGCACGCTGCCGCCGATCTTCCTGCTGGTGGCCGCGTTCCTGGTCAACCTCACCCTGACCCGGCTTGTCGCGCTGGAGCGCGAGCAGATCGGCCTGCTGAAGGCGTTGGGATATTCGGACGGCAGCATCGTGCTGCACTATTTCAAGTTCGTCGCCTTCATCGTCGTGATCGGCATCGTGCTCGGCGGCGTCGCGGGCACTTGGCTCGGGCTGCGCGTCACCGCGCTGTTCGGCGACTTCTTCCACTTTCCGTTCCTGGTGTTCGCGAAGGCACCTGATCTCTACCTCACCGCGGGCGCGCTCAGCGCCGCGGCTGCGGCGATCGGCGCATTCCGGGCGCTGCGCGAGGTGGTGAAGCTGCCGCCGGCCGTCGCCATGCAGCCGCCGGCTCCGCCGGTCTATCGCCGGCTGCTTCCTGCGCGTATCCAGCTCGACCGGATCGTGTCGCAACCGACGCTGATGATGATCCGCAACATCGCCCGGCATCCGGTCCGCGCCGCGTTCACGACGCTCGGCATGGCGCTGGCCACCGCGATCCTGGTCGTCTCGCTGTTCACGCGCGATTCGATGGAGCACCTGATCGACGTCACCTACTTCCTCGCCGACCGCCAGGACGCTTCAATCGGTTTCGCCGAGAAGCGGATTGCGAACGTGGTGGAGCAGGTGAACCGGCTCCCGGGCGTGCTCGCCGCCGAGCCGTTCCGCGAGGTGCCCGTCCGCATCCGCCATGGCAGCATCGAGCGGCGGATCACGATCAGCGGGCGGCCCGCTGGCGCCGATCTCAGGCGCATCATCGACATCGACCTGCGGCCTGTCGTGCTTCCCGAAACCGGCCTCGCGATCTCCGGCATGTTAGCCCACATCCTCGGAGTCTCGCCTGGCGAAACCGTCGAGCTCGATCTCCTGGAAGGCGCCCGCCGCACCGTGACGATGCCGGTCGTGGCCACCGTCGAGGACTATTTCGGCATCCGCGGCATGATGGATATCGAGGCGCTGCGCAAGCTGATGCGCGAGGCGCCGGTCGTCAACAGCGTCAACCTCAGCCTCGACGGCAACAGGGCGGAGGACTTCTACGCCGCGGTGAAGTCGATGCCGACCGTCGGCGGCGTGGCGCTGCAGCGTGTGTCGCTGGCGAACTTCCGCAAGACCGTCGCGCTGCTCGTCACCACGATGGCCAGCATCTACACCGGGCTTGCGGCCGTGATCGCGTTCGGCGTCGTCTACAATAACGCCCGCATCTCGCTGTCCGAACGGGCGCGCGAGCTGGCGAGCCTGCGCGTGCTCGGCTTCACGCGGGGCGAGGTGCTGCGCATCCTGCTCCTGGAGCTCGCCATCCTCACCGCCATCGCCCAGCCGCCCGGCTGGCTGATGGGCTATGGGCTGGCATGGGTGATGAAGACCAACCTCGCCGGCGAATTGATGCGCGTCCGCCTCGTCGTCGAGCATTCGACATACGTTGTCGCCACCTCCGTCGTGGTGCTGGCTGCCATTGCTTCCGCCGCTGTCATTCGAGAACGCATCGACAAACTGGACCTCGTCGCGGTCCTCAAGACGCGAGACTAGCCATGCCCGCCAACTGGACCAAACGTATCATCGGCGCCGCGCTTCTGGTCGCGATTGCAGGAGGGCTGGCCTGGTTCGCCTGGCCGCGGCCGGTCCTGGTCGATCTCGCGACGGTGGCGAAGGGACCGATCGAGGTCACGGCTGACGACGACGGCAAGACCCGCGTCCGCCACGTCTACACCGTCTCGGCGCCGATCGCAGGCAAGGTCCTCAGGATCTCGCATCCGCTCGGCGAGCACGGACCTTCGCTCCATGTCGGCGACGAGGTGATCGCCAACCAGACCGTCGTCGCGTTGATGCAGCCGACGCTGCCGGGCTTCATCGACGCGCGCTCGCGCGACCAGCTCCAGGCCGAGGTCCTGGCTGCCGATGCTGCCATTCAGCAGCAGGAGGCGGAGGTGCAGCGGATCGAAGCCGCGCTCGAATTTTTCAGGACCGAATTCCAGCGGGCGCAGACCTTGCTGCGCACCCAGTCCGTTTCCGCCCAGGCTTTCGACAAGGCGAAATTCGAGGTCGCCAGCAACGAGGCCGCGTTGGCGAGCGCCAAGGCCCAGGTCGAGATGCGTCGCGCCGTGCGCACGAGTCTTGCAGCGCGTTTGATGGATCCGGCCAACGCCGCGCCGTCCGCGGAGCCGATGTGCTGCATCCGCGTGCTGGCACCTGCAAGCGGACGGGTGCTGAAGATCATCCAGGACAGCGAGACGACGGTCTTGCCCGGAACGCCGCTGGTCGATATCGGCAACCCGCTCGACCTCGAGGTCGTCGCCGATCTGCTTTCGACTGACGCCGTCCAGATCAAGGTCGGTGCGCCGGCCCGCATCGACAATTGGGGCGGGCAGCCGATCAAGGGCAGGGTGGTCCGCGTGGACCCGGCCGGCTTCCTGAAGGTCTCTGCGCTCGGCATCGAGGAGCAGCGCGTCCGCGTCACCATCGACTTCACCGATCCGCCCGAGGCGTGGGCCTCGCTCGGACACGACTATCGCGTCATCGTTCACGTCTCCACCTGGAGTGCTGAGGACGCGTTGACCGTGCCGGTGAGCGCCCTGTTCCGGACAGGGGAGCAATGGGCCGTGTTTACCGACGAGAACGGCCGCGCCAAGATGACCCTCGTCCAGATCGGTCACCGCAACGGCCGGATGGCCGAGATTTGGTCAGGACTTGCCGCCGGAGACCGCGTCGTGCTGCACCCGAGCGACCGGATCGCCGACGGGATCAGGATCGCGCCACGAGACGCGGAATAGATATGGCAGTAAGGGCTCTTGCCGAACTGCCGCATCCTCATCTTGCCTTACTTCTGCTTCTCCGTCAGCCTGCGTTGACGCGGGGGGCATCGAAGTAGTCGTCTTCTTGTGGCTGCCACATCAAATGGCACCAGGCTCAAGAGCTGGTTCGCGCGATACTTTCCCGTAACATTGTTGGTAGAACTTGTTCGACTGATTGCGGCGGGATCCCAAGCTCGGAAAATCCTGGCATTCCCACCGACGCTATGTTGTCGATCTGCATCAACTCCACCTGATTCCGGGTGACGGGTGGCCTTGGAAGCAGCTCCGAAATCCATCCTGCGACATGCCAAGCAGTAAACGGTACTGGAATGAGCACGGGACTGCGGCCGGCTGCGTGCGCGACGGTTCTGAGAAGCTGTTCGTACGTGTAGATGCGAGGACCAGCGCATTCATATGTGATTGCGTTTGTTTCTGTTCTCAGAAGCGCTCTTGTGATCGCGTCGGCCACATCGTCAACATAGGCCGGCTGCAATCTCGTCAATCCGCGGCCGAACATCGGATAGATCGGATATCGGCGGAGCAGCTTGAGGATGATGGTGAGAAACGCGTCATCCGGGCCGAACATCACCGCCGGGCGAATCAGCGTAGCCTCAGAAAATACTGCGCGGACCGCGAGTTCGCCTTCGCCACGCTTGCGAATATAGAGGGACGGCGAAGTGGCGTCGGAGCCGATACCGGAAACGTGGATGAGCCGCTTGACGCCAGCTCGATGTGCCTGGGCCGCCAATCGCCGGGCTGATTCCACATGCACGGAATGAAAAGTCTCCTGACCGTGTTCGACATAGAGGCTGACCGTGTTGATGGCGCCGTATGCACCATCAACAACAGCGGCTATCGAACCCTCGTCGCGTAGATCGACATTCACAGATTGGAGGCGTGGGTCGTCGTGACCAAAAAGCAGTCTGCCCCGTTCGGGATGTCTTGATGCAATCCGAACCAAAAACTCAGGTGCCCGGAGCAGGTGTTGAACAACGCGGCGGCCGAGAAACCCCGTTCCACCGAACACCGTAACAAGGCGATTATTTGCGGCCGCCATGGCGCATCTCGTACTGAGATCGTCTCAGGCAAGGCATGGCCAGCGCAGACCGCAGGCTCGTCGGTCATCTATTGCACACGGTCGCGAAGGTCGGTCACGCCTTCCTTCTGGGCGCAGTGGTCGCAGCAATAATAGGTGCCGCTCTTTTCCAGACCGTGCCCCACGATGCGCGTTCCGCAATGCTTGCACGTTGGCGCCAAGGCATGAATTGCGCACTCGAAGCTGTCGAACGTGTGCGCCTGGCCGTTCATCACCACCTGAAAAGCCTTGTCATAGTCATTGCCGCAGGTTTCGCATGTCGACATTGTGCCTCCTTCACGCCGCGCGGCGTTTACGAGTTTGAGCAGCCTTCTTGGCTGACCTGGAACGTTCATCGGCCGGTCGGCCGGCTGACGCTTTTCCGCCAAGCCTGCCGCCCTTGCGTGACGGCGAAGTGTCTTCTTCGGTGCCTCTGCCGGACCCGCTCTTCTTGCCGCCATGGGTTTCTTTGTTGACGGTCGCCCAGGCCCGCCGTTCGGCTTCCTTGTCGGGTACACCTCGGGCTTCGTAGCCTTCCTCGATGTGTTCGGCCTGTCGCTTCTGCTTATCGGTGTAGCTGCGTTTGTCTCCGCGTGGCATCACGGCCTCCCTCTCTGCAGGTACATCTCCTCGCGCTACGAACGGCGGAGTTCATCAATTGTTCCTATTCGACCTGTGGTGCTGGCCTGTTTCCGACCTCAGTGGCCTAATTTGAAAACAGCAATAGGCCTAATTTCCCCATTCACGAACGATTCAGCCTCCGGGGCGTTTGCTGTGGCGCGCCTAAGGAGGAGGAAGCAATGAGGTACGCACTAGCGGCCAAGGATTGCTGACCGCGTTCGCAGGACCGACCTCGGCTGATCCATGGAAGGACGAGAGCGGTAAGGGAGCGTTTTCTTTTGTGGCCCGTTTTGATTTTCAGAGTGGCTCATTTCGGCCAGCACCCGACCTGACTTACCGCAGATCGTCCAGGAGCCAATGTGCGCCGCCCGCTGAAACACTTCAGTTGGCATCCAGAGGGCAACTGAGAGACGGGATTTAGTCGATTGGTCAAACCGTCAACTTGCGCTACGCCTTTCAAAAGTCCGAGGATGTTCGCGATCTTTGCCAATGCAGTTTGCCGACCGCGGCGAATTGTTTCGCCGGCATTCCCGCACAGGCCCCGGAAGCCGACGGAAACCCGTCACCGATGTGGCGCGCGGATCCCGACATCGAAGGCTAATCGGCGGGCGGTCGAGATGTTGCGTGCTGTGGACGCTAGCCTCACGCCCGTTGCGATGATGCCATTCTGCCAGTGCTTTGCCCGACGGGTCAAACCGACTTCGCAAAATCAAAAAGCTCGTGGAATGGGTAGAGTGAAGCGAACCCGTAAAGCACCATCCTCGCGATCGAGCGCCATGCCTGCCATCTTCCCGGTAGCACGCTATCGGCTGGCTCTAACTTTTTTAGCGCATTGACGGCCGGACCATGTCGGCATGGGTCGGCCTCGATCGTCCTTGGGAGGACACGCCCCGGACGTGCCGGAGATGACCCGGCACACGTGACGTGATTTCGTCAATTCGAACCGTCGAAAATCGAACTGGAGCAATACCCATGAGGATCACCGTCGAAACCAGTGTCGCAGCCCCCATCGATCAGGTCTGGCAGGCCTATACGACGCCAGCCGACATCGTGAAGTGGAATGCCGCGTCCGACGACTGGCATACGACCAGGGCAACGGTCGACCTGCGGGAGGGCGGAGACTTCTCGTCTCGGATGGAAGCCAAGGACGGCAGCATGGGCTTCGACTTCGCCGGCACCTACACCAAAATCGTCGAACACAAGCGGATCGAATATGCGTTCGGCGATCGCAAGGCCGAGGTCGAGTTCGTACCCGGCCCGAAGGGCGTCGTTGTCCGCGTCGTCTTCGACGCCGAAACGACGCACTCGGAGGAGCAGCAGCGGAGCGGCTGGCAGGCGATCCTCGACAATTTTGCGCGGTACGTCGAGGCGAAGAAAGTGTGATCGTTTAGGGGAGCGGGCGTGCTGACGGGCTGCCTGCATCACGCACCCTCTCCGATGTTGCCACCTTACCCCTGTTTTGCCCGACGGAGCAAACCGACTTCGTAATATCGAAAAAAAGCACAGTGCCGCCAATGGGGCGGCTACTGTGCATGGGGTTGTTTTCGCATTTTTTGTTTGCCGCCCGGGAGAGCGCCTGTTTGCCGTCCCCGGAGACCGGGCCGGCCCGTCCCGAGCCCTCGCCTCAGCTATCCACCTTCAGCGCGGCAATAAAAGCTTCCTGCGGGATGTCGACCTTGCCGAACTGCCGCATCTTCTTCTTGCCTTCCTTCTGCTTCTCCAGAAGCTTGCGCTTGCGCGTGATGTCGCCGCCGTAGCATTTTGCGGTGACGTCCTTGCGCAGCGCGCGCACCGTCTCGCGGGCGATCACCTTGCCGCCGATCGCCGCCTGGATCGGGATCTGGAACATGTGCGGCGGGATCAGCTCCTTCATCTTCTCGACCATGGCGCGGCCGCGTCCTTCCGCGCGGGTGCGATGGACCAGCATCGAGAGCGCATCGACCGGCTCGGCATTGACCAGGATCTGCATCTTGACGAGGTCGGCCGGCTTGTAGTCGGTGAGGTGATAGTCGAACGAGGCGTAGCCCTTGGAGACCGACTTCAGGCGGTCGTAGAAGTCGAACACCACCTCGTTGAGCGGCAGGTCGTATTTCACCATGGCGCGGGAGCCGACGTAGGTGAGCTCCTTCTGTGCGCCGCGGCGGTCCTGGCACAGCTTCAAGACGCTGCCGAGATATTCGTCGGGGGTGAGGATCGTGGCCTCGATCCAGGGCTCGTCGATCTCGGCGATCTTGACCACGTCGGGCATGTCGACGGGATTGTGGATCTCGATCTCCTGGCCGTCGGTGAGCTTCATCTTGTAGATGACGCTCGGCGCGGTCGCGATCAGGTTGAGGTCGAACTCGCGCGACAGCCGCTCCTGGATGATCTCGAGGTGCAAGAGGCCGAGGAAGCCGCAGCGGAAGCCGAAGCCGAGCGCGGCGGAGGTCTCCATCTCGAAGGAGAAGCTGGCGTCGTTGAGGCGCAGCTTGCCCATCGCGGCGCGCAGCGTCTCGAAATCGTCGGCGTCGACCGGGAACAGGCCGCAGAACACGACCGGGATCGCCGGCTTGAAGCCCGGCAGCATCTCGGCGACCGGCTTCCTGTCGTCGGTGATGGTGTCGCCGACGCGGGTGTCGGCGACTTCCTTGATCGCGGCGGTGATGAAGCCGATCTCGCCGGGGCCGAGCTCCTCGACCTGCTGCATCTTCGGCGTGAAGAAGCCGACACGCTCGACGTCATAGGCCGCGCCGGTGCCCATCATGCGCACGCGCTGGCCCTTCTTCATGGTGCCGTCGACGATGCGCACCAGCACGACGACGCCGAGATAGACGTCGTACCAGCTATCGACCAAGAGCGCCTTCAGCGTCGCATCGCGATCGCCCTTCGGCGGCGGCAGGCGGGTGACGATGGCCTCCAGCACGTCCGGCACCCCGAGACCGGTCTTGGCCGAGATCATCACCGCGTCGGAGGCGTCGATGCCGATGACGTCCTCGATCTGCTGCTTGACCTTCTCGGGCTCGGCCGCGGGCAGGTCGACCTTGTTCAGGACCGGGACGATCTCGTGATTGTTGTCAAGCGCCTGATAGACGTTGGCGAGCGTCTGCGCCTCGACGCCCTGGCTGGCATCGACCACCAGCAGGGAACCTTCGCAGGCCGCCAGCGACCGCGACACTTCGTAGGCGAAGTCGACATGGCCGGGCGTGTCCATCAGGTTGAAGATGTAGTCCTTGCCGTCCTTGGCGCGGTAGGCGAGGCGCACCGTCTGCGCCTTGATCGTGATGCCGCGCTCGCGCTCGATGTCCATGGAATCGAGCACCTGCTCCTTGCCCGCCATCTCGCGGTCGGAGAGGCCGCCGGTCATCTGGATCAGGCGGTCGGCCAGCGTCGATTTGCCATGGTCGATATGGGCGACGATGGAGAAATTGCGGATGTTGGAAATGGGGACGGTCGTCATGGGCGCGGGATACCACTCACGCCGCGGTGCGGCAACCATTCCCTTACCCTCCCACGTGGACAGGGGGCTCCCGCCATCGATTTCGGAGAGGGCCTCTGCTAGTTTTCCGGTTTTCTGTCATGGAAACGGGCGATGCGCTGGAAGCTTCTTTCCGCCTTGTTGTTTGCAGCATGTTTTGCCTTCCCGGCAGCCGCCGAGAGGCGCATCGCGCTCGTCATCGGCAATTCCGCCTACCAGAGCGTCTCTCGGCTGGAAAATCCCCGGAATGACGCGCTGCTGGTGGCCGAGACGTTGCAGAAGCTCGGCTTCACGCTGGTCGGTGGCGGCGCCCAGGTCGAGCTGGACAAGGCGAGCTTCGACGCCGCGGTCCAGCGCTTCGGCAACCAGTTGATCGGCGCGGACGTCGCCCTGTTCTATTACGCCGGCCACGGCATCCAGGTCCGCGGCACCAATTACCTCGTGCCGATCAGCGCGAACCCGACGCGCGAGACCGACGTCGATTTCCAGATGGTCGATGCCGCTTTGGTGCTTCGGCAGATGGACGGTGCAGGAACCAAGCTGAACATCGTCATTCTCGATGCGTGCAGGAACAACCCGTTTGGCGGACGGGGGTTGCGCGCCTCCGATGGCGGCCTGGCGCAGATCCGGGCGCCAGAGGGAACGCTGCTCTCCTATGCCACGCAGCCCGGCAACGTCGCGCTCGACGGGGCCGACGGTCATAGTCCTTACACGAGGGCACTGGTCGAGACGATGCAGCGCCCCGGTCTGGACGTGCTCCAGACGTTCAATCAGGTGGGACTCGCCGTCAAGCGCGCGACCGGTAGCAACCAGCAGCCCTGGGTTTCCAGTTCACCTATCGATGGATCGTTCTACTTTGCAGGCGCGCCAGCAGGGCAGGTCGCGACAGTCAACGTGCCCGCACCGGTCACGGCGCCTCCTGCGAATCTGCCGCCACCCGCAGCTCCGGTTGCGAGAACCCAATCGGACTTCCTGTTTCCGGATTCGGATAGCCGGCTGCTTGCCGATGCTGATCTGAGGGCGCTGGGCAAAGACGATCTGCGCCTTGCGCGCAACGAGATCTTTGCGCGGCGAGGGCGCTACTTCAACTCGCCCGATCTGACCGCGAGGTTCAGCAAGTTCGCCTGGTACGCGCCCCACACCTGGGACCCCCAGCTGAACGCCGTCGAGAAGGCGAATGTCGCCTTGATCGATCGTTATGAAGCCGGCGGGCCGGCGCAAAGCGGCTTCATCTTTCCCGATTCGGATCGGCGGCTGCTGACGATCGCAGACCTGCGCGGGCTTTCCAAAGACGATCTCCGTATCGCGCGGAACGAGATATTCGCGCGGCGCGGACGATATTTCGAGGCGGCGGATCTCAAGGCCCGTTTCGAACGTTTCTCGTGGTATTCGCCGAATTCATGGAATCCAAAGCTCAATTCGATCGAGGAGGCGAACGTCGCGCTGCTCGATCAGGCTGGCAAGCGTCGATGACGATTGCGTCGCGGGCAGCACAAGCTATCGTCGTTTTAGTGGCTGTGTCCGTCCCGGCGGGCGCCCAGACCCGGACCGAGCTTCTCGACCGGCTGGTACGTGCCTATCCCGATTTCCTCTCAAGCCACGACGGCAAGCAGATCTTTTGGCGCGACGGCACCGCGATGCCGGTAGATGATGGCATCGACGACAAATCGTTTGATCAGCGGCTGCGCGATGCCTCGATTCTCGACCAGCTCCGCTTGCCCTATTCTGTCGGCGCCTCCGCGCCGCCCGCAGTGAACGCCGATCCCGGAAGATTCCGGAACGAAGCGTTCTTCAAGAAGATGTATGGCGACTGCCGCAACGGAGCGGTACAGCGCAATCTCGTGACCATCACCTGGCTGCCGCGGTCATGGGGGAAGGCGGTCCAGGTGACGCGGACCAATGGTGTGGCCGACCGGCTCAAGGAGGTGTCCGCGGAGATCGACAAGCTCGATCCGGCGTTGAGGGCCGCGGCCTTTCCGATCGCCGGTGTGCTGTCGTGCCGGCCTGTTGCGGATACCGGCAAGATGAGCATGCATGGCTATGCCGCCGCGATCGACCTGAACCTGAAATATTCCGACTATTGGCTATGGGCGGGCCGCGGAAAATCCATCCCCTACAAGAACAGGATGCCGCAGGAGATCGTCGACATCTTCGAGCGCCACGGCTTCATCTGGGGTGGGAAATGGTATCACTACGACACGATGCATTTTGAATATCGCCCGGAACTGCTGATCCGGTGATCCGCATTGTTTCCGTGCGCTGGGCGGTCACTCATTCACGCCAAGCTGATTTCACTCAGGCACAAAACGCGCTACGCAAGCGCCCATGTCCACGCCTTCGATCTCTTCTTCCCGACCGCGCGCAAAGACCCGCCTGAGCTTTGACCGCTTCCGGGCCTTCCTGGTTGCCTGCGCGACCCGCCCCGAGGCACGATTGTGGCTGGTGATCCAATTCGCCATCCTGCACGCGGTGCTGTGGACCTTCATCCTGATCAATCTGAAGGCGGCGCAGGACGTTCACATGGACGTCGCAGAAGCCTGGGGCTGGGGCCAGAAATTCCTCTGGGGCTATGGCAAGCACCCGCCGCTGTCGGGCTGGGTGGCCGGCCTCTGGTTCAAGGCGTTCCCGGCCGCGGACTGGGCGACCTATGCGCTGGCGATGGCAATCGTGAGCGTCGGCATGGTGATCTGCTGGCTGATCGCCTTGCGCGTGGTCGATGCACGCCGCGCGTTCCTGGTCGTGGTGATGATCGCGCTCTACCCGATCTTCAATTTCAAGGGCTTCAAGTACAACCCGGACCTCCTCCAGCTCGTCACGCTGCCGCTCCTGGTGCTCGCTTATCTCAACGCCTTCGAGAAGCGGAGCTGGCAATCCGGAATCCTGCTCGGGCTTGCCGGCGCGCTGGCGCTGATGACCAAGTATTGGGTGCTCACCATGATCGGTGCGATTGGCCTCGCCGCGCTGATCCATCCCGACCGGTTGCGATTCCTGTCGTCGCCGGCGCCATGGGTGGCGATCGCTACGATGGTCGCGGCGATGATCCCACACCTCGTCTGGCTGGCGGATGCGCATTTCGTGCCGCTGACTTATGCCGGCGATACCTACAGCCTTCAGGACAAGGCCCAGCTGCATCAGCTCGTCGCGGGCTATGTGCTGCATAATTTCGCGCTGCTGGCCTTGCCGGTGGCGCTCGCGGCGCTGGCCATGGCGCTGGTACCGCCATGGGTCAAATTGCTGCTAAGTGCGCCGTTGCGCATCGTCACGCGCGCCTGGGCGCGCGGCGCCAATGCAGGGGTCAATGTCTCGCAGGCGCTGAATGTCTGGATCGTCCAGGTCATCGTCGCAGTCGGCCCGCCGCTCGGCGCGCTCGCCTTCAGCATCTACATGAAAACGGATTGGGGCATCTCGCTGTTCTTCCTGGTGCCGCTCGCACTGGTCGCGATCCCGACGCTGCGCGTGCAGAACGCCGCGCTGTTCAACATCGCCGCGATCTGGCTCGTGCTCAGCGCCGCGACCCTCGCCGCTTCGCCCTGGATCGCTGCGCGCGAGATGGCGGCCAATGCCGGCAATGCACAGATCTATGGCGCGCGCTCGGAGCTCGCGCGCGAATTGACCAAGGCCTGGCACACCCGCTTCGGCTCGCGCTGGGCCGTCGTTGCCGGCACGATGGAGCAGATCCAGCCGCTGGTGTTCTACAGCCCGGATCATCCGGCCGCGCTGCTGCCGCTGGAGGCCTGGGATTCCGGACTGACCTCGCGCGACGACGCCAAGGCGTACGGTTTCATCGGCGTGTTCGATCCGACCGACGAACGCCTGCCCAAGTTCGAGAGGTGGGTGTCTGAGGTCGCGCCCAACGCCGAGCGCATCGTGATGACCACGCGCCGCTTCACCAACGGCAAGGCCGGCCCGTCGATGAGCTGGAACATCTACATCGCGCCGCCGGGGAAGTAGTGGTTCAACCTTGCGAGCGTTCCACGGACAAAGCGCATCGCGTAGCGGTGCGCTGCTGATCCGGGGTCCAGTTCGGTGATGTATGGGTCCCGGCTCGGCGGCGCATCGCTACGCGCTGCACTGCGTCCGGGACACGAGAGAAGGCCTAAACCCCTTCCTCGTTGAACTTGCTCTCCACGAGCTCCGTAATTGCCGCCAGCGCGGCTTCGGCGTCGGTCCCTGCCGCCGCTACCGTGATCGTCGTGCCGGGCCCCGCGGCGAGCATCATCAGGCCCATGATCGAAGTGCCGCCGACGGTCTCGCCGCCGCGCGTCACCCACACCTGCGCGTCGAAGCGCTCGACCGCCTGGACGAATTTCGCCGAGGCGCGCGCATGCAGGCCGCGCTTGTTGATGATCAGAAGATCCTTGGAGATCGCGCCCGCGGGCACGCCGGTCCCGGCTTGGGGCGCCTCCTCGCTCATTTGCCGGCGAGCACGCGGCTGGCGATGGTGACGTATTTGCGGCCGGCTTCCTGCGCCATCGCGATCGCGTCGGGCAGCGATCGCTCCTCGCGCACCTTGGCGAGCTTGACCAGCATGGGCAGGTTAATGCCCGCGAGCACTTCGACCTTGGGCCGGCTCATGCAGGATATCGCGAGGTTCGACGGCGTGCCGCCGAACATGTCGGTGAGGATCGCAACGCCGTCGCCGGAATCGACGCGGTTGACCGCTTCGATGATGTCGCTTCGGCAGAGATCGGAATCATCCTCGGCGCCGATCGTGATCGCTTCGATTTGCTTTTGTGGGCCCATGACATGCTCAAGCGCCGCCTTGAATTCGTCGGCAAGGCGCCCGTGGGTCACAAGTACTAGACCAATCATCGGAAAACTCCTCGCGGGCGCTTTTGGTGCACCGCACGAACGCGCCACTTTGACCATCCAGAGCCCCCGCGCAAGAGGGGATGTTGCGTATCTCCCTGAATCTAGACGGATGGATGAGGGGAGCTGCGCCGGTCTATTCGGTCGCGATAGTGGGGTTCATATGGTTACCATTTCCCTTCAAACAATCGCCGAAGAGTTAACGGAAGGTGAACTCTTGGTAGTGGTCAAGGCCGCAACAACCAAGGGGAGGGGCGAATAGTCGCGGGGGACCGGGATTCGCGGTATTTCGACACCAGAAATGCTGGTTTTTAGGGATTCCGCCGCAGGCAGGCGCTCCGCATCCGCGGCGTGCAGATCGACCACGAGGCCGACGGTCGCATGCTCCACGAAGTCGCAGCGGCGGATTCCGAGGCCCCGGATCTCGATCAGCCCCGCCAGGCGAGGCGCGGGGCGGACCTCAATTTCATCGCCGAGTGTCGCCAGATGGACACGGTCATCACCGACCAGAACGGCCCTTTCCACAACGCCCGAGCGTCCCGCCATGATCAAATCAAAGGCAAGGCGCGACTTGCCGGAGCCCGAGGGCCCGCGGATCAGCACAGCAAAAGTCCCGACCTTGACGGCGGAGGCGTGAGCGCTGGACCCACCTTCGTTCAAACTACCTTGGCTCATAGCGCCGGCAGCCTCACCACGAAGCGCGCACCGGCAATCGTCGGAGCGCCGTCGGCGTCCGGCGGGCCTGGACGGTTCTCCGCCCAGATCCGTCCGCCATGGGCGTCGACGATCTGCTTGGAGATCGACAGGCCGAGGCCGGAGTTCTGGCCAAAGCCCTGATGCGGACGGTCGGTGTAGAAGCGCTCGAAGATGCGCTCCAGCGCGTCCTCGCGAATGCCGGGCCCGTCGTCGTCGACCACGATCTCGATTTCGGAGCGGATGCGGCGGCAGGTGAGACGCACCTTGCTGCCGCGTTCGGAGAAGGATTGCGCGTTGGAGAGCAGGTTGGAGATGACCTGTCCGAGCCGGGAATCGTGGCCGCTCACGGCGAATGTGTCGGTCGGGCTGCGGCCCTCGAAGCGCGTCTCGACCGCGACGTCGTGACCGAGCTTGGTTTCGTTGGCGACGGAGGCCAGCGTCGTCAGCAGCCGGCGCAAATCGACCGGGATCGCATCCTGGCGCTGCAGTTCGGCATCGAGGCGGCTGGCATCGGAGATGTCGGAGATCAGCCGGTCGAGCCGCTTGACGTCGTGCTCGATCACCTCGAGCAGGCGCGCGCGGCTGTTCTCGTTGCGCGCCAGCGGCAGCGTCTCGACCGCCGAGCGCAGCGAGGTCAGCGGGTTCTTCAATTCATGGGCAACGTCGGCGGCGAACATCTCGATCGCCTCGATGCGGCTGTAGAGCGCGCTGGTCATGTCGCGCAGCGCGCCGGAGAGGTGGCCGATCTCGTCGCGGCGGCGGGTGAAATCGGGAATCTCGATGCGGGCCTTGATGCGGCGGCGGACGCGTTCGGCGCTGTCGGCGAGCCGGCGCACCGGACCTGCGATCGTGCTCGCCAGCAGCAGTGACAGCATGATCATGACGGCGGCGGCGACGCCGCCGACCTTCAGGATGGCGAGGCGCTCGGCAGTGACCATCTGGTCGATGTCGTCGCCTTGCGTCGACAGCATCAAGGCCCCGTGGATCGCGCGCGAGCGCAGCACGGGGACCGCGACCGAGACGATCACCTCGCCGCGTGCATTGACCCGCACCATCGAGCGTTTCTGGCCCTGGAGGGCGTCGCCCACTTCGGCATAGCCGTTGCCGTTCTCGGGCCCGAGCTCGCGATAGAGCGGCAGGTCGCCGCGGTTCAGCCAGGTGCGCACCGCGACCTTGCCGCGCTCGATGATGCCGGGTTTCTCGGCCGGCGGCGGCAGCGGAAAGCGCAGCACGTTTTCGAGGTTGCGGCTGTCGAGCAGCAGGCTGCCGTTCGGATCGTAGATTCGGGCGCGCGTCTTGGTCGGCGAGATCAAGGTGCGCAGCACCGGCGCGACGCGCTCCGGATTGATCGGGAAGTCCAGCGGCGAATACTCGTCCGAGCCGCCATAGGTCTCGCCCGGCTTGAGGTCGAGCAGCCGCTCGGGATCGATGGTGATGGCGTTGGTCTGCACCGTGGCAGAGGCCGCGATCGCGCCGGCGATGATCTCGGCCTGCACCAGCAGGCTCTGAGCGCGGGCGTCGATCAGGCCGGCGCGGAATTGCGACAGGTACAGGATGCTCGCCACCAGCGCGACGAGGCCGGCTAGGTTGAGCGAGACGATGCGGCGGGTCAGGCTCGAGAAGGACAGCGCGAAGAAGAACTGCCCGGCGCGTTTCAGCCAGTTCAGCGGCCGGAAGCCCTGCGGCTTGTCGTCGGCAACGTGCTCCCGAACGCCGTCGGATGCGAGATCCCCGGCGTTCTGGTTAGGGTCAGGCTGCGTTCGGTCAAGCAATGCTTACGCCCGCGTTAGGACGGCCCGTGCGAAGGTTCCCCGCATCCTAGAGCGATCCTCGTCCCGATGGAACGAGAACCGGAGATGCTCTCGATCGCCGTGGAGGAGCGCCTCAGGCTTCCTTGAAACGGTAGCCCACGCCGTAGAGCGTCTCGATCATCTCGAACTCGTTGTCGACCACCTTGAACTTCTTGCGCAGCCGCTTGATGTGGCTGTCGATAGTGCGGTCGTCGACGTAGACCTGGTCGTCATAGGCGGCGTCCATCAGCGCGTTGCGGCTCTTCACCACGCCGGGCCGGGTCGCGAGCGCCTGCAGGATCAGGAATTCGGTCACGGTGAGCGTCACCGGCTCGTTCTTCCAGGTGCAGGTATGGCGCTCGGGGTCCATGCGCAGCAGGCCGCGGTCCAGCGCCTTGGCGTCGTTCTCCTTCGGCGCGACGGTCGGGTCCTTCGGCGCCGAGCGCCGCAGCACCGCCTTGACGCGCTCGACCAGCAGACGCTGCGAGAACGGTTTGCGGATGAAGTCGTCGGCGCCCATCTTGAGGCCGAACAGCTCGTCGATCTCCTCGTCCTTGGAGGTCAGGAAAATCACCGGCAGGTCGGACTTCTGCCGCAGACGGCGCAGCGTCTCCATGCCGTCCATGCGCGGCATCTTGATGTCGAGGATGGCGAGATCGGGCTGGGTGGTGCGGAAACCGTCAAGCGCGGAGGCACCGTCGGTGTACGTCATGATACGGTAGCCTTCGGCTTCCAGCGCGATCGAGACGGATGTGAGAATGTTGCGGTCGTCGTCGACCAAAGCGATTGTGGGCATGAGCCTCTCTGCTTTCTGCTTTCCGTTTGGGTCGTGGCTTGAAACGGCGAGCAATCAGTGATGCGCCGCATACATGGGTGCCGACGTGGCGTTCGAACCTTGTCACCGAGCAATGCAAGCTGGGCTGAAGTGTGACCAAGTTCCACGAAACACGGCAGATTCGCCGCGTCTCGACCCATAACCGGGCCCCGTTTACCCGAAAAAAGGCCCTCCTTGCAACCGCCTGAGCCGAGAAAGCCGATGCAACCGACCCCCGATTTCGACCCCGCAAAGCTCGCCAAATCACTGCTGAGGCGCTCCCGACAAGGGGCCCTGGCGACGCTGATGGCCGGCAGCGGCGATCCCTATTGTTCCCTGGTTAATCTGGCCAGCCATCCCGACGGCTCGCCGATCCTGTTGATCTCGCGCCTTGCCGTGCACACAAGGAACATCCTCGCGGACAGCCGGGTCTCGCTGATGCTGGACGAGCGGGCGGCGGGCGATCCGCTGGAAGGCGCCCGGATCATGCTGTCCGGCCGGGCCGAGGAGGCCGATTCCGAGAAGGATCTGCTCCAGCGACGGTATCTCAGTGCCCATCCCTCAGCAGAGGGCTTTGTTTCCTTTAAGGATTTCTCCTTCTTCCGGATCCAGCCCACGGGAACCCATCTGGTCGCCGGCTTCGGCCGGATCGTCGACCTCAAGCCCGAGCAATTCCTGACGGATCTCACCGGCGCCGAGGACCTGCTGGCAACGGAGGCGAGCGCCGTCGAGCACATGAACGCCGACCATCGCGATGCCATGAATCTCTATGCAACGAAGCTGCTCGGCGCCGCCGAGGGCGACTGGCGCTGCACCGGCTGTGACCCTGAAGGCCTCGACATGCAGGTCGGTCAGGCCGCGTTGCGGCTGGACTTTCCGGAGCGGGTGACGGATGGCACGGCGCTTCGCAAGATGCTGGTCCGCCTCGCTGGCGAAGCGCGCACGAAGGTGGACCAGGGCGCAACCGCTTGAACGCGGCTACCGATCGCCGCGACCCATGACCGTGATGGTATTTGGGCTCGCAGCGAGAGGGTCATGACGCGTCAACGTTTGGCATGGACGGCGGGTCTGGCGCTCGCCATCACCACCTTGCTGGCCACACCGGCCCTCGCGCAGAAAGGCGATCTCGCCGCACAGGGGGCGCGGATCAACGCGCTCAACCAGGCCGGCAAATATGCGGAAGCGCTGCCCCTGGCGCAGGCCATGGTCGCAAGCCTGGAGAAGGGCAATGATGGGCGCGAGCTCTCGGCCGCGCTCAACAATCTCGGCCAGGTCTATGCCGGGCAGGGCCGCGACGATCTGGCCGAGCCGGTCTACAAGCGCGCGATCGCGCTGATGGAAAAGTCGCTCGGCCTCGACACCGCCCTGATCGCACCCGAGCTGAGCAATCTGGCCGCGCTGTATCAGCGGCAGGGCCGCTTCACTGAAGCCGAGCCGCTGTTCAAGCGCGCGCTCACCGTCAGCGAAAAGAGCCTGTCGCGCGAGCATCCCGATGTCGGCCGTGCCCTCAACAACCTCGCCACGCTCTATGTGAAGCAGGAGCGCTTTGCCGAGGCCGAGCCACTGTTCCGCCGTGCGCTCGCGATTTATCAGAAAGCCGCCGGGCCCGAGCATCCCGCGGTTGCCACGGTCCTGAACAACATCGGACAGGTCGAGCGCGACCTCAATCGCGACGCCGATGCCGAGGCGCCGATCAAGCGCTCCCTCGCGATCCGTGAAAAGGTGCTGGGGCCTGAACATCCCGATGTCGCGCGCTCGCTCAACAATCTCGCCGGGCTCTATCAGCACCAGCAGCGTTATGCCGATGCCGAGCTGCTCTATCGCCGCGCGCTGGTGATCCGCGAACGTGCGCTCGGGCCCGATCACCCTGATGTCGCGACCTCGACCAGCAATCTCGCCGATTTCCTGCAGGCGGCGGGACGGACGGCGGACGCCCTGCCGTTCGCGCAGAAGACGCTCGCGGCCAATCGTGCGCAGCTGCGTGTCGTGCTGCCGATCCTGTTCGCGGCACGGCAGCAATCGCTGCTGGCGAGCGAAAAGGCTCTCGACGATGCGCTCGGTGCGATCCAGCGCGGCACGCAATCCTCTGCCGCTTCTGCCGTGAACAAGCTTGCGGTGCGGCTCGCCGCCGGCAGCGACCGGCTCGCCGAGCTCGTGCGCAAGGATCAGGATCTTGCGGCAGAGTCCGAAGCGCTCGACAAGGCGATCATCGCCGCGGTGTCGAAGCCATCGGCCCAGCGCGACGTCGCGGCCGAGCAGCGCAGCCGCGCGCGGATCGCGGCGATCACGAGCGCGCGCAACGGATTACAGAAGACACTCGCGGTCGAGTTTCCCGACTATTCCTCGCTCTCCAACCCGCTGCCGCTGACCGTGAAGGACATCCAGCCGCTGCTGGCGTCCGACGAGGCGATGGTGATCTATTCCGTCGTCGACAGGCGGAGCTATGTCGTCGCGATCACGCGCGAGAGCGTCGATTGGAAGGAGATTCCGCTCGACGCGGACGCGGTCACACAGAAGGTCACGGCCTTCCGCAGGGGGCTCGATGTCGGCAAGGCGCGCGATGCATCCGGCAAATCGGGATTGTTCGACCTTGGCCTTGCCAACGAGCTCTATGTCGCGCTGCTCGGCCCGGTCGAGGCGCTGACGAAGGACAAGCGCAACCTGCTGGTCGTGCCGTCGGCGGCGTTGACCGCATTGCCGTTTCATCTCTTGGTCACGGAGAAGCCGCAGGCGGCGATCCCGGACAACCTCGAAGGCTATCGCAGTGCTGCCTGGCTGCTGCGGCGCCAGGCGATCTCGGTGCTGCCGTCGGTGATCAGCCTGAAATCGCTGCGCGCTTTTGCGCGCAAGGATCAAAGCATCAAGCCGATGACCGGTTTCGGCGATCCCGTGTTCAACCCTGCCGCCGAAGGGCCTGCCGATCGGCGCGCCGCGAGCGGCAAGGTCGCCGCACGCAGCATCGCGACGATCGCCTATGCCGACTTCTGGCGCGGGGCAGGCGTTGATCGTGCGCGCCTGGCGCAGGCACTGCCGCAGCTGCCCGATACCGCCGATGAGTTGAACGCGGTGGCGAGGGACGTCGGCGCTGCCGAGGCCGACATCCATCTCGGCCGCGACGCCAGCGAAACGACGCTCAAGCGTGCAGCGCTTGCCCAATACGGCATCATCTACTTTGCCACTCACGGCCTCGTTGCCGGCGATGTCAAGGGGTTGGGGGAGCCCTCGCTTGCGCTCTCCATCCCCGACCAGGCGACGGAACTCGACGATGGTCTTCTCACCGCGAGCGAAGTGGCCCAGCTCAAGCTCAATGCCGATTGGGTTGTGCTGTCCGCCTGCAACACCATCGCCGGCGACAAGCCCGGTGCCGAGGCGTTGTCGGGATTGGCGCGCTCGTTCTTCTACGCAGGTGCCCGCGCGCTGTTGGTGTCGCATTGGGCGGTGGATTCGGAGGCTGCGACCCGCTTGACCACATCGACGTTCGAGCTGCTCAAGAACGAACCGAAGCTCGGTCGTGCCGAAGCCTTGCGCCGCGCGATGTTAACCTATCTCGATGACACCTCGTCGCCACGCAACGCTTATCCCGCGATGTGGGGACCGTTCGCGCTGATCGGCGAGGGTGAGGTAAGATAGGGCGTTGGCGCAGCGATTGTGCGACGCAATAACCTGACATAACGCGCAAACGTGCATTTGGTTGCGCGATCATCCGCACTTTCTCGATGCAGTCATTCAGAGCTGACATGCGCGACGTTTGGCGCGGTCCTTGAATAAACCAAATCCTGCGGGATCAGCTTGGCAACGCCAGCGTTCATCAGTATTAGGTCGTTCAGCTGAGGCCGAACGGCCCATATTGATGGTGATCGCGACGGCGCCAAACTTGGCCGCGCTTGATGTCGCGGGTTCTAGGAGGATTTTTCGTGCAAGAGACGGGCGTGCGCAACGGTGCCTTCGGCGCCGACAAATTCGGCTTAAAGAATCTCAATCAGGTTCACTGGAACCTGGGTGCGCCGCAACTCTATCAATACTCGCTCGCAGCGGGCGAGGCGGTGCTCTCCGCCGATGGCGCGCTCTGTGCCGACACCGGCGAGTTCACCGGGCGCAGCCCCAAGGACAAGTTCACGGTGCGCGACGCCGCCACCGACAAGAAGATGTGGTGGGCCGGCAACCAGTCGATCACCGCAGAGCAGTTCGAGACGCTCTACCAGGATTTCCTCAAGCACGCCGAAGGCAAGCGCCTGTTCGCGCAGGATCTCTATGGCGGCGCCGATCCGGCGTACCGGATCAAGACGCGCGTCTTCACCGAGCTCGCTTGGCACTCGCTCTTCATCCGCACCCTGCTGATCCGCCCCGAGGCGATCGAGCTGTCGACCTTCGTGCCGGAGCTTACCATCATCGATATGCCGAGCTTCCGCGCCGACCCTAAACGCCATGGCTGCCGCTCGGAGAACGTGGTTGCGATCGATTTCGCCCGCAAGATCGTCCTGATCGGCGGGTCTTATTATGCCGGCGAGATGAAGAAGTCGGTCTTCACCACGCTGAACTATTATCTGCCCGAGCGCGGCGTGATGCCGATGCACTGCTCGGCGAACGTCGGCCCCAAGGGTGACACCGCGATCTTCTTCGGCCTGTCGGGCACCGGCAAGACCACACTGTCGGCCGATCCCAACCGTACTTTGATCGGCGACGACGAGCACGGCTGGGGCCCGAACGGCGTCTTCAATTTCGAAGGCGGCTGCTACGCCAAGTGCATCAAGCTCTCGAAGGAAGCCGAGCCCGAGATCTATGCCGCCTCGACCCGCTTCGGCGCGGTGCTCGAGAACTGCGTGCTCGACGAGGACACCCGCGTCGTCGATTTCGACGACGGCTCCAAGACCGAGAACACGCGTTCGGCCTATCCGCTCGACTTCATCCCCAACGCCTCGCGCACCGGCCGCGCGCCGCAGCCGAAGAACGTGGTGATGCTGGCGGCCGACGCCTTCGGCGTGCTGCCGCCGATCGCCAAGCTCTCGCCGGCGCAGGCGATGTATCACTTCCTCTCCGGCTACACCGCCAAAGTCGCCGGCACCGAGCGCGGCCTCGGCAACGAGCCGCAGCCGGAATTTTCGACCTGCTTCGGCTCGCCCTTCCTCCCGCTCGATCCATCCGTCTACGGCAACATGCTGCGCGGCCTCATCGCCCAGCACAATGTCGATTGCTGGCTGGTCAACACGGGCTGGACCGGCGGCAAGTATGGTGTCGGCTCGCGCATGCCGATCAAGGTGACGCGCGCGCTGCTCACCGCCGCGCTCGACGGCTCGCTTCGCAACGTCGAATTCCGCACCGACAAGTATTTCGGCTTTGCGGTCCCGACCGCGCTGCCCGGCATGCCCAGCGAAATCCTCAACCCGGTCAACACCTGGAAGGACAAGGACGAGTTCGACAAGACCGCCCGCGCGCTGGTCGGCATGTTCCAGAAGAACTTCGCCAAGTTCGAAGCCCAGGTCGACGCCGAGGTCCGCGCCGCCGCGCCGGACGTGAAGCTCGCGGCGGAGTAAGGTCCTTCGTATGAAATGCAAAAGGGCGGCCGAAAGGCCGCCCTTTTTGTTTTTTCCTTCTCCCCTTGCGGGAGAAGGTGGCGCGAAGCGCCGGATGAGGGGTTCTATCCGCGAGTTCAGTTGTAAGAGAGGTGCGCGCGGAGAGAACCCCTCACCCGTCTCGTCGCTTCGCCATAGCCGATGCAAAACATCGGCGTTCTTAAGAACGGCGGCCAAAGGCCGCCTATGCCACCCTCTCCCACAAGGGGAGAGGGAAGAGCAGCTACGCCTTGAAATACGCGATCTGCGTCGTGGTCGCGAGCAGACGGCCGTTCGGCGACCACAGCTCGCCATTCTGGTCGGCGTAGCTCTTGTGCATGATCTTCGAATCCGCCGTCGCCAGCACGCGCGTGATGTCTTCAGCCGCGAGCTCCTCGGCGTCGGTGTGGAAATAGGTCGTCAGCGACACCGTGCCGAACGGCACCAGCTCGCGCCGGGCGTGGAAGATGCGGCCGAAGAAGGCGTCCGACATCGACATCAACGACAGCATGTCGAGCTTGCGCGGCGTGCGGTCGCTGATCCAGATCTTCGAGTAAGTGCTGGCGGGCTCGGCCTGCGGCGGGCCGACCCGCATCTCGCCCTCGACGAAGCGGAATTCGTATTGGTTGGCCCACGACGCTGAGATTTTTGGGAACGGCAGCGTCTCCTCGAACGGCTTTGCATCCGGGTATTGCGCCACCCGGTGCTCCCAGGACAGGCGCCGCTCGGCGAATACCGCGGTGGCGAGCGTTGCGACCTCGCCGCCGCCCTGGCTGAGCTCGACACTCCAGTGCTGGCTGGAGCGGTTGGCTTTGACCAGCCGCACGTCGAGATCGAACGGACCCTTGGTGATCGGCGCGCAGAAATTGACGGTCAGCGCCAGCGGATCGCCGGCGGCTTGCGGATGCTCGATCAACGCGCGCAGAATCGTCGCGGCGGTGGCGCCGCCGAACGGGCCGACAAAGGCCCAGTAATCGTCGCTGGTGTGTCCCTGCCAGCTGGAGTCACCGGCGGTGACGCGCGTGGCTTCGTCGAAGGGATGCGGGAGCTTGGCGTGCATTTGCGTTTCCGTCTGTCGTTCCGGGGCGATGCGACGGGACCGCGTAGCGCGTCCCAGAGCAGCGAACCCGGAAGCTCGAGATTCCGGGTTCGGCTCTGCGAGCCGCCCCGGAATGACGGTCGTCATATCACAGCCGTTGCCTGTCAGTGCAATAACCTCGCAGGTAACGCCGCTTCCACCTCGCGGAAAATCAGCCCGCGGCGTCGCGCAGGTTCGGCAGCAGCGGCGTGGTCGGATTGACCGGCACGTTCCAGATCTCCTCGGCATATTCGCGGATGGTGCGGTCCGAGGAGAACCAGGCCATCCGCGCCACGTTGAGGATCGAGGCGCGCGTCCAGGCCGGCGTCACCTGCCAGCGCGCATCGACCGCGCGTTGCGTCTCGTAATAGGAATCGAAATCAGCGCTGACCATGTAGTGGTCGAGATAACGCAGCGCGTGCGCGATGGATTCGAAGCGGCCGGGATCGCCGGGCGAGAACTCGCCGGCGCCGATCGCGTTGATGGCGCGCTGCAGCTTCGGCGACTTGCGGATCACGTCCGAGGCATCCAGCCCCTGCTTGCGGCGGATCATCACGTCGCCGGCCTCCATGCCGAAGATCGCGATGTTCTCCGCGCCGACATGGTCGCGGATCTCGATATTGGCGCCGTCGAGCGTGCCAATGGTGACGGCGCCGTTCAGCGCCAGCTTCATGTTGCCGGTGCCGGAGGCTTCCATGCCGGCAGTCGAGATCTGCTCGGACAGGTCGGCGGCGGGAATGATCACCTCGGCGAGGCTGACATTGTAGTCGGGCAGGAACACGACCTTGAGCTTGCCGCCGATCGCGGGATCGTTGTTGACGATGTCGGCGACGTCGTTGATCAGCTTGATGATCAGCTTGGCGTAGCGATAGCTCGCCGCCGCCTTGCCGGCGAAGATCTTCACCCGCGGCACCCAATCGCCGTTGGGCTCGTCCTTGATCGCCTGGTACAGCGCGACCGTCTCGATGATGTTGAGCAGCTGGCGCTTGTACTCGTGGATGCGCTTGATCTGGACGTCGAACAATGCGCTCGGGTCGACCCTGATGCCGAGCCGTTCGCCGATCAGGCGGGCGAGCTGGGTCTTGTTGTGGTGCTTGACGCTGCGGAACTTCTTCTGGAATTCGACGTCGCTGGCGCGCGCTTCGATCAGCGAGAGCTGGGTCGGATCGTCCAGCACGGCATCGCCGCAGGTCTCGCGCAACAAATCGGTCAGCTTCGGGTTCGCCAGCATCAGCCAGCGCCGGAAGGTGATGCCGTTGGTCTTGTTGGTGATGCGGCCGGGATAGAGATGGTTGAGGTCATGGAACACGGTCTCGCGCATCAGGTCCGAATGCATCGCCGAGACCCCGTTGATGCGGTGCGAGCCGACGAAGGCGAGCTGGCCCATGCGCACGCGGCGGCCGCTCTTCTCGTCGATCAGCGAGACCGAGGCGCGGAAGTCGATGTCGCCGGGGCAGCGCGCTTCGGCGAGCGCCAGATGCTGCACGTTGATGCGGTAGATGATCTCCAGATGCCGCGGCAACAGCCGCTCGAACAGCTCGACCGGCCAGGTCTCCAGCGCCTCCGGCAGCAGCGTGTGGTTGGTGTAGGAGAGGGTGGCGACCGTGATCTTCCAGGCCTCGTCCCAGCGGAAATTGTGGAGGTCGACCAGGATGCGCATCAGCTCGGTGACGGCAAGGCTCGGATGGGTGTCGTTGAGCTGCACCGCGACCTTGTTCGACAGGCTGCGCAGCTGGCCGTCAGACGACAGATGCCGCTTGACCAGATCCTGGAGCGAGGCCGAGACGAAGAAATATTCCTGGCGCAGCCGCAGCTCGCGGCCCGCCGGGCTTTCATCATTGGGATAGAGGAATTTGCAGATCGCCTCCGCGCGCGCCTGCTCGGCGCTGGCGCTGACGTAGTCGCCGTTGTTGAAGGCGTCGAGCTTGAGCGGATCGGGCGAGCGCGCCGACCACAGCCGCAGCGCATTGACGTGCTGGCCGCGCCAGCCGACGATCGGCGTGTCATAGGCGATCGCCTGCACGGTCTCAGCAGGATGCCAGATCGCGCGGTCGCGGCCCTTGTCGTCGACATGCTCGACGCCGCCGCCGAAATAGACGTCGTAGATCACCTCGGGCCGCTGCAATTCCCAGGGATTGCCGAAGCTCAGCCATTCGTCGGGATATTCCTGCTGCCAGCCCTGATTGATGATCTGGCGGAACAGGCCGTAATCGTAGCGGATGCCGTAGCCGATTGCGGGGATCGACAGCGTCGCCATGCTCTCCATGAAGCAGGCGGCAAGCCGGCCGAGGCCGCCATTGCCGAGCGCCGCATCCGGCTCGCATTTGCGCAGCTCCGGCAGCGAGACGCCGAGATCGCCGAGCGCGACCTCGAAGATCTTGAGCAGGCCCATGTTGTTGAGCGCGTCGGTGAAGAGCCGGCCGATCAGGAATTCGAGCGAGAGATAATAGACGCGCTTGCGCCCCGCATCGTAGCTGTGCTTCTCGGCCGTGAGCCAGCGATGCACGATGCGGTCGCGCAGCGCGAGCGCCGCGGCCTGGTACCAGTCGTGTCTGGTGGCCATGCCGGCGTCCTTGCCGATGGCAAGGCGCAGCTTTGCCAGGATCGCGCCCTTGATCTCGGCCAGCGCGAGTTCGTCGATGGGCTGCCCGGGGGCCGGAAAACTGGGCTGGAACGATGAATCCTGCAAAGCCGTCACTTCCTAGGTCGAAGAGCTCTCACCACTCTACGCGTCCTGCCCTTGCACCGGAACCGTCGCCCGTGTGGCCGTGCACGGCGCTGGCGCGAATTTATGCAAGGAATGGGCCGAGTTGGGAACCCGGACGAGCACGGAGAAACCCGGATTCGGTGCTAGATTACGAAAGATTCAGCCATCAGTGTGGAGGAGAGCACCCGTGAGACTGCTGATCGAAATCGCCACTGCGGCCCTGCTCGTCACCTGCATCAGCGCCACCAGCGCGGCGTTTGCCGCCGGCAAAACCGGTCGCAGCGCCGACGGCCTCGTTTGTGGCTTCACGGTGCCGCAGAATGCGTCGCCCGCATCCCGCTGCGCTGCGATCAAGCGCCAATGCGGCGGCAAGTTCTACGCAAGCGCGTGCGGTGCCAAATTGATGTCCGCAACAAATTGAGAGCCGTCCGAGCTCCGGCGAGCTCAAGCCGCCTTGCTCTGCACCGCATCGCAAAACTCCGCGAGACGGTCCGCAAGCCGCAGCGTCGCCGGGCTCGCATCCGGCGAAGCCATCAGTGCGACCTCGGTCCTGTTGATCGGCGCAAAGCCGTCCTTTGCCGTCAGCACGCGGTGGTCGGACTGGATCGACATCTCCGACAGGATGCTGAGGCCCATGCCGGCCGCGACCGCGGCCTGGATGCCGGCGAGGCTCGATGAGGTGTAGGCGGTGTGCCAGGCGCGGCCCGCACTTTCCAGCGCATGGATGGCCCCGGCGCGATAGATGCAGCCGAGCGGAAAGCCGATCAGCGGCACCGACGGCACGTTCACGTCGACCGGATGGCTCTTGCTGGTGACCCAGTGCACCCGCTCGGGCCACACCGCGATCGCGTCCTTCGCGCCGGCTTCGCGCTTGTAGAGCGCAAGATCGAGCTCGCCGCGTTCGAGATCGCGGGCGAGATGCTTGCTCTGGTCGGCGCGCACGTCCAGCCGCAACCCCGGATGCGAGCGCGAGAATGCGCCCAGCAGTTTTGCCAAGCGGTAGGCCGCAAAATCCTCGGGGATGCCGAGCCGGATCGCGCCTTCGCTGCCCGGCTGGCGCAACACGTCGCGCGCCTCCTCGGCGAGCGTGAGCAACCGCCGCGCATAGGACAGCAGCCGCTCGCCGGCCTCGGTCGGACGCACGTCCTTGCCGTCGCGGTGCAGCAGCACCTGACCGATATCCTCCTCCAGCCGCTTGATTTGCTGGCTCACGGTCGATTGCGTGCGGTGGACGCGCTCGCCGGCGCGGGTGAAGCCGCCGGCCTCGACCACCGAGACGAAGCTGCGCAGGAGCTCCAGATCGAGCATGGCCGCCTCCATTCGAAAATCCACTTGTATGGAGTTAATCATTTAATTTCCAAATGACAAGCGTCCTACCCTAGATCGAGGGCAGAACAGAAAACATCCGAGAATGCCCCTCATGTCGCTCGCCAGCTCGCTTCCCGCCCCGCGCAGCCGCTTCAATACATTGCCGCTCGCGATCGGCCTGTTCTGCCTGCTCTGGAGCTACGCCTTCGTCGCCGGCAAGATCGGCGTGACCCATTGCCCGCCGCTGATCCTGCTCGCGGCGCGCTTCTCGCTCGCGGGCATCCTGATCCTGGGTGCCACGTTGATCCGCGGCGAAGCCTGGTCGTTGTCGTGGCGCGATGCCGCGATCTTCTCGGTGCTCGGCATCGCCAACAACGCGCTTTATCTCGGGCTCGGCTATACCGGCCTGCAATCGGTCTCGGCCGGCCTCGGTGGCCTGATCGTCTCCGCCAATCCCGTGTTCACGGCGGCGCTCGCCGCGCTTCTGCTCGGCGAAGGCATGACCTGGCGCAAGGCGAGCGGCCTCTTGCTCGGCATCATCGGCGTGACCGCAATCGTCTGGCATCGCCTGTCGGTCGGCACCGATTCCCTGCATGGCATCGTCTTCACGCTGGCCTCGCTCGCTTCCATCGTTTCAGGCACCATCCTGTTCAAGCTGCTGGCGCCGAAGGGATCCCTGTGGATCGGCAATGGCGTGCAGAACCTCGCTGCCGGCATCGTGCTGGCGCCGGTCGCGCTCATCTTCGCCGATGTCGACGCGATCGACTATACGCCGAGCCTGATCGGCGCCTTTGCCTTTCTCGTGCTCGGCGGCTCGATCCTCGCTTATTGGCTCTGGTTTCATCTCCTGAAGGTGTGTGGCGCCAGCGCCGCCAGCGCCTATCATTTCCTGATGCCGCCGCTCGGCATGCTGTTCGCGTTCCTCGTGCTCGGCGAGCACATCGAGGCGCGCGACCTGCTCGGCATCATTCCGGTCGCGCTCGGCATCTATCTGGTGACGCGGCCGGCAAAGCCTGCCTCATAACAGGAGTACATCATGTCCGTTTCCATCACACTGATCGGCGGCCCCACCGCGCTGATCGAGATCGATGGCTTCCGCCTGCTCACCGATCCGACCTTCGATGCGCCCGGTGCCTATCAACTCCCGCATGTGAAGCTGGAGAAGACGATCGGGCCTGCCATGAGGCCTGATGCGATCGGCCCGGTCGATGCAGTGCTGCTCAGCCACGACCAGCACTCCGACAATCTGGATAATTCCGGCCGCGACTATCTCTTCAAGGTCAAGCGCGTGCTGACGACCGAGGCGGGCGCAAAGCGCCTTGGCGGACATGTCGAGGGCCTTGCGCCCTGGGCCAGTGCCCGTCTTGACGATGGCAAGGGCAACATCCTCACGATCACCGCGACGCCAGCGCGCCACGGACCGGCCGGTATCGAGCCGCTGTCAGGCGATGTCATCGGCTTCGTGGTGTCGTCGAGCCGCAAGGATACGCGTCCGGTCTATATCAGCGGGGACACCACGTGGTTTGACGGCGTCGCCGAGGTCGCGCGCCGCTTCAAGTGCGGCGTGGTGCTGCCCTTCGCGGGCGCGGCGCAAACGCGCGGGCCATTCCATCTCACCATGGACACCAACGACACCATCGAGACCGCGCGCGCCTTTCCCGATGCCATGATCGTGCCGCTGCATACCGAAGGCTGGGCGCATTTCCGCCAGAACAGCGAGGATTTGCGCAAGACCTTCGACGCGCTCGGCTTCGGCCCGCGGCTGCGCCTGCTGGAGCCAGGCGTGCGGACGGTGATCGAGGCGACGTAGCCCTGCCGTCATTCCGGGGCGACGCGAAGCGTCGAGCCCGGAATCCATCGGGCCACCAACTCTGCGGAGAGATGGATTCCGGCTCGCGCTGCGCGCGCCCCGGAATGACAGCCGCTAGTCCTTCCTGAACACGATCGAGGCCATCCACCCCGTCATCAGCGCCATTGCCGCGGTGGCGAGGCCGTAGATCAGGCCGTTCTGCCGCGCGGTGGTCGCGACGAACTGCTCGAAGCCGACCTTGACGATCTCGAACGCGGTCTCGGTCTTGCCGATGAACGCACCGTTCGCGAACAGCTTGATCTCGATCTCATAGGTGCCGATCGGCACCTCCGCGGGGAGCGGAATGCCGGTGCGGAACAGCGTCGGCGTCAGGAACGTGACCGCGCTTGCGTCTTCGCGATAGAGCCCGCGCTGGGTGCGCAGGCGAATGAAGGCCGAGCGAAACGCGTCGTTCGGCACCACGTCGGCAAAGTCGCCGCTGACCCGCTGGGTCAGCAGCACGTTGTTGAGTCCGATCTGCTGCCGCCGCGCGATCTCGGGCGAGGTGATGGCGTCGAACGGGCGGTTGGCGAACAGCGCGAGATAGCTCGGCACCTGCAGGAACTGCCGGTAGTCGGTGTTGATCCAGATGCCGAAGGTGCGCTCCTTGCGCCGCGTCACCATGTCGGCGCGCGGGCCCATCACGGTGACGACGAGATCGTAGGCCGTGCGGTCTGCGGGCGTCGTCGTATCCTTCTCCACCGAGCCGAACAGCACCAGCTCCTCGCCGGAATAGTTCGGCGTCACCGTGACGCGGTGGTTCGAGACCGACACGATCAGCCGCTCGGCTCGCGCAACGCCGCCGAGCAGCAGGACGAGAACGATGGCGAGAAGCGTGCGCCTCATCCGCTCACTCCGAGCTCGCGGATGGTGAAGAGGTCTGCGGGCTGGATCACCAGCTCGATCGCGAAGCGGACACCGACCGAGAGGATGAGCAAGCCCAGCAGCAGCCGCAGCTGCTCGCCGCGGATCTTCTGGCCGGCACGGGCGCCGAACTGCGCGCCGCTGACGCCGCCGACCATCAGGATCAGTGCCAGCACGGCATCGACCAGGTGATTGGTCACCGCATGCAGCATGGTCGCGAACAGCATTGTGACGAGGGTGAGGACCATCGAGGTCCCGATCACCGTCGAGGTCGGCACCCTCAAGAGATAGATCATGATCGGCACCAGGATGAAGCCGCCGCCGATACCCATGATGGCGCCGATGAAACCGATCACGGTGCCGACAATCACCACGGGGATGACGGAGAGATAGATCTTCGAGCGCTTGAACCGCATCTTCAGCGGCAGGCCGTGGATCCAGTTGTGGGTGCGGCGCGCCGGCAGCGCCCCGCGCCGGGTCCGCATCAAGGCGCGCAATCCTTCCGAGAACATCAGGCTGCCGACCGTGGTGAGCAGCACCACGTAGGACAGCGCGATCATCAGGTCGAGCTGGCCGAGCGCGCGCAGCTGGGTGAAGGTCCAGACACCGAGCGTCGTGCCGGTCACGCCGCCGCATAACAAGACGCTCGCCAGTGCCGGATCGATCGCGCGCCGCCGCCAATAGGAGAGGGCGCCGGAAAAGGACGACGCCGCGATGTGGCTCGCCACGGAGGCCACCGCGACCGCCGGCGTGATGCCGATGAAGATCAGGAGCGGCGTCATCAGAAAGCCGCCGCCGATGCCGAACATGCCGGAGACGAAGCCGACCGCCGCGCCCATGGCGAGCACCAGGAAGACGTTGACCGGAAGATCGGCGATCGGGAGGTAAAGCTGCATTGAACCTGCGCACCGGCGAGACGGGTCGACGAACGCGGAATGCTCGCGGGAAAGGACGGAACGATTGCCGCGTCCCTCAATAGCGGAATTCGCCGGCGGGCGGGACCGGGAATTTCGAGCGTGGTGAATGGGCGTGAGAAGCGCATCCCCTCTCACCTGCCGCAGGGGGGAAGCGAAAGGTCAGAACGGACTGACCGAGAAATAACGCAGCCAGAGATCGGTATAGCGGCCTTTTTCCCAGATGCGGAACATCGCCCAGTTCAAGGCCTGGCGCAGCACGTCGTTGCCCTTGCGCACGGCGATGCCGATGCCCTCGCCGAAGAATCGGCTCTCGACGAACGGACCGCCGGAGAAGGCGCAGCAATCGGCCGAATCCGTGCCGTTGATCCAGAATGCCAGCGAGATGGCGTCGCCGAAGATGAAGTCGACCTCGCCTCTGCGCAGAGCTGCGCGCATCGCATCGTCACCGGGATAGGCGTGCAGCTCGGCGTCTGTGAACATCGCCTTGAGATACGCCTCGTGCGCGGAGCCGGCGATGACGCCGACCTTCTTGCCTTCGAGATATTCGGGGCGGATCTCCGGCATCACCGCATCCTTGCGCGAGACGAAGCGCGCCGGCACGCGGTAATAGGGATCGGTGAAGTCGACGCGGGCGCGCAGCTGCGGGCTCACCGCCATTGAGGCGATGATGGCATCGCCCCGGTTGGAGGTAAGCGCATCGACCAGCGTCTCGAAACGCCGCATCTGCACCGTGCAGGTGACCTTGATCTCCTCGCAGAGCGCGCGGGCAAGGTCGACGTTGAAGCCGGCCGGATTGCCGTCGGCCCCGGTGAAGTTGAACGGCGGATAATCGGTCTCGGTCAGGAAGCGGATCACGGTGAGGCGCGACAGGTCCGGCCGTTCCGGGCGCCGCCTCGGGTCCCAGAACCCGGGCACGGCCTGCGGGGCAGCCTGGGGCGCGGCCTGAGGGGTGGTCTGTGGCGCTGCCGGAGGCCGCTTGGCGGGGGCTTGCGCGTTCGCCTCGGTGAGGCCGCCGAGCAGGCACAAACCGGCTGCCAGCCCTGCCAGCAAGCCACGGACAGATTTGAGCGATTTCGCCTGTTGCGATGGAGCCATCGGCCGAAGGAATGAATTTCGTCGAGATCAGAAGGCCTTATAGACCATCCGCCCGGGAACGCGAGCGCCGATTGCGGGCTCGGTATCTCAGACGTCATGCCCGGGCTTGTCCCGGGCATCCACGAACTTTTTCGCCCGCCCAAGAACGTGGATGGCCGGGACAAGCCCGGCCATGACGATGTGGAAGCAGCCGCGCCCGGCGAGGCTCTCAAAAATACTTCTTCAAATCAACCGCCGCCTCTTCCGGCGTCCGCTTCAGATTGAACGGCGAGACGAACCTGCCGTCGCGGTCCATCAGGTAGACCAGCGCGGTGTGGTCCATGGTGTAGTCGCCGTCCTTGGTCGGGACCTTCTTGGCATAGACCCGGTAGGAGGTGATGACCTTGGCGGTCTCGGCGGGGTCGCCGGACAGGCCCTGGAGGTGCGGATCGAAGCTCGACAGGTAATCCTTCATCGCTGCCGGCGTGTCGCGCTCGGGATCGACCGAGATGAAGATGGCATTGACCTTGTCGGCGTCCTTGCCCAGCGCGCGCAGCACTTCCGAGATCTCGAACAGCGAGGTAGGGCAGACGTCGGGGCAATGGGTGTAGCCGAAGAAGATCAGGGTCGGCTTGCCCTTCAGGCTCTTGTCGGTGACGGCCTTGCCGTTCTGGTCGGTCAGCTGAAACGGACCGCCGATCGCGGCCGGCTGTGCCACCTTGCCGACCCCGCCCATGGCCCAGAACATGATCAGGAGCCCGACAACGAGGCTTGCGGCAAAGGCGGTCGCGATCACCAGCGGACGGGTGGCGGAGCTCATGGGCGGAAAACTTCCTGTCGCAGGTCAGAAGCAGGCGGCAAAGCCGGTCCTGATCATTTCGAAGAACACCTGGCTGCCGTAGTGGAACCAGAGCGCCAGCGCGCCGGTCACGGCCAGACCGCCGATTGTCGCGCCAGCCCACAGCAGCACGGATGGCATCCGCCCGGCAGTGGGCGAATTGTCCGATAGCTGATGGGTTGGGTGCAGCGGTTGGGCCATGACAACGATCGGGACGAAGGCCCCGGTTCCATGGCTTTCAGATAGGCTTTGCGCCGGCTGCGGGCAAGACGCCGCGCCGGCGCCAAAGGACGCCGTCAGGCTGCGGATGTCAGTGGAGGAGCTGGCCTCGAGCGGATTCGAGCGGCTCCGGTTGCGGGAGCGACCGGCGCGACGGCCTGCTCGTCGAGGCCTGCGCATCCAGGTAGCAGGGCTTGTACATGGCCTGGAGCTGCTTGCCCCTCAGGAAGAGCATCCGCGGGGTCAGGCCGCCCCGCTGGCCGATCCAGCGCCTCACCTGCGAGGGATACATCGCATAGAGCATCTGGGTTGCTTCGGGATTGGTAATGGCGCGGCCATTGGCACCGAAATCCCAAGCGGCGTGGAAGCCGAGCGTCGCGTGCGAGGTCACGCAGATTCGGTCGTGCGGGATGGCGCCGAGAACGATGGTGCAGGCCGACGCACAGAGGCCGTCGATGATGACCGTCTCGCCCGATTGCCTGAGGTCCTGGTATCTGTCGACGTAGGTTCCAATCCGGCCGCCGCGGTCATCCGCGATCCGGACCACCGCGTGAGAAGCCCCCATGCCCGCGATCAAGAGAACCGCCGCAAGCAACCCCGTCAGAAACTTCATTGTCCCCCGCCCCAGTCGAATTCGAATCTGCGTGTCAGGTGGTGATGCACGGCTAGCGTCGGTCGTAACCAAGGTTTTGTCTAGGCAGGCCTGCTGGCCCAAAACAAATTCAAATCCAGTGTTGCGTCGGCGCTGCACCCGGCCGGTCTCTATCCCAAAGTGGAACAAGTTAACGAGGTCTTACGCGCCATACCCTTGATCTCAGTTGCAACCGCTGGCTTCAATCCGGGCAAATACAGGGGGAACTTATGGAGGGGGAATCGCATGGCTGAAGAAACGGACGTCATCGTCGTCGGCGCCGGACTGTCGGGACTCGTTGCCGCCACCGAGATCGCCGACGCAGGCAAGCGCGTGATGGTCGTCGACCAGGAAGGCGAGCAGTCGCTCGGCGGCCAGGCGTTCTGGTCGTTCGGCGGATTGTTCCTGGTCGATTCGCCGGAGCAGCGCCGGCTCGGCATCAAGGACTCCTACGAGCTCGCCATGCAGGACTGGCTCGGCACCGCCGGCTTCGACCGCGACGAGGACTTCTGGCCGCGGCAATGGGCCGAAGCCTATGTGGCCTTCGCGGCCGGCGAGAAGCGCGGCTGGCTGCGCGCGATGGGTCATCGCTTCTTTCCCGTGGTCGGCTGGGCCGAGCGCGGCGGCTATGATGCGATGGGACACGGCAATTCGGTGCCGCGCTTCCACGTCACCTGGGGCACCGGCCCGGGCATCGTCGAGCCGTTCGAGCGCCGCGCGCGCGAGGCGATGAAGACCGGCCGATTGATCTTCAGATTCCGCCATCGCGTCGATGCACTCTCCGTCACCAATCGCACGGTGGATGGCGTTAGCGGCGTCGTTCTTGCACCTGATGATGCAGAGCGCGGCAAGAGCTCCTCGCGCAACGTGGTCGGCGACTTCGCACTGAAGGCGCAGGCCGTGATCGTCGCCTCCGGCGGCATCGGCGGCAACCACGAGCTGGTGCGGCAGAACTGGCCGAAGCGGCTCGGCGAGCCCCCGAAGTTCATGATCTCCGGCGTGCCCGAGCATGTCGACGGGCGCATGATCGGCATCACGGAAAAGACCGGCGCGCGGCTGATCAACCGCGACCGCATGTGGCATTACGTCGAGGGCATCCAGAACTGGAACCCGATCTGGCCGCGCCACGGCATCCGCATCCTGCCAGGTCCTTCCTCGATGTGGTTCGATGCCACGGGCACGCGGCTGCCGGCACCGCTGTTCCCCGGCTCCGACACGCTCGGCCAGCTCAAATACATCACGTCGACCGGCTATGATTATTCCTGGTTCATCCTGACCCAGAGCATCATCAAGAAAGAATTTGCGCTGTCGGGCTCGGAGCAGAACCCGGACCTGACCGGCAAGAGCTGGCGCATGACGCTTCGCCGCGCCACCAACAAGGGGGCGCCGGCGCCGGTGGAGGCGTTCAAGAGCCATGGTGTCGACTTCATTGTCCGCGACAAGCTCGATGAGCTCGTTGCGGCCATGAACAAGCTCGCCGGCAGCGATCTCCTCAAGCTCGAGCACATCAGGATACAGATCGAGGCGCGCGACCGCGAGATCGCCAATCCTTACGTCAAGGATGCGCAGGTCATGAACATCCACAATGCGCGCCGCTATATCGGCGACAAGTTGATCCGCACCGCTTCCCCGCACCGCATCCTCGACCCCGCGCATGGGCCGCTGATCGCGGTCAAGCTCAACATCCTCACCCGCAAGACGCTGGGCGGCTTCGAGACCGATCTTGACTCCCGCGTGTTCGGGGAGGAGGGCAGCATCATCCCGGGCCTCTACGCCGTCGGCGAGGCCGCCGGCTTCGGTGGCGGCGGCGTGCATGGCTATCGCTCGCTGGAGGGCACCTTTCTGGGCGGCTGCCTGTTCTCGGGCCGCAATGCGGGCCGCGCCGCGGCGAAGGCGGTGGGGTAACCGCCTCTGCCGGTAAGCGAGGGGACTGCGAAAGTCCTCAGGCGGCGCGGACGGTGGTCAGGAAATTGTCGACCTCCGCCTTCAGCCTTGCACTGTCGGTGGAGAGCATCTGGGCCGAGGCAAGCACCTGCGTGGAAGCCGAGCCGGTTTCCGAGGCACCGCGCTTCACCTCGGTGATGTTGACCGCGACCTGGTCCGTGCCTTGCGCCGCCTGCTGGATGTTGCGGGCAATCTCCTGCGTCGCCGCGCCCTGCTCTTCGACGGCGGAGGCGATCGTCGATGAGATCTCGGAGATCCGGCCGATCGTTCCGCTGATCGCCTTGATCGCAGTCACCGAGTCCTGCGTGGCGGACTGGATGCCGGCGATCTGATGGCCGATCTCTCCGGTCGCCTTCGCCGTCTGCTCGGCGAGCGCCTTGACCTCGGAGGCGACCACGGCGAAGCCGCGACCGGCTTCGCCGGCACGCGCCGCCTCGATCGTCGCGTTCAGGGCCAACAGGTTGGTCTGGCCCGCGATCGTGTTGATCAGCTCGACCACGTCGCCGATACGAGCGGCGGCTTGCGACAGCTTGTTGACCTGATCGTTGGTCTGCTGCGCCTGCTCGACGGCTGCGCCGGCGATCCTGGCTGCATCCTGAACCTGCCGGCTGATCTCGTTGACCGACGAACTCATCTCCTCGGTGGCGGAGGCGACCGATTGAACGTTGGTCGAGGCTTCCTCGGATGCGGCGGAGACCATGCCGGACAATTCCTGGGTCGTCTCAGCCGTCTTGCTCAGGGTCCTCGCCGCGGCCTCGAGCTCGGTCGAGGAGGATGAGAGCGTCCGTACGATCTCACCGATCGTCTCCTCGAACTGCCCGGCGAGCTTGTGCATGTCAGCTTTCCGCCGCATTGTGGCACGCGCCTCCGCCTGTGCCTGTTCGGCGCGCAGGCGGTCGGCGTCGATCATGTTCTCCTTGAAGACCTGGACGGCGCCCGCCATCTCCCCGACCTCGTCGGCACGGCCGACACCCGGGATGGCAACGGACATGTCGGCCGCGGCGAGCTTGCCCATGGCCGAGGTCATGTCCTGGATTGGACCTGCGATCGAGCGCGAGGTGAACAGTGCGATGACGACGCCGAGGGCGAGTCCGGCCGCGAGCAGACCCCACAGCACCTGCTTCAGCAACGCAATCTCCGCCTGCACTTCGCCGGCTTCGTGGATCAGCATCTTCTTCTGGTTGGTCTTGATCCCGCCCGAGCGCGTACCATCGGCGGCCTTCGGCCCGTCGAGCAGGTCGAGCAGCTTGGCCGCACGGGGCGCAGCCTCGGTCACCAGCAGATGGACCGGTGCATTCCAGCCCGGCGACTCGCGAAGCGCGAAGATCTTCTCGATCAGCGGGGCGAACTCGCTCTTCGCTTTCGTGATCCTGTCGAAGGCAGCCTGCTGCGAGTTCGTCAGCAGCTCCTTGCGTGAGTGGACGGCGGCATAGCCCTTCTCGAACGCCTCCCACGGCCTCGAAAATTTCTCCTTCTCGGCAATCTCGCCTGAGAGTAGGTACATACGCAGCTGCGCCGCGGCCGCCGCGAAATTGCCGCGCGTATCGGCCATCGCCTTGAGCAATTTCTTGCGTTCTGCGGTGGCCTCCAGCGCTTCCTCCTCGTTGATCATCTTGGTGATGTCCGCGAACATCGCCTCGGCACGCGGACCCGCCTCGGTGGCCAGGAGCTTGGTCGCCGGATAGGCATCGGGCGTGAATGCGATGGCTTCGGCCCGGTCCTGCGCAGCGCGAAACTCGGCGAGCAGCGCCTTGGCTTCCTGCCATTTCCGCTTGTTCTCGGGATTGGTGAACTGACCGGCCTTGTCATCGAACGCGGCGATCGTTGCATCCATCTCCTTCCACATGGCCGCGCGATCGAGCTTGCCCTGCGGATTTCCTGTCAGCAGGTATCCCCGCAGGGTGGCCAGCGTGGAATAGAGATTGCCGACGAGCTCGGTGCTCGCGAGCGCGACCGGCATGCGCAGGTTCGCCATGCGATCGACGGTCACGGCAACTCCGCCGACAGCAAGGACAGTGTAGCCCACCGAAAGCGCGATGATGGAACAGACTGCCGCAAATCCCGCGATCAATCTGCCGCGAATACGAAACTGGAAAATCGACATTTGAAGTATCCCCTGAATATGTAGTCTTCCCGGATCACGCGCCGACCGGCCGCGGAGGGACCATCACGGGATCAGTGCGCACCGTCGCAGCTGATGGAGTCGCCCGACCTCGCGGCCAAGCCAGTCAATTCCGCCACTGCGATGCTACCGCCGGCCTAAGGTCATCCGCGCCCCGCCTTTTGCGTGTGGGAATAGTGGAAAAGAATGCTTATTGCGGGATTAAGAAGATTTTGCCGGCAACATCTGGCGAACGCGCAAAAATTGCGATTTCGCTCGCGCCAATCTCGATGCCGGATGCATGAGCGGGAATTCCTGCTGCTCCTCGACAATCTCGATGTGCCACATCATCCCAAAAAACTGCGGCCTCATGGCTTGAGCTCATATCGAGACATGAGAAAGATTCGAATGGACCCACAAATATTTCTCCGATCATCGCGGCCGAACGCCGGGCTGTCCAACCGCCGGAAACATGAACTCGACGCCTGCGGCCGAAAGCGTGTCGCGAAGCTGCTGGATGGTCGCCTCGGGCATCCGCAGGAGGCCGTTCTGCTCCTCGAGCCGCCTGACCACAGCAGTAGAGAGTCCTGTTCGCGAGGCAAGCTCCTTCACGGACCAGTTCAGCATGCCGCGAGCGGCGCGCAATTGCGCGCCTGTCAGCATCGAGGTCGCCGCATGGCGGGAGAAGAGCTTTTCGTGATGAACATCCACGGAGATGCCCAGCCACTCCCGAATGCGCCCGTTCGGCTCGGTGACAGGCAGCGCCTTACAGCGATACCACCGATAGGATCCGTCGGGCTGACGCAGCCGGTGCTCGACATCGTAAGGTCGCCCGGTCGTCGCCGAAGCCGTCCAGTTCTTCAGCGCGCCTTCGCGCTCCTCTTCAGGAAGGAGGTCAATCCAGCCCGTGCCAAGGAGTTGGCGGGCTTCCGGCCTAGCCTCCGCATTCAGAACGGTTGTAATCCGGCCATCCTCACTGCCAACCCACAGCACGCCATCGGCGATCCCGGTCAGCGCGAGGTAACGCCCAGCATCGATCTGCAGAGGCTGCAGCAACCTGCGTTGTTCGGTGATGTCGATCGCGAGGCCGAGCACAGACTCCTTGGCGCCGGCCCGGTCCAACAAGACTTCCGACCGGACACGAATCCAGCGCAACGCTCCATTCGGCCGCACGATGCGAAACTCGCCATCGAGCAAGGACCGGTCGAACATCAACTCGCGCACATCGCGTTTCGGCCGGCGGTCGTCCGGATGAATTCTTTTCTCGATTTCCACGTAGGAGGGCGTGATGGCGTGCGGATCCAACCCGAGCAGGCTGTAAAAGCCGCGAGACCAGAGCATCCGGCCCTCGGCATCATAGCGCCAGAGACCGGTTCCGAGCTTGTCCTCAAAAAAACGAAGTATTTCCCAAGGGTCGAGATGATCTTGGAACTGGAGCAAATCGGCGCCCCCCAATTGCAATGGCCAATTTCAACTCCTAATTGCTACGAAACACAATTCTGGTCTTTGCCGGAAACCAACTCGCGGAAGACGAAGAATATTGTGTCAGCAACCTTCCGCGCCTGCAAGCCTTTGAAGCTGCTGAATATCCTGATCGGCCGCGCGGCCTAACGCCTCCCGCAATGGTGCCGGTCATGGCCTTCCCACGGCCAGGTTGGCAATTTCTCCTGCTTTACCTGACCATGATCTCAACGATGAAGCCGCTGTCCCCTGCCATCCGTCGCGGCCGCTCCGGATGTTGCTCATGACCGAGACCCCCGATCCGCTGGTCCCTTACGAGGGCGGGCGCGGATCGACGGCGCCGAAACGATCTGGACGTTTTTCAGTCAGTTTCCGTGAACGGCGCATGCGTGCCAGGCAACGCATGCGTGCCAAGGGTGGCACGCCGCAAATCGCTGGGTTAGACAGGGCCGCCATTCCAGTCAGGAGATCCCAGATGAGCATTCAGCGTTTTGAAACCGGCCCGCGCATGAGTCAGGCCGTCGTGCACGGCAACACCGTCTATCTCGCCGGTGTCGTCGCCAACAACGCGGCCGGCGAAAGCGTGACCAAGCAGACCCAGGACATCCTGAAGACGATCGACGGCCACCTCGCCAAGGCCGGTACCGACAAGTCGAAGCTGCTCTCGGCCACGATCTACCTCACCGACATAAAGACCTTCGGCGAGATGAACGCGGTGTGGGACGCCTGGGTCTCGCCCGGCAATACGCCGGCGCGCGCCACCGTCGAAGCCAAGCTGGCTGCCCCGCAATACACCGTCGAGATCATGGTGACGGCGGCGAAGTAACCTTCCAGCAAGACAGCTGCGACAAAGCGCGATGAGGCCATCATCGCGCTTTGTTTTTGCGCACGCCGATGACCTCCGAGGTAATCGATTGGCGCGCGCGGACCTTCGATAGTCACGGTCAGCCGAACACCACGGCACCATCGAAGGAGAGAACCATGACCGACCCCGTCACCATCGCCCGCCGCTACATCGAGCTCTGGAACGAGCGCACCGCCGGCCGCCGCCGCGAGCTGCTGAGCGAAAGCTGGACGACGGACGCGAGCTACGTCGATCCCGTGATGAAGGGCGACGGGCAGGACGGCATCGAGGCGCTGATCGCAGGCGTGCAGCAGCGCTTTCCCGATTTCAAATTCCACCTGATCGGCGAGCCCAATGGCTATGGCGATCACGTCCGCTTCTCGTGGGGACTTGGTCCCGATGGCGCCGACAGGCCCGATCAAGGGCACGGATTTCGCCGTGCTGAAGGACGGCCGGATCAGGAGCGTGACCGGATTTCTCGATCAGGTGCCGGCGGGGGCGTGAGAGATCTGGACCTCGTCGCGCAGGCGGGACAAGCCCGGCCATGACGACGGCGAGGTTAGCATGCGCATATGGAGCGATCTCGCCTGTGGCCATCCTTCGAGACGCCCGCCGTTGGCGGGCCCTCAGGATGAGGATCGAGGGCGTTGAGCCAGTTTCGACAGGCTCCGATGCTGCTTAGCCTCATGCTGAGGGGACCGCGAAGCGGTCGTCTCGAAGGACGAGGCGCGCGCTCAGCTCGCGCTAAGGGCCATACGCGATACCCCCTACATAGCCCCTCTCGACGAACCCGTCCGCACGGCTTACCTGTCATGCCGTGCCGCCCCGTATCCTCCAAACATCGGCCGAGCCGGCCGCGCTGCTGCCGGATCGCTTCCAGGCCTGGTTCGCAGCTCGCGGCTGGTCGCCGCGCGCGCATCAATTGGCACTGCTGCAGAAGGCGCGCGAGGACCGCTCGGCCCTGCTGATTGCGCCAACCGGTGCCGGCAAGACGCTGGCGGGATTTCTGCCGACGCTGGTGGAGCTGTCGACGCAGCCGCTGACACGCGACGCCGGCGCGAAGAAGAGCCTCATCTCCACCGGCCGCAGCGTGGAGCGCAGCGGCGGTCTGCACACGCTCTACATCTCGCCACTCAAGGCACTCGCCGTCGACATCGCGCGCAACCTCGAGCGTCCCATCGCGGAGATGGGCTTGCCCATCAAGGTCGAGACCCGCACCGGCGATACGCCGGTCTCGCGCCGTCAGCGGCAGCGGCGCTATCCGCCTGATGTGTTGCTGACGACGCCCGAGCAGCTCGCGCTGCTGCTCTCCTCCGACGACGCGCCGTTTCTGTTTTCTGCCCTGAAGCGCATCGTGCTCGACGAGCTGCATGCGCTGGTCACGTCCAAGCGCGGCGATCTGCTCTCGCTCGGGCTGGCGCGGCTCTGGCGCCTCGCGCCGCAGATGCGCGCGATCGGCCTATCGGCGACGGTGGCCGAGCCGGAGCAGCTCGCGCGCTTCCTGGTGCCGCAGCCCGACGGCAGGGAGCGCGCAGCCGACATCGTCCTCGCCGGCGGTGCGGCGCCGCCCGTGGTCGAGATGCTCGACACGCGCGAGCGCCTACCCTGGGCCGGCCACAGCGCGCGTCACGCGCTCTCCGAGATCTACGAGCTGATCAAGGCCAACAAGACCACGCTGGTCTTCGTCAACACCCGCAGCCAGGCCGAGATGCTGTTCCAGAATCTCTGGAGCATGAACGACGACGGCCTTGCCATCGCGCTGCATCACGGCTCGCTCGACGTCGCGCAACGCCGCAAGGTCGAGGACGCCATGTCGGCGGGCCGGCTGCGCGGCGTGGTCTGCACCTCCTCGCTCGACCTCGGCGTCGATTGGGGCGACGTCGACCTCGTCGTCAATATCGGCGCGCCAAAAGGCTCTTCGCGCCTGATGCAGCGGATCGGGCGCGCCAACCATCGCCTCGATGAAGCTTCGCGCGCGGTGCTGGTGCCGGCCAACCGTTTCGAAGTGCTGGAGTGCCGCGTCGCCATCGACGCCATCGCCGAGAATGCGCAGGACACGCCGCCCTTGCGCACGGGCGCCCTCGACGTGTTGGCCCAGCATGTGCTCGGCTGCGCGTGCGGCGAGCCGTTTTTCAGCGACGAGCTCTATGCCGAGGTCCGCACCGCCGCGCCCTACGCAAGCCTGTCGCGACCGGATTTCGACGACGTCGTCGATTTCGTCGCTTCCGGTGGTTACGCGCTGAAGACCTATGAGCGCTTCGCCCGCATCAGGCAGGACAAGGAGGGACGCTGGCGCGTCGCCAATCCCAAAGTGCGGCAGAGCTACCGCATGAATGTCGGCACCATCGTCGAGGACGACATGCTGAAGGTGCGGCTGGTGCGCTCGCGCGGCGGCGGGCAAGGAAAAGCAGGCGGATCGACAGGCGTGATCGCGCGTGGCGGCCGGCTGCTCGGCGAGATCGAGGAAGCCTTCATCGAGGGCCTCTCCCCCGGCGACACCTTTGTGTTCTCCGGCGAGGTGGTGCGCTACGAGACCCTGGTCGAGGATCAGGTCTATGTCTCGCGCGCGCATGACAAGGACCCCAAGGTGCCGTCCTATATGGGCGGCAAGTTTCCGCTGTCGACCTATCTCGCCGAGCGCGTGCGCCGGCTGCTCGACGACGGGCGCGCCTGGGGCGGCCTGCCGGAGCAGGTGCGCGACTGGCTGTTGCTGCAGAAGGACGTCTCCCGCGTGCCCGCGGTGCGCGAGCTCCTGGTCGAGAGCTTTCCACGTGCCAACAAACATTATCTCGTCTGCTACCCCTTCGAGGGACGTCTCGCGCATCAGACCCTCGGCATGCTGCTGACGCGGCGGCTGGAGCGCGTCCGCGCGCGGCCGCTCGGCTTCGTCGCCAATGAATATGCGGTGGCGATCTGGGGACTCGGCGACCTCTCCTTCATGATCCGTCAGGGCCGGATCGACCTCAACGCGCTGTTCGACCCTGACATGCTCGGCGATGATCTCGAAGCGTGGCTCGCCGAATCCGCCCTGATGAAGCGCACCTTCCGCAACTGCGCGATCATCTCCGGCCTGATCGCGCGCCGGCACACCGGCGAAGAGAAGAGCCGCCGCCAGGTGCTGTTCTCGACCGATCTCGTCTACGACGTGCTGCGCAAGCACCAGGCCGATCACGTCCTGCTCCGCGCCGCGCGCGCAGATGCCGCCACCGGCCTGCTCGATCTGCGCCGCCTCGGCGACATGCTGATGCGCATCCACGGCCGCATCACGCACCGGGAACTCGACCACGTCTCCCCGCTCGCGGTGCCCGTGATGCTGGAAATCGGCCGCGAGTCAGTTTATGGCGAAGCTGCAGACGAATTGTTGGCGGAAGCCGCCGACGAACTCGTCAAAGAGGCGATGTCGTAGAGAATTTTGCCAGTGGCGCGCGCTAATACATCCACACCGTCATGCCCGGGCTTGACCCGGGCATCCACGTCTTACTCGCCGCAGCAAGAACGTGGATGGCCGGGACAAGCCCGGCTATGACGGAAATCGTTGCGCTATCCACCTCTTCGACACGGAGTTTGGATGTCGCCGGCATCTCGCTCCACGCCGATCTCTCCGGCGCGCTGTTCTGGGAAGAGCAGCGCCTGCTCGTCGTCTCCGACCTGCATCTGGAAAAGGGGTCGAGCTTCGCGACGCGCGGCGTACTGCTGCCGCCTTACGACACCATCGCGACGCTCGGCCGGCTCGCTGCTGTCATCTCCCGCCATGATCCGCGAACCGTCATCGCGCTCGGTGACAGTTTTCACGACCGCAGCGCGCATGAGCGTCTGTCCCCCGCGGACCGCGACGCGGTGGCCGCACTCCAGACCGGCCGCGACTGGATCTGGATCTCGGGCAATCATGATCCCATGCTGCCGCGCGATCTCGGCGGCACCATCGCGGACGAAGTCGCGATCGGCCCGATCACCTTCCGCCACGAGCCGACCGGCGCCCACGGCGAGATCGCCGGCCATCTGCATCCGAAGGCGCGCGTCTCGGCGCGCGGCCGTTTCATGGAGCGCCGCTGCTTTGCCAGCGACGGGATGCGGGCGGTGATGCCCGCGTTCGGCGCCTATGCCGGCGGCCTCAGCATCCGCGATGCAGCCTTCGCCAGGATCTTTCCGGCGAATGGCTTTGTGGCCCATCTGCTCGGCGACCGCCGCGTCCACGCCATTGCGGCGTCACGCTGTTCCTGAGATTCAGCGGCGCGTCGGAACAAATTAAGAACACTTTAGCAAGTCTTTGATATATCATTGTGATTCGGCGCCTAGCCGATACAATATCTAGCGTCTGTCCGACTTTGCGAGGACTACATGTCCACCATTGCCTTCGACCAGTTTGCCCTCACCCGGATTGCCGATTTCGCGCGCTCGCTGTCACGGCTGCATCAGACAGCTCTGCGCCATGCCGTCGATGACGACCAGTTCGACCGCGAGTTCAATGCGGTGTGCCAGTCGATCTGGGGCTACACCATCGACGACGTCAGCGACGATCTGTTCTCGCCCGAGGATCATCTGTTTCTCGACACGCTGGACGAAGCGCATGCGCGCATCTTCGCGGCCGAGCAGGGCTATGACCTCGTCGGCGATCAGGGCATGCTGACGGATTGGTGGGGCTTCTGCTGGATGATCCTGGCCGAGAAGCGCGGTCTCCTGACGCCGGAGAACCGCGCCGCCGCGCGTGCGGCGATCGAGGAGAAATATCTGGCCGCGCCCAACGTGATCGGGGTGATCATCGGGAGGTGACGGCTTGCTAGCGAGCCGTCATTCCGGGGCATCGCGCAGCGATGAACTATGGTGCGCAATTGCGCACCTGAGAATCTCGAGATTCCGGGTTCGATGCTGACGCATCGCCCCGGAATGACGACTCATTCGCCTAATCCAACCCCGCGCGCTTCGCCGGCTTCGCGGCCGTCTTCGGCACCGACACATCCGGCAGCGGCTCGCGCACGATCTCGTTTGATGCCGGCGTATCTGTCGACACCGTCTCAGCCCGCACCGGTGCCACCTTCATCTCGCCGAGCCGCGCGCGAACCTGCGCGGTGAGACCGGGATAGGAGGCCACCGGGGTGAAATCCGCAGCCTGGTCGTTGCCGACGCGGACGCCGGTATAGGCGACGAGGCCGTCCGTGGTGGCGATCACGTCGCCGGCCTTCAGCGAGGAATCCAGCGCAAGGTCGACCGGGGCAAGACCGACCGGCTCACGGCCGTTGCAGGTGCAATCGGCGCGCAGCGCCTTGCGGTAGGCGAACGCGTTCTCGCTGTCGGCGTAGCGCTCGCCGGTCTGTGAATAGGCGCCGTCGATCGACGAGCCGAAATAGACCTTGGTCGCGCTGGCAGGGCAGAACGCCTGACACATCTGCGCGGGTGAGGCGAGGCCGCGCATCAGCGGAAAGTATTTCCCGTCGCAACTGCGCACGCAGAAGGCCGGGCCCGAGCCGCCGGCCGCAGCCGAGCGGGTTGGCGGCACATATTGCGGCGTGGCGCCATTCTGCTGGCTGCTGAAGGGATCGACGTAAGAGCTCGCCTGCGGCACCTCGCGCTGCGGCCGCTGCTGCTGCATTCCGCCGAAGAGGAAATCGAACAGGCCTTCGGCCGAAACCGGGGCCGGAGCTGCGAGCAGCGGCGCTGCGAGCATGGCGGTCACAAGCATCGCGCGACGCCGCCGGCGCGCATGGGACGAGATTGTACACAAACGCCTACTCCACCCAACGCTACTGAACCGGCTGGGACCGAGAGATCTCAGCACACGATTCACCATAAAGCGGGATGGTAAATGAGCAGTTGAGCGGAGGCGGTTTCAAGACGAGGCGGTGGCCTCTTTGAGGCCGGGTCCAGCTTTGGACAGATAGTTGCTACCGGGGCACACTGAGGCATGACAGCGGAGAAACTTCCGCCACTTCACCCCTTCAAGAATTCCGACGCCTTGTACAGCGAGCGGAACGGCAGGCCGGCCGCACCGAACGTGTCGGTGGCGCCTTCCTCGCGATCGACCATGGTCAGCACCAGCACGACATTGGCCCCGGCCTCGCGCACCGATTCCACCGCCTTCATCGCCGAGCCGCCGGTGGTGGTGACGTCCTCGACGATCACGACGCGCTTGCCGGCCAACGTCTCGCCCTTGGGCAGGCCCTCGATCGCGAGCTTCGCACCGTGCTCCTTCGGCTTCTTGCGCACGAAGAACGCCGCGATCGGATGACCCTTGATCCAGGAGATCTGCGCCAGCGCGCCGGCGAGCGGCACCGCGCCCATCTCGAGCCCGCCGATGAAATCGAGCTGGTCGTCCTTGAGCGCCTCGTAAGTCAGCTCGGCGAGCAGCGTCGCGCCCTCGGGGTCGAGCATGGTCGGCTTGAGGTTGAAGTAGAAATCGCTCTTGCGGCCCGACGCGAGCGTCACCTCGCCGCGGCCGAACGAGCGCCGGCGGATGATCTCGAACAGGCGGGCGCGGGAGGCTGATTTCGACACGGCGGTCCCTCGAACAGCGTTTTTGGAGGAGGCGGAATTTATCCGCGACGGAGGCGACATTCCAGAGGGAGCGTCTCCCGTCAACAGGGATCGGCCATCCCGGTCCGCCGGTTGTGACGGCGCAACCTTCTGGAGTAGGTGAGGGAGCACGCCTCTTGGGGAAGGATACTGAATGACCATCGAGCTCTATACCTGGAACACGCCGAACGGCCGCAAGATCTCGGTCGCGCTGGAGGAGATGGAGCTGCCCTACAAGGTGATCCCGGTGAACATCACCAAGGGCGAGCAGATGGCGCCCGAGTTCCTCAAGCTCTCGCCCAACAACAAGATCCCTGCGATCGTCGATCCCGACGGGCCCGACGGCAAGCCCGTCAGCATCTTCGAATCCGGTGCGATCCTGCTCTATCTCGGTGAAAAGACCGGCAGATTCCTGCCGAAATCGCTAAGCGAGCGCATCCCGGTCTACGAATGGCTGATGTGGCAGATGGGCGGGTTCGGCCCGATGCCCGGCCAGGTGCACCATTTCATCGCACTCGAGAACGAGCAGGACCGGGCCTACGGCCTGAAGCGCTTCATGGCCGAGACGCGCCGGCTCTATGGCGTGCTCGAGCGCCGCCTGGAGGGCCGCGACTTCGTCGCCGGCGAGCTCTCGGTTGCCGATTTTGCCATCCTCGGCTGGGCCTGGCGCCATCCTCGCCACAAGGTTGATCTCGCCGACTTCCCCAATGTCAAGCGCTGGTACGAGGTCCTGATGGCGCGCCCGGCCGTGCAGCGCGGCATGGACGCGAAGCTGGATTGAGCTTCGCTTACCCTCCCCTGGAGGGGGAGGGTCGATCGCGCGTAGCGCGAGCGGGGTGGGGTGACGGTCTCTCCGCAACGAACACTGCCCGTGTGGAGAGATCACCCCACCCCGCTACGCATTCCGCTTCGCTGCATGCGTAGCGACCCTCCCCCTCCAGGGGAGGGTAAAAAGCCCTCACACCTTCTTCGCTTCGACCGCCATCCGCACCGCGAGCCCGGCCAGCACGGTGCCCATCAGCCAGCGCTGCACCAGCATCCAGCTCGGCCGCCTAGCCAGGAACAGCGCGATCGAGCCGGCGGCGAGCGCGATCATCGCGTTGACGCTGACGCTGATCGCGATCTGGATCGCGCCCAGCACCACCGACTGCGTCAGCACGCTGCCGGCGGTCGGATCGATGAACTGCGGCAGCAGCGCCAGATACAGCATGGCGATTTTCGGGTTGAGCAGGTTGGTGACGAAGCCCATCGCGAACAATTTGCGCGGGCTGTCGATGGCGAGCTTTCTCACCTGGAACGGCGAACGCCCGCCCGGCTTCACCGCCTGCCAGGCGAGCCACAGCAAATAGCCGGCGCCGGCGAAACGCAGCGCGTCATAGGCAAAGGGAATGGCGAGCAGGAGCGCCGTGATGCCAAACGCCGCACACAGCATGTAGAACACGAAGCCGAGCGCGACGCCGCCGAGCGAGACGATGCCGGCCGCGGGCCCTTGCGTGATCGAACGCGAGATCAGGTAGATCATGTTCGGTCCCGGCGTGAGCACGAGACCGAGGCAGACCAGGGCGAAGCCGAGCAGGGCGGAGGTGTGGGGCATGGGTGAACCAGTGCGGGAGATGCAAAGGTTCTAATATGCGCGGGATCGTGGAGCCATCGCGCAATTGCTCGGAGGACAATTGAGGTCTCGCGCCGGTGCGCTCCCTCGCCCCGCTCTTGCGGGGAGAGGGTTGGGGTGAGGGGCCTCTCTCCCCACGTGAGATTGCCGTGAGACCTGTACCCCCTCACCCGGATCGCAAGAGCGATCCGACCTCTCCCCGCAGGCGGGGAGAGGTGAAAGAAGACCTCAATGCGCCTCGTCCCAATTGTTCGCGGCGCGCGCATCGACATGCAGCGGCACCGAGAGCAGCACGGCCGGGAACGGGGCGTCCTGCATCACCTTCTGCACGACGGGCAGCGTTGCCTCGACCTCGTCGTCCGGCACCTCGAAGATCAACTCGTCGTGCACCTGGAGCAGCATCTGCGCCGAGAGCTTCTTCGCAGCCAGCGCATCCTCCACGCGCGTCATGGCGCGGCGGATGATGTCGGCGGCGGTGCCCTGGAGCCGGGCGTTGATCGCGGCGCGCTCGTTGAAGGCCCGCACCGAGGCATTCGAGGCCTTGATGTCGGGGTAGTGACACTTGCGGCCGAACAGCGTGGTGACGTAGCCGTGGTTGCGGCAGAAATCGCGCGTCTCGTCCATATAGGCGCGGATGCCGGGAAAACGCTCGAAATATTTCTTGATGTAGGCGGAGGCTTCCTCGCGCGCGATGCCGAGCTGGTTGGCGAGGCCGAACGCGGAGATGCCGTAGATGATGCCGAAATTGATCGCCTTCGCGCGGCGGCGGATCTCGCTCGGCATGCCCTTGATCGGCACGCCGAACATTTCCGATGCCGTCATGGCGTGAATGTCGAGCCCGTCGCGGAACGCCTGCTTCAGCACGGGAATGTCGGCGATCTCGGCCAGCAGCCGCAGCTCGATCTGTGAATAATCGGCCGAGACCAGCTTGTGTCCGGGCGTGGCGATGAAGGCGCGGCGGATCTTGCGGCCGTCCTCGGTGCGCACCGGAATGTTCTGCAGGTTCGGCTCGTTCGAGGACAAGCGCCCCGTCGTGGTCGCAGCCAGCGCGTAGGTGGTGTGCACGCGGTGGGTCTGCGGATTGACGTAGGTCGGCAGCGCGTCGGTGTAGGTCGATTTCAGCTTGGAGACCTGGCGCCACTCCAAAATCTTCTTCGGGAAGTCGTGGCCCTGCTCGGCGAGCTCGTCCAGCACCTGCGCGGTGGTCGACCACGCGCCGGTCTTGGTCTTGGTGCCCCCGGGCAATCCCATCTTGCCGAACAGGATGTCGCCGATCTGCTTGGGGCTGCCGACATTGACCGGCTCGCCCGCGATCTCCTGGATCTCGGCCTCGACGCGGGCTGCGGTCTGGGCGAAGTCGCCGGACAGACGCGACAGCACCTGGCGGTCGATCGAGATGCCGCGCCGCTCCATGCGCGCAAGCACCGATACCAGCGGCCGCTCCAGCGTCTCGTAGACTGCGCTCATGTGCTCGGAAACGAGGCGCGGCTTCAGCACGCGCCAGACCCGCAAGGCGATGTCGACGCTTTCCGCGGACAGCAGTGCGGCCTTGTCGATCGGCACCTGGTCGAAGGTGATCTTGCCCTTGCCGCTGCCGAGCAGCTCGCTTTCCTTCAGCATGGCATGACCGAACCAGCGCTCCGACAGCTGCTCCAGCGCATGCGAGCCGCGGCCGGCGTCGAGCACGTAGGAGATCAGCAGCGCATCGTCGATGTTGCGCAGGGTGATGCCGTGCTGCGCCAGTATCACGGCCGCGAACTTGACGTCGAAGCCGATCTTGAGGATGCCCGCCGATTCCAGCACCGGCCGCAGCGCTTGCAGCGCGTCGTCGTGCTTGACCTGGTCCGGCGCGAGGCCGGCATCGAACAGGCCGGCGCCACCGCCGGATTGCTTATGCGCCAGCGGCACGTAGCAGGCCTCGTTCGGCGCCAGCGCCAGCGCGATGCCGCAGAGATCGGCCTGCATCGGATCGATCGAGTTCGCTCTCGTCCCGATCGCGACATGGCCGGCATCATGGATGCGCGCGATGAAGGCCTCGAGTTCCTTGAGGGTCTTGATGGTCTGGTATTTGCCGCGATCGACGGGGAGCTTGCGCAGCGCCTCTTCGCGTGCGGCGGCGAGCGAGATCGGCGCACCCTTCGGGCTCGCAGCCTTGTCCTCCTTGCCCGCCGCCTTGTTGGGCTGGTTCGGCCGGGCCGGCGCCGGAATTGCCGTGCCTGGTGCCGGCACGACGTCCGAGGGCGGCAGCGTCGTGAACACGCTGGCGCCGCTGGCATAGCCTGGATCGGCATCGACATTGGCAGGATCGATCTGCGCATATTCGGCGACGCGCCGCGTCAGCGTCGTGAATTCCATGGCCTTGAGGAAGGCGATCAGCTTGCGCGCGTCGGGCTCGTGGACGGCGAGGTCGTCCAGCGGCACCTCGAGGTCGACCTTGTCATCGAGCAGCACGAGCTGCCGCGAGATGCGCGCCTTTTCGGCGTTCTCGAGCAGCGCCTCACGCCGCTTGGGCTGCTTGATCTCGCCGGCGCGGAACAACAATTGATCGAGATCGCCATATTCGGTGATCAGCTGCGCCGCGGTCTTGATGCCGATGCCGGGCACGCCCGGCACGTTGTCGGTGGAATCGCCCGCGAGCGCCTGCACCTCGACCACCTTGTTCGGCGGCACGCCGAACTTCTCGATCACCTCCGATATGCCGATGCGGCGGTCCTTCATGGTGTCGTACATGGTGACGCAATCGGTGACGAGCTGCATCAGGTCCTTGTCGGACGACACGATGGTGGCGCTGGCGCCGCGCTCGCAGGCCTGGCGCACATAGGTCGCAATGAGATCGTCGGCTTCGAAGCCGGTCTGTTCCAGGCAGGGCAGGTCGAAAGCGCGCACGGCCTCGCGGATCAGCGCGAATTGCGGAATGAGATCGTCGGGGGCCGGCGGCCGATGCGCCTTGTAGTCCGGATAGATCTTGTTGCGGAAGGTGATCTCCGACTTGTCGAACACGATGGCGAGATGCGTGGGCCGGTTGTCCTCGGGCATCTCGCGCAGCAGCTTCCACAGCATGTTGCAGAAGCCGAGCACGGCGTTGACCTGCAGCCCGTCGGACTTGCGGTTCAGCGGCGGCAATGCGTGATAGGCGCGGAAGATGTAGGAGGAACCGTCGACCAGGAAGACATGGTCGCCCTTGCCGGCCGCCTTCGCCGCAACCGGTTTGGCAGCAGCTGTCGCGGGTGCCGTCTTGGCAGCAGCGGGCTTGGTATCGGCAGCTTTCGGCGCGGCCTTGGTGTCAGCTTTGGCGGTGGTCTTCGGAGATGTCTTGGGCATGGCCGCAATGTATGAATTTTTGCGGGCTTTGACAGCCTTGGGAGGCGGATTTTTGAGGCGATTCCCACACCTCTCGTCGTCCCGGGCAAGCGCGCCTCAAGCGCGCGCCGATCCGGGACCCATAGCCACAGGATGTAGTTTTGCGAAGACTCGTGGTTGCCATCTCCCGCCATAACCGCTTCCTGGGGTTATGGGTCCCCGCCCCGTGCGCGTTGCGCACTAGGCGAGGACGACACCGAGCATGGTGCTACTCCGCCGCCTGCAACACCGCTCCCGTTTTTCTCGGAGCAATCCAGAATGCCTCCGGCCGCTCGAACAGGAAGCGCGCACCAAGCCGCAGCGCCAACCGCCAGATCGCCAGCGCACCGAGCACGCCGGCGATAGTGACGAGCAGCGACACTGTGCCGATATCGGCAATGACGCCCGTGCGCAGCAGCAGCGTCCGCGTCGCCGCCATCGGCAGGAAGAAGGCGAGATAGATCACGATCGAATGCTCGCCGCAGAAGCGGAGGACATTGAGCCAGTGCGCCCGCGCGAGCAGCGTGCCCGCCGCGATGATGGCGCAGGCGCCGGCGAAGCCGAGCGCGAGCGAGACGATCGCCCACTCGCTCATCCCCGATGCGACGAGGCCGGCATTGACCAGCACCCAGGCCGCGAGCGCTGCAAGCGCCAGCGCCGGATGCTTCCGCGCGCGATCCGACAGGGCGAACACGTAAGGCGCGAACAAATAGCCCGAATAGAAATAGACGAAGCGTGCGCAGAATTCGTCGATGGCGGTCCAGCCGGTGGTGATGCGCGCGGTCTCCAGCGCGGCGGCGACCAGCCAGATCGCGAGCGGGGGGACCTTGCGTGTCAGTTTCGTGACGACGAAGAAGACCGGCAACAGATAGATGAACCACAGCGTGCCGAACGGCTCGACGAAGGATTCGAGATAGAGCAGGCCAACGTGCTGCCAGCTGGTCTCGGCCGCGAAGGCCGGCGCCTTGAAGCCGAATTGGATTGTCACCCAGATGACATAGAAATAGGCGAAATGCACCACCTTGCGGTCGAGATAGGTTCGCCAGTCCCGATCGATCACCAGAGACAGGAACAAGCCCGAAATCAGAAAGAAATCCGGCATCCGGAACGGCTTTGCGAAGGCCACGACGGCATGCATGAACCCGGTCTGCCCGGCGGCAAGCTCCACCCCCAGCACCGAATGCATCATCACGACCATGACGATGCAGATGCCCTTGGCGTAATCGACCCAGTCGATACGCGCGGCCGAAGCGGCCGTGGAAGGGCTGGCCGCCGCGATTGTGCCTGATCGTGCCATGGTGTCCCTTTTCGAGGCGCGTTCCGCCCGTCCCTGTGTGGGCGTGGGGCAGTTTGGAGCCCAGTGGTTTCCGACTTCTTTACCGGTTCAAATCGCGGGCCGGTTTTTGCATGCGGACTGTTCCATGACCTCGGGAAAATGCTAAACCGCCCCGGATTGGGCTGAGTTGGACGTCCGTTAACCAAGCTGGAACAGGATTTTTCATGCGAATTGCGATGATCGGCACGGGCTATGTGGGATTGGTGTCCGGCGCCTGCTTTGCGGATTTCGGCCACGACGTCACCTGCGTCGACAAGGACGAGAGGAAGATCGCGGCGCTGCATCGCGGCGAGATCCCGATCTACGAGCCTGGCCTCGACGAGCTGGTCGCGAACAACGTGAAAGCCAAGCGGCTCGACTTCACCACCGATCTGAAGCAGCCGGTTGCAGATGCCGACGCCGTGTTCATCGCGGTCGGCACGCCCTCGCGCCGCGGTGACGGTCACGCGGACCTGTCTTACGTCTACGCCGCTGCGAAAGAGATCGCGCAGTCGCTGCAGGGCTTCACCGTGGTGGTGACGAAATCGACCGTGCCGGTCGGCACCGGCGACGAGGTCGAGCGCATCATTCGCGAGGCCAATCCATCGGCCGATGTCGTCGTCGCCTCGAACCCCGAATTCCTGCGCGAGGGCGCGGCGATCCGCGATTTCAAATTCCCCGACCGCATCGTGGTCGGCACCTCCGACGAGCGCGGCCGCAAGGTGATGGGCGACATCTACCGGCCGCTGTCGCTGAACCAGGCGCCGCTGATGTTCACCGCGCGTCGCACCGCCGAGATGATCAAATACGCCGCCAACGCGTTCCTGGCGACCAAGATCACCTTCATCAACGAGATCGCCGATCTCTCTGAAAAGGCCGGCGCCAACGTGCAGGAGGTCGCGCGCGGCATCGGGCTCGACAACCGCATCGGGACCAAGTTCCTGCATGCCGGTCCCGGTTTCGGCGGCTCGTGCTTCCCGAAGGACACCAAGGCCCTGATCAAGATCGCGCAGGACTATGACGTCTCCTTGCGCATCGTCGAATCCGTGCTGGCGGTCAACGAGAACCGCAAGCGCGCGATGGCGCGGAAAGTGAGCCAGGCGCTCGGCGGCAATTTGCGTGGCAAGACCGTCGCCGTGCTCGGCCTCACCTTCAAGCCCGACACCGACGACATGCGCGATGCGCCGTCGATTCCGCTGGTGACCGGCCTGATCGACATGGGCGCGAAGGTGAAGGCGTTCGATCCCGTCGGCATGGAGCAGGCCAAGGCCGAATTGCCCGACATCACCTATTGCGAGGACGCCTATGTCTGCGCGCAAGGCGCCGACGCGCTCGTCATCGTCACCGAATGGGTGCAGTTCCGCGCGCTCGATCTCGACCGGCTGAAGGCGACCATGGCGCAGCCGGTCGTCGTCGACCTCCGCAACATCTATCGCCCCGAGGACATGGAAGCCGCCGGCTTCGTCTACGAGAGCGTCGGCCGTCCGCCGGTGCAGGGCTGATAGCTGCACATTCTTGTTGAACGAAACCGTCATGGCCGGGCTTGTCCCGGCCATCCACGTCCTGTTCACTCACGCCTGAAAGAACGTGGATGCCCGGGCCTTCGCCTCGCCGAAGCGGCTTCGGCCGCGCAGGCGGGACAAGGCCGGGCATGACGACCGGATGCTTCCTTGCCCCGCAGCTTCGACACGCCTCTCCCGATCGATGCCGTGCTCGACGATTTGTCGCGCACGCTGGAGGCCAATAACGCCGCCGTCCTGGTCGCGCCGCCGGGCGCCGGCAAGACCACGCGGGTGCCGCTGGCCTTGCTCGATGCGCCCTGGGCCAAGGACAAGAAGATCATCGTGCTGGAGCCGCGCCGTATCGCGGCGCGCGCGAGCGCCGACCGCATGGCCAAATCCCTCGGCGAGCGCGCCGGCGAAACCGTCGGGTACCGCGTCCGCTTCGGTTCGAAGATCTCGCGCGCCACACGCATCGAGGTGGTGACCGAGGGCATCTTCACCCGCCAGATCCTCGACGATCCCGAACTCTCCGGCGTTGCCGCGATCCTGTTCGACGAATTCCACGAACGCTCGCTTGATGCCGATCTCGGCCTCGCGCTGGCGCGCGATGCGCAGACCGGCTTGCGCGAAGACCTGCGCATCCTGGTGATGTCGGCGACGCTCGACGGTGCGCGGGTGGCAAGGCTGCTCGGCGATGCCCCCGTCGTCGAAAGCGAGGGCCGTGCGTTTCCGGTCGAGACGCGCTATCTCGGCCGCAAGGCGGACGCGCCGATCGAACGGCAGATGGCGGATGCGATCGCGTCCGCGCTGCGCGCCGACAGCGGCTCGGTGCTGGCGTTCCTGCCCGGTGCCGCCGAGATCCGCCGCACCCAGAATTTTTTGGCTGAGCGCGTGCAGGACGCCTCCGTCGAGATCGTGCCACTGTTCGGCGCGCTCGATGCCGCCGTGCAGGATCGCGCGATCGCGCCGGCCCCCAAGGGCACGCGCAAGGTGGTGCTGGCGACCTCGATCGCGGAGACCTCGCTCACCATCGAGGGGGTGCGCATCGTCGTCGATTCCGGTCTCGCCCGCGTGCCGCGCTACGAGCCCGACATCGGCCTGACGCGGCTCGAGACCGTGCGCGCCTCGCGCGCGGCGGTGGACCAGCGCCGTGGCCGCGCCGGCCGCACCGAGCCCGGCGTCTGCTACCGGCTCTGGGACGAGCCGCAGACCACCTCGCTCGCGCCGTACACTCAGCCGGAAATCCTCAGTGCCGACCTGTCCTCGCTGGTGCTCGATCTTGCGCAATGGGGTGTCAGCGATCCCGCGGCCCTGGCGTTCCTCGATCAGCCGCCGCAGCCGGCCTGGAAGGAAGCCAAGAGCCTGCTGGCCGAGCTCAACGCGCTCGACGGCGACGGCCGCATCACCGCGGAAGGCAAGAGCCTGCGCGCGCTGGCGCTGCCGCCGCGGCTGGCACGCATGATCGTGGATTCGCATCGCGCCGGCGAGGGCGAGGCCGCCGCCGAGATCGCGGCCATCATCACCGAGCGCGGCCTTGGCGGCGATAGCGTCGATCTCGAGCACCGGCGCGACCAGTTCCGCCGCGACCGCTCGCCGCGCGCGGCAAGCGCGCGCGATCTCGCGCGCCGCTGGGCTTCGCAGGTCGCTGCGTCGGAGAAGGTGGCGCAGCAGGAGGAGCTTTCAACCGGCCTGATGCTCGCCTATGCATTCCCGGACCGCGTCGCGCGCAATCGCGGCAATGGCAGCTTCGTGCTGGCCAACGGGCGCGGCGCCTCTGTCGAGCAGACCTCCTCGCTCGCCCGCGCGTCTTACATCGCGGTCGGCGAGATGACCGGGACGGCGGCGAGCGGACGCATCCTGCTCGCTGCACAAATCACCGAGGATGAGATCGAGCGGCATTTCGCCGACCATATCGAGACCGCCGACGAGATCTCGTTCGATCGCGGCGCGATGGCGCTGCGCGCGCGGCGCAAGCGCGTGCTGCACGCGATTACGCTGTCCGAGGCAACGCTTTCAGTGTCGCCCTCGGAGGACACCGCGCGCATCTTCGCAGATGGCCTGATCGCAGCGGGCCTCGACCGGCTGCCCTGGTCGAAGGCTGCCAAGCAATGGCGCGACCGCGTGATGTTTCTGCGCAAGGCCGAAGGCGACAGCTGGCCCGATCTGTCCGACGACGGCCTGATCGCGCGGCGCGACGGCTGGCTCGTGCCGGCGCTCTACGACAAGATCGCGCTCAAGGACATCTCCGCGGGCGATCTCTCCGATGCCCTGATGGCGCTATTGCCGTGGCAGATGCGCGCGCGGCTCGATCGCGAGGCGCCGACCCATTTCGAGGCGCCGACCGGCACCATGCTCGCGATCGATTACGAGGCCGAGCAGGGGCCGACCATCGCGGTCCGGCTGCAGGAATTGTTCGGCCTCAACACCCATCCCTCGATCGCCGCCGGCAAGGTGCCGCTGGTTCTGGAATTGCTGTCGCCGGCCCAGCGTCCGGTGCAGGTGACACGCGATCTGCCCGGCTTCTGGCGCGGCAGCTACGCCGCCGTCCGCTCCGACCTGCGCGGCCGCTATCCGCGTCACCCCTGGCCCGACGATCCCGCGAGCGCCGTGCCGACAAGGCGGGCGAAGCCGCGCGGGACGTGAGAACTCGCGACCGGCATTAACCCTCCGCTCATCCTTTTCGTCAAAATGACAGTCGCCACGGCGTGCCCTCGCTCGCGGTCGGCCTTGTCGCGTGATGAAATCGAGCTCTCGGCTCGGAAGTGGTGTGATGCGTAACATTATGATCATCGCGGCCGTCATGATCGGCCTCGGCACCTTCATGGCGCAGATGGCTGACAAGATGAGCTCGGCTTCCGCCACGTCAGTGCCGCGCACGACGGTCGCAGTCGCGGCCACAGCGCCGGCCGGCCGTAGCCTGGCCATCTCCCGCGACGGTCGCGGTCATTTCCAGACCGAGGGCCGCATTGACGGCCAGCGCATCGGCTTCATGATCGATACCGGCGCGTCCGTCGTTGCGCTCAACGAGACCTCGGCCGCCCGCTTTGGTCTCCGTCCCTCGCGCGGCGACTACAACGCCACCGTCTCGACCGCCAACGGCACCATCAAGGCCGCGCGCACCCGCATCGCCATGCTCGAGGTCGGCGGCCTCATCGTGCGCGACGTCGATGCCATGGTGCTGCCGGACGAGGCGCTGTCGGAGAACCTGCTCGGCCTCTCCTTCCTGTCCCGCCTAAAGCGTTTTGAGTACGCGAACGGGCAGATGGTGCTGGAGCAGTAAAGGCACGCCCGCGTGATCCCGCGGTCGATTTCAAGGGAATAATATCATTGCTCTGGCCGCCCCGGCGGTAACGTTTCTTCGTTACCAAACTGCCGCAATTATCGGCCATAAGCCTTCATTCCCGCCTTTCGCTGTGGTTTGGCATTCGCTAAGCCTGCAGCAAATCCTGCCCCCTTTTTTCACGAGACAGTCGCAATGTTCCCGAAGCCGAAATCCGTATTGTTGCCCAACACCTACGCCTTCGAATCCGAGCCGATGGTGAAGCCGACGGGCTTTCGCGAATACGACGCGCGCTGGTTGTTCCAGAAGGAAATCAACCTGATGGGTGTGCAGGCGCTCGGCATGGGGCTGGGCGCGCTGATCGCCGAGCTCGGCGTCCGTCAGGAGATCGTCACCGGCCACGATTTCCGCGGCTACTCGGCCTCGATCAAATACGCGCTGATCTCCGGCCTGATGGCGGCGGGCTGCAAGGTGCACGACATCGGCCTTGCGGTGACGCCGATGGCCTATTTCGCGCAGTTCGATCTCGACGTGCCCGCTGTCGCGATGGTCACGGCCTCGCACAACGACAATGGCTGGACCGGCGTGAAGATGGGCGCCAACCGCCCGCTGACCTTCGGCCCCGACGAGATGACGCGGCTGAAGGAGATCGTTCTGAACGCGGAATTCAAAAACAAGGCCGGCGGCTCCTACCAGTTCCACGAGAATTATCCGGCGCGCTACATCGCCGACCTCACCTCTCGTCCGAAGCTGACGCGCAAGCTCAAGGTGGTCGCGGCCTGCGGCAACGGCACTGCCGGCGCCTTCGCGCCGCAGGTACTGGAAGCGATCGGTTGCGAGGTGATCCCGCTCGACACCGAGCTCGACCACACCTTCCCGAAATACAACCCGAATCCGGAAGACATGGAGATGCTGCACGCGATCCGGGACGCGGTGCTGCATCACAAGGCCGATGTCGGCCTCGGCTTCGACGGTGACGGCGACCGCTGCGGCGTCGTCGACAACACCGGCGAGGAGATCTTTGCCGACAAGGTCGGCGTGATGCTGGCGCGCGACATGTCGGCGATCCACAAGGACGCGCAGTTCATCGTCGACGTGAAATCGACCGGCCTGTTCGTCACCGATCCCGTGCTGCAGAAGCAGGGCGCGAAGACCGCCTATTGGAAGACCGGTCATTCCTACATGAAGCGCCGCACCAACGAGACCGGCGCTCTCGCGGGCTTCGAGAAGTCCGGCCACTTCTTCTTCAATAAGCCCTATGGCCGCGGCTATGACGACGGCCTGGTCTCGGCGATCGCGATCTGCGACATGCTCGACCGCGCACCGGGCAAGTCGATGGCCGATTTGAAGAACGCGCTGCCGAAGACCTGGTCGTCGCCGACGATGTCGCCGCACTGCGCCGACGAGGTCAAATACGGCGTCATCGACAAGGTGGTGAAGCACTTCGAGGGCTTGCAGGCGGAGGGTGCGAAGATCGGCGGCCAGGCGATCCGCGATCTCGTCACCGTCAACGGCGTGCGCGTCACGGTGGAGGACGGCAGCTGGGGCCTGGTGCGGGCTTCCTCGAACAAGCCCGAGCTCGTCGTCGTGGTCGAGAGTCCGGTCTCCGAGCAGCGCATGCACGACATGTTCGAGATGGTGAACAGCGTGCTGCGCACGCATCCCGAAGTCGGCGAGTACAATCAGAAGATCTGAGCGCCAACGCGCTCAGCCTCCCGGCGGACCGAACAGCGCGCGGAGCTTCGCGCCCGCGCCGCGCGCCCGCCAGGCGTCGCCCGGCATCGCGATCCATTCGCCAAGCGCGATCCGGATCGGGTTGACGGACGGTGTGCGGCCGACAAGGCCGAAGCGCAGCGGCTGATCGCTGGGCTGTTCGGCAAACGTGCCGAACAGGCGGTCGAATACGATCAGGATGCCGCCGTAATTCTTGTCGAGGCATGGCGCGTTGCAGGCATGATGCACGCGATGATGGCTCGGCGTGTTGAGCACCCATTCGAGCATGCCCAGCCGGGGCGCGAAGTTGCTGTGGATGAAGAACTGGTAGAGCAGGTTGGTCCCGAGCATCGTCACGATCGCCAGCGGATGGAAGCCGATCAGCGCCAGCGGCAGGAAGAACAGAAAGTTGCCCGAGATGTTGCCGGTCCAGCCGAGCCGGATCGCCGCCGTCAGATTCAGCCGGGTCGTCGAGTGATGCACCGCATGGGTCGCCCACATCCAGCGGATCCGATGTGAGGCGCGATGTTGCCAATAGTACAGAAACTCGCTGCCCAGGAATAATCCCGCCAGCGCGAGCGGGCCGGTCTGTGCAAAGTCGAACAGCCGGTGTTCGTACAGGAATGCGAACGGCAGCGCGAGAGTTCCGGCCTCGACCGCGCGCAGCAGATTCTGTCCGAAAGCTACGCCGAACGATGCGGCGCTCTCGCGCCAGTCGTGAGTGTCGTGATGCGCAAGCCGGCCGATGCCGTATTCGAGCAGCATCAGGCCGATCGCCGTGACCAGGATGATGCGCCGTAGCGTCGGATCGAGCAGCAGAGAGGCATAAGCCATGACGCCCTCCTATTTCGGAGCGACGGCACTGTTCCTCAGCGTCTGCGCACGGGGCAGCGCTCGTGCACAGGCCGAGGTGAGCTGGCCGGCGTGAGATTGCAGGCAGGCCAGGATGCGCCCGCCACCCGGCGCGACACCGCTGCAGAGGCTTTCATGGTCGGTGCGGCAGGCCTGCATGACGCTGCGCGCTTCGCTGCGCATTTGCGGCGTGATCTGCGTTTGCAGCTGGCTTTGGGCGAGGGCGGGCGTCGAGGCGCCGAGGGCGGCGACGGTCGCGGCTCGCGTCAGGACACGGAAAAAAATCGGGAGGGCCATGTTGATCCTTTCTGATTCGACGAGATCGCCGTCGCCGCGCGGGGCGAACGCGGCGACGGCTGCGCGGCGTCAGCGCGAGACCGTGCCGGTGCGGGTGTAGGTGTTGCCGGCCGGGCCCGTGCGGGTGACGCTGCGCGTGCAGCTTCCGTTGGCGCAGCTTCCCATCGCGGTGACATGGGACGTACCGCGCGGCCCGGTCGCCGTCGCCCATCGCGTCCAGGCATTGGCGTCGGCCGCAGCGGCAACCGACAGAGTGCCGAGGACGAGGGAGGTGAGGAAGAACTTGGTCATGGTCGTCATCTCCTTTTGGCGGGCTGCCGTGAGCGGAGCCATGGGGAGGAGACTGGGGCCGCAGCGTCAGCGTCGCATTGCCGGGACGAAACGATTGTTATGGCTTTGTCGGCGCCGTGTAACACTATGTAACAACGACGCCGCTGCCCTTGCGCGGCACAAGCGATCGTCCACAATGCGGCGATGAACCCACATTCGGCCACGATTCTCATGGTGGAGGACGATCCCGAGATCAGCCGTCTCGTCGCCGACTTCATGCAACGCGAGGGGTTCGAGGTCGTCTGCGTCGCCGACGGCAAGGCAATGGATTCTGTGCTCCAGCGCCTGCGGCCCGACCTCGTCATCCTCGACTTGATGCTGCCGGGTGAGGACGGGCTTTCGATCTGCCGCCGCTTGCGCGCCGATGATTCCATCCCGATCCTGATGCTCACGGCCAAGAGCGACGAGATCGATCGCGTGGTCGGCCTCGAGATGGGGGCGGACGATTACCTGACGAAGCCGTTCGGGCCGCGCGAGCTGCTTGCGCGCGTTCGCGCCATTCTGCGCCGCGCCAGCGGGGTGCCGGCCAAGCCGCTGGTCCGGCGTTTTGCGTTCGACCGCTTCGTGATCGATCTCGATGCGCGCAGTGTCGCGACGACGGAGGCCGAGGCGCCGGAGCTGCAATTGACCAGCGCCGAGTTCGATCTGCTCGGCTGCTTCGTCCAGCGGCCGCGACGGGTGCTCACGCGCGACCAGATTCTCGACTGGACCCGCGGACGTTCCGCCGAGCCGTTCGACCGCACCGTCGACATGCTGATCTCGCGGCTGCGCCGCAAGCTCGATGCAGCCAGCCCCGGATCCAACCTGATCAGCACGGTGCGCAACGGTGGCTATCTGTTCACCGCGTCGGTCAAGCAGGTGTCGTGATGCTGCGCGTGACGCTGGCCGCGCGGCTCGCCCTGATCGGACTGGTGGGATTTATCCTCGTGAGTACGGTGGCGGTCGCGATCTTCTATCGGACGACCCTCCGCGAAAACGAGCTGACACGACCTTCGCCCGCGCGTCTCGATGCGCTGGCCGGCCTTCTGGAGCGAACGGACGCCGGTTCACGGCAGGCTGTGCTCGATGCGGTGTCTTCGCCGCAATTCATGGTGCGCATCCTGCCTTCGGGCACGCCGGTCGACGGAGAAACCCCGCACCAGCAGCAGGAACTGCGCGACACCTACGCAGCCGGCCTTGCCGGCCGCCCCATTGAGATCGTGCCGCCACCCGGTCATCGGGGCGCCCGGGTATTTCCCCGCCTCGCGCGGCTGATGGCCAATGCGGTCGAATTCCGGATCGGCCTGCGCAGCGGAGAGTTGCTGATCATCGATGCCTACACCCGCCTGCCGGTCACTCCGTTCGGCCTGCCCGTCGGCTTCGGCGCAGGCCTGTTCGGGTCGGTCGTGGCGCTGCTGGCGCTGCTCGTCATGCAGCGCGAGACGCGGCCGCTGGCTCGGCTGGCCGCCGCCGTCGATCGCGTCGACCTGTCGGCCGATCCGCCGCCGCTGCCGCAGGCGCGCCGCAGCGCGCCGGAGATCCGTGCCGTCATCGCCGCATTCAACCGCCTCCAGGGCCGGCTTGCCGAGATGCTGCGCGCGCGCATGACGCTGGTTGGCGGCATCGCCCACGACGTCAGAACGTTTGCGACACGGCTGCGGCTGCGGGTCGAACACATCCCCGATGACGCCGAGCGGCGACGGGCGATTGCCGATATCGATGACATGATCCGGCTGCTCGACGATGCATTGCTGTCGACGCGTGCGGGCGCCGGTGGATTGTCCCGGGAAATGGTCGAGCTCGCCGCGCTGCTGGAGGGCGATGTTCACGACCGCCGCGTTCAGGGCGCCGCGGTCGATCTGGTCGTGGACGAGCCTGCGCGCAATCTCGTCGTCCTCGGCGACCGGCTCGCCCTGCGGCGGGTCTTCGCCAACATCATCGACAATGCGCTCGCCTATGGCCATGCCGCGCATGTGCGTGCGGCCGAGAAGGACGGTGCCATCCTGGTGTCGATCGACGATGAGGGGCCAGGCATTGCCTTGGATCAGCGTCAGACCGTGCTGGAGCCGTTCCACCGGGTGGAGAAGTCGCGCAATCGTGCAACTGGCGGGGCCGGCCTTGGTCTCGCGGTGGTTCGTAACCTGGTCGAGGCCCACGGCGGAACGATCGAGATCGTCGCGGCCCCGGGCGGAGGCACGCGCGTCAACGTCACTCTGCCCGTCTTCCAGCCGGCTTGAAGTGTGTGCCTGCGAACTGAAGACCGCTTCGCGCGACGAAAATGCGTCAGAGCAGCATCCGGCCTCAACCCGCCACCACCGCCGGAATCGGCAGGGCGGTGACCGATTTGATCTTCTCCATCGCGAAACGCGAGGTGACGTTCTTCAGCGGCACGGCGCTGATCAGCTTCTTGTAAAACACGTCATAGGCCTGCATGTCCGCGACCACGACGCGCAGCATGTAGTCGACGTCGCCGGCCATGCGATAGAACTCCATCACCTCCGGCATGGCGCTGACGGCCTCCGCGAACCGCTTCAGCCAGGCATCCGAATGGTCGGAGCTCTCGACCGACACGAACACGGAGATGCCGAGCCCGATCTTGTTCTGGTCGACGAGGGCGACGCGCTTGATGATCACACCGTCGGCCTCCAGGCGCTGGATGCGCTTCCAGCAGGGGGTCGAGGACAGGCCGACACGATCGCCGATCTCGGCAACGGAGAGGGAGGCGTCCTCCTGGAGGACCATCAGGATCTTGCGGTCGATGGCGTCGAGGCGGCGGCTGGTCTCGGGGATCTGGACGACGACATCAGTCATTTGAAGAACTTTGTTCCATTTCAGGGGCTGATTTCCCTGATATAGAGAAAATCCTTCCACGGCAAGCCCATAATCTTGGCGCCGCAGTGGCATAGCTCTACCGGCGCTCGCGCAAAAACTCTTCCACTTCAATGCGTTGCGGGGCGGCCAGGCCGCCGCCATGGCGGGTGCATTTCAGCGCTGCGGCGGCTGCGGCGAATCGCATCGCCTCCCTTACGTCCTTGCCCTCGGCGAGGCCGAGCGCGAACGCGCCATGGAAGACGTCGCCGGCACCCAGCGTATCGACCGCCTGGACCGGGAACGCCGGCGCCTCTTCCAGCGCGCCCGCCGGGTTCAGCCAGATCGTGCCGCGCGGGCCCCGGGTGGCCGCGAGGAAGGCGGGCGTCAGCTCGGCGAGGCGCTTCAACGCCGCGCCGTCGTCGGCGATGCCAGCCGTCTCCTGCAGCTGGGCGCTGGCGAACAGCAGATGCGAAGCGGCCGTGAGCAGGCCGTCCTGCTGCGTCATCGCGCGGTCGACGCCGACGATGACGGGAACGCCGCGCCGGCGAGCCTCGGCGCAAAGCGAGGTTGCGAACGCCGCGCAGCGGCTTTCGACCAGCACCGCCCGACAATCGGCCAGCAAAGCGTCGGCCTCGGGCAGCTTCACGGTCCACAAGGCGGGATCGCGATAGATGGTGAGCGTCCGCTCGCCCGAGGGCTCGATCATGATCGCCGAAACCGGCGTGGTCAGGCCCGGCATGCGCAGGATGTGCGTGGTGTCGATGCCCTCCTGCGCCATCTGCGCGAGGATGAAAGCGCTCGACGTCTCCCGCACATCGCCCATGGGACCTGCGAACGCGATGCGGCCGCCAAGTCGCGCTATCGCTATGGCAGCGTTGAGCGCATTGCCGCCGCAGATCTCGGCGAGATGGCTGGCGTTCGCCTTGCTGCCGCGTTCGGGAAGGGCCTCGACGCGCAGGATGAGGTCGCGCACCGGCATGCCGATGCAGAGGATGCGCGGCACGATCCCGGTCATCGTCGGCCTCGGCTCAGCCGCTGCTCTTGTCGTGCACCCAGCGGCCGAGCAGATGATGAGCGATGGCGAAGGGATGCGGACCGGCGAGCCCGTCCGGATGCGTCCGCGTCAGCATCAGGGCTGCCTCATCGCGCGTGAACCAGCGCGCGTCCTCGAGCTCGGCGCGATCGACCACGATGTCCTCGCTCACGGCCTGCGCGCTGCAGCCGATCATCAGCGACGACGGATACGGCCAGGGCTGGGTCATGTAATATTGCACGTCGGTGCAGCGAATACCCGATTCTTCCAGGATCTCGCGGCGCACCGCGTCCTCGATGGTCTCGGCCGCCTCGACGAAGCCGGCGAGGCAGGAATACATCCCCGCCGGAAACTGCTTCTGGCGTCCGAGCAGGCACTTGTCGCCGGAGGCGACCAGCATGATCACGACCGGATCGGTGCGCGGAAAATGCTCGGCCTTGCAGGCCGGGCAGTCGCGCTTCCAGCCGCCTTCCTTCATGCTGGTGCGTGCGCCGCAATTGGCGCAATAGCCGTGGCGCTGATGCCAGCCCACCATCGACTTCGCCATCGCCACGGCCGAGAGCTCCTCGGGCGGGATCGCGCCCTGCATCGCCATGCCGCGCAGCTCGGTCACGGTGTAGTCCTCGCGGCCGACCAGCTTCTCGGCGGCGGCCTGCGACAGGCCCATGCCGAACACGGCCGCACCGTCGCGAAGCCCGAGGAACACCGTGCCGGGATTGGCGCCGCATTTCAGCGCTTCGTCGATTCCGAGCAGCGCGCGCACCTTGTCGCCGTCGCGCTTCACCAGCAGCGAGTCGCGATAGACCACATAGGCGCGCGAGGACGGCTTCTGCTCCAGCGCGAACAGCTTTTCGTCGTCGCGGCGCAGATGCGCGGCGCGGTCGAGGACGTTGTTGACGAAGGCCGGCTGCCCCAGCGGAAATGCGTCGAATGCTGACATTATTGTTCTTTCAACCCAACCAGATCTTGCGGCGAAGCGCGCTGATGAAATTCTGAACCTCCGCGGCGTCATGCGCCAATGGCGGCATCACGCCCCACACCGGCCGCGGCCAGGCGGCGTCACTGGTCCGGCGCGCGATGATGTGGACGTGCAGCTGCGGCACGAGGTTGCCGAGCGCGGCGATGTTGAGCTTGTCGCATTTGGTGATCTCCTTGAGCGCGCGCGAGACGCGGGAGATCTCCGTCATCAGCTGCGCCTGCTGCACCTCGTCGAGATCGATGATCTCGACCGCATCCACCCGCCGCGGCACCAGCAGCAGCCAGGGGTAATGCGCGTCCTTGATGACCAGCACCTTCGACAGCGGCAGATCGCCGATATCGATGGTGTCCTCTTTCAGGCGGGAGTGCAGCGACCAGGCGGGCTCGGGCATATGCGTTTCCGGACGGCCCGATGAGATCGGGCTTGTTGCGCCCGACCATACGATAGGGCGTTAGCGAGGGGAAGGTTGGCAACTGCATACACGCTCGTCGTCCCGGACAAGCGCGCCCAAAGCGCGCGCCGATCCGGGACCCATAACCACAGGGAGTGGTTTGACGAAGACTCGGGGTTGCCGGCTTGCGCCGCAACTCAACCCTGTGATTATGGGTCCCGGGTCTGCGCTGACGCTTGCCCGGGACGACGGCCGAGTTTGTGGCATCGCCGTCGCTTAGATCGACACAACCTACGCCTCCGCGATCACCCTTGCATTGGCGCGGACCGAGGCTTCGCTGACGCGAATGCCGAGGCCGGGGCCGTCGGGCACGACGACATGACCCGCGCGGTTGGCGACACGCTCCTCCAGCACGTCCTCGGTGAGCACGTGGTGCGGCATGTAGAATTCGCAGCCGAGCGAGATGCCTGATGTCGCGGCGATCAGCTGCGTGCCGGCGGCAAGGCCAATGCCGCCCTCCCACAGCGTGCCGCCATAGCCGGGCAGGCCCGCGATGTCGGCGATCGCCATGATCGCCTGCGCCTCGAACAGGCCGCCGGCCTTCATCAGCTTGATCGAGACGGCGTCGGCCGCTTCGCACCGCACCACCTCCATCATGTCGCGGCGATCGAAACAGCTTTCGTCGGCCAGCACCGGCGTTTCCAATGCCGCGGTGAGCTGCGCCATGACGTCGAGATATTTGCGTGGCACCGGCTGCTCGATGAAGGTCGGCGCGAATTCCTCGACATCGCGCAGGATCTTGATGGCGCCGAACGGTGCCAGCGCCTGGTTGTAATCGACGCGCAGGTCGACTTTGTCGCCGAATTCTTTGCGGATTGCTGCGAGATGATCGAGGTCCTCGCGGTGCGGCTTTACGCCGGTCTTGACCTTGTAGATGATATTGCCGTCCGGAACCATTTTCCGCATGCGCTCGAGATCGGCGGAAAAATCCGGATCGGCGATCGAGAAGGAAAGGGGGATGGTGTCGCGCACGCGGCCGCCGAGCAGGTCGGCGACCGAGAGCCCCGACGATTTGCCGACGATGTCGAGCAGCGCCATCTCGATGGCGACTTTTGCTTCGGCATGGCCGACCAGCGCACGGTCGAGCTCGGCCATCAACGCACGAATCCGGCGTACGGGTTTGCCGGTTACGATCGGGCGCAGATAGATGTCGAGCGCGGCGAACGCGGCTTCCGGCGTTCCCGTAAACACTTCCCACGGCGCCGCCTCGCCCCAGCCGATCACGCCGTCGCTCGACGTCAGCTCGATCAGCACGCGTTTCACGGTGCCCTTGACATTGCCGACGCCTTGCAGGCGCGCCATCTTGATCGGGCTCTCGATCAGGAACAGCCTGAGACGTTCGATGGTCGCTTCGGTCATGTCAGGCCTCCATTGACGTGCCCGATCTGGCCTGTGACGTAGGATGCTTTGGGAGATGCCAGGAAGGCGATGATCTCGGCCACTTCCTCCGGCCGCCCGCGGCGGCGCATCGGGATCAGCGCTTCGGTCGCGGCGATCTGCTCGGGTGACAGCCGGCTCTCGCTCGGTCTGTCCTTGACGATGAGGCCCGGCGCCACCGCATTGACGGTGATGCCCTCGCTCGCGAGCTCGACCGAGGTGAGGCGCACCAAGGCTTCCAGCGCGGCGCGGCTCGCGGCCGTCGCCGCGAAGGGCGCAAATTCAGGGCGGATCGCGTGTGCGACGAAGGACGATACGGCCACGATCCGTGCATCGCGCCCAGCACGAAGGTGCGGAAGCGCAAGCTTGACGAAACGAGTGAAGGCGAGAGCGGATTCGTCCATCGCCTGCATGAATTGATCGGCGGGCGTGCCGATCGCGCTGCCGCGGCGGGCGTGGCCTCCAATCAGGATCAATCCGTCAAGCCGGCCGAAATCGAGATGCGCAGTCGCGCATGCCAACGTCAGGGCTGCTTCGTTGGCGAGATCGCCGAGGCACGTTGCAACGGCCGCGCCGCAGGCTTGCGCCTCCGCCGCGGTGGCCTTGAGCCCGTCCTCGTTGGAACGTGTGTGCAGCACGAGCCCGATGCCGGGCGCCGCGAGCAGCTTTGCTGTGGCGCGGCCGATGCCGCTGGCGGCGCCGGTGACGAGATAGACGCGATTGATGTCGGACATCATGGTACTGCATTGGCCGGCGGCAAGGCGCCGCTGCGGTGGAAATGGCTGAGGAAGGTACGCGTCGCGGCCTCCTGCGGATTGTCGATCACCTGCCGCGCCGGACCTTCCTCGACCACGATACCATCGCGCATGAAAATGAGGCGGTCGGCGACCTCGCGGGCGAACGCGATCTCGTGAGTCACGATCACCATGGTCATGCCCTCGGACGCGAGTTGCTGGATCACGTTCAGGACCTCGCCGACCAATTCAGGATCGAGCGCCGACGTTGCTTCGTCGAACAGCATCACGTCAGGCTCCATCGCGAGCGCCCGCGCGATCGCGACGCGCTGCTTCTGGCCGCCGGACAGCGTCGCCGGATATTGATCGGCCTTCTCCGCCAGCCCCACTTTTGCGAGTTGGGCACGCGCGAGCGTCTCGGCGTCTGTCTTGGCCATGCGCCGCACCGTGATCGGGCCCTCCATCACGTTCTGCAGCGTCGTCATGTGCGGGAACAGGTTGAAGTGCTGAAACACCATTCCCGTGGTGGCGCGGAACGCGGCCAGGGTCTTCACGTCGGGCAGCTTCGAGCCGTCGCCGAACGCAAAACGCGTGTCGCCGACGCGGACGCTGCCACCGTCGGGCACGACCAGGAGATTGATGCAGCGGAGCAGCGTCGATTTGCCCGAGCCCGACGGCCCGATCAGCGCCACGACGCCGCCCTTAGCGACGTCGAGATTGATGTTCTTGAGGACCGCGTTGCTGCCGAAGCTCTTGCGAAGGCCGCGGATCTCGATTTTCGGCGTCTCGCTCATTCGCTCACCGCTAGTTGCTTCTCGCCGCGGCGGACGATGATGGTGAGTGGAATCAGGATCGCCGCATAGGCGACCGCGACCGCGGTGTAGGTCTCCAGCGGCCGGTAGCTATCATGGGCGGCGACCTGGCTCTGGTAGACGAGGTCGGGCACTGCGAGCACCGAGACCAGCGAGGTGTTCTTGAACTGGATGATTGACTGGTTCATCAGCGCCGGAATCATGCGCTTGATCGCCTGCGGCAGCACGATCCGCCGCATGGTTTGGCTCGGCGTCATGCCGAGCGCGGCGCCGGCCTCGGACTGGCCGCGGTCGATCGAGACGATGCCGCCGCGGATGATCTCCGAATAGAACGAGCCGCCATAGAGCGAGAGCGCCAGCGCCGAAGCCGTGATCGGCGTCATCTCGACGCCGGCGAGGATCGGCAGCGCGTAATAGAACCAGATCAGCTGCACCAGGATCGGCGTGCAGCGGAACACTTCGATGAAGGCGAGGGCACCGAGGCGCAACGTCCTGAAGCGCGACAGGCTGCCGAACGCCCCGAGCAGCCCGAACAGCAGTCCGCACACCACGATGACGATCGTGAAGCCGACCGTGACGCCGAGCCCGTTGAGAAAGAGCCAGCGATAGCTCCAGAGGATGCCGAAGTCCCACTGATACATGCGTGTCTTACTCGTCGTGGGTGCGGTTTTGCACCGTCGTTCCGGGGCGATGCGAAGCATCGAACTCTGGTGCGCTATGGCGCACCTGAGAACCTCGAGATTCCAGGTTCGCCCTTCGCGAGCCCCGGAATGAACAGTGGAAGCTTACAGCGACACGCCCGGCGGAATGTCCGCTTCCGTCACGCCCACCAGCTCCATATTCGTGATGATAGCGTTGCGGATGAAGCCAAGGCCTTTGTTGAAATCGATCCAGGTGTTGACGTAATCGCGCCACGTTTTGTCGGCCTCGCGGCGGAAGCCGGCATTCGAGGTGGTGGCGAAAATTGGCGTCGGCAGCACGAGCTGGCCGAGCGAGGGGTTCTTCTTCAGCACGGTCAGCGACAGCATGGTGATCAGGCACTGCGCGTCGACGCGGCCGGTCTGCAGCGCGGCGGTGGCATCGTCGGCAGTCTTCAATCGCGTGATCTGGGCCTTCGGCGTCAGGCGGCTGACGACCTGGTCGTGCGAGGAGCCCTGGTCGACCGCGATCTTGATCTCGGGCGAGTTCAATTCGGCCCAGCTCTTCGGCTTGAAGTCCTTCTTGCAGAGGATGGCGAAGGCGTTGTTGAAGACCGGCACCGAGAAATCGATCACCAGCGCGCGCTTCGGCGTCGGGTTAAGGCCGAAAAAGATGTCGATCTTGTTGGCTTGCAGGTCGAGCACCGAATTGCCCCAGGTGGTCTCGGTGATCTCGAGCTCGGCCTCCATGTCGTCGGCCAGCCCCTTGGCGATGTCGATGTAGAAGCCCTTCCACTGGCCGCTGGAAAGATCCTTCATGTAGTAGGGCGCGCCGCCGCCGACGGCGCCGATCCGAATCTTCTTGGTCCGGCGGATGCGGGCGAAGGTCGATTCGCTGGGATCAGCGGTTTGGGCCACGGCCGGGGCTGCCAACGTGGCTGCGGCTACCGCGCCAAATCCGACAATCGATGCAACATCACGACGTGTAACCATTGGGATCAATCGCTTTTCTGGTTGGATGGAGTTCCGCGAAGGTTCTTAGCAAGGTGGTGGCAGCAGAGAAAGCACAGCCTATCGGCTGGGCAGGTCCGAAATTGCCCGGATGCTGAGCAAAGCCAAGCCCGTTCGAGCCGATACGCGCTTGCTTTCCGCTCCTTTTGGCCCCAAATAGGGACCGGGAGATTGGCGGTGGACGAGCCACTCGCCAACCGGGTCAGGTCCGGAAGGAAGCAGCCCTAACGAGGTCCGGATCGGGTCGCTCGTCAGTCTCCTACCTGTTTTTCGAGCGAACCAGCGCCGGCGGCACCAGCCGCCAGCGCGCTCCTTTCCGCAAAAGCCGGCCAAGAGACATTTCATTGCGGATCGACCGATGACCGACGCTGGCGCCCCTCCCAATCCCGATAGCGCCGGCCAGGCCGGCAACGCGCCCTACCGGGTGCTGGCGCGCAAATACCGTCCCTCCTCATTTGACGACCTGATCGGCCAGGAGGCCGTGGTCCGCACCGTCTCCAATGCGTTCGAGACCGGGCGCATTCCGCAGGCCTGGATTCTCACCGGCGTCCGCGGCGTCGGCAAGACCACCACCGCGCGCATTCTCGCCCGTGCCCTCAACTATGAGATGCCGGATGGATCGGTGAAGGGGCCGACCATCCACATGCCGTCCCTGGGCGTGCATTGCCAGGCGATCATGGAAAGCCGGCACATGGACGTGCTGGAGATGGACGCGGCCTCGCATACCGGCGTCGACGACGTCCGCCAGATCAATGACAGCGTGCGTTATGCCCCGGCCAGCGCGCGCTACAAGGTCTACATCATCGACGAAGTCCACATGCTGTCGACGGCGGCGTTCAACGCCTTCCTGAAGACGCTGGAGGAGCCGCCGGAGCACGCCAAATTCGTGTTCGCGACCACCGAGATTCGCAAGGTTCCGGTCACCGTGCTGTCGCGCTGCCAGCGCTTCGACCTGCGCCGCGTCGAGGCCGACGTGCTGATGAAGCACCTCGCCAACATCGCGGCCAAGGAGAGTGTCGAGATCGAGCCGGAGGCGCTCGGCATCATCGCCCGCGCCGCGGAGGGCTCGGTGCGCGATTCGCTGTCGCTGCTCGATCAGGCGATCGCGCATGCGGCCGGAGCCGTGAAGGCCGATGCGGTCAGGCAGATGCTGGGCCTTGCCGACCGCACCCGCGTCATCGACCTGTTCGAGTCGCTGGCGCGCGGCGACATCGCGTCCGCCTTCAAGGAGTTCCGCGACCAGTACGATGTCGGCGCCGATCCCATCGTCGTGCTCTCCGACCTCGCCGAATTCGTCAATTTCGTCACCCGTGTGAAGGTCATTCCGGCGACCGCCGACAACGTCGCTTATGGCGAAACCGAGCGGGTGCGCGCCAAGGAGTTCGCCTCGAAGATCTCGATGCGCGTGCTGTCGCGGATGTGGCAGATGCTGCTCAAGGGCATCGCCGAGGTGCAGGCCGCAACCCGCCCGGCAGCCGCGGCCGAAATGGTTCTGGTGCGCATCGCCTATGTCGCCGACCTGCCGACGCCCGACGAAGCGATCAAAATGCTGGAACAGAACGGCGGCGGCTCGCCTGTCGTGAACGGCGGCAGTGCCGCGCGCAGCAGCGCTCCGGCCGCGCCGATGGCATCCGCAGCGCCGATATCCGCGCCCGTGCGGATGCCGACAGCGTCGCCATCAGCGTTTGCCGGTGGCGCCCGACCGCAGATGGCGGCGCCCGCGCCGGATCCACACGGGGCGGCACCCCAGCTGCGGATCACGAGCTTCACCCAGCTCGTCGCGCTCGCCGGCCAGAAGCGCGACCTCCTGACCAAGGGCGCGCTCGAAGGCGACATGCGTCTCGTTCGTTTCGAGGAGGGCCGGCTCGAAGTCGCGCTCGAGCCCAATGCCTCCAAGACCATGATCTCGGAGCTTGCGAAGAAGTTCGAGCTGTGGACCGGCCGCCGCTGGACCGTGATCGTCTCGAACGAACAGGGTCAGCCGACGCTGCGCTCGGTGAACCAGGCCGCCAAGCAGGAGCATGCCCGTACCGCGGAAGCCGATCCGCGCGTGCAGGAGGTGCTGTCGCGTTTTCCCGGCGCCAAGGTCGTCGAGGTCCGCAGGCTTGCCCCCGAGACGCCGGAAACCAATATTAACGTCGACTATGGCACCGACGATCCGCTTGATAGTTCCGACGGCGACGATCTCTGAGCCAATCTTTTCCAAGGACACGCACCGATGGCTGATTTTCTCGGCATGATGAAGCAGGCGGCGCAGCTGCAATCCAAGATGCAGGAGATGCAGGACCAGCTCGCCAACGTCGAGGTCGAAGGCATCTCCGGCGGCGGCCTCGTCGCCGTGCGCATGACTGCGAAGATGGACGTCAAGGGCATCAAGATCGATCCGTCGCTGATGAAGGCGGAGGAGCGCGAGGTGCTGGAAGACCTGCTCGTCACCGCCTTCGGTGATGCGCGCCGCAAGGCCGAGACCGCCATGCAGGAGAAGATGCAGGCCCTCACCGGCGGGCTCGGCCTGCCGCCGGGGTTGTTCGGCCAGTAAGATGGGTGCCGTTGCAGGTCCTGAGATCGAGCGGCTGGTCCAGCTGCTGGCGCGGCTGCCCGGCCTCGGCCCGCGCTCGGCGCGGCGCGCGGCGCTGCACCTGATCAAGAAGCGCGAAGCGCTGATGATGCCGTTGTCGTCGGCCCTCCAGGTCGCACTCGACAAGGTCGAGGTGTGCAAGACCTGCGGCAACATCGACACGCAAAATCCCTGCACCGTCTGCACCGATCCGAAACGCGATCCCGCCATCATCGTCGTCGTCGCCGACGTCGCCGACCTCTGGGCGCTGGAGCGCGCCAATGCCACCCAGGGGCGTTATCATGTGCTCGGCGCGACATTGTCGCCGCTCGACGGCGTCGGCCCGCAGGACCTCACCATCGACGCGCTCGTCGCGCGCGCCCATGATTCGCAGGTGCACGAGATCATCTTGGCCCTGAATGCGACGGTGGACGGCCAAACCACCGCGCATTACATCACTGACCTGCTTCAGGACGCCAATGTGAAGGTGACGCGGCTCGCCCATGGGGTTCCCGTCGGCGGCGAGCTTGATTATCTCGACGAAGGTACGCTATCGGCTGCGATGCGGCAGCGCACCCTGTTCTAGAGCGTTTTCGAGCGAAGTGGATACCGGTTCGCGTGAAGAAAACGCGTCAAAACAAGAATCCCCATCCAGACTTTCCACGGAACGGACGACATGACGAAACTTTTCGCCACACGCTTCGCTTTGGTCGCGACGATGCTGATGCTGGTGACCCCGGCCATCTCCGCGCAGCAGGCCGACGAGGCGCCGCCGCCGTCCAAGCCCGGCAAGCCGATCAACAATGGCGACGTGCTCTCCGGCGAGCTCAACGCGATGAAGGTGCGCGACGCCAAGAATGGCAAGCGCGTGGCGACCTACCAGATCACCTCGGAACCGCGCCGCCTGCCGCCGCCGAACGGGCTGTGCAATCTCGAAACCGGCCCCGAGACGTTCCAGCTCGTCACCGCCAGCGACGCGCAGGCCGCGCAGCTGAAATCCTTCGTCGGCAAGGAGATCTCAGTGAAGGTGGACGAAGTCGCCTGCGCCAGCGATCCCGGCCAGATGAGCGAAGCCGTCATCACCAAGTGGAGCATCATCAGGAAGCAGTAGGGGCGATTTGGCGGGGCCGGCGATGAGCACCTCTCCTTGATCTCCGGTTGTGTGTCGCGCATAGTGCAAGCGATCTAACCCTGGGAGAGCTCAGCTGTGCGTGAAATCGCCCTTGCGGTCCTGCTGGTGGCCGGCGCAACTCCTTGGCCGGTCTCGGCCGCGCCGGACGCTGCGTCTTATCCGACCGCCGCAGCTGCCCTCGAGGCGCTGCGCGCCAAGCCGGGGGTGAAGACGTCCGTTCGATCCGGCTGGACGGTGATCGAGGACAGCGCCACGCTGAGCCTGTGGTCGTTTCCACCTTCGGGGCACCCGGCCTATCCGGCGGCCATTCAGCGCCGCGTCGTGCAGGAAGGAAGCGAAATCGTCATCCGGATGAACGTGCTGTGCGAGGCATCCAGGACCGCTTGCGATGGGCTGGTTGCTGATTTCGAGGCGCTCAACGGACGCATTAGAAAAGAGATGCAGCGCTGAAGCATGATCCGCGTTGCGCCTTTGCCCGCCTACGAGACCGTCACACCCGCACCGGCCCCAACGCCTCGAAGTGCCCGCGCTTCTGCAAATACGCCAGCAGCATCAGGCTCGGGATCGCCACCAGTACGCAGATCACGAAGAACAGCGCCCAGCCCGTCGTATCCGCCACGAAGCCGGCGCCGGATGACAGATAGGTCCGCCCCACCGCCGCGAGTGCGGTGAGCAGCGCATATTGGGTCGCCGTGTGCAGCGGGTTCTGGCACAGCGCGGAGAGGTAGGCGACGAAGATCACGGTGCCGATCGCGCTGGTGAAGTTCTCCGCGCAGATGGCGAGCGCCAGCGCCCATTGATTGGTGCCGACGATGGCGAGCCATGAGAACGAGAGGTTGGCGAGCGCCTGCACCACGCCGCCGATCCACAGGCTCGTCGCGAGCGGATAGCGCCGCGCGACAAAACCGCCGGCGAAGCCGCCGATCAGCGTCGCGGCGAGACCGACGCCCTTCACGATTGCCGCATAGTCGTTGCGGGTGAAGCCGAGATCGATCACGAACGGCGCCGTCATCGTGCCGGAGAAAGCGTCGGTGAACTTGAACAGCACCACGAAGGCGAGCGCAGCGAGCGCATCCTTGCGCGACAGGAATTCCGAGAAGGCGCCGATCGCCGCATGCAGCACGCGCGCGAACGCGGTGTCAGCCTGTGTCGCCGCCTCGGCCCGCGCCGATTGCTCGGGCTCAGTCGCGACCAGCGCCGTGATCGTGCCGATCAGCACCATCGCCGCCATCACCACATAGCCCCACATCCATGCCGATGGTCGCGGGATGCCCGTGCTCTCGAAGCCCGAGACGATGAACAGCGCGCCTGCGGTCGAGACCAGCATGCCGATGCGGTAGGCCGCGACGTAAGCGGCCATGCCCGCGGCCTGCTCGCTCTCCGGCAGGCTCTCGACGCGGAAGGCGTCGACGACGATGTCCTGGGTCGAGGACGTGGTTGCGACCAGCAGCGCACCGAGCGCGACATAGAACGGCGAGCTTGCGGGGTCGGCCATCGCCAGCAGCAGGATCGCGGCGATCAAGAGGGCTTGCGAGAACAGAAGCCAGCCGCGCCGCCGGCCGAAGGCGCGGGTGAACAGCGGCACATGCATCGCATCCACCAGCGGCGCCCACAGGAATTTCAGCGTGTAGGGCGTGCCGACCAGCGCGAACAGCCCGATGGTCTTGAGATCGACCCCGGCCTCGCGCATCCACACCAGCAGCGTCGATCCCGACAGCGCCAGCGGCAGGCCGGAGGAGAAGCCGAGAAACAGCACGATCAGCACCCGCGGCTGCAGGTAGACGGCAAGGCTCTCGCGCCAGCAGGTGGCGGGTGCGGCGGTCACGGCAGGGGAGGTCGCGTCGGGTGCGGTCATGGGGCGGTGTTAGCAGATTCTGGGGGAGATGCCTCGTCTCCCTCTCCCCGTTCTTACGGGGAGAGGGCGGGTGAGGGGCCACTCTCCACACAGGAGGTCGACGATGGACCTGTACCCCCTCACCCGGATCGCAAGAGCGATCCGACCTCTCCCCGCAAGCGGGGAGAGGTGAAGGCATCACTCCCCCGCCTGGAGCTTCCTTGGAAACAGCTCTGCCGCCCCCGCAGCCACCAGCCGCGGTCCCTCCACCGCATCGCTCTTGCTGAAATCGAGTTCCTCGATGCGCCCGGCGCGCTTCTCGATCTTGTCGGCGGAGATCAGCACCTGGCGGACGTCCTCGTTCACGTCGGCAAAGTGCTTCTGCAGCTTGAGCACGCGGTCGCGCAGGCGCCCCAGGTCGTCGCCGAGCTTGATCACCTCGGTGCGGATCTGGTCGGCCGCATCGCGCATGCGCGCGTCCTTCATGATCTGCTGCATCACCTGGATCGCCAGCATCAGCAGCGAGGGCGACACCAGCACGACGCGGGCGCGATAGGCCTTCTGGATCACGTCATCGAAGCCGTCATGGATCTCGGCATAGACCGATTCCGACGGCACGAACATCAGCGCCATCTCCTGAGTCTCGCCGGCGACGAGATATTTTTCCGCGATGTCGCTGACATGCTTCATCACGTCGCCGCGGAGCCGCTGCGTGGCAACGCGCCGCTCCTCGTCGGTGCGGGCGTCGTGCAGCGCTGTCATGGCCTCCAGCGGAAACTTCGCGTCGATGCAGAGCGGGCGCTGGTCCGGCAGGAACACGACGCAGTCCGGCCGTTTTCCGGTCGAGAGCGTGAACTGGAACTCGTAGGAACCCTTGGGCAGACCGTCCTGGACGATCGCCTCCATCCGCGCCTGGCCGAAGGCGCCGCGCGACTGCTTGTTGGCGAGCACGTCGCGCAGGGTGGTCACCTGCGTGGTGAGGTCGGTGAGGTTCTTGTGCGCGTTGTCGATGATGCCGAGCCGTTCATGCAGCGCGCGCAGGCTCTCCATGGTGTTTCGGGTCGAATGTTCCATGGACTGGCCGACCCGATGCGTCACCGAATCCAGCCGCTCGTTGACCGCCCGCGCCATCTCGGCTTGGCGGCCGGCGAGCGCCTGGGTCATGGCGTCGACCCGCCCAGACGCCTCGCTCTGGGCACGTAGCACTTGCGCGAGGCGCTCCTCGAGCTCGTCGGCCCGGATCGCGTGCGCCATCGCGAGTTCCGCACCACGCCGCCCCGCGCGCGCGATCACCACCGCAATCACAACCAGCAGGATGAGGACGAGCGCACCGAAGCCGATCAGCGCATCGATCGTGCGCACCGGCCAGTCGCCCAGCATGACAATGATCTCGTTCATGCCAGCCGTTCTAGCCGATTCGGCCGCCACGGCGAACGAATAGCGAACGACGACGGCTAATCGCCCCCTAATCTTTATGGTTAACGAGAGGCGAAGTTTTATGGTTAGCGAGGGGTTAACGGGTTCCGGGCCGCATTGACCGCATCCGGCGCGCGGCTTAAATCGCGGCCATGGCCTTAAGAGAAATTATCATCCTGCCCGACAAGCAGCTGCGCCTGGTCTCCAAGCCGATCGAGAAGGTCACATCGGAGATCCGCAAGCTTGCCGACGACATGTTCGAGACCATGTACGACGCGCCCGGCATTGGGCTGGCCGCGATCCAGGTCGCGCAGCCCTTGCGTCTGATCACCATGGACCTCGCCAAGCGCGATGAGAGCGGCGAGACCAAGCACGAGCCACGCGTCTTTATCAACCCTGAAATCATCGCCTCGTCCGAGGAACTGTCGGTGTACGAGGAAGGCTGCCTCTCGATCCCCGAATATTACGAGGAGGTCGAGCGGCCTGCGAAGGTGCGCGTGCGCTTCACCGATCTCGACGGCAAGGTGCACGAGGAGGACGCCGAAGGCCTCTACGCCACCTGCATTCAGCACGAGATCGACCATCTCAACGGCATCCTGTTCGTCGACTATCTGTCGAAGCTCAAGCGCGACCGCGTCATGAAGAAGTTCGAGAAAGCCGCCAAGCGCGCGGCGGAGTGAATTGCAAGCGCTTGGTGTCGCGGCACGCTCCGCTCCGCTCCCTCCCCCCTTGTGGGGGAGGGTAGGGGAGGGGGTAGCCCAGCAAATGGTTTAATTGGGCGAAGCATTAATTCGCGCTTGAGCCGCGAGAGCGCGTCGTGTGGCACCCCCCTCCCTAGCCCTCCACCACAAGGGGGGAGGGAACGTACCTGAGTCCTTGTCATGCCCCTCCGCCTGATCTTCATGGGCACGCCCGATTTCTCCGTGCCGACGCTGCTCGAGCTGGTCGCGCATGGTCACGACATCGCGGCCGTCTACACCCGCGCGCCGAAGCCGGGCGGGCGGCGCGGCCTGCAATTGCAGCCGACCCCGGTCGAGGAGGCCGCGCGAAAGCTCGGCATTCCCGTGCTGACGCCGAAAACGCCGAAGACGCCGGAGGCGCTGGCGGAGTTCCGCGCCTTTGAGGCGGACGCGGCCGTCGTCGTCGCCTATGGCATGATCCTGCCGCAGGCGATCCTCGATGCGCCAAGACTCGGCTGCTACAATCTGCACGCTTCGCTGCTGCCGCGCTGGCGCGGCGCTGCGCCGATCAACCGCGCCATCATGGCCGGCGATGCCGAAAGCGGCGTGATGGTGATGAAGATGGATGTCGGGCTCGATACCGGCGACGTCGCCATGGTCGAGCGCATCGCGATATCAGACAGCATGACCGCGCAGGACCTGCACGATCGCCTCTCGCGGCTCGGGGCCGACCTGATGGTTCGCGCGATGGCCGCGCTCGAACGCGGCGGGCTCCAGCTCAAGAAGCAGAGCGAGGACGGTGTCACCTACGCCGCAAAGATCGAGAAGGCCGAGGCGCGGATCGACTGGACCAAGCCCGCGCGCGCGGTGCTGCGCCACATCCATGGCCTCTCGCCGTTTCCCGGCGCCTGGGCCGAACTTGGTGATGCGCGCGTCAAAATCCTGCGCTGCGAATTGGCGAATGGCTCGGGCGAGCCCGGCGCGGTGCTCGACGATCTCCTCACGGTCGCCTGCGGCGACGGCGCCATCCGCATCATCGAGCTGCAGCGCGAGGGCAAGGCCCGCATGCAGGCCGCGGACTTCCTGCGCGGCGTGCCGTTGAAGTCGGGATCCAAGTTCACCTGACACTTCGTCATACGCGGGCTTGACCCGCGTATCCATCTTCTAACAAGACTCTTTCCTCGGCGATGGATTGCCGGGTCAAGCCCGGCAATGACGTCGAATAGACTGGACACGATGCCCCGCTACAAGCTCACCATCGAATATGACGGCGCGCCGTTCTTCGGCTGGCAGGTGCAGGACACGCTGCCGTCGGTGCAGGGCGCGCTCGAGGCGGCCGTGAAGGCGATGACCGGGGCGGATCTGCGCGTGCACGGTGCCGGCCGCACCGATGCCGGCGTGCATGCCCGCGGCCAGGTCGCTCATGTCGACGTCGACAAGCCGTTTCCGCCGGGCCGTTTTCGCGACGGGCTCAACGCGCATCTGCGCCCGCATCCGATCGCGGTGCTGGAAGCCGAGATCGTGCCCGACGATTTCGAAGCGCGCTTCTCGGCGGTCAAGCGCCATTACCGCTATCGCATCGTCAACACCCGCGCCAATCTCGCGCTCGATCTCGGCCATGCCTGGCGCGTGCCGCGCAAGCTCGATGCCGACGCGATGCATGCGGCGGCGCAGCGCCTGCTCGGCAAGCACGATTTCACCACGTTTCGCGACACCGAGTGCCAGGCCAAGTCGCCGGAGAAGACCCTCGACCAGCTCGACGTGATTCGCGACGGCCGCGAGATCAATGTCATCACCTCGGCGCGCTCCTTCCTGCACAGCCAGGTGCGCTCGATGGTGGGATCCTTGGTCTGGGTCGGCGAGGGCCGCTGGACCGCGGACGATCTCTCCGCAGCACTCGCCGCCTGCAACCGCGCCGCCTGCGGCATCGTCGCGCCCCCCGAAGGGCTGTATTTGATGAAGGTGGAATATTAGCGCCTGATACCGCAACGGGCGTCATGGCCGGGCTTGTCCCGGCCATCCACGTGCGTCAACATGTGCTCATGCATGGCGGATGGGTCTATATCATGGCAAGCGCACCCAACGGCATTCTGTATGTCGGTGTGACGAGTGACATCGTCCGTCGCATCTACGAGCATCGAAATGGACTCGTGCCTGGCTTCACAAAGAAGTACGGCGTTAAGCTACTCGTCTATTTCGAGCGTTATGAAGACATCCAAACTGCCATACAGCGCGAGCACAATATCAAGCACTGGTCTCGGACGTGGAAGGTCAGGCTGATCCTCAGGGATAGTCCCGAATGGAAGGATCTGTACGACACGATTATCCAGTAAGGGTTGCCAAGCTCTCTCCACATCGTCATGGCCGGGCCTGTCCCAGCCATCCACGTTCTTGTTGTTAGTGGCGCCGAAGAACGTGGATGCCCGGGCAAACCCGGGCATGACGGCAGAACGTTTGGCGATATCCAGTCTAAGCAAAATACCGCGCCAAAATCCCGCGATACACCCGCGTCAGCTTTTCCAGATCGACCACCGGCACGCGCTCGTCGATCTGGTGCATGGTCTGCCCGACCAAGCCGAACTCGATCACGGGACAATAGCTGGAAATAAACCGCGCATCCGAGGTGCCCCCCGAGGTCGACAGCTCGGGCTTGCGGCCCGTCACCTCTTCGATCGCGGACACCGCAAGATCGGTGAACGGCCCCGGCTTGGTCACGAACACGTTCGAGTTCGATGGCTCCCAGACGATGTGGGCCTTGATGCGGTTGCCGCAGGCCTTGGCGAGGCGCGTCTCCACCAATTCGCGCAGGCTCGCCTGGGTGTGGTTGTCGTTGTAGCGGATGTTGAATCTTGCGCGGGCCTCGCCGGGGATGACGTTGAAGGCCTTGTTGCCGACATCCACCGAGACGAATTCGAGATTGGAGGCCTGGAACTGCGCGCTGCCGTGGTCGAGCGGCTCGTCGGAGATCGCCACGATCAGCCGCGCAATATCCGGCACCGGATTGGAGGCGCGGTGCGGATAGGCGACATGGCCCTGCACGCCGTCGACGACGAGCGTGCCGGATTGCGAGCCGCGCCGGCCGACCTTGATGGTGTCGCCGAGCGTCTCGACGTTGGAAGGTTCGCCGAGCACGCAATGGTCGAATGTTTCGCCGCGCTCGGCGACCCATTCGAGCAGCTTGATGGTGCCGTTGATGGAGACGTCTTCCTCGTCGCCGGTAATCAGGAACGAGATCGAGCCCGCACCGTCCTCGCGCGGCTTGCCGCCATTGGCGGCGAGATGCTCCAGCACCGCTGCGACCGAGCAGGCGATGCCGCCCTTCATGTCGACCGCGCCGCGGCCATGCAGCACGCCGTCCTTCACCTCGCCGGAGAACGCACCGACGCTCCAGGCGCTCTCGTCGCCCGGCGGCACCACGTCGGTGTGGCCTGCGAAGGTGATGTGCGGGCCTTCGGTGCCGATCCGCGCGTAGAGATTGTCGACGTCGGCGGTGCCTTCCTCGCTGAAGGTCACGCGGTGACAGGTGAAGCCGGCTGCTGTCAGGGCTTTTTCGAGCACCCCGAGCGCGCCGGCATCGGCAGGGGTGACCGAGGGGCAGCGGATGAGGTCGCGGGCGATCGAGAGAGCGTCGGTCATGCGCGTGCGATCAATCCCGCAGCAGCTCGTTGATGCTGGTCTTGGAGCGCGTGCGTTCGTCGACGCGCTTGACGATGACGGCGCAGGCGGTGCTCGGGCCGATCTGGCCGTTCTTCATCGGCTTGCCGGGCAGCGCGCCGGGCACCACCACGGAATATTCCGGCACTTCGCCCATGAAGACCTCGCCGGTCTCGCGGTCGACGATCTTGGTCGAGGCACCCAGAAACACGCCCATCGCCAGCACCGCGCCCTTGCGCACGATCACGCCTTCGGCGACCTCGCTGCGCGCGCCGATGAAGCAATCGTCCTCGATGATGACGGGCTCGGCCTGCAGCGGCTCGAGCACGCCGCCGATGCCGGCGCCGCCCGAGATGTGCACGCGCTTGCCGATCTGCGCACAGGAGCCGACGGTGGCCCAGGTGTCGACCATCGTGCTCTCATCGACATAGGCGCCGAGATTGACGAAGGACGGCATCAAGACGACGTTCTTGGCGATGAAGGCCGAGCGGCGCACCACCGCGCCCGGCACCGCGCGGAAGCCGGCATCGCGAAAACGGTTCTCGCCCCAGCCTTCGAACTTGGAAGGCACCTTGTCCCACCAGGTCGCCTTGCCCGGGCCGCCGGGAATGACGCCCATGTCGTTGAGGCGGAACGACAGCAGCACGGCCTTCTTCAGCCATTGATTGACCTTCCACTTGCCGTCGCTCCCGCGCTCGGCAACGCGGGCCTCGCCCTTGTCCAGGATCTCCAGCGACTGGTCCACGGCCTCGCGCACCTCGCCCTTGGTCGTGGTCGAGATGGTCTCACGCGCCTCGAAGGCGCTGTTGATCGTGGATTCGAGGGCTGCAAGGGACATCGTGATTTCCTCTGGGGAGCGCGTGGTTTCGCGGGAATTGGAGCGCTTTTTCGGGATTTGACAGAGCGGAGTCAAGGCAAACTCCACCGTTACCCATACTCCGCTGTCGTCCCGGACAAGCGCGCCCTAAGCGCGCGCCGATCCGGGACCCATCCCCACAGGAAAAGGTTTTGCGAAGACTCGGAGTTGCCAATCTGGTGCTACGACTGGATCCTGTGGTTATGGGTCCCGGGTCTGCGCTGACGCTTGCCTGGGACGACGGCGGTTATTGTGGCGACAGCTCCGCCAAGAACCCCGCCAGATCATCCGTGACGTGGTCGACATGGGCCGCGTCCCGGCCTTCCAGCTCCCAATCCTCGCGCACCACCTCCTTGGTGCCGTCGGGCACCACCAGCACGGTGGTCATGCCGAGCCGGTGCGGGACGGTGAGGTTGCGGGCGAGGTCCTCGAACATTGCGGCGCGGGTCGGATCGACGGCATGGTCGCTCAGGAACTTGCGGTAGGTCTGCTCCGCCGGCTTCGGTTCGAACTCGGCGGCGATGATGTCGAACACGGCGTCGAAATGGCCGGCGAAGCCGAGCCGCGCCAGCACGGCATCGACATGGTCGACCGAGCCGTTAGTCAGGATGAGCTTGCGGCCCGGCAGCTTTGCGATGGCCGCGCCGAGCGCCGGGTTCGGCTCCAGCGGCGAGTGGTCGATCTTGTGGACATAGGCGAGATAGTCGTCGGCGCGGACGCCATGCAGGGTCATCATGCCGCGCATCGTGGTGCCGAAGCGCCGGTAATAATCCTTCTGGATCGCCCGCGCTTCCTCCGGGCCGACGTTGAGCCAGTTGCAGACGAACTCCCCGATCCGCGCATCGACCTGCTGCCACAGATTGACGTGATGCGGATAGAGCGTGTTGTCGAGGTCGAACACCCAGGTGTCGACGTGGGCGAAGCTGCGGGGTGGGCTCATCACAGGTTCCTCGCTCATGGCACGGCAAAGCGCAGCGTCTTGCCGCCGCTCGACATGTCCACGGCGCCGAAGCCCGTCGGCGCAAAGCCGCGCGCACCGCAATCGGTCTGCTCGCTGGTCTCGAACTTGGTCTCGCGTGTGCAGAGCTGCCTGTCGCCGCCCCAGTTCAGCGGCTTGTCCTTCAGCTTGACGACGCGGTTGTCGGTATCGACCGCTTCCGCGAAGCTGAAGATCTGTTTCGGCTGGCCGGTCACATCGGGGTGCAGGCAGGTCTTGGGATCGATGCGATACCAGCCGCGGCTGGTCACCGCCTTGCCGTCGTCGGTCGCGATCGCCGCCATCACCTTGTGCGGCGTGTCGTTGCACCAGGTGAGGCCGGTCGCGGACGGCGTCTGCACCGCATCGACCATGGTCTTGAAGAAGTTTTGCGAGCCCACGATGTCGGCCGACAAGCCCCGGCTCTTCAGGAAGGCGGCCAGCGCGGCTTGCGTCTTCGGCCCATCGACACCATCGATCGGCGCGGCGTCGTAGCCGGCGATCACCAGCAGCCGCTGGATGCCGGCGAGGCGCGCCTGCTCGTCGTCATATTCGGAATCCTCGGCGAGATAAGCGACGAGGTTGCCGTCCGCGGCTTGTGTCGGCGTCACCTGCGTGAACGGGACCTGGGTCTGGCCGCTGCGGCACTGCCGCGCCGCCGCGATGACGAAATTGTCCTGCGCGACGCACAGCATGTCGTTGCCGCTTTGCGGGATCGGGGACGCGCCGTAGACGCCGAGCGCGCGGGCGTTGAGCAGGATGCGGTCGGCAGTCAGCGTGCCCTGCACCACAACGCGGCAGGCGGCGGGATCGATCCTGAACCAGCCGCGTGTCGCGGTGGCCGCCTTGTCGTCGATGCCGATCGCGGCCTCGACGACATAGGACATGCGGTTGCAGATCTTGAGGTCGGCGATCGCCGGCGCGGAGGAGAAGACGAAGGAGACAGCTGCGGCCGGCAGCGTCATCAGGAAGCGGGTGAGGGGGGAGCGGCGGTGGTGCCGCTCTCTCCGTTCGTCATGGCCGGGCTTGACCCGGCCATCCACGTCTTTGCCACGAGAAGAAAGGTCGTGGATGCCCGGGCCTTCGCCGCGCCGAAGCGGCTTCGGCCGCGCAGGCGGGACAAGCCCGGGCATGACGGCTCTCGTGCGTGGCGTCTCTCGTCTCACTTGTGGATCAGCGTGCCCGTGCCCTGGTTGGTGAAGAGCTCGAGCAGCACCGCGTGCTGCATCTTGCCGTCGATGATGACGACGCCCTCGACGCCCTGCTCCAGCGCGTAGATGCAGGTCTCGACTTTCGGGATCATGCCGCCGGAGATGGTGCCGTCGGCGATCAGTTTCCGCGCGTCTTTCACCGACAATTGCGGGATCAGCTTCTTCGACTTGTCGAGCACGCCGGGCACGTCGGTGAGCAGCAGCAGGCGCTTGGCTTTCAGCGCACCGGCCACGGCCCCTGCAAAGGTGTCGGCGTTGATGTTCAGCGTCTGGCCCTCTTTCGAGGTTGCGAGCGGCGCCAGCACCGGGATCAGCTCGTAGCCGATCAGCTGGTTGAGCAAAGTGAGGTCGACCTTCTCGGGGTCGCCGACGAAGCCGAGGTCGACCGCCTTCTCGATATGTGAGTCCGGATCGACGATGGTGCGCGTCGTCTTGGTCGCCTTCACCATGTTGCCGTCCTTGCCGGACAGGCCCACCGCCTTGCCGCCGGCCTCGTTGATGTAGCCGACGATCTGCTTGTTGACGGAGCCGGCGAGCACCATCTCGACGATCTCGATGGTCGCGGCATCGGTGATGCGCAGGCCCGCCGCGAATTCCGAGACGATGCCGAGGCGCTTGAGCATGGTCGCGATCTGCGGTCCGCCGCCATGCACCACCACCGGATTGATCGCGGTCTGCTCCAAGAGCACGATGTCGCGGGCGAAGTTCTTCGCGGTCTCCTCGTCGCCCATGGCATGGCCGCCATATTTGATGACGATGGTTTCCTCGTCATATTGCTGCATGTGCGGCAGCGCTTCGGACAGGATGCGGGCCTGGTCGAGCGGAGAGATGTCGGTCATGTCGCGGTCTCGCTGGCGGGTCGAATGGTGCGCGTTCTATCCGATTGGCGAGGACAGCGCAAAGTATGCTCTTACCCTCCCCTGGAGGGGGAGGGTCGCTACGCATGCAGCGAAGCGGAATGCGTAGCGGGGTGGGGTGACGGTCTCTCCGCGATGAGCAGTGCCCGAGTGGAGAGATCACCCCACCCCGGCTCATATTTCGCTACGCTCAACATGAGCCGACCCTCCCCCTCCAGGGGAGGGTAAGAAAGAGAGCGCTATTTTTTCGCCACCACCGCCGCCGCGCTCACCGCCAGCCAGCCCAAAATCATCACCGTTCCGCCCGTCGGCGCCGCCATCGGAAACAGCGCGTGCCCGGCATATTGCCGCAAAGTGAGGTCGCCTGCGAACAGCGCGGCACCGATCGCGAAGCCGAACGCTGCCACGAGTCCAATTCCGCCGTGCAGAAGGCCGCGCGTCAGCAAGGCGACGGTCGCGAGCACGGCACTTGCATGAAACAGCAGCATGGCGCTGGCGGAGGCAAGTCGGCTCGCGTCCGCGCCATGGGCGGCGGCGGCGGCCAGCGCAACGCCGGCGGCGCCCATCAGGCCGGCAAGCCCGATCAGCAGGCGCTGCGCCGGCATCACGAGGCCCGCTCTTCCAGCAGCTTCGCCATCGCGGCGCGAAGCTCGGCCATGCCGGTCGCGCTGCGCGACGATGTCGCGAGCACGGTCGGGAACGCGGCCGGGTGTTTTGCCAATGCGGCCTCGGTCTCGGCGATGCGTGCCTGCAGCTCGGCGGCCTTCACCTGGTCGGCCTTGGTCAGCACGATCTGGTAGCTGACCGCGGAGCGGTCGAGTGTCTTCAGCACTTCGAGATCGACGTCCTTGATCCCGTGCCGCGCGTCGATCAGCACGTAGACGCGCGCGAGACTGGCGCGTCCGAGCAGGAACTTGTGGATCAGCTCGGTCCAGGACGCGACCTGGCTTTTCGGCGCCTTGGCATAGCCGTAGCCGGGCATGTCGACGAGACGCAGGTCGTTCTTGCCGGGGACCTCGAAGAAGATCAGCTCCTGGGTGCGGCCCGGCGTATGCGAGGTGCGCGCCAGCGCGTTGCGCCCGGTGAGCGCGTTGATCAGGCTGGACTTGCCGACATTGGAGCGCCCGGCAAAGGCGATCTCCAGCCCCGCAATCGGTGGCAGCGTTTCGATCGAAGGCGAGGCCCAGATGAACTGCCAGTCGCGGGCGAACAGTTTTCGCCCAGCCTCGATCAGTCGCTCGTCGGTCTTGTCGTTCATGCGAGCGGTCTATCCTCTCGTCATGGCCGGGCTTGTCCCGGCCATCCACGTCCATCTGTCGGGCATCCTCCTAAACGTGGATGCCCGGGACAAGCCCGGGCATGACGAAGTGGAGGCATTTGCGCCCGCAATGACGACGACTACGTCGCCTTCCTCGCGAACGTCGCCTTGAGATTGTCGAACAACTCCACCTTCACGCCGTTGCGGCGCATGATGTAGCTCTGCTGCACCACCGAGAGCAGGTTGTTCCAGGCCCAGTAGATCACGAGACCTGCCGGGAAGCCCGCCAGCATGAAGGTGAAGATCAGCGGCATCCAGTTGAAGATGATCTGCTGCGTCGGATCCGGCGGCGTCGGGTTCAGCTTCATCTGGAACCACATCGTGATGCCCATGATGATCGGCCAGATGCCGAGCGCGAGATATTGGCCGAACACCGGGATCGTGGTCGGATCGAACGGGATCAGCCCGAACAGGTTGAACAGGTTGGTCGGATCCGGCGCGGAGAGGTCCTTGATCCAGCCGATGAACGGCGCGTGCCGCATCTCGATGGTGACGAACAGCACCTTGTAGAGCGAGAAGAACACCGGGATCTGGATCACCACGGGAAGACAGCCGGCAACCGGATTGATCTTCTCCTTGCGATAGATCTCCATCATCTCCTGCTGCTGCTTCACCTTGTCGTCGGGATAGCGCTCTTTCAGCGCCTGCAGCTGCGGCTGGATCGACTTCATCTTCGCCATCGAGGCGTAGGACTTGTTCGCCAGCGGGAAGAACAACAGCTTCACGATCACGGTGACGAGCAGGATCGACCAGCCGAAATTGCCGAAGAAGCGGAAGAAGAAGTCGAGGCCGAGGAACATCGGCTTGGTGATGAAGTAGAACCAGCCCCAGTCGATCAAGAGATCGAAATGGTTGAGGCCGAGCTCCTTGTTGTAGCCGCCGAGACCTGCGAACGGGAACACGCCGACGACGCCGGCTTCCTTGGCGCCGGCGAACAGCCGCGCATTGGCGGTCGCGGTGCCGCCGATGGCGACGGTGACGGGATCGAGCAGATAGTCGGTCTGATAGGTGTGGAGATTGCCGGACGGGTTCGAGGAGAAGCGCGCCTGCAGCTTGGCATTGGTGTCGGGCAGCAGCGCCGAGGCCCAGTACTTGTCGGTGATGCCGAGCCAGCCGTTGGTGACGTTGCTGAAGTTCACCTGCTTGGCTTCGTCGACCTTCTTGTAGGCGTATTCCTGCAGGCCCTGGTCGCCGAGATAGCCGATCAGGCCTTCATGCAGGATGTAGTAACCCGAGACCTGCGGCGCGCCGTGGCGCGAGATCAGCGCGAACGGATAGAGCGTGACGGGCGCATTGCCGACATTGCTCACCTCGTCCTTGACGGTGAAGAGATAATGGTCGTCGACCGCAATGGTGCGGCGGAAGGTGAGGCCCTCGCCATTGTCCCACTTCAGCACCACCGGGCTCGTCGGCGTCAGGCTGCCGCTGCCCTCCTGCTGCCAGACGGTCTGGGCGTTCGGCATCTTCGCCGTCACGCCCGTCGCCGCCACCCAGCCGAACTCGGCGTAATAGGGCTCGGCGGTGCCTGACGGCGAATAGAGGATGATCGGCGGCGATTTCGGGTCGACGGTTTCGCGGAATTGCACCAGCGCGATGTCGTCGATGCGGCCGCCCTTCAGCGAGATGCTGCCGGCGATCCGCGGCGTGTCGATCTTGACGCGCGGGCTGGCGGCGATGGCGGCCTCGCGGGGAACGACCGACTGGGGCTGGCTCGCGGCCGGCGTTGCCGGCTGGGCCGCGCTGCCCGGCGTCGCCGGCGCGCCGCCTGGCGTCGCCGAGGCGGTCGGCTGCGGCGTCGTTTTCTGGAGCTCGGCCTGCGCCTGCTGCTGGGCGCGCTGCTTCTCCATCTGCGGCACGTTGTAGAAATACTGCCAGGCGATCAAGACCAGGCCGGACAGAATGACGGCGAGGATGGTATTGCGGTTGTCGGTCATCTCGATTGTCTCGTCATCAATCCGGTTTGCGGCTGGCAGCTCGGGCGTGACCCGGCCTGTGGCCGCGCGCTTTGGCCGTATGCCGCGCGGGCTTCGTGAAGGCTATGCGCAGATCGTCGAGCATGGTGGCGAAGTCGCGCGAGAGCGCGTCCCTTCGTCCGACCAGGACATAATCATGGTGGGGCTGCATCGATGCCGGATCGAGCCGCTTCACCAGTTCGCGCAACCGGCGCCGGATGCGATTGCGCTCGGGGGCGTTGCCGTTCTTCTTTGTGACGGTGAAGCCGATCCTGACAGGGCCGGAATCATCGCGGCGGCGGCTTTGCAGAACGAACGCGGGACTATTCACCCGCGCGCCATTGGCAACGGCGAGGAAATCCGCCCGCTGCCTCAGCCGATCCATGATGAAATCCCAAAAAGGGGGTCCGGCTCAGGCGCTCAGACGCTTGCGGCCGCGGGCGCGGCGGGCGGCGAGAACCTTGCGGCCGCCGGCAGTGGCGAGACGGGCGCGGAAGCCGTGACGGCGCTTGCGCACCAGTTTGCTGGGTTGATAAGTCCGCTTCACGGGTTTTTCTCCGCTGACCGGGCAATTTGCCTGTAGAATTGATGGTAAAGTCCGGAAGATGCGGCCCAAAACGGGCCCTTTTCGGCCCCAAGAGAGCCGCTCCCGGTGTCGCACCGGGTCATCGCGGACAATTCGCGCGGCTTATAAGGGAGCGCCTTGTTTTCGTCAACGCCGCACAAGCGCGCGATTTTGGTGAATATCGCTGTTTGCGCGGCGTTTTTAACCCTTGAGGTGGCGACTCGCGCTATCCGCGCTTACATCCCACTTTGGCAGATTAGCGATCCGTAATTTGACCGGGCTTCGGTCGGGTCGCATCCTCCATCAGCCAAGGTCAACAGGGGCGAGTTTCGTGGCAGCCACAGATCGCCAGCCGATCCAGGATCTGGATCAGCCGGACCCGCCGGCGACGAGGCCCCGCGGCTCGCGCGGGCTCGGGCTGTCGGGCAAGCTGCTGCTGCTCACCGTGCCCCTGGTGATGATCGCCGCCAGCCTGCTTTACGTGCCCGCCATCGCCAATTTCTGGGTCAACCGGCTCAACGACCGCGTTGCGGCCGCCAACACCGCGGCGCTGGTGCTGGATGCGGCGCCGCTCGGCATGGTGCCCGATTCGCTGTCGCGCCAGATCCTCAAAAGCATCAATGCCCGTGCTGTCGCCATCAAGATGGGCCAGCAGCGCCGGCTGCTCGCGAGCGACAACATTCCCGCCGCGATCGAGCACGACATCGACCTGCGCGACATGACGGCCTGGGAGGCGATCACCGGCTCGTTCCGGATGATGCTGGAGACCGGCAACCAGGCCATCCGCATCGTCGGCCCCGGCGTCGGCAATGCCCAGTTCATCGAAATCGTCACCGACGAGCTGCCGCTGCGGCAGCAGATGTACCGTTTCTCCCGCAACGTCGTCGTGGTCGCGCTGATCATCGCAGTGCTGACCGCGGGTCTCGTCTATCTCGCGCTCCATTATCTGTTCGTGCGGCCGATGCGGCGGCTGACCGCGAGCCTGGTCGGCTTCCACGAGAATCCCGAGAGCTCGGCCGGCATCATCGTGCCGAGCCAGCGCAGCGACGAGATCGGGGTGGCCGAGCGCGAATTATCGGACATGCAGCGCGACCTGATGTCGATGCTGCATCAGAAGAGCCGGCTCGCCGCCCTGGGCCTCGCCGTCTCCAAGATCAATCACGATCTGCGCAACCTGCTCGCCTCGGCCCAGCTCTTGTCGGACCAGCTCGCCAGCGTGCCGGATCCGCGCGTGCAGCGCTTTGCACCCAAGCTCGTGCGCTCGCTCGAGCGCGCCATCGCCTTCTGCCAGTCGACATTGTCCTACGGCCGCGCCCAGGAGGCCGCGCCCGACCGCCGCATGATCCTGATCGAGCCTGTGGTGATGGAGGTGCGGGAAACCGCGGGGCTCGCCAACGACGCCTCGATCGCCTGGGTCGCTGCGATCGAGCGCGGGCTCACGGTCGATGCCGACCCCGACCAGCTGTTCCGGGTCTTGCTCAACCTCGTCCGCAACGCCGCCCAGGCGCTTGAAAGCCATGCGGCGGGCGAGGGGCGTGTGCAGCAGATCCGGATCACCGGAAAGCGCGAAGGCGCCGTCGCGATTCTGGAGGTTTCCGACACCGGCCCCGGCGTCCCCCCGAAGACCCGGGAGCGCCTGTTCGAGGCCTTCCAGACCTCGGGCCGTCCCGGCGGCAGCGGCCTTGGCCTTGCCATCGCCGCCGAGCTGGTCCGTGCCCATGGCGGCGACATCCAGCTCGTCGAAGGCACCATCGGCGCCACGTTCCGCATCGTCATCCCCGACCGTCCCGTGGAACTGCTCTCCATCCGCAACGAGCGGCAGAGGGCGTAAGTCGGCCAGAGGCCGACCGAACGAGCGGACGCGATCTCCATACCTTCCGTCATTCCGGGACGACCCGAAGGGTTGGGCCCGGAATCCATAACCCCGGCTGGTGGTTATGGATTCCGGGCTCGCGACTGCGTCGCGCCCCGGAATGACGAGCTGAGATGCGGAAATGAGCCAAAATCTCCCCCTTCCGGACCTTGCCAATCCCGACAAGAGCGGTTAGTCAGAGCGCTCTTTCGCACCCCCTCCGGCTCCGCCGGGGGCTGCTTGCGGGCCCAGCCCGCGCTGTTTGCGAAACACGCGCCCGTAGCTCAGCTGGATAGAGCATCAGACTACGAATCTGAGGGTCGGACGTTCGAATCGTTCCGGGCGCGCCATTCTTCGACGGAAGGTCAGGACAGGACAGCACTGGTCGCCAGACCGGCCCGAGACCGGATGGCCGTGCCGTGTGGGGAGCTGGATGAGGATATCGCAGGCGTTCAAGTTCGAGGCGGCGCATCGGCTGCCAAACGTGCCCGAGACTCACCGGTGCAGCCGGCTGCATGGTCATTCCTATCGGGTCGAGGTCCAGCTGGACGGACCGGTCGACCCGCACACCGGCTTCGTCGCTGATTTCTTCGATATCGAGAAAAGCTTCGCCGGCATCATGGCCGCGCTGGACCACCAGTGCCTGAACGAGATCGATGGCCTAACGAACCCGACCGCCGAGAACATCGCGTTCTGGATCTGGGACCGGTTGAAGCCAAGCCTGCCGCAGCTGTGGGCGGTCCGGGTCTATGAAACGGCGGATTGCTGGGCCGAATATCAGGGGCAGTGACGACGGCCTGGCGCTGAGCCGGCCTGGGCCCGCCCGAGGCTCGGCGCGATCGAGCATCCGACTGAATCGGAGGGCGGCGTTCGAATCGTGCCCGGTGCGCCATCGTCTGGCCAATCGCTGTCCGACGACAATCTGCGTCGGCCGTTGCAATCGTTGGGGACCTATAGCGCCGACATCGGTTATCCGGTCACGGTCGCCGCCGACCCATCATCAACACAGCGTTCACCCCACATCAAATGCCGTCCGCGCGGAACCCCCGGCACAGGGGGGCCGTTTGGTAGGCCGAGAGCCATGCAAAATTCCGAGGAACAGAGCGATGGCGGTGGCGGATTGGTCCCTTCCGGAACGTTTCGCATTTCGCGGTCACTCAATCGCGTGGGGAGTCATGGGCGATGGCCCGCCCGCGGTATTGCTTCATGGTACGCCTTTCTCATCATCGGAATGGCGCAGAATCGCGCCTTTGTTTGCCGAACAGCGGCGGGTCTATTGCTTTGACCTGCTTGGCTATGGTCGGTCCGACAAACCCGCCGGAGACGTCTCCCGTGGCATTCAAAATGAGCTTTTCGCAGCGCTCTACGATCACTGGGGACTTCACAATCCCGATCTCGTCGCACATGACTTCGGCGGCTCGACAGCATTGCGCGCTCATTTGCTCAACGGACTCGACTATCGATCGTTGATGCTCATCGATCCAGTTGCGATCAGCCCGCAAGGCTCGCCGCTTGTTCAAGCCGCTAAGAAATACGAGAAGGTCTTTTCCAGCCTGCCGTCGTACATCCACGAAGCAATCTTGCGCGCCTATATCGGCGGCGCCGTTGCGAACGCACTGCGCGAGGAGGAGATGACACTCTACCTTGCACCGTGGCTGGGGGAGGAGGGCCAAAAAGCCTTCTGGCGTCAGGTCGCCCAGATGGACGACAAATACTCGCAAGAGGTCGAATGGCGGTACGGCGAGATTCGTTGCCCGGTCGCCATCCTATGGGGAGAGGAAGACGCCTGGATTCCCTTAAGAGACGGCCGCGAACTCGCGCGCCGTATACCCGGCGCTGCCTTCCATGCAATTCCCAATGCGAAACATCTCGTACAGGAGGACGCGCCGGAAGCAATCGTATCGGCGGTGTTTGGTTTCTGGCGCCCTCTGAACTGAAAGCGTTGCTATCCAGCAATTTCAATTACATAGGTGTTCGCAGTCTTATCCTGTCCGGCGCGCCATTTGCCCCGGACCACGCTATTGCCGACAAGAACCGCTTCCGTTGCGCGAGCCTTTCCCCTGCTACGCGGCCGATCTTCGACCGCGCGTTCGCGGCGGCGCGATCAGGGCTTCCGCCGGAATGTCCCATTCGCGGTGCAGCTTCCAGGCCATTCTCATTGTCAGCGGACGCTTCCTGGTCAGAATATCGGACGCGCGCTGGCGCGAGCCGAGCAGGCGGCCTAGATCGGCCTGGGTATAGCCGCCCATCTCCATGCGGTAACGAATCGCATCGATTGTATCAGGCGGATCAATCGGCCAGCGCTTACGCTCGTAGTCCTCGATAATCAGTGCGAGGGGATCGAAGCGGTCGGCTTCCGGCGTGCCCGGTTTGGGTTCTTTTTCGAAGTATCCTTCGATCTCGTTGAGCGCCGCTTCATAGTCGGCCTCGGAGCGAATTGGACGGATCAATTTTTTCGCCATGATACGGTCTCTGGATCGATGCGGTCGTATTCGGAATGAGTGCCGATGAACTTCACAAGCAGGCGGCCGAACGCATATGACACGTGAACGATCAGCCGATATTTATTCCCACCGAGATCGAAGATGACTCAGTTGTCGCCCACGAAATCGACGGTGCCGCCGAACTGCCGCTTTATTTCGGCGGGATTGGCCCAATCCGCCTTGGCTGCAATAGCGAACCCCGCCCGAATTGGGCCCTCAGCTTGCGGGTAACGCGCCCAAAATTCTCTCAAAGTGCGAAGGGCAATCACCTGCATGCCAACACCTTATCATGTCACCAAATTGGTGATAATCGCGACAATCTGCCTCGCTCCGAAATCGTAAGGCCGAATGCGTGCTTGATCGTGCCGCAGAACGCGGCACCGACCCTCACGGGTATCGTCATAGCGCCACGGCGAAGCAGTCGTGCCATTTCGTTGGCGGTGGCACGCATTTCGATAGTAAGCTCGTTCCATGCGCACGATCGGCCGTCTGTTCTCCTGCCTCGCTCTGTTGCTTGCCATCGCCGTCGTCCCGATGCTTCCCGCGCGTGCGGCTGAGACCTGCCCGTTCATCAGCGCGCAGGAACTCGCCCGCGCGATGCCGGCGCTGAAATGGTCGCTGATTTCGAACCAGGACGGCCGCGGCTGCATCTACCAGGCCGGGCGCGGCGACACGATGATGCTCTCCGTGTTCCGCAATCCCGACAAGGACCGCGCCAGGGAATTGTACGCGACCTTCGTCGAGACGCTCAGTGAGCGCATGAAGCTGAGCGCAGTGGCTGACATCGGCGACGAGGGCCAGGGCGGAACCAGCGCCGCCGGCGCCGAGCGCCAGGAGGCCTCGGTCGTCGCTCTCTCCGGCGACTACATTCTGCAGATCAGCGTCTATCCGATCGGCCGCCGCGCCGACGATGCGCTGCTCGGCCCCATCACCGAAGCCGCAAGAATTGCCGTCGCCAACGTGAGCAGGAGCAGCGAGCGGTTCGGCAATTGCGAGTGGCTCACGGCCGCTGATGCCGACGGCTTTCTCGACAACTCAACGCTGACGGTGCAGCGGACCGGCGCGGGCAGCTGCATGATGTTCGATCGCGAGGCCAACACCATGACCGTCGCGGTGATCGCGATGTCGCGCGATACCGTCCTCGGCATGATGAAGCGGGCGGGCCCCTGCACGCACGTGGCGATCCCCGAGCTCGGCCGCGAAGCCTTCGGCGAGCATTCCTGCATCAAGGGCAACGGCAACGCCGTCACCATATATGTCTGGAAAAACGGCCGGCAGGCGTCGATCCTGTTCGCGCCGGTCAAGCCGCATCCGGAGTCAGGCTCGGTCGAGCGCCTCAAGGCGGTCGCCGCGCGGGTGTATGGGAAATTGTGACGGCGCTGCGTGGCGTTGCGGGCGCATGCGCCCGTCGCTCGGCTGGAAAGAGGATTTCGGTAGGAACGTTTCGCTACCGAGCGCGAGTCAGCTCCACGCCATCGACCACCATCTTCCATGTTCCCGCCTCCTGGTGAGGCGGTGTCGAGACCTCGAATATCGTCGACAGGAATGGAATTCCAACGACGAAATTATCACCCTCGAACCGGCGCAGCGGCGCGTTGATCGTTGTCGTGACCTCGCCGATCGCGGTGTCCTTCCTGACGCGCTTGTAGTGGACGGTCCCGTCCTTGGTGACCTCCACGTCCATCGCCTGGGCGTGCCATTCGCCGACATAAGCGGCCTTGTCTTCCGTCACCGGCTGTCCGCACGCGGAGAGCAGCGGCACGGCCGCAACGAGAACCGTCAAAGAAGTCAGCTTTCTCATATTTCGCTCGACAGCAGCAGGCATCACGAAGATGCAGGTAGCACCCCTCTTCGTCGGCCATGGTGTCATCTGGGTTCACGGTCTCCCAGCACCTCCCTGCACTTTGCCGCAAACGCGTTGAGGTATGCGCCGAGCTCGCTCGCCAGCGCGTCGGAGCGCTCGACGTTCTGCAGGCTCATGTTGAGCGCGTAGACCGGAAGCCCCTCGATCACGATCGGCGTTGCGACGGCGACAACGGCGGGCTGCCACGACACCGCGCAATAGCCGTCGCGTTCGACGGCGCTGATCGATCGCCTGACCTCCGCCAGCAGCGTCCTCGTCGCAGCAGCGCTGCGCCGCCTGAACTGCTTCAGCAATCGCTCGCGGTCGGTCTCTGCAATGCCGGCGAGGTAGGCGCGGCCGAGCGACGTCAGCTCCATCGGCACCTGCTGGCCGGCGACCACGTTGCGCAGCGCCGCGCGCGGGCTGTAACGGATCGACTCCAGGTAAACCATCATGATCCTGTCCGCAGTCGCGAGCCCGACGTTCAGCCGGCGCCTGGCCGATTCCGTCCGCATCATCGGGCCGATCGCGTTGAGCACGGGCGATCCCGTCCGCATGGCGTGACCGATGCTGATGACCGATGCGGCAAGGCGGTAGGCCCGCTCGCTGCGGACTTGGTCGAGCATCCCGGAATAGACCAGCGTCCGGGTCAGCCGGCTGACGGTTGATCGCGGCAAGCCTGTTCGCTCCGCGATCTCGCCGTTGCCGAGTGTATCGACGCCGGGGCGGAACGCCCTGAGAATTTCGATGCCCCGTTCGAGCGAGCGATTGCCGTCGACCCCGCCCGCATATTTGCGCGCCTGCGCCATCTCCGATCTCCTCGCCGTTTCCACTGAGTGGAATTAAGCGGATGTTCGGGTGGCTGCAAGCCGCTATAGGCAGCGGAAAGAATAATGCCGGGCTGCGCACGGCACGACGAGGAAACCGCAATTGCGGAGCTTGCGCCGATCATGCCTCGCGCGCCGACCGATCCGACTCCAGGGAGCTTGCCATGTCCTATCAGCTCATCGAATTTTCCGTCGAAGCCGGTGTTGCGACGATCGCATTCAACCGGCCGGACCGGCGCAATGCCATGAGCGACGAGATGCGCGCCGAGTTCTCAGGCGCGCTCGAAACCGTGTCCCGCGACAAGGCGATCAAGGCGCTGGTGCTGACCGGGCGCGGCAACGCCTTCTGCGCAGGCGGCGACATCGGCGGCATGAAGCGCCGGCTCGAGGCGCCGCAGGGCGAAGTCGCATTCAACGGATGGAGTCGTCAGCAGGGCGTGCATCACGTGCAGTCGCTGCTGCTAGGCCTGCCGAAGCCGACGATCGCCGCCGTCAACGGCGCGGCGGCGGGCCTCGGCGCCGACACCGCGCTCGCCTGCGACTTCGTCGTGGGCACGGAACGATCGAAATTCACCTGGTCCTACATCAAGCGCGGCTTGATCCCCGACGGCGGGGGGCTTTATTTCCTGCCGCGCCGGGTCGGGCTTGCCAGGGCCAAGGAGCTGATCTTCACCGGCCGCGTCGTCGAGGCCGACGAAGCGCTCGCGCTCGGCATCGTCGATCGCAAGGTGGCCGCGACCGAGCTGCTGTCGGCCGCACAAGCCTGGGCAGCGGAACTGGCTCAAGGGTCCGCCACGGCGCTCGCGCTCAGCAAGAAGATCCTGAACGAGACCTTCGAGCATTCCGCGCACGATATCTTCAATCTCGGCAGCCAGGCGCAGGCCATCTGCTACACCAGCGCCGAGCATCGCGAGGCCGTGGCGGCGTTCCTCGCGCAATCCTCGGCGAAGGGTTGAGCGATGAGTGCGATCGAACGCCTGATCCGGCCGCGCAGCATCGCCGTGATCGGTGCATCGGCGGACCCGAGCAAGACCTCGGGGCGGCCGGTCTCCTATCTCCAGAAGCACGGCTTCGCGGGGGCGATCTATCCGGTCAATCCGAAGGTCGCGGAAATCGGCGGTCTCGCCTGCTACCCCGACATCGCCTCGCTGCCCGACGTGCCTGACGTCGGCCTTGTCCTGCTCGGCGCGGAACGCGCCCACGTCGCGGTGCGGGAATTGTCCGCGCGCGGGGCTGCCGCCGCGATCGTTCTCGCCAGCGGCTTCACCGAAACGGGAGCGGAGGGCGCCGCGCGCCAGCAGCAGCTGATGCAGGCCGCCGGATCCATGCGCCTGCTCGGGCCGAACACGATCGGCCTCGTCAATCTCACCGACGATATCGTGCTGTCGGCCTCGGGCGCGCTGGCCATGGACCATTTCCCGGCAGGTCCGGTCGGGTTGGTCTCGCAGAGCGGAGGCATTCTCGGCGCCATCTTGTCGCGCGCCGCGGCGCGCGGGGTCGGGCTGTCGAAGCTGGTGTCGACCAGCAACGAAGCCGATCTCGAGCTCGCCGATTTCATCGACTTTCTCGCCGACGACGATGCGACCAAGGTCATCGCGCTCTACATCGAGGCGATCCGCAATCCGGCCCGCTTCCGCGAGGCGGTGCTCAAGGCACGAGGTGCCGGCAAGCCAATCGTCGCCTTCAAGATCGGGCGATCGGAAGCGGGGGCAAAGGCGGCTATCTCGCACACCGGCGCGCTCGCAGGCTCCGATCGCATGTATGACGCCTTGTTCAGGCAGCTCGGCGTGATCCGCGCGAAAACGTTCGAAGACCTGCTCGACATTCCCGCAGCGCTTTCGACGGGACGGAAGCTTTCCGGCCGGCGCGTGGCGATCCTCACCTCGACCGGCGGCGCCGGCACGATCGTGTCCGACAGTCTGGGCGTCGCAGGCTTCGCAACGCCCGCTCCCGACGCGGATACGGCCGCGCAACTCCGTGCCTTGCAGTCGGGAGCGCATGCGATGCTCGATCGCAACCCGATCGACGTGACCCTGGCCGGCCTGCAGCCGGATCTGCTCCGCGCCGCAATCCGCATCCTGCTCGCCAGCCCGTCCTACGATGCGCTGGTCGTCATCGCCGGCTCGTCCGCCGTGGGATCGCCGGCGCTGATGGCCGACGCCATCCACGACTGCCTGCCGCTCAGCGGCAAGCCCGTCATTGCCTATGTGAGTCCTCATGCGCCCGATGCGGTCTCCGTCCTCACGCAGCGAGGCGTCCCCGCCTATACCTCCGCCGAAAGCTGTGCCGCTGCGCTCGACGGATTGTTGCAGGCCGGAATGTTCGAGCAGGTTCCGACGTCCGGCTCGGCTGGGACGGCCGTCGACATCACCGATCTCCCGGCGGGATCGCTGGACGAAGCCCAGGCCAAAACCTTGTTCGCCCGCTTTGGTATTCCGATCGCTGCAGAGCAGGTGGTCGCAACGGCCGAAGAGGCGGAATGGGCGGCGCGAGACTTCGGCGGCAAAGTCGTGCTCAAGATTCTCTCGGGCGAGATCGCGCACAAGAGTGATGTCGGCGGCGTCGCGGTCAACCTGACCGCCGAGGCCATCGGCGGCCGGCTGACGGCGATGGCCGACGAGGTCGAGGCTAGGACCGGGAAGCGGCCGGAGCGATTCCTGGTTCAGGAGATGATTTCAGGCGGCGTCGAAATCATCCTCGGGATGCACCGCGATGCCTTGGGCGTCGCCATCCTCCTCGGCATGGGCGGCGTCGCCGCCGAGCTGTTCAAGGACACCACGATGCGCCTGCTGCCGCCGGAAGGCGGCCTCGACCTCGCCGAGGCGCGCGCGATGGCGCGCGATCTCGTCACATGGCCGTTGCTGGACGGCTTCCGCGGCCGGCTGAAATGCGATGTCGAAGCGCTCGCAGCAGCGATCGTCGCTTTCTCGCAGATGGTCGCGCACCTCGGCGACCGGCTTCTCGAGGCCGAGATCAATCCGGTCTTCGTGCTGCCGGCCGGCCAGGGCGTGAAGGCGGTCGACGGGCTGGCTGTTCTGGGCGCAAGCAAATGAAGCCGCACCGCTGTCGCTTGCAAAATGGCAGGCGGCTCGTTCGTCGAAACCGCAAGCCTCATTGAATAACTCGACAAGAACCGGATGGGAGGACCGCATGGCAATCGGCAAGATCATCAGTCGCGACCGCGCTGCATGGAGGGGTTGGCCGCGCTCCGCCATTCTCGTCTCGTCGGCCTTGCTGGCGGTGGCGGTATCGAGCGCTGCGCCGGCGCGGGCCGAGTATCCCGAGAAGATCATCAAGATCGTGGTGCCCTTCGCGGCCGGCGGCGGGACCGACATCGTCGCGCGAACGACCGCCCAGGAAATCCAAACGGACCTCGGCAAGCCCGTCATCATCGAGAACAAGCCGGGTGCCGGGACCATCGTCGGAACCCAGACGGTGGCGACGAGCGAGCCCGACGGCTATTCGCTGCTGCTGGCGACGTTCGCGCACGCGGTCAACCCGAGCCTCTACAACAAGCTGCCGTTCGATCCGCACAAGGATTTCGCCGCGGTCTCGTTGATCGCGCGGTCCTTCAATGTCGTCGTCGTCAACCCCGCATCCAAGATCAACTCGATCTCCGATCTGATCGCTGAAGCCAAGGCCAGGCCGGGCAAGCTCAATTTCGGCACGTTCGGCATCGGCACCTCGGCCCATCTCGCCGGCGAGCTGTTCAACGCCATGGCGAACGTCAAGATGACGGCGGTCCCCTACAAGGGCGCGGCGCCTGCGATCAGCGATCTCTTAGGGGGACAGATCGACGTGATGTTCACCACGGTGGCGAGCGCAGCCTCGCTTGTGGCGGCCGGTCAGCTCAGGGCCTTGGCCGTCACCTCGGCCGAGCGTTCGGCCGCGTTCCCGCAATTGCCGACGGTTTCCGAGGCCGGATTGCCCGGCTACGCAGCCGAGTCCTGGTACGGATTATACGCGCCGGCCAGGACGCCCGCTCCGGTGATTGCGCGCCTCACCCAGGCGATCGCGAAGGCCGTTCAGTCCGGTGCCTTCAAGCAGCTGTCGACCAACGAAGGCCTGATCATGGTCGGCAGCGCGCCCGAAGAGCTCGACCGCTACGTTCGGCAGGAGGAAGAACGCTGGCGCAAGCTGGTCAAGGACGCGAACATCGAGGTGCAGTAGATCATCCGGGACCGCCCCGCAGGCTCGGTCTTCACCGCAAGCCCTGCTCGTCGATCAGGATGCGGTGCATCTCGATGCGCTCCGGCAGCTCGATCAGGAAGTCCGCGTCGCGCGCGAGATGATGGACCTTGGTCGGCTCGCCCTTGGTAAAGCCGTCATGGTTGCGATGTCCGCCCAATAGGAAATAGTGGTGAACCACGTCTCCTCGTCGCGATCCTCGCGCAATTGCTGCACACCGAGTGCGGTCTTGCGCAGCGGCGGGATGCCTCGGCTTGCAGGTAGGCCTGGTAGGCGTCGGCGAGGTCGCGGCGGGTTCGGCCGCGCCAGATGCGGGCGATGGTCGGCTTGGTCGGCATGGAAGGATTCTCCTTCCTGCCGAACGCTGTGCGGCGTGGTCTCGTTCCAGCGTCCCCATGTCACGGCCATCGGCGGTCGTAACCGCCGGTTAACCATGGATATTTACGGTGTAGCAAGCCTCTGAGCTATGACTGTCAGTTGATTTCGAGTCCCAAACCCATGGCGTTCGGTAGCCGCGCATCTCCGCGAAGCATCGCCCCGACGGAGCAAGCGGCTTCGTGGGAAGCGCCGCGGGCTGTGAGGGCGAAGCCTGACGGTGCCTCGCCGGGATTGACCAAGGGATCGCTGACCGTCTCCGGTACGCTGTCCTTTCTGCGCGAGAACGGCCGGCGCATTCTGACGCTGGCCCTGGCGCTGTTCGCCCTCGGCGTCGTCGCTCTGATGGTGCTTCCGGTCCGCTATGCCGCGACGGCCCTCGTCGTGCTCGATCCGCGCGAGCTGCGCGTGACCTCGGAGCAGGACGTGCTGCCCGGCATCGGCCAGGATGCCGCGGCGCTGCAGAGCCAGATCGAAATCGCCAAATCCGACGGCTTCCTGCGCCCCCTGATCGAGCAGCTCAAGATCGCGGACGACGAGGACGTCGCGGGCGGTTATACCGACATGACGCGCCTGCTCGAGAAATTCCGCAACCGCCTCGAGATCACCCGGCGCGGGCTGACCTATGTCATCGCGATTTCGTTCACCTCCAGCCGGCCGGATCGCGCCGCATACTATGCCAATGCCATCGCCGAGGCCTTCGTTGCCAGCCAGGGCCGCGTCCGCACCGAGGCGACGGACGAGGCCGCCGATTGGCTCAAGGACCGGCTGAAGACGCTGAGCGAGCGCCTGCGCGCGTCGGAAGACGCCGTCGCCGCCTTCCGGCTCGAGCACAACATCGTCAATGCCGGCAAGGAATCCACCACGCAGCAATTGCGGGTGACCGACCTGACCCAGCAGGTCTCCGCCGCCCGCGCCCGCACCGAGGAGGCCAAGGCGCGCTACGAGCAGGTGCAGCGCGACGTCAAGGCCAACGTCGAAGGGCCGGTGAAGCAGGATCTCCTCAGCATGCTGCGCGCGCAGCGCTCGGCCCTGAACGACCAGATCGCGCAGAAGAAGGCGGTCTATGGCGACCGCCATCCGGACCTTGCGATCTCCTACAGCCAGCTGGCGGACATCAACCGGCAGATCGAGATCGAGCGGAAGAAGAACATCGACACGGCCAAGTCCGAATATGAGGCCCAGCTGGAGCAGCAGAACGCGCTGGAAAAGCAGCTCAAGGCGGTCGAGACCAAGATGCTGCGCGACGGCCAGGCGCTGGTGAAGTTGCAGGAGCTGCAGCGCGACGCCGATGCCAACCGGAATATCTACGAGCAGTTCCTGTCGCGGTTCAAGACCACCAATGAGCAGCGTCAGCTGCAGGCCTCCCAGACCAAGATCGCCTCGGTTGCCATTCCGCCGCTGCGCTCGACCCGTCCGCCGCTCGCCTTGCTGCTTGCGGCGCTGGCGATCGGCTCGCTGCTGACGTCGACCGCCGCCGTTGCGGTGACGACGAGCCTGTCCGCCGACGAGGCCGAATCCGCTCAGGCGCCTGCCTCTCGTGCAGCGGAGGCGGAGCCCGGCCGGCAAGTTTCTCCGCCGGCCGCCGCCACCCGCCTGGCCGAGGCGATGCCCCGCCTTCCTGTCTGGGCCCGCATTCCCGAGCTGGCGCCAGCAGCCGGGATCAACACGGTCTGGCAAAGGCCGGTCGGCGCGTCGGCCGAGCTCGATGTCAGCCCCCATCTTCGGCCACTGCTCGAACGCATCGACCGCGTGCCGGTGCGCGGCTGCAAGGTCGCGCTGGTCTTGTCGGTCGGCAAGAGCGCCGGCGGCAACACCGTCGCCCGCTCCCTCAATCGCGCCGCCGTGAACCGCGGCATGATGAGCGTGCTGATCCGCCTCCAGCCGGAATTCGCCGGCACCCAGCCGCCGGTGACCGAATGGCAGGACGGCTCGACCACGGCGGGACTTCAGTCGATCGACGAGCTGCTCAGTGCCGGCCGCAAGCCCGATGCGCGGCCCGAGGACGATATCCGCTCGGAGTTTGACCTGATCGTCGTCCATGCCAGCGACCTCGCCTTGCAGCCCGACGCCGTTGCCCTGGCCGCGCATGCCGACCTGATCGTCCTCGTGGCGCGCGCCGGCGAGCTCGGCGCGTCCGCGATGCGGAGGGTGACCGCGGCGCTGTCGAAATATGCGCCGGTGCCGACCGGCCTCGTCGTCAATCACGTGCCCGCCGATTCCGTGGTGCCTCAGCCCGACGGTGGCGCGTTGGGTCTTGCGGTTTGACGATGACTGCCTTGCGCCGCCGTCTGCTGGCTGCGGCGATGCTGTTGTCGATCTCGTTCAGCCGGCCGGTGTTTGCCGACGATTGCGTGCCCCTGCCGTCGACGGTCTCGCCCGCGAGGCTTGCCGCGCTCGCGCGCGGCTTCAACGCCGACGGCTGGATCAACGGTGCACCGCCGGACCGCGCGCTGCTGCAGCAGCTGCGCAAGGCGGGCATGAGCCATGTCCGCCTGCCGGTGCCGGCGGAGCGCGTGATGCCGCGCTTTGCCGCAAAGGACGAGCGCGAGGCGACGCTGCGCGTGCTCGACGGCGCGTTGAAGCAGCTGAGCTCGCTCGGCTATTCCAGCTCCGTCGACCTTCATCCGGGCGAGCGCTTCAATCGCCTGCACAAGGATGATCCGGACGCGGCGATGGGCGAGATGCAGGAGGCCTGGCGCGCGCTTGCTGAGATCATTCGATCCTATCCTGCCGATCGAATCTTCGCCGAGCTGCTCAACGAGCCCGATATCGAAGCGGACAGATGGCAAAAGGAGGTCGAGGCGCTCGCCGCTTTCGTTCGCCGATTGCTGCCGGACGCCACGCTCGTCGTCGGTCCGGTCAACTGGCAGCGCGCGGATTCGCTGCCGCTGTTTCGTCCGCTGGCGGACCCTGACGTCGTCTACGCCATCCATTTCTACGATCCGATGGTGTTCACCCATCAGGGCCACTGGGACGCGCGCGATCCGCTGCACGACATCATGGATCTGCCTTATCCGATCGACGCCGGCGATCCCAAGGTTCAGGCGCTTCGGCAGGATTTGCAGGCCAGGGCCGCGGTCAAGGCGCTCGCCATGCTCGATACCGCGATTGCCGCCGCCAAGGACAAGCCGGGGGCCGATCGCTGGCTCGCGCCCGCGCTTCAATGGCAGCAGCAATTTTCGCGGCCGATCATCGTCAATGAGTTCGGCGTGTTGAAAGCCGGCGCCCCCAGGCAGAGCCGCTTGCGCTGGCTGGCGGAGGTCACTGCCTATGCCCGCGCGCATTGCTGGGGCTGGGCGCATTGGGAACTGGCGCAAGGCTTTGGGCTGGTCGACGCCGCAACCGGCAAGCCCGATCCCGACGTGATGCGGGCGCTGCTCGGCACGTCCGGCCGGCTTGAAGGGGCTCCCTCCGCGCGCCGTGATCGTTAACGGATCCTTACACCTCACGCGGCTATCGTGTCCCGGCGCGATGCCAAAGGACGATCGATGAGCGCCGGGTACTCACCGCAAGGCCAGAGCGTGCAGGCCGCTCCGTCGCCACCAGCCTGGCGCGAGCTGGCTGCGACCTTCTGCATCGCCATCGCGGCGATCGGTTCTGCGCCGGTTCTGCACCTCGCCAATCCGGCGCTGGCCATCACCATCGAGGTCCTGATCGGCATCGCCATCATCGTTGCGGTCCCGACCTGTGCGCCGGCCGTCGCGATCTTCGTCCTGTTCTTCCAGAACCTGTTCGTCTCCTTCCTGTCGCCGCTAGTCCCGCTGCCGTCCGATCTCGATTTCATCAAGGGTTACAATTTCCTGGTTTGCTCCGTGATGTGGCTGGCGACGTTTGCCCTCTACATGCTGGGCCAGAGGAATCAGTCGGCTGAAGTGAACAGGATCATGCGCTGGGGCGTCGTCACCCTGGCCGTGGTGTCGCTGTATTTCGCCATCGGCTTCGTCCAGGACGGACAGCCGGCGGCGGTCTATCTGCGCAACATCGTTCTGCCGTTGTTTCTGTTTCAGCTGTCGCTTCTGACCGCCGCGACCTATGAGGTGCGCATCACGCCGTTCCTGGTGACGCTCGCGGTCATCCTCATGCTGTGCGGCTATGTCGAGCTCGTCTTGCGCGATGTCTGGCTGGCCATCACCAACGGCTATACGTTCTGGGGCTTCGACGAGCTCAAGGCGACCCATTCGGGCGTCTGGGAGGCCCAGATGCGACAGACCGGCAACGTGCCCGTCACGCTCAAGGATCGCTTCAGCTTCGACTTCCTGAACACGCCTCTGCTCGAAGGCTTCGGCCTGTCGAAGATGCTGCGCATTCACGGTCCGAACATGCACCCGATCAGCTTCGCCTACGGGCTCGGCTTTCTCACCCTGTTCCTGTTCTCGGTCGGACGGCCGCTGCTCGCCCTGGCAGCCCTGCCGCTGCTGGTCTTCTGCAGCGTGAAGGGAGCGCTCATCACCGTCATCTTCGTGGCTGCGGGCTGGATCGGGACTCGCCTCATCGGTGCGGTCGCGACGTTGTTGCTGGGTTTCGTCGGCATGATCGCCTTTGCAATCCTGGCGATCCGCCTCGGCTTGCAGATCGGCGACTATCACGTCATCGGCCTGATGGGCGGCCTCGACGGATTCGTGCAGAGACCTTACGGCCGGGGCCTCGGCATCGGCGGCAATCTGTCGGACAGTTATTTTTCCATCGACTGGAGCGCTGCGCAGGCGGCCGGAACCATCGATGGCGCGGTCGAGAGCGCGATCGGCGTGCTCCTGTACCAGATGGGCGTTGCTTCCTTCGTGCTGCTGGCCTTCTATTTCGCGATCGCGCTCAAGGCCTGGCGCCTGTACGCGTCGTCGGGATATCTGACGCAGGGCCTCGCCGGCTTCGGCGTCCTGGTCGTTCTGCTCAACGGATTGTTTCAGGAAGAGGCCCTGTTCGCGCCGCTTGCGCTGGGCCTGATGCTCTCGCTCGCCGGCCTCGTCATCGGCAGTCATGCGAGGGTGCAGAGCGTTGCCAGCGAGGATGCCGGCCTCGCTCGGCTCACCGGCTACCAGCCCGTCACGTAAGCTGCCGGCGCGCCAACGGTCCTGCTCGACCCGCTGCTTTGACCGCGCCATCCAGGAACTTCCATTTTTTCCCGGCGTTGAACCGGACCCGCACAAGCGGTCGACGCACGCGATGAAGAATTTTTCCAACGCCGAGTTTTCTCCCGAGGTGATCGAGATCATGACGACCGCGCTGGAAGCTGCCGTTGCGACCCTGCCGGACCCCGTGCATTCCTCGCACGTCAACGCGCTCGCCGAATCCATCCTGCGCACCGCCAGCGCCGGCGAGCGGAACGTCGCCAACCTGCAAAGGATTGCCCTGATGGAGCTGCAACTGGCGCCGCGCAAGTGACGAGGCGGACATGAAGACACTGGTTGCCGCGATCATCGCGCTCTGTGCGACATCCTCGATCGCTTCGGCAAACGGCTGGAGGACCTACCGCATCCCGCAATCGGGAACCTCGGTCGACATTCCCGCCTCGATCTTCACCGAGCCGGCCGGCAAGCCCGACGGATATGGGCAGCAGTTTCGCAGCTCCGACGGCAGTGCGGACCTCACCGTTCAGGCCGTCGAGAACTGGCAAAATCTGTCGCCGGCCGAATTCCTCGCCAAGAAGAATCCACCGAGCGGGATCATTTACAAGCGGATCACGTCGAACTTCTTCGTGGTCTCCAGCATCAAGCGCGACAAGATCTGGTACGACCGCTGCAATTTCTCGCGCGGCTACGTGCACTGCGTTCTGATCAATTATCCAGCCGCCGAGAAGCGGCGATGGGATGCCGTCGTGACCCGGATCAGCCGCAGCCTGCGTGGCGGCTGAGCGAGGTCGCAAACGGAAAGAGCTGCCCGGACAAGCCGGACAGCAGGTCGTGAGGAATAGAGCCGCGCAATTCTAGCGCGCCGTCGTCGTCGTCCTCGACATGGTCGGCTTCGAGCCCGGCACATGCGACATGGTCTTGGTGGTCGAGCCGACTTCCTCGCCGGCCTTGACCTTGGTGCGCGTGTGCGAGCGGCTGAACGTGCCGCCCTCATGGGCCTGCGCGCGGGCGTTGGAATTCAGCACCGGACCGTTGCCCTTGTTCATGCTGACGCCGGTCTGCGTCTTGCCGCTGGTGGCAGCTGCGCTTCCGCCGGCGGCGATCGAGGAGCCGGTGCGGCCCGTCGCTGAGGTGGACGTGCCGCCGGTGCCGACGGTGGAAGCGGAGGTGCCGCCTGCTGCGGCCGAGCCGCCGCTGCCGCCGGTGATGCTGGTCTGCGCCAGCACTGGTGACGTGGCGGCAAGCAGAAGCGCGACCGCCGAGGTCGTAAGAAGCGTTCTCATGTTCAATCCTCTGTTCGATGGCTACTGGTGTTCAAGGCGACGAGGTCGAGACGGTGCAGCCGTTGACGGTGATGGTGCTGGCGCTGGTCGAGCCAGGCCCGCCCGCCGTCGACGAGGAGCTCGAGACGTGGCCGCCGCCCGCCTGCACGTGGACCGACGATCCGCCGGCCGAGCTCGAGCTCGACAGCGAACCGCTCGATGCGGTCGAGCCCGTCGTGCCGGAGCCCGATGCGCCGGCGGCCGTGATGCTGCCGTCCGCATGCTTCTCGACCTTGACCTTGCAGGTCTCGCCCGAACTCGTCTTGCCCGTCTTTTCGATGGTTTCTGCCGATGCGGCGCTGCCCATCAGGGCCAGCGCCGTGATCGCAACGATTGACTTGTTCATTGCGTCTCCTCCTCAACATGGACAAAGGGAGCGGCACCGTGCCGCTCCCCCGATCGGACTAGTTCTTGTCCTTCTTCCACTCGTCCTTGTTGTGGCCCTTGCCCTTTTCGAGGCCCATGTCGCTCGCGTGGCTACCGGACTTGCCGTCGCCCATGCCTGGCGATTTCGACGAACCGGACTGGCCAACGGTGGAGCCGCCTGCAGCGGAGCCGCCGGTGCCGACGCTGGACGAGCTCTTGCCGCTGCCCGCCGATGAACCACCGGTGCCGAGCGTCGAAGCCGAGCCGCTCCCCGAGCCACTGCCGGCCGCCGAGCCGCCGGTGCCGACGGTCGAAGAGCTGGTGCCGCCGCCCGCCGACGAGCCGCCGGTGCCGAGCGTCGATGCAGAGCCCGACCCGCTGCCGCCAGCCGAAGAGCCACCGGTGCCGACCGTCGAAGAGCTGGTGCCGCCGCCCGCCGATGAACCGCCGGTGCCGATCGTCGAGCTCGATTGCGCGACGGCGAGCGCCGTGCCGGCCAGCAGCGCGGCCGCAGCCGCAGAGAGCTTCAGGATCCTCATTCTCATTTCCTCCAAGTTTCCAAAAATCAGAGCGCCAATCAGGCACGGGATAAATTGGCAATTGCACAAACGTTCCCTTGTGTCCGACACGTTGACGCGTTTGTTGCGCTCGGAGTCAGTTCCGAGACGCGAAGCGTGTCGCCTCTTGTTCATCCGGCGTTCATCTGCTGCGGCCATGGCGTCGCGTTCGCTGCGATCACCAGCTCTCAGAATGCTCCGTCCGTCACCAGATGCGTGGAGAGACGAGAGGAAGCCGCGCGGGCATTCCGATTCGAATGTAGACCGGCTGCTCGCGCCGTGCGGCGTCGAGATGCCGGCGTGACGCCCCGGCTATCGCCTTTCAAGCAGCGCCAACGCGTTGCTTTCACCATGATCCGGCGAGTCGGCGGTGAAGAGGGGAGTGGAGACCGTCGCGGCGATCAGAGCGGACGTGTCGAAGATAATTTTCTCAGGCAGCGCCCGTGTGGAGCGGATGCGAATGGTGGTTCGATCGATGTCCGGGCCGGCAGCACGCGCCACGGACGGCGGCAGAGAGCGATCCAACAAGAAGAGCAGCGCCGCGACGAAACTGCTTGCAAATACGACGTATCGAACGATCGGCATCAGGCGCTACCGCAAACGAAGCTATTGAAAAAATGCACGGGCGGGCCGCCTCGACGGCCCGCCGTGCGCAGCAGTTAGTCAACCTCCTGAACGACCACGCGGGTGTCGGGATCGACCAACATCACGCGGCTGCCCGAATAGACGTAGCGGTACTTGGTGAGCGAGGGACCCCAGTCACTCGGGACGGGCGCGAGCTCGACGTCGCGCGGCACGGGCGAACCGACGACGATCTTTTCGCGCGTTTCGACCGGACGGATCTTGTGCTCGGTGACGTAGGAGCGGATCTTGGTCCGGTATTCCGGTTCGATCTGCACGGCCGCGCCGTGCCCGGCCCCGGTCGTCGTGGTGACGGTGGTCTGTGCCATCGCGCCCGTCGAGACGAGCAGAGCGGCAGCCGAAATCAACATGAGCTTCTTCATCGCGTTCTCCTTCGCCGCTGCATGCGGCGCTGCGATGAACTCGCGATCAGCTGCACCGTTCCGGGGAACCCGGAACGTTTGCCGCTTTCTCCCGTTCCTCCCCGGGGAGGTTCAACTGGAGGAGAGGAAAATGCCTGTATTGATTCTCTGGGCAGTGCCCGCCATCGTGGTCATCGGCGGCGGCATCTATCTCATTAGTCACATGCACTGAATGTGGAGGCCCCGGTTTCCAGGCAAAAGCAAGAAACCGGGGCCGCACATCCAATCACCTTCCATCGATCTCGGGATGTGGAGCATCACCGCTCTTGCACGCGTTGATCATGCCTGGCCAGTTCGGCCCTGGCTTTCTCATGCATGAAGCGATACGCACGCAGGTCGGCGCTTCGGTCGCGGAGTCGACATCGGCTTCCCGATCATCACATTGTCATGCTCCGGTCATCTCCGCTGCATCGTCCGTTGCTCTTGTCCCGCGCGCCAGAGCTTCGCTCCAATGACATCAAAGCGGAGCTCTGGATCTTGTTTGACGCGTTTTCGCGATGCGAGCCCGACGCCGCTTCGCTCGAAAACGCTCTGGGGAGAGCTGACATGCAATTGATCAGGACGATTTCGGCGGACCGCCGCGCTATGCTCAAGGGCCTTGCGGCAGCGGCCGTGGCGCCGCTTGCGGCGCCGGCTTTGGCCGCCGAGGGCCTCCCGCCGCAGCCCACCGGCCCGGCGGCCGCGATCGCCACCGACAAGTCCTATTGGGCGGCCGTGAAGGGGCTCTATGCCGTCACGCCCGACATCGTCAATTTCGAGAACGGCTATTGGGGCATCATGGCCGAGCCCGTGCGGCGCGAGTTCATCCGCCAGTCCGACATGGTCAATTATCAGAACACCTATTACGCGCGGCTGCGTGCGGGCGCAGATTTCGAGGCCGTGCGCACCAAGGTGGCGGCGGCGGTCGGCGCGCTCCCGGAGGAGATCGCGCTCACCCGCGGCGCCACCGAAGCGCTTCAGCTTCTCATCGGCGGCTACAACGGGTTGAAGCCGGGCGATGCGGTGCTCTATGCCGACCTCGACTATGATTCGATGCAATATGCGATGAACGCGCTGAAGACGCGCCGCGGCGTCGACGTGGTCAAGTTCGACGTGCCGGAGCCCGCCACCCGCCAGGCGGTGCTCGACGCCTATGCCCGTGCGATCGAGGCGAACCCGAAGACGAGGCTTCTGCTCCTGACCCATGTCAGCCACCGAACCGGCTTCGTCATGCCGGTCGCGGAGATCGCCCGCATGGCCAAGGCCAAGGGCATCGACACCATCGTCGATGCCGCCCATTCCTGGGGACAGCTCGACTTCCGGGTGAGCGAGCTCGAGGCCGATTTCGTCGGCTTCAACCTGCACAAATGGATCGGCGCGCCGCTCGGCGTCGGCTTCCTCTACATCAGGAAGGATCGCCTCGCGGCGATCGATCGCGACATGGGCGACGAGGATTTTCCGGAAAGCGACATCCGCTCGCGGGTGCATACCGGCACGGTCAATTTCGCCACGGTGCTGACGGTGCCGACGGCGCTGGCGCTGCATCAGGAGATCGGCGCGGCGGCCAAGCAGGCGCGCCTGCGCCATTTGCGCGATTATTGGGTGAGCCGCGTCCGCGGCTTCAAGGACATCGAGATCCTGACGCCGGATGAAGCCGGCTCCTATGGCGCGATCACGTCCTTCCGCCTCGCCGGCAAGACCGGCAAGGCCGACAACGAGGCCATCGTTGCGAAGCTTCGCGACAGCCACAGGATCATGACGGTGCGCCGCGCCGGCGTCGCCAGGGGCCAATGCATCCGCGTGACTCCGGCGCTCTTCACCGACGAGGCCGATCTCGACCGCCTCGTCGAGGCGCTGGCAATCATCACGGGGACGAAGACGGGGTGAGGGTCGCGGAAGCGGCGGCATCGCGCGTCAACAGCGGCCGGACGGTTGGATGAGGTCCCAGCGGTTGCCACACAGATCCTCGAAAACCGCCACGACGCCATAGGCCTCGTGCCGTCGCGGTCCGACGAAACGTACGCCCGCCGCCATCATGCGCGCATGATCGCGCTCGAAATCATCCGTTTCCAGGAAGAGGAAGACGCGCCCGCCGGTCTGGTCGCCGATGCGCGCCGTCTGCGCCGGACCGTCTGCCCGCGCCAGGAGCAGGCCAGAACCAGGATTGCCCCGCGGCCGCACCACCACCCAGCGCTTGCCGCCACCGAGCGGCGTGTCCTCGCAAAGCTCGAAGTTCAGGGCGCGCGTGAAGAAGGCGATCGCTTCGTCATAGTCGGCGACCACGACACTGACGAGTGACAGACGCTGATTCATCGCGCGACCCCGCGAATGGCGGCAAGCTTGCTATCGGGAAGAAGAGGGTAGCATGACGTCGATCCAGAGGGCGCGCCAATTCTGTTCTGACTGGGGTTGTTATTGGGTTACAAGACCAAGCGGTCAATGTCGCCGATTTGCGCCTGAGCCGCGACGGCATGCGTAGGAGACGGCTCGTGCCTCACGACAAGAAAGCCCTTCAGATCCTTCTCGATGCCTATTGGTCGCCAAGGGGCTGGAAGCGAGACGAGCCCGTCGATCGGGCGGATTTCGAATATGCCCGTCAAGCCGGTTACATGTTCGATTCTGTCACGGTGACGCACGACGACATGGTCGCACGACTCGTCTCCGTTCGTACCCGCATGAACCTGGAACGGGTCGCGGACGCCTTCCTGGCCAGCCTCAGCACCCGCCGGCTCGAGTTGCGCTCGGCGCTGGGCAGCTTCTCCTGTGCCGCGCAGTTTCCTCTTCATGGACTTCTCGAACAGGCCACTCGTCGAGCGCCCAGCGGCCGGCTGTATTGTGGTATCTGCGGGCGCTACGGCGACTCCGGCCCCGAGCAGCAAGACCTCAACATTCTGAACTTCGAGAGATGGAAATGGGGCGGCGTTCGTCACCTCGATCCCCTTTATTGTTGGTTCGACTTGGCACAGTTCGAAAAGATCGCTCAGGTCGCACCGACGCAGACGGACCATTCGATCCTCGCGCGGATCATCGACATTGCCTCTAACCTCGCTCCCGCGGCAAGGCCGGGCGAGCTGGAGTCGCGCATCAGCAGGGTGGTCAAGTCGAACAGCGCGGAGCGGCGCACCCTCATCCAGATTCTCGGCTATTGCGGCGTTCTCAAACCGGCAGGCCGAAACGGCTTCCTGCAGGCGTTCACGGCAGATGAGCTTCGAGACCGGCCTCCCGATCGCGCGAACGATTGGGCTTACCCGGTCATCTGGTGGCGAGGCGCGGATGGCGTCGACATGGATGCGCTCAGTCGCGTCTTCCCGAAAGTTGCAGCCATGGTGTGAGGACCTCAACCGCGGACTCACGCACCCAAATCGGCGATACGCCTCACCGCCACCCCAGCGCCGGCGCGACGTGCTTCAGGATCGCCTCGATCGCATGCGCGCAATAGTCGACGCCGAGCTGGTTCGGGATCGTCAGCAGCAGCGTATCGGCCTCGGTGATCGCCTCGTCCTCGTGCAGCTGTTCGATCAGCACGTCCGGCTCCGCCGCATAACTCCGGCCGAAGATCGCGCGGGTGCGCGGGTCGATGAAGCCGATCTGGTCTTCGCCGCGCTCGCCGCCGAAATAGGCGCGGTCGCGATCGTCGATCAGCGCGAAGATGCTGCGGCTGACGGAGACGCGGGGCTCGCGGCTGTGGCCGGCCTCCTTCCACGCCGCGCGATAGGCCCGGATCTGCGCCGCCTGCTGCACGTGAAAGGCCTCGCCGGTCTCGTCGTTCTTCAGCGTCGAGCTCTGCAGGTTCATGCCGAGCTTCGCCGCCCACATTGCGGTGGCGTTCGAGCCGGCGCCCCACCAGATCCGCTCGCGCAGGCCCGGCGCATGCGGCTCCAGGCGCAGCAGCCCCGGCGGATTGGGAAACATCGGCTGCGGATTGGGCTCGGCGAATCCTTCGCCGCGCAGCAGGTCGAGGAAGACTTCCGCATGGCGCCGCCCCATGTCGGCATCGCTCTGGCCTTCGGCCGGCCGATAGCCGAAATAGCGCCAGCCGTCGATCACCTGCTCGGGCGAGCCGCGGCTGATGCCGAGTTGCAGCCGTCCGCCGGCGATCAGATCGGCGCTGCCGGCGTCCTCCACCATGTAGAGCGGGTTCTCGTAGCGCATGTCGATCACGGCCGTGCCGATCTCGATTCGGCTGGTCTTGGCGCCGACCGCCGCGAGCAGCGGAAACGGCGAAGCCAGCTGCCGCGCGAAATGGTGGACGCGGAAATAGGCGCCGTCGGCGCCTAGCTGTTCGGCCGCGACGGCGAGCTCGATCGATTGCAGCAGCGTATCCGCCGCCGAGCGCGTCCGGGATTGCGGCGAGGGCGTCCAGTGCCCGAAGGAGAGAAATCCGATCTTTTTCATGGAAGGCAATCTAGCGATCATCGGCCGGTGGCGATACTCAGGCCGAGTAAAGATGTTGCGACGGAGCCAAATCTTTCGGGCGCTCTCGGTCTGTCGCCCCCCGCCGTCACGTTCACTAAGCCGCCTTCTTTCGGCTCGGCCTGATCAGGACATCTGCGGAGATGCCAAGGCGTTCGTGAAGGCGCCGGATCATCGTGATCGATAGCCCGCGTTTCCGGTTCAAGACCTCGGCGATGCGGGTGCGCGTCCCAATGATCTCTTCCAGGTCCCGCCGCGTGAGCCCTTGCTGCTCCATCCGAAACTTGATGGCCTCAATAGGGTCAGGTGGATCCATTGGATAATGCTCAGCCTCGTATGCATCGATCAGCGTCGCGAGCACATCCAGCCGGTCACCCTCTGGTGTGCCCGCCTTGGCGCCCCAGAGGCGCTCCACCTCCCTGAGGGCGGTCTCATAATCCCGCTTCGTCCGAATCGGCTTGATCTCAGTCCTCGCCATGTCGAACCTCCCTTACGTTGAACCTGTCGTAGTCTCGGTGCGTGCCGATCCATTTGATCCATACGATGCTCTTCTCGAAATCAATGGAGGCGACAAGTCGATAGTCGTTTCCCTTGATGTTGAAGACGATGCGATCTGCCGAGATGATGCTGGCGGTCGCGTAGCTGCGTTTGATGTCCGCGGCGCTGGACCACCGCGCCTTCTTGGCCTCATCGAACCATGCATCGAGGGCAGCTTTGAGAGCGGCGTGGTCCTTATATCCTCGCCGCGCCTCGACGAACTCCCGTAACGTACGCCGGGCTATGATCCGCATGCCTCACGCTAGCATGCGCCCAAAATGGGCGCAACGCCCATTCCCGCTACGAGGAGACGCGATACCCCGATTGCGGACCGAGGTGGCCGAACTACCGCGCCTCGGCGATCCTCGGTCCGGGTGACGGCATCTGCGCGTTGGTTGGCGATGGCCGGCTCGACGGCGAGACCAGGTCCGGCGATCGGGACGCGGCGTCGGGCGGGGCTCCTTGCGATGGTCGACGGGCCGCATTTGCCGGCAGCACGATCACCTTCGCACCGACTTTCACCCGCTCATAGAGGTCGACGACGTCCTCATTGGTCAGCCGGATACAGCCGGACGACACCCGCTTGCCGATCGTGTCGGGCTTGTTGGTGCCGTGAATTCGATATTCGGTCTCGCCGAGATACATCGCCCGGGCGCCGAGCGGATTGCCGGGGCCGCCCGCCATGAACCGCGGCAGATAAGGCTGACGCGAGACCATCTCCGCCGGCGGGCGCCAGTCCGGCCATTCGGCCTTGCGCGCCACGGTCTGCTCGCCGGACCACGCGAAGCCTTCGCGGCCCACACCGATGCCATAGCGCATCGCCTGCGTGTCGTTCAGGACGAGATAGAGGAATGTGTTGTTGGTATCGATGATCACGGTGCCCGGCGTCTGACGGCTGGCATAGTCGACCACCTGCCGGACCAAGGCTCCGGGACCATCCGCGTCGGCTTTGGGCGGTTCGACCAGCGGCGCCGGAGCCGGAATCGGAGCCGGCGCGGGCGCTGCATGAACCGGGGGTGCCACGTAGACCGGTGTTGACGATGCCATCGCCTGCGGCGCGGCTGGCTTCCGCACCGGTTGCTCGCGCCCCGGGCCAGCCAACAGGCCGTACCCCAACGCGGCAACGGCCACCGCACCAATTCCAACGCGCGCGGCCATCGGCAACGCGATCGTCTCGACCTTCCGGCGTTTGGCCCGCTTGCTCATGTCTTTTCCCAGGTGACCATACCCAGGAGAGGTACCCAGCAAGATTTAAGAAACTTCGAAACGATTTCGCTGGAACCGCCGGCGATGGTTAACGCCGCGCGCAGGCGTCGCGTGCGCTACACGAACAAGTCGTGTATCGGATGGTGCTCGGTGCCTCTTGCGTGATCGACCGCGCTTTGCTCCGCGTGCGAATGGCCGATCGGGTCTGCATCGAGCATCAGCGCCAGTTCAGCATGTCCGGTGCCGTGCAGACCATGTTCAGCCGGATCGGCGCCGGAGCCAACCTCGAGATGATCCGAATGTCTCGGCGCTGGCAGATCATTTTTGAAATCGAAAGAATCTCCGGCCCCGGGCGCGGCAGCCGTGCGTGCCGGACCTGAGTCATGCTGAGCCTGGTCGTTGCCGCCAGCCTTCTGGGTCGGCTCCGCATGCAAATTCTTTGAGGCGTCTGGATGTGCCTGGTGCAAGTCACGCTGGGGTTGGCCGGAACTGTGAGGGCTTCCCGGTCCATTATCATCGGTGTGCTGCTCCGCAGATGCGGAAGCCTCCTGCGAAGCGCGATGCGATTGCCCTTGATTTGATGCGTGGTCCGGTGGCCCATGCTCGGCATCCGGCTTGCCTGCTGCTGCGCCGTCTTCCGAAACGTGCAAATCACGCTGCGATTGTTCACGATCAAGCGCCTCTATCGCGGCCGACTGCGTCGTGCCGTGTTCGGCATTCCTCGCGCTTGTTGCGACCGCCTGTTCGATGCCGCCATCATCGCTCTGAGCGTCGATGGCACCGGATCCGACATGGGGATTGCTGCTGCCGCCGAAGCTGTCCTCGCGCGCCGCCGCATCGATGATCTGACGTTCGTCGCTTCTGGCGAACGCCTCGCCTCGGGCCGCCCCGAAGGCGAATGATCCATGGTCTATGTCGGAATCGGGCCAGGGCAGGCCGCCGAAGCCGTCGAAGTCGGGCCTGGCGGGACCATTGAGGGCGACCAGCTCGCCGCGGGCGTTTGCGTCAGCCCATGCAAAGACATCGCTCCGGCCGTCCCAAGCCGTGAGCGCCTGGGCGTGGCTGCTGAGGAGTTCGTAGATCGAAACTCCGACCGCCGTCATCATGAAGGTGCCGGCGTTGCTCAATCCTGGCCTCGCAAGGTTGAGGGCCGGCACCGTGATCGTGCTGCCGGCAACGTCAGCTCGGGGCCCGATGAGCTTGCTCGCCCGCGCAGGCATATCAGCCGGCGAATTCTCGACGCGAACGGCTTTGGCCGTTTTCTCCGGAGCAGCGGTGGCTTTTTGGGGGGTGATCTTGATGGTTACGACCGCGCCGGCGCCGTTCGCGGTCATGACCGTGACGCTGTCGGCATCCGCAGGATCGAGTGCGGCCGCGCTCGCGGATTGAAGGTCGTGGAGTGCTGCCCAAATCAGAGCCGCGAGCGCGCCGACCCCGCCGTAGAGGCGCGACAGGACGAACCGCGCGAGCTCCGTCCGGTTTTTGATGCCGAGCTGCGCAGATATCTGCTCGATCCGCGCCTCGACCCGGCCCGGCGCGACCTTGATCTGACGTGCAATCTCCTTGTTCGACATCCCGCTGGCGGCGAGGCGGATGATCTTGTGCTCCTGGTCCGTCAGTGCAGCCAGCCCCTTTCCGACAAAGGCGCCACGACCGGCTTTGCTGTCCGCCGCCGGCGCCACCAGCCTCAGGGACTGCAACAGGTTCTCGGGCTCCTCGCGCATCGGTATCGCCGTGCAGGCACCCGCGGCGATGGCCGCCGCGAGTTCGCCGCGCGCAATCGATGCGGTGTAGAAGACCAGCCGTGTGGGAAGGTTTTCGGCATTGACGGCGGCGAGCATTGCGGAAGCCGTCACGTCGGGAAATCCGTCCTCGACGAGCGCGACGTCCGGCCTCAATGTCCGGACGGCTTCGAGGCAATCGGCTCCATTGCTGCAGGACGCAACGATCTCGAAGTCGCGCTCGGTCGCAAACAGCGTCTCAAATCCCTGCAAGACGATCGGGCGGCGATCTGCGATCACGAGTCGGATACGACGCATCTGGTCTGGCTCGCCCGGCGTTCCCGTCTTGATTGGCCCAGCAAAGGCGACTGGGTCTTAGTGGTCACCTTCAAGAGCAGCGCGGCAACGCATACCACGTCGCTTGGTTCCGGTCGATTGATAAGGCGGTCGAATGATGCTCGTGGTTGCTTCGCGGCCCTCACTTGGCTGCCACGTGAACAGGCGATCAGAGACGCCACTGCCTACAGCGCTTCGAACTGCTTACAATTGCGCCTGCCGGACAAACTTGGACTGAGAAAGCCATCTACGACATCAACCTTATCGAGCCCGCAATGGGTCAGATGCGCCGTTTCGACCAGCGATCGGGCTCTCCCGGTTTACCCGCGATTCCGGACATCTCGCCGCGATGCACCAACGGAAGCGATGGGCCAATTCCCGACATCATCGCCTGCTTCATTCGATCACCTTGTCGGCACGAGTGAGAAAAGCAGTTGGTACAACTAGATCGAGCGCTTTCGCGGTCTTGAGGTTGAGCGCAAGCTCGATAATTGTGGGCCGCTCGACCGGGATTTGGGCGGGCTTTGCACCCCGCAGCAGCTTGACGAGCTGCGGCACAATAATCTGGGGGATCAGCGTCGCGACGCGTGGACCATAGGCGACGAGGCCGCCCCGGTCGGCGAATTCCGGCACGCCGTAGATAGCGGGCAGCCGGACCTTGGCGACATGCTCGATGATCAGCGAGTAGTTGACGAAGGTGAGCGGCGACTGGATGACGTTGAGGGCTTGAGCCTCGACCGCTCGCGCCGCGTCGATGGCTGGAATGATCTCCTCATTCCGACTGGCACGGTGGATCGATAGCGTGGCGCCACGTGACCCCGCGGCGGCAGCCAACGTCTCGAGCTGTGCAGGAGTCCTAGCGCTTGGATCGACCAGCGCGCCGATGCGACGAATGCCGGGCAGCATGTCGAACAGCATATCCTGGCGTTTGGTATCAATTTCGGGCGCTAGGATGCTGACCCCCGTAGTGTTGCCGCCGGGATGCGCCAGCGAGGCAACAAGTCGTTCCGCTACCAGATCACCCGAGTAAGCGCTGATCGGAATAGTCTTCGTCGCATCCTGCGCGGCTCGTGTACATTCCGGTCCGGCGGTGAAAATGACATCCGCCCCGGCTTTGACCGCCGCGCCCGCGACCGCGTCGGCGCGGCCCGGTGTTACGCCGAATTCGCCCACAACTTGGAGGTTGCCACCCTCGACGAACCCGGCGCGCCGCAACTCGTCGAATAGGATAGTCCAAAAGCCCTCACTGCGAGGCGATGGGACCACGAAGCCCAGACGATAGGTCCGTCCAGCCTCTTGCGCCCAACCCAGCGAAGACGCCACCAGTGTCGCAGCACCAAGTGTGGCAAGCACGGCACGGCGCGGCAGCATCATCCGGCTTCCATTCTCCGTCATTAGGGCGGCCCTCGCCTTGGACGCGCTTCCCTACGGTGCGCAATCGAAAGTTACTACGGCTTTAGGCCAACAGTCACGCGCCATGGGTCCGCTTCGGTTCAAAATGCGAAGACCTCAGACTGAGCAAATCCGGTCCGCTCTGGCTCAACGGGCGGACTTCCGACCGCCGCGGCGCAGCTTCGCCGGCCAGAAGCGGAGATGGCTTTGGGCTTGCAAAAATGCCTAGTTAAGCGCGTGGTCCATCTGCGGGCGCGGCGATGACGGACGCAGGCAATTATTCATCACTCGTCTTCGTTTGTCGCTTGCGCAACCGTCGCTCAATGACTTCGCCTAGTGGCGTATCCGGTGATTTGCGAAACGCCTTCAGTTTCTTCATTCGACCTTTGCGCAACGCTTGCGACTGGGCTTCGTCGGCGACCTCGTCCGCGACGGTCCCCTTCGCAGCGATGAGGGCTTGTCGCACCGCCCGCCGCTCATCCTGATGCGAGAGCTGCTTGCTGCGCGGAATATTCTTGCGACTGCTCTTCTGATTTTCGCCGTAGGTGTTTCGTCGGTCGTTTGCGTAGCTCAGCTGCTTCTTTTCCCGTGGAGTTTTGACCCTACTCACAGCTTGCCTCCGAGTAGACCGTCGATGACGGGGCCGCACGCCCTGCTCGCATTGATTGACAACCGCTCGCGGCACCATCGCTTGATAGCATTACGATTTGGTGGCGCCAAGTCCGCCTGGGGCCAAAGGCTGACGGCTCGCAAGCTGCGCTGCCACGTCAGCAATGAGGTCATGAGTGGACTTGGGTCTCCCCAGCTGCGTCTGTTTCCCCACGGCGACTGAAGGCAAAGCAGCATGACCGGGCGCTGCCGACGACGGATTTATTGGCTTGCCGATGCCGCAGCGCTCGCCACATATTTCGTATAGAATTCGGCGACCCGGCCGCGCCACATGCCGACAAACGCCTCCGAGGTCACGTTGTCCACCGACTTCCAGGTCCGCTTGAAGGCCGGAAGTGCATTGCCCCAGATCGCGCGTTTGCACCACCTCTCACCCTTTTCCTTGCCTTCGCTGCTGGCGCACATGGATTTCCAGGCGAGGCGAGCGGGCTTGCTGATGTGCTCAGCGGCGCCTTCCCAGCCCTGCTGATGGATCAGGTAGAGATCGCTCATATCCGGCTTGCGGTGCGTGATCCACTCGAACTGGACGCCCTCGGTAATGATTTTGTAGGCGGCCGCAACGGCGTTATCCCGCGGACTGCGTATCTGCCCGAAGCCGAACTTGCCGAACTCGTAATGGCTCAGCTGAAACAGCCCGATATACGACCCGGTGCGTTGATTGGGGTTGAAACCGGATTCGATCTTGGCAACCGCCATCATGAAATTGACATCGAGACCAAACGCGTCGGACGCGCGCTTGATCTCCTCAGTCGGCGTTCCGACCGGAATGTCCTTGAACGCACGCAAGACGATCTCCGCCGGTTTCTCGGCGGGCGGCAGTTCAGACCAGACGTAGTAGACCAGATAACGGAAATCCTGCGTCGACGCCGCTTTCGGAGCATCGTTGGATGCCTCCCGTTGCGGCGGCAGCGGTTGGACGACATCCTGTCCCAACGACGCCAATCTTGGCGCGACGGGTTCATCGACCATCTCGGCTTCGGTGCGGAGCGGCTTGGCGCCTGCTGACGTCACCGCGTCAAGCTCTGCTCGTTCAGCCCGAAGCGCTGCCGCGAGTCTGGCGGCTGCCTCTGCGTAGACGGCAGGCGTCACCACGTTCGCAGGAGCCGCTGGGCGCACTGCAGCCGGTATGCTCGCAGCTGCTTCCGGCATGACATCCGGCAAGTTCGCGACCGGTCTGTTGGCGGCGGCCAGATAAAGTCCCGCGGATGCGACAACAGCCACGATGCAGCCGGTTTGCCAGACCTTCATTGCCTGAAGTCTACGGATGGCTTCTGGACGAAGGCTGTTGGCATGGTCCTGCGGCCTGTGAGTGAGTACTCTTCGTAGAATCTTAAGGTTTAAATGTGGTGAACGAGGGCAGGCGTTGTGCCTCGCAGCTCGATGTATCCCCCATTGAGGCCCTTTGGGGCATCAGCGGCCGCTGTAGGGAGACGCTCGGGGGGCTATAGGTCATGGGCGCCCCTTCGGAGTGCGGGCCGGCTGCTTCCGGTCTACACCTATGACCCGACCACCGGGGACGCTGCCTAGACTTCGCAGAAGGGCCACAAGCAGATGAGAAATCTTGATTCAGTAGCAGCCGTCGAAGAGCTTAGGAGGAAGCCCACCATCCGTCGGGAAATGGCTCGAGCAACGTCCAATCGATCGGGTTGTCGTTCTGAGGAACCCTGTGACCTCCTGTATTTCTGCTTAGTGGCGTGTAGCGACGGAGGCGGACAGACAGGGTGCCAAGATCACGACCTCGGAGGCGGCGCGAAGCATGGCGTCTAGGGCGCAATGCAGGCGCACCTCGGGCCACGCGCTCTGCATCTTCGACTAGACTTCGAAGGTCTTCCAGTTCTGAGAGCTGAGAGGCAAGCTCGCCAAGTCGTTGCAGATAAGGCATTGCGCGAAATCTTCGCATAAATGTCCTCCACAGTACTAAAAAGCACTACTCGGACGGCTTCGATGCAGCCGGGATAAAGTGGTAATCTACCATCGCTAGAAATCGGCCTTCAATACGTCAGGCCCGTTGCCCCATACGAGAACTATCGCCTTCGAACGCCTGCAGCAGCGAAAGGCAGCTTAGGCTAAGGCTGTCCTCGGCAGCCGCACGACGGCTTCCGTCCAGCCTTCGAAAGAGGACGGTGCGAGGCCAAGAACGGAAGGCAGCCTCGGGCCAAAAGCTGCCCTTCCTTCGCGCTCAACTCGTGACGTTTCATCGCGCCCAGCGCACGCCATCTTGAGATAGACTGAAGCACCTAGCGCTGAAGACGAGAGCCGGGAGGAGCCCATGGACGTCGGGGCCTGGCTGTGTGGTCTGGGGCTGGGACAGTACGAACACGCGTTCCGGGAGAACGACATTGATGCCGAGGTCCTCATGGACCTTACGGCCGAGGATCTGATTGGACTCGGCGTGGCCTCCATAGGCCATCGCCGCAAGCTGCTCGCCGCCATTGCAGCCCTGCGCGCCGGCTCAATATCTGCGACCATCCCTGTTACGGCCGCACCTACCGCTGTCTCCGAAAAGGCCGCGCCTGCACCGGAGGCGGAGCGCCGTCAGCTCACGGTGATGTTCGTCGATCTGGTCGACTCGACCGCACTCGCGGCGCGGCTCGATCCGGAGGAAATGGCCGAACTCCTCCGTGCCTATCAGAGCGCAGTGGCGGCCGCGATCGCGCGGTTCGAAGGGCATGTGGCGAAGTACATGGGCGACGGTGTGCTGGCCTATTTCGGCTATCCGCGCGCCCATGAGGATGAAGCCGAACGCGCCGTGCGGGCCGGCCTCGCCGCGGTCGCGGCGATGCACGGTTTGGGATCGGCGCATGGCAAGACGCTGGCGGCCCGTGTCGGCATCGCGACCGGTCCGGTGGTTGTTGGCGAGTTGATCGGCGAAGGCGCGGCGCGCGAGGAGACGGTGGTCGGCGACACGCCAAACCTCGCGGCGCGGCTGCAAACCCTGGCCGAGCCGGGCACGGTGGTGATCTCCACCCGCACCCGCGAGCTCATTGGCGGGCTGTTTGAACTCGCCGAACTCAGCGTGCAGATCTTGAAGGGGTTTCCCGTTCCGGTGCGGGCGTGGCGTGTGATCGGGGAAGGCGCCGCCGAGAGCCGGTTCGAGGCGTTGCACGGGGCCGGCCTGACACCGCTGGTCGGTCGCGAGCATGAGATTGGTCTCCTGCTCGAGCACTGGGAGCGAGCCAAGGAGGGGGATGGCCAGGTTGTACTGCTAACGGGCGAGCCTGGCATCGGCAAGTCGCGCCTCGTGCGGGCGCTGCGCGGACGGCTTGCAAATGAGCCGCACACCGCACTGAGCCATTACTGTTCACCGCACCATCAGACCAGCCCTCTTAATCCGGTCATCGGCCTGCTGGAGCGGGCGGCGGGCTTCGCCGCGGACGATCCCGCCGCGGCGCGTCTCGACAAGCTCGAGGCGCTGCTTGCGCTGTCTTCCGATGATGTCACCAAGGTCGCGCCGCTGTTGGCGGCAGTGCTGTCGCTCGAAACGAATACGCGCTACCCGCCGCTCGAGATGAGCCCGCATCGGCAGAAGGAGCGAACGCTCGAGGCGCTGGTCGATCAGGTGTTGGGCCTCGCAAGGCACCGCCCGGTTCTGGCCCTCTATGAGGACGTGCACTGGGCCGATCCGACGTCGCTCGAGCTGCTCGATCTCCTAGTCGACCGGGTGCAAGGCGCCCCCGTGCTCGTCCTCATCACCTTCAGGCCCGAGTTCGCGCCGCCCTGGACGCGCCATGCCCACGTCACTGCGCTGACCCTCAGCCGGTTGAGCCGCCGGCAGGGCGCGGCCATCGTTGCGCGGCTGAGCGGCGGCAAAGCGCTGCCGGCTGCGGTGCTCGACCAGATCGTCGCCAAGACCGATGGCGTGCCGCTGTTCGTCGAGGAACTGACGCGGACTGTGCTGGAGACCAATCTGCTCCGCGATGAAGGCGACCATTACGCGCTCACGGGGCCGCTGCCGCCCATGGCGATCCCAACCACGCTCCAGGAGTCGCTGTTGGCCCGGCTCGACCGGCTCGCCCCGGCCCGTGAGGTGGCCCAGGTCGCGGCCGCTATTGGCCGGGAGTTCTCTCACGAACTGCTCGCGATGACGGCGCAGTTGTCGGAGAGCGAATTGCAGGCGGCATTGGATGACCTCGTCGGCTCGGGCCTGGTGTTCCGGCGTGGGACGCCGCCTCAGGCGACCTACAGCTTTAAGCATGCGCTTGTGCAGGACGCCGCCTATGCGACCCTGGTGCGCCCGAAGCGGCAGCGCTTGCACGCCCGGATCGCCGCGGCGCTCGAGCAGCATTTTTCGGAGACGGGGCAGACACAGCCGGAGCTTCTGGCTCATCATTTCTCAGAGGCCGGACTGATTGCACCGGCAATCGATCATTGGTTGAAGGCAGGACAAGCAGAGATCGCGCGCTCGGCCACAGCAGAGGCGATCACGCAACTTAGCAAGGGGCTCGAACTGATCCCGGCTCTCTCCGACGACGCCGCACGATGGCGGCGGGAACTCGAACTGGAAGTTGCGCTCGGTGTCGCGCTGATGGCTGCGAAGGGCTGGGCGGCACCAGAGGTCGGGCAGGCCAACGCACGCGCCCGAGACTTGTGCGAGCGTCTTGGCGACACGTCGCGGCTCTTTCCTGTGCTCTATGGGGAGTGGGTTTTTCACGTCGTCAGGGCGGAGCTCGAGGCCGGTCGGACGGCAGGCGAGGATTTACTCCGCCGTGCCCAGGAACAGAATGACGTCGCTGCCGAAACCATTGGCAACCGCATCGTCGGAACCGCTGAATTGCTTCGCGGCGAGTTAGCGGCTGCTCGCGACCATCTGGAGCGGACGCTCGCTCTCTACGATCCCTCCGCGCATCGGTCGCTCGCCTTCCTGTTCGCGCAGGATCCGCGCGTGGCGGGACTGTCCGTTCTGTCTTGGGGATTGTTCGCCCTCGGCTATCCCGAGCAGGCGCAGGCGAGGAGCGAACAGGCATTGACAGACGCGAAGGAGTTGTCCCATCGCAATACCCTCGGCTATGCCCTGCTTTACGGCTGCATCCTGTCGCAGCTCCGCCACGACATAGACGAGGCCCGAGATCGGGCGAATGCGCTGATCGCACTTGCAGCCGAGCAGGATTCCCCACACTTCCTCGGAGCCGGCATCATCATTCGTGGCTGGACGCTGGGCGAGGTTGGGGATTTTGGGGCTGGCATCGCGCAGATCCGAGATGGGCTTGCGACGTGGCAGGCCACCGGAGCGGGTTTCCTGGTGCCCTATTTCCGAAGCCTGCTGGCCGAGGTCCACGGCCGGTCGGGCGCTGTGAACGAGGGCTTGGATCTCATGACCGAAGCGCTCGACCGAGTGGAAGAAACCGGCGAGCGGTGGTTCGAGGCCGAGCTCCATCGGATGTTGGGCGAGCTGATGCTACGGCTGCCGAGGCAAGATCCGACCGCCGCGGAAGCACGGTTCGAACATGCCGCTGCAACCGCGCGCCAGCAAGGCGCCAAGCTCTGGGAGTTGCGCGCAACGCTATGCCTTGCACGACTTTGGATGCAACAGCGCCGGCGCGGCGAGGCTCACGATCTACTCAGTCCGCTCTATGGCCAGTTCACTGAGGGCTTTGGGACACCGGATCTCCAGGCTGCTAGAGTACTACTTCGAGAGATCACTGCCAGCTCCGAGCCGAAGAACCCGATCCCAGGTCCCAGCAGTTAGTTCTGCATACGAGCATCGCAGCTCCCCTACCGTGGCGGCTCCGGGTCAAAGGCTGCCTAGTCACCTTTCATGCCGGTGTTCGGGTTAGCTTCGGAAAGCGGACATCTCGGCGCGCTGACTTAAGGTCAGCCACGGGGCCAGCAGGCGACGCCGCTTGAGTTGCCTGTTATGAATAGCCGACCAATGAGGAACCCGGGAATGGCGAATAAGAAATCGGTCGCGTCGGTCCGATACGTCGTCAAGTATGAGTTTGGCGGCTCTTCACACTATGGCGCACTTCAGATTAAGGATGGCGACCGCCTGCATCTCGAAACTCAGCATGGATCGAAAACTGCGACCATGAACCCAAGGTCCGATGTCAGATCACTGGCGATGGTCCTGCTTCTGGAGTTGGGCGCGAAGCTCGTTTCAATCAATTCGCATTCGAGTTGATAGCGACCCTTGGGGCCGCATCGTTGGTCGGCTCGGGGTCAAAGGCTGCCCTTGGCGGGCTGCTTCACCTGGTCGGCTCATCTCCTGCAAGCAGACGTTCGGCTCTTCGAGCGCAGGTCGGCAACAGACCAATAGCGGTCATTCGATCACCTCGTTGGCGCGGGCGAGCAACGTCGGTGGCACGGTGAGGCCGAGTGCCTTGGCCGTCTTGAGGTTTACGGTTAGTTCGAATTTTGTCGGCTGCTCCACTGGGAGATCTGCGGGCTTAGCGCCCTTGAGTATTTTGTCCACGTAGGTGGCCGCGCGACCTTCGACATAGCCAAGCTCCCCGAGCCGACCAAGAAAGACCTCGTAGCGAGCTTCCGTCACCGAACCAAGCATCAAGCCGATACGATAGATCTTCTTTGATTGTTGCGCGCGTGCCACCGCAGATGATGCTGACACCGCCGCGCCGACAAGCGTGATGAATTCGCGCCGATGCATGTGCCCACCAGGAACGGGCTTGCTGCTCCCTAGAGACTAACATTTTTCGTTCGGGCGGCGAGCGAGAAATAACAGCAGATCGGCCTCGGCCGTTGATCAGGTCGGGTGCGGGTCACAATCGGCGGTAGAGGCGAACATGGACCGGCGTCCGGTCTGCTCCTCTCAGCCGACATGCAAAGGCTTGGGCGGTGTTCGGCTTGGGGCCACAAGCCGACATTGGCGCTTGCGCCGATGCGTCCGAAGATCATCTCGTGCGAGCCTATCGCAACGTCAGTGTTGTGGTGGCGGCGAGCGTGTTGTAATCGGCGAGCCCACTGGCAGCTCTTCGTTATACATGCGGGTAATTCTGCGTCGCATGACTGCGTAACACTCGCACGCGATCTTCTCGAGCCGCCCTCGGTCGATCTCCAGCATCCCACGCCGGTCAGACAATATGCCGCCTGCTGCTCGAAGTTTCCGCATCGTTAGCGTCACCGTTGTTCGGCGCACCCCGAGAAGCTGTGCCAACGCCTCCTGCGTTAGCTGTATTCTGCTGTTTCCGATGCGGTCGTGAATCTCAAGCAACCATCGGGCCATGCGGCATTCCACCGGATGCACCGCGTTGCAGGCCGCCACGTTGTTAAGCTGCAGCAATTGTGTGCGGAGATGAAGGCGTAGAACATGCCTAACAGTGGCGCTTTGCTCAAAGGCAAGCCGCAACGGTGCAACAGGAACCTGAACCGCGGCTCCAGCAACATAGGCAGTTGCTGTGACTGGCGATCGCGAGGGGATTAGAAGTGAGAGAGCGCCGACCGCTCCTTCCGAGCCCATGAGAGTTGACGCGACAATGTGTCCGTCCGACATCTCAACGAGAAACGCTATCACTCCGCTAAGGGGAAAATAGACCTGCTTGAATTCGTCTCCTGTTCGTACCAGGACGGCATCAAAGTCGAACGACGTTTCGTGGAAATGGGGAGCAAGCAGGTTGAAATCCCGGGGCGGAAACGCCGCCAAAAGCCTATTCCCAAGGCTAGTCTGGAGCGCCATCGCGGATGTTCCCTCAAACCGCTCAACCCGGTTCAAACCCGCTCTCAGGGGCCCGTTCCTATTGGTGGCAATTTTCTGAGCCGCGCGGGTGGATCCTCCGCTTTGGGTCAAGAGCCGTCGATCTAGCGGCCTCTCCGGGATGCCCGTCGCGCCCCGACTGCCGACGTGCCGCAAGCAGTCGCTATCTTCGCCTCAGGGCCAGCAGCCGACATTGCTGCGTCCAACCGATCCTCAGAGAACGGGTTCGTCGGAAGCGCCCGCGAGCAACGCGCGGGCATCATCGCCAGTTGTCGCTTGGAGGCGCCAAGCAAGACTGGCCCCAGGTTCAGAGCAATAGGGAAGAGCTGGGGCCGATTGCGTTACCCACTTTGGCGAAGGGCTTCGGGAAAACGTGGTAATCGCGAGGCGTTCCAAACGCCGCACGGTCAAAAAAGACAGAGCTGCCTCTGCCAAAACCTCTACGGGGCCGAGGGACGGTTCAAAGTTGGCGTGCCACAACTTCAAACAGATGAACGGGCGGAGAAACTGGAAAAGGCGTATGCCGCGATGGCGCTCGTGGCCGGGGCGGAGCGGTTTCGGCGGTCATCGATATGCTCCGCTCCGCCTCAAGCACGCGGGCGCGAAGACTTTCCAATTCGGACAATTGAGACGTGAGTTGTTCTAGACGCTCCTGCAGCAGCACAGCGGCGTCAACCGCGAGACCATGATGTTTACGCATGTCCTATAACCCCCAACCAAGCTTTCGAACAAACTTGGATATTATGGCCCGCCGGCGAACCAATCGGGAAAATGATGCAATCGCGACTGAAGTCCGCCGATGTTGTTCCAGCATCTACATATGTGAATCGTAAGTTGCTTTACCCGAAAGTTAATTCGGCGGAGTGCATCAGGCGCGTCGCAAAGGTGCGGCCGAAGTGTCCGGGGGTGAGCGCCGTCCCGCGGCGAGGCCCAGTTCGCGGAGGCGTCACTCTCGCTTAGACCGGATTCCAAGGGGCACCACCTTTTCCGGCGCAATAGGGTCCGAACTTGCGCTCTGCCGCTTGATCGCCAGTTCAAGCTCAAGAGCCTCAATTGCGAGTTCCTCTGCTAGGCGTCCGAACAGTTCTCGCTTTCCCGCGTCACTCGTCCGTCTGCTCATGAGGGCGAGATCTGCAGCATCGGCGCGGAGCTTCTCTAACCTCTCCCTGAGATCCCTCATCGCATTTGGCTCAGATTCCTGACCACCCCGCTCCCGCGCGGGTAGCGTACAGGACAACGACAAGAACGCGGGACAGGTTCATTTTTCGTGCTACTTTATCCGGCGATGGCCCATGGCGAGATGAACCGCACGAACGGGGCGGGCTTCGGTAGAGGTCGCACCGCGCCCTCACCATCCCACCAGGGTGATGTCTCTTATGGGTCACAAGCAGCGGTCGAAGTGAGCGCGGCCCCGCGTCCGGTCTGCCGCCGAAAGCCAACAATACGATGGTCTCAGCGTTGTTCGGCCAAGGGTCACAAAAGAAGTCGCGGTGGGCATTCACCGCGGGGCGATGCTGTCGAACTTCGCCGAGCTAAGCGTCACCAAGAGCGTCCAATTGGTTCGGGAGGGGGATCGGTACTCAGCCGCGAATGGCTCCCTAGACCAATTTTTGTCTCGATACACGAATATTGGCGGGAATATGGGAGCATCGAAATATAGGGCCTCCTAGAAGGAGACGAGTTGATTGGGATCTTTGGAAACCAACCTGAGCTCCAGAGTGCTGCCGAGATAGAGCTTTCGATGACGTGACGGAGCAGCCTCATCGGTCAACAGTGAGCGCGACGACGCTAGCGCTGAGCAACGGAAGGGCTCCCGATCCCGGTCCTTCCGATGCTGCCATTCTGCTCCTGTTTTGCCCGACGGAGCAACGGTTTCGTAAAATCAGCAAAAATGTGCAGCGGTCGTTCGTCGAGGTCGTGCTCGCTCGAGCAGCGAGGTCGCCGTGACGATCCACCCGTCTCGTCGCGCTCTAACTCGTTGATTTTGCTGTCCCCGGCTACTGTGCATGGGGTTGTTTTCGAGCTTTTTGTTTTGGAGGGGCGCGAATGCGCCACCGAACCGGGCCCGATGCGGCTCTTGCCCGCTACTTCATCACCCGCAGGCCCTTGGTCGTGAACTTCTGCGTCCTCACACCGGGCCGCAGCGGGCGCTTGGTGCCCGCGGCCTTGCCGGTGCCGGGCGGCTGGTGCGCAGGCACGAGCTGGTGCGGCTGCGAGCCGATCAGGTCGCGGCGGCCCATCTCGATCAAGGCTTCGCGCAGCAGCGGCCAATTGTCGGGGTCGTGATAGCGCAAGAACGCCTTGTGCAGGCGGCGCTGGCGCAGGCCCTTGATCGCCTCGACCTTGTCGCTGCCGCCGTGGCGCACGCCGCGCAAGGGGTTGACGCCGGTGTGGTACATCGCGGTCGCGGTCGCCATCGGCGAGGGCAGGAAGGTCTGCACCTGGTCGGCGCGATATCGGTTCTTCTTGAGCCACAGCGCGAGGTTCATCATGTCCTCGTCGGTCGTGCCCGGATGCGCCGCGATGAAGTAGGGGATCAGGTAATATTTCTTGCCGGCACGTTCGGCCGCTTCGTCGAACATCCGCTTGAACTTGTTGTAGGCGCCGATGCCCGGCTTCATCATCTTGTCGAGCGGACCGCGCTCGGTATGTTCAGGGGCGATCTTCAGGTAACCGCCGACGTGATGGGTGACGAGCTCCTTGATGTATTCGGGGCTCTCGACCGCGAGGTCGTAGCGCACGCCGGAGGCGACCATCACCTTCTTGATGCCCTTGGTCTCGCGCACCTTGCGATAGAGCCGGATCAGATCGTCATGCGAGGTGTTGAGGTTCGGGCAGATCTCGGGGAAGACGCAGGACGGCCGGCGGCACGCCGCCTCGACCTTCGGGTCCTTGCATGCCATCCGGTACATGTTGGCGGTGGGGCCGCCGATGTCGGAGATGACGCCGGTGAAGCCGGGCGTCTTGTCGCGGATGCGCTCGATCTCGCGCAGGATCGAGCCCTCCGAGCGGTTCTGGATGATGCGGCCCTCGTGCTCGGTGATCGAGCAGAAGGTGCAGCCGCCGAAGCAGCCGCGCATGATCGTCACCGAGAACTTGATCATCTCCCAGGCGGGGATGCGCGCCTCGCCATAGGACGGATGCGGCGCGCGCGCGTAAGGCAGGTCGTAGACCGCGTCCATCTCTTCCGTCGTGAGCGGGATCGGCGGCGGGTTGAGCCAGAGGTCGCGGTCGCCGTGGCGCTGCACCAGCGGCCGCGCATTGCCGGGATTGCTCTCCCGGTGCAGCACGCGCGAGGCGCGGGCATAAGCTTCCTTGTCCTGCTCGACCTGCTCCAGCGCCGGCAGCCGGATCACGGTCGACCCTGGCTTGCGCGATGCGCCCTCGTCGGCGGAATCGAGATCGTCGGCGTGCAGCTCGGTGTAATCGTCCGGCACTTTTCGGAACAGCGCCACGCCCCTGATGGCGTCGAGCTCGCGCGGCGCTTCGCCGGCGGCGAGCCGGTGTGCCACCTCGACCACGGCACGCTCGGCGTTGCCGTAGAGCAGCAAGTCCGCCTTGGCGTCGGCCAGCACCGAGCGGCGCACCTTGTCGGACCAGTAATCGTAGTGCGCGATCCGGCGCAGCGAGGCCTCGATGCCGCCGAGCACGATCGGCACATCCTTGAACGCCTCGCGGCAGCGCTGGGCGTAGACGATCGTGCAGCGGTCCGGCCGCTTGCCGCCTTCGCCGCCGGCCGTATAGGCATCGTCGCTGCGGATGCGCCGATCCGCGGTGTAGCGGTTCACCATGGAATCCATGTTGCCGCCGGTGACGCCGAAGAACACCTTTGGCTTGCCGAGCGCCCTAAACGGCTCCGCCGAATGCCAGTCCGGCTGGGCGATGATGCCGACCCGAAAACCCTGCGCCTCGAGCAGGCGGCCGATGATCGCCATGCCGAAGCTCGGATGGTCGACATAGGCATCCCCGGTCACCAGCACGATGTCGCAGGCGTCCCAGCCGAGCGCGTCCATCTCGGCGCGGCTCATGGGGAGGAACGGCGCCGGCTTGCGCGGGCGGGCCTGGTCCATCAGCGGCTTTTCGGCGGCGATCATCTCGGTGTCCATGGCGCCTACGCATAGGGCCGGGGGCGGGCGAATTCAACCGCCCGGTGTGCCGGTGACGGAAGTTCCGGCGCCGATCGGATGCGGCCGCAGGAACCAACCGCGCCCGCGAGCATTCTGGCTATGGGTTCGACGCGGGCCCGGGTTGTGCGCGCCTCCAATCGATTCGGCGCGCGCGGCGTCGCCTCTGGCGATGGGGGAATCGTGGGTACGGTCATAGAGAACTTGCTGATGCGGAAGCAGAAGCTGGTGGAACAGCTCGAAGCGGCGCCATCGGTGGAGGATCGCGACAGGATCGAGCACCAGCTCGAGCAGATCAACACCGCGCTCGATTTCCTGGACAGGTCGGGATCGAAGGAGGAGCGCTAGACGCGCTCAATCCACCTTCAGCGCACTTGCATAGACGATTCCCGAATTCGTGATGTGCGTGGTCATCAATTCGTCGAAGGCGGCGAAATCGCCGCGTGCGAACAGGTCGAGCAGCTTGCGGTGCTCGTCGAAGGACGTGCGGGTGCGCACGTCGATCGGCGATGTCAGATTGGTGCGGAGCGCGGCGACGCGGCCGGAGACGAGCTGATAGGATTCGGCGAGATAGCGGTTGCCGCAATGGGCGAACAGCGCCTCGTGAAAAGCAGTGTCGGCACGGCCATAGGCGATGGTGTCCTTCGCCGCGACCGCCGGCTCCATCGCCGCGATCGCGGCGGTCATGGTTGCAATCGCACTGTTGCGGTCGTGGCGGAAGGCGAGCTCGGCGGCCTTTGGCTCCAGCGCGATGCGGAAGGTGCAGAGCGCATTGATGTCGTCCGCACTCGGCGTGAAGACGAAGCTGCCGACCTGCGGCCGGATCACCACGAGTCCCTGCGCCTGCAACTGGCCCATCGCCTCGCGCACCGGCGTGCGGCTGACGCCGAAGGAATTGGCCACCATCTCCTCGGAGATGGCAGCGCCGAGTGCGAACTCGCCGTCGATGATGGCCTGGCGCAGCCGCAGCATCACCCGCTGCGACAGCGATTTCGGCGTATCGAGCTTGAGCGATCGCATGATGCGTTCAGATCACCTTGCCGGGATTGAGCAGGTGATCGGGATCGAGCGCCGCCTTGAGCGTGCGCATCAGCGCGATCTCGGCCTCGCTCCTGGCATGGCCCAGCCATTGCTTCTTCAACGTGCCGATGCCGTGCTCGGCGGAGACGCTGCCGCCAAGCTCGCGGACGAGACCGTAGATGATCGCGTCCATCTCCTCCTTCGGCTGCTGCTCGACGGCAAGGCCGGTGACCCAGGAGACCAGGTGCAGATTGCCGTCGCCGATATGGCCGTAATAGACGCTCTCGCAGCCCTTGATGCCTGCGGCGAGCGCCGCCTTGCAGCGCGTGACGAACTCGTCCATGCGTGCCACCGCAAGGCCGATGTCGTAGGCGATGTGTGGCCCCAGCACCTGACCGAACTCGGCGCAGATGTCGCGCACGCGCCAGAAGCTCTGCGTCTGTGCGAGCGATTGCGCGACGGCGGCGTCGGCGAGCAGCCCGCGTTCCATCAGCTCCACGAGCCAGCGCTCAAAGCGCGGCGCATCGACGCTTTCGTCGGTGCCCTGCGCTTCCACCAGCACGTAGAGACCATGACCTGGCGCGACCGGCGGCTTCACGCCGGCGCGCGCCGTAATCACGTCCCAATAATCCGGCCACATCACCTCGAAAGCGGACAGCAGCGGGCCGAGCCCTGAGCGCGCTGCATCGAGCAGCGCAATCACGGCGGCATAATCCTTCAGCGCGCAGAGCGCGGCCATGGTCGAGCGCGGCTTCGGGAACAGCTTCAGCACGACGCGTGTGATGATGCCGAGCGTGCCTTCCGAGCCGATGAAGAGATGCTTCAGATCGTAGCCGGCATTGTTCTTCATCAGCTTGTTGAGATTGGTGATGATGGTGCCGTCGGGCAGCACCACTTCGAGACCAAGCACCAGCTCGCGCGTCATGCCGTAGCGGATCACGCGGTTGCCGCCGGCATTGGTCGAGAGATTGCCGCCGATCGCGCAGGAGCCGCGCGAGCCGAGATCGAGCGGAAAGAAGAAGCCGGCCTCGTCCGCCGCCTTCTGGATCGTCTCCAGCGGCGTGCCCGCCTTCACCGTCATCGTCGCGGAGGCAGGGTCGATCTCCTCGATGCCGGTCATGCGCTCCAGCGAGATCGCGACCCAGCCCGCTTCCGGCGAAGCACCGCGGCACAGCCCGGTCAAGCCGCCCTGCGGCACGAACGGCAGATGCGCCTGCCGACAGGTCGCAATCGCATCGGCAACGCCCTGCGCATCCACGGGGCGGATCACCGCCAGCGGCGTCTGCGGCAGGCTCGCGCTCCAGTCGTTGCAATTGCGCGCCGGCACATCGGTGCCGACAAGCACCGCGGCCGCGCCGAGCCTGTCGCGCAGCGCGCCGAGCAACTGGTCGGGGCGTTCGGTGGGGGTCACCGTGTCCATGCGCGACCTCCTCAAGATCTGGCGCGTGTGATTTGCGTTCGTGTTGTATGTAAGGTACAAGAGCAAAAGTAAAGTGAAAACAAGGCCTCGGTAAAGCGCGGAAGATCGTTGAAGATCAGCGGCTTAGCCGGGGGCGGCAGCAAAAGGTGGTGTGATGGCGGAGGCGATTCGCGGTTTCTGGGTGGCGTCGGCGACACCGCTGGCGACGGACGGCAATGTGGACGTCGCCAAGCTCGCGGCACACGCCAAGCACCTCTTCGGCAAGGGCGTCGACGGCGTCGTGCTGTTCGGCACCACCGGCGAGGGGACCTCATTCAATGCCGCCGAACGCATCGCGACGATCGAAGCGATGCTCAAGGCCGGAATCGCGGCGGAGCGCATCGGAATCGGCGGCGGCTTTCCTGCCATCAGCGACAGCATCGCGCTGACGCGCGCCGTGCTCGGCCTCGGCCTGCGCCACGTGTTGCTGCTGCCGCCCTATTTCGATCGGAGTGTCACGCCTGAAGGCATCGAGGATGCCTTTGCGGCGATCATTGACGGCGTCGGTGACGATCGCCTGCGCGCCTCGCTCTACCACATTCCACAAGTCTCGGGCGTTGCGATCCCGACGACAGTCGCCGCAAGCCTGCGCAAGCGCTACGGCCAAGTGGTTGCAGGTCTGAAGGACTCCAGCGGCGACTTCAAGCAGTTCCAGGCCTTCCGTGCCGCCGCGCCCGAGCTCGCGATCACCGTCGGCAATGAAGCCGACATTGCCCGCGCGATCGCAGCCGGCGGCGCCGGCACCATCTGCGGCATGGCCAACGTCGTGCCCGAGCTGGTCAAGGGCATGCTCGACGGCAAGGACGTCGAGGCGCGCATGCAGGCGGCGATCGACGTCGTGCTGAAGACGCCCTCCCTCGTCGCAACGCTGAAGGCGATCCTTGCGACGCAAACCGGCGATGCAGGTTGGCTGCGCGTGCGTCCGCCGCTCCGCGCGTTGTCGGACGGCACTGCGTTCAAGCGCAAGCTCGACGAGTTGGTCGCTCCCGCCGTCGCGTGATCGCAAAACATCGGGCCATCCCGTCGTGATTTCGCGCGCAGCGTGTCACGCACGGTGCACCGGCAATTCATGATTGCTGTTAGTGTCCGCCTGTTCTTAGAATGATTCAACACTAGAGCGATTCAAGCTCGGCTACGGTTCTCCTCGATCGCGGCGGCTGTTACACGCGCACACTTCAATGCTCCTGACTTGAAGTGGAATGAACGTGCGTGCCTTTGTGGATGGCCAACGTGACAACGGCCATCGAACTCGTGCCGGCAAGAGCCGTGCAGGACTTCTCATGGGAGCAGCGGTGCTGCTCATTGAATATCCCTCCACCACGACGAGCGCACTGGCGCAATCGGCTCTGCCGCCGGTGACAGTGGAAGCTCCGGCGCCCCGACCGAAGCCGGCTCGCACATCGGAGCAGTCGTCACGCCGCACGCAAACGGCGGCGCGCCGCCAGCCCAGTCGCAATCCCGCGCCCGCGGTGCCGACGCTGTCGGAGCGCGCGGCAGCGGAGGCCGCCGCGCAACAGGCCGCAAAGCTCGGCTACCGCGCGATGCCGAGCGCAACCACGCTGCGCAGCGGCGCCTCTCCGCTCGACACCTCGCAGGCCGTCAACGTCGTGCCTGCGCAGGTGCTGAAAGACCAACTCCCGCGCAACATCGACGACGCGCTCGTCAATATCTCAGGCATCACCCAGACCAACACGCTCGCCGGCACCCAGGACGCCGTGATCCGCCGCGGCTTCGGCGACAACCGCGACGGCTCGATCATGCGCAACGGCATGCCGCTGGTGCAGGGCCGCAGCCTCAATCCTGCGGTCGAGAGCGTCGAGGTGCTGAAGGGGCCGGCCTCGCTGCTCTATGGCATCATGGATCCCGGCGGCATCGTCAACACCATCAGCAAGCGGCCCGAGCTCTATCAGCACGGCTCGATCACGCTGCTCGGCTCGGCCTACGCGAACAATCGGAACGGCGCCGACGGTACGCTTGACATCACCGGTCCGATCGGCGACGGCGGTCTCGCCTATCGCTTCATTGGCTACGGCGTCAGCGAGGACTATTGGCGGAATTTCGGCCGCCACCGTGAGATGTTGGTGAACCCCTCGCTGGCCTGGTATGGCGACACCACGACGGTCCAGCTCACCTATGAGCACCGCGAGTTCATCACTCCGTTCGACCGCGGCACCGCTTTCGTCAACGGCGCGCCGCTGGCGATTCCGAAGACTCGCCGGCTCGACGAGCCCTTCAACAACATGTGGGGCGCCTCCGACCTGATCCAGGGCTCGGTCGAGCAGAGGCTGGACGACAATTGGAAGGTCACGGCGGCCTACAGCTACAACACCGAGACCTATAGCGCCAATCAGCTTCGCATCACCAGCGTCAACGCCAAGACCGGCGTCGAGACCCGCAGCAACGACGGCACCCGGAACTCGCTGAGCAACGCCAGCTACGGCACCTCCTATCTCCAGGGTGACGTCTGGGTGGGTGGCTTCCGCAACGAGATCCTGTTCGGCGGCGAGGCGCTGTATCGCACCATCGACCGCCACGATTTGATCCGCCAGGCGACCCCGAGCTTTAATTTTTACAACCCCGTTTACGGACTGATCACGCCGGGCACGACCGTTTCGGCTGTTGACAGCGAGCAGACCGACAAGCTCGGCACCCGTGGCTTCTTCGCCCAGGACACCTTCCATCTGACCAACTGGCTGTCGGTGGTCGGCGGCGTGCGCTGGATGGAATACGAGCAGCTGGCGGGAAAGGGCCGGCCGAACTTCGTCACGAACACCAACCTGTCGGGCGACAAGGTGCTGCCGCTCGGTGGCGTTGTCTTCAAGCTGAACGACCAGCTCTCCTACTACGTGAGCTACACGCAGTCGCTGAAGCCGACCTCGACCATCGCGCCCTTCACCGGTGCTCCCATCGGCTTCGTCGTCGACTCCACCATTCTGCCCGAGGAGGGCATCCAATGGGAGACCGGCGTCAAGTTCGATGTCAACAAGCGGCTGTCCGGCACTCTGGCGGTCTACGACATCGAGAAGAAGAACGTGCTGGTCCGCGATGATCTTGGCAACAACGTCATTGCGATGCGGACATCCGCGAAGGCGCGGTCGCGCGGCGTCGAATTGGACGTGACCGGCAAGCTGACCGACGATTGGAGCATGATCGGAAGCTACGGCTACACCGATGCCCGCCTGGAGAACGATCCCGTGAACGGCAACGCCAAGTTGCTGAATGCTGCGATGAATACGGCTTCGCTCTATCTCGTCTATGATTTCGGCGATGCGCTCCCCGGACGCCTGCGGCTCGGCGGCGGCGCGCACTACGTCGGTGACCGGCCGGGGGACTCCGCCAACAAGTTTTTCTTGCCGGCCTATACCGTCGCAGACGTCTTTGCGACTTACGACACAAAGATCGACAATCTGCCGGTGACCTACCAGTTCAACGTCAAGAACCTGTTCGACAAGGTCTATTATACGTCCAGCACCGGAAACGCGCTCAACGTTGCCATCGGCGACGCGCGGCGCGTCTCGCTGTCGGCAACGGTGAAATTCTAGCGATGGCAGTGCGGCCGGGGCACATGATCAAAGCCGTCCTGCTCCAGGTCCATTCCATCGCAGGCCTGGTGCTCGCGCTGCTGCTCGCTTTGATCGCGCTGACCGGCGCGATCATGAGTTTCGAGGACGAGATCGTCGCTCATCTCAACGCCGGCATCATGCACGTCGTGCCGCGCGAGATGCCGGCGCTGATGCCGGACGAGCTGGTCGCGCGGCTGAAGGCGGGGCAGGATTTCGGCCAAGTCTCGGCCGTCATGCTGTCGAGCGATCCGACTGCCGCCGTGTGGGTCCGCTTCGCGCGGGACGAGCAGGGCGCGCGGCCGAATTCGCTCTATGTCGACCCCTATGATGCACGCGTGCTGGGTGCGCCCCGCGGCGAGGTGTTCTTCGCGACGGTGCGGAAGCTGCACCGCTGGCTGCTGATGCCTGGCGATGCCAAGGGCTGGGGCCGCCAGATCACCGGTGTGGCCGCGCTCGGTCTGATCGTCATGCTGGTCTCGGGCCTCGTGCTGCGCTGGCCACGCCGCGCGCGCAGCGTGAAGATGTGGCTCAAGCCCAATCTCGGTCTCAGCGGGCGCGGGCTGCATCGCTCGCTGCATGCGGTCATCGGCACCTGGGTTCTTCCGGTCTATCTGGTGATGACGCTCACAGGGCTCTGGTACTCGTTCGACTGGTACAAGGACGGCGTCGTCCGGCTGCTGGCGCGCCCGGAGATCAGCTCTGCGAAGATGCAGCCAAAAATGTCCGCGAAGACGCCGCGTGCGGCGGCCCGCTCCGAGCCGGCGCAGCCGATCGGGTTCGACCAGGCATGGACGACGTTCCGGCGTGAGGAGGGCGGCCGCTTTGCCAGGGCTCTGCTGACACTGCCGTCCAGCCCCGGCACGGCGATACGGATCCGGTCCTGGGGGGAGGATTCAACGCTCGACACTTCGCGCGATGAATTCCGCATCGATGCCGTCACCGGTCAGCTGGTCTCCGCCGAGCGCTATTCCGACAAGACGTTCGGCGAGAGGATCATCGCCAACGTGCTCGATATCCATCGCGGCGCGATCCTGGGTTGGCCCGGCAAGCTCGCCTTCATGCTTGCCGCGGCCCTGATGCCGCTGTTCTCGGTCACCGGCATTTTGCTCTATCTGTCGCGCCGCAGGTTGCGGCGCCCGGCGCAGCCGCCGCTCGGGCGGCTCGTTCCCGGCGAGTGAGTTGCAGCCGAAGAGGCTAGCCAACATCTTGACAATCGTTCAAAAGCCTCTGGCACGTCCTTGTCAGGTTTTCGCCATGAAGCTTCCCACCGTCACCCCCGCCGATATCCGCCGTGCGCTGCTCCTGCGCGAGGAGATCGCGCTGCTCGACCTCAGATGCGAGGCGGCCTTTGCCACCGGTCATCCGCTGTTCGCCGCCAACATGGCCGCAGACCGGATCGCGATCGAGGCCGAGGTGCGGCTGCCGCGCAAGGACGTTGCGATCGTGCTCTACGATGACGGCGAGGGGCTCGTCGCGTCCGGCGCCGAGCGTCTGGCTGCACTCGGCTACACCCATTTCAGCGCACTTGACGGCGGGCTGACGGCCTGGCGCGATGCGGGCTTCGAGGTTTTCGAGGACGTCAACTCGTATTCCAAGGCCTTCGGCGAGCTGGTCGAGTCGCGCCGCCACACGCCCTCGCTGAGCGCCGACGAGGTGGCAAAGCTCATCGCCGACAAGGCCAATATCGCCATCCTCGACGTCCGCCGTTTCGACGAATATGCGACCATGAACATCCCGGGCTCGATCAGCGTACCCGGGGCGGAGCTGGTGCTGCGGGCAGGGCAGGCCGTGCCCGATCCCGACACCACCATCATCGTCAACTGCGCCGGCCGCACCCGCTCGATCATCGGCACCCAGTCGCTGATCAATGCCGGCGTGCCGAACAACGTGTGGGCGCTGCGCAACGGCACCATCGGCTGGACGCTGGCGCATCATGCGCTCGATCACGGCGCCGACAGGCGCGGCGCGATCGGGCCGTTCGAGGGCGGCCCGGCCAATGCCCGCGATGTCGCCTATCGCGCCGGTGTCCGCCATATCGGCGCGAACGAGTTGGCCGCGCTGGCCGCACAGACCCATCGCACGCTCTATCGCTTCGACGTGCGCGACGCCGAAGAGTATGCGGCCGGGCACCTGTCCGGCTTCCGCCATTATCCCGGCGGCCAGCTCGTGCAGGAAACCGACATGGCCGCGCCCGTGCGCGGCGCGCGCATCGTTCTGACCGACGACAGATGCGTCCGCGCCGACATGACGGCGTCTTGGCTGGCGCAGATGGGCTGGGAGGTCTACGTGCTCGAAGGCGGCTATGACGGCGCGCTGGAAGTCGGTCCACCGTTGGTCATGCCGAAGCTCGACCCCGCCCACCGCTACCGGCGACCCTATGAAGGCACCGATGTGGCGGAATCCGCGATGCAGGCCTATCTCGATTGGGAATACGGTCTCATCGAGCAGCTCCGCCGCGACGGCACGCATGGGTTCTATGTGATTTGACCTGGGCGCGCGGACAACGGGCCTGGTACACCAAGAACATCCACCGCGCCGGCCATTTTCTCCCCGTATCCGTTCCCTATTGTGCTGCATATCGCCCGCGGTCTATGAGCTGCGGCAAAGCTGCCATTTACGGAGATTCCATGTCCGCCCCAGGCCAAAGCCCTGAGCGAAGCGCCAAGGCGCTTCTGCTCGAAGGCGTCAATGATAGCGCTGTCGATCTGTTCAGGAGCGCGGGCTTCACCAAAGTCGAACGGCTGACCAAGGCGCTGGACGGTGAGGATCTGCGGCGCGCGCTCGAGGACGTGTCGCTGCTCGGCATCCGTTCGCGCACCCAGATCACCGAAGAGGTGCTCGGGGCGGCCGGCCAGCTTCTCGCGGTCGGCTGCTTCAGCGTCGGCACCAACCAGGTCGATCTTTCGGCGGCGCGCAAGCGCGGTATTCCCGTCTTCAACGCGCCGTTCTCCAACACGCGCAGCGTCGCCGAGCTCGTGATCGGCGAGATCGTGATGCTGCTGCGGCGGATCTTTCCGCGCTCGGTGTCGGCCCATGCGGGGGGCTGGGACAAGTCGGCGGCCGGCAGCCGCGAGGTGCGCGGCCGAACGCTCGGCATTGTCGGCTACGGCAATATCGGCTCGCAGCTTTCGACCTTGGCCGAGGCGATGGGCATGCGCGTGATCTATTTCGACCGCACCGACAAGCTTCGCCACGGCAACACCGAGCCGGTCGAGAAGCTCGAAGATCTGCTGGCGCAGAGCGATGTGGTCAGCCTGCACGTGCCGGAGACGCCGGAGACTGCGGGCATGATCGGCGAGAAGGAGCTGCGGGCCATGAAGCCGGGCTCGTTCCTGATCAACAACAGCCGCGGCACCGTGGTCGATCTCGATGCGCTGGCGCGTGCCTTGCGCGATGGCCATCTTGCCGGTGCGGCCGTCGACGTCTTTCCCGTCGAGCCATCGTCGAACGCCGATCGTTTCAAGAGCCCCATTCAGGGCCTTGAGAACGTTATCCTCACCCCGCATATCGGCGGCTCGACCGAGGAGGCGCAGGAGCGGATCGGCGGCGAGGTCGCGCGCAAGCTGGTCGACTATTTCATCACCGGCTCGACCATGGGCGCGGTGAACTTCCCGGAGGTGCAGCTGCATCTGCGTCCCTCCGGCGCACGCTTCAGCCATGTCCATCGCAACGTGCCGGGCATGTTGCGGCGGCTGAACGAGGTCTTCCTCCAGCGCGACATCAACATCGCCGCGCAATATCTGGAGACCGCCGGCGACCTCGGCTACGTCGTGCTCGACGCCGATCTCGGTGGTCAGGATTCAGGCACGCTGCTGCAGCAGATCCGCAGCCTCGAGGGAACGGTCGGCGCGCGGCTGGTGTTCGAGCATTAAAGCGCGATGCGATCAGGCTTGATCGCGATAAGGGAAGATGCACTCCCTCTCCCGCAAGCGGGAGAGGTGAACAACCTACCGCGGGATCGATTCAACCTGAAGCCATTACGTTCTAAAGCGCGACGCCAGGACTACGCGGACAGCCGGTCCAGCAGGGCCAGCATGACCGGCGCATCCGGCATCGGCAGTACGGCGTCGATCCGCTCGAGCAGGCGCGACTGCAACAGCGCGTTGCGCGCCTTGCCAATGGTTCCGAGCGGTCCGCGGAAGCCGTGGTCCTCCCAGGCGATTTCGAGGAGGCCCTCGCTCATCAGCGCGTCGATCAGATCGTCGGCCTGGCGCTCGACGCTGATCAGCGGATGGGCCGAGAATACCGTCGGTTGCGGATACAGGATGACGGGCTTGGCCGGCGCATTGGCCTCAAGCCGCTTCCAGCGCTCTGCGTCCTGCAGCACCCATTCGACGAGCTGGTTCTCGTAGCCGACGATCAGCGGCTGCGCCCCCGCACCGCCTGCGACGTAGTCGTCGAACAATTTGCCCGAGGACGGCGGCTTGAAGCCCATGCGGCGAAACACGGTGGCGACATCGCCATCGATCCTGCTGAGGGTGTCGGGCATCACCACGTCGCCGGACAAGAGGCTCGCTGCGAGGCCCGCGAACATGAAGCCCGAATTGGATTTGTTCGGGTCGGTGGAGACCACGCGAGCCCGGCCGAACAGGTCGGTGACGCCGATCGCCGACCAGTTCTCGCCGGCGATGACGGCCTTGAGCAGCTTGGACAGATCCACCGTGTAGCGCGGCCCGCCGGCGGATTGCGCAATACCGCCCTTGACCAGGCCCTCGGCAATGCGATCCCAGGAATAGAGCACGATCGGGGAGTTGAAGATCACCTGATCGCGGGAGATCTTCACGCCCGAAGACCGCGCCATCTCGACCAGCACGGACGAGGACGGCCACAGGAATTGCGGCTTCTGGTCGAGCAAGGCGCGTTCACGAACCATCTCGACCGATCCCGCGCGGCGGCCGTCGAGGATCAGTCCGAACCGGCGCTCCAGCAAGCTCTTCACGCGGGCGTTGCCGAGGAAACCCTCCTTTTCGCCGCCCGCGAAGCCGAACAGCCGCTTCGGCTCGCCGAAGCGCCCGGCGATTTCGGGGTGCTCGCGCAGATATACGTAACCGCCGGTCGCCGCCGCGCTGGCGGCGACGAGGCCGATTCCGAAGGCACGGCGCGAGATTGCCATCAATTGGTCCCTCTCTTGGTCTCGACTGGCGCGGCCGGCGGCGCCGGGCCGATGTCCTCGTCGAGTGAGCGTTTCAACAACTTCAGATCAATGTCCAGCTTGTCGAGATCGGCGTCCTGGAGATTGGCCGCATAGCGGGTGAAGGCACCGTCGAGCCGGTCGATCATGTCACGCGCGGCCGCAAGGCGCGAAGTGTCGGGCACGGTGCTCTTCTCCAGCGCGCGGTAGGCGTCGGCGATCTCGGCTGCGCGCGGCAGATAGTAGGTCAGGAACCGGCGCACGCGGTCGAGCCGCAGCGGATCGCGCTCGATCGCGGCAAAGATCTCGCGCGCAATCTGCACGAGGTGACGGATGCGATCGGCGACTGCGCGGGTGCGGATCGCCGAGGCGGTGTCTTCCATGCGCTCGGCGAGCGGCTCCGCCTCGGTCAGAAGTTCGGCTGCGAATTCGATCTTGCCGCGCGCGACGCCGCTGGCCTCCAGCGCGGCGAACCGGTTTCGCGGCGCCAGCGCCACGACGATGCCTCCCCCTGCAGCCGCACTGATCGCGAGCGCGATCCAGAACGGCATGGCAAGCCCGATCGCGAGCGACGGCAGCAACGCTGCGGCTGCCACTCCACCCGCGATCCAGCCAAGCCCGGACGGCATCGTCGCCATTCAGTTGTACCCTCGTACCGCACGGAACGCGTCCGTGAGACTCTTGCTTCCGTCGAACACGCGGCCTCCGGTCAGCTTCGCGAGGTTGTCGAGCTGGCTGCGATCGACCTCGGACCCGAACGTCACGCCGAATACCGGCACGCGATGGCCATCGGCGCGCCAGGCCGCCTCGAATGTGGACATAGACCCTTGGCTCTTGCCATCGGTCATGATGACGATGGCCGGCAGATGCTGGCCATCGCCCAGACGCGACTTCATGGCAGCGAGCGCCTGCGCCGCACATGTATAGAAGTCTGTGCCCCCGTTGGCCCGCAATTCGAGCGCGCGTGCGAGCAGGCTGGCCTGCTCGTTCTCGTCGCCGCTGGCGCGTGCCGTCCAGAGGATGTGGTCGCTGAAGGGCAGGACGAGAATCTCGTCCGACTTCGTCCATTGCACCAGCACCTCGCGGGTACGCTCCGGCGTGAGCAGGAAGCGCATGGCGTCGAGCAGTTGCTTTTCGCCGGCGCCCTGCATGCTTCCGGAGACGTCAAGACAGAGCGCGGTCAGTGACGGCCGCCGCAGCGCCTCCTGATAGATCAGGAGGGCCTTCTGGATCACGGCGGGCTCCGGCGGCCGGATCACGGTCACCGGCCGTGACGGATCGAGATTCGTCCTCGGGTCGGCTGCAAGCGGGGTGGCGCGGCCGATCTCGACGCGCCGGCCGGTCTTGGAGATCTTGCCTTGCGTATCGCCGTTGAGCAGGAACGCCTGGAGGTCGGCAAAGAAGCTTTCGACTTCCTTGCCGCGGCCGCGGTCGACGAAGCCGAGCGGCGAATCCGCGATCGCCACGCCGTCGGCGGGATAGATTGCATAGAGCGGCTCGTGGTTCTCGGCGATCAGCTTGTCGTTGGTTTCCTTGATGACGGCTTCGTAGTTCCAGATCGCCTGGTAGCGCGCGCCGCTGCGCTCGCCGTCGCGGTAGAGGTCGGCGAGCCAGCCGCTGGAGCCTGCGCTGCGCTCGACGCCCTTGAGCAATCCGCGTGCGGTGGCCAGCACTTCGGGTTTGTCGAGATCGCCGGCCTCGATCAGGTCCGGCTTGCCGATGCCGGCCGCCAGCATGGCTAGATAGGCGGCGGCTCCGGAATTGGATTGGGTCGCCGACGTCATCAGGAATTTCAGCTTGCCGCCCTCGACGGCCGCGAGGATGTCCCTGGCGGTCACCTTGGTGTCGATCCAGCCCAGCGCCTCGGCCTTGGAACGGCGTACGCCGAGAATGACCGGCATCTGCACGATCGACTTGACCATCTTCACCCGCCGCGTCGTGTCGAACATGTCGATCCAGATCGAGGCGGCCGGCCACACGGCATCCGCACCGGGATCGCCCGCCTTCAGGGCGAGAGCGATGTCGAGCGAGCCCTGATAGCGCATCGTGCAGGTCGCGTTGCGCGACTTGCAGAACTCCTGCACCAGCGGTTCGAGAACGTCGTTCTCCGAGCCCGAAAGGATGGTGAATTGCGGTCCTGGGCCGCCGCAGCCCGACAGCAGCGCGGCAATCAGCGGCACTGTTGCGATCAGCGCCAAGTGGCGCCGCAAGAGACGGAAAGTCCTCATGCCCGAACCTTCATGCGGCGGCCCTTATGGAGGAGCTTCATGGAGAAACAGTTACGATGCAGGCCTCAAGGCGCAGCTTTCGCTATCGCGGTCTTCAACTCGTCCGTCAGCTCCGCCATCCGGTGCTCGATCTCGGCGCGTTTGGTGCGGCCCTGCTCCTGTACCGTGAGCACGCCGGAGATGGTCTCGATCAGATCCCGGTTGGTCTGCTCCAGGGTCTGGATATCGATGATGCCGCGCTGCGACTGCTTCTCGATCTCGATTGCCTGAGTCTTCATCATCTCGGAGGCCTGGCGCATCATCTCATTGGTCGCGTCGGTGACGGTCTTCTGAAGCTCGAGCGCGGATTTCTGCCGGTTGAGACCAAGCAGCAGGATCATCTTCTGCTTCCACACGGGAATCGTGAGCTCGGTCGTCGCCTGCAAGTTCTCGATCAGCGTCTCGTCGCCGGACTGCACGATGCGGATTTGCGGCAGCTGCTGGATGCCGATCTGGCGCGCCTGCTGGAGATAGAAGACCCGCTTCTCGAGCCGGTCGAGCGCCTGCACCGCGTCCTGATAGGTCTGCGCGGCGAGCATGGCGTCGCTACCCGCGCCTTGTGCCTTCGCGTTCCGCTCCATCTCGACGAGCTTGCCGCTGCGGAATTCCTCGGTGAAGGCTTTGCCCGCGGCGATGTGCATATCGAGCTGGCCGAGCGCGTTGCGGGTCTGCTCGTAGAGATCGTCGAGCAGGGCGATGTCGCGGCGCAGGACCTCCTTGTTGCGGTCGAGCTCGACGCAGACGCGGTCGATCTGCGAAGCGACCTCGTTGAACTGTTCGGTGAAGCGACGCAGCCGCGCCTCCGCCGACGAGAAGATGCGGGCGAGAAAGCCCTTGTCCTTGAGGTCGGCCGGATCCAGCCCCCGAGCCTTGGCGAGGATATCGGTCAGGAGCTTGCCGGTGGCGCCGAGCTCGCGGTTCTGTGTCTGGGCGAGAATACGGTCGGCGAACTCGACCACCGAGCGTTGCGCCCGCTCGCCGAACGTGACGAGGCGCGAGCGATCCGAAATGTCGATCTCGGACTTGATGCGCGCGACGGCCGATGCATCCGTCGGCAGTGCCGGGACATTGATGATTTCGCTCACCATTCGCTCCTTGGTTCTCGCCAGTGCAGGATAGCACGTCCTGCCGTTCCGGCAGGAAAGCCCGGCTCGTCTGACAGATTGATGACAGCCTGTGGACTTGGTCGGCCGACGCGCCGTCCGCGTTCAGTAACAGGACAAAATTTCACATTAAGTTCAGTTCGTTAGCGGAAGGCGCTGGGGGTGGAGCCGGCGCGCCGGTCGCTCCTCCGCGTCGTTGCGATCGGTTCAGGCTGCTGCGATTGACGACCGCTGACCATTTGCATTGAATTGGTCGATCGCTTGGTTCGCGACGAAAAAGCAATGGGGACGGAAACGATGATGCGCAAGGCCGTGACGCTGTGTGGATGGCTGGTCGGTGCTGTGGCCGTGATGGACGCCAGCACCGCCGCGGCGGCAACGCTGGCGGAAGACGCCGAGACTGTCTGCAAGGGGCTCGTCGGCGGCGATGACGCCGTGAAGATCGATTCCGCGAGCTTGCAGGCGCCGTCGCAACTGGCCGTGGCCGAGCGTGGGCCGACGCCGTCGGGGCGCATCACACCGGCCAATCCGCGCTTCTGCAAGGTGCTCGGCCATATCGATCCCACCGATCCCAAGGCGCCCCCGATCAGATTCCAGGTCAACCTTCCCGTCGAATGGAACGGGCGCTCGCTGCAATATGGCGGCGGCGGCTTCAACGGTGTGCTGATCACCGGCCTTGCGCTGCCGCCGGCCTACCCCTTTGACAAGCCGTCGCCGCTGGCGCGCGGCTTCGTCACCTACGGCACCGACTCTGGCCACGAGACCAAGCGGGGCGAGCCGCCGCAGGTCTTTGCGCTGAACGACGAAGCCTTCGAGAATTTTGCCCATCGCGCCTACAAGAAGGTGCGCGACGCTGCGGTCGGGCTGATGCAGCGGGCCTACGGCAGGAAGCCGGAGAAGATGTACTTCATGGGCTCGTCCGAGGGCGGCCGCGAAGGCCTCACCATGGCGCAGCGCTATCCGGATGATTTCGACGGCATCTTCGCCCGCGTGCCCGTGATCAACTGGGTCGGGCTGCAGCATGCGGGCACGCGCTCGGGTCTCGTCACCATGGGCGAGGGCTGGATCAACCCGGCGCAGGTCAAGCTCGTCGGTGAGGCCGTGCGCGCGGCTTGCGACAAGGCCGACGGCTCCGACGATGCGCTGGTGCAGGATCCCGTCGGCTGCAAGGCGGCGTTCAAGGTCGAGACGCTGCGCTGCGCGGCCGGGCAGAGCGGCGACCAATGTCTCACCGACGCGCAGATCAAGGCGGTGAACACGCTGCATGCCACCTACAAATTCCCCTTCGTGCTCGCCAACGGTCTCGACGATTATCCGGGCTGGGGCGTCTCCGGCGAGGACATCCCCGCGGTCGGGCCGACCGGCGGCTGGGTCTCCTGGTGGCTCGGCACCGCGCCGCCGGCACAGCCGCCTGCACCGAACAACGGCATCGCCTGGATCTACGGCGCCGGCGGCATCCAATATGTCTTCGCGCGCGATCCGAAGCTCGACGTCACCACCTACAAGCCCGAACAGCACAAGGCGCGGCTGCTCGAGGTCTCCAGCCTGATGGATTCCACCGATCCTGATCTCAGCCGCTTCCGGGCGCGGGGCGGCCGGCTGATCGTGCTCGAGCACATGGCCGACTACGCCCAGAGCCCCTATGCCGGCATCCGCTATTTCGAGACCGTCGAGCGCAAGATGGGCAAGGCCGAGACCGCCGAGTTCGCGCGCCTCTACACCGCGCCCGGCGTCGACCATGTCGGCTCCGGCGCGCCGGCCAATGTCGACATGTTGAGCGTGCTGGTCGACTGGGTCGAGAACGGCAAGGCGCCCGGCGACCTCGTCGTTGCCGAGCAGAAGGTCGAGGCGCCGTCCTTCGCGACGTTGCGCGCGCTGCCGCTATGCCGCTGGCCGGCCTGGCCGCATTACAAGAACGGCCCAGTGACCGAGGCGTCGAGCTTTACCTGCGCGCCGTAATGCGGCACGAGCCGACCGCTGTGGTGGCGGGTGCTACCCCGCCGCCATGGCGTGGGCGCCGCCAAGCAGCCGCGCATTGAGCCGGCCGCCGGAGAACAGCATGTCGTCGAGAGCTTCGTCGATATCGGCCGAGACGATCGACTTGCCGCCGTCGCGCGCCAAGCTCGCTTGCGCCAGCCGCCGCATCAGTTCCTTGATGAAGGCGCAACTCGTGCCTTCGCTGCGTTGGGCGGCCTCTGCGATGATCGTGTCGTCAAGCGGAAGTCCTTTGCCATAAAGCCGCACCAGCTGGCCGCGGCCGGTCTCATCGGGGAGTGGCACTTCAATGGCCTGATCGATGCGGCCGGGCCGACCAGCAAGGGCTCCTTCGAGATCCTCAGGCCGGTTGGTGGTCAGGACGAACAGGATATCTGCGTCCTCCTTCAATCCGTCCATCTCGTTGAGCAGCTTATTCAACATGGACTCCTCGCACGGGCCCATGTCGTCGCGGTCGCGGGCGATGAGATCGACGTCCTCGATCACGACCATCGAGGGTTGGAGCAGCCGCGCCAGGCTCATATAGGCGCCGAGAAGGCCGATTTGCTCGGCGGTGATGATCAGCGTCGTATGCCCGGGCAAATGTGTTGCGAGATAGCGGATCGTGTGGGTCTTACCAGTGCCTGGCGGTCCGTAAAGCAAGATGCCTTTGCGTGTCGACTGGCCGAGCCGGCGCAATTGATCGCGGGTGTCGACGAAAGTCAGAACGTTGCGATCGAGCAACCGCAAGGTCTGCTCGGGCAGGATTACGTCGTTCCGCGACACCGGCGCCAACCGATGCACGGTGATGCCGCGCGAGCGGCCGCGATAGTCGGAATCGGCGTCGAGCGACAGGATCTTGCCGCGATAACTGCGCGCAGCTTGCACGGCCTGCTCCAGTTCGCCAAAACACGTCTGGACGAGGGCCGCGCCTGCACTGCCTGACGGCACGAGGATCTCAATCCGAATTCCCGGTTCGCGGCTGAATTCGCGGTGAGCACAGAGCAAGACCGCATAGCGAAGACCATCCTGCTCGCACAACCACAGGCCGTTATCGAGACATTTGACCGGGCTCCTCTCGCCGACATCCACATCGGAATATTGCAGTGGTGCAATCGCGATCGCATAGCGACCGTCCCGCAGGAGCCGCGAGATCGACAGCGTTTCGTAGCGTTGTTCCTCGTTCAGGCCGAATAGCTGAATTCCCTCGCTGAACAGTCGGTCGATCGCTGCCTGGACGTCCACCCGCATGTGGCCGGGGAACTGTCGGATGGTGGTCACGAGTTTGCTGCGCGCGATGTCGGCAAAATGCCAGTCCAGCACGTCGCAAGCATATTCGAACTCCTCCGGCTCTGGCGACGGCGTGGTGTCTGCTGCGCGAATACAGTCGCTGCACAGCCAGACTGTGCGCTCCCCGATCCGCACCTCCGTCTGTCCTTCAGGCTTGCCGCAGAGCTCGCAAGGGGTCCTGATCTCTTCAAGAGTGATCTTCAGGGGCTGCTGGCGGAGCCAGATATATTGTTGGGCCGACTTGAAGAGCGCCTCTGCGACGGATTGCGGGTAGGGACCGCAGGCGGCTTTCTCCTCGCGCTCGATGCGGGCTATCAGCGCGGAGGCCTCACGGTCCGTCTTGCCGAAAACCTGGCGGAGCAGTCCGATGACGAATTCGTCCGGCGTATCGTCGTCATTGTGAAACACCAGCTGAGCCGGCCCATGCTCCCCCCGCGCAACTTCCGTCATGAAATGACTCCACTGCAACTTGAGCTAGAATAGAACAAACAATGAACATAAAACAGGGCAGCCGTCAAGCGGCATGGTCGCCATTTCCATTTGATGCTCGATTCCAGATCCGCTGATCTGCTCGCGACCTTCGCGCGCCGCGTCGGCAAAGAGCATCGTCTTTGACAATCCGAGCTGCCCTGCTTATATAGTTCGCATGCGAAATAACGACGCCGGCACCCGGCGCCATCGGCTGATCTACCTGCTGAGTGTCGCCCATCGCCGGCTGCAGCGCTGGATGGCGGCGCGGCCCGAGAGCGAGGTGACGCCGGCGCAGGCCGGGCTGCTGTTCATCCTTGGCAAGCAGGATGGCATCCTGATGGGCGAGGCGGGCGTGGCGCTCGACATGGGACCAGCCGGCATTTCCGGCCTCGTCGACCGCACGGTGGCTGCGAAGTTGATCGAGCGGCGGGCTGACCGCGAGGATGGCCGCGCCTTTCGCATCTGGTTGACGCCGAAGGGGCGCACCGCGCTGGCACAGGCGAAGTTGAGCGCGGCGGAGGTCAACGCAGCGCTGACGGAAGGTTTCACGGCCGCGGAAATCGACATCGTCGCACGCTGGCTGACGAGCATTCAGGACAAGTTTCCAAGACATTCAGACGAATAAAACGGAGCAGACCAATGACCGAGCACGTCCGGATCGAGAACAGCGGCGGAATCCTCACCCTCACCCTGGCACGTCCCGACAAGAAGAACGCGCTGACGGATGCGATGTACCGCAAGCTTGCCGACGCGATCGAATCCGCCGAGTTCGACCAATCCGCTCGCGTGATCCTGATCCGGGGCGAGGGCGACATGTTCACCGCCGGCAACGATGTCGGCGAGTTCGCGGCCGTCGCGGCCGGCAAGTCCGAGGGCAGCCGCAACGTGGTTCGCTTCATCCAGTCGCTGGCACGCTGCACCCGGCCGCTGGTTGCTGCCGTGCAGGGGCGTGCCGTCGGCGTCGGCACCACGATGCTGCTGCATTGCGACCTCGTCGTGCTCGCCGACAACGCGCAATTGTCGACGCCGTTCGTCAGCCTCGCGCTGGTGCCCGAAGCCGCCTCCAGCCTGTTGATGCCGGCGCGCATCGGCCACGCGCGCGCCTACGAGATGTTCGCGCTTGGCGAAACCGTGCCGGCCAAGTCTGCGCTGGACTGGGGCCTCGCCAACCGCGTGGTGCCGCTCGACAAGCTCGACGCCGAGGCGCTTGCGCTGGCGCAGCGTCTCGCCCGCCAGCCGGCCGGGGCCCTCGTCGCGACCAAGCGGCTGATGCGCAACGGCGAGGCGCTGGTCGCGCAGATGCAGGCCGAAGGCGAGCAGTTCGCGCAGCGCCTGCGCACGGCCGAAGCGCGCGAGGCGTTTACGGCGTTTGCGGAACGCCGCCCGCCGGATTTCACCAAGGTGGCGTGAACCGGCTCCCAGGACGGGCCGGCAACTCGGGGCGCGCTTATCATTTGATATAAACCTTAACGAAACTTTGGCATGTGGCCGTGCAAGATGCCCGCTCGCGGCGAGCGGGTTTGGGTCCATGTCCATTTTCAAGAAATCGGTAAGCACGCTTCTCCTGGTGCTGATGGTGCTGCTGGCGGCCAGCGCGCTGACCAGCACGGCCATCCAGATGGTCGGGGCTTTCGGCCGCTATAGCGACAGTCTGGAGACCGAACGGCTCGCGAATGCCGACAAGTCGATCTTCCATGGCGTGGTTGCCCTGCGCAGCAATCGCGGCGATGCCCAGAGCGCGCTGCTCGGCGAGGACGATCCGCGCGCCAAGCTCGGCGTTGCCGAGAAGGCGGAGCAGGCCGGTTTTGACGCCATCAGCGCCGCGCTCTCCACCGTCGAATTCGCTAGCCGCGACGAGCTCGCCGGCACGCTGAAGCAGCGCTGGAGCGAGGCCGCGCCAAAATTCCAGTTGTTCTACGACGAGGCCAGGCTGCCGCGCGCCGAGCGCAAGCTGGAGCGTACCGCGCCCTGGTACGATGCGGTCACCAAGGTCATCGAGACCGCCAATCTCGCGTCCACCGCGGTGTCGAACCGCGCCTGGATGAACGATCCCTACATCGCCCGCATGATCCAGGCCCGCCGCCTGGCCTGGCAGGTGCGCGACCGCTACGGCATCCAGTGCTCGACCCTGCGGCCGAACGTCAACGCCAGCAAGCCGCTCGACGAGGCCCAGAAGCAGACCGTGGCCGGCTGGAACGGCGTCGTCACCGCGGGCTGGACCGGCATGGAGGAACTGTTGGCCGCGCCTGACGTGCCGGCCGAGCTCGTCAACGCGGCCAAGGAGGCGAGGGCCAAGACGGAAGGGGCCCTCAAGCGGATCGGCGAGCTCACCAAGGGCTTCGACGGCAGCGGCCGGCCCGCGATGCCCGCCTCGGAATGGAACGCGTTGTGCCAGTCTCCCTTCGCCTCCATCGTCGCAGTCGCGAACAAGGCGCTCGACCTGTCGATCGCGCGCGCGGAGGCGGTTCAGGCGAAAGCGCTGACCAATCTCGTCGTGCAATCCCTCGCGTTCCTGCTCGCGCTGGCCGTGACCATGGCCGGTGTGTTCGTGGTCCGCAATCGCCTGATGCGGCCGGTGCGCGCCATCCTCGATGCCATCGCCCGCATCAGCGCCCGCGACTATGCGACGCCGGTGCCGCAATCGCGGCATCCCGACGAGTTCGGCACCATGGCGGCTGCGCTCGAAAGCCTGCGCGAGAGCGCGGCGACCGCGGAGCGGCTCGGCCGGGAACGCGAATCGCAGCAGGCGCTCCAGCTCGCCCGCTCCGGCACCGTCGATGCCGCCTGCCGCAGCTTCGACGATACGGTGCAGGCGGTGATCCAGAGCGTTGCGGCCTCGACGCGGGAGCTCGATGCCACCGCGAACGGCGTGCGTTCGCTGGTCTTGGAATCGAGCAGCCAGACCGCGGCGGTCTCCTCGGCAGCGGAGCAGGCCACCAATAATCTCGAGACCATCGCCGCCGCGACCGAGGAGCTCTCCGCATCCGTGGGCGAGATCTCCGCGCAGGTGCAGTCGAGCGCGCGCGAGGCCCGCGAGGCCGTGGCCCAGGCCGAGCAGACCAATGCGACAGTCGAGATCCTCGACCAGACAGCCAGCCGCATTGGCGAGGTCGTGAAAATGATCAACGCGATCGCCGCCCAGACCAATCTGCTGGCATTGAACGCCACCATCGAAGCCGCGCGCGCGGGCGAGGCCGGCCGCGGCTTCGCCGTGGTTGCCGGTGAGGTCAAGAGCCTCGCGGCGCAGACCGCGACGGCGACGGAAGAGATCTCGCGCCAGGTCGAGGAAATCCAGGGCGCTACCGGCCAGGCGGTCGCCGCAATCCGGTCGATCGGCGGCGCCATCAGCGGCATCGACGAGAAGATGACGGCGATCGCCGCTGCGGTCGAACAGCAGCGCGCGGCGACGACGGAAATCTCGCGCAACTTCCAGCAGGCGGCCCAGGGCACCCGCGAGGTCACCGACACGATCGGCAGCGTCGCCAGGCTCAACCAGGAGACCGGCAACGCCGGCACGGTGCTGTCGGAGTCCGTCAAGAAGATGTCGGCGGATGCCGATCGTCTTCGCGTCGCGGTCGAGGGCTTCCTGGGCGCCGTGAAGAGCGCGTAGTCTCGCATGGCAATCGCACATGGCAGCTGGGAGTTTGCCGGACGTGCTCGGCCTGCATAGTTCGAGACGCCCGCTCTGGCGGGCTCCTCACTATGAGGGTCTGATATTTCGCCACGAAACGAGACCTCATCCTGAGGGCCCGCCGCAGGCGGGCGTCTCGAAGGATGGCCGCAGGCGGGCTTCCTCTCAGTTCTCCATCCAACTCGCGCGGGCATTGCCGCAGCTCGGCACTGCGGGTACATCTGTGCCGCCTCGCTCCCGCGAGCGCGGCGACAGACGCAAGACACATCAGGGATGGAGAGTTCGATGCCGGTCACCACAAGCAAGGCCCAACGCCCCTATCGCGGCGTGTTCCCGGTCGCGCCCACCATCTTCGACGAGCGCGGCGAGCTCGACCTCGAGGGCCAGCGCCGCTGCATCGATTTCATGATCGATGCCGGCTCGCACGGCATTTGCATCCTCGCCAATTTCTCCGAGCAGTTCGTGCTCACCGATGCCGAGCGCGAGACGGTGATGCACACGGTCCTGGAACATGTGGCCGGCCGGGTTCCCGTGATCGTCACCACCACGCATTTCAGCTCGGCCGTCTGCGCGGCGCGCAGCAAGCACGCCGAGGCGGCGGGTGCCGCCATGGTGATGGTGATGCCGCCTTATCACGGCGCGACCTTCCGCGTCCCCGAGAAAGGCATCGTCGAGTTCTTCAAGGTGCTCTCCGGCGCGATCAATATCCCGATCATGATCCAGGACGCGCCGGTTGCCGGCACGCCGTTGTCGGTCGAGCTGCTGGCGCGGCTGTCACGCGAGTTTTCCAATATCCGCTATTTCAAGATCGAGGTGCCGGGCGCGGCCTCAAAACTCCGCAGCCTGATCGAGGCGGGCGGTAAGGACATCGAAGGCCCCTGGGACGGCGAGGAGGCGATCACGCTGCTCGCCGATCTCGACGCCGGCGCCACCGGCGCCATGACCGGCGGCGGCTATCCCGACGGCATCCGCCAGATCATCGATCCCTATTTCGCCGGCGATCGCGAAAAGGCGAAGGCCGCCTACGAGCGCTGGCTGCCGCTGATCAATTACGAGAACCGCCAATGCGGCCTGATCGCCTGCAAGGTGATGATGCAGGCCGGCGGCGTGATCAAGTCGGAGGCGGTGCGCCATCCGCTGCAGCCGCTGCATCCGGCAACGCGGGCGGGGCTACTGGAGCTCGCCAAGGAACGCGACGCACTGGCGCTCCGGTGGGGGAAATAGCTCTCTCCTACGTCATTGCGAGGAGCCCTTGCGACGAAGCAATCCAGGCTGCTTCTGCGGAGAAGAGTCTGGATTGCTTCGCTTCGCTCGCAATGACGAGGACCGCCCAGTTCGCCTGAAGGCGTCGAATTAGCGCGGGCTGGGCCGTTTCCCATAGCCCGGCGATGGCATATTGTACGCTCGCCAACCGACCCTGCGGAGAGTCCCAAGACATCGCGCAACAGCTCTTCTCTTGCCACTATCCCGAGCCAGGTTGGTGCAAACCGACAGAACAGGGAGGAAGTCCCATGACGATGAGGCCGGATCCCACCTTTCACGCATCGCCCAAGCTTGCGATGGAAGCGCCTGCGGAGAATTTTGCTTACACCTTGCTGCTCAGTCCGGATTTCTCAAAGCCGGACGCTCTCGCGGTCATCGACGTCAAGCCGGGATCGCCGACTTATAGCCAGATCGTCCACACCGTCACGATGCCCAGCAAGGGCGATGAGTTTCATCACTTCGGCTGGAATGCCTGCTCCTCCGCTCTGTCGCCGCTCGCCGGACACGCCTTCATCGAGCGGCGCTATCTGATCATCCCCGGGCTGCGCTCGTCGCGAATCTATGTCATCGATACCAAGCCCGATCCGACCCAAGCCAGGATCCACAAGATCATCGAGCCAGAGGAGGTCTTCAAGAAGACCGGCTACTCGCGGCCGCACACGATCCATTGCGGGCCGGACGGCATTTACGTGAGCACGCTGGGCGGCGGCGGCAAGGACGGCACCAACGGACCTCCGGGCGTCTTCATCATGGATTGCGAGACGTTCGAAGTTCTTGGACGATGGGAGATCGATCGCGGCCCGCAGACAAAGCATTATGACTTCTGGTGGAATCTGCCGCGCGATTACATGGTGACGAGCGAATGGGCGTTACCGCCGCAGTTCGAGAACGGGATCGTCCCGGAAGATCTGCTTGCGAATAAATACGGCCATCGTCTCCACTTCTGGGACCTTCGCGCCCGTCGCAACGTCCAGACCATCGACCTCGGCGCCAATCATCAGATGGCGCTGGAGGTGCGGCCGGCGCACGATCCGGTTCGCGAGTACGGCTTCGTCGGCGTCGTGGTCGACACCACCAATCTCGAAGCATCGATCTGGACCTGGTGGCGCGCGGATGGAAAATTCCATGCCGAGAAGACGGCGACGATTCCTCCCGAACCCGCGCCCAAGGAGAAGCTGCCGCCGCTGCTGCAGGGATTTGGCGCCGTGCCGCCGCTGGTGACGGACATCGACCTGTCGATGGACGATCGGTTTCTCTATGTCTCGTGCTGGGGCACCGGTGAAATGCGCCAGTACGACGTCAGCGATCCCAGAAAGCCGAAGCTTGCGGGCTCAGTCCACATCGGCGGCATCGCGCGGCGCACGCCGCATCCGAACGGCAAGGCCTTTGCGGCGGGTCCGCAGATGGTCGAGATCAGCCGCGACGGCCGGCGCGTGTACTGGACCAATTCGCTCTATTCCACCTGGGACGACCAGTTCTATCCCGACGGAGTTCCGGGCGTGGAAGTCATGGCCAATGTCGGTCGCAACGGCGGCCTCGAGCTCGACAAGGACTATTTCGTGAGCTTCCCCGAAGGATATCGTGCGCACCAGATCAGGCTCGAGGGCGGCGACTGTTCGACGGACTCCTTTTGCTATCCGTCGGTCTAGACGGGACGCATGCGAGCCCGGCGCTTGGCTGGCTGTGGCTCGCGCTTGTCGCGAGCGGTCTCTACCACGGGGTCAATCCCGGAATGGGATGGCCGCTCGCCGTTTCGGCCGGGCTCATGGACAAGAGCCCGCGCGCGCTCTTCCGTGCATTGTGGGCTTTGGCGGCCGGGCATCTCCTGGCAACACTTCTCGTGCTGCTGCCATTCGCGTTGCTGCTCGTGCTGGCCGAATGGCAGCGTCCGATCCAGATCGGTGCGAGCCTTCTCGTCATCGGCTTTGGCGTCTATCGGCTGATTGACCGACGTCATCCGCGCGCGCTGGCACGAATTCCGCCGACGCAATTGGCGCTCTGGTCATTTGCCGTCGCCATCGCTCACGGTGCTGCCCTGATGCTCGTGCCGATCTATCTCGGACTCTGCCAGGCCTTCGAGCTCGATGCCGGCCATGAGGCGGCGGGCGCGCTGATGAAGGCAAGTGTCGGGATGGCAGTGCTGGTGTCCGTGGTGCACGTTGCCGCCATGGTCGGCGCCGGCGGATGTCTGGCGTGGCTGGTCTACCGCTATCTGGGATTAAGGTTCGTCTCGCGAAGCTGGTTCAACCTGGATGCAGTCTGGGCGACCAGCCTCGTTCTGGTTGGCGCGGTGGCGCTCGCTTTCAATCTTGCGACCGCGCGCTGAGGTCTACCGCACCAAAGCCCACTCGCCGATGATGCGAAATTTTGCTTTGGCATCATCCTGCTTGAACAGCGCGATGCGGTCGATCGCGAGCGTATCGAGGCCCAACCTTGCAAAACTCGCCCGCAGCATCTGCAGGATCGGCCCGCGTCGGTCCGCATCCAGTCGACCCGTCAACGTCATGTGGAAACGGAACTCCTCCATCACGTAAGGGTAGCCCCAGCGGTCGAGATAATCCCGCTGCCGCTCGCTGAGCTTCTCCGGCTTGCGACGGGTGCGATCTTCCGTCGTCAGCGCGGCGCGAAACGGGTCGAACTCGCGAACGCAATCGGCGGCCAGCTGTTGGAGAGCCTCGACCGGCTCGGCCGGAACGACGGCAATGAAGCCGCTGATGGAATCCACGATTGGCCGGATCACGGGACGCGGCCGTGCCATGCCCGCGAAGGCCGCGCAGGCGGCCATCAGCTCGGCTTCGGTCTTGCCAGGCGCCAGCGCCATCGGCGCCTTCAGCGTGGCGTGAAAGCCGTATTTGCGGGGATCGGCGCTGACCTCGCGCCAGTCCGGCGCGACATGGAGTGCTTGTTGCGGAAACGGCAGCTCGTCTCCGCTGTAGGCATCATAGCCGAGCAGTTCGGCACCGAAGCGGGAGAGGACGCTGTCGCTGCCGGCGGCAAAATAGATCGCGTAGCGGGGGAAACCTGTCATTGGCTCAGCATAATCAATTTACGCCGCGACGACAGCCTCGCGCGGCGCGGCCATTGCGGTGAGCAGCCGCGTCGCATCGGTGAGATGCACGAGCTTGCCGCCCGAGATCACCGCGATCAGCCGTGGCCGCAGTTTCATGCTGTCGTCGACTAGGAGAATGTCAGCGCGGTGTCCCTCCGCGAGCAGGCCGCGATCGGTGAGGCCGGTCGCGCGCGCCGGGCCGGCGGAAACCAGATCCCAAGCCTGTGCCAGCGGCACCACGCCATCGGCGGCCAATCGGAACGCGGCGAGCAGCTGCGCGGGATAGTAATAGTCCGACGCCAGCACCGAGCAGAGCCCCTTTGCGATCATGTCGGAGGCCCTGGTCCAGCCGGTATGGCTGCCGCCCCGCACGACGTTCGGCGCGCCGTAGACGATGGCGTCGCCGTGGCTGGCCGCTGCGCGCGCCGTCTTCTCGTTGATCGGAAATTCCGCGATTCCCGCGCCGAGCTCGCGAAACTCACGGCGCATCGCCGGGCTCGCGTCATCATGCGAGAGCATCCGCACCTCGGCCCCGCGGGCCGCGGCGGCCAGCCGCGACACCGAAGCGGGCACCTCGCCGGCGCGCGAGACCACGCGCTCGACCAGGCGGTCGAACTCCTCGGCTGAGAGCCCGGTGCGCTCCACCATGCGGTTGCGCTTGCGCGGCTTGGCCATATCGGCGACGGTGCCGTCCATGTGGTCATTGAAGGCGAACAGGTCGACGCGGCCCTCGCTGAGCCATTGTGCGATCTCGGCCTCGGCATCGAGATTGTAGGTCTCGTGCCGCAGGTGGAAGCGGGTGTCGGCGGCGAATTGCGGACGCTGCCGTTCGATCGCCTCCATCAGGCCGCGCGCATTGTCGGCGCTGCGCAGGCCCGGCTCCCAGGAGCAGGTGGTGGCGTGAAACACGGTGGTGATGCCGTTGCTGATCGCCTGGCGGTCGCTGTCGGCGAGCGCAACGTCGATCGGAAAGTCGACGCCGGCGCGCGGCATCAACTGGCGCTCGAAGGCATCGCCGTGCAGATCGACGATGCCTGGCAGCACCAGCAGGTCGCGGGCATCGAGCGCCAGCCGAGCATGGCTGCGAGAGGCATCGACCTCTGCAATGTCCGTTCCGGAGATGAGAAGAGAGGTTTCGACGAACTCGGCGCCGATCAGGGCCCGGCCGCCTTCGATGAAAATGTCTGTCACGCGACCGCGCTTCGTTTGCTGGCAGGAGAATTCGTAAGCGAACTCGCCCGTGCTTCGTATGTCGAGAGAAAATCTTCAATGCCGAGCTTGCGGAAATTGGGCAGCGCCTCGCGCAATTTGTCGTGATCCCAGTCCCACCAGGCAAGCTTTGCAAGCCGTCCGGCGATCTCCTCCGAAAACCGCCGCCGTACGATGCGGGCCGGATTGCCGGCGACGATGCTGTAGGCCGGCACGTCCTTGGTGACGATCGCGCCGGCGGCGATCACCGCGCCGGTGCCGATGTTGCGGCCCGGCAGCACGATCGCGCCATGGCCGATCCAGACGTCATGGCCGATATGAACGTGATGCTGGCGGCGCCAGTCGAAGAACTCGGAATCGTCGCTCTCACCTTCGAAATAGGCGCTGGATCGGTAGGTGAAGTGCGCCTGCGTGGCGCGGTGCATCGGATGGTTGCCGGGATTGATGCGGGTCATCGCCGCGATCGAGCAGAATTTTCCGATCGTGGCGTAGGTGATCTGCGCATCGTTCACGACATAGGAATAATCGCCCATCGTCACTTCGTGCAGGATCGTGCGCGCGCCGACCTCGGTGTAGGCGCCGAGCCTGGTCTCATGCAGCTTGGCCGAGGGATCGACGGTCGGCTGAACCGAAAGAGCTTTGGCGGCCATGTTGCGTCCGAAGTGCGAGAGCGGGCATTTCTCTTCGAGCGGCTAGATGACGGTGTCATGACAATGAGATGACAGGGGATGTTGTGCGTAGGATCGCCGCATTGCAGCGGCGCTGTCACACAAGTGTTAAGCACGGGCGTTAGCGGTTGGCTCCAGCTACTCTGGAGCCTCTGTATGCTGCTGGTTGAAGGCCTGACGTGTCGCTTCGGCGCGAAAGCCGCGGTGGACGATGCTTCGTTTCAAGTGTCCCCCGGCGGCTTCGTCGGGGTGATCGGGCGATCCGGCGCCGGCAAGTCGACATTGCTGCGGACCATCAATCGCCTCGTGACGCCGACCGGGGGGCGCATCCTGTTCGACGGCGTCGACGTCACCTCGCTGCGCGGCAAGGAGCTGCGGCAGTGGCGCGCCCGCTCGGCGATGATCTTCCAGCAGTTCAACCTGGTCGGCCGGCTCGACGTACTCACCAATGTTTTGATGGGGCGTCTTGCGACGATGCCCGCCTGGCGCTCGCTGTCGCAGATCTGGCCCGAGCAGGACAAGGCGCTGGCGATGTCGGCGCTCGAGCAGTTCGACATCGCTTCGCTCGCCGCCCAGCGCGCCGACCAGCTCTCCGGCGGCCAGCAGCAGCGCGTCGCGATCGCCCGCGCGCTGGTGCAGCAGCCCGACATCATCCTTGCCGACGAGCCGATCGCCTCGCTCGATCCGCGCAACACCAAGATCGTGATGGATGCGCTTTTGCGCATCAACAAGCATTTCGGCATCACGGTGCTCTGTAACCTGCATTCGCTCGATCTGGCGCGGACCTATTGCGACCGCCTGATCGGCATGGCCGCCGGCCGCGTGGTGTTCGATGGCGCGCCGTCCGCGCTGACCGATCACGTCGCGCGCGAACTCTATGATCTCGAAGCCGCCGATGTCGTGGGCGGAATGCCTGTCCCGGCGCCCGAAGGCGTGCCGGCGCTCGGAACGGCCGCGGCCGCCTGAGCCTGTTTCATTGCAAGTCTTCAGTTTCAAGTCTTTGCGTCAACCGACCCCAACCGATGAAGAGGGTATCATGATCACTCGCAGATTAATCCTTGCCGGCGCCGCCGCGCTCGCCTTCACCGCCTCCGCCTCCGCGGAGGACTGGAAAGCCAAATATCCCGAGCTGACCTTCGCCGTCGTCCCGGCGGAGAACGCCTCCGGCGTCACCGAGCGCTGGGCGCCTTTCATGAGCTATCTGTCCAGGGAACTTGGCGTGAAGGTCACGCTGCGAATCGCCAGCGACTACGCCGCCGTCATCGAGGGCCAGCGCGCCGGCAACATCCACATCGCCAGCTACGGCTCGGCCTCGTTCGCCCGCGCCCGCCTGACCGGCGTCAAGACCGACGCCTTCGCCAACGACATCAACGCCGACGGCTCGACCGGATATTATTCGGTGTTCTTCGTCAAGGCGAACAGCCCCTACAAGAAGATCGACGACCTCAAGGGCAAGAACCTCGGCCTCGTCGACCCGAACTCGACCTCCGGCAACAACGTCCCACGTTTCGAGCTCGACAAGATGGGCATCCACGATGCCGACGCCTATTTCGGCAAGGTCGTCTTCACCGGCAGCCACGAGAACGCGATGCTGGCGCTGGCGCAGGGCACGGTCGAGGTTGCCGCCAACCAGTGGACCAGCGACGACGATTCCACGCTGGCGCAGATGCTGACCAAGGGCATGCTGAAGAACGCCGACGGCTCGGCGATGAAGAAGGACGATTTCCGCATCATCCACAAGTCGGCGCCGATCATCAACGGACCCTATGCCTACAATTCGGAGCTGCCGGAGGAGGCCAAGGCTGCCATTGCCAAGGCGTTCTTCGACGCGCCGGCCAAGGACAAGGCTGCGTTCGACCGTCTCTCCGACGGCCAGAAGAAGGGCTTTCATCCCGCCACGACCAAGGACTGGGATGGCACGATCGAGCTGATCAAGTTCGTCGACGCGCTGCGTAAGAAGAAGGCGTCCTGAATCTTCGGGACGATGCACCTGAGCCGGGTCGCAAAGGCCCGGCTCTTTCCTTGACGGACCTGTCCGACCCATGACGACAGCGGTTTCGATCCTCCCCGCGCAGCAGCTCGCCGCGCTGAATGGCGCCTATCGCCAGGCGGTTTCGCGCCGACGGCTCCGCCTGCTATGGGGAACCGGGATCTTTGCCGCGGCGCTGGTGCTCGCCGCGATCGGCGCCGAAGTGAATCTGCGCACGCTTTTCACCTATTTCGGCAACTTCGTCAGCTATTTCGACCGCATCCTCACGCTCGAGAACGGCCAGCGGGTCTGGACCGATGTCGGCGAGTGGTTCTGGGGCTGGCGCAAATGGCTGAAGATGCTGGCTGAGACGCTGCTGATCTCCTATGTCGGCACACTGATCGGCGCGACCTTCGCCTTCGCCCTCAACTTCTTCGCGGCCGAGAATACCTCGCCGGCGCCCTGGCTGCGCTTCGTCGTGCGGCGCCTGCTCGAATTCGCCCGCACCGTCCCCGGCATCGTCTTCGCGCTGGTCTTCGTCATCGCCTTCGGGCTCGGGCCGATGGCGGGCGTGCTGGCGATTGCGATCCACTCCACCGGCGCGCTGGGAAAACTGTTCTCTGAGATCGTGGAGAATGCCGACATGAAGCCGGTCGAGGGCATCCGCTCCACGGGTGCGAGCTGGCTCGCCTGCATGCGCTTCGCCATCGTGCCGCAGGTCACCGCCGGCTATGCCAGCTACGCGCTGCTGCGCTTCGAGATCAACGTCCGCGAAGCCTCGGTGATGGGCTTCGTCGGCGCCGGCGGCATTGGCCAGGAGCTCGTCGTCGCCATCCGCAAGTTCTACTATTCGGACGTCAGCGCCATCCTGCTCACGATCATCGTTACCGTCTTCATCATCGACATCGCCACGGGCTGGCTGCGGGGACGTCTGTTCGGCAAGGAGGCGCGGACGTGATGAAGCCGCAGGAGGTGGACACCGCGCAGATTCGCGCGCGCTATCCCGATGTGTTCGACCGGCCGGCCTCGGCGCGGCTCGCGACGCCTGCGATGATCGTCGCGGCGCTCGCGATCCTGATTTACGGCCTCGTCGATCTCGATTTCTCGCCGTCGCGCTTCTTCGCCGGACTCAGCCAGCTCGGCTGGATCACATTGATGATGATCCCGCCGGATCCCGGCTCGTCGCTGCCGATCTATCTGAAGGCGCTCGGGGAAACGCTCTCGATCGCGCTGCTCGGAACCACGCTGGCGGCGGTGTTCGCGCTGCCGGTGAGCTTGCTCGCGGCGCGCAACATCGTGCCGTCGAACATCCTGCGCTTCCCGGTCCGCCGTTTCCTGGATTCGATCCGCGGCGTCGACACCCTGATCTGGGCGCTGGTGTGGATCAACGTGGTCGGGCTCGGCCCGTTCGCCGGCGTGCTCGCGATTGCGGTGGCGGATTTCGGCGCCTTCGGCAAGCTGTTCTCGGAAGCGATCGAGAGCGCCGACCAGAAGCAGGTCGAAGGCATCCGCGCCTCCGGCGGCAGCGCGCTGCACGAGATCCGCTTCGGCCTGCTGCCGCAGGTGCTGCCCGTCATCGCTGGCCAGGTGCTCTATTTCATCGAGTCCAACACCCGCTCGGCCACCATCATCGGCATCGTCGGCGCCGGCGGCATCGGTCTCCAGCTCGCCGAGCAGATCCGCGTGCTGGAATGGCAGAAGGTGTCGTTCCTGATCCTGATGATCCTGGTCGCAGTCGCCGCGATTGATTTCATCTCCGGCAAGCTGCGCTTTGCGATTATTGGGCGAAGGGCGGTGGCGTAGAAATTCTCTCCCCGTCATGGCCGGGCTTGTCCCGGCCATCCACGTTCTTTCTGCTGGAACTCAAGACGTGGATGCCCGGGCCTTCGCCTCGCCGAAGCGGCTTCGGCCGCGCAGGCGGGACAAGCCCGGGCATGACGAGAATGTGGAGCTGGCGGGGCCACCCTACGACTCCACCAGAAACTCCACCCGTTCTGCCGCGAAGCGCGAATGCTTCGTCACCAGCGGCTTGCCCGTGAGATCGTGGTCGGTGGCGTCGACCACCAGGATCGGCCGCCCCAGCGCCAGATCGAGCCGCGCCGCGTCGGTCGCGTCGACGATGCCCGCGGTGATCCGCGTTGCGCCGCGGCGATAGTCGCGGACGCCAAAATGCTCCAGCAGCTTGGTCATCGAGCGCGTTGCCGCGAACACGGCGCCCGCATTCGGGAACAGGTCCGCCGACAGCCATGTCGTCGACACGCAAATCGGCGTGCGGTCGGCGAGGCGAATCGCCTCGATCCGCACCAGCGGCGCGCCGACCTTCAATCCCAGCTCCCGCGCGAGTTCGCGCGTCGCGACGTCGTCGGTCGCCTCGATCAGCCGGCCATGCGGTTCGCGGCCCTCAGCGCCGACGATCTCGGAGAAGCGCGTGCGCGAGCGCAGGGGATAGGCGAGCTTCTGCGCCTCGACATAGGTTCCGCTGCCGCGTTCGGCACGTACCAGGCCGCGTTCGGCAAGAGCGGCCAGTGCGCGCCGCACGGTGTGGCGGTTGACGCGATAGGTTTCGGCGATCTCCATCTCGCCCGGCAATTTGTCGCCGGCCGCAAAGCGGCCGTCGGCGATGCCGCGCTCGATGCCGTCGGCCACGAGGCGCCATAGCGCGACGCCCGAGGAGGCTGTGTCCTGCATGCTCATGTCGTTGCGAAACCTACTCCAGAAATCACAGCATTGTCACGAAACAGTCATGGCGCGTCCTTATGAAGTTGTCTATTATCATAGACAACTTCGATGCGGCAACTCCTGTAGAAGAACTCGGTGGACCAGGTGACCCAGCACAGCAACCAGCAAGCCCAGCGCAAGGCCGCCATGGCGGTGCTGGCGCACGCGGAGGCGGGCGAGATCGCCGCTCGCCTCCGCAACTTGTCTCTCCCGGACCATCAGGATCTGCGCGCGCCGGAGAACGGTCTCGTCATGCTGCGAGGCCGGGTCGGCGGCGACGGCGCGCCGTTCAACCTAGGTGAAGCCACGGTGTCGCGCGCCGCGGTGCGGCTTGCGAGCGGCGAGGTCGGGTTCGGCTACACGCTCGGGCGCAACAGTGAGAAGGCGCGGCTGATCGCGCTGTGCGATGCGCTGGTGCAGTCCCGCGATTTCGGCGGCGCGGTGGAGCGCGACGTTATCGCGCCGTTGCGCGAGCAGCTTATGATTCGCCGCAAGCAGGCGGCGGAAGCGGCCGCCGCGACGAAGGTTGATTTCTACACCATGGTGCGCGGTGAGGGGTGAGATCATGACCACGATTGCGGAACTGCCGCCGGGTTTCGCCGACAAGGTGCTATCGGCGCAATCGACCTTTCGTTCGGTCATGGACGCCATGGCGCGGCCGGGCTCGGTCCAGCGCATCGTGCCGATGGCGGGCGCGCCTGATACGATGATGCGCGGCACCGCCGCGATCGCGCTGACGCTGTTCGACCACGACACGCCGCTCTGGCTCGATGCGCGGATGGCGGAGAGCTCGGACGTGACGAAGTGGCTGAAGTTCCACACCGGCGCGCCGGTCGTGCAGGATTCGTCGATCGCTTCGTTCGCGCTCGTCAGTGACGGTGGCGCCTTGCCTTCGCTCGAGTCCTTCGCACTCGGTACCAGCGAGTATCCGGACCGCTCCACGACCGTGATCATCCAGGTCGACAGCCTCTCCTCCGGGCGCAGCTTCGAGCTGCGCGGCCCCGGCATCGATGGGATCGCCACGCTGCAGGCGTCGATCAAGCCTTTCGACCTGTTCGAGCGCCTGCGTATGAACGAGGCGCTGTTTCCGCGCGGCATCGACGTGGTGCTGGTCGCCGATGACGCCGTGGTCGCGATCCCCCGCACCACGCGTGTCGTGAGCAAGGGAAGCTGAAACCATGTATGTCGCAGTCAAAGGCGGCGAACGCGCCATCGAGAACGCCCATCGCCTGCTCGCACACAAGCGGCGCGGCGACCAGAGCGTTGCGGAAATCGGCCTCGACCAGATCTCGGAGCAGCTCGGCCTTGCCGTCGATCGCGTCATGAGCGAAGGCTCGCTCTATGACCGCGAGCTCGCAGCGCTCGCGATCAAGCAGGCGCGCGGCGATTTGATCGAGGCGATCTTCCTGGTTCGGGCCTTCCGCGCCACGCTGCCGCGTTTCGGCGCCAGCGAGCCCGTCGACACCGGCGCGATGCGGGTGCAGCGGCGGGTGTCGGCGACCTTCAAGGACATTCCCGGCGGCCAGACCTTGGGTCCGACGTTCGACTACACGCACCGCCTGCTCGATCCCTCGCTCGCGGAAGGTTTTGTGCCGGAGGCTCCGGCGATGGCCGAGGCCTCCATCGCACCGACGCCGCGCGTGACGGACATTCTCGGCCGCGACGGGCTGATCGAATCATCGCCGGAGGCCGAGGACGGCGCCAGCGTCGGCGATCTCACCCGCGAGCCGCTGAATTTCCCCGCGGATCGCGATTTGCGCCTGCAAAACCTTGCGCGCGGTGACGAAGGCTTTCTGCTCGCGATGGGCTATTCCACCCAGCGCGGCTACGGCCGCAACCATCCCTTTGTCGGAGAGATCCGCTTCGGCGAGGTCGAGGTCGACTTCGTCGCGGAAGACGTCGGCTTCGCCGTGCCGCTCGGCGCGATCGAGCTCACCGAGTGCCAGATGGTCAACCAGTTCAAGGGCTCCGCGACCGAAGCGCCCTGCTTCACCCGCGGCTATGGTCTCGCCTTCGGCCAGAGCGAGCGCAAGACCATGTCGATGGCGCTGGTCGACCGCGCCTTGCGCGCCCGTGAGCTCGGCGAGGAGGCACTGGCCCCGGCGCAGGACGAAGAGTTCGTGATGTCGCATTCCGACAACGTGCAGGCGACCGGCTTCGTCGAGCACCTGAAGCTGCCGCACTATGTCGATTTCCAGTCCGAGCTCGGCCTCCTGCGCAAGCTGCGCCAGGAGTTTTCTAAAGCGTTCGCCGATGCCAACACGCCCGAAGCCATGAAGGAGGCCGCGGAATGAACGCGCCCGCCTACAACTTCGCCTATCTCGACGAGCAGACCAAGCGGATGATTCGCCGCGCGATCCTGAAAGCGATCGCCATCCCCGGCTATCAGGTGCCGTTCGCAAGCCGCGAGATGCCGATGCCCTATGGCTGGGGCACCGGCGGCGTGCAGGTCACGGCTGCGATCCTCGGTCCCGCCGACGTGCTGAAGGTGATCGACCAGGGCTCCGACGACACCACCAACGCGATCTCCATCCGCAAATTCTTCGCCAAGACCGCTGGCGTTGCGACTACGACGGCGACGGACGAGGCAACCGTGATCCAGACCCGCCACCGCATCCCGGAGACGGCGCTGCGCGCCCATCAGGTGCTGGTCTATCAAGTCCCCATCCCAGAACCCCTGCGCTTCCTTGAGCCGCGCGAGACCGAGACGCGGCGCATGCACGCGCTCGCCGAATACGGCCTGATGCATGTGAAGCTCTACGAGGACATCGCCCGCTTCGGCCACATCGCCACCGCCTATGCCTATCCGGTCAAGGTGAATGCGCGCTATGTGATGGACCCGTCGCCGACGCCGAAATTCGACAATCCCAAGATGGACAATTGCCCCGCCCTGCAATTGTTCGGCGCCGGCCGCGAGAAGCGCATCTATGCGATCCCGCCCTATACGCAGGTGGTGTCGCTCGATTTCGAGGATCACCCCTTCGAGCCCTACCGCTTCAACGCGCCCTGCGCGCTCTGCGGGGCGGAGAATTCGTACCTCGACGAGATCGTCACCGACGACAAGGGTGGGCGCATGTTCGTGTGCTCGGACACCGATTATTGCGAGGGCCGCCAGGCCGCCGGCCATCACGGCAGCCTCAGCGCTGCGCCGTACAAGGAGAAGGCGCAGGAGGCCGCGAATGGCTGATCAGAATTTGCTCGAGAACGACGAGCCGCTGCTGGTCGCAAGATCCCTCAGCAAGTCGTTCGGCCGCATCAACGCCTGCCGCGACGTCTCGTTCTCGCTGTATCCCGGCGAGGTGCTGGCGATCGTCGGCGAATCCGGTTCGGGCAAATCGACGCTGCTGCAAATGCTGTCGGGTCAGCTTGCACCGAGCGCGGGCCAAGTGTCGTACCGGATGCGCGACGGCGTCACCCGCGATCTCGCCTCGCTGGGCGAAGCCGAACGGCGTTTCCTGTTCCGCACCGATTGGGGCTTTGTGCATCAGGATCCCGCACAGGGCCTGCGCATGGCGGTCTCGGCCGGCGCCAATGTCGGCGAGCGGCTGATGGCGGTAGGGTGGAATCACTACGGCCGCATTCGCGACACCGCGTCCGATTGGCTCACCCGGGTCGAGATCGACACAGCGCGCATCGATGATGCGCCGCGCACCTATTCCGGCGGCATGCGCCAGCGCCTCCAGATCGCCCGCAACCTCGTCACCGAGCCGCGGCTCGTGTTCATGGACGAGCCGACCGGCGGACTTGACGTATCCGTGCAGGCGCGCCTGCTCGACCTCTTGCGCAGCCTCGTCGCAGAACTGAACCTCGCCGTCGTCATCGTCACCCACGATCTGGCGGTGGCGCGCCTCTTGTCGCACCGCGTGATGGTGATGAAGGGCGGCCGCGTCATCGAAACCGGTCTCACGGACCAGGTGCTCGACGATCCGCGCGAGCCCTATACCCAGCTGCTCGTCTCCTCGATCCTGCCGCCATGAACGTTACGATATGAGCTTTCCAATGACCGCCATGATCGACATCACTGACGCCGGCAAGACCTTTACGATGCACCTGCAGGGCGGCATCGAGCTGCCTGTCGTGCGCGGCGTGACCTTCCGGGTCAATCCAGGCGAGTGCGTCGTGCTGTCGGGGCCGTCGGGCGCCGGCAAGTCGTCGATCCTGAAGATGATCTTCGGCAATTATCGCTGCGACAGCGGCCGCATCGGCATCCGCCATCCGGGCCAGGTGGTCGATCTTGCCACCGCCGAGCCGCGTCAGGTCCTCAACATCCGCCGTTCCACCATCGGCTATGTCAGCCAGTTCTTACGGGCCGTGCCGCGGGTTGCGTCCATCGACGTCGTCGCGGAGCCGCTGATCGTGAACGGCATGAGCCGGACCGACGCCCAGGCGCGCGCCGGCGAGCTGCTGCATCGTCTCAACATCCCCGAACGGCTCTGGCAGCTTCCGCCCGCGACCTTCTCCGGCGGCGAGCAGCAGCGCGTGAACATCGCCCGCGGTTTCATCTCGGACCTGCCGATCCTGCTGCTGGACGAGCCGACCGCCTCGCTCGATGCGGTCAATCGCGCCGTGGTGGTCGAGCTGGTCGCCGAAAAGAAACGTCAGGGCGTCGCCATGGTCGCCATTGTCCATGACGACGAAATCCGTCATTTGATTGCCGACCGCATCGTCGACGTCACCAGCTTTGCCGCCGCGGCCTGAAGGAATGGGGAAATGAAGCAGGAATCCGTGATCGCCAACGCCAGGATCGTGCTGGCTGACCGGGTGATCGAGCAGGGCTGGCTCGCGCTGGCCGACGGACGCATTGCGGAGATCGGCGAGGGGAGGGCGCCCGCGGGTGCCGAGGATGCCGGCGGCGATCTGATCATGCCCGGCCTGATCGAGCTCCACACCGACCATCTCGAAGCGCATTACGTGCCGCGGCCAAAGGTGTTCTGGAATCCGGTCGCCGCCGTCATCTCCTATGACGGCCAGCTCGCGACCTCGGGCATCACCACCGTGTTCGATTCGCTCCGGGTCTGGCGCGAGGACGGCGCCGAGGAGGTCGATGGCCGCGCCGGCGTGCTCGCCGCCGCCATCACCAATGCGCGCGAGGCCAACCTGCTGCGCGCCGATCATTTCCTGCATCTGCGCTGCGAGATCCCGATGCCGAGCGTGGTTGAGGAGGCCAAGGAGCTGATCGACCGCCCCGACGTCAAGCTGATGTCGCTGATGGACCACACGCCGGGCCAGCGCCAGTTTCGCGACGAGGTCAAGCTGCGCGACTATTACCGCGGCAAGGGCGGCGGCAAGACCGATGCCGAGCTCGACGAATTGTTCGCAAAGCGCTTCGAATATCAAAGGCTCTATGCTGCGGCGAACATGCGCGAGATCGTGGCGCTGGCGCATCAGTACAACATTCCGCTGGCGAGCCACGACGACACCACCGAAGAGAACGTCGCGGACGCGGTGCGGGACCGCGTCTCCGTCGCGGAATTTCCGACCACGCTGGAGGCCGCGCGCGGCCTGCACCAGGCCGGTATCGACATCCTCATGGGCGCACCGAACGTGGTGCGCGGCGGCTCGCACTCCGGCAACATCGCTGCGGTCGATCTCGCGCGTGAAGGCCTGCTCGACATCCTGTCGTCGGATTACATCCCGTCGAGCCTTTTGATGGCCGCGCTGCAATTGCCCGAGCACGTGCCCGCAATCAGCCTTCCGGCCGCGGTTCGCACCGTGACGAAAGCGCCTGCCGAGGCGGTCGGCCTCACTGACCGCGGCGAGGTCGCGACCGGCAAGCGCGCCGATCTGATCCGCGTCCATGTCGCAGGCCATGTTCCCGTGGTCCGCAGCGTCTGGCGCGAAGGACACCGCGTCGCATGAGCGAGATGGCGACCACGGGCGAAGGCGAGACGGGTGCGATCGGCCCCGGCCGGCTCGTGCTTGTGGTCGGCCCCAGCGGCGCAGGCAAGGACACGCTGTTGCGACTGGCGCAGGCGGCCTGCAGCGACGACCCCGACGTCGTCTTCCCGCGCCGCATCGTGACGCGTGCGTCGTCCGCCGACGAAGACAATATCGCGGTCAGCCCCGACGAATTCGGCCGCGCCTGCGAGCACGGCGACTTCGCCGTACACTGGGACGCGCATGGGCATTCCTATGCGCTGCCGCTCGAGATCAACGACGATATCCGCGCCGGCCGCACCATCGTCGTCAACGTCTCACGCACCGTGATCGCTGCCTTGCGACGGGCCTATGCCAACGTCGTGGTGGTGGCGATCACCGCACCGCCGGACGTATTGGCGCAGCGGCTTGCCGCGCGCGCGCGGAAAAGCGATGGCGATATCGCCGAACGGCTGTCGCGCAGCGTCGACGACGTGTCGGCGCAGGCCGATGTCAACATCCTCAATGCCGGCAGCGCGGATTATCACAGCCGCCAGCTCGTGCGCGTGATCAGGAATGAAGGTTGGCAACTAGTTGCTGGCAATAACGGGGAGAGCGTGGAATGACGGTGATCGAAACGGTCGAACAGCTTGAGGCAATCTACGGCGCCACCAATGACGCCTCGACCGTGAAAGTCGCCGACCACGTCACCCCGCTCTATCGCAACTTCATCGAGAAGGCGCCGTTCGCCGCGCTCGCCACCATCGGGCCCGAGGGCATCGACTGCTCGCCGCGTGGCGATCTGCCCGGCTTCGTCCGCATCCACGACCCCAAGACGCTGATGCTGCCCGACCGCCGCGGCAACAACCGGGTCGATTCCTTACGCAATATCGTGCGCGACCCGCGCGTGTCGCTGATGTTCCTGATCCCGGGCTCCGGCAATGCGGTGCGGGCCAACGGCCGCGCGCATCTCTCCGTCGATCCGGAGCTGCTGGCCTCGTTCAAGGTCGAGGGCAAAGCGCCGCGCAGCGTCATGGTGATGAACGTGGAGGAGATCTACTTCCAATGCGCCCGCGCCATCGTCCGCTCCGACCTCTGGAATCCCGACAAGCGCGTCGATCCGAAGACACTGCCGACGCCGGGGCAGATTCTTGCGGAGATGAGTGACAACAAGGTCGGCGGCGCGGAGTACGACCGCGCCTGGCCGGAACGGGCCGCGGCGACGATGTGGTGAGCTTCCGCGCTCTCTCGTCTCCCTCGCCCCGCTCTTGCGGGGAGAGGGCGGGGTGAGGGGCCTCTATCCGCACGTGAGATCGCGGTGGGACCTGTACCCCCTCACCCGGATTGCATCTTCGATGCAATCCGACCTCTTCCCGCAAGCGGGGAGAGGTGAAGAGGGCGCCGCGGCTTCTAGGCGCTCAATTAAACGCCATCCCGCCGCTCAGCGCGATCGTCTGTCCGGTCATGTAGGCGTTGTCGACCAGCAGCATCACCGCTTTCGCCACCTCCTCGGCCGTGCCGAAGCGACCGAGCGGGATGCGGCTGACGAGCCCGGGCTGGCCGCTCATCATGTCGGTCTCGATCAGCGACGGCGCAACCGCATTGACGGTGATGCCGTCCTTCACCAGGCGTGCGGCATAACCTCGGGTCAATCCCTCCATGCCGGCCTTGGACGCATTGTAATGCGGGCCGATCGAACCGGCGCCGCGCGCGGCGCCCGAGGAGATGTTGACGATGCGGCCCCACTTCCTTGCGCGCATCGATGGCAACACCGCCTGCGTGCACAGGAAGGCAGATTTCAGGTTGACCAGGATCGTTCGATCGAAATCCTCCTCGGTGAGATCGTCGAGGCCGCGTGTGATGGCGATGCCGGCATTGTTGACGAGGATGTCGATCGGCCCGAGCCCGGCGGTGACGCGCTCGATCATATCGACCACGGCTTCGCGCTGCGAGACATCGGCGGCGACCACGATGGCGCGGCCGCCCTGCTGGCAGATCTCGCCCGCGAGTTGTTCAGCCTGGCCAATCCTCTCGCGGCAATTGATCGCCACCGCCGCGCCTGCCTCGGCCAGCGCGCGACAGACAGCTGCGCCAATTCCGCGCGAGCCGCCGGTGACGAGCGCCGTGCGCCGCTTCAGAGCATCCGTCATGTAGACCTCCCGCATTTCCTTGCGTCTCTCGGGGCAACGGTACCACGCTATGGACCCTCAGCGTGTTGACATCATCGCGAGAGGATTTCGGCTGCGACGGCTTGCACGCGGAGAAGTGCGCGCACGCGGCCGCGGCAAATATGGATAGCCATTTCATTGACCGATCGGGTCAATCCCTCGATATTCGAAGCATCGAAACTGCATCGTCGAGCCGAAAGCTGCTGCATGACATCGAATGACCAGCGAGTGAGAAGCGACATGCGCAAGCGCATGATGCGTCGCTGCGTCTCGGCCGCGACCGGCGCCTGTTGTCGCTGCTGATCGCCGAGCCAAAGTCCCGATCGCAATCTCTTGACAGGAGCGCCGACCCGTTCGGCGAACGAGCAGCCATGCCCAAAGCCTATATCATCGAAATTCACGACCGCACCGCCGGCATCATCGCCAGCGACGAGCGCGGCTTCCGCTTCTTCTCCTCAGAGCGCCTGTTCGACAGCCTCGAGGGCCGCCAGTTCCGCTCGGCCCGGGACGCCGAACGCGCCGCACGCGCCGTGTTGGCGGAGCGCCGGCACCTTGTCTCAATCTGAGCACCCGCAGACCGAAAGGACTTTGCAAATGATCACGCGACGACACATCATCGCCGGCGCTCTGTTGCTGGCAAGTGCGGCGGGTTCACCCGTGCGGGCCGAGGACAAGCCGGCGGAAATTCGCATCGGTACGCAGAAGGGCGGCTTCTTCCCGGCGGTGCGCCAGCGCTACACCATCGAGAATGCCTTCAAGCCGCTCGGCATCGAGATCAAGTGGATCGACTTCCAGTTCGGTCCGCCGCTGCTGGAGGCCATCAATGTCGGCAGCGTCGATTTCGGTTTCGTCGGCGACTCCCCGCCGATCTTCGCGCAGGCCGGCGGCGCCAGGATCCGCTACGTCGCTGCGGTGAAATCGGAAGGCAACACCCAGGCGATCATCGTGCCGAGGGACTCGGCCATCAGGACGCTGGCCGATCTCAAGGGCAAGCGCGTCGCCTTCGGCAAGGGATCGAGCGCGCATAATCTGCTGGTCGCTGCGCTCGAAAAGGCCGGCCTGTCCTGGTCGGACATCACGCCGGCGCCGCTCGCGCCGGCCGATGCGACGGCCGCCTTCATCAAGGGCTCGGTCGATGCCTGGTCGATCTGGGACCCCTATCTCGCGCTCGCCGAGCTGAAGGAAAGGGCGCGCGTCATCGCTTTCGACAAGGACGTGCACAAGCCGAACGCCTTTTACATCGCGGGTTCCGACTTCGTCGACAGATACCCATCGCTGGTCGCCAAGCTCAATGCCGCCTTCGCCTCTGAAGGCGGTTGGGCCAACGGTCATCACGAGGAGGTCGCCAAGGCGCAAGCCGAGGCCACTGGCGTCGACATCGAGGCCGTCAGGCGCTTCGTTGATCGCTCCAACTTCAGCGTGGTGCCGATCGACGGCGAGGTGGTCAGGAGCCAGCAGGCGGTCGCCGATCGTTTCGCAAAGCTCGGCCTGATCCCGAAGCCGGTCAGCGTCTCCGACATCGTCTGGAGATGGACGCCGGGTTCTTGAACCGGCGCGACTGATCAGCGCTTGCGGCGCGCCCTGGTGCGCGCCGCCTTCTTGGCGGCGGCGGAGCGGGTCTTGGCGCCCTTGGTCCGGCTTGCCTTCCGTGCGGCCGCCGAACGCGAGGCGGCGCTGCGGCTCTTTGCGGCACGCTTGGCCTGCTTCGATAGCGCGCTGCGCGATGCGGTCGAGCGCGGCTCCCTCTTCAGGACGCCTTCGACAGCGCGCGATACTTTCGGCCTCCGCTTCGGCGTGCGTTTGCCCTGGCCGACCTCGTAGGCGTATTTGGCGCTGCGTCGCGTCGACTTCTTGGTGCCTCCCTTGCGCGGCGGCGGCAGATCGACGCCGGCGCGGCGCGCCTCGGAAAGACCGATGGCGATGGCCTGCTTGGTCGAGCGCGCGCCGTGCTTGCCCTTGCGGATCTTGTCGATCTCGTCCTTGACGAATTCGCCGGCCTGCGTGCTGGCCGACTTGCCGGCGCGCTTGTCCTGCCTGGCTTTGCGGATGATTTCCTGTCTTGGCATGGTCGAGTTCCCCTTCTTGAGTGAGAGGAATGTCTGACGGCAACGCGCAGGGCGGAAGATCGATCCACTTAGTTCCGCAGCGCCGCCAGCAACTCATCCGGCCGCTCGGCCATGATCATGTGGCCGGCGCCGGGCACCACGACGGTCTTTGCATGCGGGATCGCCGCGGCGAGCGCCTTGCCGGCCTTGGCCGGCGTCATCATGTCCCGCTCGCCGAGGATGAGCGTTGTCGGCACCTTCACGCTTGCCGCAGCGGCAAGCGCATTCGTATAGGAGTTGCACGCCGACAGATCCCTGAACAGCACGCCCGGCTCGCACGCCTTCAGCACCGCCTGCGCGCTGCCATGCATCCACAGGCCGGGCGCCAGGCTGCCGCCGAGCTCCGCATTGAAGCCGAGGCCCCAGATCGAGACCATGTCGTTGGCGTCCTGCGAGTTGGCCTCGGCGGCTTTCAACAGATCCGGACCCACCGTCATGGTCGCGGCGGTGCCGATCAGGCTCAGCGCGGAGACCTTGTCGGGGTGCCGGGCCGCGGTCTCCAGCGAGATCAGCGAGCCCATGGAGTGACCGATCAGATGCGCCTTCGCAGTGCCGGCGGCATCGAGCAGCGCCGCCGTCCAGTCGGCCATCTCGGCGATGCTGCCGAGCGAAGGTCCGGCCGAGCGGCCGTGGCCGGGTAGGTCGGGCGCCAGCACGGCAAAGCCGTGATGGGCGAACCAGCGCGTATGCAGCGCCCAGGTCGAATGGTCGAAGCCGGCGCCGTGGATGAAGACGACCGCGGGCAGGGACTTGTCGAAGTCGCGGCCGCCGGTTGCGACAAACACATCGGTGCCGTTGACGGAAAGCTTCATGGTGTCAGGCCTTTTGCGAGATGCGCAGCGCTTGGTTGAGGTCATCGATGATGTCGCTTGCGGTCTCGATGCCGACCGAGAGCCGCACCAGCTCCTCGCCGACACCGGCGGCCTTGAGCTGCTCGGCGTCCATCTGCTGATGCGTGGTCGAGGCGGGATGGATCACCAGCGTCTTGGCATCGCCGACATTGGCGAGATGGCTGATCATGCGCAAGCTTTCGATGAACTTGCGCCCGGCGGGCCGGCCGCCCTTGATGCCGAAGGACACGATCGAGCCGGCACCGCGCGGCAGCAGCTGCTTTGCCAGTTGATAGTCCGTGTGATCCTCGAGCGAGGGATGCAGCACCCACTCCACCGCCTTGTTGGACTTCAGCGCCTCCAGCACCAGATGCGTGTTCTGCATGTGCCGGTCCATGCGCACGGAAAGCGTCTCGACGCCCTGGAGCAGCTGGAACGCGTTGGTCGGCGACAGGCAGGCGCCGAAATCGCGCAGGCCCTCGGTGCGGGCGCGCATGATGAAGGCGGCGGTGCCGAACTGCTCGTCGAAGATGATGCCGTGATAGCCGCCATAGGGCTCGGTCAGCACGGCGAACTTGCCGGAAGAGCGCCAGTCGAAGCGGCCGCCGTCCACGATGGCGCCACCGATCGCGATGCCATGCCCGCCGATCCATTTGGTGGCCGAATGCATGACGATGTCGGCGCCCAGCTCGATCGGGCGGCTGAGATAGGGCGTGGCAAAGGTGTTGTCGATCAGAAGCGGAATCTTGGCCGCATGCGCGATCGCCGCGACCTTGGGAATGTCGAGCACCTCGAGCCCGGGATTGCCGATGGTCTCGCCGATCACGAGTTTTGTGTTCGGCTTGATCGCCGCGCGAAACGCGTCGAGATCGCGCGGCTTGACGAAGCTCGTGGTGATGCCGAAGCGCGGCAGCGTGTGCGCGAGCAGGTTGATGGTGCCGCCGTAGAGCGAGCTCGACGCCACGATGTGGTCGCCGGCATTGAGCAGCGTGGCGATGGCGAGGTGCATCGCCGCCTGACCGCTCGCGGTGCAGATCGCGCCGACGCCGCCTTCCAGCGCCGCGAGCCGTTCCTCCAGCACGCCGGTGGTCGGATTGGAGATGCGCGTATAGATGTGGCCGGCGCGCTCCAGGTTGAACAGCGCCGCGGCGTGGTCGGAATCCTGGAACACGTAGGACGTGGTCTGGTAGATCGGCACCGCCCGGGCGCCGGTCACGGGATCCGGGTGCTGGCCCGCATGCAGGCTCAGGGTCTCGAAGGCAGGCGGTTTCGGCGCGGGCATGCGTGGCCTCGTTGGTCGGTCGGCGATGGCGCGTTGTGCCACAAAACGGAGCGGCACGTCAGCCCATTGACAGCTCACACAAGCCCGGCCATGACGCGCTGTCGCAGGTTTATCGTGCCCTAGCCGAGATTGCCGCGAATAGCCTGCTCGATCACCCGCGCCTCCCGCAGCAGGATCTCCGCGACCTCCTGCTCGCGACGCGGGCCCAGCCTCGTGCGAACGGCCGAGACCGTCATCGCCGCAGCCGGTTGTCCGTCCGGAGTCTTGATCCAGGTCGAGATCGATTTCGTCCCCTGCACCAGGCCGATCTCTCTCAGGCCGTATCCGAGCCGCCTGGCGGCGGTGACCTCGCCGAGCACGGTCGCGACGTCGGTCCGGTAGGCCTCGAACCTTGTCTCGTTGGCCGCGACGATCTTCCGCGCCTCCGGCGCCGGCAGCGCGGCGAGGATGGCGACGCCGGCGCTGGAGACGCCGAGCGGCCGGCGCGCGCCGACCTCGATCGACAGCACCTGGATCGGATAGACGCCGATCCGGCGATCGACGCACAGCGTGTCGTTGCCGGTGCGCACCGTCAGGAACAGCGTGTCGCCGATCTCGGCCGATGCGCGTTGCAGCGACGGATTTGCGGCGACCAAGAGCCGCGAGGGCCGCGGCCGCGCCAACGCCAGCTCCGGTACCTGCTTGCCGATCGCGTAGCGGCCGCTCCTGCCGTGCCGCTCGACAATGCCTTCCTCGATCAGCACGTGGACGATGCGATGCACCGTCGGGCGGGTGAGGCCGGTGGTCCGCACCACCTCGGCCAATGGCACACCGTCCTCGCGCCCTGCGGCCAGGATGCGCAGCACCGCGAGCGCGCGCCGGATCGCCTGCGCGCCCTGCCGCGGCTCCACCGCGCTGCTGGCGGATTTCGTCGCGCGTCTCTTGTCCATAATATGGACAAGAACGCCACAATTCACTCGACAGGGCAAGCACGCATCTGGAGATTGCGCTCCGATCGGGATGCCATGCACGAAGTCATCTGCGCCCGATATGGAATTGGAAGCGCCGCCGGGAGGTTAACATGAGATTAATCTGGATTGCCATCGCTGCTGCAGCCGCAATACTTGCGGGGCCCGCCTCGGGCCAGCAATGGCCGGCGCGCAACGTCAAGCTGATCGTGCCTTATCCCGCCGGCGGCAATGTCGACAGCGCCGCGCGCATCATTGCCGACAAGCTGCAGGAAAAGCTCGGCCAACCCTTCGTCATCGAGAACAAGGCCGGCGCCGGCGGCATGATCGCGGGCGAAGCCTTCGCGAAGTCGGCGCCCGACGGTTACACGCTGTTCGTCGGCGCCAACGGCCCGGTGCTGTTCGCGACCGAGATCAACAAGCGCGATGCCTATAATTGGAAGAAGGATTTTCTGCCGATCTCGACGATCTCGATGACGCCGCTGGTGCTCGAGGTTCATCCGTCGGTGCAGGCGACCACGCTCAAGGAGTTCCTCGACCTCGCCAAGCGCGAGCCCGGCAAGCTGACCATGGCCTCGCCCGGCCCCGGCACCACCAACCATCTGCTCAGCGAGCTGATGCAATCAAGCCTCGAACTGCAATGGGTGACGGCGCATTACCGCGGCAACGCGCCGGCCATCAACGATCTCCTCGGCGGCCAGGTGCAGTTCGCCTTTGATCAGCTCACCGTCAGTCTGCAGCACATCAAGGCCGGTCTGTTCCGCGCGCTCGCCGTCACCTCACCGCATCGATTGAAGTCGCTGCCCGACGTGCCGACCTTCGCCGAGCTCGGCTACAAGGATTTCGACGGCCAGACCTTCACTGGCCTGTTCGCACCCGCCAGTACGCCCGCGTCCATCGTCGAGAAGCTGCACGAGACGCTGGTCGCGATCCTGAAGGACCCCGCCGTGATCGACAAGTTCGAGAAGCTTGGCGGCGAAGCCACGCCGATGACACCGGACGAGTTCAAGGCCTATCTCGAGCGCGAGGACGCCAAGTGGATTCCGGTGGTGCGCAAGGCCAATATCAGGGCGGATTGATCGATGCGGATCGACCCGACCGAGCTCGGCGCCGAGCGCATCTACCGCCTGATGACCGGCATCGTGGTGCCGCGCCCGATCGCCTGGGTGACGAGCCTGTCGCGCACGGGCGTGCTCAACCTCGCTCCGTTCAGCGCCTTCACCTTCGTCTCGCAGAAGCCGCCGATGCTCGCCATCAGCGTCGGCCGCAAGGGCGCCGACTACAAGGACACCGCGCACAACATCCTCGACACCGAGGAATATGTCGTCCACATCGCGGATACGCCGCTAATGAATGCCGTGCACGACTCATCCGTCGAGCATCCCCCTGAAATCAGCGAGGTCGAGCATCTCGGCCTGGAGACGCTCGCGAGCGAGCGCATCAAGGTGCCGCGGCTCGCCGCCGCGCCGGTCGCGATGGAGTGCCGTTTCCGGCAGTGCCTCGAATTCGGCGACGCCAAGAGCCGGCTCATCGTCGGCGAGGTCGTGCTGTTCCATTTGCGCGACGGTCTCGTGCACGACGGCAAGGTCGAGACCAGGGCGCTCGACCCGATCGCGCGCATCGGCGGACCGCGCTACGCCCGCCTCGGCGAGATCGTGACGCTGGACAGCGTCTTCCAGACTCCCAAGTCGAAAGACTGAGCGCGCGGGCTCATCGCCGCCGCCGCTTCAAGATCATCGGAGGAAATACAATGCGACTGCTGAGCTATCTGCTGGACGGCGAGGCGCGCTACGGCGCGGCCGTGGACGGCGGCGTGGTCGATCTGACCAGGCGCATCGGCCGCGACTATTCGGACGTGAAGGCGCTGATCGCGGCCAACGCATTCGTCAAAGCGCAGGAAGCCGTCGCCGGGCAAAAGCCGGACCATGCGCTGGACCAGCTCGTTCTGCTGCCGCCGGTGCTGGCGCCGGAGAAGCTCTGGTGCATCGGGGTCAATTACGCCGAGCGCAATGCGGAATATAAGGACAATTCCGACCTGCCCAAATATCCCAGCCTGTTCGTGCGCAGCATGTCCTCGATATCAGGCTCCGGCCAGCCGATCGAGAAGCCCAAGGTTTCCGACCAGCTCGACTATGAAGGCGAGCTCGTCATCGTGATCGGGCAGGGCGGCCGCCACATTCCGCGCGAGGAGGCCTGGTCGCATATCTTCGGCATGACGCTGTGCAACGAGGGCACGATCCGCGACTGGCTGCGCCATGGCAAGTTCAACGTCACGCAGGGCAAGAACTTCGATCGCTCCGGCAGCATCGGCCCGTGGATCGTCACCGCCGACGAGCTCGACCCGCGCGGTCCCCACGACATCATCACCCGCGTCAACGGCGAGGTGCGCCAGCAGGACACCACCGAGCGGCTGATGTTCCCGTTCGATTTCCTGATCGCCTACCTCTCGACCTTCGCCACCCTCAAGCCCGGCGACATGATCGTCACGGGGACGCCGACCGGCGCGGGCGCGCGCTTCGATCCGCCGCGCTGGCTCAAGGTCGGCGACGTCGTCGAGGTCGAGTCCAGCCGCATCGGCGTGCTGCGCAACATCGTCGCCGCGGAGAGCTGATTCATGCTGGATACCGCCACGATCGAACGCCTCGCCGCGCGGCTCGATGAAGCCGAGCGCACGAAATCGCTGATCCCGATGTTCTCGAAGGACTATCCCGACTTCAGCATCGAGGATGCCTACGCGGTCCAGCGCGCCTGGACCAAGCTTCAGCTCGGCCGCGGCCGCATCATCAAGGGCCACAAGATCGGCCTGACCTCGAAGGCGATGCAGAACGCGGTCGGCATCAACGAGCCCGACTATGGCGTGCTGTTCGCCGACATGTTCTATGCCGACGCCACGCCTGTTCCGTTCGACCGCTTTCACGCGCCAAGAATCGAGGTCGAGCTCGCCTTCGTGCTGAAGGCGCCGCTGCGCGGGCCGGACTGCACCATCTTCGACGTGCTCAACGCCACCGACTACGTTACGCCGGCGCTGGAGATCCTGGAGACGCGCATGCACCGCGTCGATCCCGAGACCGGCAAGACGCGAAAGGTGATGGACACGATCTCGGACAACGCGGCCAATGCCGCGCTGGTGCTCGGCGGCCGGCCGATCCGCCCGATGGACGCGGATCTGCGCTGGATCGGCGCGCTCCTGTTCCGCAACGGCGAGGTCGAGGAAACCGGCCTTGCCGCCGGCGTGCTCAATCATCCCGCTAACGGCATCGCCTGGCTCGCCAACCGCCTCGCCCCGCATGACGAGCATCTCAAAGCCGGCGAGGTCGTGCTGGCGGGATCGTTCACGCGGCCCGTCGAGATCCGCCGCGGCGACACCTTCCATGCCGATTACGGCGCCTTCGGCTCCGTGTCATGCCAGTTCGTCTGAAGCCATCACAAGAAGGAAGCGCATCATGAGTGGTCAAACGCGGCGCAGGAGCATCCACATCGGCGGCTTCAAGCACGTCAACCCGATTCCGAACGCCTGCCGCATCGGCAATCTCGTGATGTCCGGCGTCATCCTCGGCCGCGATCCCGCGACCAATGCGATGCCCGAAAGCTTAGATGCCCAATGCGCCAACATGTTCGCGCATATGAAGGCGATTGTGGAGGCCGCCGGCGGCTCGACCTCCGACATCATCAAGATGACGGTGTGGCTGAAGGACCGCGGCAACCGCGGCCCGCTCAATGTCGAATGGCTGAAAATGTTTTCGGACGAGCATTCGCGCCCGGCGCGCCACGCGCTGCCGATGGACAACATGGATGGCGGCGCGCTGGTAAGTTGCGACTTCACCGCCGTGATCGACTGAGGAGCCCTGCGCATGCCGACCTATTTGCCGTTCGACCCCAATCCGCGCCGTCCAAGCAAGGCGCCGCCGCCCAAGACCGTCGACAGCCAGTTCCACGTGCTCGGGCCGATCGACAAATATCCGGAGCGTCCCGGCGCCGCCTATCGGATGCCGACCGCGACCTGGGAAGCGGCGCTGCGCATGCACAAGACGCTCGGCATCGAGCGCGGCATCATCGTGCAGACCACGACCTACGGCGCCGACCATGCCGTCGTGCTCGACGGCTTGGCGGCGATGGGCCCGAATTATCGCGGCTGCGCCAATGCGCTGGTGTTCGCGGAAGCCAGCGACTCCTATCTCGCCAGGCTGCACGACGCCGGCGTGCGCGGCGCCCGCTTCAGCTTCCGCCAGGAGCTCGGCGCCGTACTCTCGGACGCCGATTTCGCCCGTGCCATCGCCCGCATCCGCGAGCTCGGCTGGTACGTCAAGATCCAGCCGGAGAAGGACGGCATCGTCTCCAGCGTCGCCAAGTACGAGAACCTCGACGTGCCCGTGCTGATCGACCACATGGCGCGGCCTGACCCCGAGGCCGGCAGGAACGATCCGAACCTGCGCAAGATGCTGGAGCTGCTCGGCAAGGGCAATTTCTGGGTCATGCTGTCGCTCGGCGAGAAGACCTCAAAGAAAGGGGCTCCCTACGACGACGTGATCCCGATCGCGCGCGCCTATATCGAGGCCGCCCCCGATCGCTGCGTCTGGGCCAGCGACTGGCCGCATCCGGTCTCGGTGAAGCAGCCGCCGAACGATGCCGATCTGCTCGAGCTGATGTACCGCTACGCGCCGGACCAGGCGGAGCTGGAGAAGATCTTGGTGCACAATCCGGCCAAGCTGTTCGGCTTTGCGGATTGAAGCGGAATGAAATTCGGCGCCGAGCAGCGCTCTCTCCGTTCCCTCCCCCCTTGTGGGGGAGGGGCAGGGAGGGGGGTGCCACACGGGGATTCCATCCGCTACGTAGCGACCCCGATACTTCGCTCAACAATCGATACCTTTTCCTACGCTACCCCCCTCCCTAACCCTCCCCCACAAGGGGGGAGGGAACACACCTCTGTCGGAGCGGATCCCGCTCACACCGCCGGCTGCTTCGCCAACCTGTCCCGCACCTCGGCCGCGATCTCGAACGACCGCAGCCGCGCGGAATGGTCGTAGATCTGCCCCGTGGTCATCAGCTCGTCCGCGCCGGTCTCGGCGATCAGCGCCCTCAGCTTCGCTTCGACCACATCGGGCGAGCCGACGGCCGAGCACGACAGCGCTTGCGCGACGCCGGCCTTCTCCGCCGGCGACCACAGCGCGTCCATGTCGTCCACCGGCGGCGGCAGCGGCCCCGGCGTGCCGCGGCGCAGCTTGATGAATTGCTGCTGCAGTGAAGAGAACATCCGCTGCGCCTCGTCATCGCTGTCGGCCGCGAATACGTTGACGCCGATCATCGCATAGGGCTTGTCGAGCTGCGCCGATGGCTCGAACCGCGCGCGATATTCGCGCAGCGCCGGCATCATCATCTGCGGCGCGAAATGCGAGGCGAACGCGAAGGGCAAGCCGAGCATCGCGGCAAGCTGCGCGCCGAACGTGCTCGATCCCAGGATCCACAGCGGCACCTTCGTGCCCATGCCGGGCACGGCGCGAATCGCCTGGTTCGGCTGCGCGTCGCCGAGCAGCGCCTGCAATTCCAGCACGTCATGCGGAAAGTTCTCGGACGTGGTGGCCAGGTCGCGCCGCAGCGCCCGCGCAGTGAACTGGTCGGTGCCCGGCGCGCGGCCGAGCCCGAGATCGATCCGTCCGGGATAGAGCGATTCCAGCGTGCCGAACTGCTCGGCGATGACCAGCGGCGAATGGTTCGGCAGCATGATCCCGCCGGAGCCGACGCGGATGGTCTTCGTGCCTCCCGCGACATGTCCGATCACCACAGACGTCGCCGCGCTCGCGATGCCGGTCATGTTGTGATGCTCCGCCAGCCAGAACCGCTTGAAGCCCCATTTCTCGGCATGCTGGGCCAGATCGAGCGAATTGCGGAAGGCCTGCGCCGCGTCGCCGCCCTGGCGAATGGGTGCGAGGTCGAGCACGGAGAAGGGGATCATCGAGGCACCGGCGGGAGGGAACTGCGCCATCACATGTAGTGTCAGCGCGTAGGATGGGTAGAGCACTTGCGAAACCCATCATGCTTCGTCGTCGGACAAGGCCTCGATGGGTTTCGCTGCGCTCTACCCATCCTACGAAGCTGTCTGAGCGGTCCGCGCCTCCGTTCACAACACTGTTATTGTGGCCACTGACGCCCCTCGCGCCAACTGGGCGTTCTGCACGTGGTGTTGTAGCTTGCCCGCAGCAGCTGCACCGCTGCCAGGAGGAACTGACATGACCACGGTCGTACTCACCCGCCGCAACCTCCTCGCGGCCGGCGGCTCCGTCCTCGCAACCGGGCTTCTTGCAACCGGCGCTTCCGGCCTCCTGCTGCCGGCCCGTGCGAGCGGCCTCGCGCCGACCGAGTCGATGTTGGGCGGCGCGAACAATTACCGCAAGGGCGCGGCGATCGTGGAGCGGATCGGCAAGGGCGGTTTCTGGATGAGCGGCACCGTGCGCCGCGCCGGCGACGGGGCTCCGCTGGCCGGGCAGCGCATCCAGATCTGGGCGCACACGGTCGAAGGGCGGGAGCACGAGCCGCAGAGCCACGGCGCTACGCTCACCGACAAGGAAGGTAAGTTCCGGCTGGAGATGCCGCAGATCATTCCCATCTTCGGCCAGCCGCACGGCCACCTCGCCTATGACAGCGGCGAGTTCAAGACCGTCTTCCTGCGGCCGGTGATGCGGAGCGCCAAGGAGACCAGCCTCGAGGCGCACTTCGTGCTGCAGCCGGCTTGAAGCCCACTTGCAGATGACGGCATGGAGATCGGCCCGGGCGCCCCTGATCTGGGTCGCCCTTGCCTTGGCGATCGGCGTGCCGGTCGCCGCTGCCGCAGCCAGCGAGCAGCTGGCCTGGCGCGGTCCTGTCTACATCCTCGCCGGCTTCGCCGGGATCATCGCCCTCGGACTCGTGCTCGTGCAGCCCTTGCTGATCGGCGGCTACCTGCCGGGATTGTCGGCCTATCGTAACAGGCGCGCCCATCACTGGATCGGCGGCGCGCTTGCTCTGGCGATTCTGATCCATGTCGCCGGCCTCTGGATCACCAGCCCGCCCGACATGGTCGACGCGCTGACCTTCTCATCGCCGACGCCGTTCTCTCCCTTCGGCGTGATTGCGATGTGGGCCATCTTCGCGGTTGCGCTCCTGGCTCTCTTGCGAAGGCGATTGGGATTGCGGCCGCGAACCTGGCGCATCATCCATATTCCCCTCGCCATCGTCATCGTCGTGGGCAGCGTGGTCCATTGTCTGCTGATCGAGGGAACGATGGAGACGATCTCGAAGGCGGCGCTCTGTGCGCTCGTTCTCGCCGCAACGGGGAAAGTCATGATTGACCTGCAGGTGTGGCGAAAGCGGCGGACGCTGCGCGGGGAGAATGTCGCGCCCCAATGAGCGATGAATCCTGGAGGTGAAGCTTCTCACCGCGTCATTGCGAGGAGCTCTTGCGACGAAGCAATCCAGACTGTCTCCGCGGACACATTCCTGGATTGCGTCGCGGAGCCTGTCATCGGGCCGCGCTTCGCGCGGACCCGTTGGTTCGCAATGAGGGAACCTGGCTGCGCCGCCTTGCTTGCCGCGATCATCGCCCCGGCGTAGCCTCGCGCAATGACTGTCACGCCCCCCGATCTGAAAGCGTTCCTGCTGGCGACGCCATTCTTCGGCGGTCTTTCGGAGGCAAGCCTCGACCTCTTGATCTCGATGCTGGTCGAGCGCCGCTTCGATGCCAATGCGACCGTCGTGGCCGAGGGCGAGCCGGGGCGCTCGATGTTCATCGTCAAGTCCGGCCGGCTCGCGGTGAGCAAACGGACCCATGCGGGCAGCGTCATCCCGATCTCGCGTCTGGAGCCTGGGGATTTCTTCGGCGAGATGACGCTGATCGAGATGCAAAACCGTTCCGCCACAGTGGTCGCGGAGGCACCGACGGTGCTGTACGAGCTGACGGCCCAAAAGCTCTATGCCTGCTACAAGGCGGACATCCACGCCTATGTGATGATCCTGCAAAACATCAATCGCGAGCTATGTCGGCGGTTGCGCCGGGCGGATGAGCGGTTCGTTGGGCATCAGGCCCGTAGCCCGGATGGAGCGGAGCGCAATCCGGGGCCATTGCCTTCGCGCTGAACGATCCCGGATTACGCTTGCGCTCCATCCGGGCTACGGAACTGCAGACGGGTCGCGACGATCGATTGGCAATCACGACTTGTCGTGCGCGTACTTCTCCAGGACCAGCCGATTATACTCGTCCCTGACGGCTCGTCGGGAAATGTGTCCCTTCCGTTCCTTGGCGATTTTCAGAAGATCAGGGTCGGTCGGTGCCTTCGATTTTCGCCGAAATCTCGCAAAGAGAGGGGTCGTCGGCTCCGACATCCTTCCAAACAGGCGGTCGAACCATCCCATTGTGTCCTCCCGGACAGGCCGCGAGTAAAAAGACTATCACCATGACATGAGCGGTCAACGTGCCGCGTGACTGCACCTTTCGAAGAGGCGCAACCGCAAGCTGGTATGGATCGCAATGCTTCTGACCCGTCGGGCAAAACAGCCCCCTCGGCGCAAACCCCGTCAACCCCCTCCCACGAAAATATTCCACTTTACCGAAATTCGGAATTGCGGTATCCGTCGCGCATCCCGGCCCAAGGAGAGGGGCGATCGTACGTCGCAACGAACGTGGACCGGGGTGCGGTGGACGCGGCTGCGTCGGGTACGCGAGGCGGGACCAGGGCGAGATGAACCTCGTGAGGTCTGAACTGCGTGCGGACGGACGGCGCCAACATCCGGCGAAGCCTCTTGGCGGAGCCGGAAGCTGCGTACGGCAAAACCGTGTGGTCCTGACCGTCGTTGCTACGGTCAAGCCTTGCGGAGATGCTTTGGGGCTCGACCGGGCCTGGAAGCATCGTCAATTCGCGAGGTGACGGAGGCCAGAAGGAACTCGGCTCCGGGGAGAGCAGGCATAAGCCGTCAAACCATCGCGCAGGGAAGGCCGGGTGTTTCCGGCCCACCTGTCTTCCGCCTGCGCATTGCGTGTGCAATTTTTTCGCGCGAGCGGACCATGGGTGCCAGCCGGCACCCGGCCTTCCCTGCGCCCTCTTCATAAAAGAGGGCAAAAGAGGAAAGCAAAACTCGGGCGCTTCACGCCGCGAGAGCACGGCTTCATGTGTGAACGTAGGAATGAGCGAGCTTGCCCGCCTCGGCAGTCGCGCGGGGGATCAACGGCGGGCGGCGATCGCGGTCAGCTCCAGCTTGACGCCCGGGCCGAGATCCGCAACGCCGATCGCGGCACGCGCCGGCAGATGCTCCGCCGCGAAATAGCGCTTCCACACCTGGTTGAACGCGGCCTTGTCGGCGAGATCAGCCATGAAGATCGTCACCTGCAGAACGCAGGAGAGATCGGAGCCGGCCCCCTCGAGCAGGGTCTTCAACTGGCGCAGCACATCGTCGGCCTGGCCTGCCATGTCGAGCCCGGCATCTTCAGGGACGATGCCGCCGAGATAGAGCACGCCATTATGCTCGACGATCTCGTGGAGCAGTCCTTCATAGGGCAGGGAACGTGTGATCACGATCGCATCCGTGGCTGTTGCGGGCGCGCTGGCCAGGCGCAAGGCTTGGTTCAACACGGCTCGCGTCGGTGAGGAAAGCTGGTGCTGCCAGACAGGATTGAACTGTCGACCTCTCCATTACCAATGGAGTGCTCTACCACTGAGCTACGGCAGCATGTGCTGGGACAAGAATCGGCCGCTGAAGGGGCCTACCAAGCGGGCCGATATCTGCCACAAGCCCCCCTCCTGTGCAAGCTTGCAAGCCTCGTCAAAACGAGAAAATCGGGCCGATATCGGCGCCAAACTGCCGGTTTTCGCGCGAAACAACCGACTTTGCACCGATTCGCCGTCCCAAATCCCTGCCCAACTGGTCAGTTGGCCTCGGGCCGGATTCGATCCATTTCGCGTTTCGCTTGGGGTCCTATCGCCTCGCCTCTTGAGCTGCCACACTTCGATGGCATCCTGCTGCCGGTTGCTGGGACGGAGCCGAGATGGTTGACGAGACTGACAAGAGCGCGAGGCAGGCGAGGGCATCCCGGGACGACCGGCTGAAATCGGCGCTGCGCGAAAACCTGAAGCGGCGGAAGGTGCAGGCGCGCGAACGCGCCGCAATCACCGACCCCTCGCAGAACGACGACGGTTCCCTAAATGAGGGGGCCGCCGGCAAGATCTCTCGTTGAACGCCGGCGGCTGGAAATTTTGGAGTGCATGCCGTGGCCATGGGGCAGGACGAAACACAACGAACCGACCGTGAGGCGCAGCTGGTGCGGTTCACCCGCCCCGAGCAGACCTTTCCGGCGCTGACGCCCGCCGAGATCGAACGGATCAGGCATTTCGGCGAAATCCGCACCTATGCCGACGGCGAGTTGCTGTTCGAGACCGGCAAGCCCGGCCCCGGCATGTTCGTGGTGCTGAAGGGCCATGTCGCCATCAGCCAACGCGACGGCCTTGGTCACGTCGTCCCGGTGATCGATCAGGGGCCGGGGCAATTTCTGGCCGAGCTCGGCCAGCTCTCGGGCAGGCCGGCGCTGGTCGACGGCCGCGCCGAAGGCGATGTCGAGGTGCTGCTCGTCCCGCCGGACCGGCTGCGCGCGTTACTGGTGGCCGAAGCCGAGCTTGGCGAGCGCATCATGCGCGCGCTGATCCTGCGCCGGGTCAATCTGATCCAGGGCGGCATCGGCGGCCCCGTGCTGATCGGGCCGTCGAACTCCGCCGGCGTGGTGCGCCTGCAGGGCTTTCTCACCCGCAATGGCCAGCCGCATCATCTGCTCGATCCCAGCAGCGAGCATGACGCCGCCGAACTGATCGCGCGCTATTCGCCGAAGCCGGAGGATTGGCCGCTCGTCGTCACGGCCGGCGGCACGGTGCTGCGCAATCCCAGCGAGACCGAGCTCGGCCGCGCCATCGGCATGATCGGCGGGGCCAAGGACGACCGCATCTACGATGTCGCCATCGTCGGCTGCGGGCCGGCGGGGCTCGCGACCGCGGTCTATGCGGCGTCCGAAGGTCTCTCCGTCGCGGTCGTCGACACCCGCGCCTTCGGCGGCCAAGCCGGCGCCAGCGCGCGCATCGAGAACTATCTGGGCTTTCCGACCGGCATCTCCGGCCAGGCGCTGGCGGGCCGCGCCTTCACCCAGGCGCAGAAGTTCGGCGCCGACATCATGATTCCGATGTCGGTGAGCTCGCTGGATTGCTCGCGCGCCAACGGCACCTTCGCGCTGGCGCTGGATTGCGGCGACATCTTGCGCTCCCGTTCGGTGGTGGTCGCCAGCGGCGCGCGCTATCGCCGTCCCGACATCGCCAACCTCGACAAGTTCGAGGGCCGCGGCGTCTGGTATTGGGCCTCGCCGGTGGAGGCGCGGCTCTGCGCCGGCGAGGAGGTGGCCCTGGTCGGCGCCGGCAATTCGGCAGGCCAGGCGGCCGTATTCCTGTCGGGGCACGCGAAAAAAGTGCTGATGATCATCCGCGGCGGCGGCTTGGGCGCCAGCATGTCGCGCTATCTCATCGAGCGCATCGAAGCGACGCCCAACATCGAATTGCTGTTCAACACCGAGATCACCGCACTCGAGGGCGACGAGGCCTCGCTGCTGCGGCGCATCCGCTGGAAGAGCCGGCTGTCGGATGACGAGGATTCCGCCGACATCCGCAATCTCTTCCTGTTCGTCGGCGCCGATCCCGCCACCTCCTGGCTCGACGGTTGCGGCGTCACGCTCGATCGCGGCGGCTTCGTCGTCACGGGCGCGCAGTCCGAACAGAACCAGGGCAAACTGGTGGCGCCGCTGGAGACCTCCGTGCCCGGCGTCTACGCCGTCGGCGACGTCCGCTCCGGCTCGGTCAAGCGCGTCGGCGGCGCCATCGGCGAGGGCGCGCAGGTCGTCGCCTCCCTGCACGGCTATCTCGGCGACGCCGCAAAACCGGCGCTTTAGGCAAACACAACACAAGAGAATGGCAGGCCGAACGGGGCTTGCCATTGCGTGACATCCTATCCAAGGCCGACAAACAAGACACTCAACGGGAGGACCAAATGGCTGAAGTCGTCGTGCTCTACAAGACACCCAAGGATGCTGCCGCCTTCGACAAGTACTATGCCGAGACGCACATCCCGCTCGCCAAGAAGCTTCCCGGCTTGAAGAACTACGCAGTCAGCAAGGGGCCGGTCGCATCGCCCACGGGTCCTTCCGGAATCCATCTCGTCGCCATTCTCACCTTCGACAGTGTGGCCGACGTCCAGGCGGCCTTCGGCAGCGAGGAAGGCAAGGCGACCGGCGCCGACGTGCCGAAATTCGCCAGTGGTGGGGCTGACATCCTGATCTTCGACACCAAGAACGTGTGAGACTTCGATTCAAGTTTCGTCGAAGCTGCTCGCATTTGTGACAGCCGTGCAAAAAATTCAGTCATGCGTTTGTCGATTTCGCACGACGACGCATGGCTGCGCGCATGCATGTGACGACAACGCAGGTGGTAATCCGATGAGGACCGTAATACTACTCTCATCACCTCAACGGAGAGTAGGAGAGATGTCATGATCCCAGGGTTGAGTCTGCCCGCCCTCACGCTGATCCATGTCATCATCAGCCTGATTGCCATCGTCGCCGGGCTCGTCGTGATGTTCGGCCTGCTCGGCTCGAAGTCGATGCCCGGCCTGACTGCGATCTTCCTGCTGTTCACCATCCTCACCAGCGCCACCGGCTTCCTGTTTCCATTCAAGGAGCTGCTGCCCTCGCACATCATCGGCATCATCTCGCTGGTGCTGCTCGCGATCGCCTGCCTTGCGCTCTACGGCATGAAGCTCGCCGGCGTCTGGCGCCCGGTCTACATCGTGACCGCGATGATCTCGCTCTACTTCAACGTCTTCGTGCTGGTGATCCAGTCGTTCCTGAAGGTGCCCGCGCTTGCCGCGCTTGCGCCCGCCGTGCCGCCGGCGCCGCCATCGGGGCCGGTGTTCGCCGTGGTGCAGGGCATCGTGCTGGTGTTTTTCGTCGTGCTGACCATCGGCGCCTGGCGCCGCTACAAGCCGATGGCGTTTGCCTGATCGGCGCGCAAGCGCGACGCGCCTTCACCCGTCATTCCGGGGCATCGCGCAGCGATGAACCCGGAATCTCGATTTAACAAACTCCAGATTCCGGGTCCGCGCTAACGCGCGTCCCGGAATGACTCAAGCTAAGAAGGAGCCCCCACCATGCCTACCATCACCACCAAAGACGGCGTCGAGATCTTCTACAAGGATTGGGGCTCGGGCCAGCCGATCGTGTTCAGCCATGGCTGGCCGCTGTCGTCGGACGATTGGGACGCGCAGATGATGTATTTCGTCACGCGCGGCTATCGCGTCATCGCCCATGACCGCCGCGGCCACGGCCGCTCGGCCCAGGTCGCCGACGGTCACGACATGGATCATTATGCCGACGATCTCGCCGCGCTCACCGCGCATCTCGACCTCAAGAACGCCCTCCATGTCGGCCATTCCACCGGCGGCGGCGAGGTCGTGCACTACATCGCCCGTCACGGCGAGAGCCGCGTCGCGAAGGCCGCGATCCTCTCGGCGGTGCCGCCTCTGATGGTGCAGACCGCGGCCAATCCCGGCGGCCTGCCCAGAAGCGTGTTCGACGATTTCCAGGCCCAGCTCGCCGCCGGCCGCTCGGCGTTCTACCGCGACATCGCCGCCGGCCCGTTCTACGGCTACAACCGCCCGGGCGCAAAACCACTGGAAGCCGTGATCGAGAACTGGTGGCGCCAGGGCATGATGGGCGGCGCCAAAGCGCATTACGACGGCATCGTCGCGTTCTCGCAAACCGATTTCACCGAGGATCTGAAGAAGATCAACGTCCCGGTTCTGGTGATGCACGGCGACGACGACCAGATCGTGCCGTACGCGGACTCGGCGCCGCTCTCGGCCAAGCTGCTGAAGAAAGGCATCCTGAAGACCTACAAGGGATTCCCCCACGGCATGCCGACCACCCACGCCGAGACGATCAACGCGGACCTCCTGGCGTTCTTTCGGGAGTGAGGCTTCACTAATCCTCCCCGTTGTTGTGGGACAGGGTGGCGCCGCGTAGCGGCGAGACGGGCGAGGGCTTAACTTGTGTGGAAATTTCGGGGCTCGCGCGCGTTGAGCCCCCTCCACTCCAGGAGAGGCGCCGGCGATGTCGCCCCAGCTCAAACTGATCGCGCTCGATGCCGACGATCTCGCCGTGATCTCGACCCATGTCCAGGACGCCCGTGTCCAGGCTTCCGACATCATCTGGCGGCAGAGCGAGAAGCGGCTTGTGGTCGGAATGAGCCGGCTGGACTGGGAGCAGACATTGGAGGGCGAGACCTCGCCGCGCCGGCTGGTCGCCGCGCTGCGTTTCGACCGTGTGCTCGCCTGCAAGTCGCGCAACATCGACCTCGCCGCGCCCGACAAGGTCCTGGATCTCGTCGGCATTGAATTTCACCCCCAGGACGGCCGCGCCGAGGAGCCCGGCGGCAGCGCCCTGCTGTTGTTCGCCCAGGGCGGCGCCATCCGCCTGGACGTCGAGTGCCTGGAATGCGAGCTGACCGACCTCGGGGCCGACACGCTGGGCACGGCAGTCGAGGGGAAGGGGTGACGCGGCCGTATACCAGCCCGAATGGGCTCGGGCCCTGGCCGGAACGGCATCTCCCGAGGGTTGACGCAGCTTCCCCGCCGCGCCATTGAGCAGGGGACCTGGTGCGCCGTCGACGACGTGGCCAAGCGTGGCGATGCCGCCCTGCTCGAGGCGACGGCCAGGTTCGACCGCTTGAAGCTGGATCCATCCTCCTTGCGCGTCTCCGCCGCCGAGATCGAGGCCGCCGTGAAGGCCTGCGAGCCTGCGACGCTGGATGCGCTCGAGCTCGCGCGCGACCGCATCGAGACCTATCACCGTCGCCAGCTGCCGAAGGACGAGCGCTTCACCGATCCGCTGGGCGTCGAGCTCGGCTGGCGCTACACCGCGATCGAATCCGCCGGGCTCTACGTCCCCGGCGGCACGGCGGCCTATCCGTCTTCGGTGCTGATGAACGCCGTGCCGGCGAAAGTCGCCGGCGTGTCGCGCCTCGTGATGGTGGTGCCCTCGCCGGACGGCAAGCTCAATCCGCTGGTCCTGGCGGCCGCCCATCTCGGCGGCGTCACCGAGATCTACCGTGTCGGTGGCGCGCAGGCCGTCGCCGCGCTCGCGCATGGCACCGCGACGATCGCGCCTGTTGCCAAGATCGTCGGCCCCGGCAATGCCTATGTCGCTGCCGCCAAGCGGCTGGTGTTCGGCAAGGTCGGCATCGACATGATCGCCGGCCCCTCGGAGGTGCTCGTCATTGCCGACGACACCGGCAACGCCGACTGGATCGCCGCCGACCTGCTGGCGCAGGCCGAGCACGATGCCAGCGCGCAGTCGATCCTGATCACGGACTCCTCGCGCCTCGCCGCCGACGTCGAAAAGGCGGTGGAAGCGCAGCTGAAGACGCTGCCGCGCGCGGCGATCGCCAGCGCGTCCTGGGCCGATTTCGGCGCCGTCATCATGGTGAAGAACCTGGGCGACGCCATCCCGCTCGCGGACGCCATCGCGGCCGAGCATGTCGAGATCATGACCGCCGATCCCGACGCGCTCGCTGCGAAGATCCGCAATGCCGGCGCGGTGTTCCTCGGACCGCACACGCCCGAAGCGATCGGCGATTATGTCGGCGGCTCCAACCACGTGCTGCCGACGGCGCGCTCGGCGCGATTCTCCTCGGGCCTGTCGGTGCACGACTTCATGAAGCGCACCTCGATCCTGAAATGCGGGCCCGACCAATTGCGTGCGCTGGGTCCCGCCGCGATGACGCTCGGCAAGGCGGAGGGTCTGGACGCCCACTCGCGCTCGATTGGATTGCGCCTCAATCTGTCATGACAAAGCCGCCCGAACAGGACGACTCGACCAATCGTATCGTCGGCGTCACGCTCGACGAGGACTCGATCGGCCGTTCCGGGCCCGACATCGAGCATGAGCGGGCGATCGCGATCTACGATCTGATCGAGCAGAATCTGTTCGCGCCCGAGGGTGCGGAAGGAAACGGCCCGTTCACGCTGCATATCGGCATCACCGGCAACCGGTTGATGTTCGACATCCGCCGCGAGGATGGTACGCCTGTCGTCGCGCATCTGTTGTCGCTGACGCCGTTCCGGCGGATCGTGAAAGACTATTTCATGATCTGCGACAGCTATTACCAGGCGATCCGCACCGCGACCCCGGACAAGATCGAGGCCATCGACATGGGCCGCCGCGGCATCCACGACGAGGGATCGCGCACGCTCCAGGAGCGGCTGAAAGGCAAGGTGCGGGTCGACTTCGAGACCTCGCGCCGGCTGTTCACGCTCATTACCGTCCTGCACTGGAAAGGCTGATCGCGCATGATCCCGAAAAGTGGGAACCGGTTTTCGGATCGGATCATGCGCAAAAACAAAAGAGCATAAGCGATGGCTGCGCCCTCACGCGCACGCGATCCGCAATCGGTGCTGTTCGCCTGTGCGATGAACAGCGTGCGCTCGCCGATGGCCGAGAGCCTATTGCAGCACATGTTTCCGCAAGGCCTCTACGTGAAGTCGGCCGGCACCCGGAAGGGCGAGCTCGATCCCTTCGCGGTCGCCGTGATGGGCGAGCTCGGCCAGGACATTTCCGGCCACAAGCCGCAGACCTTCGAGGAGCTGGAGGATTGGGAGGGACTGAATTTCGACCTCATCATCACGCTCTCGCCCGAGGCGCATCACAAGGCGCTGGAGCTGACGCGAACGCTCGCGGCCGAAGTCGAATACTGGCCGACGCAGGATCCCACCACCATCGAAGGCAGCCGCGACCAGAAGCTCGCTGCCTATCGCGATGTCTGCGATCAGCTCCTGATGCGCATCCGGCGGCGCTTCGCCAAGGTCGGCGCGGCGAGCGGGTGATCTCGTGCCCCGGACGCAGTGCAGCGCGTCTTCGCGATGCGCTGCAGAGCCGGGGCCCATCTCACCGCATGTGCAAGACCGTGGGTCCCGGCTCAGCGTCGCAGCATTTCACGCCCCGCCGCGTCCGGGACACGAGACCGGCCGTAACACCCGCGTCACAGAGAGCAGGCACAGCCATGGCGAGCACCTCGAATCACCAAACTCCGGTTCCCGGGTTGTTAAACCGGCCCCCTTCCGATAGGTTCCGCGCGCAATTCACCCTGCCTCATCCCCCAAATCACCTGATGCTTGGCCGCCCCAAATTCGTACTTGCCTCCGGCTCGCCGCGTCGGCTGTCGCTGCTCAACCAGGCCGGCATCGAGCCGGATGCGCTCCGGCCGGCCGATGTCGACGAGACGCCGAAGCGGGGCGAGCTGCCGCGCGCCTGCGCCAACCGGCTGGCCAGGGTCAAGGCCGACGCTGCGCTGAAGTCGGTGCAGCTCGACGACGAGCTGCGCGGCGCCTTCATCCTCGCCGCGGACACGGTGGTGGCGGTCGGCCGCCGCATCCTGCCCAAGGCCAACCTGGTCGACGAGGCCGCGCAGTGCCTGCGTCTGCTCTCCGGCCGCAACCACCGCGTCTACACCGCGATCTGTCTGGTCACGCCGCGCGAGGCCTTCCGCCAGCGCCTGGTCGAGACCCGCGTGCGTTTCAAGCGCCTCTCCGAGGACGATATCCAAGCCTATATCGGCTCGGGCGAATGGCGCGGCAAAGCCGGCGGCTACGCCGTGCAGGGCATCGCCGGATCCTTCGTGGTCAAGATGGTCGGGTCCTACACCAATGTCGTCGGCCTGCCGCTCTACGAGACCACGACGCTGCTCGGCGGCGAGGGCTTTCCGATCCGCTTCGGCTGGCTCAATACCACCGCCGTGTGAGCCCCAAGGCCGCGCCGACAAAAAACCTCGAAAACAACCCCATGCACAGTAGAATGGCCCCGCGGGGTCCGCGCCGCGGCGCATGTGCGGCTGCACCAGGAACCCGTTTCCTGGCAGGCGCTTGAACCCCGTCACCCCGTGTAAGCTGTCGACATCCATGGACGACAAGGTCAACAAGCCCACCGGGCCGCTCAAAACCTGCCCGATCTGCGGCAAGCCGCAGACGCAGGCCACCCGTCCGTTCTGCTCCTCGCGCTGCCGCGACGTCGATCTGAACCGCTGGCTGAAGGGCTCCTACGTCATCCCCGGCCGCGACGACGAGACCGACGACGTGGAATAGTCGCGCCTTATCAAGGCGTTAATGGCCTCGCTGAGAGGCTAAGCGGCCGCCACGGCCAGCCCGCCCATCTTGTGCACAGCAGGGCCGCGCCCGGCGCAGCCACTTGGCGAAGCCGGGTGGACAGGCCGCCCTCGGCCCACTATAAACCGCCCGCTCGATGGGCTTTGGCCCCTCTCTTGGAGCACGCCCAGGTAGCTCAGTTGGTAGAGCATGCGACTGAAAATCGCAGTGTCGGTGGTTCGATTCCGCCCCTGGGCACCATTTCCCGAATAGCTCTGTGCGTCGCCGCTGCGCCTCAACTCGCGTACAGATAGTTCGGCAACCACAGCGTCATGCCCGGCCAGAGATACATGATCACCATGCACAGGATCACGATCAGCATGTAGGGCATCATGCCGGCGAAGATCTGGTTCAGCGTGACGTGCTTCGGGGCGACGCCCTTGAGATAGAACGCCGACATCGCGACCGGCGGCGACAGGAACGCGGCCTGCAAGTTCACGAACACCAGCGTGCCCCAGAGGATCGGATCGATGTTGAAGTGCTTCAGCATCGGCAGGAAGATCGGCACGAAGATGATGATAATCTCGGTCCATTCGAGCGGCCAGCCCAACAGGAAGATGATCGCCTGCGACAAGATCATGAACTGCAGCGGCGTCATGTTGAGCGACAGCACCCAGCTTTCCAGCAGCGCCTGACCGCCGAGGATGGCGAACACCGCCGAGAACAGCGCCGAGCCGACGAACAGCCAGCACACCATTGCGGTGGTCTTGGCGGTCAGGAACACCGCTTCCTTGGTGCGCGTCCAGTTGAGCGTGCGGGCGTGGAAGGCGAGGATGAAGGCGCCGGCGGCGCCGACGCCGGCTGATTCGGTCGCGGTGGTGATGCCGAACAAGATCACCCCCAGCACCACGACGGTGAGGATGCCGAGCGGCATCACCGACGACGTCAGGAGCTTCAACACCTCGAAGCGTTCGCCGTCCATGCGCAAGTAGGAGCGCACCGTCCACGCCGCCATCACGGCGGCTGATATCGCGAACCAGATGTAGAACTGGGCGTCGGGACCCTTTTCGGCGGGCGACAGCTCCTTCGGCTCGACCGCGCTGCCGAGCTGCTGCAGGCCTTCGATGGCTTCGCTCGCGGCGCCGGGCTGCTGGTGGATGACGACATACCACCAGACCGTCGCGAGCGTACCCGCAGTCAGCAGGAACGGCACCAGCGATATGAGGAAGTTCTGCACGATCGCGCCATAGCCCATCGGCTTGCCGTCGATCTGGAGCATCTTCGCCTTTGCAGGCGAGAGCAGCGCCTTGAACAGGCCGACGAACAGGTTCGGCGAATACAGCGTCGCGAAATTCCTGATCCATTCGGGCACGTTGACGCGGGTCTGTTCCTCCGGCAGCGGCGGGGCGATCTTCGGATTGATCATCGCCCAGCCGACGATGTAGACGAGATAGAGGAACGCCAGGAAGAAGCCGGGAAGCATCGCCGCCGCATAGAGCTTGACCACCGACTGGCCGGCGACCGCGGCATAGACGATGATCATCACCGAGGGTGGGATCAGGATGCCGAGCGTGCCGCCAGCGGTGATGACTCCGGAGGCGAGCTTCACGTCATAGCCGGCGCGCAGCATCGGGCTGAAGGCGATCACGCCCATCAGCACCACCACCGCGCCGACGAGGCCGGAGGCGATGCCCCAGAAGGTGCAGACGATCAGGGTTGCGACCGCCAGCGAAGCGGGCAGGCGGCGGAAGGCGAGCTGGATCGAATAGAACATCTTGTCGACCAGCGCTCCGCGCTCCATCACGTAGCCCATCAGCACGAACAACGGGATCGAGATCAATACGTCGTTGGTCATCGCGCCGTAGGTGCGCTGGACCATCAGCTCGAAGACCTTGTTGTGCGTCCAGTTCTGCGATGGGTCATAGAAGGCGATGAAGCCGAAGAACATGCCAAGGCCCATCAGCGTAAACGCCGTGGCAAAGCCCATCATGATGACGACGACGATGAGCGTCAGCATCAACAGGCCGAGCGCGGGATCGCTCATGTGTTCAGGTCCCCGCCCATGCCGCGCTGCCGCGCCATTTCATCGATGCGCGCCGCGCCCTCGATGGCGAGCTTGCGCGATTCCTCGTCCACGAATTCAGAGTGCGCGAGTTGCTCCCCGATGACGTCGGTCTCGGCGACGTCGGCAAGACGGCCCGGCCATTCGCCGGTCTTCAGGCACACGATGCAGCGGATGATCTCGCCGATCCCCTGCAGCATGATCAGCGCGCCCGCGATCGGGATGACGGTCTTGAAATGGTAGACCGGTGGGCCCTCCGCCGTGACGTTGGAATGCTCGTTGATGTGCCAAGAATCCGCGGCGTAGAAATAGCCTGCATAGATCAGCGCGGCGATGCCCGGAATGAAGAACACGAAGTAAAGAACGAGGTCGAGCGCGGCCTGCGTGCGCGGGCGCATCGAGGAGTACAGGAAATCGCCGCGGACATGGGCGTTCTGCGCCAGCGTATAGGCGCCGGCCAGCATGAACAGCGATCCATACAGCATGTTCTCGGCGTCGAAGATCCATGCCGTCGGCATGTTCGCGGCGTAGCGCTTGAACACTTCGATGCAGACGACGCTCATCAGGACGATCATCAGCCAGGCGGTCGCCTTGCCGACCCAGGTCGAGATGCCGTCGATCTTGTACAGTAAACTCTGGACGCTCATGTGATACGGTTCGGCATAAAAACCATCCCAACATAACACAAGGCACCGTCCGGAGGATGGTCCGGACGGTGCCTTGCCGGGTTTATTTCGGCATCAGAGCTTCTTGGCCGCGGCGTTGGGCCCAAAATAGTGGTCGTAGGCCATGCGGCGGTTCACCACCGTATCCTGCTCCCATTGCGTCGCACGCCTGGCGAACGCGATCTGCGACTGCACGATCTCCTTGAACAGCGGATTCTCCGCCGCCTTCTTCTTGACCACGTCGTCGTAGATCTCGAGCTGCAGCTTCAGGATTGCATCGGGCGTCTTGTAGAACTTGACGTTGTCTTTGGTCTGCAGCTCCACATAGTCCTTGGAATAGCGGTCGATCGCCTTCCAGGACATATCTGCCGAGGCTGCGTCCACCGCGTTGGCGATGATCGCCTTCATCTTCTCCGGGAGCGCGTTGTACTTGTCCTTGTTGAACGTGATCTCGAGCTGCTCGGCGTTCTGATGATAGCTCTGCAGCATGCAGACCTTGGATACGTCGGGGAAGCCGAGCACGCGGTCGGAGGTGGCATTGTTGAACTCCGCCGCGTCCAAGAGGCCGCGGTCCATGGCAGCTACGATTTCGCCGCCGGGCAGCGCGTTCACGGCTGCGCCCATCCCCGCATACACGTCGATGGAGATTCCGACGGTGCGGAATTTCAGGCCCTTGATATCCTCGGGCTTGGTGATCGGCTTTTTGAACCAGCCGAAAGGCTGGGTCGGCATCGGCCCGTAGGGGAACGAGACGACGTTGGCGCCGATCGACGCATAGAGCTTTTCGAGCAGCTCCTTGCCGCCACCGTAGCGGTGCCAGGCCAGCAGCATATTGGCGTCCATCGCAAAGCCCGGGCCCGAGCCCCAGAGCGCCAGCGCGGTCTGCTTGCCGTAGTGATAGACCAGCACGCCGTGGCCGCCGTCGAGCACGCCCTTGGACACGGCATCGAGCAGGCCGAAGGCGGGCACGACAGCGCCTGCCGGCAGCACTTCGATCTTGAGCTCGCCGCCGGTCATGTCGTTGACCTTCTTGGCGTAGTCGAGGGCGTATTCGTGGAAAATGTCCTTTGACGGCCAGGTGCTTTGCCAGCGCATGCTGATCGGCCCCTGGGCGCTGACGACGTTCGGCGCCGCCACCGTCGCGGCGGCTCCCGCAGCAGCGACCTTGAGAAAGCCGCGGCGACTCGAAGTTCTGCTCTTGTTTGATTTGGTCATGGCTGCCTCCCTCCCCTTGGAAGAGCGATCCCTTGCGGATCAGCTCCTTTTTGTTGGAACAAGTCAAAGTCCTGCGCTGGGCTTTGGCAAGAATGTTCGGATTGATGCGACTCTTCGACGCGGGACTACGGGTGATGACGCACCGCACCAGGACCGGACCACGGCGTGGCCGCCTTTCGGAAGAGCAGATATCGGAATCCTGAAAGAGCAGGGGGGCGACGCGCCACCTCCTCTCCTCGTTCGATACCTGCTCCCATCAAAACGCGCTCGCCGCCGACTGGGGCGAAGCCGAACTGCGGTCACACTGCACTGCACTCGATGCACGCTCGCGAGAACTCCGCGGCCGCGGGAGTCTGCGAGCGATCCGGCGAAGATCAAGATCGAGCCGACGTTGCCTCAATGGTGGGCCGACACGCCCTTGACGCACTGCGTCAACAGATCCGCGGGCGCGGATTGCCCGACATCGCCCAGGCTGATCATGCCGACCATCCGCTTGCTCTTGTTGATCACCGGCAGCCTGCGGATCTTCAGCGTCTCCATGTGATGCACGGCTTTCGCCAGATCGTCGTCTTCCCGGCAGCAATGGATGCCTTCGGTCATCACGTCCCGTGCGGTCATGCGCGCGGCCTCGAAGTCCTTGCGCGCAAGGCCTTTGCAGACGATGTCGCGATCAGTCACCATCCCGATCAAATGGTCGTCTTCGCCGATCGGAATGCAGCCAATGTCGTGCCCCCGCATCAACTTCGCGATCTCGGTGATCGGGGTGTCGGGGCTGACCCAATCGACGCCCTTGTGCATCACGTCCCTGACTTTCATGGAGGACCTCCCTTGCGAACGCAGCCCCCGCGATGTGACTATACAACGAAACGGGCGCAACCGCACGCGTCGCCGCGACGGGCGTGCCTGGAATCATCCTGCTGTCATGCCGCGTCAGTCGTGCACACTGAAGCGTCCATGCGGTGCACTGGCCGTCAGGCGCGCGAACTGGGCATGAGTGAGCTGAAGCAGCGTCTCGTGATCGCCGGCTTCGATGTAGACCTCGGGCTGGGCCTGGATGCTGTCGTCGACGATGAGATCGAGGCCGTAGCACCGGCCGACCGCCGGAACGGCTCCGGGCGCGCAGTCCGCGAACAGCCGGTTGATCTCGCTTTCGTTGGCCATGGCGAGATCCTCGCCAAGCCTCTCCTGCAGGTCCGGCAGGTTGAGATGGTGCGATGCCGGCACGACCGCAAGCATGTAGCCGCCGTCATGCCGCAGCACGACGGCCTTGGCGAGGTGATCGCCCGAGACGTGACAGGCCTGCGCCGTGCGCGCGGATGACATGGTAAAAGTGTGCGGAATCTCGACATACTCGATGTTTTCGGCAGCCAGATACCGGTGCAATGTGGGGGCAATGGTCATGGTGTAGCCTTTCAGATGGGTGTGTGAGCCATCCATCGTTAGGCTGCCCCGCCGCACGATGGGCGGCCGCGTGATTGCCGAACTTCAGCATAGGCCTTACCCTCGAAGGCCGCAATCGGAGCGTTTTCCGGCGAAGTGGACACCGGTTCGCGCGAAGACAATGCGCAAGGCAAGGATCTAGAACCCGGTTCCGATTCAATCGGAGCGGAAACGGGTCTTGGACGTTCGAACCGCGCGGCGCCCATCGCATCTGTCTGGCGCGGCGCCCGCATCTGGTGCTGGTCTCGGACGATGCTGTGGGCCGGGCGCCAGAGCCGGGACATCCCCGAGGTGTGGCTGCCCCCCTGAGGCACTACCCTCATTCGCTATACGTGGCCGGCGCCCGCTGATATGATCCTCGGACGGTAGACGGCAGCTTGCCACCATACTTTTTCTGCGATGCCGGCCTTCTGATCGGACCTCGATCCCGCTCGCGCCCTTTCGTATTGCCTCAACAAGAACGCTGAACAAATTCGTCAACGGCTGCCGCGTCCCCGCTCACATCAGGAGATGTGCCATGGCTGCATCGGACTGGCGTCTCGAAGGCGAATGGATGAAGAACTGCACCTGCGCGTTTGGCTGCCCCTGTGATTTCAACGCACGGCCGACCCAAGGCTATTGCAAGGGATTGGTCGCCATGCGGATCGCCAAGGGGCATTTCGAAGGGACCAGGCTCGATGGTCTCTGCTTTGCGATCACGGTCGATTTCCCTGGTCCGCTGCACGAGGGCAACGGGACGATCCAGCCCATCATCGATGAACGCGCCACGGAGGAGCAGCGTCAGGCGTTGTTCGATATCTTTTCCGGCAAGCATTCGGCCGAAGGCACGCTTTTCCAGATCGTCAGCATGATCGTTACCAAGATCCATGATCCGGTGTTTGCGCCGTTCGAGTTCTCCTTCGACAAAGATGGACGCGTCGCAAGACTCGTCGCCAAGGGCGTGCTCGAGACCGATGTCGAGCCGATCAAGAATCCGGTGACCGGTGATCCGCACCGCATCCAGGTGGTCATGCCCGAGGGGTTCGAACATCGGGCGGCCGAGGTCGCATCCGCCAACATCCGCTCGACCGGCGCGATCCCGTTCGAGACCCGCGGTACGCATAGCTCGCTCGCCAATGTCGTGCAGACGCCCACGGGCGTTGCGGCATGATGGGGCGCTGACACCGGCATAAGATCTCGGTGTCAGCTCCTCATCGCTACGGACAAATCGATGCAGGGGCGCTCGATACTCGAACACTTGCTCCACCGCGACCGGCTGATCGTCGCGATCGGGACCGCCGCAGTGGTGGCGCTCGCCTGGGCCTATCTCGTTGCGGGCGCCGGCATGGATACCGAGATGATGGCCGACATGCCGGACATGGCGCCGATGCCGTGGACGCCATTCTATGGCGCGCTGCTGTTCGTGATGTGGTGGGTGATGATGATCGCGATGATGGCGCCGAGCGCGGTGCCCACCGTTCTCTTGTATGCGACAGTCAAGCGCAAGCAGGAGACTGCCTCCCGCGCCGCAATCGATACCTGGATCTTTCTCGCCGGCTATCTCGTGACGTGGGCCGGGTTCAGTCTCGCTGCTGTCCTGGTGCAAGGAGCGTTCGAACGCTTCGGGTTGCTGTCGATGGCAATGGCGAGCACCAGCGCGATTCTGGGCGGCGGCGTTCTGATTGCAGCTGGGCTTTATCAGTTCACGCCGCTCAAACAGGCCTGCCTGCGCTATTGCGAGAGCCCGCTGTTGTTTCTCAGCCGATATTGGCGGCCCGGCACGCGCGGCGCATTCCGGATGGGACTTCGCCACGGCAGCTACTGCGTCGGCTGCTGCTGGTTTCTGATGGCATTGCTGTTCGTCGGCGGGGTGATGAACCTGGCCTGGATCATCGGCATCGCGCTCTATGTCGCCGGCGAGAAACTGCTGCCGTTCGGCCAACGACTGAGTTATGCGGCAGGCGCGCTCCTCATCCTGTCCGGCACGATCGTTGTTGCGCGCGCGATGTGAAATGCGGTCCAAAGATGGTTAAAATGCGCCGCTCTCGACATCCCGATGTGCTTGATTGCTCAAAACCGGCCGGTCTCCGTGATGATACGGATGCATTGAGCTAAAGAATTGAGCTACGTCCAAACAGAAACTTAAGGCTGTTTCCCCTAGGTTTGCGCCATGAACAGCGCCCGCCTATGGCGGCGGGTGTCCCTGTGCAAGTCGAGGCGGAGACAAGGCGATGCCAATCCTGCGGGCGAGCGCAGTTCTGCCCTGGCGGCCGAAGCGGGGGTGCGCGTCGTGATTCCCGCAGGGGCAGTCCGCAAAGCCGGAAGAGCGATCTTGCGGAATGGCCCGCTGCAGATCGCATTGTTCTTTCTGCCCCTGGTCTGGATCGGCTATTTCGCAATCACCGCCTCTGAGCGGATGGATGCGATCCAGCAAGCGCGGTCGCACGGCAACAGCGTCGCCGAATTATTCGAGGAGAACACCGAGCGCATCTTCGAGCGCGTGGATCAGTCGTTGCTGGTGGTACGGGCACTCTACGCCCAGGATCCGCAGGCCTTCAGCCTGAAGTTCTGGTCCGACAAGGCCCGCATCGCCACCGGCGACGTGGTCCAGTTCGCACTGATCGGATCGGACGGGTACATGATCGAGACGACGGCCGGCTATTCCGGTCCGCCGCTCTATCTCGGTGATCGCGAGCACTTCATTCACACCATGTCGCAGGCCGACGATCGCCTTTACGTGGCGAAGCCGGTGCTGGGCCGCGCGTCGAAAAAGTGGACGATACAGCTCGCGAGAAAGCTGTTCGACTTCGCCGGCAATCCGGTCGGCGTGGTTGTCGGCTCGATCAGCGTCGACGTCGTCGGCAGGTTCTACGACACCGCAAAGCTCGGCGTCGGAGGAACGCTGGTGCTCAGGAATGCGAACCACGTCGTGCTCGCCGCCCGGGGCGTGGACCAGGGTTCCGTGCTGGGACAAAGCGCGCCGGGCCGCGTCGAGGGCGAACTGGGCGACGGCTTCTATGCGCAATATTGGAATGAGAACCGACCGAACCGCAGCGACCGACTGATCACGGCGCGCAGGTCGCGCGCGTTTCCTCTCATCTTCACTGTCGGCATTTCGGAGCAGGAGATTTATTCCCGCTCCGCCTTCAGGCAGAAGATCTATCTCGGCGGCGCGCTGCTGCTTACGTTCATCATCCTCGTCGCGACGACATTCCATTGGCGACGGCAGCAGGCGCTGGATCGCGCCCACCGCGAGCGGCGCGATTTCGCCAGCAAGTTCGAGGATGCGCTCAGGAACCTTCCCCAGGGCTTGAGCATGTTCGACGGCAATGACCGCCTGATTGCGTTCAACCGGCAATGGCTCGAACTTTATGACCTCGTGCCGGAAGAGATCCGGATCGGCATGGACTTCCGGGAGGTGTTCGCGAAGCAGACCGCCGTGCTCGACGTCGAGACGTACCTCGTCGATTTGAAGAGCCGGCTCGCTCAGTCGGAGCAGATCTCGAACACCGTGCAGTTTCCGGATGGACGGGTCGCCTACATCTCCTACGGCCGGCGCGAGGGCGGCGGCTGGGTTGCCACGCACGAGGACATCACCGAGCGCAAGGCGTCGGCGGACCGCATCGAGCGGCTCGCGCATTACGATAGCCTGACCGGCCTTGCCAATCGCAACCTGTTCAAGGAGCGCCTCGACGAGGCGCTGGCCCGCTCGCGCCGGCTGGAGCCCGCGTTCGCCGTACTCCTGCTCGATCTCGACAAGTTCAAGTCGGTCAATGATGCGCTCGGCCATCAATGCGGCGATGCGTTGCTGACGCAGGTCGCCGACCGGATCAGGGCGCAGATCCGCGATACCGATACGGCGGCGCGAATCGGCGGCGACGAGTTTGCCGTGATCGTGGCACCCGGCCGGGCGGCGATGCGCGACGGCGCTGCAAGCCTGGCCGCGCGGCTGATCCAGGCTATTGCCGAGCCCTATCACATCGATGGCCATCCCGTCGTGATCGGCTGTAGCATTGGCCTTGCGCTCGTGCCCGAGCACGGCACGCGGGTCGACGAGATCCTTCGCAACGCCGATCTTGCACTCTACAGGTCGAAGAATGCCGGCCGAAGCTGCTTCCACGTCTATTCAGCGGAGTTCAAGGCGGAAGCGGATCAGCGCAACGTGCTCGAGATCGAGCTGCGTGAAGCGGTCTGGCGCGAGGAGATCGAGCTGTTTTATCAGCCTGTGATCGAGCTTGGCGCCGGTCGGGTAAAATCGGTCGAGGCTCTGGCGCGCTGGCATCACCCCACCAGGGGCTACATCCCTCCGGCGGAGTTCATTGCGGTTGCGGAGGCGGGGGGACTGATCGTCGAGCTCGGCTATCAGGTGCTCGCCAAAGCCTGTCGCGATGCGATGAGCATGCCGGCCGACGTCAAGGTCGCTGTCAATCTCTCCGCCCTGCAATTTGCCAGCGCCAATCTCGTCGACACCGTGACCTTTGCGTTGACGCAGAGTGGGCTTCCGCAAACCCGGCTCGAGCTCGAGATCACCGAGAGCGTATTTCTCGCCGACACCGAGGAGAACCTCAGGACGCTGCAGCGCCTCAAGGCGCTCGGCGTCTCCATTGCGCTCGACGATTTCGGTGTCGGATACTCGTCCTTGTCCTATTTGACGGCCTTTCCTTTCGACAAGGTCAAGATCGACAAATCCTTCATCGACAGGATCGATCGCAGCGAGACCGTCGCCGTGCTGAAATCCATCGTGCAGCTCGCAAAGACGCTGAAGCTGTCGATCGTCGCCGAGGGGGTCGAGTCCTCCGAACAGGTCAGACTGCTCCAATCACTCGGCATCCCGCTCGGCCAGGGATTTCACTTCAGCAAGCCCGTGCCGCTCGCAAATCTCTCCTGGCAAGCCCCCACGGCGCGCCGGAAACGGCGGGTGGCGTGAGCTGAATGCCTCAGTCGTCATCATGACCCGCCACTGCAGCCCTTGCGGCCAAGAGTAGCAAGCTGAGTAGGTGAACCTCCCTCGCCTGAATTGCCGAAGGACCGCGCCGCTCGGAGGACTGATCTCGCCGGTCGAGCAGGCTGATCGGCTCGGACCATGCGCCGAGCTCGCGCTCCGTCAGAAGCCGAAGCGCAATCCGGCGTTCACTCCAACGCTGTTCGCGCCGCGACTGGCGACCAGTCCCTCGGCCGAAACGGTGAGCCGCGCATTTGGACTGACGTCGTAGCCGATGCCGCCGGCGATCCGGACATAGGTGTCGTTGAACGGCCGCACCGGCGTGAAGATCGGCACGCCCGGTGCCAGAGTGAACGTCGTCTGCAACACCCGCGTCGCATCGCGCAGGTCCTTCTCCACGGTGACGTCGACGAAGCTGTCGGCCCGTGCACCGAAGGCGGCGATACGAGGTTGGAAGCGAATTCCGCCGCTGACTACGGCTGATTGTAGCGACTGGCCTGCGACCATCTGGGTCAGGAATGGATCGCCGGTCTCCGAATAGCCGTCCACACGGGTGTGCGAATAGGTGAAGCCGCCGATCGGGCCCAGACGCCCGAGGCCCACGTCAAAAAGGTACCCGGCTTTGATCGCGGCGACGCTTGTGTTTCCATCGGTCCTTGGGGTGATCGGCGCGCCAAATCCGGTGCGCGAAACGTCAAATCGATTCCAGCCATAAGCTGCAACCGCGTGCACGAACAGCGCGCTGGTGTCGTAGGCGAAAAAACCACCGAGATGGTAGGAGTCGAGGTCCGTCGAGCCAAGTCCCTGCCTGAAATCGGCGGCCGTGCGGGTGTAGCCGAAGGTTGGACCGATGGTGACGTTCGGCGTGATGTAGAACTTTGCTCCGGCCAGCACGCCGCCGGAATCATAGCTGTACTTGGTCGAGCCGAATGCGTCGGCGCGGTCGCCGTGATGGTAATTCCCTTGAACGAACAGCGCGATCCGACAAGGATTTGCGATCGGCGGTGCCTTGACGACGGGAGCCTTGGTGACCAGCGGCGCTGGCGCAGCGGGCGCCTGATCGAGGCAGGCTTGTCCGCGGCCGGTGTCGAGCTGCGAAAACAGGTCACGGGAAAAATCCTGGCCGCTGAGCTGGGCCATGCTCGGCAGCGCCGCCGCGGTCTCCGGCGCGAATAGAAGGTTTGACGCCACGCGCTGGAGATAGCCGGTTCCGAGCGCCGCGATCGGGGAGGCCGCGAGCTGGATCACGATCGCCGATGAACTGTTGCCGGTCTGCGCGACCGCAGAGGCATTGGTCGGGCCGATCTGGATGACATAGGCATGGCTGAAATCGCCGGCCTGGGTGATCGCGGCGGTATTTGTTGCATCAACCTGGATGATCGCGGTACGGTTGTAAAAACCGGTCTGCGTGACCGTCGCCAACGGATTCGGCGCCAGCTGAACGATGCCCGCAATGTTCTGCCCGGGTCCGAACGCCTGGTTCACGACGATCGGCCCGTCCAAGGATACAAAGCCGTAGCCGGTGGTATCGATGAAACCAGTCTGGGCGCTCGCCGATTCAGCGAGCACAATGGCGGCCACCGCGAGCGCGTAGCCACACCACCATTGTCCGGACAATGCCTTGCCAGCCGATTTGCTCTTCATCGCCCCACCTTGCCCCGCCTGAAAGGAACGCGCTTGAATCCGCCGACGATGGGCACATTAGCTCAGTGGGACCGGGCTGCCTGTTGCAGCGGGGTGACAGCTTGCTGATATCTTTCGATACAGGCGACGATTGACGCGAGAACCCGCGCGGGCGATCAGGCCTGCGCGGTTCCAATGGCGATGACTCTGGCCGGCGCCGCTGCAGACTTACATCTTCTTCTGCAAACCCAGCGATTTCATCAGATTATCCAAAGTCTGCTGTGATTGCGGCGAAGCACCCTTGCGGACCTGCCGGTAGACATCTGAGTCGGTGAGCGCGGGTCCACGCTCGTCATCGCTCTCGGTTCCATCTGGCGCCGTCGGTCCATTCGGGGTGTTGCCACCTTCGGTGTCGGTGCCATTAGGCGAGCCGGGCTTCGAGCGCTGGATGATCGTCGCCGAGTTGCCGCCGTTGCGCTGCTCGATATGCGTGTAGCCAGGGCGGGTGTCCACCCGCTTGTCCGTCTTCGCCGGATCTCCGCTCTGGGTGATGTTCGCCGAGTTGCTGCCGTTATTCACCGAAGTCGTCTCGGCTCGCAATGACGCGCTCGCGAGAGCGGCCATCAGGCTTGCAGCGACCACGAAAGCCGGCCATTGGATCCGCTTCATCTGTTTCTCCTGTCATGAAACGCGCGTTGGACGAGGGGGCTCGCCCAACCGCGGTCCGGCTCCGACCTTTGCGAGCCGACGTCTTACCATTGACGAACGTTGACGCGATTGCCGTTTCCAACCTGCATGGCGCCGGCGCTGTTGTCACGGCCACGTTGGCTGAGGCCGGTCGAGTTGCCGTTGCCGAGCTGAAGCTGGCTCGACGTGTTGCTGGTCCCGGATTGCCGCGCGCCGGCTGACATTCCGTTGCCGGCCTGCACCTGGCCATTCATGTTATATTGGCAGTTCTGGCTGACGTTATCGCTGGCGCCGTTACCGATCTGCGTCCTGGCGTGCACGCATGCCGTGACACCGCCGGCGAAAGCAGGAGCGGAGATCAGCACCAGCGCAGCGCTGGTGACGAACAGAAGCTTTTTCATCGGGTTTCTCCCTTCGAGGGTTCGCGACGCGGAAAGGAATGTGAGGACGGGCCGTCACGGTTCCTTTCCGCGCGATGAGATCAGCGGATCAGTGGCGGCTGCGCTGCCAAACCCCACCGTAGTTGCCGTCGCCGTTCTGGCCGATGCCGGCGTTGTTGTTGCGACCGACCTGATGGATGCCGGCGCCGTTGCCGTTACCGAACTGAATGACCTGGCTGTCGTTGTTGCGGCCCCTCTGGAAGGTCTCGGCGGCGTTGCCGTTGCCGTTCTGCACGATCGAAGAGGAGTTGCCCGCAAACGCGCTCGAAGCAGTGAGCGAGAGGACGGCGGCGGAGACGATGAGGATGGAGCGAAACATGGGAGTGATCCTTTCTGGTCAATTCGAACCGCGTGATTGCGTTCGATGGTTGGACGATAGGACTCATCGGCGCATACTTCCGTGTGATGGATCACACTTGTCGAAGGATTCGGAATGCTCACGCTGCCATCACGGAATGATGAAGAGTTTCTTCAATGCTCAAGATAGAGAGTTGTGAATAAATCGATATGCAACCGATCAGATCGATCGACAATATTGCTGAGGCGTCGGTACGAGCGTCGTGCTCTTCGACGTTGCTCTGCTCGGACGATTGGGAGATCTCAAAATTTGGCCGCGCGACAGGGCTACCTCTCAACTAAGTTCGCAATGCTACGTGCTTCTGTCCCGCATGCGGGCCTTAGCTTTGAGGGACCATAAATGACTTCTCCTCTCTGGCGTAGCGTTTTGCGCGTGCGACACTTCTCGCAACAGAGCGAGCCGGTAACAGCCGGACGTTGCAATCGTCTTCGTCGTTTCTTCGCCATCCTCCCCCAAGCCGCCTCACGACAGTCCGAGTCGAACTACGATTCGAACGTTGCGATGAATGCAGGCTGGGAGCTGCAGCCGATTCGAACTTCCGGAGGAGTGTGAATTCGCGGGCGGGTCTTGCCAGTCAGGACCGGTCCTCGCGGTGACACGCCCCTCAGTCGGACGAGCCGGCAAGGCGCAGATTCGGCACGCCGACGCCGCGGACGCGGATGGGCAATTCTCCTCCGCTGGCGTCGAGAACGAAGCCGAGATCATCGCGGCGCAAGCGGAATTCGATTGTCGTGCCTGTCTTGCGCCAATCCGCCGTCTCGCCATCGTCGACATAGAGCAGGCCCGAGCCACCGTGTTCGGGCGTCCCGAACGCAATCGCGGTCAGCCCGGCTTCGTCCTCGACTGGAACGATCGCGCCGGCGCGCGCAAAGACGGGGAGCCGACCGAGAGGCGCTGCCACGGTGATGGTGCGGCCGCCCTCATATGACGCTCCGTCATGCCAGTCGTACCAACCGCCGGCATGGGCGGGCAGATAGACCTCGCGCGTCGTCGCGCCCTGATCAAGCACCGGAGCGACGAGGAGATCGGGACCCAGCATGAACGCGTCCTCGACGGTCGCCGCAATCGCATCGAAGCCGAAATCCCACAGCAGCGGCCGGACTGGTGGTACGTCTTCGGCTGCCGCGCGCCACATCTGAGTGTAGAGGTAGGGAATGAGGCTGTGGCGAAGGTCCATGGCGGATCGAACTTGCGGAAGCACCTCGGGATGCATCCAGGGGGTGTTGACGATGCCGCTCGCCTTCCAGGAATTCATCACCATGCGCGGCCACAGCGCGCAGAACTCGACAAAGCGGCAGAACAGTTCCGGGCCCGGCGAGTCGCCATGGAAGCCGCCGACATCGTGGCCGATGTTGTAGAGTCCCGACAGGCTCATGTTCAGGCCCTGGGTCAGGTTATAGCGCAGCGTCTTCCAGGCGGTTTCGTTGTCGCCGCTCCAGGTTTGGCCGTAGCGGGCGATGCCGGCGCCGCCGGCACGCGTGATCGTATAGGGCCGCTTGTCCGGTGCGTGCGCGGCCTGGGTCTCGTAAGCGAGCTTGTGCATCAAGAGCGCCTGCGCGGGTCTGGCCAGCGCCTGTGCAAACGGCCGGCCGTCACCGTCGCAGACCGCATCCTCGTCCCAGATCTCGTATTCGTTGTTGTCGTTCCAAACTGCCGTCACGCCGAACGCGAGCAGTGCGTCGCGGATGCCGTCCGCCCACCATTGCCGGCCTTCCGGATCGGTAAAGTCGACATGGAAGCCGAGGCCGTCCCAGAATTGCGCGATCGCAGGCTGGCCGGTCTCGCCGTCCTCAACCAGAATGCCGCGCGCCTTGGCCTCCTCGAGCCGGGGGTGATCGTCGAGCAGGCAAGGCTTGATGTTGGTCACCGGGTGCATGCCGGCGGCCTTGAGACGCGCCATCGTCGCCGCGGGATCTGGGAATTTGTCGCGATTCCAATTGAAGACGTAACGACGGTTGCCGATCGAGGTGTAGCCGGAGCCGAAGTGAAAGCTGTCGCAACGAATGCCGTGGCGCCTGCAATCCTCGATGAAGGCGGTGATGCGCGCGTCCGCATCCGGCGCGTCGGCGATGGTCATGGTCGTCATCGCGAAGCCGAGCGTCCAACGGGGCGGGAAAGCCTGTCCGCCGGTGAGCCAGGAAAACCGGCGTGTGACATCGGGCACCCCAGGGCCGGCGAGCACGTAATAGTCGAGGTCGCCATCCTCGGCACGATAGAAGCGGAACAGGCCGTGGTAATTGTCGATGGTGCTGCCGAGGTCAACCGAGCCGAGCGCGAGATTGTCGTAGAAGATGCCGTGCGCGCCGCGGGCTCCGTCGGCGATGACGAACGGCAGCATCTTGTAGAGCGGGTCGGACAGTTCGGCGTCAAAGCCGCAAGGGTCCACGGCATCGATCGCAAAGCGCCGGCCGGTACGGTCGAGCGGACCGGCTTTGTCGCCGAGGCCGTAATGACGTTCGTCTTCGTGCCGTTCGGTCGCGTGCAGCAACGCACCGGTCTTGCGCGACAGGAAATAAGCCTGGGTCGGGCGATCGCGCAGGAATGGCTGGTCCTCGCCGTCGCGGAACCAGGCTATGCCGAACGGATCGAGCCGCACTTGCGCGGTGAGACCCGCGGCGGCGAGCGTAACGATGCCACCCGCCTCCGACAATGTCGCGGCCGGATTGGCAAAGCCGGAGATGTCGTCGCGCAGTCGGCCCTCGTACGGCGGCTCGGCCCGGTTCGGGGCAATCGCCCAGCCGCGATCGAGGCGATAGCCCTCCGGCCGGCGCAGGGTGACGCGGCCGATGTCTCGCTCGAGAATCGCGACGCGCAAGCTGGCGAGCGGGGCCGCCGCGGCTCCAGTGGCGAGGTCAAACTGCGCGGCGTTGCCGTCGAGGCCACGGAAGCGGCCGTGGGTCAGGGCTTTCATGAGATCGGGCTCCGGTTCGATCAGGGCCGGGCGAGAGCCGCGCCAGCCGCGTCGAAGATATGCAGGTGATCGGGGGCGAAGCGGATCGCGACCGCATCGCCGCGGTGGAAGTGCGACTGGCCATCCTGGCGCAGTGTGATCTGCGGCAGCCCGGGAGCAGTGGCATAAACGAAGGTCTCGCCGCCAAGCTGTTCGAGCAGATCGATCTTTGCCGCGAGCATGCCGTCGCCCGGCGCGATCTCGATATGCTCGGGGCGGATGCCGAGCGTCACGCTCGCTCCGGCGGCGAGGCCGGAAGCCGGGCGAGGCAACGCAACTTCGACTTCGCCAACAGTGAGACGGAGCGTGCCATCATCCGAGACCACCACCGCAGGCAGGAAGTTCATGCGGGGGGAGCCGATGAAGCCGGCGACGAAGGCATTGGCGGGGCGATTGTAGAGCTCGAGTGGCGTGCCGACCTGCTCGATCCGGCCGGCGTTGAGCACCACGATCCGATCTGCAAGCGTCATGGCTTCGACCTGGTCGTGGGTGACATAGATCATCGTGCCGCCGAGACCGGCATGGAGACTGGCTAGCTCCTTGCGCGTCGCGACACGGAGTTCTGCGTCGAGGTTCGACAGCGGCTCGTCGAACAGGAAAATCTTGGGATCGCGCACGATGGCCCTGCCGATGGCGACGCGCTGACGCTGGCCGCCGGAGAGCGCCTTTGGCTTGCGGTCGAGATAGTCCGTGAGGCGCAGCATCGCCGCGGCGCGGGCGACCCGTGCCTCGATCTCCGCCGGCTTCAGGCCCATGTTCTCGAGCGCAAAGCCCATGTTCTTGCGCACGCTCATATGCGGATAGAGCGCGTAGGACTGGAACACCATGGCGAGCCCCCGCTCGGAGGCGGGCAAATGGGTGACGCGCTCGCCGTCGATATGGATCTCGCCGCTCGTGACGTTTTCGAGGCCGGCGATGAGGCGCAGGAGCGTCGACTTTCCGCAGCCCGAGGGACCGACGAAGACGACGAATTCGCCATCCCTGACCGCAAGATCGATGCCGTGCAGCACGTCGATGCTGCCGAAGGATTTTCGCGCGCTCGTGAGTTTCAGTTCAGCCATGGTCGATCGTCCAATCGGTCATTTCATTCCCGTCGAGCCGATGCCCGTCGTGATGAAGCGCTGGAGGAACACGAAGACGAGCGCGACCGGTGCGAGCGTCACGACCGTCATCGCAAGCAGGTAGTGCCACTGGGTCTGGAGCTCGCCCTGAAACGCATTGAGCGCGATCTGCAGTGTGTAGACCTCGGTTTTGGTCAGCACCGCGAGCGGCCACAGGAACTCGTTCCAGCGCCACATGATCGAGAAAATCGCCAGCACCGCCAGCGCCGGCAGGGTCAACGGCATGACGATGCGCCAATAGATCTGCCACTCGGACGCCTTGTCCATGCGCGCAGCCTCGATCAGATCCTTCGGCAAGGTCAGCATGTATTGCCGAAGCAGGAACACGCCTGTCGGTGTCGCGGCTCCCGGCAGAATCACCGCCCAAAGCGAGTTGGCGAGTCCAAGCTCGGTCACCACCAGGTAGACCGGCACGAGGATGATGGTCATCGGGATCATGAGGGTACCGATGACCGCCAGGGTGGCGGTCTGCTTGCCGGGGAACGCATAGACGGCAAGCGCGTAGGCCGCCATGGAATTGATGAGCAGGGTGATCAGCGTGGCAACCACAGTCACGAAGACCGAATTGAAAAGGAATCGCAGGAAGGCGAAGCGCTGCAGCGGCTCGCTGTAGTTCTCGGTCGCGAATGCGACGCGGCGCACCGGTTCGCGCTTGTCGATCGCGACGCGGAACTGCTTGGCGGGATCGGCGGGATCGACCATCTGGGCGACCAGGCCGATGCGTCGAACCTGCGCCAGTTCGCGTACCGAGCCGTCGGGTAGGTTCGTGCGGAACAGCGGCAGCTTCTGCGGTTGACCGGGCACCGTCACCTCGACCTGCGCGAATGGCAGTAGCGACGGCGGAAATTCCAGCAGCGCGCTCTGCGTCTTGAACGATGACAGCACCAGCCACAGGACCGGGCCGAACATCAGGACGACGCCGAGCGCGAGATAGGCGTAGGCGGCAATGTCGGTCCAGTGCAGCGGTCGCCCGGGCCCGTTGCGTCGCTGACCAAGCAAGCTGGCAAGGCGCATGCTGCCCTCTCAAATCTCTTTGCGCCGCGCGGCGGCGAATTGCAGGAGCGTCAGGACGAAAAGCACGATGCCGAGCACGACCGATGCGGCGGCAGCGAGGCCGAAATTCTGCACCTGGCTGGAAAATCCGGTCTCGTAGATGTACTGGACGACCATCAAGGTCGCAGTACCAGGGCCGCCGCCGGTCAGCACGAACACCTCGTCGAAAGTCTGTGCGCCCTTGATGAGCGCGAGCACGATCACGACGATCATGTTCGGCCACAACAGCGGCAGCGTGATGTGCGTCAGCACGCGCCAGCGCGGCGTCGCGTCCATTTCCGCCGCCTCGTAAAGGTCGGCCGGAATCGCCTGAAGGCCGGCGAGCAGGATCAGGGTGTAGAAGCCCATGTGTGCCCACACGGATACGAACACCGCCCAGAACATCGCCCAGCTCGGATCGACGAAGAAGATGATCTTCTGTCCGCCGAGCGTCGTGATGGCGGCGTTGAGAAGTCCGTCGCGCTGCAGGATCCACTTCCAGATCAGCGCAACGACCACCGGCGACAGGAGGACGGGGAAGAAATATACCGCCCGGAAGAAGCCGCGGCCACGGATTCTCATGTTGAGGACCAGCGCGGTGACGAGCGAAAGCAGCACCATCGCCGTCACCTGAAGCACGACGAACTTTACGGTGTTGGCAACGGCGCGCCAGAAATGATCTTCGCGGCAGGTCGCGGGATCCAGATAGGAGCCGCAGTCGAACAGATAGGCGAACTGGTCGCTGCCGACATAGGGGCGCTGCGAGGGAAACAGCGCCGTGCCGCCGGTCACCGAGAACACGATGTTGATGCCGATCGGCAGGAACACGAACAGGCCGAAGAATACGAAGTTGGGTAGCAGGAAGACGTAGGCCATGCGTCGCGCGCCGATCATGCGCTGCACCCAGCGCATCGGCGGGTCGAACAGACGCATCCCGAGCTCGACCGGCAGAGTCACGATGCTTCGGAGCTCGGCGAGCGTTCCGATGCCTCTGCCGCGCTCCGGTCGGGAGACTGATGACGTGTCCGACATCGCAGTGAGCCGCTGATCCCGTGGACGCGCTGCCTTCACTTCTTGTTGCGCTCGGCGATCTGTTGCGCGACGTCGGCGGTGATGCGCTTGTAGGCGTCTTCGAGCGTCGTTTCGCCGGAGACCGCCTGCCCGAGCCGGCTGATGACGGCGTTGAAGATGATCCGGCTGTTGCCGTAGCCCTGGGTGCGGTACGCGATCGGCGAAAGCGCGGCAGCGCTGGCAGTGAAGACCTTCAGCGCGGCCGCGGCTTCAGGGCTGGCGGTCGGATAGTCGATGCCCTTCTTGGCGAGACCAAGGTGGCCGGGCACGAACAGCGAGCGCGAGTAGAATTCCGCCAGCACCGGTTCGCTTGCGAGATATTCCATCACGCGCGCGACTTCCTTGGGATGCTGCGTCGTCTTGAAAGCAACGAGACCGGCACCGCCCGGCATGCTGCTGCACCCGCCTGTCCCGCAGGGATTGGGGACTGCCACCCAATCGAAAGCGTTGTCGACGGTCTTGGCGAACTGAGCGATCTGCCACGATCCCGACAGGTACATGACGACCTGCGCGTTCTTGAATTCGTCATTGGCGCCGCGATAGGCCGTGCCGGAGACCGAACCCCAGAGCTCCTTCGACATCACGCCGGACTTGTGCCAGTCGTAGACGAGCTGCGCCGCGCGCTTGAAGCCCTCGTCCACGACATCGGGTTCGCCGTTCGCGCCGAACACCTGCGTGCCTTGCGACACCGCCAGTGCATAAAAGCGGTGGCCCGAGCGGTCGAGCGCGAGCGGGAATGGCGCCTGGACCTTGCTCGCGACGTCCTTGGCCGCCTTGGCCCAATCCTCCCAGGTCGCCTTCTCGCCCGGCATCGCGACGCCGGCCTGCTCGAACAAGGTCTTGTTGACGAAAGGACCGGTGACGGTGAGCTGGGTCATGAAGCCCGGGATGGCCTGCGGCGCTCCCGGCGGCCGCATCCATTCGAGGAACGGGCCGAAATTCGTCTCCCAGTAGGAGGGATCCTTGAGCAGGGGGCGCAGATCAAGTGCGTAGCGCGACAGGCCGCCCATATCGACGACACGCGCGATGTCGGGTCCCTGGCCGGAGGCGAGCTGCATCGGCAGATTCTCGTTGATCGCCTTGTAGGGCACCTGATCGAGGACGACGTCGATGTCCTTGTTCTGCTCGTGGAAGCGCCGGAGCAGGTCGGCCATCACCTCGCCTTCGTTTCCGTCCGAGTACCAAGCCATTCGAAGCGTGGTCGTCTCGGCCGCAGCTGGTCCGCTGAAGGCGGTGGCGGACAAGAGGGACACCGCAAGAGCGGCGATAAGGGACGTCACGGTACGCATGATCGTGTCTCCTCCACGGGCGCAGACTCGGCGGGTTTGCGCGAAATAGGCGCAACGGGTCCGCTCTCCGGCGGACCCAACGCAGACGTTTCCTTCCACATCGGCACCCCGACCCTGGTCGGATGCCGTTTTCGCAACTTCAGCGCAGTCTTGATTTGGCGCGGACACGCGACGGCCGAACGGCCGTCAGCGGGCTCACAAGCACGAAAGTGACATTGGCAAACGTTTGCCAATCTGTCAATCTGGTCCAAATCGTGATTCTTGGGCCTCAGAACAGATACGACAACAAACGCGGATCACCACTGGCATGCCATCGGACCAGACGCCTTGGAGGCCGATACCGGAGGACGTCTCTCTCGCCACGGTCGCGGCCCGGGCCGGCGTGTCGGTTTCGACCGTCTCACGGATCGTCAATGGCGAGATGCGCCGCGCCTCTCCTGCCACGGTGGCGCGGGTGCTCGAGGCGGTGGAGGCGGTCGGCTATCGGCCAAATCCCGTGGGGCGCGCCCTCAAGCGCGGCCAAAGCCAGCTCGTGGCGATGATCGCGGCCAATCTCGACAATCCGGCGATGGCGACCATCGCAAGCTCCACCGAGGCGGCATTGCGCGAGGCGGGCTACGTGATGGTCCTGTGCGACACCCACGACCGCCCCGAGCTTCAGGACGAATATCTCGAGGCGATGCGGGCCCAGATGGTGAGCGGCTACGTCCTCGTGGCGGCGGTGCCCAGCCCCGGGCTGAGCGAGCTCTCGGCATCGCGCGCCCCGGCCGTGTTCGTGAACCGACGCAATCCGGGCGGAAGCGGCGCCTTCGTCGGCATCGATGATCGCGCAGCAGGTGCGACCGTGGCTGATTACTTCATCGACCGCGGCCGGCGAGCCCTGGCCGTCGTGTTTCCGCGGCTCGGCTCGAGCGCATCGCGGGACCGCGCGTCGGGCTTTTTGGCGAGGCTGCGGGAGCGCGGCTGGGCCGACGAAGCCATTATCCAGGCCGCTGGTGACGGACGATCGCATCTCCAAATTGGCTACGATGCGGGCTCGCGAATTTTCGTCGGCAGCGACGCGCCCGACGCCATTCTCTCTGTGAGCGACCAAATCGCCTATGGCCTGAACCGGCGCGCGCTCGAATGCGGCCTGAAAATCCCCGACGATTGCGAACTGGTCAGCATCGACGGTACCCCTCTCAACCAGTGGGTCGCCCCATGGTTGAAGTCGATCGAAATTCCCTACGCCCTCTATGGGGCGGAAATCGTCGCGGGCCTGCAATTGATCTGGCGAGGCGCGCCTTTTGGCGAACGGCTGCTGCCCTGCAAGTTCGGATGACGCACGGCCGCCCGCGCCCCGCCGGTCCTGGCACTCCGCTTGCTCATTCAGGGCCGAAGTCCAGGCCTCGGCGGAGAGGCCGTTTCAGGTTGAGGCAAGCGATGCAGGAAGTGTCCCGTTCTGGTGCTGCTGACGAACTCCGGCTCGACGCGTTGATCGCCGATCTATGGTGGCGCGTCCGGCTGATTAATACCGACATTCTCGAGGAGGAGGCGCGCGCCGGGGTGTTCGACCCGGTTCAGCCGACCTATCCGCTTCTCGCGCTCAACCTTCGCGCCCGACGCGACAATCTGGTCGCGACGATCGGCATGCTCGAGCAGCGTGCGAGATCCGTGTCGGAAGCGGCTTGAAGCGGTCGCGGGGCGCGCCAGCCTCGACGACTTCGTCAACCGGCCGGCTGCAGCGCCAGAGGTGGGCGCGGGATGCAACGCGCATCATCGCATGGCTCGAATGCCTTCGGCGCCTTGCCGGCAACAGTTGAATTCAGGCCGCCGCCTGCCCGTGTTATGGCTGGTCTCTGCAATCCCGCGAGGCCTCCATGCTCCCGATTCCCGCCGATATCTTCACCGAACCCGAGGACGTCTCGCCCGACGGCCTGACCAATCTCGGCCCGCTTCGACGTCTTGCCGGCACCTGGCAGGCGGACAAGGGCATCGACATCAATCCGAAGGCGGAAGGGCCGGAGCGGCGGACCTTCATCGAGCGCATTCGCATGGACCCGATCGATCCGCAGGCCAACGGGCCGCAGCTGCTGTACGGGCTGCGCTATCACATCCACATCAACACGCCCGAGGAAGACATCACCTTCCACGACCAGGTCGGCTACTGGCTGTGGGAGCCGGCGACCGGGCTGATCATGCAGACGCTGGCGATCCCGCGCGGGCAGGTGCTGCTGGCCTCGGGCAAGGCCGCGCCTGATGACAGGGCGATCTCGGTCGCGGCCAAGCGCGGCGACACCGCCTACGGGATCTGCTCGACCGATTTTCTGGAACAGGCCTTTCGCACCGATGCCTACCGCTGCGACATCACCTTCAACGACGACGGCAGCTGGACCTATCTGATCCAGACCGAGTTGTTCGTGCGGGGCGCGCCGTTCAATCACCGCGACACCAACACGCTCCGGCTCATGGCGCCGCCCAAGCTCAATCCGCTGGCGGCGATCGTGAATGATCGCGCCGCCCGCGGTGGACCCGCGGCCTGAGCGCTGCCCGGAGGATTGCATGAAACCGTATGTCGTCTGCCTGATGCACTCCAGCCTCGACGGGCGCACGCATCCGAGCCGCTGGCGTCCGAAAGGCGCGGGCACGGACTGGTTCGAGAAGATCCACGATGAGCTCGCCGGCGATGCCTGGGTGATCGGCCGCGTCACAGGTTCGGAGTTCGCCAAGGGCGGGCCCTATGCCGCGACGGATGCGACATTTCCACGCGAGAACTGGTTCGCCCGGCGCGATGCGAAGACCTATGGCGTCGTGCTCGATGCAGCGGGCAAGATCGGCTGGGGACGCACGGAGATCGGCGGTGATCCGATCGTCGTCGTGCTGACCGAGAACGTCCCGGATTCGCATCTCGCTGGCCTGCGCAGCGAGGGCGTGTCCTACATCTTTGCCGGCAAATCCGAGATCGACCTGGCCCTGACGCTGGACATTCTCAGCCGCGAGCTCGGCGTGAAGCGCCTGCTGGTCGAGGGCGGCGGCGTCGCCAACGGCGCCTTCCTGCGTGCCGGCCTCATCGACGAATTCAACCTGATCCTCAGCCCCGCGATCGACGGTGCAAAAGGCGCCCCCTTCGTGTTCGATTCGACCGAGGCGGACAGCGACCGGCGCGCGCCGATCGCCGCGATGACGCTGGAGAGCACGCGCGAGCTCGGCGGCGGCGTCCTCTTGCTGCGCTATCTGATCCAGAACGAACCGCAAGCCGCGAGCCGGTAAGGCGCGGCCATGTCCGACACATCCGAGCACATTGTCATCGTCGGCGCCGGCGCGGCCGGCCTGATGGCGGCGCGCGAGCTGGCGCGCGCCGGCCGCAAGGTGACGATCCTGGAGGCGCGACAGCGCTGCGGCGGCCGCATTCATCCGCTGCCGGCCTCGGAGTTCGGCTATGCCGTCGATGGTGGCGCTGAGTTCGTGCATGGCGAGGCGCCGGTCACGCGCGCGTTGCTGCGCGAGGCAGGCCTGTCGCTTCAGGAGATCGAAGGCGAGCAGTGGCGCTTTGACGGGACGAAGCTCACGCGCGAGGCGTGCGAGGATCCCCATGAGGCGGAGCTTCAGGCCGTGCTGGGGGACTTGAAGGACGACCTCACGGTCGCCGACTTCCTGCGCCGGCATTTTGCAGGCGACGACTACGCGCCGCTGCGCCATTCGATCGAGCGGATGGTCGAAGGCTATGACGCGGCCGATCCCGAACGCGCCTCCACGCTGGCGCTGCGCGCGGAATGGATGGACGGCGGACACGCTTCCTTGGCGCGCATCGATGGCGGCTACGGCGCGATGATCGACGTGATGGCGGCGGACTGCCGCAGGCGCGGCGTCACCATCCGCTTCGGCAGCGTTGTGTCGGCCATTGCGGAGGACGGCGGCGCGGTCGCCGTTCGCTGCGCCGAGGGCGATGTGCACGCCTGTGACCGCGTGATCCTCACCGTGCCGCTGCCGCTGCTGCGCGAGATCGCGCTGCCGGCAGGCGTGCGTGCGAAGCTGGCGGCTGCCGACGACATCGGCTTCGGCAACGTCATCAAGATCCTGCTGCGCTTCGCGCGGCCATGGTGGCGCGAGCGCAAGGAAGATCTTGGCGACATGACCTTCCTGCTGTCGGATGAGGCGATCCCGGTCTGGTGGACGCGCTACCCGGACCAGCATCCCGTGCTGACGGGCTGGTTCGGCGGCCCGCGCACGGCGCAGCTGGAAAGCCTCGACCCGCAAGCATTGATCGATGTCGGGCTCGGCTCGCTCGCCGCAATCTTCCGCCTGCCGCGCGATCACATCGCGCGCGAGCTGGTGGCGTCCTCCGCGACCAACTGGGCGCATGATCGCTTCGCGCGCGGTGCCTATTCGTGGGCGACGCCGCGCACGCGGGAGGCACAGGCCATCCTCGCGCGTGGCGACGGCTTGGTGCTGTTTTCGGGCGAAGCGCTCTATCGCGGCCGCGACATGGGAACGGTCGAGGCGGCACTGGCGAGTGGCCTGGAGACGGCGCGCACGATCCTGCGGGATCAATAACAAAAGAGGCCCGCATCCGATGCGGGCCTCTCGTCGCGTGTCTTACCAGCGGCCGCCGCCGAAGCTGAACGTCACGCCGGGGCCTCCGCCGTAATAGCCGTACGGTCCGCCGCCGTAATAGCCGTAGTGCCGCGGATAATAGCCGTAGCTTCTGTAATAGGGCCGGTAATAGCTGTGATGATACCGCCAATGATGATGGTGGCGGTAATGCCTGCGGTGCGCGCTGATGTCGGTGGACTGGCTTTGTTGCGCAGTCTGCTTGGCGCTTGCGCTGCCGGCCGCGCTCGCCGATCCGCCGGCCAACGCCACAGCACCAAGCGCGATCGCGGCAATGAGATATTTCATGTCGTCACTCCAGTTGAAGGTCGCGTGACAACACATGAGCATCCCGCGCGTTCCTGCCAACGTGGGCGTCGAAACGACGCAGATTTTCAGTTCCGATGAACAGGCGTTAACGTTTGTGAACGATCGAAGGCCGCGCGTTCTATCGTTGCATGACGAGCGTCGCCTGCGGACTCGTGCCCCGGACGCAGCGCAGCGTCTCTTCGACGATGCGCTGCTGAGCCGGGGCCCATTTTTTTTGGTGGGCCGCTGCATGGGTCCCGGCTCTGCGCAGCAGCGCAAGGAGCGCTGCAGCGCGTCCGGGACACGAGGGTGGGGCACGCAGGCGTCGCTGCGACATTGGAATGAAGAATCGAGGCGGATCATGAAGGCGTATTTCATCGGCGGTGGCATCGGATCGCTCGCGGGCGCGGCGTTCCTCGTTCGCGATGCGCAGCTCCCGGGGCGCGACATCGTGGTCTACGAGGCGCAGCCGCTGTTCGGCGGCGTGGCGAAGCCGATGTCCGATTGCGGCGGCGCCGAGATCCTGAAGGAGCTCTGCGGCCATCTCAACTTCGAGCCGAGCGTGTTCGAGGATGCGATCTGCATTCCCTGCCGCATGCCCTACATCACCAGCATGTTCATGCCGCGCAACCTGGCCGACCGGCCGCTGCCGGTGCCCAGGAATTCCGTCAATCTCGCCTTCGTCAGTCAGTTCGTCGAAATCCCTGATGACGTCGTGTTCACCGTCGAATATTCGGTGCGTGCGGCGCAGATGGCGGTCTATCAGCTCATGAAGATCGACCGCCCGGTGCCGCCGGTGACGCGGCACGACAAGTCGCTCGCCGTGATCTTCGCGACGCTGGAGAAAGCGTTCGCGTGATGACTACTTGAACGGATCCTGGATCGACGGTGCCGACTGGCGGATGCGGCGCACGCTGACCGGGGTGCCATCGGAGACGAACAGCAGCTCGTATTTGCGGCCCTGGCTGTCGGTCGCCGAGCAGGTGACGTCCTTCACCTTCCTGGCGGCGAAGTTGCCGGTCTGGCGGCAGATGCCGGTCGAGGTCTGCTCGGCGGGCACCGGCAGGCCGTCGACCTTGGGGCGGTTCTTGGAGTTGAGCAGCACGCGGTCGATCGGCAGCTCGTAGGAATTGTCGTCGGCGCGCTTGCCGTTCTCGCCGGAGAACGACACCACATGGCTGTCATCGGAGGGATCGTCGACCGCGACCGCGAAATTGACCCGCCCCGTGTCGCCGTGGGCATAGGCCACCGTCTTGCACGGCAAGGTGCGGCCTGCGACCCTGAACGTCTTGCAGTGGCCTGACATCAGCGCCAGGAGATCGATGAAGGCGTTCGGCTGCGGATTGTTGACCGGAATGGGCTTGGAAGTCTCGGCAAAACAAGGACTTGCCGCGACCACGAGCAACGCGGCGAGGACCAATCGGCGAAGGCACATCGTCGGGCTCACGGGCCAGGGGGCCATGGCGGCGGAAGAGTTCCGCACCATAACCATCGAACCGCAAATTGGTTGCGATCCTGTTTGTGCTGCAAGTCCCGACTGGAATACCACCGCGTCCACCCCGACGGCGATTCGTTCAAATCGCCCGATCCATCCCGGCGGGCACATGCCATCAGGGCGGTGTTTTTTTCGTGGCGGAGCTAGCCCATCGCCGCCTGCCAGCGCCTGTCGCGTAAGGAGGGGCGGCGGTGGAGGCGGGCGTCCAGCACGGCGCGGGCGCGGGGCAGCTCGCCGCTGCGCATGAGCGCGACGATATAGGTGTCCTCGATCAGCTCGCGCTGGGCGTGGCTGCCGCCGATGCGCACGACCTCGCCGAGGACGGGCGCGAGCAAGCGTACGCAAGCCGCATAGTCCTCCTCGGCAAAGGCCGCCAGCGCGCGGCAGATCGCGGGGACCACAGGGCCGGCCGGCAGCTTGCCGTCGGCGAGGCGCTGCTCGACGGCGGCAAGGCGCGTTTGGAGCGCCTTCGGGTCGTCACTCGCGGCCGCGAACAAGGCCATGTGGACGTCGACGAAAGGAAGGCTGGAGTTTGGAAACAGGCCTTGCGCGACAGCATCAGCTTCTGACCAGAGCCGTTTCGGCACGGTATGGCCATAGGCGGTGAGCCGCCACAACAGTGAGGCGATGTCGGTGACCATGTTAAGCGGCGCCGCCTTCGTTATGGAGGGGTGCAGTACGTCGGCGTAAATCGCCAGCGCGCGTGGCGCGTCGTCCTTTTCCAGCGCGACCAATGCCTGGTGCCAGCGCAGATGGCTGTAGAGGAGCCCGGAGCGGTCGTAGGCCGGGATCCATTGCTCCACGAACCGGTCGGCTTCCTCGATCGAGCCATCCTCGAACATCGCGTGCAGCACGGTATGAGCACCATGGGCGTTCTCCCGTCGCAACGCGAAGCCGCGCTCGGTGATCGCGCGACCGCGCGAGACGTTGCCGTTCTCGGTCAGTGTCCAGCCGTGCGTCGTGAGAAACCACCAGTCCTCGTCATAGTGACGCGCTACACTGTCGCAGAGATCCTGCCGCGCACGATCGTGGTCGGCCATGCCGGAGAAGGCGAACAGGCCGAAGGCGCCGAGCGGCAGCGACAGCACCACGGCATCGCGCGGCCAGGTCTCGATATGCTTCAATGTCGCGGCAATCGCTTCGGGAAGGCGTCCTTCGACCGCGAGCGCCAGCGTCTCGACATGGGACCGCTCGCGCATCGAGCCGCGCCTTGCCACGAGTTCGCGCGCTATTGCTGCCTTCTTCCGCGCAAGATCGCCCTGCTGATAGAAGGAATGCACGCGCGCGCGGGCGATATGCGCCAGTGCAAAATCCGGATCGACGTCTATGGCACGCTCGAAAGCCTCGGCCGTCCCCTGCCAGCTCGCGAGCAGGAGGTCGACGCCCTCTCGGTAGGCATCCGCCGCTTCGTCCGATGACGTTGTGAAGGCATTCCCGTAGCGATCTTCATGCATCATCGACGCTCCCCCTCACGCCGTCCGCGCGCGGCGGCCTTCGATCGGATAGGCCGGGTCGTTGTAGCCCGGCGTCGAGGGATGGCCCGGCGTCACCAAGCGGTCGACCAGCGCCTCGTCCTCTGCGGTGAAACGATAGTCGAGCGCGCTTATGTAGCCGTCCCATTGCTCCTCGGTGCGGGGACCGGCGATCACCGACGAGACGAAGGCGGAGTTGAGCACCCAGGCGACGGCGAACTGGCCGGCGGTGATGCCCTTCTTCTCGGCGTGCGCCTTGATCTCCTGCGCGAGCTGGAGCGATTCCGGCCGCCATTCCGTCTGCATCATGCGGGTGTCGTTGCGGCCGGCGCGCGTCTCCTTGTCGGGAGCTGCATCCACCTTGTACTTGCCGGTGAGCACGCCGCGCGCCAGCGGGCTGTAGGGCACGATGCCGAGGCCGTAATAGGCGCAGGCCGGAAAGTGCTCGACCTCGGGCATGCGGTTCATGGCGTTGTAATAAGGCTGGCTCACCGCGGGCCGGTCGATGCCGAGCCGGTCGCAGATGTTGCAGATCTCGGCGACGCGCCAGGCGCGGTAGTTGGAGACGCCGAAATAGCGCACCTTGCCGGCGTGGATCAGGTCACCCATCGCGCGCACCGTCTCCTCCAGCGGCGTCGCATGGTCTTCCTTGTGCAGATAGTAGATGTCGATGTGATCGGTGCCGAGCCGCATCAAGCTCTCGTCTGCCGCCTGCAACACCCAGCGCCGCGACAGCCCGCCGCGATTGGGATCATCGCCCAATTCGTTGCTCATGGGGTTGGCGAGTTTTGTCGCGAGCACCCAGGCGCCACGATTGCGGGCGATGGCGCGGCCGACGACTTCCTCGGAGGCGCCTTTGGAATAAGCGTCCGCCGTGTCGATGAAATTGATCCCGGCATCGCGTGCCTTGTCGATGATCCGCTTTGAGGCGGCTTCATCGGTCGGTCCGCCGAACATCATGGTGCCGAGACAAATCGGCGAGACCTTCAGGCCGCTGCGGCCGAGCTGGCGGTATTGCATGAGCGGGTCCTCGATGTTGGTGAGGGGAGGATAGCCGCCCAGAGGCGTCATTGCGAGCGCAGCGAAGCGATCCAGAGGTTGCCATCACTTCTCGTCGTCCCGGACAAGCGCGCCACAAGCGCGCGCAGATCCGGGACCCATAACCACAGGATCGCGTTTGGCGAAGACTCGGAGTTAGCAGTTCGACCCATAACCTCTCCCTGTGGTTATGGGTCCGCCCTGTGCGCAAGTGCGCACTAGGCGGGGACGACGGCGGAGTGTGTGGCAGCGACGGTGACAGCCTGACTGGCTACCCCGGCCCCTTCAGGATCTTGAACACGCCGTTCGCCATCACGATGCAGCGGTCGTCCACCGTCACCTCGGTGCTCATGAAGATCAGGCTGCGGGTCGAGCGCACCACGCGCGGACGGGAGATCAGGGTGTCGCCGATCTGGCCGGCCTCGACGAAATGGGTATCGAGCTGCACCGTCGCCAGGTACTCCTTGCCGGAGACGTAGCGGGCCGTCATGCCGCAGGTGCGATCGGCGAACGTCATCATCACGCCGCCCTGGACCATGCCGCGGCGGTTGTGGTGCTTGTCTTCGGTCGCGAGCGCGAACTCGTAATGGCCGTCGACCTTGCGCTCCCACAAAGGGCCGATCAGGTGCAGGAAGCCCGTCGTCTCCAGGATGCTCCAGCCCTCCGATTTCAGCCTGGCGGCGGCCTTGCTGGTCATGTCATCGTCCGTCCTTGCAACGCGAATGTCTCCTCGTTTCATCAGATGCGGTCCTGGTGTAGTCAAGCATCATGAGAGCGTTCGACGATGCCACCAGACGGAATATCGCAGAGGCCTGCGCGGCCTTCGCGCGGCTGCCCGAGATCGCCGAACCGTCGGCGCTGAAGCGCGCCGCGGTGGTGCTGGCGCTGACTGAATCCGACGACGGTGGCGACACCGCCTTCCTGCTCACCAGGCGCGCCTCGCACCTGCGCGCCCATCGCGGCCAATGGGCGCTGCCCGGCGGACGCTGCGATGCCGGCGAGACGCCGGTCGCGGCGGCGCTGCGCGAGCTCGACGAGGAGCTCGCACTTGAGCTGTCAGCCGATGCCGTGCTCGGCCTGCTCGACGATTATCCGACGCGCTCGGGCTATCTGATTACGCCGGTCGTGGTCTGGGCGGCCGACAGTGCCGCGATCACGCCGAACCCGGACGAGGTCGCCTCCGTCCATCGCATCGCGCTCGACACGATCGAGCGCGACGATGCCTTCGACTTCACTGAGATCCCCGAGAGCAGCCGCCGCGTCATCCGCTTCCATCACCAGATGAGCCTGATCCATGCCCCGACCGCGGCGCTGATCTACCAGTTCCGCGAGGTGCTGGTGGGGCGGCACACCCGTGTCACCGACCTGGAACAGCCGGTATTCGCCTGGAGGTGATGGTAAACGGCGCGTTAACGTGACGGTTACCGGATGCCTGCTAACAAGGCGGCATGCATCATTCGATTCGAAATAACCTGGCGCTGGTTCCGCTTGCGCTCGTCCTGATCTCGACCGCGGCGCGCGGCGGCGAGGTCGACGCGCTGCCGCCCGCCGTTCGCAATGCCAACGCCCAGCTGCTGTCGCAGTTTTTCGCGCAAGGCGCGGGGGATTCGCCCGCCGTGCTCGAATATCGCCGCAAGCTCGCCGAATATCAGGCCGCGCGCGCCGCCTTCGATGCCGAGGCCGGCGCCTATTGGAGCCAGATCTCCGAGAAGCGGAAGACGCGGAACGCCAAGCGGCGCAGCGGGCAACAGATCACGCTGGATGACTACGTGCTGGAGCATCCGCCGCTCTATACCGGGCCGAAGAAGCCGGTGAATCCGGAGCCGGAGGAAACGCCGGACCGGCCGCCCAAGAAGCCGATCCCGGTGGTCGCAGATCTGCTGCGCGCGGCGCAGGAACTCTACCAGTTCACGCCGCAGCGCCCGTCCAGCGAGCTCGAGTTCAAGCGCGCCTATGCGCGCTACGCGCTGGCCTCGGGGCTGACGCGCGAGCAGGCGGTGCGGGTCTATTCGTTCGAGACCGGCGGCACCGGCAGTTACGACGTGCAGGCGGGCATCGAGCATGGCGGCAAGCGCGCGATCTCGACCGCGATGGGCTACAACCAGCTGCTCACCACCAACAGCGTCGAGCTGCTCGCCGAGCAGGGCCATGAATTCATTCGCGCGCTGTCCGAGAAGCTGGCGCGGAGCTCGGGGCCGGCGCGCCAGGCGCTGGAGCACAAGCTCGCCGTGCTCAAGAAGATGGTGGCGCATGCGAAGTCGGTGCCCGACACCTGGTCGGAGCACGAGAAGATCGGCAACACGCCGCAGGGCTGGGCCATGCATGCCATGGTGCTCGACATCGACATCGGCCCGATGCTGCAGACCCACAAGCTGCTGACATCCGTGCTGTTCGCCCGCGCCAAGGGCTTCACCCGCCCGCTGTCGGCGGCCGAGCTCGAGATGATGAACCTCACCGGCGACGGCACCGGCCTCGACATGGTGACGATGCCGCAGGTGATGCGCGAGCAGGTGCCGACCTCGAACTTCTTCCAGCGCGGCGGCTATGAGCGCAACCCCGTCGCGATCCGCCACAACACGGTGGCGAAGCTGCTCGCGGTGACGGATGAGCGGATGGACGTGAACAGCGGCAAACCCGGCGCAAGGGAGCTGGCCGGGGCGTTTTAGATATCGGTGTCGTCCCGGACAAGCGCGCCTCAAGCGCGCGCAGATCCGGGACCCATAACCACGGAATCAGATTTGGCGAAGACTCGTGGTTACCGGCTTCGCGCCGCAACTGCTCCCTGTGGTTATGGATCCCGGGTTCGCGCTTCGCGCGCCCCGGGACGACAAAAAGGGACTACTGATCCGGCCCGAACTTGAACTTGCCGTCACCCTCCAGATACGGGCCGGTGCGCATGTAGAGCTGGCCGTTGTGGCCGATGAAGAACAGCGTGCCCCTGGGCACCTTCTTGGCGCCCTTCAAGAGCTCGCCGGCGTTGCTGGTGCCCATCTTGTAGGAATAGGTCTTGCCGTCCTTGTCGTAGGCATAGCCCGTGTCGGGCTTCAGCTCCCAGGGCATCGCTGCGGTTTGCGCCATTGCGGGCGCTGCCAATGCGCCGAGCGCAGCTGCGATTGCAAATGCCTTGATTGAAAATGCCGTCATCCCATCCTCCAAAGGTCGGGACATTCCAGGCTTGAACAAATCACGAACGATGCGTCCCGGTCAATTTGCGAAAGCGCCGCAGCGCATCACGTCTTGCCCAGCAGTTTGTGATTTTCCCTTCGTCCCCTCGCGACTATGTTCCGCTTTCCGTCTAGAACGCAACTCGACAAAAATATTGCTGGGGGTGATTCGAATGAACCTTGTCGTCAAAGCCTGCTCGGCTGCCGCGCTGCTGCTCACGGCGCTGGCGCCGGCCGCCCAAGCCGATGAGTACCAGCTCAGCCACAACCAGCGGATTTCGTGCAGCCGCGGCCTTGCCCCGGGCAAGCTGAACACGGCGACCTGCAAGTCCTACACCTATCTCTTCAACACCAAGACCTCGGAATATTTCCGCTGCCAGGTCTCCCTGGCGCTGACCCGCGACAACAAGGAGGTCATCAACGTCCAGACCGACGGCGGCTGCACCAAGAAGCCGCGCATTTTCGAGACCGACGGCAAGTACGATTTCGACGCCACCGAGACCGAGCCGCCGAACACCAATTCGTTCTTCGGCCCCGGCGGCTATTCGGTCTGGGCCGCCGACGTCGGCGCGCAGAAGGTGCGCGGCTGCATCATCATCTCCTCCGGCCTCGGCTCCGACATCTCCAAATGCCTGGACATGACGTTCCAGTAGCGTTTGCTGCTGAGGGTGTGCTGGATCATCGCCTCATAGAAGGTGCGCTCCCTCCCCGCTTGCGGGGGAGGGCTGGGGAGAGGGGTGTCTCCACAACGGGATAATCCCCCAGAGGTGAAAGCCCTCACCCGGATCGCTTGCGCGATCCGACCTCTCCCGCAAGCGGGTCCCGCAAGCGAGAGAGGTGAGCGAGCCCGCGGCACGCGTGGGTGAGTCTCACGCAAATCCGTTCGCTGCGCCACCTCGCCGCACCGTCCGGTTCCAAAAAACCCAGCCGGAACGGCCCTTTGCCGCAGTCCTGTTTTGTCTTTTGGATGGGTTGACCCGCATCCCTCATCCGGCCAATTTCGCCGCCGGTTTGGGGAGTACAACAACCATGAAACGGACGATTTTCGGTGTGGCCGCGGCTCTGGCTCTGGCGGCGTCGGCACCTTGCGCCCAGGCGCAATCCTTCATCAACGTGCTGACCGGTGGAACCTCGGGCGTCTACTATCCGCTCGGCGTCGCGATCGGAAAGATCTACGGCGACAAGATTCCGAACGTGAAAACGCAGGTGCAGGCCACCAAGGCGTCGGTCGAGAACCTGATCCTGCTGCAGCAGGGCCGTGGCGAGCTGGCGTTCACGCTGGGCGACTCGCTGAAGGCGGCCTGGGACGGCGATGAGGAGGAGGGCTTCAAGACCAAGCTGGACAAGCTCAGGACCATCGGCGCGATCTATCCGAACTACATCCAGATCGTCGCGACCGCTGAGTCCGGCATCAAGACGCTGGCCGATCTCAAGGGCAAGAGCCTGTCGGTCGGCGCGCCGAAGTCGGGCACCGAGCTGAACTCCCGCGCGATCCTGGCCGCTGCCGGCATGAGCTACAAGGATCTCGGCAAGGTCGAATATCTGCCGTTCGCCGAATCCGTCGATCTGATGAAGAACCGGCAGCTCAACGCCACGCTGCAATCGGCCGGGCTCGGCGTCGCCTCGCTGAAAGATCTCTCGACATCCAGCCCCATCACAGTGGTGTCGGTGCCGAAGGAGACGGTCGACAAGATCGGCCCGCCCTTCGTCGCGGCGACCATTCCGGCCAACACTTATACCGGCCAGGACAAGGACGTGCCGACTGCGGCCGTGATCAATTATCTGGTCACGAGCTCCGCCGTCTCGGACGATCTCGCCTATCAGATGACCAAGCTGGTCTATGAATCGCTGCCCGAGCTCGTCAATGCGCACGCGGCCGGCAAGGAGATCAAGCTCGAGACCGCCGCCAGCGGCAGCCCGGTCCCGCTGCACCCCGGCGCGATTCGCTATTACAAGGAAAAGGGGCTGATCAAGTAAGTCTCTCGATTGTCATTCCGGGGCGCCCGCAGGGCGAACCCGGAATCTCGAGATTCCGGGTTCGATGCTGCGCATCGCCCCGGAATGACGGAGAGAACGCAAATGCCCGGGTCAAGCCCGGGCATGACGATTTCAGGGCGCGGGGATATATCGATGTCGCAGGCAGAGGCCACCGAGGCCCCTATCAAGGTCGAGTTCGACAATTTCGAGCATGGTTTTCCGGAAGGTTTCGGCCCGGGCTGGTGGGGCGCGCTCGCCTACTGGATCGGCATCGCGTTCGCGACCTTCCAGCTCTATGTCGCCGCATTCAACTACTTGCCGAGCCAGGTGGTGCGCGGCGTCCATGTCGGCTTCCTGCTCCTGCTCACCTTCGGCCTGATCGCCAACTTCACCGCGAGGAGCAATTTCGGCCGTGCGCTGGGCTGGGTGATCGGCGCTGCCGGCTTCTTCTGCGGGCTCTACCAGTGGATCTTCTATGCCGACCTGATCGCGCGCGACGGCGATCCGACCAGGCTCGACCTCGCCGTCGGTACCCTGCTGGCGGTGCTGATCTTCGAGGGCACGCGGCGGCTGATGGGCGCGGCATTGCCGCTGATGTGCGGCGCGTGCCTGCTGTATTGGTTCTTCGGGCAGTATCTGCCGTCGCCGCTCAACCATCGCGGCTACGACTTCGACCAGATCGTCACGCATCTGTCGTTCGGCACCGAGGGCTTTTACGGCGTGCCGATCTACGTCTCGGCGACCTACATCTTCCTGTTCATCCTGTTCGGCTCGTTCCTGGAGCGCGCCGGCATGATCCAGCTGTTCACCGACGTCTCGCTCGGCCTGTTCGGCCGCACCCGCGGCGGACCTGCCAAGGTCGCAGTGTTCGCCTCGGGCATGATGGGCACCATCTCCGGCTCCGGCGTCGCCAACGTCGTCACCGTCGGCCAGTTCACGATTCCCTTGATGATCAAGTTCGGCTACCGCCGCGCCTTCGCCGCCGGCGTCGAGGCCACGGCCTCGATGGGCGGCCAGATCATGCCGCCGGTGATGGGCGCAGTCGCCTTCATCATGGCCGAGACGCTCGGCGTGCAATATTCGGAGATCGTGAAGGCGGCGGCTATCCCTGCGATCCTCTATTTCGCCTCCGCGTTCTGGATGGTGCATCTGGAAGCCGGCAAGCACGGCCTCGTCGGCATGAAGCGTTCCGAGATCCCGAGCGCCTGGAGGGCGCTGGTGACGCGCTGGTACCTCGTGCTGCCGCTCGCAGCTTTGGTCTACATGTTGTTCGAGGGCTTTACGCCGCTCTATGCCGGCAGCATGGGCCTTGCGCTGACGGTGACGCTGATCCTCGGCACCGCCATCACGACGGGCGCCTCCTCGAACGTGATCCGCACCATCTTCTGGGTCGGGCTCGCGCTCGTTGTCGCCGCGCTGTCGCGCGACGGCCTCCAGATCGTGCCGGTCGCCACCGTCGTGGTCGGCCTGATCGTGATCACGGCCTTCGTGCGCGGCGGCTTTGCGGCCTTGCGCGCCTGCCGCGACGCGCTGGCCGAGAGCGCGAAATCCGCCATCACCGTCGGCATGGCCTGCGCCATCGTCGGCGTCATCATCGGCATGATGTCGCAGACCGGCGTCGGCACCATCTTCGGCGGCTGGGTGATCGGTCTCGGCGAGAAGAGCCTGTTCCTGGCGCTGGTCATGACCATGCTGCTGTCGATCCTGCTCGGCACCGGCATCCCGACCATCCCGACCTACATCATCACCGCCGCGCTGGCGGCGCCCGCGCTGGCCAAGTTAGGGGTGCCCTTGATCGCGAGCCACATGTTCGCGTTCTATTACGGCATCATGGCCGATCTCTCGCCGCCGGTGGCGCTCGCCGCGCTCGCGGCCGCGCCGATTGCCAAGGAGAACCCGGACAAGATCGGCTGGGAGGCGATGCGCATCGCGCTCGCCGGCTACGTCATTCCCTTCATCTTCGTCTATTCGCCGGCCTTGATGCTGCAGGCCGGCGATCCCATGGCGGCCAAGCTCGGTTTCTACGGCGCCGTGGCGTTGGCGGGCTTGAAGGCGCTGGTGGCGATCGGTCTGTTCGGCATGGTCGCGATCGGCTTCCTGTTCACGCGGCTGACGCTGATCGAGCGCCTGGTCGCGCTCGGCGCCGCGTTCTGCCTGCTCGGCGAATTCCCGTTCAGCGACACCGCCGGCTTCGTGCTCGCCGCCGCGCTCGTGCTGTGGCAGTGGCGGCAGCGTCCGCCGGCGCCGGTCGAGGCGGTGTGAGTCTCTGTCTTGCGACAGCCGGCGGCGTGAAGGCGCTCGCCCTCACAGCCTTCACGCTTGCATGGACGCATTCGATCGCGAAGGTCGAATGGCAGGAAGACTGGCGCCTCACGCCCGCCGGCCTCGAATTGGTGCAGGCCCGCGTCAAGGGCACCGGCCCCGGCATGGAGCCGCCGGCCGAGGCGCGGCTGGTCGACGGCTGGTTTCGCTGGCCGCCGCAGCGTGCGCCGATGCCGGAATTGGTGCTCGGCAATTCCGGCGCGGCCGGGGAATGGCGACTCTGCCATGACGGGACGTGCCGGACATTGTCGGAGATTGTCGGACATCCCATCGGTGCTAACGTCACCAAGATGAGCGTCTGCGAAGAACAAGAGAAATAAGGGAGATCACGATGGATCGGCTCAAGGGCAAGGTTGCGATGGTGGTGGGGGCCGGCTCGATCGGACCCGGCTGGGGCAACGGCAAGGCGACCGCGGTAACCTTTGCGCGCGAGGGCGCGCAGGTGTTCTGCGTCGATCGCAATGGCGCCGCGGCCGAGGAGACCGCAGGGATCATCAGCAGCGAGGGCGGCAAGGCGATTGCATTTACGGCCGACGTGTCGCGCGCGAGCGAGATCGAGGCGATGGTCGCGGCGTGCCTGAAGTCCTATGGCCGCATCGACGTGCTCGATAACAATGTCGGTATCGCCGAGATGGGCAGCGTGGTCGAGGTGAGCGAAGAAAGCTGGGACCGTGTCTTCAGCGTCAACCTCAAGAGCGCCTATCTCGCCATGAAGCACGTGATCCCGATCATGGTGAAGCAGGGCGGCGGCTCGATCATCAACATCTCCTCGATCGCCTCGATCCGCCACATGGGGATCTCCTACGTTACCTACGGCACCTCGAAAGCGGCGATGAACCAGATGACGCGCACCACCGCGATCGAGTTCGCGCGCCATCATGTCCGGGTCAACACGATCCTGCCCGGCCTGATGAAGACGCCGATGGTCGAGCACTCCGCGGGCCTCGCCGCCAGCTATGCCAAGGGCGATGTCGAGGCGATGTGGCGCGCGCGCGACGCGCAGGTGCCGATGGGCCACATGGGCGATGCATGGGACGTCGCCAACGCGGCGCTGTTCCTGGCCTCGGACGAGTCGAAATACGTGACCGGCATCGAGCTCGTCGTCGACGGCGGGATCACGTGCAAGGCGGGGGCTTGATCACCTCCAGCTTGTTCCGCCATCACAGCAGGGCGTATTGCGCGCGTTCGCGCCTGGCCAGCAGCGGCAGCGCCTGTTCCGCGATGTAGCTCTTGAAATGCGCGCTCTCCTGGTGCGCCTCGAAGGCGGCTTCGTCGCGGAACAACTCGTAGAACAGGAACTGGGCCGGATTGTCCTTGGCGCGCGAGATCAGGAACAGCTTGACGCCTGGCTCGCGCTGCGCCTGCGGGAGGAAGCCGCGCAGGATTTCGGCAACGCGGTCGGCCTCTTCAGCCTTTGCTTCCCATTGCGCCACGACGAGAAGTCCGGCCTGCTGATTCATTGCCTGTTCGGTCATGATGGAGCTCCCTTGAGAATGCTCCATTCGATAGCGCAGCTCGGGGCGACAATGGTTCGATGAAGATCGTAGTGCGATTGTCGCCGAACCGCCCCGCCTTCCGTCACGGGTCGAATTGATTTCCTGCGCGAATTTCGCTACCGCCTTTTCCTGTGGATACGCTCAAGGTCAGAGACGCCAAAGACGTCGAAGAGGTGGTGCGCGCGGCGATCGCGAGCGAGCAGCCGCTCGAGATCATCGGCCATGGCTCCAAGCGCGGCATCGGCCACGCCATGGCGACCAACGCCGTGCTCGACGTCTCCGCACTCAATGCCGTCACCGCCTACGAGCCGAACGAGCTGATCATCACGCTCCAGGCCGGCGCGCCGCTGGCCGACGTGCTGGCGCTGATCGACGCCAAGAACCAGCAATTCGCCTTCGAGCCGATCAACACTGCTCCGCTGCTCGGCACGCCGGCAACGGGCACCATCGGCGGCATGATCGCTGCCGGGCTCGCCGGGCCGCGGCGGATTCGGGCCGGCGGGGCGCGCGACCACTTGCTCGGCGCACATGCCGTCTCGGGCTTCGGCGACAGCTTCAAGACCGGCGGCAAGGTGGTGAAGAACGTCACCGGCTACGACCTCTGCAAGCTGCTGGCGGGGTCCTGGGGCACGCTGTCGGTGATGACCGAGGTGACACTCAAGGTGATGCCCAAGCCCGAGGCGGAGCGGACGCTGTTGCTGCGCGGGCTCGACGATGCCACGGCCAACAAGGCCATGACCGCGGCGCTGGGCTCGCCGTTCGACGTCTCCGCCGCCGCGCATCTGCCGAAATCCGCGTTCAGGGCCGGGACCGAGGGGCTGGACGATCTTGTGGGCGAGAGCGAGGCGCTGACGGTGCTGCGGCTCGAGGGCATCACCGCGTCTGCCCTGCACCGCGCCGGCTCGCTGCGCGACTTGCTGGCGCCGTTTGGAACCGCGACGCTGATCGAGGACGTGGCATCCGCGGCACTGTGGACCGCGATCCGCGACGTGCTGCCGTTCGGGGCGAGCGGCGCGCTCGGCGCCTGGCCGGTCTGGCGGATCGTCTGCCCGCCGGCCTCGGGCGCGGCGCTGGGCACGCAGCTGGCGCGTGAGACGGGCGGCGATGTGATCTATGATTGGGGCGGCGGTCTGATCTGGGCGGCGCTGCCGCCGAAGCCGGACGCGCATGCCCCGGCCGTGCGTGCGCGCGCGAACGCGGTCGGCGGGCATGCCACGCTGATCCGGGCCGCCGAGGATGTCAGGCGCGAGGTCGATGTGTTCCATCCGCAGGCGCCGGGCATTGCCGCGCTGAGCGAGCGGGTGCGCGCCAGCTTCGATCCGAAGACCATTCTCAACCGGGGGCGGCTCACGCGGAGCGCTGGCTGATGAAGACCGAATTCTCACTCGCGCAGCTCGCCGACCCCGATATCGCGGAAGCCGACAAGATCCTGCGCGCCTGCGTCCATTGCGGCTTCTGCACCGCAACCTGCCCGACCTATGTGCTGCTCGGCGACGAGCTCGATAGCCCGCGCGGCCGCATCTATCTGATCAAGGAGATGCTGGAGAAGGACCAGGCGCCGACCGCCGAGGTGGTCAAGCATATCGACCGTTGCCTGTCGTGCCTTGCCTGCATGACGACCTGCCCCTCGGGCGTGAACTACATGCACCTGGTCGACCAGGCCCGGGTGCGGATCGAGCAACGCTATCGGCGGCCGCTGACCGAGCGGCTGTTGCGCCAGGTGCTGGCCTTCGTCCTGCCGGATCCGCAGCGCTTCCGCATCAGCATGTGGCTGGCGCGGCTCGCCCGTCCGCTGGGCGTCTTGCTGCCGACGCCCCGGCCTTCGGCGACGCCGGGCTTGATCCAGCGCATCAAGGCGATGCTGGCGCTGGCGCCGAACCGGCTGCCGCCCGCAGGGCCCACCGCCGGCAGCGTGTTCGCGGCGCTGGGCAAGAAGCGCGGACGTGTGGCGCTGCTCCAGGGCTGCGCCCAGCAGGTGCTCGCGCCGCGCATCAACCAGGCCGCCATCAGTCTCCTAACCCGCCACGGCATCGAGGTTGTCCTTGTCAGGGACGAGCAGTGCTGTGGCGCGCTGACCCATCACCTCGGCAACGACCAGGATGCGCTGGCGCGGGCTCGCGCCAACGTCGCGGCGTGGCGGAAGGAAATGGCCGGCGAGGGGCTCGATGCCATCCTGGTGACGACCTCCGGCTGCGGCACGGTGATCAAGGACTACGGCTATCTCCTGCGCGAGGACAGGGCGTTCGCGGCCGATGCGGCGAAGGTGTCGGCGCTCGCCAAGGACATCACCGAGTACGTCGCCGGCCTCGAACTTGCGACGGCGGCGCGAGCGGACGACATCGTCGTCGCCTATCACTCCGCGTGTTCGTTGCAGCATGGACAGAAAATCACAGGCCTTCCGAAAGAATTGCTTTCCAAGAATGGATTCGTGGTGAAAGATGTGCCCGAGAGCCATTTGTGTTGCGGTTCGGCGGGGACCTACAACATTCTCCAGCCCGAGCTTGCGGGTCGGTTGCGCGATCGCAAGGTCGCCAACATCGCGAGCGTCAAGCCGGACATGATTGCCGCGGGCAATATCGGCTGCATGGTGCAGATTGCCAGTGGCACGTCAGTTCCGGTCGTACACACGATTGAGCTTCTCGATTGGGCGACGGGCGGGGCGCGGCCGGCACTGAACGCGCAGGTTTGAGCTTTCAGGAGCCTGAACTGTCCTCCCGAGGTGACGACTGAAGACGCCCGATCAAGCATTGTTCGGCGGCAACAGGAGGACCACGATGGCGAAAGCGAAGAAGAAGAAAAGCAAGAAGGCCAAGAAGGCCGTAGCGGCGAAGAAGACCGCGAAGAAGACGACGAAGAAGAAGGCGGCCAAGAAGACCGCGAAGAAATCTGCCAAGAAGGCCGCCCCGAAGAAGGCTGCCAAGAAGACAGCAAAGAAGGCGGCGGCCAAGAAGGCGGCTCCGAAGAAGGCCGCGAAGAAGGCGGCACCGAAGAAGGCGAAGGCAGCGCCTGCTCCGAAGCCGTCGGCACCGGCGGAGGCTCCAGCGCCCGCCGAGACAAGCTGGGCGATGCCTTCGTCTTCTGCGGAAGCGTCGCCCGCCGAGGAGCAGGGGTAGGAAGGCGGCCTCTCATCGCCTTCGGACCGTTACCTCGGACTGTTACTTCAGACTGTAACAAGAAGGCCGCGGCACCCCGGTGCTGCGGCCTTTTTGCATCGCGGCAAGACGCCCTGGCGGCGCACGTGCTGGGCCCATCCTGATTCGCAAGCCAAGGTGTGACGCCGCCGGGCGATCCCGGGTTTACACGGGTCTGCTTTGCCCCCCGGAATGCAAATAATGTGATCGAGAAGCAACACAGGCTGACAACCTTTCGTGAATTCGTCAAAACGCCTAAAAAGTCGGCAGATGCCCGCGCTTTTTGCTTCACGGTTCCTATCCATCGATCCAAATTGCCGCAGTGACGCAATTTTGCAGGTACGCCGCATGCCCCGGGGGGCTTCCGGGGGCGACTGCCAAGTAAGAACGGGTAAATGGGGACCGAAATGAAAAAAGTGGCTTTGTTGGCAACGGCGCTGGCAATGGTGACGACGGGTTCGGCGTTCGCGGCAGATCTGCGCGTGAAGGCATTGAAAGCCCCGCCGCCCCCGGCCTTCGATCCCTGGGATATCGCCTTCGGCGGCGGCATCATGAGCGATTACATCTTCCGCGGTATCACCCAGTCGAACCACAAGCCGTCGGTCACGGCCTATTTCGAGCCGCGCTACAACGTCAACAAGGACCTCCAGCTCTACATCGGTACGTCCGCCTCGAGCATCTCCTTCCCGAACCGCGCTGCGGCGGAAGTCGACATCTACGGCGGTATCCGCCCGACCTTCGGCATGTTTGCCTTCGACTTCGGTGTCTGGGGCTACCTCTATCCGGGCGGACAATGCTTCGGGTCGCAGGGCACCCTGCTGCAGGGCAATTGCGGCAGCGACATCGACTACTCGCAGGGCGCGATCGGCCTTCCGATCAACGGCAACTTCGCCAAGAAGAACGCGAGCTTCTACGAAGGCTATGCCAAGCTGAACGTCACCATCAACGATCAGTGGACGGTCGGCTTCAACGAGTACTATTCGCCGAACTTCCTGAACCTCGGCGCCTGGGGCAACTACGCCTCGATCACCGCCAAGTGGACCGCGCCGAGCACGATCTTCGGTGCCAGCGGCGTCGGCATGTATGTGTCGGGTGAGTTCGGCCGTCAGTGGTTCGGCACTTCCGACATCTTCTACGGCATCGCGGGCGATCCAGTGTACGCGAACGGCATCAAGGAGCCGAGCTACAACACTTGGAACGTCGGCGTCGGCTTCACCTACAAGGTGTTCACGCTCGATCTGCGCTACTACGACACCGACCTGAACAAGGGCGACTGCAACGCCTTCACCAGCGATCACACCGCGAAGTTCACCGGCAGCTTCACCCCCATCAACCCGGGCGGCTTCGGCTCCAACTGGTGCAGCGCGGCCGGCGTCGCCAAGCTTTCCTTCGACCTGACGGCGATGACCAATCTGAAGTAAGCTTCTTCCCGAACGACTTCGCGAGGGCGGCAGGGCAACCTGCCGCCCTTTTGCTTTCTCCACGCGGTCATGGCCGGGCTTGACCCGGCCATCCACGTGTTAGCTCCGAGGCCAGAAAGACGTGGATGCCCGGGTCAAGCCCGGCATGACGAGTGTATGGAGTGACGACTCGAACTTGATGACCAGCGGCCACAGAGTGCGCCTCAGCGCGCGGCGCTCGGCTCAGCCGCAGCCCGCTCGCCCCCGACGACGTGGATCGCACCGTCCTTCACCAGCGCCACCTTGCGGCTGTGGAAGGCATCGAGCGTCGAGCGGTGGCCGATCGAGACGATGGTGGCTTGCGGCAGTCTCTCCGCCAGCAGCCGGTAGAGCCGGGCTTCCGACGGCTCGTCGAGCGAGGCGGTGGCTTCGTCCAGGAACAGATAGTCCGGCGCATGCAGCAGCGCGCGCGCAAGCCCGAGACGCTGCTGCTCGCCGAGCGAGAGCATCCGGTTCCAGTGGCCGTCCTCGTCCAGCCTCCCGGCGAGATCGGGCAGCCCGACCGCGGTCAGGGCGTTGCGGACCTGCGCGGCGTCGAACGCCCCCGGCGCTGCCGGATAGACCACGGCATCGCGCAACACGCCGACCGGGAAATAGGGCCGCTGCGGCAGCATCATCAACTTTGCCTTTTCCGGGACCATAACCGTGCCGGTGCCGAACGGCCAGATGCCGGCGATGGCCCGGAACAGCGTGGACTTGCCGGAGCCGGACGGTCCGGTCACCAGCACGCGCTCCGAGGCCTGAATGGTGAAGGCCTTGGCGGCCACCAGCGGCGCGCCGTTGGGCAGGTTCACGCAGAGCTGCTCGAGATCGATATGGCGGCCTTCGACCTCCAGCGCGATGGCAGGCTCATGTGCCGGCAAATTGACCGCCGAGGCGACCGACATCTCGAAGCCATCGAGTCGCGCAACGATCGAGCGCCATTCCGCCAGCGACCGGTAGGCCGTGACGAAGAACGACAGCGCACCTTGGACGCTGGAGAAGGCGGATGCGGTCTGCATCATGTCGCCGAGCTGGATCTTCTTGGCGAAGAAGGCCGGCGCGACCAGCACGTAGGGAAAGAGCACGGCGGCCTGCTGGTAGCTGGCGGTGAACGCGGTGAGCCGTTTGGTCCGGCTCATGATGCCGTACCAATTGGCGATGACGAAGCCGAAGCGGTCCAGCAGGCGGGCGCGTTCGGCGCCTTCACCCCTGAGCAGCGCGATCTGCTCGGAATTCTCGCGCACGCGGACGAGGTTGAAGCGGAAGTCGGCTTCATAGCGCTGCTGCTCGAAGTTGAGGTTGACCAGCGGCGAGCCGATCCAGTGCGTCAGCGCCGTGCCGAAGATCGCGTAGATCAGCGCGCCCCAGCACAGATAGCCGGGGATCATGAGGTCGGTGCCGAACAGGCGCAGCGGCGCGGCGTTGGAAAGGCCCCAAAGGATGATCACGAAGGAGAACAGCGTCACGATCGAGGACAGCAGGCCGAGCCCGATGGTCAGCGTCTGCTCGACGAAGTTCTTGACGTCCTCGGTGATGCGCTGGTCCGGGTTGTCGGCCGCATCGCCCTTGAGCTGCATGCGATAATGCGTCGAGCCCTGCAGCCACTCGCCGAGATAGTGTCGCGTCAGCCATTGCCGCCAGCGGATCTGGAGCCACTGGTTCAGGTACAGCTTGTAGACCGCCAGCGCGATATAGGTCGAGGCCAGCGCGACGAAGATCCAGATCTGTGTGACGAACGCGTCCCAGTCGCTGTTCTGGAGCGCGCTGTAGAACCGGTTCTGCCACTGGTTCACCAGCACGTCGATCGCCACCAGCGCCAGCTCCATCGCGACCACCGCGGCGAGCAGGCCGCGGCCGGCCCATTTGTCCTCGGATCGGAAATAGGGGGCGGCGATTCGCCAGACGATCGCGAGCGTGGCGCTGATGTTGTTCACGGAACGGGGTCTCCTCGGGGGATGTGCACAAATGCCCGGAGCCAACGACCTGAGGCAACAGCGGAAACGGGCGCACTTGGACTAAAGTCGCAAGGTCTGCAATTTGCGTTGGCTTGTCGCAGCTTGCAACCCTAGCATGGGGCTCGATGGCGGGGCGGGGTGCTCCGGGATTTCGCGACCTTGTGAGCGGCCAGGAACCGCCGCATTCGCTGCGAACTCCTCCGGCGGCGTGATGGGCAAGATGATCGACGCGCAGTCGATCGTGGTCGCCTCCACCGCCACCAATTGGTACGGCCATGAGGGCACGATCCTGCGCTTCGTGTTCTGGCACGCGATCGTGCTGGCGTGCCTCGTCGGCGTGCTCGTGACGTTGCATCTGGCCGTTCACGGCGCTGGTCCTGAAGTAGTGGGCTGCGCCGCGTCGACAAATCCCCGCGAGGTTCGTCCTCGCGGGTTTTTTGCACCTTCCGCGAACCTTCTCAACGGCACGGCTGTCCTATACAAGGTGCCGCAAATCAGGTCGGGTCGAGAGGTCTCATGGTTTCGCTTCTGCGCTTGCTGTGTGCGGCGGTTGCAATGTTGGCAATGGCCACTCTCGCGCGTGCCGAGGAGGGGTTTCCGTTCGGCACCGAGATGACGCTGGAAGCGTTGCCGCAAGCAGGCTCGAAGCGGATTCCCAACATCGAGATCGGCGACCATGGCGAGGTCGTGCTGGAGCTCTGGTGCAAGGGCGGCAAGGGCCAGTTCTCGGTCGCCGGCAACACCGTGATCTTCGTCCCCGCCCAGATCCAGGATCGCAATTGTCCGCCGGCGAGAGCGCAGGCCGACGACGAGCTCGTCGCCGCGCTCGGCAGCGTCGAAACCTGGAAGCGCCAGGGCGACGTGCTGACGCTGATCGGCCCGAAGCCGCTGCGCTTCAGGACGACGGGGAATTGAAAATCGCAAGCAGCGCTCTCGTGTCCCGGACGCGGTGCGGCACGAAGTGACGCTCCGCAGAGCCGGGACCCAGACTCTTTCTGCAATCGCGTGTGTGGCCTCTGGGCCCCGGCTCGCAGCGCTTCGCGCTACGTCCGGGGCACGTGAGCTCACTTCCACATCGACTTGTCGGCGTCCCAGCGCTGGCCCTTCAGCTCCTTTACGAGCGCCTCGATCGAGCCGTTGTCGTCGGGCAGATCGCTCTCTTCGTCCGCGCTCGCATCGTCGGACAGATTGAGCCTGGCGCCGCTGCCCTCGTCGGCCGTCGTCGTCGCGGGGCTGCCAATCCAGAGCATGAGCTTGTCGGTCGTGCCGGGCTTGTCGGGCGAGACCAGGCCCGTGACCTCGATCGTGTCGGTGAGCTCGAGCGCCGGATGATCCTGGTTCGGCCGCTTGAAGACCAGCTTCAGCTTGCCCGTGGCGGGGTTGAAGGTTTGCGAGACCGGCTTTGCCGCAAGCGTCCGGCTCAAGACGTTCGAGACGGCGGTCGCGAGCTTGGTGCGGTTGATCTTGTCGCCCTCGCGCCAGTCCGCCGCGGGGAAGCGGATAGTGCGATCCATCTCGGTCATGCCCGCGGTCCAGCCTGCGGCCGTGACGCCCGGCATCGCCTTGAATTTCGCCAGCAGCGCGCCGGCGCGCTCGGGATCGACCGACATGTTGATGGTCTGCTCGCCCGCGCGCAGTGCATCGCAGCCGACATTGAGGCTCGCCAGCGTCACCTCGACCTCCTGGCCCTTGAGGCTCTTCAGGAAGTCGGTCGCCGCATCCAGCTTGACCTTGACCGCGATCGCTTCCGGCGAGACGTCGGTGAAATCCTTCGGCTGCGGCGTGATGCCGTCGTCCGATGTCTGGCTGTCCAGGAATTCCTTTTCGCTGAGATCGGAATTGTCCGGCGAGGTGACCTCGGTCACCGCCTGGCCGATCGCGATCTGGCCGCGGAATTCGAACGTGTCGCCGGACTGCTTGCGCGTCAACTTGACGCTGACCGGCGACTTCTCACTGATGCTCTGCGTCGTTCCCGTCAGCGTCTGGCCCGCGACCTGGAGGTTGACGACGAAGCGGTCCTTGCGCTCGGAGTTCTTCGCGATGGGATAGCAGACGTCGAGCACCGCCGCGGTCACCGTCTTGCCCTGACGCGTTTCCTTCAGGATCACGTCGGCATTGCCGTCCATCAGCCCGTCGATCGAGGTGAAATAGCGCGTCTCGGGTCCGCCCGGCGCGGTGGCCTTCGGCGACAGCTTCATCTGGGCGGAGGCCTGCGGTGGAACGGCGAGCAGGGCCGCCAGAACGGCCGTCGAACAAACCAGAAGCGCACGCATCGATGACATCCTCGCGCAATCAGAATCGGCGCAACCGTAGTTGGTTTTGGCCGTGGATTGAATCGGAAAGCGGAGCCCATCGTCGGCAAAAAGAAGGCCGCCCGGAGGCGGCCTTCGCAACATCGGAATGGGTCGGAGGCTTAGAAGCCGCCCATGCCGCCGCCCGGGGGCATGGCGGGCGGAGCTTCCTTCTTCGGCAGCTCGGCGACCATGGCTTCGGTGGTCACCAAGAGGCCGGCCACGGAGGAGGCGTCCTGCAGCGCGGTGCGCACCACCTTGGCGGGATCGATGATGCCCTTCTCGACCATGTCGACATAGTCCTCGTTCTGGGCGTCGAAGCCGAAGGTCTCGGACTTGTTCTCCAGGATCTTGCCGACCACGATCGAGCCTTCCACGCCGGCGTTCTCGGAAATCTGGCGGACCGGGGCTTCCAGCGCCTTCAGCACGATGTTGATGCCGGCCTGGACGTCATCATTGGCGTTGGTGAGACGGCCGACCGCCTTCTTGGCGCGGAGCAGCGCGACGCCGCCGCCGGGGACGATGCCCTCCTGCACCGCGGCGCGGGTGGCGTTGAGCGCGTCCTCGACGCGGTCCTTCTTCTCCTTGACCTCGATCTCGGTGGCGCCTCCGACGCGGATCACCGCGACGCCGCCGGCGAGCTTGGCGAGGCGCTCCTGCAGCTTCTCGCGGTCGTAGTCCGAGGTGGTCTCCTCGATCTGCGCCTTGATCTGGCCGACCCGGGCCTCGATGTCGGGCTTCTTGCCGGCGCCGTTGACGATCGTGGTGTTCTCCTTGTCGATCACCACCTTCTTGGCGCGGCCGAGCATCTTCACCGTGACGTTCTCGAGCTTGATGCCGAGCTCCTCGGAGATCAGCTGGCCGCCGGTCAGGATCGCGATGTCCTCCAGCATGGCCTTGCGGCGGTCACCGAAGCCCGGCGCCTTGACGGCCGCGACCTTGAGGCCGCCGCGCAGGCGGTTGACGACCAGGGTGGCCAGCGCCTCGCCCTCGACGTCCTCGGCGATGATGACGAGCGGCTTGCCCGACTGCACCACGGCCTCCAGCACCGGCAGCATGGCCTGCAGGCCCGAGAGCTTCTTCTCGTGCAGGAGGATGTAGGCGTCCTCGAGCTCGGCGGTCATCTTCTCGGCATTGGTGACGAAGTAGGGGCTGAGATAGCCGCGGTCGAACTTCATGCCCTCGACGATGTCGACCTCGGTCTCGAGCGACTTGTTCTCCTCGACGGTGATGACGCCCTCGTTGCCGACCTTCTGCATCGCCTGGGCGATCATCTTGCCGATGGCGGCATCGCCGTTGGCGGAGATGGTGCCGACCTGGGCGACCTCGGAGGAGGCGGCGACCGGCTTGGCGCGCTTCTCGATGTCCTTGATGACGGCGGCAACCGCGGTGTCGATGCCGCGCTTGAGGTCCATCGGGTTCATGCCGGCGGCGACCGCCTTGGCGCCTTCGCGCACGATGGCCTGGGCGAGCACGGTCGCGGTGGTGGTGCCGTCGCCGGCGAGGTCGTTGGTCTTGGAGGCGACCTCACGCACCATCTGGGCGCCCATGTTCTCGAACTTGTCCTCGAGCTCGATCTCCTTGGCGACCGTGACGCCGTCCTTGGTGATGCGGGGGGCGCCGAAGCTCTTCTCGATGACGACGTTGCGGCCCTTGGGGCCGAGCGTCACCTTGACGGCGTTGGCGAGAACGTCGACGCCGCGCAGCATGCGTTCGCGCGCGTCTCCGGAAAACTTGACGTCTTTGGCAGCCATGGTCTGCAATTCCTCGTGTTACGTGATGTGTCTGTGTTGTGCCGTGCGGCGCTCTCTTCGTCATTGCCGGGCTTGACCCGCCTGCGCGGCCGTAGCCGCTTCGGCGTGGCGTAGGCCCGGCAATCCATCATCTTGTGAGGAGGGATGGATGCCCGGGTCATCTAGCGCGAAGACGCGCTTCGCGCTTCTGCCCGGGCATGACTGCGGCACATTCAGCGGCCGTTCAGGCGGATGGTCTTAGGCCAGCACGCCCATGATGTCCGACTCCTTCATGATCAGGAGCTCTTCGTTGTCGATCTTGACCTCGGTGCCCGACCACTTGCCGAACAGCACGCGGTCGCCGACCTTGAGGTCGATCGGGATCAGCTTGCCGGTCTCGTCGCGGCCGCCGGGGCCGACGGCCACGATTTCGCCCTGGGACGGCTTTTCCTTGGCCGTGTCCGGAATGATGATACCGCCCTTGGTCTTTTCCTCGGCGTCGATACGTTTGACCACGACACGGTCATGCAGCGGACGAAATTTGGATTTAGCCATGACGTTTCCCTTTGGAGGCTCGCTTCGGAAGTAGTGGGGTCGGTGGGGCGGCGCTTCCGTCCACCCTCTCGTCGAGGGTCGAACGGCGCGCTTAGCAATCGGGCTTTCCGAGTGCTAATAGTGGGTCCGGAAATATGGCTTGGCCGCGATCCTGTCAAGCAAAGGTGGTTAAGCGGTTGTTGAGGCGGATATAGGATGGTGGCATTGGAAACTGGCTCGGGGCGTCGGCTTAGAGAACGACGTCATTGCTCGGGCAGCGGTTTTGCGCTTGGCTGCGGGAGGGGTGCGGCCATGGTCTTGTTCGGGGGAATGCCATGATCAGTTCGGCTCACGCGCGCACGGTTGCCAATCTGGCGGCCGCCTCTTGTCTGGCGCTGCTGCTGGGCGCCTGCGGCGGCGGCATGAGCCTGCCGTCCTTCTCGTCCTCGCCGCCGCCGGAGGCCGAACCGGGCGTCGCGCCCGAAATGCCGGCCAGCATCCGCGCCGACGAGATCGTCGGCCGCTGGGGCCTCGCCTCGTTCCAGAACCCGGCCGACCGCGCCCGCACGGAGAAGATGGCGCGCGAGCAATGCAAGAACCCCTACGTGATCACCGCCGGTTCCTCCGGCGGCGTGATCATGCATCTCGCCGACCAGGCGACGCCGCAGGAGCTGCGGCTGAAGGGCTCGCCGAGCGGCAAGAACTACATCGGACCGGCCGGCCCGACCCCCGGCGAGCAGGACCGCGAGATCGTCTCCTTCGACGGTCGCGTCATGATCACCCGCTTCATCGACAAGGACGCCGCCACCCGCTACGGCAATATGGTCTACGTCCGCTGCGCGCCGAGGGCGTAAAAAAGCCCTGCATCAGCAGGGCCTTGGGATGGTGGGCGCACCAGGGCTCGAACTGGGATCCGCTGATTAAGAGTCTGATCGTCTACGTGCAACTACAAGTACTTAGCTGTAAAAGACCGTCTCAACGAGCCTATGTAGATCTGTAGGTTAGGTTACGATCGGAATATAAATCGCACGTCGGCGTTTTTGCTAACCCGCGACGCTTACGTCCCGAACGCAGTGAACATTTTCTAAAGTATTGATTTTTCTCGACGCAAAGGGTGTTTCTGCCCCGTTTTGTTCGCGGTTGTTTCACCCAATTCGTTGCGATTTCGTTGCGGGCGTTCTGACTGCCGGCGAGCTTCGGCAATGAAGCTCGCCGGCCTTAGTTTAGAAGAAGGGTGGTGCGCCATCGTCGGAAGTCGCGGTGTCTTTGGACGCTGCGTTGATGTCCGCCGATCAGCCTGAAGCGCGACGTGCTCGACCTATAGGCGGCCGAGCTGCGGCATCTCATTGGCAAGCCCGCGCTGAAGCATGCCGAACCGATAATGCAGATGGCCGCCTGACTGATTCCGCTCAGCGCGTGCCCTCGCGATCGGAAACGCACCCCCTCTGGGTCACGCAAATCCCAGCAATCCACCGGCGCGCGTATCAGACGAATGTCCGATGCGCACGCACTGCATCTGTGGGACGAATCTTGAGCGGGAGCAGCTCGCGCGATGTCTGCCACCAGCTTTGGGATCAGTTCGAGAATGGCTGCAAGGCGTTCAAGCCGGGAGAATAGCTCATGATCCGGAGCGTTTGCGCGCTCGGCCTGCTAACGCTCGGCTGCACGGCGCCATCAACGGCAGAAGCACAGGACGCGCGCCCGCGGCCACAATGTGCGCACACGCCCCAATGCTCGCCAGGCAGCGCAGCGGCTTGCATGACACACGGCGCGTGCCTCATCAACAATCAACTCCAGCGACACGGTGGCTGCATACAATATTCATGCATCAAGGAGCCTTGGAAAACCCGAGAAGAAGAACGTGCGCGCAGCGAAATCACCAGGCCATCTACGCCCTGGACGGGACCCATACCTAGCGGTGGAGCGGGCACGGTCGCAACGAAGCCGATCAAGAAGCTCGGCAAGCGACGCGTCGGCGACAACATCGATTACGGCGGAGCAGCCACGTGCGGACCAGGCCGGACCGGCACACCACCGAACTGCTCTACCCTCATCAAATAGAAATCACGGCGATGGCACTGCGATCAGCGGACAACAACACTGGAACTCGCCATGAACTCAACGCGCAATGTGCTCAGCATCGGGAGATAGATCCAATGGCGTCTCAAGTACAATCTCGTCGACGAGGAATAGGCGCCATATTGCTTCCGGCTATTCTGTACTTTTGGGTGCCAGCGACGGCTCCCGCTCAAACTTCCAATTTTATAACCCGAGATGTCGCGCAGAGGACGATGAAGCCCTACTGTCGAGTTTCGCCGGATTATCGCTGCGCGGCCGACGACCCGACGGCAAAGAGGGGCATGCCGTGCGTTTGTATCATCTCCGGCCTCAGGCACCGTGGACGGGTCCTCAGCGAGTCGTCGTTGATCCGCGATCAGCCCGCGCCTGGCGCAGGACCCAGCACGCCTAGCGGCGGGGTGGGTACGGTCGCAACGAAACCGTGTAGCGGCGGGAATGATGGGTGTGGTGGCCCCTACGGCCCCACGCCGAGCGGCGGAGCGGGCACAACGAAGCCGATCAAGAAGCTCGGCAAGCGGCGCATCGACGACAACATCGATTATGGCGGAGCGGCCACGTGCGGACCGGGCCGGACAGGCACACCGCCGAACTGCTCCACACTCATCAGATAGAACGATCGGGACCAAATGGGAATTTCAATGATAAGGCATCGATGCGCGCTGTCGCACGCAAGAGAGATCATCACGTTTTCGCGTTACTGCGTCGCTCTTGCCGTTATTGTTCATTGCATGCTCACGGCGCCAGACGTTCAGGCGAGAGACCTCCAGATTCAGGGCGGACCCGGCGGCGGACATTTCCGATCGCAATGCTCCAATGGCTATATTGTCGGCGTGTACCTGAAGACTGGCGGCTGGGTCGACTCGATCGGCCTGAAATGTGCAAGCTTCAATGCGGCACAACGCAGATTCGATCAGCCGCCATGGAACATGCCCTATCACGGCGGGCCAGGCGGCTCGCCAAAAGAGGGTATCTGCCCGGGCGGCGATCGGTATGCCAGCAGCATCATGTTCGGCTACACGCATAAGGACGACAGGCCGGTCTTTGTCGATTTCGTCGAGCTTACCTGCACGCCGCTGGCGGGCGGCGCGCCCAACAAGATCTGCCTTGATTCAGGTAGCGCCTGCACGAGCGTCCGAGTGGGCGGTCACTATTCGGGAAAGCTCCTGCATTCCTTCGTGCAGACCTGCTCCGAAAACGAGGCCGCAACCGGCATTCATGGCCGGTCCGGCGCCTACCTGGATGCGCTTGGCCTTATCTGCGGGCCGAAGCCGCCAATCCTCCCGACGCAAGCGTCCAATGCGCCATCCGGCAAGCCCCTCAAAGCGCTCGGCAAGAAAACAAGCAAAGCGACCGCCAAGGACGACGTCGATATTCACGAAGGTCCCGGTGGCCAATTCAAAATCATCGGCATGATGAGACAAGGAACGACAGCCAGTGTTCTGGGCCGACACCCGGACGGCTGGCTCAATCTGAAGCTCGACGTGGCCAGCGGCTCAGGCTGGGTCGCCGCAGACCACCTTACAACAGATTAGTTTCGCGACGGTGATAGCAGCGGATCGGACACGCGGGAGATATCGATTCCGTGGAGTTCAGTTGGAGTGTGGAATTAGACTTGGCATCGGGAGCAGCGCTATGATGACCACGATCGCGAAGGCAAAAACAAAAATCGGGGAATTCCTCCCGACGATATCCCCCTACGCGCTATGCACCACGCGGCGCTTCCGTCGGAAACCGGCGCACCGGGTCGCCGCTGCTGCACTTTCCATCGTCGCGGGCTTTGTGACCCTGAACACCGTTGCTGCGAAAGAGTTTGCGCCGATTGGAGGAGGCGGAGATTTCTCATTCCGTGATCTTTGTCCGGCCGGACAATACCTGGTCGGTTTGCGCGTGCGGTCCGGTCTTTGGGTGGACCAGATGTCCATCACATGCGCCCCAGTGAAACCTGATGGCTCGACCGGCGCACAATTTCATGGTCCCGCGCGCGGCGGAAATGGCGGCGGGCCATCGGAGAAAGATTGCGGAGCCAATGCCATCATTGATGGCGTGGGCCTCCAAATGACGGACCGGAACAGGCAAGTGCGTGAGTTCGTGCTCTATTGCCGCTCGACGACGGGTGGCGCGCGACACAGCCTGTCGCTCGGGAATGGCGCCGGTACGTTTCCGTCCATTAATCAGACGTGTCCCAATGGCGAAGCGGCCATTGGCATCCAGGGGCGCGGCGGCAAAGACGTAAATGCCGTCGGGCTGATTTGCGGTTCGAGTCCGAACGTGGTGGCGAACACGCCATCGCCACCGCCCTCGCCTTCGCAAAACACCGGGACGAGCCTGGGCGAGAAGATCGCTGCTTATGCGGAGTCGCAGCTGGACAAATGTGTCGATGCACAAGGCCGGGTTCGATCATCGGCGTGTCCGACATTGCCACCTGGCCAGGTTGGCGACGGTGAGTGCACGCATTTCGTACAGGCGGCGCTGAAGGCTGCTGGCGCGAATCCTCCCGTTTTCAATCCGCGCCCTTATGACTGGGGTCGAGAGATATCTCTCGCCGAAGCTCAACGGGGAGACATCGTTCAGCTCGAAGCCGCGCATTTCACCCAGCCAGGGGGCGGCGGAAACTGGGGAACCGGAACCGGGCCTGAAGACAAGCACAGCGCGATCATCGTCGCGAGGAACGGCAATACGATCACATTGATCGAGCAGAACACGAACAACCTGAGAGCCGTCAAACGGCACACCTATGACTTCTCCTGGCCGCACACAGGCCGCGTTATCGTGTATCGCGCGGAATCGAACTCAAGATTGCCGAGCCGGCGCTGGCAAGAGCGTTATCGCCCTGGCTACTACGGGCAACGTGCATCGGGCGGATAAGCGATATGCGATGTGCCATCTGCGATGGCGATGACCGATTTTTCTCTGGGGCAACGCGGACGGTTGGAGATCCGGAATGCTGCTTAGCCGCTGGAGCGCACGAATAGGAAACGTCATGCGACCTCACATTGCCGGTGTCATCGTTCATTCTTTGGCCCTCGCGATGGGTGCGCTCGTGCTTGCGATCTGGTCCGGATTGTCTTCGGCTGCGGTGGCGGCAGAGTGTCAAGCTTGGCGACTGCCCGCGAAATTCAATGCCGTCGAGGACAGCGGATTCTTTGTCGTCTTCAGCATGACAAGAAGGAGCGAAAACGAATACGATGGCACGGTTTACTACAATGATTGGAAGACTTATCGCGAGGTCAAAGGAAGAGCGACGGCCCGTTTGGATGGACCAAAGCTCGACATCACCGCGGAGTGGGCGACGATGCCAACCGGCGGCGGGCATTTCACTTACTACAAGGGCACGATAGACGGATCAGGATTTATCGGCGGCTTGAGGAGGAACCCGCTCCTTCCGGAGGGCGACAAGAACCGGGAGGTGTTTTTCAAAAGCAAGCAGCAGGCCACTTGTGTGACCACTTCGTCTCATAACAACAGCGGCGGAATCAGGGACCGGATCGAGGCGATAAAAAAGGCGCAGCAAGGTTCCGCATCTTCAACGCCTTCACCAGCGTCGCCGACGCCTCCGACGCGACCCAGCGCACAACGAGCTGAGCAGAACATCAATCGCCTCGGCCGCGACTATCGGCATTTCGAAGTTCCGATCGAACGGTACCAGAGCTGCCTCGAAGCCTGCGAAGCCGACGGCCAGTGCAAGGCTTACACTTACGTCCGCGCCGGCGTGCAAGGACCTCGGGGTGTCTGCTGGCTGAAAGACAGTGTTCCGGCCAAGAGTGCAAATCGCTGCTGCGTATCGGGTGCCCTCCGATAAACCGCATTGGCGAGGATCGTTAGGGGAGAACGTTTCCAAGCGCAAATGATGCTTGTGCGCAGACCCTTAACCGTGCACCCGCCCATCTTCAAGACGCTATCAAAACAACTATCTCGTAACCGAAGTGTCGGACGGCGAGAGCGCAATCTATGTCGTCAGGGGCACGACGTCTGTTGAAAATGTTAGCACGTCGGCTGCGACATTCTGCATCAGGAAAAAGCGGCAACCGCTCCCGCACGACTGGCAACGCATCGGTGACGAAGCAGATCTATCTCAATAGGGCAATGGCGCATCAGACGTTTGTCCTGTATCTTTCACGCTCGGGTTGTAGAATTTCCGCGAGAACACAGGCGGCGGGCACCGATGGCACGTGCAGATGCGATTCTTGAAGCAGTGAAGCAAATTCATGAGACGCCGCTAACGCCCGATGGCTGGGCGCGCGCGTTGGCGTCGATCGCCGGTGCCTTGGGCAGCGAGCGCGGCATCCTGCTGGTACAAAACGCGAGCCGAAAGCCTGAGTATGCGGTGAGCTTCGAGATGACTTCTGAGCAGACGGTCGGATTCGCCGGCGTGGCCGCCAATGGGTCCGATCTCTGGGAGACCATCCGGGCGCTGCCGGTCGGCTCCGTGGCACCGACCTCCGCGCTTCTGCCCGACCGCGAGTACGCCCGGACACGTTTCTACAACGAGGGAGTCAAGCCGTTGGGCGCCTTCTACGGCCTGGTGGTTTCGCCGCTCAGCACGCCGGAGTGGTTCATCCACCTCTCCACCGGCCGCCTGCTGGGCCGCCAAGATTATGATGCCGAGGACGTCGCGGTGATGCGGATGCTAGTACCGCATCTTCTCACTGCGCTGCACGTGGCCCACCGCCTGGCTGCCGCCGATCTCCGCACGGCGGCGGCGGGAAATGCGCTCGATCAGTTGGAGGCCGGCCTCATCCTGGTCGATGCGGCGACGAAAATCCTGTTCGCAAACCGAACCGCCGCGGCGATCCTCGCCCGCAATGACGGTCTTGGTGTCGATCGGGATGGCGTCTGCGCTGGCGATCACCACGCTACCCGGGTGTTGCGCCGTCTGATTGCGAGTTGCGTGGGTGTTGCTATCGTCAACGGCTGGCCTGGCGGAAGGATTGAGGTTCCGCGTACGGATGGGCGCCACGCCTTGCGCATAGCGGTCGCGCCATTTCGAGCGGAGGAGGCGCAGATCGGTACGCCCTGGCTTGGCGCTGCGCGGCCGGTAGCGATTCTCATCATCACCGATCTTGAGCGAGAACAGCGCGTGCGAAAGGAAGACTTTCGTTATCGATTCGGGCTGACGAAGGCAGAGGCCGATGTGGCGTTGGAAATTCTCAAGGGTGACGGACGCGACGCGGCCGGAGCCCGCCTTGGTATAACGTCCGCAACCGTCAGAGCGCATCTCAGCCACATCTTCGAAAAGACCGGCGTACGCCGACAGGCCGAGCTCGTCCGGCTACTGCTGGAAGGCGAGCGCCGGTTAACGAGCACTGCTGGCCAACCAAGGAGGTCAGTAGGCGATCCTTCAAGACCGAGCCACGACTGATCCAAAGTCTGTGCATTCGTAGGCCCGCGTTTCCAGCTAAGTCTGGACTTCCGCGGCCTATCTGCCGAAGTCCACCTTGGGGTCGCGCCGGTGTCTCGTTGCAGGCCGGCATTGCATATGGTTTCCTCGACGCTGAGGTAGCGTGGTCTCTGTCATGCCCCGCGAAGGCGGGAAGCATCCAGTACGCCGCGGCCTATCGATTCTAGCCTCACTGTCTCTGGAATACTGGATCGTCCGCCTTCCGCGGACGATGATAGCGGAGGGGGTGCCCAACAACAAAAAACGCCGGCTCGCGCCGGCGCTTTTTTTCCGTGATCCGCTCCCGCTCAGTCGAACAGCGCGTCGATGTCGTCCTGCGAGGCGTGGCCGACGTCGCCGGCGAGCTTGGGGCCGTTGAGGAGCTTCTCGTCCTCGCTGCGGTTGTCGACCTGCGCCGGCACATGGGACTTGATCGCGTCGACGCCGCCCCAGATCTCCATCATCGCATTGATGTGCTGCTCGATGAACTTCATCGTGGTCATGACCTTGCTGATGCGCTGGCCGGTCAGGTCCTGGAAGTTGCAGGCTTCGAAGATCGAGATGACGCGTTCCTGGATGTCGTCGGCAAGGCGCTTCTGCTGATCGATCGAGTCCACCTTGGACATCGCGCTGGCCGCCTGGTCGATCGATTCCGCGGCTTCGAGGATCTGCTGGGTCGCCTGCTCGGTGCCGCCGACCACCGCGCCGAGCTCGCCGTTGACCTTGGCCATCTCGCCGCCGTCGAAGCTCTTGCCGTGCAGCGTCGCGATCTCGCGCTTGGTGCGGTCGATGGCGTCGTGGATGAGGTCGAGCTCGACCTTCAGCTTCTCGCATTGCTCGATCTGCGCCCGGTAGGTCTCGAGCATGGTGCGCGCTTCGGCAAGCTCGTGCGCGGTCGAGGCATCGATCGCCGCCATCGCGGCGCTGCCGGACAGCGGGGCCGCGACGATGCCCTTCGCCATCTGGGCGCGGATCGCGCGCAGCTCGGCCATGATCTCGCTGTGCATCGGGGGTGCCTCTTCCGTTACGTCTAGAATGGGCATCTCGCCACCGACGATATCTTCGACGCGAAAACGCTTGCGGTGAACAGCCATCAGGATACTCCCCCCACCTCACTCACGCGTCTTTGTAGGCAGAAGCGATTTAACACGAAGTTCACAACCGGAACTGTTGTGCGGCGTCGCGCGACGCGGCGCAAAGAAGCGATTAACCATGGCCGCGCGGCGTTCATCGAAAATAAACGCTGATCGCCAAATTGCAGGCGCGCTCGCGACGTGGTGAATCGAAACGCGCTTTCCGTTTACCAAACAAAACGGCTTTTGCTTTTTATTGACCACGTCGAAGAGCGCGGATCAGCCACCGGCTCTCCACGACGCATGTGATCTAGACGAAACAGTACAGAGTACGTCGATGTTCAAGAAAATGTCTGTCGCGCTGCTCGGCAGCGCTTGCACCTTCGTGGCCGGCGCGAACGACGCCAGCGCCTTCGACAACAGCGTGCCGAACAATCCGCCCGCAGTGCTGTACCAGTCGCGCGTGCCGCCGGCGCCGGTGCGCGTGGCGTCCAATTCCAACATGGGCGGTGGCTTCATCGAGTTCCTGTTCGGCGATGGCCCCGGCCGCGGCCCGGCCTACGCGCCGGAGCAGCCGGTGTATCAGCAGCAGCCGGGCTATTACGACCAGCGGCGCCTGCCGCCGATGGGCGAGCCGCAGATGCAAGGCGGATATCAACAGGGCGGATATCAGCAGGGCGCCTCTCTCCAGCAGGAGGCGGTCGATCCGCGGCAGCGTCCGTTCGATCCGAAATTCGAGAAACAGCTCGTTGACTATGGCGGCAAGGAAAGCCCGGGCACGATCGTGGTCGATACGCCGAACAAGTTCCTCTACCTCGTCGAAGGCAACGGCCGGGCGCTGCGCTACGGCATCGGCGTCGGTCGTCCCGGCTTCACCTGGTCCGGCGTGAAATCGATCACCGCCAAGCGCGAATGGCCGGACTGGACGCCGCCGGCGGAAATGCTCGCGCGCCGGCCCGACCTTCCCAGGCACATGGAAGGCGGTCCGGAAAATCCGCTCGGTGCCCGCGCGATGTATCTGGGATCGACGCTCTATCGCATCCATGGCTCCAACGAGCCCTGGACCATCGGCACCAACGTCTCCTCCGGCTGCATCCGCATGCGCAACGAGGACGTCATCGACCTCTACGGCCGCGTCAATGTCGGCACCAAGGTTGTGGTGATGTGAACCGTCATGCGCTCGATGGAGCGGTCAAATCCGCGTGCCGCGTCGGCTCCAACTGCGCGGCATCGAAGAGGACGCTGCCGCCGCCGAACGTCTGCCTGAACGGTCCTACGTCTGCTGACGATGCCTCGACCCGGGACGAGGGACGGCGGAGCGGCGCCGGCGAGTTGATGAAGGCGAATGCGGTGCGCGAGCCGAGTGGTTCAGCCGCCGCACCGACAGCTCTGCCTTCCTGAGGCGCTCGTGCAGCCCCTCCAACTCGTTCAATTCGGTGATGAGATGTGTTGTGACGTCGCTCAGTGTCGCAATGCGCTGCTGAAGTGGACTCATTCTTAAAACCCCCGACTGTGCCAAGAGAGGCAGCCACGGCGTGTGGGATACGCAGCGTGTTCTTTCAGTTGAACACCCATGTCCAAATTTGGAAATCCGGGAGTCTACGGCAGCGTGTGTCGGAGGGCGATTTCGCTCCGTATGGTGAAGTCAGGCGCACGTCGTGATCTTCTGCTCAGTGCTGTCCGACAATCGCATGCACTAGTCATATTATATTGAACGGGCCCTCTTTGGCGTGGGGACAGAGCAGACGCATTGAGCTCTGCTTGAAAAGAAATCGGCCGCCCGGAGGCGGCCGTTGCACATCTGTCGATCGGATGGGCCTACGCGTAATCGCTGCCGCCGTCGTCATTGCCGAAGTCGCTGTCGCCGGCCGCTGTGTCGAAGCTGTCGTCGCGATCGTCGCCGTAGTTCTGGTCGTTGTTGTCGCGATCGTTCGACGCCGGATCGAAGAAGCCGTGACGGGACTCCCGGTTCGAGCCGATGTCGTCGAGGCCGGCATCGTGCGCGAGCGAGCCGCCGGACTGATCGACGCCCCCGCTCCAGGGACTGCGGTCGCCGAGCGCGTTGGTGTCGCCAAAAGCCTGCTGGTGCGATCCGCCCATCATGCCGCGGATGCTCGACAGCAGCAGCGAGCCGCCGACGACGCCGGCCGCGGCCGCCGCCGCCGTGCCGAGGAATGAGCCGCCGCCACCGCCAATCGGCCCAGCGCCATAGCCCTGACCCGGACCCTGGCCATAGGCCTGTCCGTAAGGCGGCGCGCCGTAGCCCGGCTGGGTCTGCTGCATCGCCTGGCCGCTGTTCCAGACCGGCCGCTGCTCACGCGGCGGCACGTTCGGAACCGAGCCGCGCGATGGGCTCGATCCGAACAGCGTGTCGCGCATGGTCTCGAGGAAGCCGCCGGACTGCGCCTGCCCGGGCGCATGGGCCGCTTCCAGCTCCTGGATGCGGGCATTGGCGCGCTTCAGCGCTTCGTCCTGGACCAGCGTGGTCTGCACCAGCGCATAGATGGCGCCGGGCGCCTTGCGTAGGCCGTCGGAGATCGCGGCGATCGCATCGGGATCGCGCGGTGCATTCTCCAGCTTAGAAAGCCGGTCAAAAAGGTCGTCGACGAGCTGGCGTTCCTGCGGCGTCATGATCTGTCTCCTTCGCGCGAAACCAAGCGCGAGAGGAGATGTAGGGTTCCATTATGGCCCCAACAGTGCCGGCCGGATTAAATTTCGGTATGCGACAAGCTGCCTCTGGCGCGCTTTTCGCCGTTCATCCCAGTGTTACGTTGCTGTCTGCCAGCAGGCGCGCGAAGGCGTCGCCCGCGAGATAGGCGTGCTCGCGCTCGCGAACGTCGGTCATGGGGTCGAGGCCGGTGAGCACATCATCGACGAAGCCGGGATGGCACATCACGAGGCCGCCGTCGGGGAGGCCTTCCAGGAATTGCCGCATCAGCGCGCCGAAATCGGCGGCGCGCGTGAAATCATAGGCGCCGGCGAAGCCGGGGTTGAAGCTGAGGCCGGCACTGCCGGCGCGGCGGCGGAATTGCGCGCTGAGGATATCGAGCACCATGGCCTTCGGTGAGGCCAGCCGCTGCCGAAGCGGCAGGTCGCGGCCGCACTGGCGCACCCAGGCCTTTGGTGCAGCCTCGACCACCGCATCGACGAAGCCGTCGCGCACCTGCGGGTAGAGCTGCACGTGCTGGTGACCGTCGACGAAGTCAGGGGCGCGTCCGAACGCGTCCATGAAGGCGGCCAGCTGCGCCTTCACCTCGTTGCGGATGATTTCACGGTCGAGCCGGCGCATCAATCCGGCGCGCAGCAGCTTGGGAAAGGCGAGGAACATGTCGCCGTCCAGGGGGCGGAAATGCATGGTGAGGGGGCGGAACGGCGCCGACAGCGTCACGTGCAATCCGATCGCGCAACGCGGGCTTTGCGTTGCCGAAGCAGAAAGCGCCTCGATGTCGCTGCGCGCGATCGCCGGCCCCACCATCATCACCGAGGTGGCGTTGAGGCGGCCGCGTTCGATCAGGTCGCGGATGGCGCGGTTGACCCCCGGGCTGATGCCGTAATCGTCGGCGCAGAGCCAGATCCGCCGCGCCCTCGCGGCCACGCTCATTCGGCTGCCGTCCTGCTCGCGGCCTCATCGGCCTTGCCGGCTTCGAAATGCTTCTCGCTGTGCTCGGCGACGAAGTAGATCGGCCGCGCCTTCAGCTCGGAGAGGATCTTGCCGATATATTCGCCGACGATGCCGATCATGATGAGCTGCACGCCGCCGATCGTCATCAGGCCGACCACGAGCGAGGGATAGCCGGGGACCTGTTTGCCGGTCGTGAACACCTCCCAGAGAATCGAAAGGCCGAACAGGAAGGCACCCCCGGCGAGAATGACGCCGAGCAGGCTGGCGAAGCGCAACGGCGCCACCGAAAAGGACGTCAGTCCCTCGATCGAGAGGCCGAGCAGGCTCGCGGCGTTGAAGGTGGTGACGCCATGTGCACGTGCTGCGGGCTCGTAGTCGACGCGGATCTGGCGGAAGCCGATCCAGCTGGCGAGGCCCTTGAAGAAGCGGTTGCGTTCCGGCAACTGCCTCAGCGCAGCGACCGCGCGCGGCGACAGCAGGCGGAAATCGCCGGCGTCCTCCGGAATCTTCTGGCGGGCGCCCCAATTGATCAGCGCGTAGAAGCCGTGCACCGCGAGCCGGCGCAGGAAGGGCTCGTTGTCGCGATGCGCCTTGGCGGTGTAGACGACGTCATAGCCGTCATCGATCCAGTGCCGCACCAGCTGTTCGACCAGCGCCGGCGGATGCTGGCCGTCGCCGTCCATGAACATCACGGCGCCGAGGCGGGCATGGTCCAGGCCCGCCATCAGCGCGGCCTCCTTGCCGAAATTGCGCGACAGCGACACCACCTGAACGTCGATGGCGTCGGCCGGCAATGACCGCGCGATCGACAGCGTCGCATCCTTGCTGCCGTCGTCGACATAGACGACCTCGCAAGACAGGCGATAGCGCTGCCGCAGGGTCTTGGCGAGTTCGCAGATGCGCTGGTGCAGAGCGGTGAGGCCCGCCGCTTCGTTGTAGACGGGGATGACGATCGACAACCCCTTCGCTGCGGCGGTGCTTGCGGTGGTCGTCATGCCGGAAACGTCAGAGCCCAGCGTCATCGATCGAGGTTCCAGAGGCGTTTAGGTCTTCTCAACAGTATATGGTAGCAGCCGTTTGCTGTCGCAAAGCTGAACGGAACGGACCTGGGACTCACCGCCGCAGGAACGCCTCGAGCTTGGCGAACAGCGGGTTCTCCCGGTCGAACACGTAGTCGAGCGACACCACCGAGACGGTCTCGGCGCCATGCTCGCGCAGGAAGCTCGCCAGCGCGTAGAGCTGCCCCGGTGGGCAGTGCAGGGTCAGCATGCCTGACGAGGTCGGACCGCCGAACGGGGCCTCCACGCCGAACCGGCTGTGGGCTTCGCCGAGCAGGGCGGCATCGCATTGCCGGAAGCGGGTGCGGACTTCCCGGTACTTGTTGGCCCGCGCCCGTGCGGCGATGTGATCGAGAATGACGCGCGCCGTCTCGCGCGCCTGCGGCGACCAATCGGCCTCCTTGGCAGCCACCAGATTGGCCTGGCTGCGCAGGATCACGCCGTCGTCGAGCACCCGCAGGCCGTTGGCCGCGAGCGTCGCGCCGGTCGTGGTGATGTCGACGATCAGCTCGGCGCTGCCGGCCGCCGGCGCGCCTTCGGTCGCGCCCGCGCTTTCGACGATGCGGTAATCGGTGATGCCGTGAGCCTGGAAGAAGCCGCGGGTGAGGTTGACGAACTTGGTCGCCACCCGCATCCGCATGTGATGCTGCTCGCGGAAGCCGGTGGTGACGTCGTCGAGGTCGGCCATGGTGCGGACGTCGATCCAGGCCTGCGGCACTGCGACGACGACGTCGGCATAGCCGAAGCCGAGCCCTTCGATCAGCGATACGCGCTTGTCGGCATCGGCGATGTTCTCGCGCACGAGATCTTCGCCGGTAACGCCGAGATGGGCAAAACCGCGGGACAATTGCGCGGCGATCTCGCTCGCCGAGAGATAGGCGACCTCGACATTGTCGAGCCCTGCGATGGTGCCGCGATAGTCGCGGGCGCCGCCGGCTTTCGACAGCTTGAGGCCGGCGCGGGCAAAGAAGGCCTCGGTGTTTTCCTGCAGGCGGCCCTTGGAGGGAACGGCCAGAACGAATGGCGCGCTCATGATTTTACGCTCCCACCTTGCGGCCGATCCGGTTCAGCGCGTCCACCCAGACCGAGAAGCCGACCGCGGGGATCGGCTCGGCTGAGCCGAGCTGGGTCAGCAGCCCGTCATAGCGGCCGCCGGCGACCAGCGGCTCGGCGCCGTTGCCCCTGTGATGCAGTTCGAACTCGAAGCCGGTGTAATAATCGAGCCCGCGCCCGAACGCGGTCGAGAAACGGGTCTGCTTCACGTCGATGCCGCGCGCGGCCATGAAGCCGACCCGGCTCTCGAGCTGATCGATCGCAGAGGCGAGATCGAGCTTCGCGTCCGTCGTGAGCGCGCGCAGCTCGGCGATGGCATCGTCGGGATTGCCCGAAATCGACAGGAAGCGCTTGAGCACGGCGATCGCCTCGCGCGGCAGCGCGCCACCCTTCAGTGTCGATTGCTCGAGGAAGCGATCGGCGATTTCGGCCGTGGTGCGGCCGCCGACATTGGTGGTGCCGGCGATCGACATCAGATCGGTGACGAAGGCGAGCGCCGCCTTGCGGTCGGAGCCGGCAAGGGCCGCCAGCACGCCCTCATACTCGCTGCGTGTCGCGGTGGCCGCGGCCGCCAGCCGCTCCAGATCCTGCTCCAGGCTGATCTTGCGGTTGAAATCCTTGATCAGGCGGCGGCGCCAGACCGGATAGAGGTTGAGCGCGTCGAGCAGCGCATTGAACAAGGCGACGTCGCCGGTGCGGATCTCGACGTCGCGGACGCCGAAGGCGGCCGTCGCCTCCAGCGCCAGCGCCAGCATCTCGGCATCCGCCGCGGCGCGGTCCTGACGGGCGAATGATTCGATGCCGGCCTGGAGGAATTCGCTGGCTTGGCCGCTACGGTAGCGGAACACCGGACCGAGATAGCTGAACCCCGCCGGCTGGCCGGCGCGCCCCGAGGCCAGATAGTCGCGCGCGACGGGAATGGTCAGGTCCGGGCGCAGGCAGAGCTCCTCGCCGGAGAGGTCGGTGGTCAGGTACAGGCTCTTGCGGATGTCCTCGCCAGAGAGGTCCAGGAACGGCTCGGCCGGCTGCAGGATGGCGGGCTCGGCCCTGACATAGCCGGCCTGCGCGAACGACAAGAGCAGCGTATCCGCCCAGGCGGCGGAGCCGGCAGCATTTGAGGTGGCAGTCGCGGTCATCTCAGGGGTCCATCGTCCCGGCGGAACCGGGCAGGGCAAGGGGAGGCGAATTGGCGCAGCCCTTAGCATGACCGATGCGCGGTTTCGACCTCCAAAGGATCAATCGCTTAACGGGCCAATGCGCAGGATCAGGCTCCCTTGCCGCTCCAATCCCCCAGCACCGCCTGCACGAGCGTCAGGGCGGCGACCGCGGCCGTATCGGCCCGCATGATGCGGGGGCCGAGCGCCAGCCGCAGGATCCTGGGCTGGCGCAGCAACAGCGCCCGCTCGTCCTCGGCAAAACCGCCCTCGGGGCCGATCAGCACGTCGATCCCGTGTCCGGCCTCGCGTGCGCCTTGCAGGCCCTGAATGGGATCCTGGACCTCCGCCGCCTCGTCGCAGAAGATCAGCAGGCGATCGGCGGGACGCTGGCTCAGGAAGCGCTCCAGCGGCACCGGCTCGGCCACGCCGGCGATGCTGAGGATGCCGCATTGCTCGGCCGCCTCGACCACATTGGCGCGCATCCGCTCGGTGTTGACCCGGGACGCCTGGGTGAACCGGGTCAGGACCGGCTGCAGGGTGGCGGCGCCCATCTCGATGGCCTTCTGCACCATGTAGTCCAGCCGGGCATGCTTGAGCGGGGCGAAGACGTAGGTGAGGTCGGCGAGCCGGTCCTGGGGCCGGGTCTGCTGGAGGATCACGAGGCCGTCCGGCCGCTTGCGGCCTTCGATGGCGGCCTGCCACTCGCCATCCCTGCCGTTGAAGGCCAGGACCTCGGCCCCGGCCGCCAGCCGCAGCACATTGCCGAGATAATTGCTCTGGTCGCGGTCGAGCGGCACCCTGGCGTCCTGGGCCAGGGGGGCATCGACGAACAGGCGGGGGGCGCGAAAATCGTGGGAAGGCATCGCTTGGGGTCCGATTACCGGGCGTTCTTAACCGAAAGGCGCCATTTCGGGGGTAAATATTGCCGAACTGGTGCGTCCCAGCGCCGCGCTCTCGCCCTATTCCACGGGTTGTTAAGCGCCGGCGGGAATCGTAAAAACGCGAACACGCTGGTCGCGCTTCAATTGGGAAGCTCTGAACCCCGTAAGCTCCTGCCGGAGAGACTATCTTGATGATCCGTCATTTGATGGTTCCGATCGCTGCCGCCATGGTCGCCATGAGTGCCGCGGGCGCGCATGCGCAAAGCGCGTTCCCGGCGCCGCTGCCCAACCAGGCTGCCGCCAATTCTCCATTTCCTCCGGTCAACGGTTCGGCACCGACCGCTTCGGTCGGTGCGGCACCGCAATCGTCCTTTCCCGTGAACGGCGCTGCCCCGATCGGCGGCGCCGGCGCCTTCAGCGCGGCTCCGCCGACGCAGGCCGGTCCCGGCGAGGACTGCATGAAGGGGTTCGTGCCCCTGCGCGAAGAGGCCGAGAAGCGCGGCAAGCTGATCAAGGCCGCGAGCGACCGTCACGCGTCGCCGGACGAGGCCTGCAAGCTGATCCGCAATTTCAGCCAGGCTGAAGTCAAGATGATCAAGTACGTCGAGACCAATGCCGCCAAATGCGGAATCCCGCCGCAGATCGGCGCGCAGCTGAAGGACGGTCACAAGAACACCGAGGCCATGCAGACCAAGGTCTGCAACGTCGCGCTACAGATGCAGAACCAGCCGCGCGGTCCGGCCGGTCCGTCGCTGAGCGAGGTGCTGGGCTCGGGCTCGGCGCCCGAGGCCAACGCGGGCAAGAAGGGCGGCAGCACCTTCGATACGCTCAACGGCAACGTCCTGACCCGATGATACGCGTGCCGCCGATTTGAAGTTCCTGCGGTGCTTGCCGCGAGATCCTCATAGGAACTTCAAATCGATAAGCGGCACGTGAATTATGGTTTTCTGGCTAGTGCCCTTGTAGTCTTCGAAGTTCGTACCGGAATGCGCCGCGATGGAATACGAACTTCGAAAACTGGGCACTAGCACATCCGCCCGCGTTGCCGATTCCACCGGCAACTGGGTCGATACGCTCGCGCCGCATTGGGCGCGGCCCTACCTGCGCCTGTCCCGCTTCGATCGCCCGATCGGCTCCTGGCTTCTCTTGATGCCATGCTGGTGGTCGGCAGCGCTGGCCGCCGGCATGGCGCATGACATTCGCGGCCTGCCGCTCACCATCGTGCTGTTCTTCATCGGCGCTTTCGTCATGCGCGGGGCCGGCTGCACCTGGAACGACATCACCGACCGCGACCTCGACGACAAGGTCGAGCGCACGCGCTCGCGGCCGCTGCCGTCGGGGCAGGTCACCACCAGGCAGGCGCTGGTCTTCATGGTCGCGCAGGCGCTGGTCGGTCTTGTGGTGCTGCTGCAATTCAACCGCTTCGCGATTGCGACCGGCATTGCCTCGCTCGTGATCGTCGGGATTTATCCCTTCATGAAGCGGATCACCTGGTGGCCGCAGATCGTGCTCGGGCTTGCCTTCTCCTGGGGCGCGTTGATGGGCTTTGCCGTCACCTTCGGCCGCATCGACGCCACCGCGCTCGTGCTCTATGCCGGCGCGATCTCCTGGGTGATCGGCTATGACACGATCTACGCCCATCAGGACGCCGAGGACGACGCGCTGATCGGCATCAAGTCGACCGCGCGCCTGTTCGGCGCGCATACGCATCAGGCGCTGATCCTGTTCTACGGGCTCGCGGTGATGCTGATCGGCGTCGCGCTGGCATCTGGGGAAGCGCGCTGGCCGGCCTGGCTCGGCCTTGCCGCCTTCGCCGCGCATCTGGCGTGGCAGATCGTGCGGTTGAAGATCAACGATCCCGAGCTGTGCCTGCGCCTGTTCAAGTCGAACAAGCATGCGGGCGCGCTGCTGTTTGCGGGATTGCTCGCGGACGCGGTGATGCGGGCGAGCTAAATCCCAATCGATTGCCGTCGAGCCGACGAACTCACAGCCACCTAAGCTGGGGCGGGCTGACAAGGGTTGTCTGGCCAAGAATTTCGGCTGCCGCGGCCAAGAGTGCCCTTGATGAGGACTTGTCGCCGAGCTTCTCATAGGCTTGCGCGGCCCCCAACAACGAATAGCCGACGCTCGGAGAATGGTCCCCATTCTCTCGTTTGAAAATCTCTAGCGCGTCCGAAAAGCGAGCCATGGACTCCCGGAAGCGATTTGCCTCTAGATAAACGAGCGCGAGGTTGAACGAATTCTCGCCGACTGCAGCACTTCGGCGGCCGCCATACTTGGCTGAAATCTCTACCGCGCGAACGAGATCCGTTGCGGCGGCCTCGAAGTCCTTGCGGGTTGCACTAAGCTCTGCCCGCAGTTGCAGAAAGTTCCGATAGCCTTGCTTCCTGTCAGAGGGATGGGGACCAATCAGGTCACTCGTTCGGGCCAGAATACGAACTGCCGCCTGCGTGTCGCCGTTGCGCAAGCGAAGGCGTCCGAGTTGAGCGAGATTGGCCAGGAGCACCGGACTTTCGCGGCCATAATTGTCTTCGAGGATGTTCTGGACGCGCTCGGAAAACACGATGGCTTCGGTTGGCGAGGTCTGAGCGATCGCGATCAATGCCAACTGATCGAGCGCAACGCTCGCCCGCAGAACATGGCCCAGCGCTTCCCATCCCTTGCGTGCGGCATTGATCTCGCTTCGGGCTTCGTCGAGGCGTCCCATCCTGCGAAGCAGCGAACCGAGCGCAAGATGGTTCGACGCGGCCTGGTCGCTCTGCGGCCCAAAGGATTGCTCATCTATTGCGAGCGCGCGACGAAGCAACTCAATTGCCCCCGCTTGGTCGCCGGAACTGCTGGTCGTGGCCGCGAGCGAACGTAGCGCGACCGCAGTGGCGGGGTGGTTGGATCCAAGCTGCGTTTCGGTCAAGGCGAACTCGGCACGCTGGATCTCGACCGCTTCGTCGAACTTGCCTTGCACGAAGAGCAAACCGCTCAGCCGGTCGATTGCGTTTCGCCTGGTCGGGAAATCAGGCTGGTAGAGACGCTTCGCCATCGCGAGCGCATCGCGAACGTGATTTTCGGCGCCCACCATGTGGTCTGCTGCCAGTTCGACTTCGGCCTTGGCAATCAGCAATTCGATCCTGAGTGCATGATCGGCGGGCGGAAAATTGTCGACAATGCGGGTTGCACGGTCAAGGTTGAGACGCGCGTCGTCTAGTTTATCTTGTGCAAGATCGACGCGAGCCAGAAAGACAATCGTTGAGACCTGGGGTGGTTGATCGGGACCAGTGCTGCGCTCGCTGATGCCTCGCGCCCGACTCGCCAGCGCGCGTGCGGCATCGAAGTGCGCCTCCTCCCAGGCCAGGTTTGCCGAGGTCAGCAACGCTCCCGTGATCACGGGGCTTTCGTTTCCAAATCGATCGGCGTAGATCGCAAGCGCTCGTTCAAGATTGGCCCTCGCTTCCGGTCTCTTGCCAACCCGCCTCAACAGCTCAGCCAGGTTGGTCAGGTCTGCCGCCACGGCTTCGCTTTGCGGACCAAGGATTTTTTCGTCAATCGCAAGCGCTTGCCGGTAGTGATCCTCGGCCTGGCCGTTCCGCCCGCGCGCCATCTCAATCGAGCCGAGCACTTTGAGCGCGCCAGCATAGCGCGGATGCTCAGGCCCAAGCTTGGCCTTGTAAAGGTCGAGGCTCACGCGATTGAAGGTTTCGGCCTCGTCGAGCTTGCCCTGGATCAGCAAATTTTCCGAGAGCAGTAGAGAGTAGAGAGCGCCGGTGGTTGACTGGGACAGGGGAGAGCTGTTGATGACTGCGAGCACGCGCCGGAATTTTGCCTCGGCCTCGGCGGTAAGCCCTCTCTTGTCGTCGAGCGTAGCCAGATTGCCTAGAGTTTCGGCGGTCCAGCGGCTGTTTTCGGACAGCAGTTTCGTGCGGATAGCAAGCGCCTGATTGAGCTCGCTCTCTGCTTTGTCGTACTGAGCCCTATGCATATGGATCAGTCCCAGCGAGTTTAGCGCGGTCGCCCGGCCAAGCTCCGGCTGCTCGATCGCGAGAGACTTCAGAAGAGCGGCTTCTGCTTCATCATATCGGCTCTGGCGACGGTAAACTCCGGCGAGCTCGGTGTAGTGCCGTGCGGCATCTTGAGACCGGCCGGCGCCCCCGGCCTTATCGGTCTCGATGGCCTTGAGTAGCGCGGCGACGGCATCGTCATAGCGGGCCTGCTCGCGATAAATCAGACCGAGGCTTCCAAGGATTATCGATCGCGCATCTCTCGACGGCGTGGCCAGCTTCGCATCCATCTGGAGAGCCAATTGGAAAAGTTGTTCAGCTTCCCTAAACCTCTCTTGGGCTATCAGCGTCGACCCAAGTGACATTCTGACTTTGATCCGCTGTGGGGCGCCTTCGGCGAGAACGCGATCAACAACGTCGATCGCACGGATGTGTGCACGTTCCGCCTCGCTGGCGCGGCCTAACTGGCCATAAGCAGAGCCAAGGGCATCTAACGCAAGTCCCAGCGCCAGATTTTCAACCTTCGCTTCGTCGAACTTCTGTATGGACTGGCTCGCATAGCGGATGCACTCCTCGTGCTTGCCCAAATCCTCTTCCAATCCCGCCAGGTTGAGCAATGCGACCGCAAGGTTGGGATCGGAAGGCACGTAAAACCTCTGAGCATAATCGAGCGCCCGAAGGAAAAGTGGTTCTGCGTCCGCATATCGACGCAGCTTTTGGTAAAGCAAGCCCAGATCTTCCAAGCTGTTGATAAAGTGGCTCTCTTCGCCCGGTTGTGGTGGATCGACCAGGTGAAGGGCCTCCAGGAAGATGCGTTCGGCCTCATCGTTGCTGTTATTGCCCGATGATTGTCTGGCCTGCCTGATGAGAGCCGCGTTGAGGCGACGTCTTGAATCCCGGAGTAGCCCTGGATCCTTGCGGTGCCTGGTGTGGAAATCGAATTCCCGCCGCGCGACAGCTGCTTCTTCAACGGGTTTGCCGATAGCGTAATACAATTCCCCAAGCGCGCGAAATGCAGTGCCAATGTCTGGATCGGCTGGCGCGACGCGGCTCAATCCGATGCTCGTCTCGATCAGAAGTGGTTCTGCCTGATCGAAATGACGCAGAGCGAGATGGCTCCTTCCAATGCGCAATTGCGATCTGAGCAACCCCAAGAGAGCAGTTCCCGGAATCCCCCTGCGTATGTCCAAAGATTTCTGGTAGTGGGAAAGCGCCTCAGAATATCTTGCCTGGAGGTAGTCGATGTCGCCCAGTGAATCATGGAACCCTGCAAGACAGTATCGACTAGCGGTGCCAACAACCTCGTCGCAGCGCGTGAGGCCCATTTTCGCAAGCGTCTCGGCCCCGGACCAGTTGCGCTGTCTTATCAACTCGGAAACGACGCGGCTTATCGAGCGTGTGTCTTCGGCGGCATCTGCCGCCAGGGCGTTGTCTTTGGTCCATTGCTCGGTGATAATCAGGATCTGAGCGGCAAAAAAAATCGGAATACTAAAATACCGGCGAAATATCCCCACGGAGGTGTCTCCCGTCGCGAGCTTTGCGACCAGCGTATCACCCCGGGTTGAAATGAAGAAGGCCGCCACGCCCGCTAACTCCGGCCGGCTCAATTCCTCGCAATAATCTCGCGCTCGTCCCGATGAACCGGCAGCTCGCGGGCGATGCCCGTGCGACGGCGCATCAGGAATTTCGGGCGGCGGGCGCGGATCGCGTTGGCGCGGCGGCGGCGCGGCGTGGGCTTGCGGGCGCCCTCGTCGAGCTGCGGCAGTGCGAAGATCTCGCTCCAGATCGCCCAGGCCTGTGCGATCTCGTCCGCATCGGTGCTGATCAGCAGCGGAACGGACAGCGAAGGATCGCGGTGCACGAGGACGAGCGTCTGCGCTTCGTCGTTGCCGCGCAAGGCAACGCCGGTGAAGTCGGCGACGCGCACGTTGATCGCCATCTGCATGCCGCGCACGGCACGGCGCAGCACGACGCGCTCGCGATGAAGCTCGATCTGCCTGACATATCCGTCGGCGCGCGGATCATGCGCATCGAAGCGGACCGGAAGGGAAAGAGGGTCGAGCCGCAGGGAGCGGCTCGACCCGGCGGGGTTAGCCCCGCATGTTGCTGTTTGACGCCTCACGGCTTCGTTCTCCCCGCCGGGATTATGTTCCCGGTCGATGCGAGGACCTTAGCGCGCCCCGGTCCGAAACCGCTTAAAAAGGCTGGTTAACCCACTGTCACTTGCACCTCATGATTGACAAGACCTTGGCGCGCATGATTGACGAGACGTTGCGCCGATGTCGCGAATCTGAGCTTTTGGCGGGCTGAAAATGCTTGAAGTCCGCGCAATCAGGGCACATCTGTGGGTTCCGGTCCCGAACCCCGCCCCAACAGGATTTCGTTCGTGAACTCTTCACCAAGCTCGACGCTTTCGCCTGCCGCCAATCGCGACCTGTTCGATCAGTCCGCGCTCTCCGACCTCGCGCAGCGGCTGGTCGAGGCGGCCAGGCGCGCCGGCGCGGATGCGGCCGATGCGGTCGCGGTGCGCGGCGTCTCGCAGGGCGTCGAGGTCCGCGACGGACGCGTCGAGGAATCCGAGCGGTCCGAGGGCGACGACGTCGGCCTGCGCGTGCTGGTCGGCCAGCGCCAGGCGGTGGTCTCGACCAACGACGTCAGCGGCGATGCCGTCACCAAGCTCGCCGAGCGCGCGGTCGCGATGGCGCGCGTTGCGCCCGACGACAAATATGTCGGTCTCGCCGATCCCGCGCTGCTCGCGCGCGACTTCCCCGATCTCGATTTGCTCGATCCCGATGTGCCCACGACGGCCGAGCTCGAGCGCCGCGCGCTCGCGGCCGAAGCCGCCGCGCTCGCCGTCAAGGGCGTGACCAAGTCCGGCGGCGCCTCGGCCTCCGCGGGCATCGGCGGCATGGTGCTCGTCACCTCCACCGGCTTCCACGGCTCTTACTTGCGCTCCAGCCAGGGTATCTCGGCCACCGCCATCTCGGGCGAAGGCACCAGCATGGAGCGCGACTACGACTTCACCTCGGCGCCGCATGGCGCCGATCTGCTGTCGCCGGAAATCGTCGGCCGTTCCGCCGGCGAGCGCACCGTGGCGCGCTACAATCCGCGCAAGGTGGAGACCTGCAAGGTGCCGGTCGTGTTCGATCCGCGCGTCGCCGGCTCGCTGGTCGGCCATCTCGTCGGCGCCATCAACGGCGCCTCGATCGCGCGCAAGACCAGCTTCCTGAAGGACAAGCTCGGCCAGCAGCTGTTTGCGAAGAACATCCGCATCATCGACGATCCCCTGCGCAAGCGCGGCCTGCGTTCGCAGAGCTTCGATGCCGAAGGGGTCGCGGTGAAGCGGACCGCGCTGGTCGACGATGGCGTGCTGACGACCTGGCTGCTCGACTGCGCCACCGCGCGCGAGCTCGGCCTCACCACCACCGGTCACGCCCATCGCGGCGTGTCCTCCTCGCCCTCGCCGGGCCCGTACAACCTGCATCTCGAGCCCGGCACGCTGACGCCGGCCGAGCTGATCGCCGACATCAAACAGGGGTTCTACGTCACCGATCTGATCGGCTCCGGCGTCAACGGCGTCACCGGCGATTACAGCCGAGGCGCCTCCGGCTTCTGGATCGAGAACGGCGAGATCACCTATCCCGTCAGCGAGGTGACGATCGCGGGGCACCTGTTCGAGATCTTCAAGTCGATGCAGCCCGCCAACAATCTCGAATTCCGCTACGGCATCAATGCGCCGACGGTGCGCATCGAGGGTTTGACGCTTGGCGGACGCTGACGCGCACTCTCTCGACGACATCATCCTGACCCGCGACGCGGCGCTGCTGAAGGACACGGTGCGGGAGGCGGGCGCGCTGGCGCAGTCGATGTTCCGCAGCGAGCTCAGGAAGTGGACCAAGGGCGCGTCCTCGCCGGTGTCGGAGGCTGACATCGCGGTCAATGATCTGCTCGAATCGCGCCTGCGCGCTGCGACGCCCGATTATGGCTGGCTGTCCGAGGAGAGCGCCGACGATGCGGCGCGGCTGTCGCGGCGGCTGACCTGGATCGTCGATCCCATCGACGGCACGCGCAATTATCTCGGCGGTCACGACGAATGGTGTGTCAGCGTCGCGCTGGTTGAGGACGCGTCGCCGGTGCTCGCCGCCATATTCGCCCCGGCCACCGACGAATTCTTCTTCGCAACGCGCGGCCGGGGCACGACGCTCAACGACAAGCCGGTGCGCGCGACGCGCGGATCCGAGCTCGATTTCGCCCGCGTGGCCGGCCCGAAGCCGCTGGTCGAGCGGCTGAAGCCGTCACTCGGCGAGATCAAGCTGCACCGGCGGATCGGGTCGCTGGCGCTGCGGCTGTGCCGGGTCGCCCATGGTGCGCTGGATGCGGCTTTTGCGGGCGGCAACAGCCATGATTGGGACCTTGCGGCGGCCGATTTGATCGTGCAGGAAGCGGATGGTAGGATGAGCGACCTCTCCGGAGAACCCATCCTCTATAACCGCCGGGAAGTGGCGCACGGAGTGCTGGTGGCAGCGGGACGCGAACGTCATGCGGGCATTGTCGCGCATTTTCGCAACCGTCCCTTAGCCTAAGGCGCTTTCGTCGTGCTTCTCGAACACTGCTTTGCCGGGCAGCCCGTTAGGAACAGAACTCATGCCAGATAGTGCCCCGCAACAACTGCTCCACCTCGTCATCGGCGGCGAGCTCGTCGATCTCGAGCACAACACCTTCAAGAACCTGGACGAGGTCGACATCGTCGGCCTCTATCCAAATTATGCCACCGCCCACGCCGCCTGGCGGGCCAAGGCGCAGAGCACGGTCGACAATGCGCAGATGCGCTACTTCATCGTCCACCTGCATCGGCTGCTCGATCCGAATCAAGAACCGGCGCGTTGAAGAAACTGCTTCGCAATACGCTGCGAAGCAGCTGGTTTCAGCGTGCCGTCGGGATCCTGGCGGCCGAATATCTGCGTCTGGTCTGGCGGACCAACAAATTCACGTTCGATCCGCCCGAAGTCTATGAGCGCGTCGAGCCGCAGCTCCCTGCGATCTTCGCGTTCTGGCACGGCCAGCATTTCCTCACGCCCTTCATCAAGAACCGGAACAAGGCCTCCTATCGGGCCAAGGTGCTGATCTCCCGGCACCGCGACGGCGAGTACAATGCCATTGCCGCCGAGCGGCTCGGGATCGATACCATCCGCGGTTCCGGCGACCATGGCGGCGCGTTTCACCGCAAAGGGGGCGTCGGCGCCTTCAAGGAAATGGTGCGGACGCTCCAGGCGGGTTGTAATGTCGCGCTGACGGCCGATGTCCCCAAGCGCTCGCGCGTGGCCGGGCTCGGCATTATCATGCTGGCACGGGAATCGGGACGGCCGATCATGCCTTTCGCGATGGCGACCAGCCGCTTCGTCCGGCTCAAGAACTGGGATCGCACCACCATCAATTTGCCGTTCGGGCGGGGCGCATTGGTCGGCATCAAGGAAATCCACGTTCCCGCGGATGCCGATGCCGCCATGATGGAGACCTTGCGGCAGGAGCTGGAAGACACGTTGAACGAGGCGACTCGTCGTGCCTATGCGCAGCTCGGACGCCCGGGACCGGAAGATGCCTAAGTCGCTGCCCATTGCGCTGCCGATCACGCTGCGGATGTACCGGCGCCTGGCCGCCGGCCTGGTGCCGCTTGCGCCTGCGCTGATCAAGCGGCGGCTGAAGCAGGGCAAGGAGGATCCCGCCCGCGTCGGCGAGCGGCGCGGCCTGTCGCGCGACGTGCGGCCGCATGGCCCGCTGGTCTGGATCCACGGCGCCAGCGTCGGCGAGGTGCTGGCCGCAGCGGCGCTGATCGAGCGCCTGCGCGATCTCAATCTGCGCATCCTGCTCACCTCGGGCACGGTCACTTCGGCCGCGGTGGTCGCAAAACGCTTTCCGCCCGACGTCATCCATCAATACCTGCCGTATGACTCGCCGCGCTATGTCGCGCGCTTCCTCGATCATTGGAAGCCGTCGCTGGCGCTGTTCATCGAATCCGATTTGTGGCCGAACCTGATCCTCGCCGGCGCGGCGCGGCGGGTGCCGATGGTGCTGATCAACGGGCGGATGTCGCCGCGTTCGTTCCCGCGCTGGCGGCGCATGCACGGCACCATCTCGGCGCTGCTGTCGCGGTTCGACATCTGTCTTGCGCAGTCGAAGACCGATGCCGAGCGCTTTGCCGCGCTCGGCGGCCGCGACGTCGTCACGACGGGCAATCTCAAGCTCGACGTGCCCGCGCCCCCGGCCGATCCCGCCAAGCTCGAACGGCTGATGGCGATGACGCGCGGGCGGCCGATCGTCGTCGCGGCCTCGACCCATCCGGGCGAGGACGAGATGCTGGTCGCGGCGCATCGCAGCCTGGTCGGTTTCTTCCCGCAGCTTCTCACCGTGATCGTGCCGCGGCACCCGGACCGCGGCTCCTCGATCGCAGGCCTCGTCACGGCCTCCGGCCTGAAGCCCAGCTTGCGCTCGCGCGAGGAGCTGCCGACGGCGACGACCGACATCTATGTCGCCGACACGATGGGCGAGCTCGGCCTGTTCTATCGGCTCTCGGCAATCGTGTTCATGGGCGGATCGCTGATCCACCATGGCGGGCAGAACCCGATCGAGGCGATCAAGTTGGGGGCGGCGATCGTCCACGGTCCGCACGTGTTCAACTTCGCCGACGTCTACGAGGCGCTCGATACCAGCGGCGGCGCGCGGCAGGCCGACACGCAGGAGGCGCTGGTCAAGCAGCTCGGGCAGTTGCTGGCCGATCCCGTCATGCGCGACAAGATGCAGCGCGCCGCCTCCGGCGTGGTCGAGCAGCTTGGCGGTGCGCTCGATCGCACCATGACCGCGCTCGAGCCGTATCTGCTGCAGTTGCGGATCGAGATGGGGGCTGCCAATGCGTGAGCCGGCCTTTTGGTACCGGCCACGTTCCCTCCAATCATACGCGCTATGGCCGCTCGGAGCCGTCTACGGCGCGATCACTGCACGGCGCATGCTGCGCCAAGGCGCGGACGCCGGCATCCCCGTGATCTGCGTCGGCAACTACCATGTCGGCGGTGCCGGCAAGACGCCGACCGTGCTGGCGTTGACCAAGGTCTTGCGCGAGCTCGGCGAGACGCCTGTCGTGCTCAGCCGCGGCTATGGCGGGCGCCTGAAGGGGCCTGTCATGGTCGATCGCGCGCGCCACGATGCGTCCGACGTCGGCGACGAGCCCTTGATGATGTCGCGCGACGTCCCGGTCGCGGTCGCGCGCGACCGCCTCGACGGCGTTGCGCTCGCGAAGTCGCAAGGCGCCACCGTGATCCTGATGGATGACGGCTTCCAGAATCCTGCTCTGCTCAAGGACGCCTCGCTGATCGTGATCGACGGCGAGCGCGGCCTCGGCAACGGCGAGGTGTTTCCCGCAGGCCCCCTGCGCGCCCCGCTCGCGGTGCAGCTCGCGCGCACCGACGCGCTGGTGCTGATCGGCGACGGCAATGCCGCCAACGATGTCGCGGCGGAGATCGCGAAGCGGAACAAGCCCGAGCTGCGTGCGCGCCTGAAGCCGGATGCGGCCTCGCTCGCGCGGCTCTTCGGCAAGCGGGTCTTCGCCTTCGCCGGCATTGGCGATCCCGAGCGTTTCTTCCGCACCCTGCGTGCGAGCGGGATCGACGTCGCGCGCACGCGCGCCTTCGCCGACCACCACATGTTTTCGGAAGACGAGATCGCGGCGCTCGCAGCGGAGGCGCTGCGCGAGCAGCTCACGCTGGTGACCACCGAAAAGGATCTTGCACGCTTGCGCGGCCGCGAAGGCGTGCCTGACGGCATCGTGCCGTTCGCCGTTCAGCTCGAATTCGATGATCCGGCAAAGCTGCGGCAATTGATCAGCGATCATCTGTACAGAGCGCGCGAGCGAAGGTTCAGCGCGCGCTGATCTCGCAACGTGAGGCAACGTCTCTGCCCTAGTCGCGAAACGTGAAATGTCGCTGCTGGCGAATCTTCTTCCGCGCGTTCGACAGTTGATGTAGCCTTGCATGAGAGCCGTCACCGGGACGTGCCGAACTCGCGGAAATCATCGACGGCGTTGATGCCCACGGCGGGCAACGAATCTTCATCATGTCAGGTGCAGCGGCCGGAGCGACCGGTTCGCAACGGCACGGAGAGTTATTGCCAATAGTTCAGAGGAGAACATGCCATGCATTTTTGCCTCACCGGACAATACACGCCACGCTCTCTCAATGCCATTTTGGAGAATCCCACGACCAATCGCCAGGAGGCAGCTCGAAAGCTCATCGAAGCGGCCGGCGGAAAGTTGGTCTCGATGTACAGCGTCGCGGCCGACGGCCCCGGCGTTCTCGTGATTTTCGATGTGCCTGATCCCAGCGCGGCTCCAGCCATTTCCGGCCTGACCGTCGCGGCCGGCACGCTGCAGGATGTGAAACTGGTTCGGTTGTTCACGCAGGACGAGATCAAGCAGGTCCGCCAGAACGCGGCGAAGCTGCGTTCTTCCTATTCGCCGCCGGAAGGCTGATCTCGGGATCCAAAAGCGCAGCCGTCGCCGTCGGAGGACGCGGCGGCTGCACTCACGTCGAAGCCGGATGCACCGAGCCGAGGGGGCATGCTCACCACGCACCGACGGCCATCAATCCAATGATGGTCAGGCACGACATGCAGGCGACGACGACGGTGTAGCATTCGGGTGTATTCATTGCCGTCTCCCAAACTGTTGCCAATTGCTTGGTCACTGCTACGCGGGAGTGATCGCCGGTCTTGGAGCCGCTTCAATTCGGCAGGCCGTGACCGGTCTTGCTTTGTGCGTCCGTTCTCTCGTCGTCAGCTTGCATCGCAGGACGATGATCGGCTGCGATAGCTTCAGTACGCTCGGCTGCGATCAGAAGCTGTTTGCGCATTTCAGCGAGACGGGCGCGGCAATATTCACGATAGAGCAGGTCGAATATGGCGGGCATGATCCACCCCCACCGCTTGATTTGATTTACAGATATTCCACCGCTGATTTTCGAGGTGATCGTAGCCCGTCGGGTGGCTCTTCGATATGAGCCCGTTCACAGACCTCGCCAATTCCAACGCTCGATGGCTGTTTGGTTGACCTGATCGTCTGTGCGATAAAAAGAACAGGGCCAATTACCTAACTGCACTATAGCAGTTCTTTGTTTCACCAAAACTTCATCAAACAACTTAAGGGCGCCGAACCGCAACAAAGAATCCAACCACAAGGCGAAACGACTCACCCACGGCTGCAAGGAATGTAGAACGCAAGCGACCGGCACGACAGAGACCATTTTGCTGAGCTGCCGGCAATGCGGCGCGGGCACACCGCCTTTTCCCTCGCACGGCACAGCCGCCTGTCGGCGACCTCAACTCGGAAAGCATGCACGCGCGGTCAGCGTCACCGGGGAAAGGTTGATGATCTGCGGAAACTCGAATGAATAGCTCGCGCTGACCTGGTTGCCGCACGCGGCCGTGGCAAAGGTGAATGTCCCCGGCGGGAGCGTGAGGCCGAAGGCCTGCTGGGCAGCGTAGGTCGTGATCGCGCTGCTGCTCGGGCAGAGCGTGTTGTTGACCGTCGCGCAGCGCGCCGCCATCTCGCTCCCATGCTGGATTCCCAGCTGGGTCCAGAACAGCAGTCCGCATTCGATGATGCCAAATATGAAGAGGAAGAACACGGGAGCGGTCAGCGCAAATTCCAGCGCCGAGGCGCCGCGCGTGTCTCGCCATAGCGCGGTGAGTTTCACTGCAGCCTCGCGGTGGACTGCGCGGTGTAGGTGTATGTGGCCGCCACGATCTGATAATCGATGATCGTAGAGTACGTCGCCCGCGCCGAGACCGTCGTATAGGTTCCGGCCGGCGCGCCGCCGGTACAGACCGTTCCGCAGCTGGTGGCGCTAACTCCCGCACTCGTTGGGCATCCGCAGAATTGGACCGGCGGAGGCGAAGCGGTGATGTTCGTCGCGCTGGTGGCATTTGCGACGGCGTTCGCGATGCCGTTGGTGTCGAAGCCGCGCGCAATCGCGTACTGGGCTCCCGCTTGCGCGGCATTTTCGACCTGCATCTTGCGATAGAGGGCAAGCCCGATGTCGGTGACCGAGACGACCATCAGAGACAGCAGGGGAATCAGGATGGCGAATTCGGCTGCCGCGACGCCCCGTTGATCGCCGGCCGCATTGCGCACGTGCCGCGCCAGAGCACCAAGCAATCGGTCGCCAAACCTGGATGAGACATTCCGGATTTGCATCGCTTCAACCCTCACTCGACGAGCTGCGCGGTTTGCGAACCGATCGTCGCGGTGCCGAGCGCGGTGCAATTGACCTGCAGGTTCGACGTGCCGCTGAACGTCAGCGTATCCGCGATGATCTTGGTGCAGGACGTGCTGGTGCCGTTGCCGCCGCTGAAGCTGAGATTGGCCTTCGGCAGGTAGATGGCACCCCCGAAATTCTGCGTGCTGCCGCCGGTCAGATTGAAATTGGTCCCGGCCGGCATGTTGCGGTCGCCGTACATGACGATGCCCTTCAAGGGGCCGCTGGTTGGCCCGGTCAGGTCGACGGTCGCGTTGCTGCCGATCGAGGCGGTGCCCCAGTCGCTTCCGGAGCCCGTGAACACCAGGGTGACGCCGCTGCCGGTGATGGTGGCATTTCCGGCGACGCTCAAGCTGGCGCCGTCCAGATAGTAGATGCCGGGATTGAGGTTCAGGACTGCGCCGGCATTGACCGTAATGTTGCCCATGTAGCAGCCGGGGTCGAGCGAGTTTGTCTTTCCGTTGGCGTTGACCGTGATCTTGGCATTGCTGCAACTCGGTCTCGTAGGCGGAGAGACGTCGGCGTAGGGATCGGCGACGGGCATGATGTGCGTCTTGACCCCGTTGGTCGCCGTGATGCTGCTCGCGCCGGAGACGTCGCCGACCACTCCGACCTGGTTTGCCGCGACCGAGGCGCTGCCGGCGACGTTGAGCGAGGGGCTTGCGCTCGAGTTGCTGTAGAGATTGCACTTGATCAGGTTGAGCTGGTTGCCGCCGCTGACGTTGACAGCGGGACTTGCGCTCGCGTTGAGCGCAAGGACGCAGCCCGTCCCGGAATTGGGCAGGGCGACCGAGCGCGCGGTGATTTGTACGAGATCCGAGCCGAACAAGGCCGATAGCAGCCGGCGCTGCGGTTGACTGACGATGACTTCGATGGCCTGCGAATTCGACGCTTGACTGCCTGTTTTTGGTGGCTGGTTCACCGTGACCGTGACGTTGTTCGCCCCGTCGGTGTAACCGTAATTTGCTGCGACCGCCTTGGCTTCGGACGAGGGGTCGGCGCCTGCACTGGCAGCGGTCGCAGCGCTGACCGCGCCGGAATCTGCAACGCTCTGCATGTTCTTGTGCTTGTAGTACCACCAGCCCACTTCCGTTCCGAGGCCGGCGGTGCCGACCAGGACCGGCATGAGCAGCGCGGAAATGAGCACGTAGCTGCCCGACTCGTCCCGGATGAACCGTTCAAGCAAATGATTCTTTGAGCTCGAAGGTGCACCGAACGAACGGCTGAAAGTTCTCCGGAGGTCCATCGTTCCTGCCCGATTGCCACTTTGTCCCGAGGCAATGTGGTGCAGGCCGGCTTAAATGCGCCCCAATGGAAGCCGGACAATTTTAGACATCGGCGAACATTCAGCCGGCATTCATGGCCGCAGTCTTATTGAATGAAAGCCGCGTCCAGGAGAGTCAGATGAAATTGCGGTCTGCAATTGTTACCGCCAGCCCCGTGTGTCTGCCGGTTTTGCCCGCCCTGCGAGAGAGCCGGGGGATCACGACTGCTTCAGCGCGCCGGGAAAATGCCGCTGCAGCACCGCGGCGGGCGTGGAATAGGCCTCCTGCAGGTCGACGCTCCAGTACTTCAGCTCGTCGAGCGGGATTCGGACGTCGGTGATCGCGCAGCGCACGAAGGTCCCCGGCGAGATCACGCGGAAATCGCCGTCGAGATATTGCACCTGCGCTTCGCCATGGCCCGAGGGGCCGAACTTGTTCAGCACGGTCGAAAGTCTCCGCGGAAAGCCTCTCCACGGAAAACCGTGGAAGGCACGATGTGTTGGACGGGATGTAGCATAGATGGGGTGGCTTGTCCGCCCGTTAAACCCACCGGTTCGTGATGATTTGCCGCCGTTTTCGCGTGATAGGGCTTCGGTCGAAGGGACGCTGGTTCCGGCAGCTCCTGCGGCAATGTCCGATGCGCCTGCGACTGACCGCCTTGTTCCTGACGCTGATGATGTCGGCCGCGCACGCCGGCCCGGCGCCGCAGCCGGTGGAGATTCCACTCGCGTCCGGGGTGCTCCATGCGCAGCTCTACAAGCCCGAGGGCGCGGGGCCGTTTCCGGCCGTGATCGCGCTGCACGGCTGCGGCGGGCTGAGTAGCCATTCCGATCCCGTGCTGCCGCGCTATCGCGATTGGGCCGAGCGCCTGCTCAAGGCCGGCCATGCCGTGCTGCTGCCCGACAGCTACGGCTCGCGCGAGCTCGGCCCGCAATGCCGCGTCAAGGAGATGCACGTCAAGGCGCGGCGCGAGCGCGTCGCCGATATCGCGGCCGCGCGCGCCTGGCTGATGAAGCAGCCTTTCGTGGCGCCGGACCGTATCAGCCTGATCGGCTGGGCCAACGGTGCGAGCGCGCTGCTCTGGGCCGTGCGTCCGCAGAGCGCAGGGCGCGATCCCGGTCCGGACTTCCGTGCGGCGATCGCGTTCTATCCGGACTGCCGGATCTCGGCGGGCCTGGGCTGGAGCACGCGGGTGCCGACGCTGGTCTTGATCGGCGCCGATGACGAGGTGTCATCGCCGCCGGCCTGCCGCCAGATGGTGGAGGGCGCGCGCGGCCGCAGCGCGCTGGCGCGCATCGTGGTCTATCCCGGCGCCGATCACGATTTCGACCGCGCGGGCACGCATGCAGCCGCCGCACCCGAGCCCGGGGATGCCGAAGCTCGCGCGGCCTCGCAGAAGGACGTCGCGCAGTGGCTGGCGCGGTGATGGGAGCCGTAGCCCGGATGGAGCGAAGCGAAATCCGGGGTCGTGCCCCAGGCTGCACGGTCCCGGATTACGCTTGCGCTCCATCCGGGCTACGCACCAGTCCCGGAATCTACGGATCGCGCATGGATGCGGTTTCAGCATATGGCCGCGCCATCATTCGACCACGATGTCGATTAAACGCATCTCACATGCGCAACCGCATCACGCTCTTCGCCTCCGCCCTGGTCGTCTTCACCGTCGCGATCCTGCTGTTCGAAGCCCACGCCGGCGCCCCCCATCGCGCGCCGGACCATTGCGGCTTCTGGACCACGATCGAAGCGGGATTGTCCTGCCGGTAGAGGCGGCCGGCGCTCCCTCCACGCCGTCATTGCGAGCGCAGCGAAGCAATCCAGAATCCCTCCGCGGAAAGACTCTGGATTGCTTCGCTGCGCTCGCAATGACGAGTTTCTGGCCACAGAGGTGCCACACACTCACTGTCATCGCCCGGCTTGACCGGGCGATCCAGTACGCCGAGACGGCAGTGAGTCACCGAGAAGCTGCGGCGTACTGGATTCCCCGCTGGAGCCTGTCATCGGGCTCGCCGAAGGCGAGACCCGGTGGCGGGGAATGACAGCGAGGGTGGAATGCCGCCCTCGTGCCTTCTCAGAACAAGCTGCCCTGATCCACCGGCTTGCGTTTCGGCGCCGGCTTCGTCTCCGCGGCCGGCTTCGGCTGCGCCGGCGCGCGCCTCGCCGCCGGCGCCGGGCGATCCGCATCCGCGGTCGCGCCGACGCGGCCATCGGCGAACTCGATCTCGACGCGTGCGCCGGGGCCGATCGCCTCCGCCGCATGCAGGGGATGGCCCGCCTCGTCGCGCACCAGCGCAAAGCCGCGTGCGAGCACGCTGCGATAGGACAGCGCCGAGAGCAGCTTGCCGCTGTTCTCGACCCGCGCCTCCAGCCGCTGCAGCAGCGTGACAAGCGCGCGTTCTGCCCGTTCGGCCAGGCGATGGGTGCGCTCGCGCTGGCGGAGGATCGCGTTGCGCTGGGCCTGCGCATTCGAAAGTCTTGAGGCGCGCAGGCGCACCTCCAGCCCGGCGAAGCGGTCGTGCCGCTGCCGCAGCAGCGAACGCGCGGACAGGCCCAGCCGCTCGCCGCACACGGTGAGGCGATGGTCGGCCTGAGAAATCTGCCCGTGCAGCACCCGCAGCGTCAGTTTTGAGCTGGCGGCGGTGAACCTGCGGAAATGCGCATGCGTGTTGGCCCTGAGGCAGCGGGGCAGGGAGGCGCCTGCCGAATCCAGCCGCTGCCGCGGGATCGCCAAGAGATCGCCGGCCGCCGGCAGCGCGCGCGCGGCGGCGCGCAGCTCGTTGCGTCGATTATCGTGGCCGCGCTGCCAGCAGGCACGGGTGCGCCGTGCGAGATCGGCGACCTCGACGAACAATTCGCTGCGCACCGGCACCGCCATCTCGGCCGCCGCCGTCGGCGTCGGCGCGCGCTTGTCGGCGACGAAATCGATCAGCGTGATGTCGGTCTCGTGCCCCACCGCCGAGATCAGCGGGATCATGCTTTCGCCGGCTGCGCGCACCACGATCTCCTCGTTGAACGACCAGAGGTCCTCCAGCGAGCCGCCGCCGCGCGCGACGATCAACACGTCGGGCCGCGGAATCCTGCCGCCCTCAGGCAACGCGTTGAAGCCGCGGATCGCGGCCGCGACCTGCTCGGCCGAGCCGTCGCCCTGCACCTTGACTGGCCACACCAGCACCCGGCGGGGAAAGCGGTCCTCCAGCCGGTGCAGGATGTCGCGGATCACGGCGCCGGTCGGCGAGGTCACGACGCCGATCACCTCTGGCAGCCAGGGCAGCAGCTGCTTGCGCGCCTCGTCGAACAGGCCCTCGGCGGCGAGCTTCTTCTTGCGCTCCTCCATCAGCGCCATCAGCGCGCCGATGCCGGCCGGCTCCAGCGCCTCGATCACGATCTGGTATTTCGACGAGCCCGGATAGGTCGTCAGCTTGCCGGTGGCGATGACCTCGAGCCCTTCCTGGGGCTTGAAGCGCATGCGGCTGTGCACGCCCTTCCAGATCACCGCCTCGATCTTGGCGCTCTCGTCCTTGAGCGCGAAATAGCAATGGCCGGAGGAATGCGCCCCGCGAAAGCCGGAGATCTCGCCGCGGACGCGGACATGGCCATAGGCGTCCTCGACCGTCCGCTTCAGGGACAGGGACAGTTCGGAGACGGTGAATTCGGGCGCGTTGAGCAGTTGTTCCGCAGGCGGCATAGCAAACGATTCGGCATTTTGGGGTCAGGCCCGACGTTAAGGATTTTCGTGAGGTAGCGCCAATCCCGGGATTGATCGGAAGAGTACTCTGTATTATAGAGTTCTCTGAAATCCGGCTGAAGGGGGATGGTCATGGCGATGCAATTGCTGCGTGGTGCGCTGAGCGTAGTGAAATGGGGTCTCTGCACGGTCGGCGCCGTCGCGCTGCTTCTGACCGCCCTGATCGCGACGCCGCTGCAGCGGCCGAACGAGCTGCGCTCGGTCTCGGATTCCGCCAAGGGCATCGACTGGTCGACGCTTCCGCCGCTCGAGCGCTTCCAGGCCCGTGACGGTACCTGGCTCGGTTTCCGGCACTATGCGGCGAAGGGAACCGATCGCGGCGCCATCTTCATCCACGGCTCCTCCGGCTCGAGCGGGACGGTCAATCACGCGCTGACCCACGCGATTGCCGCCCGCGGGGTCGAGACCTGGGCGCTCGACATCCGCGGCCATGGCGGCTCCGGCACGCGCGGCGACATTGGCTATGTCGGCCAGCTCGAGGACGATCTCGTCGATTTCGTCGCGCATGTCCGAAAAAGTGCCCCGGACCTGCCGCTGACCCTGCTCGGCCATTCCGCCGGCGCCGGCTTCTCGCTGCGCGTCGCCGCGACGCCGATCATGCAGGACATGTTCGTGCGCACCGTGCTGATCGCGCCCTATCTCGGCTATGACGCGCCGACCAACAGACCGAATTCCGGCGGCTGGGCCAATCCCGACATTCCCCGCTTCCTGGGCCTCGCCGCGCTGCGCAAGCTCGGCATCGACTGCTGCTCGCAGCTTCCGGTGCTGGCCTTCGCCGTGCCGCCGAATTCCGAGCGGCTGCTGACCGCGACCTATTCCGACCGCCTGATGCGCAATTTCGCGACGCGTGGCTACCGGCTCGATCTGCCCGCCGTGACCCACCCGATGACGATCTTCGGCGGCACTGAAGACGAGATGATGATCTCGGACAAATATGCGGACACCGTGCAGGCGCTGAAGCCGTCGATCGACGTCAAGATCATCGACGGGGTCAACCACATGGGCATGGTCACCAATCCGAAGGCCGTGTCCGCGATCGCCGAGGACGTCGCCACGCGCGGTGTAGCCGGGAGCTGACCATGATCGCGCATCTGACAATCGCCGGAGCGATCCATGTGGTGCTGGCGCTGCTTTGCAGCGCCGTCGGACTCATCCAGTTCCTGCGTCCCAAGCGTGGCGCCGGCCATCGCGCCCTCGGCTATTTCTACGTCTACGCCATGCTGGTCTCCGACGCAGCGACCTTGCTTGTCTACCGGTTCACTGGCCAATTCAACGTCTTCCATGCCGCCGCCATCGTAAACTTCACCTTGATCGTGCTGGCGATCGTTCCGCTGCTGCGCAGTCCGCGACCGCCGAACTGGCGGACGGTCCATTATTACTTCATCGCGTGGTCGTATCCCTCGTTGATCTCGGCAGGTGTCATCAACGTGCTGGCGCGCCTGCTGCCGCTGACCACGCGGGGGCAAGTCGCACTATTGGCACTGCTGGTGTCGGTCGCGGTGACCGCGATCGCGTATGTCGTCATCGCGAGGTACCGTCCCGTGCCCGCCTCGCCTGCAGTGGCGAGCAGACTCGCCGAGCAGAGCGGAGCGCCATCGTGATCGACAGCAAGCAGGCTTCCGAAGCACTGACCGATATCGAGGACACCGTCCGCCGTGTGCGGCAGTCGCAAATCTACCAGGTCTCCAGTTTGGCTTTGCTGATGTGGGGCGTGCTGGCGTGCGCCGCCAATATCGCGGGCTGGTTCTGGCCGCGCTACGGGCTCTATATCTGGCTTGGCGCATACGCGGTGTCGGCCGTCGGCCTCGTTGCTCTCAGCGCCTATCATCGTTCGAAGAGCCGCATTCGCGTGTTCGACGGGCGGTATTTCCTGACGTTTGCGTTGATCGCCGCCTTCGGCATCTTCGTCTGCTATTTCGGTCAATTCACGGCGCGCCAGCAGACAGCGTTCTGGCCGATCTACATCATGCTGTTTTACATGATGGCGGGTGTCTGGTTCGGCTATGCCTTCCTCATCATCGGCGCCACCATCGTTGCGCTGACGCTGATCGGCTATTTCTACATCCCCGGCATCTCGTTGTTGTTGTGGATGGCTGCCGTCAATGGCGGCGGGCTGACCCTCGGCGGCCTCTGGATGCGGCGGAACTGATGGCCGAGCTCGACGACATCATCCACCAGCCGCTGCGCCTGAAGATCATGGCCGCGCTGAACGCGCTGCCTGCGGAGGTCGGCCTGGAATTCGTCCGCCTGAAGAAGCTCACCGGCGCCACCGACGGCAATCTCGGCGCCCATATCGAGACGCTGGCGAAGGCGGGCTACGTGTCGGTGGACAAGGCGTTCGTGGGGAAGAAGCCGCAGACCACGGTGACGGCCACCGCGGTCGGCCGCGGAGCGTTCGCGCGGCATGTGGCGACGTTGCAGGAGATCATTGCGGGGAGGCAGGGGTAGCTCTGCGATGCCGATTGATGCGCCCTCTCCCCTTGCGGGAGAGGGCCGCGAAGACGGTAGACCCAGACTCACTGTGGTGAGGGGTTCGCCCCTCATCAAAGGTCTTTCCGTGGAAGAGACCACTCATCTGGCGCTTCGCGCCACCTTCTCCCGCAGGGGAGAGTGGAGTGCTATATGTTGGTGTCCACGGGTGGGATTATCCCTTTGCGCGATATCCGACATATCCACAGCCCGCGCCGTAGTCTTCCGGCTCCACACTACCTTGCATTGTGTCATCGTTGCGTTCCCGATTCGCTAGAGAAGGAAACAACTCATGGCGCTGAACAACGGTGAGATCGCAGTCGTCAAAGGGATGCTGCTTCGCGGAGATCGCCAGCACGACATCGCCGCTTATTTCGGCGTGAATGGCGGACGCATTGCCGAGATCAGCACCGGACAAACCGGCAGCGGCGTGGCAGCGTCAGCACCAAATGAATTGCCGCCTGCGGGCCCCTACATGGCTGGCCGCTCAGCGCTGCGCGCTCGGGACACGCTCATCGCTCTGCGCGATCTCATCCAAGATGCGATCAACGATATCGATCTGTACGAGAAGCCGAAAGACTGACCAGCAACACTCGGCAGACCTTCCCTTGTGAGCAACGTTTATGAGCTTCGGACGTTTAGGCGCTTCAAATTCTTCGCGAAAGGCAATTCAACCCGTGACGAAGTACCTATTTATTGATGGAGCATGTCTCAGGACAACCATCGAGGAAATCGGAAAGCGATACGTGCCGGGCCAGGTTCTGCGCATCGACTATGATCGCTTGACCGGCGGCTACGACAAAGTCTTCTACTACGATGCTCTCCCCGCGAAACGCAATGGCGAAACGGATGAGGAATTCGGCGTCAGGCGCGACGCAGCGATTGCATTCCATGATCAGCTCGGATCGCTCGATCGCTTTCATGTTTACGAGGGCGACACTCGAAAGAGCCCGACCGTGCGCAAACAGGAGCAAAAGAAAGTCGACGTGATGATCGCAGTCGACATGCTAACGCACTCATTTCGACGCAACATGCAGCACGCCACTCTGCTCACCGGAGACCTCGATTTCAAGCCGCTGCTAGATGCGTTGGTGCAAGAAGGGATGTCCGTCACGCTATGGTATCCACCTCACAAGACAAACAAGCAACTAATCTCTGCGGCAGACCAGCGCCGCCAATTGGACGTCCAATCGATATATCCTGCATTGCGGCCGGCAAGTAGGGCTCTATTCTCTCTCCCATCGGGAAGCGGCGAATCATCGAGGGGTAAAATTGGGCGAGTGCTTCAGGCGTGGGATAATGACGATGGAGAAATAGAGCTGTTTGCATGTCCGGATCAGACATACGTCTTGGCAATGCCCAATGTGAACCCCGGCTACAAGACTTATTGGACCCACAGCGATCTTGCGATCCTGAAGAACTTTGCGATTGAGGTTTTTGGCCTCCCATTCCCTGATTGATAGCGCCCACCCACACTAGCGTTGCGCGTTTGTCAGCCGTAGCTTGTCCAAGTGCAACGCTGCCCACGGCAGCTCATCCGGCGTTGCCACGTCGCGAGATGTTGAGACCATGCAGACGCGTCGGCCAAGGTTGAGAAGAAACGCGCCCGGCTCAATCGCGTGAGGCGGGCACTGGCCACGTCCCGCCAGTGTCCCGGAATTTGTACTTTCATACTGGTCGTACACTCGGGCGATTGTCGGATCGATTTTCCTCGGAATGCCGGGGGAGTTCGAGGCCATCCCCCCTTGAGCCCCACCCCGATTCGTGCGACCTCCGCCCCAGCAAAACCCCTCATCTCGAGCCCTCGATGCACATTCTCCTGCTCGGTTCCGGCGGCCGCGAACATGCGCTGGCGTGGAAGATCGCAGCCTCTCCCCTGGTGACCAAATTCTGGTGCGCGCCCGGCAATGCCGGCATCGCCAGGGAGGCGGAGTGCGTGGCGCTCGATGTCGCCGACCATGCCGCTGTGATCGAGTTCTGCAAGACGAACGCGGTCGAGCTCGTGGTGGTCGGGCCGGAGACGCCGCTCGCGGCCGGTATCGTCGATGATCTCGCTGGCGCCGGCATCAAGGCGTTCGGGCCGAGCAAGGCGGCGGCGCAGCTCGAAAGCTCGAAGGGGTTCACCAAGGCGCTGTGCACCGAGTTCGGCATTCCCACGGGCGCCTATAAGCGCTTCACCAAGGCCGATGACGCGCGCGCCTATGTGCAGAGCCAGGGCGCGCCGATCGTGATCAAGGCCGACGGCCTTGCCGCCGGCAAGGGCGTCGTGGTCGCCAAGACCGTGCGCGAGGCCGAGGACGCCATCGCCATGATGTTCGAGGGCGCCTTCGGCGAGGCCGGCGCCGAGGTCGTGATCGAGGAGTTTCTGCCGGGCCGCGAGATCAGCTTCTTTGCGCTGTGCGACGGCGAGACCGCGATCCCGCTGGCCTCCGCGCAGGACCACAAGCGCGTGTTCGACCATGACGTCGGCCCGAACACCGGCGGCATGGGCGCCTATTCGCCGACGCCGCTGGTCACGCCCGCCATCCACGACGCGATCATGGCCAGGATCATCCTGCCGACGGTCTCGGGCATGAAGCAGCGCGGCACGCCGTTCCGCGGCGTGCTCTATGCCGGCATCATGCTGACGACGCAGGGGCCGAAGCTGTTCGAGTTCAACGTCCGCTTCGGCGATCCCGAGTGCCAGGTCTTGATGCTGCGCATGATGAGCGACATCGTGCCGGCCTTCCTTGCGGCTTGTGATGGGCAGTTGAAGCATTTCGATCTGCGCTGGCATCCGGAATCCGCGCTCACCGTGGTGATGGCCGCGAAGGGCTATCCCGGCGACTACCAGAAGGGCACGCGCATCGAGGGGTTAGAGGAGGCCGCCAAGGTCGACAATGTCGAGATCTTCCACGCCGGCACGGTGGCCAAGGACGGCGCGATCCTCGCCAATGGCGGCCGCGTGCTCAATGTCTGCGCGCTGGGAGCGACCGTCACCGAGGCGCAGGCCCGCGCCTACCAGGCCGTCGACCGCATCCGCTGGCCGGACGGTTTTTGCCGCCGCGATATCGGTTGGCAGGCGGTGGAGGCCGAGAAGGCGCAAAATTAGCCTCGTCATTCCGGACGGCGCGCCAAACGCGCCGATCCGGAATCTCGACATTTGGCGTCACTGCGCCGCCACATCCGCACGCCAGAATGTGCAAGCAGCAGTTGGGGTTAGTTGCCCCGACGATAATACCGGTACTGTGCATGGGGTTGTTTTCGACATTTTTTGTGTCGAGCCCCCGGGACTGACCAACAAGGATGCAACAAGATGTCCGATCTCGCCGACCTCTATCCGGGCTTTGCCGCCGAATGGATCGATACCTCGTTCGGCCGCATCTTCGCCCGCGTCGGCGGCAAGGGCCCGCCGCTGCTGCTCCTGCACGGCTTCTCCGAGACCCACGTGATGTGGCACCAGGTGGCGCCTGAGCTTGCGGAAGCCTTCACGCTGATCATCGCCGATCTGCCGGGCTACGGCTGGTCCGACATGCCCGCCAGCGATGCGCTGCACATCCCCTACAGCAAGCGCGCCATGGCGAAAGCCATGGTCGAGGTGATGGAGCGGCTCGGCCACGTGCATTTCGCGCTCGCCGGCCACGACCGCGGCGGCCGCGTCTCCTATCGGCTCGCGCTCGACCATCCCGGCCGGCTGTCGAAGCTCGCCGTGCTCGATATCCTGCCGACCTATAATTACTGGGAGCGGATGAACCGCGCCTACGCACTGAAGATCTATCACTGGACCTTCCTAGCGCAGCCCTATCCGCTGCCGGAGACGCTGATCGCAGGGCAGGGCGAGTTCTTCCTGCGCTTCAAGATGGCGAGCCAGACCAAGTCGAAGACGCTGGATGCGATCGACCCGCGCGCGCTCGAGCACTACCTCGCCCCGTTCCGCGATCCCGCCCGCATCCACGCGATGTGCGAGGATTACCGCGCCGGCGCCTATTTCGACTACGACCTCGACAAGGCCGATTTCGAGGCCGGCAAGAAGATCACCGTGCCGATGCTGGCGTTGTGGGGCAATGCCGGCGTCGCCCAGGCCGCCGCGACGCCGCTCGACACGTGGAAGCAATGGGCGACCAACGTCGACGGCATGCCGGTGGATTCGGGGCACTTCCTGACGGAGGAGAATCCGGAAGCGACCGCGAAGGCGCTGCGCGAGTTCTTCCTGGCAGGCTAGCGCCGCTCCCGAAAAAACTCCTTGAGCAGGCGCGCCGCCTCGCTCTCGCCGACACCGGAATAGACGTCCGGCGCGTGGTGGCAGGTCGGCGAGGCAAAGAACCGCACGCCCGATTCCACCGCGCCGCCCTTGGGGTCGGCCGCGCCGTAATAGAGCCGCCTCACCCTTGCAAACGAGATCGCGCCCGCACACATGGTGCAGGGCTCCAGCGTCACGTAGAGGTCGCAGTCGACCAGGCGCTCGCTGCCGATCTTTTTCGCCGCCTCGCGCAGCGCAATGATTTCGGCGTGTCCGGTGGGGTCGTAATCGGTCAGTGTCCGGTTGGCGGCCGTGGCGATCACCTCGTGATTCCGGACCACCACGCATCCGATCGGAACTTCGCCCGCCTTTCCGGCATTTTCGGCCGCCAGAAGCGCCAAATCCATGAAAGAGGGGGCTTTCAAGCCTCGTATCATCCGAAGAAACCTGCTAGTAGCTGCGCCTTCAGCAGAAGTGCTCAACCGAATTTGCCTGAGCCCTGCGGCTCGGAACGAGCGCGCACAATGCTCATCGCGCCACTTCCCTAAGTGAGATTATTTCATGCCTCGCGACAGCGACAAAGACAACGATTCCCGCGGCCGGCGAGGCCCGGCCAAAGGCGGCCGCAGCGGCAAGCCGCGCGGGCCTGAGAAGAAATTCGCCAAGCGCGGCTTCGCGGGCAAGGGCGAGCGCGACAGCCGCCCGCCCCGTGGCGACCGTGACAGCCGCCCATTCCGCCGCCGCGAGGAGGGCGACGCACCGCGCCGCGATTTCAGTGACCGTCCCCGCTTCAAGCGCGACGACCGCGGCAGCGAGGGCCGCGGCGAGCGCAGCTTCAAGCCGCGCGGCGATCGTCCGAAATTCGCTCGTGACGAGCGCGCTCCACGTGGCGAGCGCAGCGAGCGGCGTTTCGAGGACCGCAAGTTCTCGCGGGGCGGTGCGGATCGGCCGCGCAAGGATTTCGGCCGCGACCGCGATTTCCGGGATCGCAAGGGCGACCCGGGAGATCGCAAGCGCAGCTTTGGCGATCGCCCGCGCGATCGCGGCGAGCGCGGCGATTCCAAGCCGTGGCAGAAGCGCGAGGCGGGTCCGCGCGGTGACCGCCCGCGCAAGAGCTTCGACAAGGATTTCGGCGGCCGCGATCGCGGCGAGGAGAAGCCCTGGCGTCAGCGTGACGACCGCCGTGAGGGTGGCCGCGGCGACGACCGTCCGCGTTTCTCCCGGCGCCGCGACGAGGGCGATGACCGCCCGCGTTTCTCGCGCCCGCGCGAGGAGCGCGCCGGTGACGATCGTCCACGCTTCAACCGCTCGCGCGAGAAGCGGCCCGAAGGCCGCATGGACTGGCAGGAGCATCCGCGCAGCGAGGGCCGCTTCCGCGATCGTCCGCGCCGCGACAACGAGGACGACAGCAGGATCTTCGAGAAGCGTCCCGCCTTCGGCGGCCGCGGCGCCTACCGCGAGCGCGATCGCGATTTCGAGGGCCGGCCGCGCCGAGACGAGGCGCCGAAGCCGAAGAAGGCCGGCGAGCGCATTGCCAAGGTGCTGGCCCGCGCCGGGCTCGCCTCGCGCCGCGACGCCGAGGAGATGGTCACGCAGGGCCGCGTCACCGTCAACGGCCGCGTCATCAATTCGCCGGCGCTCGACGTCACCAGGAACGACGTCGTCATGGTCGACGGCAGGCCGTTGCCGGAGCGCGAGCGCACGCGGCTGTTCCTCTACCACAAACCCCGCGGACTGATGACGACGCATGACGACCCCGAGGGCCGACCGACCGTGTTCGACAATCTGCCGGAAGGCCTGCCGCGCCTGATCAGCGTCGGCCGGCTCGACTTCAACACCGAGGGCCTGCTGCTGCTCACGAACGATGGCGGCCTCGCGCGCACGCTCGAGCTGCCCGACACCGGCTGGCTGCGCCGCTACCGCGTCCGCGCCCATGGCGACGTCACCCAGGCGCAGCTCGACGCGCTCAGGAACGGCATCGAGATCGATGGCGTCAAGTATGGTCCGATCGAAGCGACGCTGGAGCGCGACCAGGGCGCCAATGTCTGGCTGGTGTTTGCGATCCGCGAAGGCAAGAACCGCGAGGTCCGCAACGTCTGCGCCCATCTCGGCCTCGAGGTGAACCGGCTGATCCGCGTCTCCTACGGTCCGTTCCAGCTCGGCGAGATTCCGGAAGGCCAGGTCGAGGAGGTCCGCTCGCGCGTGCTGCGCGAGCAGCTCGGCGACAAGGTAATCGAGAAGTCGGGCGCGCAGTTCGACGTGCCCTCGAAATCAGCTTCGCGCGCCGACGACATACCCGGCGAGAAGAAGCCCGCCAGCAAGCGCGCGGTGATCAACGACCGTAAGGGCCGCCGCGTGCTGGTGCAGCGCACCGGCAGCGAAGAGGCGCGCGAGCGCAACGAGATGGAGGCGAGCGGCTACGGCCCGCCGCGCCGTCCCAAGCGCGGCTATCACGGCAAGCGCGACCTGACGCCGCGGGAGGACTAGCTTTGCGCGTCGTCGGGGGCCGCTTGAAGGGGCGCAATCTCGCCTCACCCTCTTCGCGCGACATCCGCCCCACCGCGGACCGCTTGCGCGAGTCCGTGTTCAACATCCTCGTGCACGCCTATGACGATCCGATTTCGGATGCGCGCGTGCTCGATCTCTTCGCCGGCACCGGCGCACTCGGCATCGAAGCGGCCTCGCGCGGCGCCAAGTTCACGCTGTTCGTCGACAATGGCGCGGAGGCGCGCGCGCTGTTGCGCAACAACGTCGAGGCGCTCGGCCTCGGCGGCGTCACCAAGGTGTATCGCCGCGATGCGACCGATCTCGGCCCCGCGCATCCCGTCGAGCCGTTCTCGCTCGTGTTCCTCGATCCGCCCTACGGCAAGGGCTTTGCGGAGAAGGCGCTCGCGAGTCTGCGCGACGGCGGCTGGCTCACCCCGGGCGCGCTGCTCGTGGTGGAGGAGGCGAAGGCCGCGCAGTTCGTGACGCCGGAAGGTTTCGAGGAACTGGAGCGGCGAGCCTATGACGACACGGAGTTCGTGTTTTTGAAGAGGCCGTAGGTGCGTCACCGCCTTCCGAACAGCTTCTCCACGTCGCTCAGCTTGAGCTCGACATAGGTCGGCCGGCCGTGGTTGCACTGGCCGGAGTTCGGCGTCGCCTCCATCTCGCGCAGCAGGGCGTTCATCTCCTCCGGCCGCAAGCGGCGGCCGGCGCGCACCGAGCCGTGGCAGGCCATGGTGGCGGCGACGTGCATCAGGCGGCGTTCGAGCGGCAGCGCCTCGTCCCATTCGGCCATGTGCTCGGAAAGATCGCGCAAGAGGCCCCCCGCGTTGGTCTTGCCGAGCAGCGACGGCGTCTCGCGCACCGCGACCGCGCCGGGGCCGAAGGATTCGATGGCGAGGCCGAACGACGCCAGCTCCTCGCTGCGCTCGAGCAGGCGCTCCACAATGGCCTCGTCCATCTCGACGATCTCGGGGATCAGCAGGATCTGCCGCTGCACGCCGTTCGTAGCGAGCGCGGCCTTCAGCCGCTCGTATACGATGCGCTCATGGGCGGCATGCTGGTCGACGATGATCAGGCCGTCGCGGGTCTGCGAGACGATGTAGGTCTCGTGGATCTGGGTGCGCGCCGCGCCGAGCGGGCGATCGACGAGGTCGGCGACCGGCTGCGTCTCGATCCGCACGTCAGCACTGGGCGCGCCGACGTCGAAGGCGGCCTGCGCGCGCTCGGCGAACGCTGGCGCGGCGGCGCCTTCGAACGACGGCATCGGAGTTGATGGCGAAGCTCGCCAGTCCCAGCTCGCCGGACGTGGCGGCATGAAAGCGGGCCGGAACGAAGACAGCGCGCTCTCGCCGCTGTTGGCGGCGGTGCGGCGGCCCTCGCGCGCCAGCGCCTCCTTCAATCCGTGCACGATCAGCGCGCGGACGAGACCGGCATTGCGGAAGCGCACCTCGGTCTTGGCCGGATGCACGTTGGCGTCCACCTCGCGCGGGTCGAGCGTGACGAACAGCGCCAGCACCGGATGGCGATCGCGCGGCAGATAGTCGGAATAGGCCGCGCGCACGGCGCCGAGAATGAGCTTGTCGCGCACCGGCCGGCCGTTGACGAAGAGATATTGGCCGAGCGCGTTGGCCTTGGTCAGCGCCGGGGCAGCCGCATAGCCGGCGACGACGACGCCGTCGCGCTCGGCATGGACCTCGATGGCGTGGCTGCGGAAGTCCGCGCCGAGAATGTCGCCGAGCCGGGTCAGGCGACCGGCGGCACCGGGCAGCGCGGCGGCCCAGGTCACCGGCGCGCGCTCCTCCCCGGCGAGCGTGAAGGCGATGTCGGGGCGCGCCATCGCGAGGCGCCGCACCACTTCGCGGATGGCTTCCGCCTCGGTGCGGTCGGTCTTCAGAAACTTGAGCCGCGCCGGCGTCGCATAGAAGAGATCGCCAACCTCGACGCGCGTACCATGTGCGAGCGCGGCCGGCATGATCTCGGATTTCTCGCCGCCTTCGACCGACAGCGCCCAGGCGTGCGGCTCGCTGGCGTGCCGCGTGGTGATGGAGAGGCGCGCCACCGCGCCGATCGAGGGCAGGGCCTCGCCGCGAAAGCCGAGGGTGCGGATTTGCAGCAGGTCCTCGTCGTCGAGCTTGGAGGTGGCATGGCGCTCGACGGCGAGCGCAAGGTCTCTTGCGTTCATGCCGCCGCCGTCGTCGGTGATGCCGATCCGCCGCCGCCCGCCGCCGTCGGTGAAGACGTCGATCCGGCTCGCCCCGGCATCGATGGCGTTCTCGACCAGTTCCTTGACCACACTCGCCGGACGTTCGACCACCTCGCCGGCGGCGATGCGGTTAACGATCTGTTCGGGAAGTTGGCGGACGGGCATGGGCTCACTCGGCGAATGTCCCAGTCTAATGCCGCCTCGCAACAAATGCATGGGGAAGGTCACACTTCCCACATACCAGATGTGGGAAATCCCGAGCTTCGGGCAGTTCCAACGAATGCGGCGGTGTCGGCGCGCCGCCGCATATGAGGAGCACAATTCCGCGAAAGCGCCGCGAAAACCCTAAACGATCACCACACGGCGAGGCTTGCATCACACCGCGCCGTTCGAAGTCTCTACGCGGTGAACCGGTCCGGTGCAGGCGAACGGTGCAGAAGGCAGCCGTACCGTTCATCGCGACATTCCAGGAGAAATGGATGAAGTTGGTGAAGACCTCTGCGATCGCTTGCGCTCTCGCGGCCCTCGTTGCAACGCCCGTTCTCGCCCAAGGCACCTCGTCCGGGACGAAGCCTGGCGGCACCGTACAAAGCAAGCCCATGCAAGGCGCCGCGCCAGGCAGCGAGGATGAGGATCTCGGTGCCCAGCAGGGCGCTGCCGGCGAGAAGGTCGGCATGAAGTCGAGCAAGGGCACGAAGGGGGCCGTCGGAACCACCGGCAGCGCGACGCGCAAGGGCACCGCGGACGATGCGGCGACCGGCGGTGCTGCGGCCGGCAAGCGCTACTGACGCCAGCTTGCGAACGGCAACCTCCGGCCGCGCGTGCGACCGGAGGTTTCTTCGTATCAATCGTCGAAGCTCCGGCCGCGGCCGGCCTTGATGTCGCTGCGCCGTTTCTTGCCCTCGAGCCGGCGCTGTTTGGAGGCGAAGGTCGGCCGCGTCGCCCGCCGCGGCGTCGGCCGCACCATGGCCTCCTTGAGGATCTCGACGAGACGGTCGATGGCATCCTGACGGTTGCGCTCCTGGGTGCGAAAGCGCTGGGCGTGGATCACGATCACGCCGTCCTTGGTCATGCGCTGGCCGGCAATCCGGGCGAGGCGCAGCGCCGCGTCTTCAGGCAAGGTCAGCTTGCGGGTGTCGAAGCGCAGCTGCGCGGAGGTTGCGACCTTGTTGACGTTCTGCCCGCCCGGGCCGGAGGCGCGGACAAAGCCGATCTCGATGTCGTCCTCGTCGATGACGAGATCGCGGGATATCCGCAGCATGCTGGCACCATTCGTGATGTCAGGACATACCGCGGACATCCGCCGTCAGCAATGGCGCTGCCGCGAAACGCAAATGGCCGGGATGGACCCGGCCATTCAGGAAACGTCGAGAAAAGAGGTTAGTTCGACTTCGTCGCCGGAGCAGCGGCCGGTTGCGCGGCGGCCTGCGGGGCCCGGCCGACGACGACGGTCAGCAGCCCCTGGCCCCAGAGCCGCTTGGCGGCCGCCTTGGCATCGTCCAGCGTCACGGCGTCGACGATGGCGTTGCGCTTCTCGATATAGTCGATCGGCAGCTGGTCCTGCTGATATTGCAGCAGCGCCTGCGCCAGCTTGGACGAGGTGTCGAGCGCCAGCATCTGCGAGCCCTTGAGGTACGACTTCGCCTCATCGAGCTCCTTCTGCGTCGGGCCCTCCTCGGCGATGCGGCGCACCTCCTGTTCGATGGCCTCGATGGTGTCGCCGGCGCGGTCGGCGCGGGTGCCGGTGTTGCCGATGAAAACCGCCGAGTGCTGCATCCAGAGCAGCGACTCGTACACCGAATAGGCCAGTCCGCGCTTCTCGCGCACCTCGCGATAGAGCCGGGACGACAAGCCGCCACCGCCGAGGATGTGGTTGACGACATAGGCCGCCATGAAGTTCGGGTCACTCCGCTTCACGCCGGGTCCACCGAAGGTGATCACCGTTTGCGGCACGTCCAGCGTCACGAAGGCGCGTTGCGGCGGCTTTGCGGCCTCGACATCGGGCACTGGTGTCAGATTGGCCTTGGCCGGCAGGCTGCCGAACGTGTGGTCGAGCAATTTGCCGAGCGTCGCCGGATCGACATCGCCGACCACGGCGATCTTCAGGCCGTCCTTGGCGAGGACACGGCCGACATAATTCCTCAGGTCGGCAACCGTGATGGTCGGCACGCTATCGAGCTTGCCGTTGCTCTGCCGGCTGTAGGGGTGATCGCCGAACGCGACCTCCAGGAATTTGCGGCTCGCCAGCGAGGTCGGATTAGTGGTCTCGCGGCGCAGGCCCGAGATGACCTGCGAGCGAATGCGTTCGACGTCGGCCGTGTCGAAATGAGGCGAGGTCAGCGCCATCCTGAGCAGGTCGAAGGCCTCGTCCTTGTTGTCACGCAGCATGCGCAGGCTGCCGCGGAAGGTGTCGCGGGTGGCGCTGAAGGAAAGCTCGATGGCGCGGCGGTCGAGCCGTTCATGGAACGTCTTGGAATCGAGATCGCCGGAGCCTTCGTCGAGGAGATCGCCGACCAGGTTGGCGACACCGGGCTTGTCCTTGGGATCCTGCGCCGAGCCGCCGGCGAAGGAATATTCCATCGCGATCAGCGGCACGGTTGCGTCCTGCACGAACCAGGCTTCGATGCCGCCCGGCGAGATTAAATGCTGGATCTTTGCGGCGGCCTGCGACGGCGAGGCCGCAGAGAATGCGAGGACCGCGCCGGCGGCAACGGAGAATGCAACGCGTCGAAGGAAGGAATAGGTCACGAGCGCTTCTCCTCGCGCTTGGCGGTTGCAGTGTCCTTGATCAGGTAGCCCGTCACCGAGCGCTTCTTCTCGAGCCATCTCTGCGCAACGGCGCGGACCTGCTCGGCGGTGACGGCGCGGATGCGATCGGGCCAGCTCCTGATGTCCTCGATCGACAGGCCCGTGGTCAGTGCGCCGCCGTACCAGCGCGCCAGCACAGCCTGGTTGTCCTGGGCGTAGATCGCTTCGGCGATGAGCTGGGTCTTGACGCGCTCCAGATCCTCCGCGCGGATCGGGTTCTGCGCCACGTTGGCAATGACGCCGTCGACCGCCTGTTCCACTTCGGCGAAGCTGACGCCGGGTTTCGGCGCAGCCGAGATCGCGAATTGGGTCGGGTCGAGCGAGATGCTCGAATAGCTGGCGTTGGCGGAGACCGCGAGCGGCTTGTCGACCACGAGGGCGCGGTAGAGATAGGAATTGCTGCCGCTGCCCATCAGCTGCGCCAGCACGTCGAGTGCCGCGCTCTCGCCGGCCGCGGCCGTGGTTGCCGAGGGCACGAGATAATAGCGTCGCATGTTCGGCTGCTCGACGCGCGGATCGGCCAGCGTGACGGCGCGCGGGGCGGCAGGCTCCGGCTCCTGCGGACGAATGCGCCGCGGCGGGATCGCGGGCTGTGCCGGAATCGAGCCGAAATTGCGCTCGACCAGCGGGCGGATTTCGTCGGCGTCGACATCGCCGGCGATCACCAGGATCGCATTGTTCGGTGCATAAAAGCGACGATAGAAGGCGAGCGCATCCTCGCGATCGAGCTTCTCGATCTCCTGATGCCAGCCGATCACCGGCCGCCCGTAGGGATGGTTGAGATAGAGCGCGGCCATGATCTGCTCGTTCAACCGCGCATCCGGGTTGTTGGCGACGCGCATATTGTACTCTTCGAGCACGACGTCGCGCTCGGGCAGCACGTTCTCGTCCTTGAGGACGAGGCCGGTCATGCGGTCGGCCTCGAACTCCATCATGGTCGGCAGCTGCTCTTTCGGCACGCGCTGATAGTAGTTGGTGTAGTCGACCGAGGTCGAAGCGTTCTCGTTGCCGCCGACGCGCAGCACGGTCTGGGAGAATTCGCCGGCCGGATGCTTCGAGGTGCCCTTGAACATCAGATGCTCGAGGAAGTGCGCGAGGCCGGACTTGCCGGGCGTCTCGTCGGCCGAGCCGACCTTGTACCAGATCATCTCGGTCACGACGGGGGTGCGGTGATCCGGGATGACGACGACCTGCATGCCGTTGGGAAGCGTGAAGCTGGCGGGCGGAGCCGATGTCACCGTGGTCTGGGCAAGGGCGGCGCCGGCCGAAAGGACACTGGTCGAAAGCAGCGCGGCAAGGAGGCAGGCAGCCGTTCGGTAAGAGGACATCATGATCCCTAATGAAATGCCGAGGCCGGATCTCCGGCTCGGCGGGCACGGCATGCTACACCGTGCGGCTGAAGCTTCGCGTCACGAAGCAGAGAACGCTATCAACTCGGGAGCAGCCAGCAGCTGCGTGGGGTGCCGGCAGCAGCTGGGCGCCTGCCCAGATGTTGGAGCGGGGCAGGAGCGTTATTGCTGCTTCTCTTTGCCGGATAGGACGTCGAAATAGGTTCGCTTCGAATTATCCGGTCCGGAGCCGTAGGCGTAGTTCGGCGACGGCGTCTGATATCCCGGCGGCGGCTCCACGAGCGATTGGCGTGGCGGTTCCGACGTAAACGGCTTCGACTCGGCCTCGTTCCCTTTGAACAGCTTCCATAGCCCGCCCGTATATCCGAGTTGGGCGGGGCTGAGGGTTGGATTGGCGGTGTTGGTGCCTGGCTGGACCGGATCATTGCTGGTCTTCTCGGCGGCCGCCGTCCTGTGAGCGTTCAACTCGGCGGGCGACAGCGGCTGGGCGTTCTTCCAGTACTCCGCTGCCTTGTTGCCGGACTTCTTCCGCTGGGCGATAGCTTCCTTCCGGCGCTTCTCGTCAGGGTCCTTCGGCCAGTTTGGCGCGGCCGCGGCCTCGGTTGCGGCAGGCGGCGGCAGGTCGAGCTTGGGCGGCACGACCAGCGGCGAGCGCTCGCGGTACTCGATGCCGGGCTTCTCCATGCTCTTGGCGCCAAGGCCGGTCATCAGGTTGTCGATGAGCTTTTCTTCGAAGGTCATGTCGTCGTCGTCATCGTCAGCAGCGCGGGCGGCGCCGCTCGACATGACGAGACCGATGCCGAGCGCGACGGCGGACAATTTCAGTGCCCGCCTGACCTCCGAATGGGAGCCTCGAACCATCGAACCGCTGGTCTTCGCGCTGCGCATCACCGTACCTGTTTCAAATTGTGGCAGATTGCCGCTCGCACGCGGCTCCAACCCTCGCAAAACCCGAGTTCCACCTGCCCGTCCGTATCGGCCGGGATCAGGGCGCTTTTGCGGCGGGTACCCCCAGGAAGGAATCATACAATAGCGCTGCCACCCCAGCAACGATGGCCACGTCCGCGAGGTTAAACACATACCAATGATAGGTATTTCCCGCGATCTCGATGTGGAACAGGGCGAAATCCACCACCGCGCCATAGGCCAGGCGGTCGATGCCATTGCCGATGGCGCCGCCGATGATCAGGCCGAGCGCGACGGTCGCGAGCACGGTCTGCGAGCGCGCCATCCAGATCGCCAGCGCCACCACGGCGATGGCCTTGACCGCCATCAACGCGAGCTGCGCCGCCTGACTGTCGTTCTGGAGCCAGCCGAAGCTGATGCCGATGTTCCAGGCCAGCACCAGGTCGAAGAACGGCGTGACCCGCACCGCGCCGCGACGGGCGAGGTCGAACACGTTCAGGAGCCATAGCTTCGAGGCCTGGTCGGCCACGAGCGTGACCATGGCCGCGAGGATGCCGGCGCGGAGCGGGGTCATGGCCGGCCGATCAGACACTCACCCCCCGCGCCTTCCATTCGCGCAGCGCCTGGGCGTCGCGCGGGGTGACGTCGGGGTATTCAGGATCCTCGCCGACCGACGGCGAAATCTTCCAGGAGCGGGCGCATTTGGTGCCGACCGCCTTCTCCACCACGACCGCGACGCCGGGTACAGCATCGAGGCGGAACGCCGAGGCCGGCGCCTCGCCTTCCCGCACCTCGTAGTTGGAGGTGATGCAGACCTCAGCCAGATCGATGTCGAACAGGGTCGCCAGCATGCCGCGATCGGCGACATAGATCACCGGCGATGCCTCGAGCGAGGAGCCGATGTTCTTGGCGGCGCGTTCCAGCTCGAGCGCGCCGGTGACGACGCGACGCACGTTGCGGATCGTCTCCCATTTCGCGGCGAGCTTGTCGTCGCGCAAGGCTTCGAGATCGGTCGGGAACAGCGTCAGATGCACGGACGGCTCGGCGTCGGGCCGGTACATGCGCCAGGCTTCCTCCGCGGTGAAGCTGAGGATCGGCGCCAGCCATTTCAGGATCGAGGCGCACAACAGGTCGATCGTCGTCAGCGCCGCCTTGCGCGTCAGCGACGAGGGCGGATCGCAATACAGCGTATCCTTGCGGATGTCGAAATAGAACGCGGAGAGTTCGCTGTTCAGGAAGGCGGACAGGATCGCGACCACGGTCTTGTAGTCGAACTCCCGATAGGCCTTGCCGATCGCAGCGGCGCGCACCGCGAGCTCGTGCAGCATCAAGCGCTCCAGCTCGGGCATCTCGGCGGGCGCGACTGCGTCGGCCGGCTTGTAGTGATGCAGCGTGCCCAGCATCCAGCGCACGGTGTTGCGCAGCTTGCGATAGGTCTCGACGGTGTTTTTCAGGATCTCGGGCCCGATGCGCTGATCGTCAGTGTAGTCGCAGGACGCGACCCAGAGTCTTAGGATGTCGGCGCCGGACTCCCTGATGACGGCCTGCGGTTCGATGGTGTTGCCGAGCGACTTCGACATCTTGCGGCCGTCCTCGGCCTGGGTGAAGCCGTGGGTCAGCACGATGTCGTAAGGCGCGCGGCCGCGCGTGCCGCAGCTTTCCAGCAGCGAGGAGTGGAACCAGCCGCGGTGCTGGTCCGAGCCTTCCAGATACATCACCGTGTCGGCGCCGCCGTCGACCTTGCGCCTGATGCCTGACAGCCCTGGGAAATGCACGGGATCTTCCAGCACGAAAGCGTGGGTGGAGCCGGAATCGAACCAGACGTCGAGAATGTCGTCGACCTTCTGCCAGTCTTCGTTCGCGCGGGGGCCGAGGAAGCGTTCGCGCGCGCCCGTCGCGTACCAGGCATCGGCACCTTCCTTCTCGAAGGCTTCGCCGATGCGCGCATTGACAGCCTCGTCCTGGAGGATCTCGGCGGAGCCGTCGCCCTTCTCGCGCACGAACACGGCGATCGGCACGCCCCAGGCGCGCTGGCGCGAGATCACCCAGTCGGGGCGCGCCTCGATCATGCCGTTGATGCGGTTCTCGCCCGATGGCGGCACCCATTGCGTCACCGAGATCGCGTGCAGCGCGCGGGCGCGCAGCGTGTCGCCGCTCTTCGTCTTGCCGTCCACCGCCATGTCCTTATCCATGGCGATGAACCATTGCGGTGTGTTGCGGAAGATCACCGGCTTCTTGGAACGCCAGGAGTGCGGATATTGATGCTTGAGCCGGCCGCGCGCGAGCAGCATGCCTCTGTCGACGAGCGCCTTGATCACGGCCTCGTTGGCATCGCCCTTCTCGCCCTTGTCGGTGATGACGCGCTTGCCGGTGAAGCCCGGCGCGTGATCGGTGTAGGCGCCGTTCTCGTCGACGGTATAGGGGATCGCGGTGTTGATGCCGCGCGCGTCGAGATCGCGCGCCTCTGCCATCCAGGCATCGAAGTCCTCGCGGCCATGGCCGGGCGCCGTGTGCACGAAGCCGGTGCCGGTGTCGTCGGTGACGTGATCGCCGGGCAGCAGCGGCACGATGAAGTCGTAGCCACCACCGACGCCCTTGAGCGGATGGGCACACTCGATCGCGTCCATGGTGTCGCCGGGGACCTCGCGGACCTTCTCATATGCCGTCACGCGCGCCTGCTTGAAGACGTCTTCCGCGAGGGTGTCGGCGAGAATGAGGAGGTCGCCGGCCTTGGCCCAATTGTCGGCGGGGGCGTCCGTCACCTTGTAGAGGCCATAGGCGATCTTCGGCGAGAACGAGATGGCGCGATTGCCCGGCAGCGTCCAGGGCGTAGTGGTCCAGATCACGACGCTTGCCGAGGCGAGCGCACCGTGTGCGGGCGAGGTTACCGGGAATTTCACCCACACCGTATCGGAAGTGTGGTCCTCGTACTCCACCTCGGCTTCGGCCAGCGCCGTCTTCTCGACCACGCTCCACATCACCGGCTTGGAGCCGCGATAGAGCGTGCCGTTGGCGGCGAACTTCATCAGCTCGCGCGCGATCTGGGCTTCGGCCGGATAGCTCATGGTGGCGTAGGGATGATCCCAATCGCCGATGACGCCGAGGCGCTTGAACTCCTCGCGCTGCACGCCGAGCCAGTGCGTGGCATAGGCGCGGCACTCCCGGCGGAAATCGATCATCGCGGCGCTGTCGCGGAAGTCGGGCTTCTGCTTGCCCTTCTTGCGATAATGCTCCTCCTCGACCTTCCACTCGATCGGCAGGCCGTGGCAGTCCCAGCCCGGCACGTAGTTGGAATCGAAGCCGAGCATCTGCTGGCTCTTGGTGACGAGATCCTTCAGGATCTTGTTCAGCGCGGTGCCGATATGGATGTTGCCGTTGGCGTAGGGCGGGCCGTCATGCAGCACGAACTTGGCGCGGCCCTTCGCACTCTCGCGCAGCTTCTCGTAGAGGCCGATCTCGTACCAACGCTTGAGGATCTCCGGCTCGCGCTGCGGCAGGCCGGCGCGCATCGGGAATTCGGTCTGCGGCAGGAACAGGGTCTTCGAATAGTCTTTGGCTTCAGACTTTGGGGACTTTTGCGGCTTTTCGGACATGAGGCTGACTGGCTCGGAAAGGGCGCGGAAAACGGATGGCGATGCGGAATCGCGGGCGAAACGACGAAATCCCGGTCTTGCGCCGAGCCTTCAGGCTCAGGCGGAAGCCGGGCCGCTAATCCCTATGATGCGCCGCGCAAACATGGCTCTCCATAGCAGGGGGGCGGAGGAAGCGCAAAGGTCCGGGTGGCCCGGTTTCGCCTCTCAATCGATCACGCCCAGCCGCGGAAACGCGTCCGGGGCGGCGGCGAGGATGGCGCGGGCGCGGGCGGAATCGTCGTCCATCTGGCGGATCAGGGCCTCTAGACCATCGAATTTCAGCTCCTCGCGGATGAAGCCGATGAAGGCGCAGTCGAGCGCCTGCCCGTAGAGGTCGCCCTTGAAGTCGAACAGGAAGATTTCGAGGAGCGGGGCGCCATTGTCGAAGGTCGGCCGGCGGCCGAAGCTGGCCACGCCGTCCAGGCGCTCGGTGCCGCGGCCGACCCGCACCGCGTAGATGCCGTGCTTGAGGCCGCAATTGGCGTCCAGGCGGATGTTGGCGGTGGGATAGCCGAGGTCGCGGCCGCGCTTTTCACCATGGATCACCTCGCCGGTGATGAACCAGGGCGCGCCGAGCATGGTCGTGGCCTCGTCGAGCTGGCCCTCGGCGAGGGCGATCCGGATCGCGCTGGAGGAGACCGGCCGCTCGTCGATATCGACATGCGGCTGGACGTCGACCTCGATGCCGAGCCGGGGCGCCTCGTTGACCAGAAGGCTCGGGGAGCCGACACGGCCCTTGCCGAAATGGAAGTCGTAGCCGACCGCAATACCGCTGACGCCGAGCCGCCCGATCAGGTCATGGTGAATGAAATCTTGCGCGCTGGTTCCGGCACGGGCCTTGTCGAAGGTCATGACCACGGCGCCCGCAAGCCCGGTGCCGGCCAGAAGCCGCAGCTTGGCCCGCTCGTCCGTCAGGCGGAATTGCGGAGTGTTGGGGCTGAAAAACCGCCGCGGATGCGGCTCGAAGGTCAATGCCAGCGCAGGGCGGCCATGCGCCCTGCCCATCTCCAGGGCAGCCGCGATGACAGCGCGATGGCCGAGGTGAACGCCGTCGAAATTGCCCATGGCGACCACGGCGCCCCTTGGAATCGCGGAATCCGGCGTTGTATCGCGGATGACGGTAAAAGGCGGAGCCATCAGGGGAATTCTCGAACCGGGCAGGACCGGCCCGGACCGTGGCGCGACCGGCCCTGCGAAGTCAAGCGGCGGGGCGGGCAGACATTGAACATGATTTCAGTCCTTCGGAGCTGCCCGCAGTTAACGCGCTGTTTAAGGCCTTGATGCTAGTCCTTGAGGCGTGGAACTGCCGGGCGCCGGCCCGGCAGGTCCGATCGTAATATTCCTGGGTTTGCGTTGGGGGAGTCGAGATGGCGGTTGATTTGTCGATGCCGGTTCTGGTGGTGGATGACTACAGCACCATGATCCGTATCATCCGGAATCTGCTGAAGCAGCTTGGCTTCGAGAACATCGATGATGCCAGCGACGGTTCGGCCGCGCTGAACAAGATGCGCGGCAAGAAGTACGGGCTCGTGATCTCCGACTGGAACATGGAGCCGATGACGGGGTACGACCTGTTGCGCGAAGTCCGCGCGGATCCGAACCTCGCCACCACGCCCTTCATCATGATCACGGCCGAATCCAAGACCGAGAACGTGATCGCGGCCAAGAAGGCCGGCGTGAACAATTACATCGTCAAGCCGTTCAATGCGGCGACGCTGAAGACCAAGATCGAGGCGGTCTTCCCGGACATGGCGAGCGCGTGAGCGCGTTCGTGTCCCGGACAAGGCGCGGCACGTCAGTGACGCGACGCTGAGCCGGGACCCAGTCTTTCTCACGACGTCCCTTGCGACTTCTGGGCCCCGGCTCTGCCGCTCTTCGAGCTGCGTCCGGGGCACGATATTTCTACCACTTCAATTCGCGCATCAGGGCCTTCGGCGGATGGCCGAACAGCTCCATCACCGAATTCGGGTCGAGCTGGTCGAGGCCCTCGAACTCCTCGGCATGGATGCCGCGGGTGACGAACAGGCAGTCGATGCCGAATTCGCGTGCGCCGGTGAGGTCGGTGCGGACGGAATCGCCGATCGCCAGCACCTTCTTGCGATCGATCTGATGGCCTTGGCGTTCGCCGGCCAGCGTCATGGCGCGCTCGTAGATCGGCCGGTGCGGCTTGCCGTAGAAGATCACCTCGCCGCCGAGCTCGCGGTAGAGCTCGGCGATCGCGCCCGCGCAATAGATCAGCCGGTCGCCGCGTTCCACCACGATGTCGGGATTGGCGCAGACCAGCGTCAGCTTGCGCTCGCGTGCCTTCAGCATCATGCCGCGATAGTCTTCCGCGGTCTCGGTCTCGTCGTCGTAGAGGCCGGTGCAGACGATGTAATCGGCTTCCTCCAGCGGCGCGGTCACTGCATCGAGCCCGCGATAGATCGAGTTGTCGCGCTCGGGGCCGAGCCAGAACATCTTGCGGCCGGGATGCTCGGCGACATAGAGCCGCGTCAGGTCGCCTGAAGATACGATCGCGTCATAGGTCTCATCGGGGACGCCGAGCTTGCGCAATTGCCGCTGCACGGAGTCGGCCGGGCGCGGCGCGTTGGTGATCAGGATGACCGTACCGCCGCGGCTGCGATAGGTGTGCAGCGCCTCGCAGGCTTCGGGGAAGGATTCCAGCCCGTTATGGACCACGCCCCAGATATCGCTCAGCACGACCTCCACGCCGCCCACGAGCTCGCGCAGGCCTTCAGCAAAGTGCAGCGTGGTCATGACGTGCGCGGCCGATCAGATGCGGCGCGCGAGCGCTGCGTTACCGGTGATGCGTTGGGGCGGAGGCGCCGAAGAGGTCGCGCCTGAGCTGGGTGTGGCTGAGCCATTGGATCCCTGAATGTCGTGCGCCTGGTTCGGCGAGGCCCCGCCGGTAGCAGATGCCCCTTCGGGCCGCAATGGCCGGGGCGGTGCGAACAGGAAGCCCTGTCCAAACCGCACGTCATAGTCGAGCAGGTCGACCACGGCGCGCTCGCCTTCGATCCGTTCGGCGATCAGGTCGATGCCGAAGCGGCCGAGCAGGTCGGAGAGGTCGGAAGGGTGGATGTCGGAGGCAGAGGCCTGCTTGGGATCGAGCAGCAGCGCGGCCGGCACCTTGATGAAGCGGACCCCGCGATCGGCCAGCTCGCGCGGCTCGATGCGCAAATCCGTGACATGGTCGATCGAGAAGCGGAAGCCGCGCTGGGCCAGCGCCGCGAGATTTTCAGTCTCGGCCGGACCGAGATTGCGGAAGGTCGACTGCTTGAACTCCAGCACCAGCGAGGGCGCCAGCGCGCGGTTGGCTTCGAGGAAATCGAGGCATTGCGCAAACGTTGTGGAATTGCCGAGCGTGGAGGCCGCGACGTTGCAGAACACGCCGACGTCCTTGTTGCGCACCATCAGGCGCCGCAGCACCTGCACACAGCGGAGCATCACCATGTTGTCGATGCGCCCGATCAGCCCAGAGGCTTCCGCGATGCTGATGAACTCTTCGGCGGCGATCAGCTGGTCGCGCTCGTCGCGCAGGCGCGTCACCGCCTCGTAGAACCGCACCTTGCGCTGCGGCAGCGTCACCATCGGCTGCAGGAAGATATCGATGCGGTTCTCGTCGACCGCATTGCGCAGCGTCGCCAGCAACTGGGTCTGGTTGCGCCCATTGGCGGTCTGAACCGGGGTGGCGGCCTGGACCTGGACCGGCGGCGCCGGCCGTGGCGGGGGCTGCGGAAGCGGAGGAGTAGCGACTGGCTTCTGCTCGAAGGGGGCAGCCAGGTCGATCGGCGTTTCCGGCTCGGGCCTCGGGGCGGGCGCTGGCGCCGGCGTGTTGCCGGCCAGCAGATCCTCATGGGCCGCCACGGTGGTGGCGAGCTGCCTGACCAATCCGCCGAGTTCGTTGATCTCGCCGATGACCGACTGGATGCGGTCGGAATTGGTTGAATTGGACGAGGCGATGCGGCTCTCGACCGCAGCCAGCCGGCGGCCGAACTCGGCCACCTGGCGGGCGAGGTCGGCGGTGCCGCGGGAGAGGTCGGCGATCTGGCCGCCGACATCGCTGCGGTCGCGCAGCCGCATCGACACCGCGTTGTAGAGGATCAGGAAGGTCAGCGCGGTCAGCGCCACGATCGCCGATTCCGTTCCGCTGATGCCGGCGACCGAATAGAGCACGAGCCCGAGCGAGGCCGCGACCAGGACCATGCAGATGGCAATGAAGATCGTTGAAATGCGAATCATGCCGCGCGTTATGCCTTTAAGAGCTGACTGCCTCACTCGGGAAAACACGGGTCGCGCTCGACTCCGTGACGCCTGATGCTTCCCAAGCATCGATGAGCCTAACATCATTGTTGATTCGAGGGGATAGTGGCTGTTTCGCAGCCCGGTCCGTCCGCCGCCGAGAGCTTTCCAGGCAGCGGCTGCGAAACCTCCCACGGCCTCCGCCCCAATGCGGAAATCAAGACGCTCTCAGCGGAAAATCATGCCGCCCTCAAGGCCAGCGAGCCGCATGCGCCCTATCGTCCCGGCGTTTTCAACCGCAGGAGATTGCCATGTCGACATCCGCCGCGCTCAAGCCAGCCGCCTCCCAACCCGATCTTGCCGCCGTCAAACAGCGCCAGCACGGTGCCTGGTCCTCGGGCGATTATGCCGTGGTCGGCACCACCTTGCAGATCGTCGGGGAACAGCTCTGTGAGGCCATCGACTTGCGCGCCGGCAGCAAGGTGCTGGACGTCGCGGCGGGCAACGGCAATGCGACGCTGGCGGCGGCGCGGCGCTGGTGTGACGTCACATCGACCGACTACGTGCCGGAGCTGCTCAAACGCGGGCGCGAGCGCGCCATGGCCGAACACCTCGCCGTCGAGTTCCGCGAGGCGGATGCCGAGGCGCTGCCGTTTGCGGATGCCGCCTTCGACGTCGTGCTCTCGACTTTCGGCGTGATGTTCACACCGGATCAGGACAAGGCCGCTTCCGAGCTCGCGCGGGTCTGCAGATCCGGCGGCAAGATCGGCCTTGCCAACTGGACGCCGCAAGGCTTCATCGGCCAGCTGTTCAAGACCATCGGCAAGTACTTGCCGCCGCCGGCGGGGGTGAAATCGCCCGCGATGTGGGGCACGACGGCACGGCTCGAGGAGATGTTCGGCGCCGTGGCTGCGGATATCGCCGCCGAGCCGCGCATGTTCGTGTTCCGCTATCGCTCGCCGGACCACTGGCTCGACATCTTCAAGACCTTCTACGGCCCCACGCTGAAGGCGTTTGCTGCGCTCGACGCGAACGGGCAGGCCGCGCTGACGCGCGATCTCCTGGCGCTGCTCGAAGAGTTCAACCACGCCAATGACGGCACGATCGTGGTGCACAGCGAATATCTGGAAGCCGTGATCACCAAGCGCTGATCGCGCCCGAGATGCGGTCAGGCCGGCCTCGGGCCTGACCGCCGCCAAATCAACCGGCCGATTAAAATGGCGCAGCCGCGCCGACCGTGTCGGCGGAGACGGCGTCCCGGGTGCCGAGCGGCTTCGGCTGCCCTGTGGTCGTGTCCTTCAGCGTCTGCCGCTCGATCTCCGAATTCAGCTCGGCGCCGAACATGATGACGATCGCCGACATCCACATCCACATCATCAGGCCGATCGCCGCGCCCAGCGAGCCGTAGGTCGCGTTGTAATTGGCGAATTCCGAGAGATACCAGGACAGCAGGGCAGAGCCTGCGATCCAGAGGATCGCGGCCGTCACGGCGCCGAGGCTCAGCCATTGCCAGCGCGGCGCGTCGCGGCTGGGCGCGAAGCGGTAGAGGATGGCGAGTGCGACCAGCAGGATGACGAACAGCAGCGGCCATCGTGCCAGTGCCACGATCAGCTTGCTTTCCGGCGCCATGCCGAGATGGTTGAGCGCAAGCGGGAAGGCGACGACGGCTCCCACCATCAACAGCAGCGCCACGATTCCGCCGACGGTGAAGGCCAGCGAGACCATGTTCAGCCGGATGAAGCTGCGCTTCTCGCGTTCCTCATAGGCGACGTTGAGGGCGTCGAAGATCGCCTTGACGCCGGCATTGGCGCTCCAGATCGCAAGCAGCAGGCCGACCAGGAAGGTGACGCCGAGCGTCGTATTGCCGTTCGACACCACGCGCGCGACCTGGTCCTCCACGATCTGGAACGAACCCTCGGGCAGCATGGTCGCAAGCGTCTGCAGGTTGGCGCTGATCGTGGCGGGATCGGCGAACAGGGCATAAGAGGAGACAAGCGCGGTGACTGCGGGGAACAGCGCGAGCAGCCCGAAGAAGACGACGCCGCCCGCCGTCGCGAGCAAGCGGTCCTCGTCGATGCGCTGATAGGTGCGCCAGAAGATATCCTTCCAGCCCACCCAGGGGATCTCGAGCGGGCTTTTCGCCCGGCGGCCGCGGCCCGGCTGCATCGCCGCACCGGCCGGGTGCGTTTCCGGGGAATTCGCTTCGCCGTTGCGATGGTCTTGCGGAGGCCCCGGCCTCGCCAGGGCCGATTCCTGAAAGTACCGCTCCGCGGTCAGCACGAACACGGCCGTCGCCGCGACCAGCAGCCAGGAATCGATCCGGGAGTCGATCTGGTCGGAGCGCCGCGCCAGCATCACGCCTCCAGACTGTGCCTGTTGCGTCTCCGCCGGGCGGCCGTCAGCCCGACCAGGCCGACCGCCGCGAGCATCAGGCCGAGCTGCACGGGACGGTTGGCGCGGGCCGGCCAGGTCTTGATGCCGCCGCGCTCGCCGGGTGCGAGCGGCGCGAGGGGAATTGTCGTTGCGACCTCCTTCACCGCCTCCTTGACCGTTCCCCTCGGGATCCGGGGCGTGGCAACCGCCACGCGTAGGCGGCTCGCGAGCGGCACCACCGGCTTGGCCTTGCGTCTCATCTGAGCCATCGCCACCCCGGCACAGATCGCAGCCAGCACCAGCAGCACTGCGGCAACGGCGCCAAATCCCCAGAATTGCCCGTAGGTGATCCCGACCCAGCGGTACAAGGCGATCAGCCCGACGAAAAATGCCGCGATCACGAACAGGCCGGCGACCGCGAACAGCCCGCCAGCCACCGCGTAAGATGTCACCTTGCCCGTTGCCTGGCTGGTCTGGTCACGCAGATAGGATTGAGCAGCGCGTTTGACGTGATTGAGCTTGAGCGCCATCCCGGCGCGCAGCAATTCGCCCGATGGCGCGAGCATGCGGACATCCTCCCAAGAATTAGAAAATTCGTCGGGGGATGAACGTGGCGATATTTGACTTGTTCCGAAGAGGCGTGATCGGCCACGATGAATCAGCCGAGATCGGCGGCTGCGATCCAGAACACCTCGCCCTCGGAATCTTCGGTGTCCAGCCAGAGCAGCGGCAGTTCCGGAAAGGCCTCGTCGACCAGCTCGCGGCCGCGGCCGATCTCGCAGATCAGCCCGCCATCCGCCGTCAGGTGATCGGGCGCATCGCGCAGGATCCGGCGCACCACGTCGAGACCGTCGGCGCCGCCGTCGAAGGCAAGCTTCGGCTCGGCCCGGCATTCCGGCGGCAATGCGGCCATGCCCTCGGCATCGACGTAGGGCGGATTGGAGATGATCAGGTCGTATCTCTTGCCGCCGAGCGGGGCGAACAGGTCGCCGCGATAGAGGCTGATGCGGTCCTCGAGCGCGTATTCGCCGACATTGCGCGCCGCGACCTCGAGGGCGCCCTTGGAGATGTCGACCGCGTCGACGGTGGCGTTCGGGAAATGATGCGCGGCGAGGATCGCAAGGCAGCCCGAGCCCGTGCAGAGATCAAGCACGCGCTCGACCGCCGTCGGGTCGTCGATCAGCGATCCGGCCTCGCCGTCGGCGCCGAAATGCGACTCCAGGAGCTCGCCGATGAAGGAGCGCGGAACGATGACGCGCTCGTCGACATAGAAGGGCAGGCCCCGCATGTAGATCTTGTTGACGAGATAGGCGGCCGGTTTGCGCGTCGTGACGCGCTGATGGATGAGATCGAGGATGCCCTTGCCTTCAGCGGCGGTGACGCGCGCGTTGGCAAAGGTATCGAGCTGCTCAGGATGCAGGTGCAGCGCCTCGCAGACCAGGAACGCGGCTTCCGCCACCGGATCGGTCGTGCCGTGGGCAAAGGCGAGCTTGGCCTCGACGAAGCGGCTCACGGCATAGCGGACGAAGTCGAGCAGCGTGAGAAGCTCGCCGGGTCCCACCCTCGCGAGCTTCGGCGCGGCGCGGCCGCGCGCGGTCTTTTTCGTAACTTTGGCCATCAGGATTTGGTCCAGCGTGCGGCGGCTTCGTCGTCACGGGCATGGGCCTCGACCCAGCCGGTGCCGGTGGCGCTCTCTTCCTTCTTCCAGAACGGCGCGCTGGTCTTGAGATAGTCCATCAGGAACTCGGCCGCCGCGAACGCCGCCTGTCGGTGCTGCGAGGCGGTCACCACCAGCACGATGTTCTGGCCCGGCATGAGGCGGCCGACGCGGTGGATCACCGTGATGCCGTCGAGCGGCCAGCGCGCCATGGCTTCGTCGGCGTGGCGCCTGATCTCTTCCTCGGCCATGCCGGGATAATGTTCGAGCGTCAGCGCGGCAACTTTGGCGCTGTCCTCGTCGGCGCGGCAGATGCCGGAAAAGCTCACCACAGCGCCGATATCGGTCCGGCTGCTCGTCAGGACCGAGATCTCGCGCGCGATGTCGAAATCGTCTTCCTGGATGCGGATGGTGACGGGGCAGGTCATGAGCCTAGCCGCCGGTCATGGGCGGGAAGAACGCGATCTCGCGGGCGCCTGCGATCGCGGCGTCCTGCTTGACGTGAGCGCGGTCGATCGCGGCGCGGATCACCTTCGGCTTCTCGAACGCATGCGCATAAGCCTCGCTTTGGCCGGAGAGCCAGGCGATCAGCTCCTCGACGGTGCGCACGCTGGCGGGGGGCTCGATCGTCTCTTCGGCCTTGCCGACGCGCTCGCGCACCCAGGCGAAATACTTCACCTTCATCCCTCGTCCTCCTTGATGAGGTGATGGATGCCGGCGCGGAAGTAGTCGTAGCCGGTGTACATGGTGAGGATCGCCGAAGCCCAGAGCAGCGCGAGGCCGATCATCGAGACGACAGGCACGACCTCGTCGCCGGCAGGTCCCGCGAGCAGGAACCCGATCGCGACCAGCTGGACGGTGGTCTTCCACTTCGCCAGCTTGGTCACGGGCACGCTGACACGGAGCGCAGCCAGATATTCGCGCAGCCCCGAGACCAGGATCTCGCGGCACAGGATCACGATGGCGGCCCATAGCGACCAGCCGTGAATGATGCCGTCCGCGGCGAGCATCAACAGGCAGGAGGCGACCAGCAGCTTGTCGGCGATCGGATCGAGCATGCGGCCGAATGCCGATTGCTGATTCCAGATCCGCGCGTAATAGCCGTCGAGGTAATCGGTCACCCCTGCGGCGATGAAAATGGCGACCGCGAGCCAGCGCAGCCAGAGCGGCTGATCCAGAATCGACTGCGCATAGATGCATCCGACCACGACCGGGATCGCGGCGATCCGGCCATAGGTCAGGATGTTGGGGAGGGACATCGCGCGGCTGGTGGTCCCTCGTGTCGTGGCGATGTTCATCCGTCCTACCAATACCGCTCGAGCCTGAAGGTCAACCGTTCCGCTCCCAAATGAGATGGGGGATACGACGACCATATGACTGCGGTCCCCATTTAGTTCACCCCGGCTGGGGATGGAAATACTCGAAAATCCTGCGGGCGCTCTCGGCGCTGACCCCCGGAACCTTGCCGAGATCGGCGATCGAGGCCCGCTCGATTTCCTTCAGGGTCCCGAAATGATGCAGCAAGGCACGTTTGCGTGACGGGCCGATGCCCGGAATCTCCTGCAAGCCGGCCTCGCGGATGTCCTTCTTGCGCAGCTTGCGGTGCGATCCGATGACGAAGCGGTGGGCTTCGTCGCGCAGGCGCTGGATGAAATAGAGCACGGGATCGCGCGGCTCCAGCTTGATCGCCTCGCGCTCCGGCATGAACAGGGTCTCGCGGCCGGCATCCCGGTCCGGTCCCTTGGCGACCGACATCAGCGACACCTGGGTCAGGCCGAGATTGGCGAAGATCTCGCGCACGGCGTTGAGCTGGCCGCGGCCGCCGTCGATGATCACGAGGTCGGGCCATTGCGGGAAATCGTCATCCTTGGCCTTGGTGGCGGCGTCCTCAGGCGGATTGATCAGGCGCTTGAAGCGGCGCTCCAGCACCTCGCGCATCATGGCGTAGTCGTCGCCGGGCGTCAGCCCTTCCGACTTGATGTTGAACTTGCGGTACTGGTTCTTCACGAAACCGTCGGGGCCCGCGACGATCATGGCGCCGACCGCGTTGGTGCCCTGGATGTGGCTGTTGTCGTAGACCTCGATGCGCTTGGGCACGTGCGGCAGGCCCAGCGTCGCGGCCATGGCCTCGAGCAGCCGGCTCTGCGTCGCAGTATCCGCAAGCTTGCGGCCGAGCGCCTCGCGGGCATTGGTCAGCGCGTGGGTGACGAGCTCTTTCTTTTCGCCACGCTTGGGCGCGGTGACCTCGACCTTGTGGCCGGCCTTGATCGACAGCGCGTTGGCGAGCAGCTCGCTCTCCTCGATCTCGTGCGAGAGCAGGATGTTCTTCGGCGGCGGCTTGTCATCGTAGAACTGGGCCAGGAAGGACCCCAGCACTTCCTCCGGCGTAAAGCTCTTCTCCGCGCGCGGAAAATAGGCGCGGTTGCCCCAGTTCTGTCCGGTGCGGAAGAAGAACACCTCGACGCAGGAGAAGCCGCCCTCCTGGTGGATGGCGAACACGTCGGCTTCCTCCACCGTGCGCGGATTGATGCCCTGCTGCGACTGGATCGCCGACAGCGCGGCGAGGCGGTCGCGGTACAGTGCGGCGCGCTCGAATTCGAGCTCGTTCGAGGCCTTCTCCATCTCGCCGGCGAGCTCCTGCTTCACCGCATGGCTCTTGCCGGAGAGGAAGTCGCTCGCCTCGCGCACCAGCGTCGCATAGCCGCCGAAATCGATCTCGCGGGTGCAGGGCCCGGCGCAGCGGCGGATCTGGTGGAGCAGGCAGGGCCGGGTGCGGCTCTCGAAGAAGGAATCGGTGCAGGAGCGGATCAAAAACGCGCGCTGCAGCGCCGTGATGGTGCGGTTGACCGCGCCGGCGGAGGCGAACGGGCCGAAATAGCGCCCGGGCCGGGTCTGCGCACCGCGATGCTTAAGGATCTGCGGCGCCCAATGGTCGCCGGTGATCAGGATGTAGGGAAACGATTTGTCGTCGCGCAGCTGCACGTTGAAGCGCGGCCGCAGCTGCTTGATCAGGTTGGCTTCCAGCAGCAGCGCCTCGGTCTCGGTCGTGGTCGAGACGATCTCCACCGTGACGGTGGCCGCGATCATGCGCAGGATGCGCGCAGGCAGCGGCGCACTCTGGCGCGCATAACTGGATAGGCGCTTTTTGACGTTCTTGGCCTTGCCGACATAGAGCACGTCGGCGTTCGCATTGAGCATGCGGTAGACGCCGGGCGAGGTCGGCGCGAGGCGGACCGCGCGCTCGATCGCCTCGTGACCGGTCGCCAGCGGGCCTTCGCCGACGGCGTCGCTCTCTTCCAGGATGTCCGGCAGCAGGGCGTCGTCCTCGTCATCGCCGCCTGCCGCCGCGGGATCGACGTCCGGCGCGGCCAGCTGCTCGGGCGGCGCGTCGCTCGCAGCAGCCGGCGACTTGCGCGCGCGGTCGTCCGGATTGTCGGAGGAATCGTGAACCATGGGGCGAATTTAGGCGCTGAGGCTGCCGATTTGAAGTTCCGGCCAATGCGGCCCGCACAGATGCGAGCCAGTTCCCGGTAACGCTTCCTTAAGTCTGTTAAGCGGGCGGTAACCCGACTTAACAGCCCTTTAACTTAAAACTCTCGATAAATCCTGCGCGAAAAGCTCTTGGTTCCGTAACCATGCGGTTTTGCTCGCGCGGCGGCGCAGGCATCGCTCGGGTTGCGATAGTTGCGTTGGAGTGAGTGATGAAGGGGCTCGTTGTGGGCGCAGCCGCGTTGGTTGCAGCCGGCTGGACAGCTTCGGCAGAGGCCGCCGATCTCAATTACGGGCAGCGTGCGCCCTATACCGTCAATCAGCCGCTCAATGCCTATAGCTGGGCGGGTCCCTATCTTGGCGGCAACATCGGCTATGAATGGGGCTCGGTCGACAACAACCCCACCAAGCCGTCCGGCTTCGTCGGCGGTGTGCAAGCCGGCTACAATTTCCAGAACGGCCCGTGGGTGTTCGGCGTCGAAGGTGATATCCAGGCCGCCGGCGCCGATGACACCTTTGCGCCGTGGAAATTCTCCAATCCGTGGTTCGGCACCCTGCGCGGCCGCGCCGGCTATGCGTTCAGCAACGTGCTGTTCTACGGCACCGCCGGTCTCGCCTTCGGCGAGCTGCGGGCGCAGACCTTCGGCTGGACGGAGTCGCACACCACCGCAGGCTGGACCATCGGTGCCGGTGCGGAAGTCGGCCTCGCGCCGAACTGGAGCGCCAAGCTCGAATATCTCTACATCGATCTGTCGACCAGCCAGTTCGCAATTACGGGCGTGTCAAACGGCTATAGCGCCAGCGTCGTCCGCGCAGGCGTGAACTATCACTTCTGACATCCAAAGAAGAAAATACCGGACCAGCCTCCCGGCCGCTCGCGGCCGGGATTTTTTTTCGCGCCAGGGCTAGGAGAGGATCACCAGATTGACCGCCTTCGGTCCCTTCCCCTTCTTGTCCGGTTCGACTTCGAAAGTAATGCGCTGTCCTTCGGCAAGGTCCTTCAGTCCCGCCCGCTCCACAGCGGTGATGTGAACGAAGACATCGCGACCGCCGTCATCAGGCTTGATGAAGCCGTAGCCGCGCTCGCCGTTGAAGAACTTGACCGTTCCCGTCATGGCCATCGGGAAACTCCCCCTCATTGCTCCTCCGCCGCGACGCAGACTCACGTCGCGACATGACCGGGCCTTACGGAGCCCGGGAGCTGGCCATCCTTGGACGGACCGATCGGTCCGGCGGGATCTTTCTTAGGGCCTTCACTCCGCCGCAACCATTCGCGGAAGCGGAACGTAAAGCCAGTCACAGAAATAGCATAATACGGTTCTTTGCAGATTGACTACCGGTCCTGCATATTTTTCCCAAGAATGCCGGAGTGTTACGGCCTGGCGTTAAGGCTTGGGCACCTCCAATCGGAATCTGGCAGCCCCACCCTGGCCGAGCGGTATTTCCAGCTCCGGCAGAATGGTCTTGAGCTCGCCGTGCAGCGTATAGGGCGGGTTGACGATCAGGAGCCCGGTGGAGGTGAGGCCGGCGCTGTCGGCTTGCGGCGCGACGCTGAATTCGAGGCGCAGGCATTTTCCGGGCGGCTTTGCTGCAGCTGCGAGCCGCGCCAGGGTTTGCGCCAGCGTGTCGGTGGCCCGCCGGTTCTTGGCGGGATACCAGATTACGTAAATACCGGTCGGCCATTTCGCGAAGGCCGCGGAGAAGGCTTCGCCGAGCCGCTCGAACTCGTCCTTGGCCTCGAAGGGTGGATCGATCAGCACGAGGCCGCGCCGCTCCTTCGGCGGCACGAAGGCCGGTAGCGCCACCCAGCCGTCCAGATCGACCACGCGGGCCTGCTCGTCGCGGCGCAGCGCGTCGATCAGCGCTTTCCGTGCCTTCGGCTCGAGCTCGCAGGCGACGAGCCGGTCCTGCGGCCTGAGCAGGCCGCGCGCAATCAACGGCGAGCCCGGATAGACGTTGAGCTCCCCCTTCGGATTGAAGGCGCGGACGATGTCGAGATAGGGCTTCGCCAGCGCCGCGCTCTCGTTCGACAGGCGCGCCTGCAGCAGCCGCGCAATGCCGGTCAGCCATTCGCCGCCGCGGCGCGCCTCGTCGCTGTCGAGATCGTAGAGGCCGGCGCCGGCATGGGTGTCGATGACGCGGAACGCCGCCGGCTTGTCCTGCAGATAAGTGAGGATGCGCGCCAGCACGATGTGCTTGATGACATCGGCAAAGCTGCCGGCGTGGAAGGCGTGGCGGTAGTTCATGGCAAGAGCACTACGCCACGTGATGGGTTGAGCAAAGAGGTACAATCTCGTGTCCCGGACGCGGTGCAGCGCGTAGCGCTGCGCCGCTGAGCCGGGACCCAGCTCTTTAGCGTAATGGGCCCCGGATCAGCAGCGCACTACGCCGCGGTTCGCGGCGATCGCGCTGCATCCCGGACACGAGAGCGTGTCTACCCGCCCCTGATCGGCGGCATCGTCACCTGGTCGCGGCGGCAGGCGCGGCGCTCGATCTCATCGCAGGCGCGGAATTGCAGGTCCTTGCTGAGGCAGATGCGGACCTCGGACAGCCGTGTCCGGTTGCAGGTGACCGAGACGGCGGCATTGCTGAGACCCGGATTGGCCTTGATGAAGGCCTCCTCGATCTCCACCGGCGCCACCGTCTTGGCCTGCGACAGATCGAGATATTCGGCGGGAATCTTGATCGCGGCGCGCGCCTTGCGGATCATCTCGAAATAGGCGCGGCCCTCGAGGCCGGAACAGGTGCCGTGCTTGTCCCACTCGTTGAAGATCAGGCCCGGCGCCGGCATCAGGTCGAGCATCGAGGAGACGATGTTGCGGTTCAGCCGCGGCGCCGGCCGCTGGCAATATTCCGGAAAACCGTTCTCATATTGCGGCCACAGCCCATGCACCACGAAGGCGTAGGGCCGTCCGCCGCATTGCATCTGGGACCGGCCGCCGCGTTCGGCTGCTTCCTCGCAGAACGAGGGCGACCACGACAGCGACAGGACATAGAAGTCGAACTCGCCAGGTGCGTTCTGCCGCTTGTCCTGCGCCTTCGCAGCGCCGGCGAGGGTGGCCAACCCCGCAGCGAGGGTCAGCGAGATCATCAGGCGGGACAACGAACGCAATCTGGAGTAAAACATGGCAACGCCCCTCAACTAGACTGTGCGTACAGCCTAGCAGGCGGCGGGAACATTTCAAGAACAAAATTGGAGCTGCAGTCGTCGGCTGGCTGATCAGCCCGAATCAGCGGCTTCAGGTCAGGGCTTGGCGGCCCGGCAGGCCGGGTTATAGGCCCAGTTGCGGTCGAGCCCGACCACGCACCATTCCACCCCGTTGCCGTAACCGGCAAAGCCACCGTCTTCGATCAGCGAGAAATGCACCTTGCGCACCTTGCCGTCGGTGAGCATGGCGTCAGCCGTGCAATAGCGGCGCGGAATGTTATCGGACTGCCAGGGCCTGAATGCGACCTCGCGAACGGCGGAGAAGCCGGTGATCTTCAGCGGAGAATTCCAGAACGAGCTTTCTTTTTCCCAGAACTGGGTGGCGATCGTCGGCAGCGCCCGGTCGCAATCGGCCACAGTGCCGTCATAACGCGGCCCGCTCAGCCAGAAATTCAGCTCGAGCGGATTGGCAGCCCTGGCCTCGCCGAGCGACAGTGCTCCGAACATGAGGCCGAGCACGGCGGCAAAGCGGAGCGATTTCTGGGAGGGGGCGGGCATGGTCAATCCGGGCAGCTAAGATCTTGCGAAGGTCGGACGGTGCCGCGAAGGTCGGGGCGGGTCAAGTGCAGCGCGGCAACACTTCGCCAGGACTTGACCAGGATGTCGCGGCCAACAGGGGTTCGGTTCTTTTCACGTCCGTCCCGGCACCGTAAACTGGCTCCAGCCAATTGGAGTGACGGGAATGCGAATCATTGCGGCCGCGGGCCTTCTTGCCAGCCTGGTTGTCTCGGGCATGATGGCGAGCCAGTCGGCGCGCGCCGACATCTTTGCTCCGGTGCCGCCGTTCAAGGGCAACGACACCGGCGGCATCATCGCCTATTCGATGGCGACCCAGGTCGATGCGCGTCAGGTCGCGGTCGATCACTGCGCCCGCTACGGCAAGGTCGCGAAATTCCTGGGCGTGCAGGCCTATGAGGGCGGCTACGTCTCGTTCGCCTGCCGCTGGGTGCCCTATGGTGCCGCCGATCGGCCGATCCGCACGCTGTACTGAGGCGCTGTCGTAGCGCCGCACGTCTCTCAGCCGGGAGTCTTCGACATGACGCGCAAACTCGCTTTGCTCGGCTCGATGCTTTGCCTCGCGTTGTCGGCAGGCAGCGCCAGCGCGGACGAACTGCCGGTGCGCAAGGCCGGACTGTGGGAGATGAAGCTGGTCACATCAGGCTCGCCCGTGCCCGAGATGACCATGCAGCATTGCACCGACGAGACCGTCGACAAGGAGATGAGCAACAACGTCTCTCCAATGGCCAAGCAGATCTGCGCCAAGCAGGAGATCAAGAAGACTGCGACCGGCTATGTCAGCGATTCCGAGTGCAGCGTCGCCGGCGTCAGCACGACCTCGCATGCCGAAATCACTGGCGATTTCAACTCGGCCTACACGGTGAAAACGACCTCGCATGCGCAAGGTGGCGTCGCCGGCACGGCCGGGCGCGATAGCACCACGACGCTGCAAGCCAAGTGGCTCGGAGCCTGCAAGCCGGATCAGAAGCCCGGCGACATCGTCATGCCCGGCGGCTTCAAGATGAACACGCGCGACATGGACAAGCTGAAGGCGCTGCTGCCGAAGTAGGTGCGTCTTGAGTTCGTAGCGCGCGGAAATCGGTGCGCTCCCTCGCCCCGTTCTTACGGGGAGAGGGTTGGGGTGAGGGGCCTCTCTCCGCACGCGAAAAATGCCGAGAGGCCTGTACCCCCTCACCCGGATCGTAAGAGCGATCCGACCTCTCCCCGCAAGCGGGGAGAGGTGAAGTACGACAGCTACACCGGTATTCGCACGCTCGCCCTCAATCCCCCCATCGGGCTGTCACCCAGCGTGATGTCGCCGCCATGCGAGCGGGCGATGTCGCGGGCGATGGCAAGGCCCAGGCCGGTGCCGCCTTCGTCCTGGTTGCGGGCGTTGTCCAGCCGCAGGAATGGCTTGAACACCTCTTCGCGCAAGTGCGCGGGAATGCCCGGGCCGTCGTCATCGACTGTGACGGTGAGATAACGGTGATCGCGCTGGCCGGTGATGGCGATGTTCTTGCCGTAGCGCGCGGCGTTGGTGACGAGGTTGGCGAGGCAGCGCTTGAACGAAGCCGGCTTCACCGTCACCACGGGCAGGCCGTTGAACGCGACGGTCGCGGTATGGCCGTGGCGCTCGGCGTCGCTGCGCAGCTCCTCGAGCGCCTGCGCCATGTCGGTCGGTTGCGACTGCTCGCCGGAATCGCCGCGCGCGAAGGCGAGGTAATCCTCCAGCATCATCGACATCTCGTCGACGTCCTTGCGCATGCCTTCAAGCTCGGGACTGTCGCCGATCAGTGCGAGCTCGAGCTTGAAGCGGGTCAGGATGGTGCGCAGATCGTGGCTGACGCCGGCGAGCATCGCGGTGCGCTGCTCCATCGTGCGCTCGATGCGCGACTTCATCTCGAGGAAGGCGACCGCCGCGCGCCGCACCTCGCGCGCGCCTCTGGGGCGGAAGTTCGGCGCCTCGCGGCCTTTGCCGAAGCTCTCGGCGGCATCGGCAAGGCGCAGGATTGGCTTGATCTGGTTGCGCAGGAACAGCACCGCGACGATCAAGAGGATCGAGGATGTGCCGACCATCCAGAACAGGAAGATCTCCGAGTTCGAGGCATAGGCGGCGCTGCGCTGCGCGAACACGCGCATCACGGCATCGTCGAGCTGGATGCGGATCTCGACCAGGTTGGAGCGGCCCACCGTGTCGATCCAGAACGAGCGGCCGATCTGGCGGCCAAGCTGCACCGACAGCGTCTGGTCGAGCAGCGAGAAGAACGGTTTTGGTCCCGGCGGCGGCATGTCGCCGGCAGGAAGAAAGTCCACGACTAGGCCGAGGCGCTGCTGGGCGATGCGGCGGATTTGGTCGCGATCGCGGTCCTGCGGATAGCCCTTGTAGACGTCGATGAGCGCGGCGATGTCCTGCACCACCGCGGCCGACAGGCGGCGCGTCACCGTGTTCCAGTGCCGCTCCATGAACACGAAGGCGACGACCGATTGCAGGATCACCATCGGCACGATCATGATGAGCAGCGCGCGGGCGTAGAGGCCGGTCGGCATCCAGCCCTTGAACGCGTTGCCCATCCAGCCGTTCGCGGCCGAGACGCGGCCGGCGGCGCTCTTCAGAAGCGTCAGGCCGGTATCGATCGTGCTCATCTGGCGCGCTTCACTGATTTATGGCGAGGCCACCAGGCGGTAGCCGATGCCGCGCACCGCCTGCAGGAACAGCGGATTGGCAGGATCGGTCTCGATCTTGCGCCGGAGACGGTTGATCTGCACGTCGACGGCGCGCTCGTTGACGCTGCCATTGCCGGTCAGCGCGCTGCGCGGCACGGTCTCGCCCGGCGTCTCCGCGAGAATCCGCAGCATCTCGCGCTCGCGGTCGGTGAGGTGGATGACCTCCTCGCCCTGGCGCAATTCGCCGCGTTCGAGATGGTAGACATAGGGGCCGAAGGCGATCTTCTCGATCGTCGTGGCCTGCGGCGGCGGCGCGGCGCGCTTGAGAATGTTGTTGATGCGCAGCGCAAGCTCGCGCGGCTCGAACGGTTTTGCCACGTAATCGTCGGCGCCGATCTGCAAGCCCTCGATGCGGGCTTCCGCCTCGTGGCGCGCCGTCAGCATCACGATCGGCACCGACGACGAGGTGCGGATGAAGCGGGCGAGGTCGAAGCCGGTCTCGCCGGGCATCATGACGTCGAGGATCAGGAGATCGAAATGCAGGCCCAGCAGCTTCGAGCGCGCATCGGCGGCGCTCGCCGCGGTGGTGACGCGGTAGCCTTCGCTGGCGAGAAAGCGCGAGAGCAGGTCGCGGATGCGGCGGTCGTCATCGACCAGCAGCAGATGCGGGGCATCGTCGGCCGGTTGCACCGGCGGGCGGGCGAGCGTGGCGAGCGGCACGGTCACTCCTTGGCGTCTTGGTTGACGGAAGCGAAGATCGTCTCGAGCACCTTGTCCGGATCGTCGCGGTCGATCATCGCGCGCAGGAAGCGCTTGACTGTCTCGGCGTCCTGCGGAGCCATCTCCGCGAGCGCCCTGGTGATCCGCGTGGTCTGCAGCCCGGCGAGCTTCTGCACCAGCGCCTCGCCCTTCGGCGTCGCGTAGAGCAGGCGCTGGCGACGGTCATTGTCGCCGGTCTTCTGCACGATATAGCCCTCGTCCAGGAGCTGCTTCAGCACCCGGCCGAGCGACTGTTTTGTAATGCGCAGGACGTCGAGCAGGTCGGCGACCTTCAGCCCGGGATAGCGGTAGACGAAGTGCATGACCCGGTGGTGGGCCCGACCGAAGCCGAACGCCTCCAGCTCCTGGTCGGGATCGCCGACGAAATCGCGATAGGCGAAGAACAGCAGCTCGATGATATCCCAGCGCAAATTGCCTCCGTCCGACGCGGCGGGCCGAGATTCGGCGACGTCAGGAGGAGAGGCTGCGAAATTTATGTCAGGCATATTGACGTATCTTGGGTTCAATGTTACAAAACGATCGACCCGCACGAAATTTTAGATCGTTTCGCGCCGGGTGGATCGTAGCAGGGACGGCCGGAGAGAGCCGGACAGGCGGCGACGGCCGAAGCAGATCTACCGTGCGATTGTCGAGCGGCATTTCGGCAAAACATACTGGACTTCCGCCTTCCGCAAAAGCATGTCCTGCCCGACATGCTGGCCGCGGAAACCGGCCGTAACATGGCTGGCGGCGGTCCGGCCAGAAACCAATCAAGCCAGCCGGGCCCGAACGGGCAGGCGGGCGCGAGCAACAGCGCCGCCACCGGCAGCGGGAGGCAAGGACATGAGCATGACATTCGACATCCAGCCCGCATCCAATCCGACGCCTGAGAAGGACCGTGTCGCCAAGCTGGTGGATCCCGGCTTCGGGCGGGTCTTCACCGATCACATGGCGGTCGTCCGCTACAACCAGGCCAAGGGCGGCTGGTACGAGGCGAAGATCGAGGCGCGCGCCAACTTCCAAATCGATCCCGCCGGCGCGGTCCTGCACTACGCCCAGGAGATCTTCGAAGGCTTGAAAGCCTACAAGCGCGACGATGGCGGCGTGAACCTGTTCCGTCCCGACGCCAATGCGCGGCGTTTCAAGGACTCGGCCGAGCGCATGGCGATGGCGCAGTTGCCCGAAGACGTCTTCATCGAGGCGGTCGAGCAGATCGTGCGCATCGACCGCGCCTGGATGCCGGGCGGCGAGGGCAGCCTTTATTTGCGCCCGTTCATGATCGCGAGCGAGACCTTCCTCGGCGTCAAGCCGTCGTCCGAATACATCTTTGCGGTGATCGCCTCGCCCGTCGGCTCCTACTTCAAGGGCGGGCCTGCGCCGGTCTCGATCTGGGTGTCGGAGAACTACACGCGCGCCGCGATCGGCGGCACCGGCGCGGTCAAATGCGGCGGCAATTATGCCGCCAGCCTGCGCGCCCAGGCCGAAGCGATCCAGCACGGCTGCGATCAGGTCGTCTTCCTCGATGCGGTCGAGCGCCGTTACATCGAGGAGCTCGGCGGCATGAACATCTTCTTCGTGTTCGACGACGGCTCGCTGTCGACGCCGCCGCTCGGCACCATCCTGCCCGGCATCACCCGCGACTCCATCATCACGCTCGCCCGCGACGCCGGCAAGACCGTGCGCGAGGAGCCCTATTCGCTCGAGCAATGGCGCAAGGATGCGGCGAGCGGCAGGCTGAAGGAAGCCTTCGCCTGCGGCACCGCCGCCGTAATTTCGCCGATCGGCAAGGTGCGCTCGGTCAGCGGCGACTTCGAGATCTCGGGCGGCGCCGCCGGCCCCGTCGCCATGGGCCTGCGCAAGCAGCTCGTCGACATCCAGTACGGCCGCACCAACGATCCGCACAACTGGATCCGCAAGGTGTTTTGATCCCCTTACCCTCCCCTGGAGGGGGAGGGTCGATCGCGCGAAGCGCGAGCGGGGTGGGGTGATCTCTCCAGTCGGGCAGTGCCCGCGAGGAGAGATCACCCCACCCCGTCGCACATTCCGCTTCGCTCCATGTGCGCCGACCCTCCCCCTCCAGGGGAGGGTAAGTGCGCCATGAACGCCTCGCCACGATGCCGCGACAAAGCCAGGACGCATCAACGCGCCTGGACATCGCGATCATGGCAATGAAACTCTCCCAACCCATGAAATGGGTCGTTCTCGCCGCCATCACCGGCGCTTCCGTTTTCGGCATCCTGACCATCGGCCCGACGCGCGAGGTCGCAGCGCAGGACCGCTCGCCTATCGTCGACGTGCGCACCGGCGATCCCGAGATGAACGCGGCGATCGCGCGGGCTCGCGCGACGCTCTCCACCTTCTGGACCTCCTATGAATCGCCAAAGCCGTCCGAGACCGGACACGCCCTGAAGGTACACTTCACGACCCGCAAGGGCGGCGAGCACATCTGGATCGGCGAGCTGAAGAAGCAGCCCGGCGGGACCTATTCGGGCCTGTTCGCCAACGAGCCGCGCGATCTGCCGGGCAAACACGCAGGCGACCCGGTCAAGTTCACAGAGGCCGACATCTCGGACTGGATGTTCATGCGCAACGGCAAGATCGTCGGCGGCGAAACCATCAAGCCGCTGCTCAAATCCATGCCGAAAGCCGATGCCGACGCGCTCCGGGCGCGAATGGAGCAGCCGTAAATATAGGCCGTCATTCCGGGATGGTCCGAAGGACCAGACCCGGAATCTCGAGATTCCGGGTTCTCGCTTCGCGAGCCCCGGAATGACGTCGTGCTCTAACACCCGTTGCCGCCTCCCGCGCCGGCTGGTAAACGCCGCGCATGGCCGAGAAACCCAAAAAACCCCAGAAACTGAAGGCGCGCCTGCCGCGCGGGCTCGAGGATCGCGATCCTGCCGCGATCCGGGCGACGCGCGAGATGGTCGAGAAGATCCGCGCCGTCTACGAGCTCTACGGCTTCGAGCCGGTGGAGACGCCGGCGATGGAATACACCGACGCGCTCGGCAAATTCCTGCCGGATCAAGACCGGCCGAACGAGGGCGTGTTCTCGTTCCAGGACGACGACGAGCAGTGGATCAGCCTGCGCTACGATCTCACCGCGCCGCTCGCCCGCTACGTCGCCGAGAATTTCGACACGCTGCCGAAGCCCTATCGCAGCTATCGCGCCGGCTACGTGTTCCGCAACGAGAAGCCCGGCCCCGGCCGCTTCCGCCAGTTCATGCAGTTCGATGCCGACACCGTGGGTTCGGCGACGCCGGCGGCGGACGCCGAGATCTGCATGATGGCGGCGGACACGATGGAGGCGCTCGGGATTGCGCGCGGCCAGTATGTGGTGAAGGTGAACAATCGCAAGGTGCTCGACGGCGTTCTGGAAGCCATTGGCCTGGCGGGTGAGGAAAATGCCGCGCGCAGACTGACCGTGCTGCGCGCGATCGACAAGCTCGACAAGTTTTCCGCGGACGAGGTGCGCAAGCTGCTTGGTCCCGGCCGCTGGGACGGTGGCGAGGAAGGCAAGGGCGACTTCACCAAAGGCGCCAATTTGAGCGCGGCGGAAGCCGACGTCGTTCTCGCCATCACCAGGCCGCGCGAGGATTGGAAAGAAGCAATCGACGCGGCAGAGACCTATCTCGCCAAGAGCGAGGTTGGTCAGGCCGGCGTTAGCGAGCTGGAAGAGATTGCAAAACTGGTCACGGCGTCGGGCTATGGTGCGGATCGCATCAAGATCGATCCATCCGTCGTGCGCGGGCTCGAATACTACACCGGCCCCGTCTACGAGGTCGAACTGTTGCTCGACACCAAGGACGAGAAGGGCCGCCCGGTGCGCTTCGGCTCCGTCGGCGGCGGCGGCCGTTATGACGGCCTGGTCTCGCGCTTCCGCGGCGAGCCGGTGCCGGCGACCGGTTTCTCGATCGGCGTGTCGCGGCTGCAGGCCGCGTTGACGCTGCTCGGCAAGCTCGACACGCGGCCCGAGTTCGGGCCTGTCGTCGTTACCGTGTTCGACCGCGACCGCGTCGCCGACTACCAGAAGATGGTCGCGAGCTTGCGCACCGCCGGCATCCGCGCCGAGCTCTATCTCGGCAATCCCAAGAACATGGGCAACCAGCTCAAATATGCCGATCGCCGCAACTCACCTTGCGTCATCATCCAGGGCTCGGATGAGAAGGCGCGCGGCGAGGTGCAGGTCAAGGATCTGATCGAGGGCGCCAAGGCGGCCGCTGCGATCGCCTCCAACCAGGAATGGCGCGAGACCCGGCCGGCACAGTTCTCGTGCAGCGAAGCGGACCTCGTCGCGAAAGTGCGCGAGGTTCTGGCCCGCCATGACGTGAGCTGGGGCTAGCTATTCGCCTCGATCGTCATGCGCGGGCTTGACCCGCGCATCCATCTTCAAAATGATGGATTGCCGGGTGCAGACAAGTTTACGCAGTCTGCAAGAGCAGACTACTATGCCCGGCAATGACAATGGATGATCAACGACGAGCAGGGAGAGAAAAATGCCTGAGATCACCATCAGCATGGCCGAAGGCCGCACCGACGAGCAGAAGGCCGGCATGATGCGCGACATCACCCAGGCGCTGGTGAAGAATCTCGGCGTCGATGCCGAGGCCGTCGTCATTCAGATCAACGAAGCCCCGCTCCGCCACAAGATGAAGGGCGGCAAGACCTTCGTGGAGCGCGCGGCGGCGGCGGCGAAGAAGTGACGCGTTAGCGTCATTCCGGGGCGCGCGAAGCGCGAACCCGGAATCTCGTGCCGCAAACTTCTGGATTCCGGGTTCGGCGCTACGCGCCGCCCCGGAATGACGGGCAAGCTCCATGGACGCACGCGACTTCATCACAACAGGCATGAGCGCCGAGCGCACGCTGTTGGTGCCGATGGAGCGCACGGTCGGGCATTTCGTGCCGGGCATGCCGTTTGTCTACGCGACCCCGATGATGATCCTGGAGATGGAGATGACATCGGGCGATGCGATCCGCTCAGCGCTGCAGCCGGGCTGGGTCACTGTCGGTACCGAAGTCGACATCCGCCATCTTGCCGCCGCGCTGGTCGGCGCGAAGGTGCGGACCACCGCAAAGGTGGTCGCGGTCGAGCGCCGCGTCATCCGCTTCGAGGTCGAGGCCTTCGAGGGCACGCGCAAGCTCGGCGAAGGCCGCCACGCGCGCGGGCTCGTCAATGTCGAGATGTTCAACAAGCGGCTCGGGGCGACGTAGCTTCCGCTTGCTCTGTCCTAATCCTGAGGAGGCGCGTAAGCGCCGTCTCGAAGGATGGCCGCGGGAGAGAGCCGGGCCTTTCATGGTTCGAGACGGCGCTTCGCGCCTCCTCACCATGAGGATCAACTACTTCGCCAATTCCTTCGACCGCTGCGTCGCCGCCGCCACGGCGCGGATCATGAGATCGCGCAGGCCCGGCTCGCCCATCAGCACGCCGAGCGCTGCGGCCGTCGTGCCGCCGGGCGAGGTGACGTTCTGGCGCAGCGTCGCGGAGGGAAGCTCCGACTGGTGCAGCAGCTCGCCGGAGCCGGCGACGGTCTCGCGGGCGAGCCTGGTCGCGAGCGCTTCGGGCAATCCCGCTTCGACACCGGCGCGGGCGAGCTCTTCGGCGAGCAGGAACACATAGGCCGGCCCTGAGCCGGACACGGCGGTGACCGCGTCCATCAATCCTTCGTCCTCGACCCATTCGACCGAGCCGGTGGCGCGCAGCAGCGCATCCGCGACCGCGCGCTGCGCGGCGCTGACGTCGTTCGCCGCGACCGCGACGGTGATGCCGCGGCCGATCGCGGCCGGCGTATTCGGCATCGCGCGAACCACGGCGCCGCCGCAGACCTCCTGGAGCGCGGCGATCGTGGTGCCCGCCATGATCGAGACCACCGAGGTCTTGTCCGAGACGAACGGCTTCAGCCTGGCGCCGGCCTCTCGGAACATCTGCGGTTTCACCGCCACGACCAGTGTCTCGACAGCGCCGGCGGTGCTCACATCAGGATTGAGCACGACGCCCTTGGCGGCCAGCGCGGAGATCTCCGGCGCAAGGTGCGGCTCGATCACCGCGACGCGGCGCGGGTCGAGCCCGCCCGAAAGCCATCCGGTCAGCATCGCGCCGCCCATCTTGCCGGCGCCGGCGAGCAGGATTGTGCCGGTGATGTTTTGGAGAGGGTTGTTGGTTGCCACTGTGATCGCCCAAGCAAGATGTCGTCCCTGCGAAGAAGGGACCCATAACCACAGGCGGTTCTAGTGGATCGAGGTGTTGGCAACAAGCCGCGTGCCACAAGCGACATCACGCGGCATGGATCCCGGATCGGCGCTTTGGGCGCGCTTGTCCGGGATGACGTGGGGAGGGAGCAGCGCCCCTCACGTCTTGGGAGGCCTTACGCCTCCCCCACTGTATCGAACATCGCCGCGTCCATCGCCTCCGCGGTGGTCTTGCCGGCCCACACCACGAATTGGAACGCGGGGAAGTAGCGCTCGCAGGCATGGATGGCGCCGGCGAGCATGACTTCGCATTGCGCAGGCGAAGCGGTGAGGCCGCCCGGCAGCACCAAGGCCTGGCGGTGCATCACCATGCCGGTGTTGGTCCACAGGTCGAAATGGCCGACCCAGAGCTGCTCGTTCACGGAGGCGACGAGCCGCTGCACCTCGCTGCGGCGCGCGAGCGGAATCTTCATGTCGAAGGCGCAGGCCAGATGCAGCGCCTCGATCTCGCCCATCCAGGTGAAGGAGAGCTGGTAGTCGGTCCATTGCCCCTTGGAGACAATCGTGAGCTCGTCCTCGCCGGAACGTTCGAACGGCCAGTTGTTGCTGGCGGCGATGTCCTCGACCACCGCGAGCGGATGGTTTCTGGAATCGATAGTGCCTTCGAGCAGGGACATGCCGTCTCGACCTCTTGCCTTCTTGTTGTCTTTGATACGCACGCGGTCGGCCCGGCACGCTCCCTCAATGTCGCTGTCGCGTTCCCTCGGATCAGCGCGGGCCTGTCGCGGATCAAGTGATGTGATTTGCGGAATCTGCGCAACGGGGTCGCGAGTCCGTCCACAAGCCAGGACTCGTTCGTCCACAGCTCATCTCCGCCACAATTCTTAACGGACGAGAACAAACCGGAATCGGATTCGGCAAAAAGGCGCTCAGCGCAAATTCCGCCAGGCGAGCGCTGGACCGCCGTGCGGGCATGGGACCATGCGCCTTACCCATGCGGAACACGCTTGCCGCGACTGCCCGGCGGCGGCATATTTCCAGTCAGGCCGTTCATCCCGGACGGCCGATGTTCTCAGGGCGGGGTGAAAGTCCCCACCGGCGGTAAGGGCCGCAAGGCCCAAGCCCGCGAGCGCCTTCCGTGAGGGGTCTCCCGAAGGGAAGGGTCAGCAGATTCGGTGCAACTCCGAAGCCGACGGTTAAAGTCCGGATGAAAGAGAACGGTCGCTGGCAGACGCATCGCGAGGTGCGGCTGTTTGTCGTTCCGTGTGCCCTGATTCTGGTCCTTAAACCGAGGAAAGCCATGAATCAGATGCTGCAAGACCCCCAAACCGAAACGTCCCACATACAGCCGCCGCCGGTTCCCGCGGACCCGGCACCTTCGCATCCGCGCTTCGCCAAGCCGCAGCGGGTGGCCTTCGTGCAGGCCTGCTGGCACCGCGACGTGGTCGCGGAAGCCCGCATCGCCTTCATGAAGGAGGCGGAAGCCCGCCACCTCACCCATGTCGACGTGTTCGAGGTGCCGGGCTCGTTCGAGATCCCGCTGCACGCGCAGGTCCTCGCCAAGACGCGGCGTTACACCGCGATCGTCGCGGCAGGCCTCGTCGTCGACGGCGGCATCTACCGCCACGAATTCGTCGCCGACACCGTGATCAAGGCGCTGATGGACGTGCAGCTGCGCACGGAGGTGCCGGTGTTCTCAGCCGTGCTCACGCCGCAGCAATTCCACGAGACCGAGGTGCACTACGACTTCTTCCGCAAGCACTTTGCGATCAAGGGCGTCGAGGTCGCGACCGCCTGCGCGGAGACGTTGCACGGCCTGGAGCGGCTGCGTGGCCAGGTCGCCGCGGGGATCGTGTGGTAGGCAATGGTCATTCCGGGGCGCGCGAAGCGCGAACCCGGAATCCATTGATCGACAAGAAATTGCTGCAGGATGGATTCCGGGTTCGGCGCTGGCGCGCCGCCCCGGAATGACGGTGTCAGTCGAACAGGCTCGACACCGACTCTTCCGCCGCCGTGCGCGCGATCGCATCCGAGATCAGGCTGGCGATCGGCAGGGTGCGGATGTTCGGCGCCTTGGTCACCGCCTCGGTCGGCAGGATCGAGTCGGTGATCACGAGCTCCTTCAGCCTGGAGCCGGCGATGCGGGCGGCCGCGCCGCCGGAGAGCACGCCGTGGGTGATGTAGGCGTAGACGTCCTTGGCGCCCTTGGCGAGCAGCGCATCGGCCGCATTCACCAGCGTACCGCCGGAATCGACGATGTCGTCGACGAGGATGCAGGTGTGGCCGGAGACGTCGCCGATCACGTTCATGACCTCGGACTCGCCCGGCCGCTCGCGGCGCTTGTCGACGATCGCGAGCGGGGTGTTGATGCGCTTGGCGAGGCCGCGCGCGCGGGCCACGCCGCCGACGTCGGGCGAGACCACCATCGTCTTGGTCAGGTCGAACTTGTCCTTGATGTCGCGCACCATCAGCGGCGCGGCGAAGAGGTTGTCGGTCGGGATGTCGAAGAAGCCCTGGATCTGGCCGGCATGCAGGTCGAGCGTCATGACGCGGTCGACGCCGGCTTGCGTGATCATGTTGGCGACGAGCTTGGCCGAGATCGGCGTGCGCGAACCGGACTTACGGTCCTGCCTGGCGTAGCCGAAATAGGGCAGCACCGCCGTGATACGGCGCGCCGAGGAGCGGCGCAGCGCGTCGGTGATGATGAGCAATTCCATCAGATGGTCGTTGGCGGGGAACGAGGTCGACTGGATGATGAAGGCATCCGAGCCGCGGACGTTCTCCTGGATCTCGACGAAGATCTCCATGTCGGCGAAGCGCCGCACCACCGCCTTGGTCAGCGGCAGGTCTAGGCCTTGCGCGATCGCCTGGGCGAGGGCCGGATTGGAGTTGCCGGCGACGAGCTTGATGGAGCCGTTTTTGGCCGACATGGACGCTTCCTCCCGCGCTTTGCTGGATACGACCTTCAACATCAGAAAATACCCGCTGGCAGCACGGTTACGACGGGCGAGGAAATATCAGGCGGAAGGCCGCAATGGCAACCCGGGATGCTACGTTTTCCCTTTGAAAATCCTGAGTCGGGCCAACGGCTTGGCCGCAACTTGAGGCCGTGGTTTAGCGGGGGTTATGGCGCGGCATAGCCAAGCACTGATGCCGGCATATCAGGCGCGGGAGCGTCCTTGACGACGCTTGCCACCGCCGGTCCCCGCAACGAAGGAGCCGCGCCAGGGGCATCCGGCGTTCCGTTGATCATGTTGGAAAGTCCGCTGAATCCGGCCTGGGCGATCTTCCGCAGCACGAGGTCGTCGGCGGCCGTCCAAGCATCACGTGACGCGTCGCGGCCGCCCTTGGCCGCGGTCGGTTCCTCGCCGGAGAGGCGCAGCGCCCGCTGCTGGTTCGCGTCGTAGACGTCCCAGACCCAGGCGATCACGGTCCTGCCGCGCACCACCTGGGCGGAGAGGTAGCTGCGCACGCGATAGGCAGCCGTGCCCTCGCGGGAGACCACGGACAGGTTGCGCAGCTTGGATTCGCTGTCGAGCACGCCGACCATGCGGTCGAACACTTGCGGCGGCGGCCCGTCGATCGATTCGAAGGCGACCGTGGCCCCGCCGCCGGCGCTCGGCGCCATCGCATAGGAGTTGGCGGCACTGCCGCCACCGGCGCAGCCGCCAAGCGCGGCCGCTGCCGCCAGCAGCATGACCGCCAGCACGCGCGAACCCGCACGGCCCAGGATGAATGACGCGTCCCTCATTATGGAGGGCAGCGATATCGTTAAAATCGATTAAGGTCTAGGGCAGGAGCGACACAGGCCACGTCTACGCACCGTCATTCCGGGGCGCGCCTACTTGGCGCGAACCCGGAATCCATTTCTCCGCATAAATTGCTGCACGATGGATTCCGGGTTCTCGCTTCGCGAGCCCCGGAATGACACGGGGTTGCCCCTGTGTTCACGCTTCCAGCGCGATGGCGTGAACGTGGCGGCCGTAATCCGGCTCATTGCGATGCACCGAGCGGCGATAGCTGAAGAAGCGCTCGTCGGCGTAGGTGTCGAGACCGAGATCGTCGATCATCAGGATGCCGGCGGCCTCCAGCCGCATGCGGATGTAGCCGGCGAGATCGAACATCGCGTGGCCCTCGCGCACCGAGGGGATGAAGAACATGGCGTTCTCCGCATCCGCCTCGATGAAGCGCGCGACGAACTCGTTGCCCACCTCGTAGCTGTCCTGGCGGATCAAGGGGCCGATCGCGGCGATGATGCCGCCGCGGGTGGCGCCGAGCTTCTCCATCGCCGCGATGGTCGCTTCCAGCACGCCTGTCAGTGCGCCCTTCCACCCCGCATGCGCGCCGCCGATCACGCGCGCCTTCGGATCGACGAACAGCACCGGCCCGCAATCGGCGGTGGAGACGCCGAGTGCGATGCCCGGCGTTTTCGTCACCAGCGCATCGCCTTTCGGTCGCGGCCCGCTCGGCCACGGTGCCTCGGCAATCAGCACGTCGGGCGAATGGATCTGGTGCAGGCTGAGGAAGCGTTCGGGCGCAACGCCGACGTGTTCGGCCATGCGGCGCCGGTTCTCGGCGACCAGCGCCTGATCGTCGTTGGAGCCGAGCCCGCCGTTCAGCGCGGAATAGATGCCGCCGGAGACGCCGCCTTCGCGGGTGAAGAAGGCATGGCGCAGGCCGGGCACGGCGGACAGCAGCGACGAAGCAATCGTCATGAGGCCTCTCCTGCCCGTTCGAGATCGCTGAGGCCGGCAAGGCCCGTCAGCCGCGGCTCGGAGATGCCGAGCACCTTGAACATCGAGCCCATGCCGCCACGCCCGGTATCGGTCAGGCGCTTGAGCGCCACCGAAATGTCGGTGGCGACGTCAGGCGCAGCTTTCTGCATCAGCGCGGCGGCGCGGGTGTCGATGCCGATCCGCTTGAGGAAGTCGCCTTGCGTCACCGGCCCATGCACGCGCGCGCCGACATCCTCGGCCGCCCGCGCCAGCGCCTGGAAATCGACATGGGCGGTGACGTCGGCCTGGCCCGGCGCCTTCAAGGGGTCGGCGAAGGTGTGGCGCGCGATGGCCTGGAACGTGTCGCCGGCGTCGCTGCGTAAGTGGCCGTAATCGATGATCAGCGCCGCGCCGTCCTGGTCGCGCACGCGCGTGGCGAGCTTCATGATCTCGCCGTCTGGCCGCCACTCGAACACCGCGCCGATCGGGGCGGCGCGCACCAGGGGCGGCAGCAGCACGTCGAAGCGCGGCGTCGGCTCCGGCGCCGCGCCGAACTGAAGCCTGCCGTTGGGATCGATCTCGATCACGCGCTCGTGCCAGCCGTTTTCGTGGCGGATCATCTGGTGAATCGGCAGCACGTCGAAATATTCGTTGGCGAGGATGATGCTCGGGCCCTCCGGCACCTCGTCGATGCTGTCGTGCCAGGCGATGTTGCGCACGTTGGCGAGCGTCGCGCTCTGCCGTTCCCGCAAGACGGGATTGACCTCGACCATGTGGATCTGGAGCGCCTGGTAGAGCGGCGGCAGCACGCGAAGCGCGCGCAGCGCATCCGCCATCATGGTGCCGCGGCCGGGGCCGAGCTCGATCAGCCGCAAGAATTGCGGCGAGCCCATCTGCTTCCAGACCGAGGCGGTCCACAACCCTAAGAGCTCGCCGAACATCTGGCTCACTTCGGGCGCCGTGGTGAAGTCGCCCTCCCGGCCGAGCGGATCGCGCGAGACGTAATAGCCATGGCGCGGATGCATCAGGCACAGTTCCATGTACCGCCAGACCGGCATGGGCCCGGAGGATTTGATCAGCGCCTTGATCTCGTTGAGCAGCGGCTGGTCGGTCACGGCGATGTTCTCGAAATGAATTAACGAATGGCCTGGACGGGCGTCGGCGCACCGCGCCTGACAGCCCATACAATAAGGATGAGGCCGGCGATAAGCATCGGAATCGACAGCAGCATGCCCATGGTTAATCCGCCCCAGAGAAAGCCGAGCTGCGCGTCCGGCTCGCGGAAATGCTCCCCGGCGATGCGGGCCAGGCCATAGATCAGGATGAAGGCGCCGAGGATCATGCCGGGCCGCTTCAGCGCACCGAACCGGATCATGATCGCCAGCACGGCAAACAGCAGGATGCCCTCCAAGCCAGCCTGGTAGAGCTGGCTGGGATGGCGCGGCAACTGCATCGGATCGTTGGGGAAGATCATCGCCCAGGGCAGGCTCGGGTCGGTGGCGCGGCCCCACAATTCGCCGTTGATGAAATTGGCGATGCGTCCGAGCAAGAGCCCGACCGGGGCGACCGCGGTGGTGATGTCGCCGAGCGACAGGATCGAGATGCCGCCCCGATAAGCGAACCACATCACCGCGACGACGCAGCCGAGGAAGCCGCCGTGGAACGACATGCCGCCCTCCCACAATTTGAAGATCGCGGCGGGATGATCGATGAAGAAGGGCAGGTTGTAGAACAGCACGTAGCCGGCACGGCCGCCGACGATGATGCCGAGCGTGACCCACAAGATGAAGTCGTCGATTTGCACCAGCGAGATCGGTGCCGGTCCGCCCCACAGGCGTTCGCTCTTCAGCAGCGCTCGGGCATAGAGCCAGCCGAATACGATGCCGCAGATATAGGCCAGGGCATACCATTTGATCGCGAATGGACCGATCTGGAGCGCGACCGGGTTGAAGGCGGGGAAGTCGATCAGCAGAAACGGCATCGCGCCTTCTATGTCCAAGCGGGATCGCGGCGATCGGGCGCCGGCCGACGCCCCGTGATTCCTCTTATGCAGGGACGTTGAATACGATTGCAAGGAAACCGGCGCATGACAAGGATACCGCCGCTTCGCCCTTGAACCGGCCCCGTCCGATTGCCATTGTCTTTCGGCGAGTTCGCGCAAAGTTTATCGGAGGCCCACAATGACCCAGACCAGCAACCGGTTTTTCGACGAGATCGGCCGCCTGATGAATGACGCCGCCGGTGCTGCCCAGGGCGTCAAGCGCGAGTTCGACTCCGTGATGCGCAGCCAGGCCGAAAAATTCCTGCGCGACATGGACCTCGTCAAGCGCGAGGAGTTCGAGGCGGTCAAGGACATGGCGCGCCTGGCGCGCGAGGAGAACGAGGCGCTGAAAGCGCGGATCGCCGCGCTGGAGGCCAAGCTAGGGGGGACCCCCACTTAAAGCGCGGTCTCTTCTGTACCCTCCCCCTCCAGGCCCTCCAGGGGAGGGTAAGGGCCCGGGTAGAACCCCCAGGGCTGCCAGCCCATTCTCCTTGTCATTTCCGCAGCTTCCGGGTAAAAGCCCGCCACGTCCGCGGCCCCCGCACCCCTGGAGGCTTGCTGCGGACCATGCCATGGGCCGCCTTGCGGCCCATTAACTTTTGCAAAAACAAGGACTTAACGACATGGCGACGACCGTCAAGGAATTGAAGGCGACCGCACGTCCGAAGAGCGGCAAGGGGGCCGCCCGGGCTGAGCGTCGCGCCGGGCGAGTGCCCGGAGTGATCTACGGCAACAACCAGCCCCCGCTGACGATCTCGATCGAAGATCGCGAACTGCGCCAGCGCATCCTTGCCGGCCGGTTCCTGACCACCCTGGTCGACATCGACCTCGAGGGCAAGAAGCACCGCGTGATTCCGCGCGATTACCACCTCGACCCGGTCAAGGACTTCCCGATCCATGTCGACTTCATGCGGCTGGGCGAAGGCGCCACCATCCGCATCAGCGTTCCCCTGCACGTGGTGAAGGCGGAAACCTCGCCGGGCGTGAAGCGCGGCGGCACCGTCAACATCGTCGCCCACGCCATCGAGCTCGAATGCGGCGTCGAGAGCATCCCGCAATCCATCGAGGCAGATGTCGGCTCGCTCGAGATCGGTCACTCCCTGCATCTGGCCGACATCAAGCTGCCGGCCGGCGTCAAGGCGCTGACCCGCGAGGACGCGACCCTCGTCACCATCGTGCCGCCGTCCGGCTACGCCGAAGAGCAGAAGGCTGCTGCGGCGGCTGCCGCTGCTGGTGCGGCCCCGGGCGCTGCGGCTGCTCCGGCCGCTGGTGCTGCGGCTCCGGCTGCGGGCGCGGCTGCGCCTGCCGCTGCCGCCAAGGCTCCCGCCGGCGGCGACAAGAAGAAGTAATCTCTCAAAGCTGGCGCGCGGCTCCTCGCCGCGCGCCGAGCGAGGGGCGCGCCGCGTCATGCGACTCTTTGTTGGGCTCGGCAATCCCGGCGCGAAATACGCACGCAACCGGCACAATATCGGCTTCATGGCCGTCGACGAGATCGCGCGGCGTCATGGTTTTGCGCCGTGGCGCCGCCGCTTTCAGGGCGAGACCACGGAAGGTGCGCTCGGCACTGAGCGCGTGATCCTGCTCAAGCCCACGACCTACATGAACGAGTCCGGCCGCAGCGTTCAGGAAGCGGCGAGCTTCTTCAAGATCGCACCTGGCGACACCACCGTGTTCCACGACGAGCTCGAGCTGCCGCCGGGCAAGGTGCGGGTGAAGGTCGGCGGCGGCATCGCCGGCCACAACGGCCTGCGCTCGATCTCGGCGCATATCGGCAACGATTATCGCCGCGTGCGCCTCGGCATCGGTCACCCCGGCGTCAAGGAATTGGTGCACGGCCACGTGCTGTCGGACTTCGCCAAGGCCGACAACGAATGGGTGGCGACGCTCTGCGATGCCATCGCCGAGCATGCCGCACTGCTCGCCAAGGGCACGGACGCGACCTTCGCCAACAGGGTGCATCTGGCCATGCAGGCGAAGGGATTTTTGACCAAGGACGAGAACGGCAAGGAATAAAGCTCGTGGGATTCAAATGCGGGATCGTCGGATTGCCCAATGTCGGCAAGTCGACCTTGTTCAATGCGCTGACTGAGACGGCCGCGGCTCAGGCCGCGAACTATCCGTTCTGCACCATCGAGCCGAATGTCGGCGAGGTCGCCGTCCCCGATCCGCGGCTGGAGAAGCTCGCGGCGATCGCCAAGTCGGGCCAGATCATCCCGACCCGGCTGACCTTCGTCGACATCGCCGGCCTCGTGCGCGGCGCCTCCAAGGGCGAAGGCCTCGGCAACCAGTTCCTCGCCAACATCCGCGAGGTCGACGCCATCGCGCATGTGGTGCGCTGCTTCGAGGATTCCGACATCACCCATGTCGAGGGCAAGATCGCCCCGCTCGCCGACATTGAGACCATCGAGACCGAGCTGATGCTCGCCGACCTCGATAGCCTCGAGAAGCGCGTCGACAACCTCACCAAGAAGGCCAAGGGCAACGACAAGGACGCCAAGGAGCAGCTCGATCTCGTGGGCCGCACCCTGGTGCTGCTGCGCGAGGGCAAGCCCGCGCGCCTCGTCGAGCGCAAGGCGGAGGAGGAGCGGGCGTTCTCGATGCTCGGCCTGTTGTCGTCAAAGCCCGTGCTCTATGTCTGCAACGTCGAGGAAGGCTCGGCCGCAACCGGCAACGCCTTCTCCAAGGCGGTCGAGGAGCAGGCGGCGAAGGAGGGCGCCGTCGCCGTCGTCATCTCCGCCAAGATCGAATCCGAGATCGCGACCATCTCGCGCGACGAGCGCGCCGATTTCCTGGAGACGCTGGGTCTCGAAGAAGCCGGCCTCGATCGCCTGATCCGCGCGGGCTACACCCTGCTCGACCTCATCACCTACTTTACCGTGGGCCCGAAGGAAGCGCGCGCCTGGACCATCCATCGCGGCACCAAGGCGCCGGCGGCGGCCGGCGTCATCCACACCGATTTCGAGAAGGGTTTTATCCGCGCCGAGACGATAGCTTACGAGGATTATGTCGCGCTCGGCGGCGAAGCCGGCGCCCGCGATGCCGGCAAGCTCCGCCTCGAAGGCAAGGACTACGTCGTCGCCGACGGCGACGTGATGCATTTCAGGTTTAATACGTAGACCGATCTCGTGCCCCGGACGCAGTGCAGCGCTTCTTCGGCGCTGCGCTGCAGAGCCGGGGCCCAGAAGCTTCGTTTGCGGATGCATGGGTCCCGGCTCTGCGTCGCGTCATTGCATGCCGCGCCGCGTCCGGGACACGAGAGCCTCACCGCATCCCGCTGCCCTGGTCCCGGATCGCGCCGAGATGCTCGTTGATGCGGAAGACGATCAGGATCAGCTCCGCGACGATGCGCGAGAATACGATGCCGACCACGACGCTGGCGATCGACGACAGCAGCACCAGGAAACCGCCGAACGGGCTGATCGCCATCGCAGCCAACCCTGAGAAGATGCCGGAGAGGCCGAACAGGCAGATCAGCGCGATCACCAGCCAGTAGAAGGTCTTGATGATTGTCGGCGTGATGAAGCGGTCCCATTGGAACAGGTCGCTGAATGAAAACATTGCTCTCCCCAAGGCAGATCGGGACTTCAAATCGGGACTTCGGGCTTCGGCCGTCGACCGATCCGACTCAAATCAAGGCCGATCCCAAATATGTAGCACGAGCCATGCGGGCCGGCGGGTTGAGATTGCCGCAAAGTGCGGCCACAATCTGTCATTCCCGCAAAGCTTTCCCGAGATGACCCTGACCTTCGAAGATTTCCGGCCGGGCCGGTTCGGAACGTTCGGCCCGCGCCACGTCACCCGCGACGAGATCCTGGCCTTTGCCGCCGAGTTCGATCCGCAGCCGATGCATCTCGATGAAGAGGCGGCGGCGAAAAGCATGCTGCGCGGCCTGTCCGGTTCGGGCTGGCACCTGTGTTCGCTGATGATGCGGATGATGGCCGATGGCTTCATCACGCGCGCCGCGTCGCTGGGATCTCCCGGCGTCGACGAGGTGCGCTGGCTGTCGCCGCTGCGGCCCGGCGACGATCTCACGCTCGATGTCGATGTGGTCGAGGCGCGGGTCTCGAAGAGCCGTCCTGAGCTCGGCATCGTCAAGTTCAAATGCACCGCGCGCAACGCGGCGGGGCAGGCGCTCGCCGAGATGACCTCGCCGATCCTGATCAAGCGGCGCGAGGGAGCGGCCTGATGCGGTTCTTCGAAGACATCGCGATCGGACAGCGCCGCGAGATCGGCACCTATACGTTCACGGCGGAGTCGATCAAGACATTCGCCGCCAAGTTCGATCCGCAGCGCTTTCACCTCGACGAGGAGGAGGGCAAGAACTCGCTGTTCGGTGGGCTCGCCGCGTCGGGCTGGCATGTCGGCTCGGCCTGCATGAGCCTGCTTGTCGCCGACGGCCAGCGCCTGGCGCGGGAAGCCGCCTCGCGGGGCGAGGAGGTCGCGGTGTGGGGCCCGTCGCCGGGCTTTCGCGACCTGCGCTGGATCAGGCCGGTGCTCGCCGGCGACACCGTTGCCTACGTCAACGTCGTCATCGACAAGCGCACCTCCGCCTCCCGTCCCGGCTGGGGCATTTTGACGGCCCGCACAACCGGCACCAACCAGCGCGGCGAGGAGGTCTATTCCATCACCGCGACTGCCTTCGTGCCGCTGCGCAAGCGCGGTTAGATCCGTTCCAAGATGATTGGGCAAATGAGTGCGCGAGTGTTGCCCGCGCGCTATGGACGCGATTCCGGGTCGCTGCCATAAGCCTGCGCAACATTGGTGACCCCGCGTTTTGGCGGAACCAGTGAGTTGCTAACTAATTATGAACCTGTCGCTGTCTATTTGAAACGAATTGGCAGACGACAGGGGACGAGGACCATGGCTGATCGCGGCGCACTCAAATTTGTTGGATTCATCTTCGCAACCGCGACGCTGGCCGTGATGCTGGTCGCCGGCATGGTGGTGAAGGGCTATGCCGATGGCGCCTACACGCTGGAAGCCTCGACCTCGGAAGCCCAGTAGGAATCCGTTAACGATCGCGGCCGGCATCCGGCCGCAGCTCAGCGGCTATAGACGAACGCCAGGATGGCGATCGCGACCGCCAGCAGCCCGACAAAACGCAGCATGATCGTGCCGAATTGATTCGGCGCAGGCCGCAACGGGATCGGGTCCGTGGTGTCGGGCCGAATGCTTTCCATGACATGTCCCCTGAGCCCGGCCATGACTGCACGGGCGCTTGGCGTTGGTCGCCGGGGAGGGGCTGCGGGTTCAAAGCGGAGTCTCGTGTCCCGGACGCGCTGCAGCGTGCAACGCTGCTGCGCAGAGCCGGGACCCAGTGGCCACACTGGAGAAATGCTGAGACATGGGCCCCGGCTCCGCGACGCGTCACTGCGTGCCGCATCGCGTCCGGGGCACGAGACCACCCAAATCAAAACCGCCGCGTCCCTTCCGGAACGCGGTAGCCAATGATGGGTTGCGGGCGATCAGCTGTTGCGCAGGCCGTCGGCGGCGCGTTTCCACTGCGCGACGTTGTCGGCGATCATGCGGGTCGACTTCATCGCGGCCTGGCTGAGCTGGGCGTAGCCGGAGATCTCGCGCTGGACGCGCTGGCCTTCGGCGTGGAGCAGGTCGCGCAGGCTCTCGAGCTCGGAGATCAAATTCTCGATCTCGGCGAGCGAGGTGCCGGCGACGCGCTGGATCAGCGAATTGACGTTGTTGACGGTGGCTTCGGCGCTCGGATCGAGCGGCGGCGCGTCGGTGGTGCTAGACGCCGGACGGCGCAGATAGGCGATGTCGTTGCGGACGAAGTCGCGGATGCCGGCTTCGACCTCGGTCACGGCGGCGAGGTTGGTGTCGACCGTTTCGGTCTCGGTGGCTTCGACCTTTTCAGGACGCATGGCGTTCATCGTTGTTCCCCTGTTCGCGTTGAGCGCAGCGCGAGTGTCCCCCGCACGACGACGTCTGTGAGGCAAGCCGCATCAGGGCGTCCGATTTTGACCGCAAATGGGCCGAGATGCGGCAAGGCCGGACGATTCGGGGGTTTTGCCGTGGCGTATGGTTAGTGGAGTGTGAATTGGGGCTGCGGCGAGGTGAGTGCGCGGCTCGGCCGGTGCTTCACTCCCTCGCCCCGTTCTTACGGAGCCGCGACGAGCTCCGCTCGCGCTGAGAGGGTGGGGTGAGGGGCTGCTGCCGCGATCACGGTGAGAGTTGGACTCGCGGAGAGTCCCCCTCACCCGGAATTTGCTGTCGCAAATTCCGGCCTCTCCCCGCACGCGGGGAGAGGCAACGCTACCAGCTCTTCTTGAAGCCCGCCGTCACGCTCTTGTTCAGCGTGCCTTGCGGGGTCTCGCCGACCGAGCCTGATACGGTGACGTTGTCGAACAGCTTCTGCTCCGCGCCGAGCTTGCGCAGCCATTTGTCGTCGGTGGTCGACAGCGTCTGGCCGGCGATGATGCTGGTGCCCGTGTCGGTCACGGTGACCTTGGCGCTCTGGTCGGTCTCGTAATTGCGCGTGACGTGGCCGCCGATGCCGGGGACCGCTGTGGTGCCTTGCTGGTTGACGCTGTAGCCGTTCTGCAGCGTCAGGGAGGTGTCGCCCGACAGCGGCACCGATTTGGTCAGTGACGCCCCGATCTTGCTGTGCTCGGCGCCGGGATCGACCCTGGCTTCCACCGCGGTCTTGTCCCAGATCGCGCCCGCGCCCGGCGCGGTTGCCGTCGCCCAGGCGCTGCCCGAGGATTGCGGCAGGCTGCCGCCGTTGCTGGCCTTCTGCGCCAGCAGCTCGGACATCGTCCTCGGCTCGCTCGCCACCGTCATGTCGGCGCCGATCCGCGCATCCCAGAACGAGGACACGGATTGCTTCACGGTCACCGCCGAGGAGCCGTTGGCATTGGCGTTCGACGACCAGTCGAGCCCTTCCCTGGCGGCGGCCTGGGCGCGCTTCTTGGCGGCCATCGGGTCGATGCCGGTCCCCGCATCGACCGCGAGCTGACTCCAGTCGAGTTTGTCGACGTCGATGCCCTTCATGATGTCGGGATCATTGACCTCGGGGGCTTCCGCCGCCTCGACCTCGTCGTCGGATGCCGGTAAGGAGAAAGGCGGAACGATCTGCGCCTGTAACGTCAGCACCGAGCCCAGGATGAATGCGGCCGCCAGCAATGGCAGCCTGGTCCAGCCAAACCCTGTCGAGAATTCCATCGTCCTGCCCACGAACCCCAGCGCATGCTGTCCGCTCCTCTATAGCGGCTGCACTGACCATGCGCCATTCCGACGCTGAAAGTGCCGATCTATCGTTGCGGAATTGTGGCGGTTCGCAAGTGGACGCGAACCAACGGGCCGCGCGAAAGGCGCGCGCCCGATGACGAGCTCGTGATGCGACGGCATCCGGCGGGGCTGGAGGCCAGGACGTCGCGATCGCCGCGTCATCGGTCCCGAACAGCGGGACCCGTTGGCGTCCCCTGAAGCGCGATGATCATCGCGCTCCAGGTTGTTGTTTGCGCGTGATCTTTTCGGAAAACCGCCTCGCACTTTTTCGGCTCATGCACTAGCCGACGCTGGTCATCTTCGGCAGATGAATGGCGCGGCCGAGTGCCTGCTCGACCAGGTCGAAGGTGTCGATCAGCACCCGCATGCTGATCAGCTTGCCGGCCTTGAACTGGGCGAATTGCGCCACGCGCAAGCTGATCGGCTTGTTGGAATCGAGCGCCGTCAGCGAATAGCGCAGCATCGAGGCGGCGGAATCGACGCCCAGCATGATGCTCTCGCGGTCGAAGCGGCGGATGTGGAAATTGTCGGCGAGCTGGCGGATGACGTCGAGCACGGCATCCTTGCCCTGGCGCGCGCCGAGGAACGGAAACATGTCGATCGGGCCGTAGAGCGCCCATTCGACGTCCTCGTCGATCAAGGCCTCGATATCCCTGAAATGCCGGTCGTTGATCGCGCGGTGCAACGCGCGCGAGAAACGCCAGAGGCTGTGCTCTGTCATTTGGGGCAGTCCTGAAGCTGGCTTTACGGAAAAACGGCAAACAACCCCACGCGCAGTCAGGCGCCGGGGCTCAATTCATTTGTATACGCACAAATTAGCAGATTTCGGCCAAAACGCAATTCACGTTTTCGCAATGCACAATTGAACGGATTTTGTGAGATTTGCAATAGAACCCCGTAATTTGCCGGTCTCTGCCAGTCGCCGCGGTCGGTGCGCTCCCTCGCCCCGTTCTTACGGGGAGAGGGCTGGGGTGAGGGGCCTCTCTCCGCACGTGAGATGGCTGATGGACCTGTACCCCCTCACCCGGATCGCAAGAGCGATCCGACCTCTCCCCGCAAGCGGGGAGAGGTAAGGACGCCCGCATAGCCTCTACACCCCATCCATCCGCACCCCCGCGATCAGCGGTCCGATCTCCCGCTCCAGCACCTGTTGCACCAGGTCGTAGGAATCGATGATCTCGCGGATCTCCGCCACCAGTCCACCGCGGAAGCTGTAGAACACCGCCATGTCGAACTGCACGATGTCTCGCCCGTGGCCATCCTTCGAGACGCCCGCCGTTGGCGGGCCGTCAGGATGAGGATCGAGGGTGCTGCGCCAGTTTTCAACGGGCTCCGATGCTGCTTAGCCTCATCCCGAGGAGACCGCCACCGGGTCCGCGCGAAGCGCGGCCCGATGACAGGCTCCGCGGTCGTCTCGAAGGACGAGGCGCGCGCTCAGCTCGCGCAAAGGGCCAAACGCGATAGTCCTGCCGCAGGCGGGGGAGGCGAAGCCGCCGCGCCGCGTGACCCATCTCACATCACCCCACCGGCGCGGCGACTACTGTCATCGGCGTGTCATCAGGGAGACGTGCCATGGCCGCCATCGCCACCGCCAGAAAGTCCCGCCTGCATAACGCGCTCGAAGGCCTCGCGCTGACCGCGACCCTGCAGAGCTTCCCGACCTTCGCCGCTGCGGCCTTCCTGCTCAAGCTCTGCGGCGACCACGACCTCGTCGGCGATCCCGGCGTCGCCATCTTCGTCGCGGTTGCCTCGCTCGCCCACGCGATGCTGGCCGTGACCTTGGGTCCGAGCTTCCCGCACCTGTTCAAGACCGTCTACGAGCCGAAATTCTTCGAGGCTCATTTGTCGCTCTCCGACAAGATCACCGCCTGGCGCACCCAGCCGGTAGCCTCGCTGCAGCTGGTAACGATCGTGCTGCTGCTGTCGGTGATGGCGGTCGTGACGGCGAGCGTGGGGTGAGGGATAATCTCTCCTCGTATCATTCCGGGGCGCCGCAGAGCGGCGAACTATGATGCGCAATTGCGCATCTGAGACTCCATAACCACGAAAGTCGCGGATGAACCTACGCGCCTACCTCTTCTTCCACCCGCCGCGCCGGCCCGGCGCGCCGCCCGTCGACTTCGGCGCCGGCCCGAACTCCGGCCCCGACTGCCGTGAGTCCGTCGGCTGGATGATGCGGCTGGTGCTTCCGAACGGCTTTGACGGCAGCGCGCGGCTCTCGCGATAGGGCAGCGATTCCGGGCCGTGCATCTCGTCGAGATGCGGCTTGTGCACGCGCGAGCCCTTGGCCCCGCCGGCCTTGAGCGCGGTTGCGGCGCTCTTGTTCTTCATGGCGCTGACCGGCAGGTTCGCAGCATCGCCGTATTTCCTCGTGCCGGCATAGGCGCCGGCCTTGCCCGCGACAATGCGCTGCTTGGCGGTGGGGTCGTCGACCACGGCGAGCTCGGTGGCGCGCAGGCGCTTGACCTCGTCGCGCAGGCGCGCGGCTTCCTCGAAGTTCAGATCGGCGGCGGCCTCGCGCATCCTTGTTTCGAGATCGGCGAGCACGGCCTCGAAATTGTGGCCGATCGAGATGACGTCGTCGGTCATGTCGTGGCCGCCGACCTCGACCAGCACGTGGTCGCGCTCGTAGACCGAGTTGAGGATGTCGCCGATCTGCTTCTTCACGCTCTCCGGCGTGATGCCGTTGGCGTTGTTGTACTCGACCTGCTTCTCGCGGCGGCGGTTGGTCTCGGCGATGGCGCGCTCCATCGAGCCGGTCATCTGGTCGGCGTAGAGGATCACTTTGCCGTCGACGTTGCGCGCGGCGCGGCCGATGGTCTGGATCAGCGAGGTCTCGCTGCGCAGAAAACCTTCCTTGTCGGCGTCGAGAATGGCGACCAGCGCGCATTCGGGAATGTCGAGGCCTTCGCGCAAGAGGTTGATGCCGACCAGCGCGTCGAAGGCACCGAGACGCAAATCGCGGATGATCTCGATGCGCTCGATCGTGTCGATGTCCGAGTGCATGTAGCGGACGCGAATGCCCTGCTCATGCAGATATTCGGTGAGATCCTCCGCCATGCGTTTTGTGAGCACCGTGATCAGCGAGCGGTAGCCCGCTTGCGCGGTGGCGCGCACCTCGCCGACGAGATCGTCGACCTGCGTGCGGGCGGGGCGAATATCAACGGGAGGATCAATAAGCCCGGTCGGGCGAATGACCTGCTCGACGAAGACGCCGCCGCTCTCGTTCAGCTCCCAGCTGCCCGGGGTCGCCGACACCGCGATCGTCTGCGGCCGCATCATGTCCCATTCCTCGAACCGCAGCGGCCGGTTGTCCATGCAGGAGGGCAGGCGGAAGCCGTATTCCGCCAGCGTCGCCTTGCGGCGGAAGTCGCCGCGGAACATGGCGCCGATCTGCGGGATGGTGACGTGGCTTTCGTCGGCGAAGATCAGCGCGTTGTCGGGCACGTATTCGAACAGCGTCGGCGGCGGCTCGCCGGGGCGGCGGCCGGTGAGATAGCGCGAATAGTTCTCGATGCCGGCGCAGCTGCCCGTCGCCTCCATCATCTCGAGGTCGAAGGTGGTGCGCTGCTCCAGCCGCTGCGCTTCCAACAGGCGGCCCTGGTTGTTGAGCTGGTCGAGCCGCTGCTTCAATTCGAACTTGATCGACTTGATCGCCTGCACCAGCGTCGGGCGCGGCGTCACATAGTGCGAGTTGGCGTACATCTTGATGAATTCGAGCTCGTCCTGCTTGTGGCCGGTGAGCGGATCGAACTCCTCGATATTCTCGATGGTGTCGCCGAACAGGTTCACGCGCCAGGCGCGGTCCTCATAGTGCGCCGGGAAGATGTCGATGACGTCGCCGCGGACGCGAAACGTGCCGCGGGTGAAATCGGCCTGGGTGCGCTTGTACTGCAGCGCGACGAGGTCGGCGATCAGCTGGCGCTGGTCGATACGCTCGCCCTTCTTCAGCGCGAAGGTCATCGCGGTGTAAGTCTCGACCGAGCCGATACCGTAGATGCAGGACACCGAGGCCACGATGATGACGTCGTCGCGCTCGAGCAGCGCGCGCGTCGCCGAGTGACGCATGCGGTCGATCTGCTCGTTGATCGAGGAATCCTTTTCGATGTACGTGTCCGTGCGGGGCACATACGCTTCCGGCTGATAATAGTCGTAATAGGAGACGAAATACTCGACGGCGTTGTCCGGGAAGAAATTCTTGAACTCGCCATAGAGCTGGGCGGCCAGCGTCTTGTTCGGCGCCAGGATCAGCGCCGGGCGCTGCGTCGCCTCGATCACCTTGGCCATAGTGTAGGTCTTGCCGGAGCCGGTGACGCCTAACAGCACCTGCGAACGGTCGTTGCGGTTGATGCCCTCGACCAGCTCGGCGATCGCGGTCGGCTGGTCGCCCTTGGGCTCGTAGGCCGACTTGATCTCGAAGCGCACACCGCCTTCGGATTTTTCCGGGCGCGGCGGCCGATGCGGCGTCCACACCTTCATGGAGCCGTCGTCCTTGCGGAACTCCGGCCGGCCCTCGCGGATCAGCGATTCCAGCGCATCCGCGGTGGCCTTGACGCCGAGCGCCTCCATCTTGGACCGCGGCGGGCGCGCCAGCGCCTCGGCGTCGTCCTCTTCCGTGGGCAGGCCGAGCTGCCGCGCCAGTTCCGGATCGAGGGTCGGAATCGTGGCCGCCGTGCCGTAATTGGCCTGCGGTGCCTCCTCCAGTCCTGCTCGGTGGTCGCTGGGGAAGTCCTTCGGCGTCGAAGCCCGCGCGCGATGCGCGGCGGCCTCGCCCCCGGCGCGGCGGTCGCGCGAATTGTCCGGCGGCGGCTGCAGGCCGGTGCCCGATCCCAAGCCCGCATCGCCGCGATTGATCGCGGGATTGAGCAATTCGGCCAGCGCCGGCCCGATCGGCTGCACCTCAGGCCGATGGGCCTTCGAGTTCGGAGCCTTGGTCTTGGGGGATTTGCCGGATTTTTCGGAGGATGCAGGTTTCTTCGCCATGAGGCGAATATGGGACGAGTCCGCCCTGCGATAAAGGGCGAATGCCCGCGGCCACGCAGGCTGCTGACAGCAGGTTGGCAGCAGCCTTGCGGTTCACGCCGCCGGCAGCGGCCCCTCGTCGTCTCCGGCGCTCACATTCGGCTCGAGGATGTCGAGATGAATGCCGCCGCACTCGGTGCAGTGCATCGCCCAGTACTCGCATCCGGCGCGGCCGCCGATCACGCGGAGCACCGCGAGATCGCCGTCGCATTCCGGGCAGTTGGACAGTACTGCGCGGGCGTAGATCCGCGGCTGCGCCGCGTCGGTTTCGATGAAGGACACGTCCGGTTTCCCCCTTTGCGCCGCCCTGTCGTCTGGTCCGCCTGCGGATCGCCTATCTGTCGTCGCCGGCCCGCCGCCGGAAGCGATCGATGTGGTGCTTGGCATCGGCAATCGCGGCATCGCGATCGGGCCAGGCGAAGCCGACTTCCATGGCCGGAAACAGCACGCCGTCGATGGCCACCGGGCTGAGATCGGCACGGCGGATCCGCGCGTGCCACAGCCCCTTGCCAGCTTCAAAGGATTCGATGTCAAAGCCGTCGTAGAGGGTCGTCATGAGTGTAGGTCCCACGTTTCTTTTCGGAGGGTCAGAAGACCACGCTTGCGGATTTTGGGATGTGAAGCCGTTCACAAGCAGGCGGCTTTTTTGCCGCCCGGCGTCAGTTCCGCGCTGCGGCACGGCCGATCTTACGCGGCCGGGCGGCGGGTTCCGACGCCGCCCGCATGATCCAGCGGCGGAAGGCGGCAAAGTCGCGCTGCTCGGTCTGGAAGCTGCGATAGACGAGATACCAGCGCATGCCTTTGGGCACTGACAGGTCGAACGGCGCCACCAGCCGGCCGGCGGCGAGATCGTCGTCAATATAGGGGCGGATACCCATGGCGATGCCGAGCCCGTCGGCCGCAGCCTGCAGCGCCTGGCCGTAGAACTGGAACTCGGGCCCGCGCGCATTGATCCGAGCCGTGCCCGCTGCCTTCAGCCAGATCGGCCAGTCCTCGGGTGAGTGCGCGACGCGGATCAGGCTCGGTCCCTTCAGGTCGGCCGGGCGCTTCAATCCGGCGGCGAGGCGCGGCACGCAGACGGGGGTGAGGTCGCCGGCGAACAGCGGCTCGGCGACGAGGCCGGGCCAGTCGCCGGTCCCGAGCTTGATGCCGCAGCTCCAGTCCTCGCCAAACGGCACCGCGGCGCCGCCGGTGGTGAAGCGCACCTCGATGTCCGGCTCCTCGCTGCGAAACTCCGACAGGCGCGGGATCAGCCAGCGCATCGCAAAGGTGTGACCGACGCCAATGGTGAGCACGCGCACGCTTGCAGGCGCCGTCACCTGCGCGGTGAGGCTCGCCAGCGCATCGAAGATCGGGGTCAACCCGCCCTGATAGGCGCGGCCGGCCTGCGTCAGCACCAGACGATTGGCCTTGCGCTCGAACAAGGCGACGCCGAGCCGCTCTTCGAGCAAATGCACCATGCGGCTGACGGCGGCCGCCGACACGCTCAGCTCCAGCCCGGCCGCAGCAAAGCTGCCGGTCCGCGCTGCCGCCTCGAACGCCTTGATGCCGTTGAGAAACAGCAGCCGCCGCAAATGACCCACCCTCAGGAAAGCTGATGCCAGGGCAAGATAACTCAGTTTGCGGAAAACGCGCAAGCGAGGCACGTTCCCTTCGCCTCTCCCCGCTTGCGGGGCGAGGGAGTGAAACAGTTTGCGTTCCTCACCCGCTCTCAGGAGATTGCCCTCGTGACCCCCATCATGATCGCTGCCCTCGGATTGCTGATGGTGGCCACGGCGTTCCTGTCCGGGCTGTTCGGCATGGCGGGCGGGCTGATCCTGATCGGCGTGCTGCTGGCCCTGATGCCGCTGCCGACCGCCATGGTGCTGCATGCGATCACGCAGATGGCGTCGAACGGGTGGCGCGCGTTCCTGTGGCGGGCGCATATCCGCTGGCGGCCGGTGGCGAACTACATGGTCGGCGCGACTGTGGCGCTCGCCGCCTGGTCGCTGACCCGCTACGTGCCGGACAAGCCGACGGCGCTGCTGCTGCTCGGCATCACCCCGTTCATGGCGCGGCTCCTGCCCGCGAACGTCAAGCCGGATCCCGACCGTCTCTGGCAGGGCACGGTCTACGGCACGATGTGCATGGGCCTGATGCTGATGACCGGCGTCTCCGGCCCGCTGCTCGACACCTTTTTCCTCGGTGGCGATTTCGGCCGGCGCGAGAAGGTGGCGACGAAGGCGATGTGCCAGCTCGTCAGCCATTTCACCAAGCTGATTTATTTCGGCGGCATCATCGACCAGGCCGCGAGCCTCGATCCCGTGCTCGCCGTCGTCGCGGTCGCAGCCTCGATGCTCGGCACCACGCTGGCGCGGCGCATTCTCGAAGCCATGACCGACCAGCAGTTCATCGCCTGGTCGAACAAGCTGATCACCACGATCGCCTGCTACTACATCGCCCATGGCGGCTGGCTGTTGCTGCGTGCGCCGGTTCTGGCCGCCTTCGACAAGGGAGGTTTGCAATGAGCGAGACCGCCGATCCGCTGGTGCTGGACTTCGTCGAATGGGTCGCGCGCGAGCCGCGCGCTTACGCCGAGGTGCTCGCGACCTGGAAGACCTCGTGCCCGCGCCTCACCATCTGGGAGGACGCCGCCGAGCGCGGCTACGTCGCGCGCGAGACTCGGCCAGGCCTTGGGCTCGTCATTGCCGTGACGGACGGCGGCGAGAGGCTGTTGCGCGCCAACGGGCGGTGACGCGCACCTCCTCCACACCGGCATTGCGAGCGCAAGCGAAGCAATCCAGAATGCCTTTCGCGGCGGTAGACTGGATTGCTTCGTCGCATCAGCTCCTCGCAATGACAGAGCCAGTGGAGGCGCCTTTCATGTCACTCAAACTCTTCGAACTCGTCGGCACCGATTCCGCGCGCCCGTTCAGCCCGTATTGCTGGCGCACGCGGATGGCGCTGGCGCACAAGGGGCTGACGGCGGAGTCGCTACCCTGGCGCTTCACGGAGAAGAGCGCGCTTGCCCCGCACGGCTCGGAGAAGGTTCCCGTGCTGCTGCATCACGACAAGCCCGTCGTCGATTCCTGGACCATCGCGAACTATCTCGAGGACCATTTTCCGGATCGCCCGTCGCTGTTCGGCGGCGCGGGCGGCCGTGCCATGGCGCGCATGATCAATGCGTGGGGCGACATCGCCATCGTCGGCGGCATCTTTCCGCTCATCATCGCCGATATCCCGAAGAATCTGAATGAGGTCGATGCCGCCTATTTCCGCAAGTCGCGCGAGGCGCGCTTCGGCGGCAAGACTCTCGAGGAGATCATGGCAAGCCGCGATGCCGGCGTCATCGCCTTCCGCAAGTCGCTGGAGGTGATGCGTCAGACATTCAAGACGCAGCCCTTCATCGGCGGGGATGCGCCGAACTACGCCGACTATATCGCGTTCGGCGGCTTCCAATGGGCGCGTGTGGTCAGCCCGTTCAAGCTGCTCGAAGCGGATGATCCGGTCTATGCCTGGCGCGAAAAGCTGCTGGATGCGTTCGACGGCATGGCGCGGAAGTCGCCGGGGCATGAGGTGTGATCTTCGTAGCCCGGATGGAGCGCAGCGCAATCCGGGATTTGCGTGCGCGGAATGATTCCCGGATTACGCTTGCGCTCCATCCGGGCTACACGCCGCCGCTTTCCGCAAACATTCCCGGCACAGGCAGTCCTCGCCCGCGACCGGCATCGGCAGCCGTCCCGTCTCCCCCGCGCACCAGCAGGTCCCTGAGATATCGCAGCCGAATTCGCTGCCGCAACGGGAACAGGTGAGACGGCGCGCAAATGCCGGCGCTGCCGGCATTTCTTTCGGATTTGTCATGATCTACGTCGAAGCTTCGCCGTCATTTTCATGTCGGGTTCATCTGCCGCCGCGGTATATTACGCGCCGCCCGCGTCGCAGGATAGCACCTCCCGACGCGCGAAGGACAGATCATCGATGGCCCGCGATTCGCAAGCCGCCCTCGTCGCGCTCAATCGCTTCGGCTTCGGCGCCCGCGGAGGTGCATCGGGCGATCTCGTCAACGCAAGCTCCGATCCGCGCGGCTTCGTGAAGGCCGAGCTTTCGCGCCCCAATGGCGTGCTGCTGGAAGCGCCGGGCCTGCGATCGACGCCGCAACTCGGGCAGGCCGTGTTTGCCTATCAGGATGAGGTCAAGCAGGCGCGTGAGGCGGCGAAGACCGCTGCGCCCGCCGAGGCGCCGGCACAAGCGCCTGCCGATCAGAAGCCGCCCTTGCGCCGCAATCTCTCACTGAATGCCGCGGCAGAGATCACCGCCCAAATGGCCGATGCAAAGCCCGCAGGCAGCGCACCGCAGCCCGAGACCATGCAGCCGAACGCGGCCGCGCCGCAGCCCGCCGCCAAGCCCGCGCCGCAGCCGCTCAACGTGATCCAGAAAACCTTTCGCGCCGAGGCGCTGGCGCGGTTGCAGCGCGCCACGCTTGCCGAGTGCGGCTTCACCGAGCGCCTCGTGGTGTTCTGGTCCAATCATTTCTGCATCTCCGCCAGCAAGGGCGAGCTGGCGCGGATCTGGGCCGGCGCGTTCGAGCGCGAGGCGATCAGGCCGCACGTGCTCGGGCGCTTCGCCGACATGCTGAGGGCGGTCGAGCAGCATCCGGCGATGCTGTTCTTCCTCGACAACCAGCAATCGCTTGGACCTGACTCGCGCGCGGGGCAAAACCGCAAGCGCGGGCTGAACGAAAATCTCGCGCGCGAAATCATGGAGCTGCATACGCTCGGCGTCGGCGGCGGCTACACGCAAGGCGACGTCACCTCGCTCGCGCGCATCATCACCGGCTGGACCTTTGCCGGCAGGCAAGGGCAGCTCGGGCTCCCCGGCTCCTTCGTCTTCAACGCCAATGCGCATCAGCCCGGGCCGCAGGTCCTGCTCGGCAAGACCTATGATCAGGCCGGCCTCGCACAGGGCGAAGCCGCGCTCGCCGATCTCGCGCGGCATCCCTCGACGGCGAATTTCATCGCAACCAAGTTCGTCCGTCACTTCGTCGCGGACGAGCCTCCGCCGGCGCTCGTTGCGCGCCTGCGCGACGTCTTCGTCAAGACCGACGGCGATCTCAAGGCGCTGGCGACGGCGCTGGTCGATTCCGATGAAGCATGGAAGGCGCCGCTCACCAAGATGCGCTCGCCATACGATTTCCTGGTTGCGAGCGGCCGGCTGCTGGCACGCGTGCCGGAGGATCCCGGTGCCTATCTGAACAACCTCAATCTGCTCGGCCAGCCGCTGTGGTCGCCGCCGGGCCCCAACGGCTTTCCTGATACCAACGCCGCCTGGGCCGCGCCTGAAGGCATCAAGCTCAGGCTCGACATCGCGGCGCAGATCGGCGCGCGGCTCGGCAACAACATCGATCCGCTCGACCTGCTGGAATTCGCCGCCGCCGATGCCGCCTCGGCCGAGACGCGGCGGACCATCGAGCGCGCGGAGTCGCGGCAGCAGGCGCTGGCGCTGCTGTTGATGTCGCCGGAAATGCAGAGGAGATGATGATGACCGACTGCGTCGAGAACCGGCTTCTCACATCGCGCCGTGGTCTCCTGCTCGGCGGCGCCTGCTTTGCGGCCTGGGCTTACCTGCCGAAATTCACCCGCGCGGCCGACGGGCGCGATCCGCGGTTGATCGTGGTGATCCTGCGCGGCGCGCTCGACGGTCTTTCGACCGTCGCGCCGCTCGGCGATCCCGATTATGCCGGCCTGCACGGATCGATCGCGCTTGCGGCCGACGGTGCCCATCCCGCGATCATGCTGGACTCGTTCTTCGCGTTGCATCCGGCGATGCCGGAGTTTGCGCGCATGTATCGCGACAAGCACGCGGCGGTGATCCACGCGGTGGCGACGCCCTATCGCGACCGCTCGCACTTCGACGGCCAGGACGTGCTCGAAAGCGGCTATGCCGGTCCCGGCCGCGTGCAATCCGGCTGGCTCAACCGCGCGCTGGAAGCGCTGCCGCGCGGCGAGCGCGTGTCGAGCGGGCTTGCGGTCGGCCCCACCACGCCGCTGGTGCTGCGCGGCAGCGCGCCCACCGTCGGCTGGGCGCCGGTCGCACTGCCGCAGGCCGATGACGACACCGCGATGCGCCTGGTCGAACTCTACCGCCATCGCGATCCCGCGCTGGCCTCCGCATTGTCGCAAGGCCTCCAGCTCGACAAGGCGGCGAGCGGCGACCACATGAAAGCTGCGCGCGGCAACGCCGTCGCACAGATGCGGCAGGTCGCGCGCGGCGCCGCAAAGCTGATGGCGGCCGATGACGGCCCGCGCATCGCCGCGCTCGCCTTCGACGGCTGGGACACGCATGCCAATGAAGGCGGCCCTGTGGGGCGCCTCGCCTTCCTGCTCGGCGGCCTCGACGGCGCGCTCGCCGAGTTCGAGAGCGGCTTAAGCAATCGCTGGCGCGACACCGTCGTGGTCGTCGCCACCGAGTTCGGCCGCACCGCGCGCATCAACGGCACCGACGGCACCGATCACGGCACCGGCACGGTCGCCTTGCTCGCCGGCGGCGCGGTGCAAGGCGGCCGCGTCATCGCGGACTGGCCGGGCCTCAAGCTCGCGAACCTGTATGAGGGCCGCGACCTCAAGCCGACGACGGATCTGCGCTCGGTGATCAAAGGTGTGCTGCAAGACCAGTTCGGCCTGTCCGATCGCGTGCTGGCCGAGACGGTGTTTCCCGACAGCGCAAGCGCAAGGCCGATGAAGGGGCTGGTCGTGTAAGCCGTCATTCCGGGGCGCGCGAAAGCGCGAACTATGATGCGCAATTGCGCATCTGAGAAGCCATTCATCCACGGGTTTTGCCTCAAAATGGATTCCGGGCCCGCGCCTTGCGGCGCGTCCCGGAATGACGAGATAATGGCGCAGCATCAGGAGACACCACACCATGTACATCGCCATGAACCGCTTCCGCGTCGCCAAGGGCTCCGAGGCTGCCTTCGAGCAGGTCTGGCTCACGCGCGATACCCATCTCGACAAGGTGCCGGGCTTCATCGAGTTTCATCTGCTGCGCGGCCCGGAAGCCGAGGACCACACGCTGTACGCCTCGCACACCGTATGGGCGAATTATGCGGTGTTCGAGGCCTGGACCAAGTCGGAAGCGTTTCGCGCAGCGCATCACAAGGCCGGCGACAACAAGCCGCTTTATCTCGGCCATCCTCAGTTTGAGGGCTTCGAAGTGATGCAGACCGTGGCGCGCGGCGCCAAGTAGCGCGGCCAGCAAAAAAATGCGGCCCCTGTCAGACGCGGCGACTGACGGGGACCGCTTGGGGCGCATGATCGGTGACGGGGGCCTGACCAGACGCAGGGGCAGCGTAGCCTTGCTGTGTTACGCGCGGGTGACAGGCGGAGTTATCCACAGCCCTCCGACTCAGAAGATCTTGCGATAAACGATGAAGCCGGAGCGCTCCGCGACCTTGTCGTACAGGCGCTGCGCCGTGACATTGGTCTCGTGCGTCTGCCAGTAGACGCGCGGCGATCCCGCCAGCTTCGCCCGTTCGTAGACGCCATGGATCAGTGCCGAGCCGACGCCCTTGCCGCGCGCGGCCTCTGATGTGAACAGGTCCTGCAGATAGCAGGACGGCTCGATCGCGGTGGTGCTGCGATGGAACAGATAATGCGTCAGCCCGAGCAGGCGGCCATCGCTTTCGGCGACCAGCGCATGCATCGGCTCATAGGCATCGAAGAAGCGCTGCCACGTCATTCGCGTGATCTCGGGCGCGAGCGCGGTCGGACCGGAGCGGCCGTAAAAGGCGTTGTAGCCGTCCCACAGCGGCAGCCATTGATCGTAATCCAGCCTGGTGACGGCGCGAATGATGAGCGACATGAGAATTTCCGCGATCGATGAAGTATCCTTCATACGTGATGAAGGGCGAGGCAATCAATCGCGTCAAGATGAGGATTGGTTGAGTCGGTGCCGGCTCAGAATTCGGATCACCTCTCCCGTAGGGAGAGGTCGGGTCGCATCGCAAGATGCGATCCGGGTGAGGAGTTACGCTCTCACCGATTGACGCGGCCCCTCACCCGGATTGCTGCGCAATCCGACCTCTCCCCGCTGGGGAGAGGTGAACCTCAAGCAACCAGCGGAGCTTGAATTCAACACGCTCTACTCTGCAACGCGCAAGGACCGGATCAGCTTGCGGTTCGCGGGATCGCGCAGCGAGCGGTAATAGTCGGCGCTCGCCGGCGCATCGGTGTGGCGCACCAGGTCGGTCACCGGGGTGTAGCTCAGCATCCGCCCGCCGTCGGGTAGTGCGGTGCAGACGAAGCGCAGCACCTCGCCGTTGCGCAGCTTGATGTTGATCGGCGTGGCATCGCCGACCCGCACCATCTCCATGCGCTGGGCGATGAAGGTGCCGAGCTCGTCCTCGGGCAGCTCGAATGCGCCGGTGTCGCGGCCGTGATACATCAGCGCGATGAAGGGGGGCCTCGCGTCAGCGATCTCGTCCGGCACCGCAAAATAGTCGCGGAACGCGCGGTTGATGAATTCGGCCCGGGTTTCGGCATCCAGCAGCACGATGCCGATATCGACCTGGTCGAGCGCGGCCGACAGCCGTGCGGCGATGGTGTGGCTGCGGCGCTCGGCCGCGAAGCTGCCGAGCAGCCGCTCGCGCATCAGCCCGGTGATGCCGGCGGTGCCGAAAGCGGTGACAGCCAGAAGCCCGAGCTGCACCAGATCGGTGGCGCCGTGGCCGGAAACGCCGTCGCGATTGAGGAAGAACAGTGCCGCGCCAATCACCGCGACGATCGCGGTCGTCACGGCGGAGGCGAGACCTGCGAGCGCGCCGGCGAGAGCCACGATGCCGACGAACAGCGGGGCGGGCGAGGGCGCGGGGACGAAGCGATCGAGCAGCATCGCCAGCAGCAGGGCCGCTGCCATCAGCGCCGGACCGGAGATCACACGCCATCCAAACCGCATGGACCTGTCTCGCTCCTCCCGAACGAGGTAAGGGCGCAACACTGACGATTGTTGCGTGGCGGCGATGCGATTTCGTGCAGCGTGCTTAAGGCGCGCTTGCGCGCAAGCGTAAGGCTTTCGGATGATTTTAGACCATGTGCGCGTGCTTGACGCGCTGCTGCAGCGTCGGCGCATTCAGCGTCGAGGTGCCCGCGCCCTTGCGCGTGCCGACGATGATCAACAGCGAGGCCGCGACCAGGATGGCCGCAGTCAGGGTGATCGCAACGACTACCACAGGTGATTTCATCGACGTCCTGTCGCGATGCCGGTCGGCGCGGGCCGCACGGCGCCCTGAAGGCTGGTCCAGGATGAAACGGGAATCAGACCGGCAGGCCCATCGCCATGGTCGCCTTGGTCGACAGCACCGTCAGGGTGACGATCAGGCACAGCGAGAGCGCGGCGACGGCGAGCGAGGCCGCGACAGCATGGGTGAGCCGGGAAGACGCGACGGTAGCGGATGGGCTCTGAAACCCCGCTGTGCCGGACGCCCGCATCATGGTCTAAATCCTTCAACACGCGAGCGAATCACCCGCGACTTTCCAGAATTTCCCAGTTTCAACCGGCAACATTGCGGCGGCGACCGCGCCGAAAGTGGCGGGATTGCGGCAAAGATAGCCTTATGCCCGCTATTCGCCGGAGCGGGACACGCCGTCAGGCGCTCGCGGCGATGCTGGCGGGGTCGTCGATGTCGGCGGGGCGCCAATCCATCGTGACGAAGCCGGGCGTGGCTTCGACGCGCTTCAGCCAGTCCCGGATCGCCGGGAAGGCCTGGAGGTCGAAATCGCAGCGTTCGGCGAGGTGGGTGTAGCCGTACAGCGCGATGTCGGCGACCGTGAGCTGGCGCGCGGCGAAATAGGCATTGGTCTTGAGGTGGTTCTCCATCACCTGGAGCGCGCCATAGCCGCGCTCCATCCAGTCCTCCAGCGAATGGGTCTGCAGGTCGCGGCCGCCCTTGACCAGCGACAGCCAGAAATAGGCTGCACCGATGTTCGGCTCGAGCGCGTGCTGCTCGAAGAACATCCATTGCAGTGCCTCGGCGCGGTCGATGCGGTTTTCCGGCGCGAGCGGCGTGCCGACGGCGACGTACCACAGGATGGCATTGGATTCGGCGAGATAGCGGTCCTCGCCGACCTCGAGCAGCGGCACCTGCCCCGACGGGTTCTTCGCGAGGAAATCCGGCGTGCGGCTCTCGCCGCGCAGAATGTCCACCTCCACCGCTTCGTAAGGCAGGTTGAGCAGCGCCAGCGCAAGGCGGACCTTGTAGCTGTTGCCCGAGCGTTGCATCGAATAGAGTTTGTACATTCTGGCGTTCGGATCCGAGGACAGGAAAACGCGGCGCTCGTTGCCGCGCGAGGCGGCTAAACAATGATGCCGATGCGAATCCGCCGCAAGAGCCGGCCGATAGAAAAACTCGAAAACCCTACCGCACTGCAATGCCAAGGAAGATCATTTCCGCGACGATGCAATTCAGTTCACGCTTGCGTCAATGCGTGGAGGCATTGCGCCGTGCGTGGTGCGAAGACGGTGGAGCTGCCAACGCTAAGCCGCTGAAACCTCCGCATCGTCATGGCCGGGCTTGTCCCGGCCATCCACGTCTTAGCGATGCCGCACCAAGAACATGGATGGCCGGGACAAGCCCGGCCATGACGACCTTCTGTTTTGATCGCGAGGGAGCTTGAAATTGCTCCGAGGACAGGCCTTGCCGGATATGAGGGGTTTGGCCGGCAAAGTTGCGCAATATTGCGGGAAATCGCGCCTCGGAGCGCGCCAAATCGTAAACTTTTCCGCGATCGGGCCGAAGTTTCTTGCGGCGCAGCGGCACACGTTTTAGGGTGGCTCATTCCCACAATCAGAGTCGTGAGGCGAAGGGCTTCACGACGCTCGCCAGGAGATGATGATGTCCTTCCTTGCCGCTGCGCTCGACCGTGTGAAGCCGTCCGCGACCATCGCGGTCACGGATAAAGCACGCGCGCTGAAAGCGGCGGGACGCAACGTCATCGGCCTCGGTGCCGGCGAGCCCGACTTCGACACGCCCGCCAACATCAAGCTGGCGGCGATCCGCGCCATCGAAGCCGGCAAGACCAAGTACACCGCGGTCGACGGCATCCCCGAGCTGAAGGAAGCCATCATCGCGAAGTTTCAGCGCGAGAACGGCGTCGCCTACAGGCCGAACCAGATCATCGTCGGCACCGGCGGCAAGCAGGTGCTCTACAACGCGTTGATGGCGACCATCAATCCGGGCGACGAGGTGATCATTCCCGCGCCCTATTGGGTCAGCTATCCCGAGATGGTCGCACTCGCGGGCGGTGAGCCGGTGCCGGTGGTCTGCACCGCCGCGACCGGCTTCAAGCTCCAGGCCGAAGCGCTCGAGCGCGCGATCACGCCGAAGACCAAATGGGTCATCCTGTGCTCGCCGTCGAACCCGACCGGAGCTGCGTACACGCGTTCGGAACTGAAAGCGCTCACCGACGTGCTGATGAAGCATCCCCACGTCTGGGTGATGACCGACGACATGTACGAGCATCTCGTCTATGACGACTTCCAGTTCACCACCGTCGCGCAGGTCGAGCCCGGTCTCTACGACCGCACGCTCACGGTGAACGGCGTCTCCAAGGCCTATTGCATGACCGGCTGGCGCATCGGCTATGCCGGCGGCCCCGCTCAGCTCATCAAGGCGATGTCGACGATCCAGTCGCAGTCGACCTCGAACCCGTGCTCGATCGCGCAATGGGCCTCCGTCGAGGCGCTGAACGGTCCGCAGGAGTTCATTCCCGCCAACAACAAGGTGTTCAAGGAGCGCCGCGACCTCGTCGTCTCCATGCTCAACCAGGCCAGCGGCATCGAATGCCCGCGCCCCGAGGGCGCGTTCTACGTCTATCCGTCCTGCGCCGGCACCATCGGCAAGACAGCGCCGTCGGGCAACGTGATCTCGAACGACGAGCAGTTCGTCACCGAGCTCCTGGAGACCGAAGGCGTCGCCGTGGTGCAGGGTTCGGCCTTCGGCCTTGGACCGGCATTCCGCATCTCCTATGCGACCAAGACCTCGGACCTCGAAGACGCCTGCAAGCGCATCCAGCGCTTCTGCGGCAATCTGCGGTAAGCCGAAGACAGTGCGAATTGCAAAGGCCCGCTTCGGCGGGCCTTTTTTGTTGGTGTTTCTATAAGCGCAGTCGGACGGACTTTGTTTCCGGTCGGCGTTGTGCCCGGCCCCTCACCCGGATCACATCTGCGATGTGATCCGACCTCTCCCCGCGGAAGTGCGGGGAGAGGTTCAAGTAGCGCCTGACGGTCGCTCGTTTGCATCGTGAGGGACGCCTCGCTCTCTCGCTCCCTCGCCCCGTTCTTACGGGGAGAGGGTGGGGTGAGGGGCCTCTCTCCGCAAGTTCGATTCTAAACGCGTGCGATCTGGCACGGCCGCGGCTCTTGTGGCATAGACGCGCAACACGGGTGGGGCGCTCTCTCTGCTCGCATCACATCATCGCGGGAGATATTTCATGCGCCGTTCGTTCCTCTTCGCCGGCCTCGCCGCTGCCGGCCTCATTGCCTCCGTCGTGAACGCTGGCGCGCAGCAGCGGATGGCGCGGGTCGGCGTGCTCGAATGCCGCGGCGGCGCCAGCGTCGGCTTCATCGTGGGGTCGGTGACCCATCTCGGCTGCGTGTTGCGCGCCGACGGCTTGCCCGACGACCGCTATGTCGCGACCATCCGCAAGGTCGGCCTCGACATCGGTATCACCCAGGAGACGGCTTTGGCCTGGGGCGTGTTCGCGCCGGTCGACCGGCTCGGCCCCGGCGACCTCGCCGGCAATTACGCCGGCGCGCAGGGCAGCGCCTCGATCGGCGTCGGCCTCGGCGGCAACGTGCTGGTCGGCGGCTCCAACAATTCGATCGCGCTCCAGCCGCTCAGCGTGCAGGGCCAGGTCGGCCTCAACGTCGCTGCGGGCCTCGAGAGTCTGGAACTCCGTCCGGGCCGTTGAGCGCCTGGGGCGGTGCTGCTTCACCTCTCCCGAAGGGAGAGGTCGGATCGCATCAAAGATGCGATCCGGGTGAGGGGTTAAGGTCTCACTCTATGCCGCGGCCCCTCACCCGGATTGCTCAGGCGCGCAATTGCGCGCCATAGCAATCCGACCTCTCCCCGCTGGGGAGAGGTGGAACACTGACGACGCACCGCAGCGACGTTTGATGCTTGCCAAATCTAAGGGAGGGGCAGAGCATCGGCGTTTGCCGACCCAATCACGGGCCGAGCTCCACACCAAGGAGGCGGCGAATGGGACAAGACGTCAGAAGTCCCCGAGGTCCACGGTGCATCGCGCTGGTGGGCCCTTTCCAAAGCGGTAAAACCACACTTCTGGAAGCAATATTGGCGCGAACGGGTGCAATCCCGCGCGCCGGCAGCGTCGATGCCGGAACTTCCGTCGGCGACGCCACGCCGGAGGCCCGTGATCACAAGATGACCGTCGGCCTCACTGCCGCCACCACGAGTTTCATGGGCGACAGCTACACATTCCTCGATTGTCCCGGTTCCATCGAGTTTGCCCACGACATGCGCGCCGCGTTGCCTGCGGTCGACGCCGCAATCGTGGTCTGCGAGGCCGACGAGAAGAAGCTGCCGCAGCTTCAGATCATCCTGCGCGAGCTGGAGGAGCTGAAGATCCCGCGTTTCCTGTTCCTCAACAAGATCGACCGCGCGAACGAGCGCATCCGCGAGACCCTCGCGATGCTGCAGCCCGCCTCGCGCGTGCCGTTGGTGCTGCGCCAGATCCCGATCTGGAAGGGTGAGCTAATCGAGGGCTTCGTCGATCTCGCGCTGGAGCGCGCCTTCATCTATCGCGAGCACAAGGCCTCCGAGGTGATCGCGCTCGAAGGCGGCGATCTCGATCGCGAAAAGGAAGCCCGCTTCTCGATGCTGGAGAAGCTCGCCGATCACGACGATGCGCTGATGGAGCAGCTGCTCGAGGACATCCAGCCGCCGCGCGACGCCGTCTTCGACGATCTCGCCCGCGAATTGCGGGAGGGGCTGATTTGCCCGGTGCTGCTCGGCGCCGCCGCGCGCGAGAACGGCGTGCTGCGCCTGATGAAGGCGCTGCGTCACGAGGCGCCCGGCGTCGCGGAGACCGCAACACGTCTCGGCGTAACCGAGACCAAAGACGCGCTCGGCTACGTCTTCAAGACGCTGCATTCGCAGCACGGCGGAAAGCTGTCGCTGACGCGGCTGCTCGCCGGCCATCTCGACGACGGTGCCACGCTGCAATCCTCGTCCGGCGGCGCAGGGCGCATCTCCGGCATCCTCGCCGTCAACGGCGCCTACGACACCAAGCGTGCCTCGGCCGAAGCCGGCGACACCGTGGCGCTCGCCAAGCTCGATCCGGTCAAGACCGGTGACACGGTTTCGAACGGCAAGACGCCGCCCTCGGCATTGATCACGATCGAGCCGACGCCGCCGGTGCTCGCGATCTCGGTCGCGGCCACCGACCGCAAGGACGACGTCAAGCTCGGCCAGGCCTTGATGCGCCTGCATGAGGAGGATCCCTCGCTCATGATCGTGCAGAACGCCAAGACCCACGACACCGTGCTGTGGGGCCAGGGCGAGATGCACCTGCGTGTGGCCAGCGAGCGCTTGCGCGACCGCTTCGGCGTCAAGGTCACCTCGCATCCGCCTGCGATCGGCTATCAGGAGACCATCCGCAAGCCGATCACCCAGCGCGGCCGTCACAAGAAGCAGTCCGGCGGCCACGGCCAGTTCGGCGATGTCGTGCTCGACATCAAGCCGCTGCCGCGCGGTGACGGCTTCAAATTCGCCGAGACGGTGGTGGGCGGTGCGGTGCCGCGCAACTACATCCCGGCGGTGGAGGAGGGCGTCGTCGATGGCCTGGCGCGCGGTCCGCTCGGTTTCCCTGTCACCGACGTAGAGGTGACGCTGACCGACGGCTCCTATCACAGCGTCGATAGCTCCGATCTCGCCTTCCGCACGGCAGCGCGGGTCGGGCTCAACGAAGGCCTGCCGCAATGTCAGCCGGTGCTGCTGGAGCCGATCCACGTGGTCGAGATCGTCTGCCCGACCGACGCTACCGCCAAGATCAACGCCATCCTGTCGGCGCGACGCGGGCAGATTCTCGGCTTCGACACCCGCGAAGGCTGGACCGGCTGGGACTGTGTCCGCGCCATGATGCCGGAAGCGGAGATCGGCGAGCTGATCGTGGAGTTGCGCTCGGCCACCGCCGGCGCCGGCAGCTTCACGCGCCAGTTCGACCACATGGCCGAAGTCACTGGCCGCGCCGCCGACCAGATTATCGCCGCCCATCAGCACGCGGCGTGAGTCTGTCTCTCGCGCAGTTAGGGACGCACGCCCTCTCTCTCCCTTTCCCCGTTCTTACGGGGAGAGGGCGGAGCCATACAACGTGTCCCGGACGCGCTGCATGCGTAGCATTGCTGCGCAGAGCAAAAGCCACGGAGCTCGCTGCCGCATGGGCCCCGGCTCTGTAGCGCATCACGTCGTGCTGCGCCGCGTCTGGGGCACGAGAGCGGAGCTATTGCGCAAGACTGCAATGACGGAGGACGCGCTTGCGTCTGCCCCTAGGTGATATATTTTACATCATTGTATATGCTCCAAATATCACTTATAAACTCTGATACGTGAGACCAAGGTGATCACCTCGTTCCAGATGCGGGCAGCCCGCGCGTTGCTCGGCATCGACCAGAAAACCCTGGCCGAGCTTGCGGGCGTGTCGCTGCCGACCATCCAGCGGATGGAGGCCTCGACCGGCAATGTTCGTGGCGTGGTCGAGACCCTGACCAAGGTGGTCGAGGCGTTCGACCGGGCCGGCGTCGAGCTGATCGGTGAACAGGCCCGCAGCGACAGCGGCGGACGCGGTGTTCGCCTGAAGGAGCCGGGGCCGCCGCGCCGCGTCGGAACATGATCGCGCATTGATCGTGCCCGGGATCAAGATTGACTAGCGCATCGTCGCACCTCGGGACGCACGATGCTTCGGAGCATTGTGGGGCCAGCGGAGCACCTTGCGACATGAGCATCACAAGCGATCAGGCGAGCCGGCTGCACCAGCTGCGTCAGCCGACGTTTGCCGAACTGTATCTGCCGAAGCTCGTCACCGTCTGGCGCGAAGGCTACGGCCTCGCGGATTTCCGCGCCGACGTCTTCGCCGGCCTCACGGTTGCGATCGTCGCGCTGCCGCTGTCGATGGCGATCGCGATCGCCTCGGGCGTGACGCCGGACCGCGGCCTCTACACCGCCGTCGCCGGCGGCTTCATCGTCTCCCTGCTCGGCGGCAGCCGGTTCCAGATCGGCGGTCCTGCCGGCGCGTTCATCGTTCTGGTCGCGGCGACCGCGGAGCGGCACGGCGTCGACGGAGTCATCCTCGCCACCATGATGGCGGGGCTGTTCCTGATCGGCGCGGGGCTGCTCAGGGTCGGCACCTACATCAAGTTCATTCCCTATCCCGTCACGGTCGGCTTCACCGCCGGCATTGCCGTCATCATCTTCGCCAGCCAGCTCCGCGACCTCTCGGGCATCACGCTCGCGGGCAAAGAGCCCAGCGAGTTCGTCCCGAAGCTCGCCGCACTCGCGGGCGCCTTGCACACCGTCAATCCCTCGGCGGTTGTCGTCGCGCTCGTCAGCATCGCCATCATCGCGGCCTTGCGGGTCTGGCGGCCGTCCTGGCCGGGCATCCTGATCGCGGTCGTGTTCGCGGCCGTGATATGTGCTGTGTTCTCGCTGCCGGTGGAAACGATCGGCTCGCGTTTCGGCGGCATTCCGCGCGAATTGCCCTCCCCAGTGCTGCCCGCGTTCTCGCTGGAGAAGGCAAGGGCGGTGCTGCCGGATGCGATCGCGTTTGCGCTGCTGGCGGCGATCGAATCGCTGCTGTCGGCCGTGGTGGCCGACGGCATGACCGGCCGCCGTCACCGCTCCAATTGCGAGCTGGTGGCGCAAGGCGCGGCCAATATCGGCTCGGCGCTGTTCGGCGGCATCTGCGTCACCGGGTTGATCGCGCGCACGGCCACCAACATCCGCGCCGGGGCGCGCGGGCCGCTCGCGGGCATGCTGCATTCGGTGTTCCTGCTGTTGTTCATGCTGATCGCGGCGCCGCTGGCGAGCTACATCCCGCTGGCCGCGCTCGCCGCGGTGCTGGTCGTGGTGGCCTGGACCATGGCGGAGAAGCACGAATTCGCGACGCTCGTGCGCTCCTCATGGGGCGACGCCGTGGTGCTGCTCGCGACTTTCCTGCTCACGATCTTCCGCGATCTCACCGAAGGCATCCTGGTCGGCTTCGCGCTCGGCGCGGTGCTGTTCATCCATCGCATGGCGGAGATGACCGGCATCGAGGAGCGCACGCCGCTGATGGTTGCCGATCGTCCCGACGACGGCAATGGCGACCGCGTTCCCTACGATTCCGCGCTTGCGGTCGACCAAGACGTGCTGGTCTATCGCATCACCGGCGCGTTCTTCTTCGGCGCGTCCTCGGCGATCGGCAGCGTGCTTGATGGCGTCGCCGACAGGCGCAAGGCCTTCGTGGTCGATTTCGCCGCGGTGCCGTTCCTGGATTCGACCGCGGCCAACGTGCTCGGTCGCGTCGCCGCCAAGGCGCACCGCCAGGGCATCAGGCTGTTCATCACGGGGGCCTCGCCCATGGTCCGTCGCGCGCTGCTCACCCACGGCGTCACGCCGCCGCGCGCGCGCTACCGCACGAGCCTCGAGCGCGCCATCGCCGACATCAAGGGCCGCGCCGCCGACGGGCCGACTGCGAGCTGACCGGCCGCGCTTGACAGAGCGGGCGCGACGCGAAATGGATCGCCTCGGAAACGACCCGAGGGAAAGATGACCGCGCCCAAGATCCCCGCAGCCTGTCTGATCGGATGGCCGGCCGCGCATTCGCGCTCGCCGCTGATCCACCATCACTGGCTGCGCACGCTCGGCATCGAAGGCGGCTATGTCATCGAGGCGGTGCCGCCGGAGGATTTGCGCGATTTCGTGCTGCGGCTGTCGCTGCGCGGCTTCGTCGGTGCCAACGTCACCATCCCGCACAAGGAAGCCGTGCTGGCGCTGTCGACGCCCGACGCGCGCGCCAGGGCCGTCGGCGCTGCGAACACGCTGTGGTTTGCCGAGGGCGAGCTGCGCTCCACCAACACCGATGTCGAAGGCTTCATCGACAATCTCGACGCCAGCGCGCCGGGCTGGGACATGGCCGAGGCGGCGCTCGTGCTGGGCGCTGGCGGCTCCTCGCGCGCGGTCGTGTTCGGCCTGCTGGAACGCGGCATCAAACGCGTGCATGTCGCCAATCGGACCATTGCGCGGGCCGAGACGCTGGCGCAGCAGTTCGGGCCGAACGTGCATCCGCTGTCGTGGGACGCGATCGGCGACGTGCTGCCGCGTGCAAAGCTCCTTGTGAACACGACCTCGCTCGGCATGCATGGCCAGCCTTCGGTCGATGTCGACGTCGCGCGCCTGCCGCAAGACGCCGTCGTCGCCGACCTCGTCTACGTTCCCCTGGTGACGCCGCTGCTCGCCGCGGCCACCGCGCGCGGTCTGAAGACCGCCGACGGGCTCGGCATGCTGCTGCATCAGGCGGTGGGCGGCTTCGAGCTGTGGTTCGGGCGGCGGCCCGAGGTCACCGCCGAGCTGCGTGCATTGGTCGAGGCCGATCTCACGAAGTCTTGAGAGAATAGCACCCGGTCTTTCGGAGTTCTCCATTCCTGGGGACAATCGGAGACCATCATGACTGTTCAACGTGCAACCTTCACACGCCCACTGATCGCCGTCGCGATGGTGGCGGTCTCGACCTATTGCGCCTTCGCCCAGAGAGCGCCGGTGCCGACGCGCGTGCGCGGCACCATCGAAAGCGTCGATGGCGACACCATGCAGGTCAAGTCGCGCAGCGGTGAGGAGGTCAAGCTTCGCCTCGCCTCCGACGTGAACGTGTCGGGCGTTACCAAGATTTCGCTCGCCGACATCAAGCCGGGCTCGTTCATCGGCGCGACCACCGTGCCGGGACCGGACGGCAGCCAGAACGCCGTCGAGGTGCACGTGTTTCCGGAAAGCATGCGCGGCACCGGCGAAGGCTCGCGACCCTGGGACCTCAAGCCCAACTCCAGCATGACCAATGCGACCGTGGCCGAGAGCGTCGTCGGCAATGACGGTCACACGCTGCTGGTCAAGTACAAGGACGGCGAGAAGAAGGTGTTCGTCGCCGACGACACGCCGGTCGTGACTTTCGTGCCCGGCGACAAATCCGAGCTGAAGCCCGGCGCCAAGGTCATCGCCTTCATGAAGCAATTGCCGGACGGCTCGTTCGAGACCAGCCGCGTCAGCGTCGGCCGCGACGGCCTGACGCCACCGATGTGAGGCGGAAGTCATTCCGGGGCGCGCAAGCGAACTATGGTGCGCAATTGCGCACCTGAGAATCTCGAGATTCCGGGTCTGGTCCTTCGGACCATCCCGGAATGACGAGTGTCACACCGCAATCACGTGATCATCGATCTCGTCGATCCGGTTGACGCCGCACAGCCCCATCGTGGTGAGCAGCTCCTTCTGGATGATGTCGATCGCCTTGGCGACGCCGGCCTGGCCGCCGGCACCTAAGCCGTAGGCATAGGCGCGGCCGATCATGCAGGACTTTGCGCCGAGCGCGAGCGCGCGCATCACGTCCTGGCCGGAGCGGATGCCGCCGTCGAACATGATCTCCATCTTCTCGCCGACCGCGTCCGCAATCTCCGGCAGGACCTCGATCGAGGACGGCGCGCCGTCGAGCTGGCGGCCGCCATGGTTGGAGACGACGAGCGCCTGCGCACCGGTCTTGGCGGCTTCCTCGGCGTCCTCGACGTCGAGGATGCCCTTGATGATGAGCTTGCCCGGCCAGATGCTGCGGACCCACTCGACGTCCTTCCAGTTCAAGGAGGTGTCGAACTGCGAGGCGGTCCATTCGGCAAGGCGGTTGAGATCCTCGGTGTTCTTCACGTGGCCGGCGATGTTGCCGAAGGTGCGGCGCTTGCCTTGCAGCACGCCGGAGACCCAGGCCGGCTTGCTGGCGAAGTCGAGCAGTTTCGACAGCGACCATTCGGGCGGTACCGTCATGCCGTTCTTGATGTCGGCGTGACGCTGGCCGATCACCTGCAGGTCGACCGTGAGCACCAGCGCGCTGCACTTGGCGGCGATCGCGCGCTGCATCAATTCCTTGATGAAGCCGCGGTCCTTCATGACGTAGAGCTGGAACCAGAACGGCTTCTCGACACTGGCGGCGATGTCCTCGATCGAGCAGATCGACATCGTCGATTGCGTGAACGGGATGCCGGCGGCCTGCGCGGCGCGGCAGGCGTGGATCTCGCCGTCGCCGTGCTGCATGCCGAGCAGGCCGACCGGCGCGAGGATCAGCGGCATGGTCGACGGCTCGCCGAGGATTGTGGTCGAGGTGTCGCGCTTGGAGACGTCGACCAGGATGCGCTGGCGGAACTTGATCGCCTGCATGTCCTCGCGGTTGGCGCGCAGCGTCTCCTCGGCATAGGAGCCGCGGTCGCAATAGTCGAAGAACGCCTTCGGCACGCGCCGCTGATGCAGCGTACGAAGATCGTCGATACAGGTAATATGCTTCATGTCGTTTCCCCGGCCCGTCATGTACCAACAGTCTTGCATCGGAAGATTTCGGGGTCATCTAGCATGGTTGGATGCACAGCCAAATCGTTTGCAGAACGTTTTGGAAGGAGAGTGCCATGACGAAGCCGCACGCAGGACCTTCGCCGGAAGAGATCAAGGAGAAGCACGATCTCGAGGAGGCGCTCGAAGAGGGACTGGAGGAGACCTTCCCCGGCTCCGACCCCGTCAACGTCACGCAGCCGGCGCCCAGCCGCGCGGACGGCCATGTGAAGCGCACCGGCTAGGGCCGGGTTCCATTTGGGCGCGGTGTTCCCACGGGAATTATTGTGTTAACAAGATCTTATCGGTCCGGCGCGGCACCGGTTCCGTAATGATTCATCATATTTTTTGAAGCCAAGTTAGCCGCGATGGCATTATAAGAAGCCCAGCAAATCAGGGATGCGGGGCCCTTCCGGGCAGCCCGTGGTTGTCGAAGGGGATCCCCTGGTTGTTGCCTTGGGGGACAATATGAGCCGCAAATATTTCGGGACGGACGGGATTAGGGGCCGCGCCAACGGACTGATCACGCCGGAGCTCGCGCTCAAGGTCGGCCAGGCCGCGGGCCTTGCGTTCCAGCGCGGCGACCACCGCCACCGGGTCGTGATCGGCAAGGACACCCGCCTGTCCGGTTACATGATCGAATACGCCATGGTGGCAGGGTTCACCTCGGTCGGCATGGACGTGCTGCTGGTCGGCCCGATGCCGACGCCGGCGGTCGCAATGCTGACCAAGTCGATGCGCGCCGATCTCGGCGTGATGATTTCGGCCTCGCACAATCTGTTCGAGGACAACGGCATCAAGCTGTTCGGGCCGCAGGGCTTCAAGCTCTCCGACGACGTCGAGCGGCAGATCGAGCAGCTGCTCGACGAATCCCTCGACAAGCGCCTCGCGCAGAGCGCCAGTCTGGGCCGCGCCCGCCGCATCGACGGCGTGCATGACCGCTACATCGAATTCGCCAAGCGCACCCTGCCGCGCGATCTGTCGCTTGAGGGACTGCGCGTCGTGATCGATTGCGCCAACGGCGCCGCCTACAAGGTGGTGCCGGAAGCGCTGTGGGAATTGGGTGCCGACGTGGTGCCGATCGGCGTCGAGCCCGACGGCTTCAACATCAACAAGGAATGCGGATCCACCTCGCCGGAAGCCCTGTCGAAGAAAGTGCGCGAGATGCGTGCCGACATCGGCATCGCGCTCGACGGCGACGCTGATCGCGTCATCCTGGTCGACGAGCGCGGCCATCTCGTCGACGGCGACCAGCTGCTGGCGGTGATCGCGCAGAGCTGGAAGGAGGATGGCCGGCTGTCGCGGCCGGGCATCGTCGCGACCGTGATGTCCAACCTTGGCCTCGAGCGCTTCCTCAACGGGCAGGGGCTCGACCTCGTGCGCACGCCGGTCGGCGATCGCTACGTGCTCGAGCAGATGCTGAACGGCGGCTACAATCTCGGCGGCGAGCAGTCCGGCCACATCATTCTGTCCGACTACGCCACCACCGGCGACGGTTTCGTGGCGGCGTTGCAGGTGCTCGCCGTGGTGCAGAAGCTGCGCCGTCCCGTGTCCGAGGTCTGCCACCGCTTCGATCCGCTGCCGCAGATCCTCAAGAACGTCCGCCACAAGGGCGGCAGGCCGCTCGATGATTCCGACGTCAAGTCGGCGATCTCCGACGGCGAGAAGCGCCTCAACGGCCACGGCCGCCTCTTGATCCGCTCCTCCGGCACCGAGCCCGTGATTCGCGTCATGGGCGAAGGCGAGGACCGCATTTTGGTCGAGGACATCGTCGACACCATTGTTTTGGCCCTGGGCCAGGCCGCGGCATAAGCACTTTCTTACCCTCCCCTGGAGGGGGAGGGTCGATCGCGCGCAGCGCGAGCGGGGTGGGGTGATCTCTCCACACGAACAGTGCCCGTGAGGAGAGATCACCCCACCCCGTCTCACATTTCGCTCCGCTCAATGTGAGCCGACCCTCCCCCTCCAGGGGAGGGTAAGCTACGAGAGCACCCGCGCATCCCAGCCATTTGCGATTGACGATGGTCCCGCCGCCGCTTGCGTCGTAATCAGCACCTCGCGGCAATCTGCCGCGCCGGGATTGCCGCTTTGAACAAGCCTGTCGTCGTCTCAGAGGAAACGCTGACCGAGCCCGTCGTCGTTGCCGACGTGGCGCCGGCAGCCGCCAAGGCGGCGGGGCCCGCTTATATCGTGCTCGCCGGCATCAGCGTCTCGCACTTCCTCAACGACACCATGCAGTCGCTGATCGCCTCGGTGTATCCGATCCTGAAGGACGCCTACGCGCTCGATTTCGCGCAGATCGGCATGATCACGCTGGCTTTCCAGTTCACGGCCTCGCTGCTGCAGCCGGTGGTCGGGCACTACACCGACAAGAAGGCACAGCCCTATTCGCTGGCGGTCGGCATGGCCTCGACCTTCTTCGGCCTGCTGCTGCTCAGCGTCGCGCACCAATATCTCGTCATCCTCGTCGCCGCCGCGCTGGTCGGCCTCGGCTCGGCAGTGTTTCATCCGGAATCGGCGCGCATTGCGCGGCTCGCCTCCGGCGGGCGCTACGGCTTTGCGCAATCGGTGTTCCAGCTCGGCGGCAGTTTCGGCACCTCGATGGGGCCGGTGCTGGCCGCGTTGATCGTGGTGCCGTTCGGGCAGAGCAGCATCGCTTGGTTCTCCTCGATCGCGTTTCTCGCCATCCTGATTCTCTGGCGCATCGGGCGCTGGTACGCGCCGCAGATCACGACGAAGAGAGCGGCGCCCGTCCACACCCAACCCGGCGCGCCGAGCTCGCGCCGCGTCGCGGTCGCGCTTGTCGTGCTCGTCGCGCTGTTGTTCTCCAAGCAGCTCTACGTCTCGAGTCTGTCGAGCTATTACATCTTCTACCTGATCGACCGTTTCGGCGTGTCGACGCAGGCCGCCCAGATCTATCTCTTCGTCTTTCTCGCGGCGAACGCCGTGGGTGCGTTTCTCGGCGGTCCCCTGGGGGACCGCTTCGGCCGCAAGATCGTGATCTGGATTTCGATCCTCGGCGCGCTGCCGTTCACGCTGGCGCTGCCCTATGCCGGGCTCGTGGCCAGCGCCGTGCTCAGCGTCGCCATCGGCCTGATCATCTCCTCGACGACGTCGTCGATCATCGTGTTCGCGCAGGAGCTGGTGCCACACCGCTTCGGCATGATCTCCGGCGTGTTCTTCGGCGTCGCCTTCGGCATCGGGGGCCTGGGCGCGGCCGTGCTCGGCAAGCTCGCCGACCACACCTCGATCGAGTTCGTCTACCAGGTCTGCGCTTATCTGCCGGCGATCGGGCTGCTCGCGGTGTTCCTGCCCAAGCTGCCGCGGCAGGTGCGTTAACGCATCCTCTCTTGCCGCGTTGCGGCTTCAGACATCGTTAGGGAATGCGGCCAGCATGTCGCATTTTGCGCGGCATTCTTGCAACGCTCCGCACGGCGCCCGCGTGTGGGGTGACAAAAAATCAACCTTAAAAATTAGGGTTAAGTGGCGCTTAAGCATTTGCTGCCATCGTCCTCCCCGTGAGTTTCCAGAACGTGAGGCGCTCGTATTTAGCCTCACCGGCCATAAGGACGAAGCCAATGCGTAGCGTTAAGTCTCTCCTTGCCGCGGGTGCGGCAACCCTGATCTCGTCGATGGCGTTCGCCGCCGATATGCCGATCGCCGCCCCCCCTCCCATGTACGCGCCGCCGGCTCCGCCCGCCGATTTCGGCGGCTGGTATCTGCGCGGTGATATCGGCATGACCAACCAGAGCGCCAAGCGCATCGAGAGCACCCTGCCGGCTGGGTTCACCAAGACGACCGAGGGCCTCGGCTTCGACTCCTCGCCGCTGTTCGATCTCGGCGTCGGCTATCGCTTCAACAACTGGTTCCGCGCCGACGTGATCGGCCAGTACCGGGGCAAAGCCAATCTGCACGGCAGCGACAATGTCGTCGGGCCCGGCTTCGTCGGCGTCAACAACTACAGCGGCAGCAAGTCCGAGTGGGTCGTGATGGCGAACGCCTATGTCGACCTCGGCACCTGGTGGTGCATCACGCCGTTCATCGGCGCGGGCGTCGGCGGCTCTTACAACAAGATCAGCGGCTTCCGTGACGACGGCGTGTCCTTCAACCCGCTGCTCAGCAACAGCGTCGCCTACTTCGCCGATAACGGAAAGTGGAATTTCGCCTGGGCCGCTCACGCCGGTCTCGCCTACAAGGTCAATCCCGGGTTCACCGTCGAACTGGCCTACAGCTACATGAACCTCGGCGACGCGGCGCCAGGCAACTTCCGCTTGTTCGACAACAGCGCCTCGGGCCCGACCTCGATCAAGATCAAGGAGCTCACCTCGCACGACGTCAAGCTCGGCGTGCGCTGGGATCTCAACAGCCCGCCGGCCTACGTGCCGCCGCCGCCGCTGGTCACCAAGGGCTGATCGGCCAGCTGATCGCTTAAGACTTCTTAACGGCGCGGGATCATCCTGCGCCGTTTTGCTTTGCGTATTTTTCATGGCGAGCAGCGGCGAGAGCCCCTGACGCAACCATTGGTTAAGGTTAACAGGCGATGATCATCGCAACAGTTCGAGTCCGATGGAGCGTGGTGATGCGTAGGCTGGTGTTGGCGGCGGCGATGTTGGGGACGGTGTCTGCCGCGCAAGCGGCCGACATGCCGGACCTGCCCGTGCTGCGCGGCGGCTTCACAGACGGTCTGTCGAAGACTTCCGTCAATTGGGACGGCTTCTATGTCGGCGGTCATGCCGGCTACACCGCAGACGCGACGGATTTCAGCCAGAGCGTGGTCGGCCTCACCAACTACATCTTCCGCGACAGTGTACTCCAGGGGCCGACCTCGACGTGGTCGCTGCTGAAGAAGGCCAACACTCAAAGCACTAATTTCGGCGGCTTCGTCGGCCGCAACTGGCAATGGTACGATGCCGTTCTCAGTCTTGAGGGCACCTACAGCCACTTCAACAACATGGCGACTTCGACGTCGGGAACCAACTCGCTCGTCATCGTCAATCCACCTGGTGAGGTGCGGGCCCCCGGCATCACCAACAACTATGCCGTGACGCTGACGGGTGCCGCAGCGGCGCAAGTCAAGGATATGGTGACGCTCCGCGGCCGCGTGGGTTGGGATGGCGGCAACGTCATGCCCTATGCCTTCATGGGCGCTGCCGTCGGGCGAATGGACGTCTCACGCACCGTAACCAGCAGCGTGTCGCTGCGGCAGGACACGACGACGACGGATCTCTTCGGCAACACGACGACGACACTTGGCGCGTGGACCCCCGTTCCTGCGCAGTCGGGCACCCAAGGTCAGCAAAGGACCAACACTTACGCAGTGGGTTGGACCGCGGGTCTCGGACTCGAATACTGCGTTTGGGACGGCTTGTTCGCCCGCATCGAATATGAATATGTGAGATTCTCTCCCGTCATGAACACGCAGGTGACGCTGAACAACGCGCATGTCGGCCTCGGCTACAAGTTCTGAGCGGTCCGCTTCCTGTTGACAGCTTCGCTTCGTCCTGATGCTCTCTCGTTCCGACAGCGGGGCGGCAGCGATGAAGATCTACGGCGACGGCAATTCGGGCAATTGTCTCAAGGTGAAGTGGGTCTGCGACAAGCTCGCATTGCCCTACGAGTGGATCGAGATCGACACAAGCAAGGGCGAGACGCGCACGCCGCAATTCCTGAAGATGAACGGCGCCGGCCAGGTGCCCACAATCGCATTCGACGACGGCCGCACGCTGGCGCAGTCCAACGCCATCATCCGCTATCTCGCCCGCGACAGCGCGCTCATCCCGCGCGACGCCTTCACGGCGGCCAAGATGGACGAATGGCTGTTCTGGGAGCAGTACAGCCACGAGCCCTATATCGCCGTGTGCCGCGTTCTCCTCGTCTATCTCGGCAAGGACGCCTCCGAGCTCGATCCTGAGAAGGTCAAGCGCGGCTATGCGGCGCTCGACCGCATGGAGCAGCATCTCTGCGCCAGCCGCGTCGTCGCCGGCGATGAGGTGTCGCTCGCCGACGTGTCGCTGCTCGCCTATACGCGCCTCGCGCATGAAGGCGGCTTCGACCTCGGCCGTTATGCCTCCATCCGCCGCTGGATCGGCGAAGTCGAAGCGTTTCTCGGCCTTCCGCCGGCGCGCTGAGGTGCGGAGTCATCTGACATGAATGCCGAAGCCGTCTCCATCCGTCCCGCGCGCCGCGAGGACGTCGCCGCGATCGTGGCGATGCTCGCCGACGATCATATCGGCCGCGCGCGCGAGCGCGTGGAGGATCCGTTGCCGGCCTCCTACTACGACGCATTCGCGCGGGTCGAGCGCGATCCGAATCTCATGCTGGTCGTTGCCGAGAGCGCGGGCAGGGTGGTCGGCTGCCTGCAGCTCGCGATCCTTCCGGGCCTGAGCTCGCAAGGCGGATCGCGCGGCCTGCTCGAAGACGTTCGCGTTGCCGCCGATTGTCGCAGCCGCGGCATCGGCGAGAAATTGGTGCAATGGGCCGTGACGGAAGCAAAGGCGCGCGGCTGCAATCTGGTCGAGCTGCTGACGCATCAGACCCGCGTCGATGCGCAGCGCTTCTACAAGCGGCTCGGTTTTGCGGCGAGTCACGTCGGCATGACCGTCCGCTTTTGAAGCAGCGCAACGCGGGCGTTACGCAGCCGGCGAAATCGGGCTTTTCATTCGTCGCGTTAAGAGCCGGTAAACTACCGCTCCGTCGTTCACCTTGATGAGGGAACGAAGGGTGCTACGGGGGTATCTGACACCGGGCTCGCTCGGTTGGGACATTTCGATGACAAGCTATTCGATGATCAAGGTCGGCAACGGCTACGTCGTGCAGGCCAACGACAAATGCATTTTGAAGGTCGGCAGCCGCCGCAAGGCGGCGCAATTGATCAGCGATGCCACGGACTTGCTGAATGCGCTCGCCGTCGTCGAGGCCCCTGGTATTGCACCGGACGCGCCATCACTGGCACGTGAGGCCCCGGAACTTCCTTGACGGACCTTCCCGATTCCCGTATCAGCCGCGGCGGGACACCTCCCCCCAACGGGAGGCTTACTATCTGGAAGGGTAGATCATGACTGTAGCGAAGCCCGCTTCGCGGCCGACCGTGCCGCATTTCTCCTCCGGCCCCTGCGCCAAACGCCCCGGCTGGAACGCCCAAAATCTCAAGGACGCAGCTCTCGGCCGCTCGCATCGCGCGAAGATCGGCAAGACCAAGCTCAAGCTCGCGATCGACCTGACGCGCGAAGTGCTCGAGGTCCCCGCCGACTACCGCATCGGCATCGTGCCGGCCTCCGATACCGGCGCGGTCGAGATGGCGCTGTGGTCGCTGCTCGGTGCACGGCCCGTCACCACGCTCGCGTGGGAATCCTTCGGCGAGGGGTGGGTCAGCGATATCGTCAAGGAATTGAAGCTCAAGGACGTCACCAAGCTCAATGCGGCTTACGGTGAGATCCCGGATCTGTCGAAGGTCGATCCCAAGACCGACGTCGTCTTCACCTGGAACGGCACCACGTCGGGCGTACGCGTGCCTGATGCCAACTGGATCAGCTCTGCCCGCGAAGGCCTGACCATCTGCGACGCCACCTCCGCCGCGTTCGCGCAGGCGCTCGATTGGCCCAAGCTCGACGTCGTCACCTTCTCCTGGCAGAAGGCGCTCGGCGGCGAGGCCGCGCATGGCATGCTGATCCTGTCGCCCCGGGCGGTGGAGCGGCTCGAGACCTACAAGCCGGCCTGGCCGTTGCCGAAGATCTTCCGCATGACCAAGGGCGGCAAGCTCAACGAAGGCATCTTCGTTGGCGAGACCATCAACACGCCGTCGATGCTCTGCGTCGAGGATTATCTCGATGCGCTGAACTGGGCCAAGTCGATCGGCGGCCTCAAGGCGCTGATCGCGCGCGCCGACGCCAACACCAAGGTGCTGGCCGACTGGAAGGCGAAGACACCCTGGATCGACTTCCTCGCCAAGGACGCTTCGATCCGCTCCAACACCTCGGTGTGCCTGAAGTTCACCGATCCCGCGATCACCTCGCTGTCCGAGGACGCGCAAGCGGAGTTCAGCAAGAAGCTGGTGGCCCTCGTCGAGAAGGAAGGCGCGGGCTACGACTTCGCCTATTACCGCGATGCGCCGGCCGGCCTGCGCATCTGGTGCGGCGCCACGGTGGAAGCCAAGGACGTCGAGCTGCTGACGCAGTGGATCGACTGGGCCTTCGCCGAGGCCAAGGCCACGCTGGCCAAGGCAGCGTAACGCGCTCCGACTCAATCTCGTCATGGCCGGGCTCGACCCGGCCATCCATCCATCAAGAACGATGGACCCGCGGGTCTCTAGCGCGAAGACGCGCTTCGCGCTTTTGCCCGCGGGTGACCTTCCGTAAATGCAGTTCGCACCACGGATCACACAAATGACCAAACCGAAAGTTCTCATTTCCGACGCGCTCTCGCCCGCAGCCGTGCAGATCTTCAGGGATCGCGGCGTGGAGGTCGACTTCCAGCCCAATCTCGGCAAGGACAAGGACAAGCTCGCCGAGATCATCGGCAATTACGACGGCCTGGCGATCCGCTCCGCGACCAAGGCGACCGCCAAGATCCTCGAGAAGGCGACCAGGCTGAAGGTGATCGGCCGCGCCGGCATCGGCGTCGACAATGTCGAGATCCCGGCAGCCACCGCCAAGGGCATCATCGTGATGAACACGCCGTTCGGCAATTCGATCACGACCGCCGAGCACGCCATCACCCTGATGCTGGCGCTCGCCCGCGAGATCCCGCAGGCCGACGCCTCGACGCAGGCCGGCAAATGGGAGAAGAACCGCTTCATGGGCGTCGAGATCACCGGCAAGGTGCTGGGCGTCATCGGCTGCGGCAATATCGGCTCGATCGTCGCCGACCGCGCGCTCGGCCTGCGCATGAAGGTGATCGCGTTCGACCCGTTCCTGTCGCCGGAACGCGCCAAGGACATCAGCGTCGAGAAGGTCGAGCTCGACGATCTCTTCAAGCGCGCCGACTTCATCACGCTGCATACGCCGCTCACCGACAAGACCAGGAACATCATTGACGCGGCCGCGATCGCCAAGATGAAGAAGGGCGTGCGCCTGATCAACTGCGCCCGCGGCGGCCTCGTCGACGAGCAGGCGGTGGTCGATGCGCTCAATTCCAAGCACATCGCGGGTGCCGCCTTCGACGTCTTCGTCGAGGAGCCGGCGACCTCCAACGTGCTGTTTGGCCACCCCAACGTGATCTGCACGCCGCATCTCGGCGCCTCCACCACCGAAGCGCAGGAGAACGTCGCGCTCCAGGTCGCCGAGCAGATGTCGGATTACCTGCTCACCGGCGCGATCTCGAATGCGGTCAACTTCCCCTCGATCACCGCGGAAGAAGCGCCGAAGCTGAAGCCGTTCATCGCGCTCGCCGAGAAGCTCGGCTCGTTCGCCGGCCAGCTCACCGAGAGCGGCATCCGCAAGGTCGAGATCACCTATGAGGGCCATGTCGCCGAGATGAAGATCAAGGCGATCACCTCCGCGGTGCTGTCGGGCCTGCTGCGGCCGATGCTCGGCGAGGTCAACGTGGTGTCCGCGCCGGTCGTCGCCAAGGAGCGCGGCATGGTGGTGGACGAGATCGTGCGGGCCGCCCAGAGCGACTATGAGAGCCTGATCACCGTCACCGTCGCGACCGAACGCCAGGAGCGCTCGGTCTCCGGTACCGTCTATCACGACGGCAAGCCGCGCCTCGTTGACGTCAAGGGCATCCGCGTCGATGCCGAGTTCGGCAAGTCGATGATCTACGTCACCAACGAGGACAAGCCGGGCTTCATCGGCAAGTTCGCGAGCCTTTTGGGCGACGCCAAGATCAACATCGCGACCTTCCATCTCGGCCGCGTCGCTCCGGGCAGCGATGCCATCGCCCTCGTCGAGGTCGACGGTGTGGTGCCGGCCGACGTGCTCGCCAAGGTGCAGGCCCTGCCGCAGGTCAAGCAGGCCAAGGCGCTGACGTTCTGATCCAACTCTCACCTTCGTCATGGCCGGGCTTGACCCGGCCATCCACGCCTACCATGTGCGCGGATCGACGTGGATGCCCGGGCCTTCGCCGCGCCGAAGCGGCTTCGGCCGCGCAGGCGGGTCAAGCCCGGGCATGACGAGTGGATGGAGCGGTGCGCATCGCCCCGGGATGACGGCCATCATATTCCGACCCGCGGAACAACGCCGCTTCCTTCACCGGGAGGCGGCGTTTTATTTCCCCGCGCCCGGCAATCTTTGTGTACCAATGGCGTCAGGACGCTCCGTTCCAAATCATTCGACAAGGGAGAAAACAATGCGTGAAGCCGTCATCGTTTCCTATGCGCGCACGGGCCTGGCGAAATCCGGCCGCGGCGGGTTCAACATCACGCCGCCGATGTCGCTCGCGGCCCACGCCATTCACCACGCGGTGGACCGCGCCGGCGTCGAGAAGGACTATGTCGAGGACTGCTATCTCGGTAATTGCGCCCATGGCGCGCCGAACATCGGCCGCCAGGCCGCGCTGCTCGCCGGCCTGCCGAAGACCACAGCCGGCGTGTCGGTGAACCGCTTCTGCTCGTCGGGTCTGCAGACCATCGCGATGGCCGCGAACTCGATCCGCTCCGACGGCGCCGATTGCATCGTCGCCGGCGGCGTCGAGAGCATCTCAATCCCGGGCGGCGGCACGCCGAAGGAATCGATCGATCCGGAGCTGCTCAAGGTCGCTCCCGACATCTTCATGGCGATGATCGACACCGCCGACATCGTCGCCGAGCGCTACAAGCTGAGCCGTGAATATCAGGACGAGTTCTCGCTGGAATCGCAGCGCCGCATGGCCGCGGCCCAGCAGGCGAACAAGTTCAAGGACGAGATCGTCCCGATGAAGACCAAGATGAAGGTGGTCGACAAGCAGACCAAGGCCGAGTCGATCGTCGACTACACCGTCGACCGCGACGAATGCAATCGCCCCGACACCACGATGGAAGGTTTGGCAAAGCTCGAGCCGGTGAAGGGCCCTGGCAAGTTCGTCACCGCCGGCAATGCCAGCCAGCTCTCGGACGGCGCCGCCGCCGTGGTGCTGATGGAAGCCAAGGACGCCGAGAAGCGCGGCCTCAAGCCGCTCGGCCGCTTCGTCGCCTGGGCCACCGCCGGCTGCGAGCCGGACGAGATGGGCATCGGCCCGGTGTTCGCGATCCCGAAGCTGCTCAAGCGCACCGGCCTCAAGATCGACGACATCGATCTGTGGGAGCTCAACGAGGCCTTCGCCAGCCAGTGCCTGTATTGCCGCGACAAGCTCGGCATCGATCCCGCCAAGTACAACGTCAACGGCGGCTCGATCGCGATCGGCCATCCCTTCGGCATGACCGGCGCTCGTCTCACCGGCCATTTGCTGCAGGAAGGCGCCCGCCGCAAGGCTAAGTGGGGCGTCGTGACCATGTGCATCGGCGGCGGCCAGGGCGGCGCCGGCCTGTTCGAGATCTATCACTGAGGCCCAGCTGAACAGCGCCGGACGATGCTTCGCATCGCCGGGGGCGATCCGACCTCTCCCCGCAAGAGCGGGGAGAGGTTAAGGCCTCACGCCCCCGCCAGCGCTGGCGCGAGCACCACTTCGATCAGCGTGCCGTGGCCGGCGCTCTTGATGTTGAACCGCGCGCGGTTGGCTTCGACCAGGGCTTTGGTCAGCGACAGGCTCAGCGCCGAGCTGTCGGCGGCGTCCCCCGGCGGCGGGGTGCGGAACGGCTCCATCGCGGCGGCGACTTCGCGTTCGGAAAGGCCGTGGCCGGTGTCGCGGATGCGCAGTGCGATCTCGCCGCGATCGGTCAGCGCGGTCGAGACGATGACCTGGCCGCCGGCGCTGGCGAGCCGGATCGAGTTCGAGATCAGGTTCATGGTGATCTGCCGCATCGCGCGCGCATCGACGCTCACCTGCGGCAGCGCATGGGCGAGCGAGGTGCGGATGATGATGCGCTCGCGGTTGGCCTGCGGCTGCATCACCGTCACGCAGGCTTCGACCAGGTCGTTGAGGTTCAAGTTCGCAAAATTCAAATCGAGCTTGCCGGTCTCGATCCGCGACAGCTCGAGCAGGTCGTCGATGATGGCGATGACGCGCTCGCCGGACGCGCGGATATCCTTCAAGTATTCGCCGTAGCGCTCGTTGCCGAGCGCGCCGAAGCGCTCGGAGATCATCACCTCGGCAAAGCCGATGATGGCGTTGAGCGGCGTGCGGATCTCGTGGCTGATCCGCGCCAGCATGTCGGCCTTGGCGTTGGCCGCACCGTCGACGAGGCGGCGGGCCTGGGTCAATTCGCTCTCGCCCTTCTTGGCGTGCGAGAGATCGCGGAACACGGCGAAGAAGTTCGGGCCTTCGGGGCGCGTGCGGCCCATGATCATCGCGAGCGGAATGACGCCGCCCTTCTTCTCGCGGCCCAGCACCTCGCGGCCGTGATCGAGCAGGCTCGCGATGTCCTGGCTCTTCAGGCTTTCCAGATAATCGGCGACGATCTGCTGGCTCTCCGGCGCGAACAGCGTCAGCAGGTTCTGCTGCAGCAGCGCCTCGCCGTCATAGCCGAACAGCGCCTCCGCGCTGCGGTTGCAGGCGTGGATGTTGCCTTCGGCATCGAACATCACGATGCCCTCGGCCGTGGTGTCGAGGATGGCGGCGAGATCCTCGGCCTCGGCTTCGCCGGCCACGGGCTCGGGGTCGGGATCCGGGAAGGGCTCTTCGAAAACAGGCGCCGCGGCGATCGGTGCCGCCTGCGGCAGCGCGCAGATCAGCGCATGCGCGCTGTCGCCGTCCCATGCGATCGTGTGCAGATGCGCGTCCGTCGTCGCCAGCGGCGTTTCGCCGTTCGCAGCCGTCGCGCTGATCGCCACAGGCGTGCCGCCTTGCGAGGTGCTGCTGGCTGCCGACACGCCCGGCTCGACATAGAGCGCGTCCAGCCCGCCGGCATGCTCCAGCGCGTTCAGGCTGTCATAACCCATGCGCGCGAGGAAGGCGGGATTGGCGTAGAGCAGGCGGTCGAGCCGGTAGATCAGGATGCCCGTCGGCAACAGGTCGAGCAGCGTGCGGTCGCGCGTGCTCATCCCGCGCGGCGGCGGTGCGGGGTCGGTCAGCCATTCGGCTGCGGCCTGCGGCGGCTCCGGCCTTGGTGCTTCGGCGGTGATCTCCGCCGCCGGCTCGGCCGCGTCACTGGCGATGGTCTCGCGCTCGCGTTCGAGCCGCTCGGACAATTGCCGCGCGAGCTCGTTGAACGCGCTGTTCTCGACCGGCGTCAGCGTCGGCGGCCGCGCATCGCCGGGCGGGCGGAACGGCACGACATTGGGAGGCGTTTCCACGGGCGTGTCCAGTTCGGTTGGGTGTGAAGTCACTTCGCTTGTGGGCTCTGGCAGGTCAGGCTCGGGTGTCGGCTCGGGCTCGGGTGGCGCGATCGACGGCGCCGCCGCCGCTTCGGGCTCGGCTTCCGTTTCCGCAGCCGCTTCAGGCTCGGCCTCGGGCTCGGCCTCCGCATCGGGCGCGACGGCCTCAGTGGAGCGATCCTGCGCCGGCGCGTCGACGAGCAGCTCGAAGCGCCTGAGCGCCTCGAGCCGGTTGAGCGCGTCGAGATCGCGGCAGACGCCGAAGCCGCGGAAGCCGGCGAACTGACGGTTGCGGTCGTAGACCGGCAGGCCGGCGAGCTCGACCGGAATGTACTCGCCGCCGTCGGCCGGCCAGTTCAATGTGATGCCGGCCCAGGTATCCTGGCTTTCGAGCGCCTTGGCCACGTGCCCGTCGGGATCGAGCGAAAACGCCGCGGCGATCTCGCGCCAGGGGCGGCCGAAGCCGGCGGCTGTGCGCGTGCCCATCAGGCGGATGAAGTCATCGGAGCCGAGCACAAAGCGGCCCTCTTCATCCATCTGCCAGAGGAAGCGCAGCGGATGCTGACGCGGTGCGGGCGGCTCTTGCTGGTCCGAAGAGTGCTGGCCCCAAGAGTTCTGGCCTGAAGTCGGCTCGACCATGTCTGCATTGATCGGCTCGGGCTGCGGCGACACAATGGCCTGCGGCTGGTTTTCAACCGGAGTTTTGACCCCCTCGGGGATGATCGGCGCGCTCGTCTCGACAGGTGCCTCAACCGGCTCGAACAGCGCGATCGCGGACGGCGTCTCGTTCGGCGGATCAGCCTGCGCGTGCTGCGGCTCTGCGACCGGCGAAACCTCCGGCGCGGCATCGCGCGCCGCTGTGGTGGCGGCCGGCTCGATCAGCGCGACCAGGCCGGTATCGGCGCCTTGGCCGACCCGTTGCAGCACCATCTGGCCGATGCCGATCGGCGTTGCGGCGCGGCCCTCGCGCAGCGCATCGCTGCGGGCGCGGTCGAGGCCGGCCTCGAACAGATCGCGGAAGCCGAGCAGGGCGCGGGCGGCCTCGCTCGCACCGACGAACTGCCCGTCCGGCGCGAACGCCGCCATCGGCACCTTGGCGCCGGCGACCAGCCGATGCAGCCGCTCGATCAGCGGCATCGTGCGCAGCGTCGGGTCCATCGCGATGACGAGCACGGCATGGCCGCCATCGGCAAAGTCGAGCCGCGCGCAGGCGCAGGTCATCAGCGCCCCTAACCGGGCGCCGAAGCCGCGCAGCCGCTGCAGCCGCACCGCGCCGTTCGCCGGCAGCTGCCGGGCGAGCCGCACGATCTGGCGGCGATGGCTGTCCGCGGGGCCGAACACCTTGTCCGCAAGGCCCGCGCTATTGGCCGCGCCGAACAGCTTTGCCCCGACCGGATTGGCCCACAGCAGGCGCGCGCCGTCGGTCGACCACAGCCAGGCCGGCAGGGCAGAGGTCGCATGCACGGCCAGCCGCGGATCGCCCACCCCTCGCAACTGGAAATCCGAACGCGTCATCAGGCCGGCCGTCACTCACGCATCAGGTGTGGCGGCTGCCGGGAATGACAGCCTTAAGAAAGGGTTAGTATCGCCCGGAAGGCGCGACCAGGTCCACGGCCCAAAGCCCGAAAAGCGCCCCCAAGCCGCGATAACCTTAATCTCGCCACCCCCGCAAGCCGCAGCAATGGTGCATCCAAGGGATTCGCGTCTTCAGGCGCGGGTGTGAATACGGAGCCTCGCGCGGCATCACCGCTGCCTACCTCCCCTGGAGGGGGAGGATCGGTTCGCACGCAGCGAAGCGGAGAGCGAACCGAGGTGGGGTGACAGTCTCTCCAAGCAGGCGGTGCCCGAGTGGAGAGATCACCCCACCCCGCTCGCGCTTCGCGCGATCGACCCTCCCCCTCCAGGGGAGGGTTAAGAAAGCCGCTCGACTGCGAGCCGCTTCTGTCCCTCAACTCCTGGTTCCCTGCCTCCGGAACCTCACCCTTACCTAGATTAAATTTGCGCATCGCACCGGTCTGTCGCGTGCGATGCACAATGTTGACATGATAGGCAGCCATAGTTCTGGCGCTGGGCGAGCCATCTCGATTTGTTTCGCGTTTCCAGTCTTCGTTCCCGCTCAATGCGAGGGCCCATGGTGGGGGCCGGCGGGCGCGCCAGAAGGCTCACTCCATTTTCAATTAGCGTGAGGGACCAACATGACAGGTGCGACTGATCCGTTTTCTGCCTCGATCATCCCGTTCGAGGTTCCCGAGCAGATGCGTGCGTTCGCCGAGAAGGGCGCGGCGCAGGCCCGCGAGAACTACGCCAAGTTCAAGGACGCTGCCGAAACCCACAACGGCACCGTCGAGGCCGTGTTCACCTGCGCCTCCAAGGGCGCCAGCGAGTACACCGCCAAGCTGGTCGAGTTCATGAAGGCCAACAGCAACGCCCAGCTCGACTTCGCCCAGCAGCTGTTCGGCGCCAAGTCGCCGTCGGAAGCAATGGAGCTGTGGACCGGCCACGCCCGCAAGCAGCTCGAAACCTTCCAGGCCCAGGCCAAGGAGCTGGTCGAGCTCACCCAGCGCGTCGCCGCCGAGACCGCCGAGCCGATCAAGGCCAGCGCCTCCAAGTACTATCCGCCCGCCGCCTGACGGGTCGGATTGGTGTGAGTTGCGAAACCCGGGCCCGAAAGGCCCGGGTTTTTTCTTCGCCCGCTTTTCATGCGGGAAACCAGGAAGGTCGTCATGCCCGGGCTTGTCCCGGGCATCCACGTTCTTGGTGCCGCGGGGCGAAGCCGTGGATGGCCGGGACGAGCCCGGCCATGACGATGTGGAGGCGAAGCGCCGTAACCGCGAGCGTGTCATATGCGGCCGGCGCAAGCGGCACAGGGGAGCGCAACACCTCGATGCCCGCCACCGCGCCCGAATTCCTCGCACCGAAGGTGATTTCCGCTAGTTTTTCACCCCATTGCGGCCTTGCCAAACCGGGCCGTTGCACCTAGTTTCCGCCCCGTCCAGCCCCCCTCAGGCGTCAGGCCTTTTCAGGCAGCCCAAGGCGCGGCTCGCAAGGATGCAGTTGTAGCTCAGTTGGTTAGAGCGCCTGTCTGTGGAACAGGAGGTCGGTGGTTCGAGCCCACCCAACTGTACCAGCGGTGGCAATTGCCCACACCCTTCAACGACTTCCTGACTCTTGGCAGATCTCAACTCGCGGGAGCTGACCGTCCCGCCGCTCGCCGTTCTGCAAGCTGGCGCGGAAAGGTCCCTGAACAAATATTGGCAACCCTTTTGGGAGCCCTGAAAGAGCGATTTGAACCGCGACGATAGCATTGCCACCTTTACGTTTGCATTCAAGAGGGTGTCCTCCTTGCTACGTCTCGCATTTTTGCGATGGCAAGCAAGTCCGGCCCCACTGCGTCCTTGCCAACTTCGCAGTCCCCGACCTTTCCGATCTCTAAGGCGTCGCGGCCGAGAAACGTTACATCTGCCTTGTCATCTCCAAGATCGAAGCGTGGGGACAACACGTGAGGTAGTTTGACGCCGTTCTTTGAGGCCAGGGCTACTTGTATGAAGCCGCCAATGTCGGTTCTCACACCTTCTTTGATGATCGCGTTGAGCATGTTGAAAGGGTGAAAATTGCCCGTCGCTGCCATGTCGGCTTTCAACCTCTCCGTATAGTATGCCGCGCAGCTGCCAAACGCATGGCATGTTCTTTCCGTCACTACAGGGAGCTCGTCGCAATGCGTTACTATCGAATTAGCGATGACGTTTGAACTTAGGTGAAAGCACTTCAATTCATTGTCGGCCGGCAAGAACCCAAAGACTAGCAGGTCGCATCGAGCGTCATTGGCCCAGAGCTTGCCAAACTCTCGGAAGTTTTTATCCAAAATGCGCTTAGCTAAGTCCCCAATTTGAGACAGTGTAGGCGTGCTACCCTGCTTCAATACGAGAGTTGAAACGTAAGCCTGGAAGGTGGCGATAGTAGCAAACGCAACGGATGAACTTCCTGCGTATCCGATAGCGATCTCGCGATCCAACACCTTAGTTTCGAACTGATTCTTTGAGTTTTGCACGAAGCATTGAATGCGCGCGGTCGTGAACTTTGGGGCTTGATCTGTTAGGGGGCCTGATACACCCGTTAGCCTACTGTCGGCTATGGCGTAGACATCATCGTGTTCTGGCCTATACCAAACGGCTACCAGCGTCATCTCATTCTCCCGCCGCTGAAAAGTCTCAAGGAAAGTAATGCAGCCATCAGCTCGGTGGGGTGGGGCAGGTTTGAAGTCGAGCCCGATCAAAGCTGCCACCTCATCCCTCCCACCACCACCCACACCACCGCCGGCAATGTCACCGCCGCGAAAAGCAGGCCCAACTCGTAGGAGGGGTTGAGCTTGCGAAACCCATCTCTTCTAGGGCACCGCTCTCAAGCGCGACATGGTGCGTCAGCAACGGCAGCTTCCGCTCCGCCAGATTGACGGTGAAGAAGCATCCGCTGGGAACGATGTCGCGACTGTGGTTGGCTGCCGTGATGTGACGTTATTGCGAAACAAGTTAGATGGGTTTCGCAAGGGCGCTTTCACCCCAACTTCACCCCTCTCACGCAATCACCGCCTTGATCTGCGCCGTATCCGCAAACTCGATCAACTCGACGATCTTGCCATCCTGGAATCTGAACAGGTCCAGGATCTCGGTGCTGAAAGTCTTTCCGCTCGGATTGTATCGAACGAGAACCCGGGAATGGACTGCGACGCGATCCCCGTCGACCAGCTCAGCCAGGATCTCGCGGCTTTCAAAGCCGAAGGTGTCAGTGAACTGAGTGAAAGCCGCGCGCAGGGTCGGGTGCCCCTCCATGCGCCCCGTCAGTTCGAGCGCGCTCTTGTCGCCCATCAGGGTGAAGTGGCCCTCGGGATGAAAAGCCGTCACCAAGCCCTCGATGTCGCCCTTGCCGCGCGCGGCGTAGGCGGTCCTGATCAATGCAAGCATCTCTTCGCGCTGTGCCATGTACCCCTCCCTGCAACACGTATCAGGGCAGCCTAGCGACCTTTGCGTGCAAAGGCAAAATGATTGGTACTGTGCTGCGCTACCTCACGGCAGCGTCGCCGCCGCCACCACGCAAGGGGGCGCGCGTCGCGACCGGCTCTGCAGATCAGCTACACCACGCCTTGGGACACACCGACCGTTCAGGCTTCTTGTGCTTGAAAGGAATTATTCATAGCATACCAATAGTTGCGTCGGAGTCCGTTGCTCGCTCATGGTTTAATCTCGACTCTTTGGAATTGCGATGATGAACGTTCGAAGCCTTCCTCTCTGGATACCAATCCTCTTGCTTTCGGTCTCAGCTTGTGAGGCTGACGTATGCGACGACATCGGCAAGATATTGCAGGAGGCAACCCGAGGGTACAGAAACTGGAAGAGTGAGCCTTTGAAAAGGGCTGACGAGTTCGGCTCGACCTTCGTTTTGAGCGGCGCGACCAGATGTAAGATCGAGTTACATCAAGAGTCATCTAGCAGCCAATTTGCCTGCCAATGGAAATTCGCCAAAGCGGCCGAGGTGGGCCCACCTCGCGACGCCATCATAAGTGCTGTGCGCAATTGCCGGCACGTGGACAATTCGAACAATACTGTGAAAGAGTATCCAGCGGTCACGAAGAGCGAACTCTTTGAAGGCACTCTTTATCGAAGTGTCCGTTCAACGTTTCACATCTATCCAAAAAAGGGCAAACGATTCATGGTCTCGGTTTCGTCAGATGCCCCGCAAGACAATTCGTCGCCGGCCACAATGTCTTTCAGAATGTACGTGGATTATGAAGATGTTGAGTAAATCAGCGATCGTAGGCGGCCTTTCCGTTCTACTGGCCTGCGCAGTGGATTGCCGCGATGGCGTAACTGCGGCTGAATGGCCCGGAGGCTCGACGGGTTGGCCGACTTCAACGGCTCCTGACAAGCAAAAGCCTTTCGCAAAAAGTCCGCAGCTGGCAAGCTCAAATCGGGTTCTAAGTATCGCACCACAAATACAGTTAGGTCCGGTCTGGTGCTGGGCCGCGGTCAGTGGAATGATTTTTGATTGGTATGATGTGCCGAACCTTAGTCCCGTCGGAGTATGGCAGTGTGGCATCGTAGGATCAGTTGCTGCAATGGCAGGGAATGCCGAGTGCGTGTACGACTGCAAGCGTTGTAGCGTGCCGGCGGGCAGCGCTCAGAATTTGAAGAAAGTGCTGCAGACGTATCCGATTTTCGCCAAATCGAAGACGCGTATTGCGGCTGATATTCTAAACCGACCGCTAAGGCAGCAAGAGGTCGTCGATATGATAGATGCTGAGCGCCCCGTCATAGCCGGCATCAACCCCGGAGCTCCCGGCCAACATTTTGGTGCATCTGAGCACGTCGCGTTAATCGTGGGGTATCACCAGAACGGTGACTTTCTCGTAGTGAACGATCCCTATCCGTTTTCGAGCCAAGGAATGAGGCCATACGAAAGCGCAAATGGTACATTGAGGAAAACGGGCCAATATCTCATTAGCTACAGTGACTTTGTCAGTAGAATTGATTGGCAAGAAACGATCACAGTCGATTGAGCCTGCTGCACACTGTCATTCATAGCAACCCTTGCTGCCTTGGCGGCAACGCGTTTTCTCGAATTCGAGAACTTTCCTCCTGAAAGTCGCGAGGTTTTCCTTTGGAATAAAAGGATACACCTCCATCATTCTTTCTAAGCTAATCTGCGCACGAGCATAGAGCATATCTTTATCTAGGGCGTCCCATTCGTTCGCCCACTTTGACAAGCCAGACTCGATCATCAATTCAGTAGTCTTGGTTCCCGTAGGTCCGAGCCGTTGTATTTTTACGATAAAGTCTGCCGACCCAAGTTGAGCTGGGGAAAAAAAAGCCTGCGGATAACCGGTCACACGGGAAAACAGCGATCCCTAACAGGAGCAAGCCAACGACGAATTACGGTGACAGTGCACTAATCTCTGCACTGCGCACTATCTGAAGCGCTGGTCAGGGCCTATTTTGTGCACTGTCACCGTAATTATTGGAAAAAGCGGCCCTGCGAAAGCCGCGCCGCTGCACGAGCGGCGATCAAAGCATTCCAACGCCTCACGTGACGGTCAACGAAAAAGAGTATGCAGGCACATGCACCACTTTAGTGCATTCCTACGCGCAGGAAACTTCTCGGCACCTGTAGGTTTTTCGTGCATGAGCGCATCGAGCACTGGCGATCGGCGTGCCATGAACATCCTGGGGGAATTGCACGCTGCCGAGAAGGAACTGATCGGCAGGGCCGTCGTCTTGACCGACGGCAAGGCCGGCACAATTGACGGCGTCTATCTCGATGATGAGCACGGGCTTCGCATCTCGGTCGCCGGACATGAAGGTCGATGGCCGATCTCGACGGTGAAGCACATCGAAAACTGATCATCTCGGTTTCGCGACTTACCAGCACCCACGAGGCGCAGTACCGAAGCAGCTACCTCACCGCAGTGCATAACGCGAATCGCGACAATCCGTCCTCAGCCATAGAAAAAGACCAGCGGCAGAAACACGTACGTCCACCACGCGAGGCCGGCCAATCCGGACAGGATGAGCATATCCTGGTCGCTCATGGGGGGATCTCCGAGAACAGTTTCTATTATTCTCCAACCAACGAGCGGAGTACGCGGTTTCAATTTCGCGCGCCAAATTCTCATGGAACCTGCTCGCCGTCGGCTAGCCGCTGAGTTACGGTGACAGTGCACGAAACTCCACAACATCGGGCGACATCGATGTTGTCACCGCAATCTCTGTCACCGTAACCCGCGCAATACTATGCGAGCCGCTTGAGTTTCCCGGAAAGTCTCCATGCGCTCTCCTGAACGCTTATATCCAGGCCGCGCGAGCGAATTGTGGGCCTCGCGTTCGGCTGGACAAATTCGCCATTTGGAGTAGCCTTTTCAGGCACAGCAACATGTTAGCGGAGGTTCTCCGTGGAACATCGCGGTGTAAGCTTCTCGGTCGTTGAGATGAGCTACCCGGCTGGTTGGAAGTGGACTGTCGGAAAGGGCCGAACAGTGTCGGTCGGTGTCTGTGCGACGAGGCTCGACGCGATCCGCCAGGCTCAGACCTTCATCGACGCGATCATGGACTGGGCTGCCTAGGCTGAGTCCTTCGAGACGGCTGCCTCGCAGCCTCCTCAGGATAAGGCTCAGCAGCATGGTTGCGCATCGAAACTGTTGCCGCGCACGCCGTCCTCATCCTGAGGGCCCGCGAAGCGGGCGTCTCGAAGGATGCGCCGCAGGGGGACTCAACCCCAACGCCCCTACGACCCCAGCTCGATGATCTGGCGCGCCATCCGCACATTGGCGTAGTCGATCATCTTGCCGTCCAGCGTCACCGCGCCCTGGCCGTTCGCCTCCGCGCTCTCCATGGCCTCGACGACGCGTCGCGCCTGGGCCAGCTCCTCGGCCGACGGTGTGAAGGCGCGCAGCGTCGGCTCGATCTGGTCGGGATGGATGACCTGCTTGCCGTCAAAGCCCATCGTCGCGGCCTTTTGCGCGCTGCTTTCCGTGAGCCTTGCATCGCGGAACGCGCCGCAGGGGCCGTCGATGGCGCGCAGTCCGCGCGCGCGGGCGGCGACCAGCAGGCGCATCATCGGGTAGGCGAACAGGTCGAGCGGCGCTGAGGCGTAGCCGCTTTGCACTGAACCGACGTGGCGATAGCCATCCGGCGAGATGCCGATGTCGGAGGTGCGGGCGCCGAGCGAGGCCGCGAGATCGCCGACGCCGAGATGCAGCGCGGCCACGCTGTCGTGGCACGTGGCGAGCGCGTCGACATTGACGAGGCCGAGCGCGGTCTCGATCAGCAGCTCGAGGGCGAGAGGCGCGGCGCGATCCGGCGCGGCCGCGCGCAAGCGATCGGCGAGGGCGACGATGTCGCTCACCCGCTCCGCCTTTGGCACGATCACAGCATCCGGCCGGGGCAGGGCCGCCAGGGTGCGGATCTCCTCTGCGATGAACGGGCTGTCGACGGCGTTGAGCCTGACCGCGACGTGCTTGTTGCCCCAATCGAGCGAGGACAGCGCGCGGGCGGCTTCCGCCAGCGCAACGCCCTTCTCGGCTGGCGGCACGGCGTCTTCGAGATCCATGAACACCGCGTCCGCCAATGATGCCGCAGCCTTGGCGACGAGACGGGCGCGATGCGCGGGAACGGCGAGATAGGCCCGCGTCGGGCGCTGCGAGGCCATTGTCACGTTCCCTTAACGAGGCCGAGTTCGCCGAGGATGGCCTCGTTATGCTCGCCGACATCAGGCACCGGGTCCATCCGCGGCGTCACACCCGGAATCGTCAGCGCGGGCAGGAAGCTCATCACCGGTCCGCACGGCGATCCCACGCTTCTCACCCGCGCGCGCGCATGCAGCTGCTCATGCTGCAGGAAGGCCTCGACCGAATTCAGATGCGCATTGGCGATCGCAGCTTCGTCCAGCAGCCGCAGCACCTCCTCGCTGGTCATGGATGCAAAGCGCTGCTCGATATGCGCCTGCAGCTCGTCGCGGTTCCGCATGCGCAGCGGATTGGTGCGGAACTTCGGATGGTCGGCAAAGCCGGCATCGCCAAGCACGATGCGGCACAGCGAGCGCCATTCCCGGTCGTTCTGGATGCCGAAGAAGACGGTCGTGCCGTCGCCGACACGGAACGGGCCGTAAGGTGCGATGGTCGCATGCCTGGCGCCGGTGCGCGGCAGCGGCCGGCCGGTACTCTCAGTGTAGAACGCGGGATAGCTCATCCAGTCCGTGATGGAATCGAACAGCGAGGCCTGGAACGCCGTGCCTTTGCCGGTCCGCTCGCGGGCGTACAGAGCCATCAAGACGCCGTTCAGGATGTACATGCCGGTGGCGATATCGACCACGGAAAGCCCGACCTTGGCCGGCTCCGCTTCGGTGCCGTTGATGGCGAGCACGCCGGCCTCGCACTGCACCAGGAGATCATAGGCCTTCTTGTCGCTGTAGGGTCCGCCGCTGCCATAGCCCGAGACGTCGCAGGCGATCAGGCGCGGATGCTTGCGCAGCAGCGACGCGGCATCGAGGCCGAGCCGCTCCGCCGCGCCGGGCGCCAGATTCTGGATGAACACGTCCGCCCGCGGCAGCAGGGCGTCGAGCACCTTGCGGCTCTCGGGGCTCTTGATGTCGATCGCAAGGCTTTCCTTGGAACGATTGGTCCAGACGAACTGGCTCGACAGGCCGTTCATCACATGATCGTAGTCGCGGCAGAAATCCCCAGTGCCCGGCCGCTCGATCTTGATCACCCGCGCGCCCCAATCGGCGAGGTGCCGGCTCGCCAGCGGCGCCGCGATCGCCTGCTCCAGCGAAACCACCGTCACGCCCGACAGCGGCAGCTCCGCCTCATTCCCCGTCATGCGATGTCCTCCCCTTGTGCGCTTTTCGACCGGCGCAGGTGACAGGCCGGCCACCCCACGCGCATCTTCTTGAGGGTGACATGATGCCCCTGTTTTGCCCGACAAGTCAAACCGGGTTTCGCTAAATCCTAAGAGATGAAAGCGTAGCGATTGCCGGCACTTGGCTACTGTGCATGGGGTTGTTTTCGCAGTTTTGTGTTGGAGGGCCCCGACAGCGGCGTCGTCGTCGCGTTCCCCCGGAACTGCCGAGGCTCCTGACCCCGCGCTGTTGCCGAGACCGCACACGTGCCGGCTTTCGCAATCCCCCTCGGTTGCCAACGAACCGCCGTTCACCCATCATTCGCGCCGACTCGTCATGTGGGGGGATCGATGCCGGCGTTTCGCTTCAAGTCCTTTGCCAAGCCCTCGGCCGTTGCAAGCCTCGCGCTTGCCCTGGCCATCCTGGCGCTGCCGCGCGCCGGTTTCGCCTACACCCAGGAGGAGCAGCAGGCCTGCACCCCGGATGCGATGCGGCTGTGCAGCGAGTTCATCCCGAACGTCGATGCCATCACCGCCTGCATGATCAAGAAAAAGGCGCAGCTGTCGCCGCAATGCGCGGTGTTCTTCCGCCGCGGCCCGGAGCCCGGCCAGGCCCGTGCCGGCAAGCCGACCAGCATCGCGCCCAAGAAGGCGTCAACGACCGCGAAGAAGACCGCCAAGCCGGCGACGAAGAAGAAATCCAGCCAAGGCTGAGCGCCTGGCTTCGCGACAGCCTGCGGACTCGTTTTGTTCGCACGGCGCCGAAAGGCTTTGCGTCGATTGACCGGCGCCCGCCTGAAAAAAGCGCGCGAACAGGTTTGCGCGGCAAGGTTGCATTCCTCTTTGTCCCACGCGTTGCTCAAAAAAGCACCGACGCTGGCACGAGCGGCATTTCGCTGCGGCCCGTGTCGGTCTCCTGCGAAGCAGTGTGACTCAAAAGCCAACACGTCTTGTTATTTCGTGGCGGTCGCGCAGCTCGCGACAAATTTTTCTTTCACGAATCAGCGCGCTGATTCATTTTCGTGGCCTGGGGTCAATCTGGAGGCCGAAGGTATGAACGTTATTGTTTTTGCATCACGTAAAGGCGGTTCGGGCAAGAGTACCCTCGCCGCGCATCTTGCCGCGCAGATCAAGGCGAGCAAGCAGGTCATGCTGGTGGACGCGGATCCGCAAGGTTCGCTCACGCTGTGGCACAAGCTGCGCGGCACCAACGAGCCGCCGATCAAGGCTGCCGTCAACTCCGTCAGCGGCATCGTCTCCGCGGCCAAGCGCGACGGTTATGAATGGGTGTTGATCGACACGCCGCCGAACCTGTCGGCCGTCGTCGACGACGCGATCCGCAACGCGACCATGGTGATCATTCCGGCGCGTCCCGGCGTGTTCGACGTCAACGCGGTGCAGGAAACCATCCAGATGTGCCGCGCCGCGCGCAAGCCCTACGCGGTCGTGCTCAACGGTGCGCCGGCGCGCCGCGACGATGCCGAAAGCCCGATCGTCACCATCGCCCGCGAAGCTCTGGCGAAATTCCGCGCTCCGGTGTGGGGCGGCCAGATCACCAATCGTTCGGATCTGCTGATGGCGCTCAGCCATGGCGAAGGCGCGCGCGAATATCAGGCCGAGAGCCGTGCGGCTCAGGAAATCGCAAGACTCTGGGCGGCGATCGAGCGTTCGGTGAAGGCTATTCGCGGCACCGCGTCGGCCTCCGGCGCAATGCACAAGCAGGCAGCTTAATTTTCATTGGTCATTTCGAATGGCGAAAAACGCGCGGGAATGTCCGCGCGTTTTGCGTTTCTAAGCTTTCACTCACGCCACCATCAGCATGTAGAACACGATGACCGGCGACAGGGTCAGGATCACCGACCAGATGCCGGCCGCCCAGAGAATGTCCTCGGTGCTAAAGCCCTGCTGTCCGGCGTCGAAATGCGACGCCACTTCATTCTGACTATTCACAAACGCCCCCGCGATTTCTTCGCTTATGGGCATCAGTGATAACAGCGATGTTTTAAGATCCGGATCGCATCTGCCGGTGCATTTTGAACACAGGTGCTACCCCGGATTAACCATCCCGCGCGCCGGCCTCAGCCGACCAGCCAGACGCGAAACAGCAGCACCGGCATCAGGCCGAGCATCACGGCCCAGAACCCGAACGACGAGACGAGGAGAATTCCCTGCAAGAGATCGGCGGGCGCGAACTGGCTCGCGGCCGTAGGCCGGTTGCGATACCCCATGGTCATTCCCCCTTCGGTAACTTTGGGCAGAACGATAGGCGCGGTTACGTAAACGAGACGTGGATGCACCTTGCGGCAGCTGCGAAGGCCGTTGGTGCGCGGTTAACCACGGACGCGGACAGCACCTCGCGTCCGTCATTCCGGGGCGCGACGAAGTCGCGAACCCGGAATCCATCGCGCAGCAGAGTTGGTGGACGAATGGATTCCGGGTTCGCGCTCCGCGCGCCCCGGAATGACATGCGGGTAGAGAGAAGCCGCTACGCCGCGACCTGCATCCGTCGCTTGATCTCGCGATCGATCGTCGCCGCGAGCTCGCTGCTCACTTCCACCATGGGCAAGCGCACCTCCGGGCTGTCGATCAGGCCGGATCGCCACAGCCAGTACTTCGCCGGCGCCGGGCTCGGCTCGGCGAACAACAGCCGCGTCAGCTCCGCGACCTCGTGCCAGCGCGCCTGCGCCGCATCGTGGTTGCCGCGCTTGTGCTCGCTATAGATCGCCGCGAACGTTGCAGTCTCGACATGGGCCGAGAGCACGATGCCGCCGTCGGCGCCGTCACTGAGCGCCTCGAGATAATTGGCGTCCTCGCCGGTGAGCACGCGAAAACCCTTCGGCCGGTCGCGCAGCAGCGCGATCGATTGCTCGCGGCTCGCGCCGCAATCCTTCAGGCCGACAATGTTCTTGTGCTCGGCCAGCCGCAGCATGGTCTGGTTGGTGATGTTGACCGCGCAGCGATACGGAATGTTGTAGAGCGCGATCGGCCATGCCGCGTGGTCGGCGAGCGTCTCGAAATGCGCCAAGAGGCCGCGCTGCGACGGCCGCACATAATAGGGACTGGCGATCAGGTAACCGTCGATCGGCCAGTCCGCGGTCTCGTCGAGGCGCTCTTGCAGGCGCGAGGTGTCCGCGCCGGACAACCCGAGGCAGATCGGCAGGCTGCGGCCGCCGGCCGCCATCTCCTCGCGCACCACGGCGACGAGACGTTCGAGCTCGGCCGCGCGCAGCGTCATGCCTTCGCCCGAGGTCGCACCCAGGATGAAGCCGTCGATGCCGTGCGCGCCGTAATGCCGCGTCAGCCGCCGCAGCGACGTCTCATCCAGCGCGCCGTCCTGGAACGGCGTCACCAGCGGCAGCCACAGCCCATGCAAGTGATTTCGTAGTCCGGTCATGTTTCCATCTCCTTCTCGGGAAAAAGCCTGAGACGGAGGGCACATGAAAAAACCCCGTCCAGGCGGCGGGGTTTTCGAAGATTTGCAGCGATGACGAAGTCGGCTAGCGCGCGCAAAGATCCGAGGCCCCGGGATGGGGGCCTTTTTTCGAGACGATGGACTCGAACGAGATTGCGCACGACTTCGTGATCATTGGCAAATGATGGCGGGTAGGCGTGGAACTGTCAATACACGCGGAGGGCGAAGCCACATTTTGACGAAAAAAAGCCGGACCCGAGGGCCCGGCTTAGGTATTGGCCACGTGAGGCCGACACAATCACCTTCCAAGAGGGATTACTGAACTCCCGCGCCACTGGAGGAGGGGGACAAATGCGCAACGCGAAGGCTCAGCGTGCAAACATTATGGGCTTGCCGAGTGCCCTGCAGCAACAGCCGAGGCCGCATGTCAGTCATGCGGAAATCAGGACGGCCAGCGCTGCGCCTTGCTCACCACGAAGTCGCGGAACACCTGCACGCGCGCGACCGTCTTCAACTCCTCGGGATAGACGAAGTAGGTGTCGAGCTGGATCGAATCCGACTCGCCGAACAGCTGCACGAGCTTGCTCTGCTCCTCGACCAAGTAATCGGGCAGGGCGGCGATGCCGAGGCCCTGCTGACAGGCGCGCACGAGACCGAGGATGTTGTTGACCTTGAAATAGGCCTCGCGCGGACCCGAGCCGTTGCGCCCGGCCTCGATCAGCCAGTTGCGGTTCTGCAGGTGCGGCGCGAAGTTGCCGTCGGCGAGCGTGATGATACGGTGGGAGTCGAGCTCCTCCAGCGTGCGCGGTGTGCCGAAGCGCTTGATGTATTCCGGCGAGCAATAGGCGTGGAAGCCCATCGCGAACAGCTTGCGCTGGATGAGGTCCGGTTGCGTCGGCTTGCGGGTGCGGATCGCAACGTCCGCCTCGCGCATCGACAGATCGAGCTCCTCGTCGGTGACGATCAGCGAGATGCGGATCTCGGGATAGAGTGCGGTGAATTCGCCGAGCCGCGGGATCAGCCAGTTGATGCCGACGCCGGGCGTGGTGGTGATCTTGAGATCGCCGCTCGGCCGCTCGCGACTGTCGGTCAGCTTGGCGCGCGCCGCCTGCAGCTGCATGAACACGTCATGCGCCGTGCGGAACAACAGGTCGCCCTGCTCCGTGAGGATCAGGCCGCGGGCGTGGCGATGGAACAGCGAGACCGAGAGCTCCTGCTCCAGTGCCGAGACCTGGCGCGACACCGCCGATTGCGACAAGCCGAGCTGCTCGCCCGCATGCGTGAAGCTGCCCGCTTCCGCCGCGGCGTGAAACACCTTCAGCTTGTCCCAGTCCATATCCGTAAATCCATCGCGTGTTCGGGGCATGATTCTATTCCGCTGCCGCGCGCTCGCTGGCGCGAAGGGCCAAGAAACGTTCGGCTTCGAGTGCGGCCATGCAGCCGAGGCCGGCGGCCGTCACGGCCTGGCGATAGGTTTCGTCGGCGACGTCGCCGGCGGCGAACAGGCCGGGCACCGAGGTCGCGGTCGAGTTCGGGGCGACCTCGATATAGCCCGAGGGTTTCAGCTTGACCTGATCCTTGACGAGGTCGGTCGCCGGCGCATGCCCGATGGCGATGAAGACGCCGTCGGCCTTCACGTCCGTGAGCCTGCCGGTCTTGACGTTCTTGAGCCTGACATGGGTGACCTTGTTGGGGTTCTCGGTGCCGCAGATCTCGTCGACGGCGGCGTCCCAGATCACCTTGATCTTCGGATGCTTGAACAGGCGCTCCTGCAGGATGCGTTCGGCGCGGAAGTGATCGCGACGATGCACGATCGTGACCTGCGAGGCATGGTTGGTGAGGTACAGGGCTTCCTCGACCGCGGTGTTGCCGCCGCCGACCACGATCACGTCCTTGCCACGGTAGAAGAAGCCGTCGCAGGTGGCGCAGGCCGACACGCCGCCGCCCTGGAACTTGGCTTCCGACGGCAGCCCGAGCCAGCGCGCTTGCGCGCCGGTGGCCAGGATCACGCTCTCGGCGAGATAGACGTCGCCGCTGTCGCAGGTGAGGCGGAACGGCCGCCGCGCCGTCTCCAGCTTGGTGACCAGGTCGGTGACGATCTTGGTGCCGACATGGACCGCCTGCTTCTCCATCTGCTCCATCAGCCAGGGGCCCTGGATCACGTCGGCGAAGCCAGGATAGTTCTCGACGTCGGTTGTGATGGTGAGCTGCCCGCCGGGCTGGATGCCCTGGATCAGGATCGGCTCCAGCATCGCACGCGCGGCGTAGATCGCGGCGGTATAGCCGGCCGGGCCGGAGCCGATGATGACGACCTTTGCATGAACAGGAGCGGACATTTCGATGGACGCCTTTCACGGGGGATTCGCAGCGCGGGCGCGGAATGTGCCGGGAGGCCTCGCGGAGGCGCTGAAATATCAGAGCTAATCTAAGCAATCTGGCGAGCCATGCAAGAATTGCATTCCCTATCGGCGGTTTTTTCCAACAGGGAACAAAAGTGGCTTGCGCTGCACGCGCAATAAAATTGCGCTAGCTGTGCGGGTTGGGCTATGAGGATTTCGCCAAATCACTCAATGCCGCCGCAAAGGCCAGGAGTTCCAATCACGTGTCGCGGAACCTAGACGAGATCGACCTGAAGATCCTCACCGAGATCCAGGCCGACGGTCGAATCACCAATGTCGAGCTGGCCAAGCGGGTCGGCATCTCGCCGCCGCCCTGTCTGCGCCGGGTGCGGGCGCTGGAGGAGGAGGGCTACATCCACGGGTATCGCGGCCTCTTGGACGCACGCAAGCTGGGCTTCGACGTCACGGTTTTCGCCGCCGTGCACCTGTCCAGCCAGGCCGAGGCGGATTTGCGCGCTTTCGAGGAGTTCGTCCGCGCCGAGCCCCTGGTGCGGGAATGCTGGATGCTGTCCGGCGAGGTCGATTTCATCCTGAAATGCGTCGCCCCCGACATGGCGACCTTCCAGGATTTCGTCACGCACCTGACCGCGGCACCGCATGTCCGCAACGTGCGCACGTCGTTGGTGCTGCACAATTCGAAGTACGAGGCGGCCGTGCCGCTCGAGGTGAAGGGAAGAAGGTAGGCGCGCGCGTTCTCGTGCCCCGGACGCAGCGCAGCGCTCTTCGGCGATGCGCTGCGAGCCGGGGCCCACCTCACCGCCTTCCCGTGTTGCTCTCTGGGTCCCGGCTCTGCGCAGCAACGCGAAGGGCGTTGCAGCTCGTCCGGGACACGAGACGCGGAAGCAAACAAAAAGGCCGCGCATCGCGCGGCCCTTCGAAACGTTAGCTGACTCAGCCGCGGCAGGTCCTTACCGCCACTCCACCTTGGTGATCTCGTACGCCTTGGCGCCGCCTGGCGCATTGACCTCGACGGTCGATCCCTTCTTCTTGCCGATCAATGCGCGCGCGAGCGGCGAGGTGATCGAGATGCGGCCCTTCTTGGCGTCCGCCTCGACCTCGCCGACGATCTGCCACACCGTCTTCTTCTCGGTGTCCTCATCGACCAGCGTCACGGTAGCGCCGAACTTGATGGTGTCGCCGGAGAGCTTGGAGATGTCGATGATGTCGGCACGCGCGAGCTTGTCCTCGAGCTCGGCGATGCGGCCCTCATTGTGCGACTGCTCTTCCTTCGCGGCATGATATTCCGCGTTCTCCGACAGGTCTCCGTGCGAGCGCGCCTCCGCGATATGCTCGATGATCCGCGGACGGTCCACGGACTGGCGCTGCTTCAATTCTTCCCCGAGCGCGACAAAGCCGGCCTGGGTCATCGGAACCTTTTCCATCGTCTCTCTCGTCCTTCGATCGTGCGCCCCAAAAATGCGGATGGGCGCCGCAACCTTGATTCGTCAGTCCTTCCAGAGCCCCAACGCAGGGGTTGCCGGACCTTGACAGATATGGGCTTTGGCGCCGGAACAGAACTGCCACCTGCCCGGACAGTTCCTCCGGCCATTGTGGCTTCATTGCCAATCACTTAGCGGAAGCTTCGCTGCCGCTAGCGATCAGGTTTCCGAAAAGTAGCTCTGCAGGGTACGAACCTCAAGGTCCCCGCCCAGATAGGCGCGGATGCCCTGCGCGGCCGCCACGGCCCCGGAAAGAGTGGTGTAATATGGCACTTTATGCAAGAGGGCCGCGCGCCGCAGCGAGCGGCTGTCGGCCAGCGCCTGCGGGCCTTCTGTGGTGTTGAAGACGAGCTGGACGTCGCCATTGGTGATGGCATCGACGATGTGCGGCCGCCCTTCCAGCACCTTGTTCACCTTCTCGGTCGGGATGCCCTGGTCGGTCAGGAAGCGCTGAGTGCCTGAGGTGGCCAGCACCTTGAAGCCGAGCGAATGCAATTCGCGCACGGCATCGGCGATGCGCGTCTTGTCGCTTTCGCGCACCGATACGAACACAGTGCCTTTGCGCGGCACCCGCGTGCCGCCGCCGAGCTGACTCTTGGCGAAGGCGACCGCAAACGAGCGGTCGATGCCCATGACTTCGCCGGTCGAGCGCATCTCGGGGCCGAGCACGGTGTCGACGCCGGGGAAGCGCGCGAAGGGGAAGACCGATTCCTTGACCCCGACGTGCTTGAGCGTCGCCTTCTTCAGCTTGAAATCGGCGAGCTTCTCGCCGGCCATGATGCGCGCGGCGATCTTGGCGACCGGCGTGCCGATCACCTTGGCGACGAACGGCACGGTCCGCGAGGCGCGCGGATTGACCTCGAGCACGTAGATCTCGCCGTCCTTGATGGCGTATTGCACGTTCATCAGGCCGATGACGTCGAGGCCGAGCGCGAGCTCGCGGGTCTGCCGCTCCAGCTCCTCGATCATTTTCGCATCGAGCGAGTGCGGCGGCAACGAGCAGGCGCTGTCGCCGGAATGGATGCCGGCTTCCTCGATGTGCTCCATGATGCCGACGATGAAGGTGTCCTTGCCGTCGCAGAGGCAGTCGACGTCGATCTCGGTGGCGTCAGACAGATAGCGGTCGAACAGCAGCGGGTTCTTGCCGAGCACGGTGTTGATCTGCCCGGTCTTGTCGTTCGGATAGCGCGCCTTGACGTCGGCCGGCACCAGCTCCGGCAGCGTGCCGAGCAGATAATCGTTGAGCTGGTTCTCTTCGCGGATGATCTGCATCGCGCGGCCGCCGAGCACGTAGGACGGGCGCACCACCAGCGGCAGGCCGAGATCGGCGGAGACGAGGCGGGCCTGCTCGACCGAATAGGCGATGCCGTTCTTCGGCTGCTTGAGGCGCAGCTTGTCGAGCACGCGCTTGAAGCGGTCGCGGTCCTCGGCGAGGTCGATGGCGTCTGGCGAGGTGCCGAGGATCGGCACTTCGGCGGCTTCCAGCGCCCGCGCGAGCTTCAGCGGCGTCTGGCCGCCGAACTGCACGATCACGCCGTGCAGCGTGCCATTGCTGCGTTCCTTGGCGATGATCTCCAGCACGTCCTCGGCGGTGAGCGGCTCGAAATAGAGCCGGTCGGCGGTGTCGTAGTCGGTCGACACCGTCTCCGGATTGCAGTTGACCATGATGGATTCGTAGCCGGCGTCGTGCAGCGCGAAGCAGGCGTGACAGCAGCAATAGTCGAACTCGATGCCCTGGCCGATGCGATTGGGACCGCCGCCGAGAATGATGACCTTCTTCTTGTCGGACGGCGTGCTCTCGTCCGCGGGCAGGCCGGCAAACGGCGCCTCATAGGTCGAATACATGTAGGCGGTGGGCGAGGCGAATTCGGCCGCGCAGGTGTCGATGCGCTTGTACACCGGGTGAACGCCGAGCGCGTGGCGCTTCGCCTTGACCTCGGCCTCCGTCGTCCCGGCGAGCACGGCGAGCCGCGCGTCGGAGAAGCCCATGGCTTTCAGCGTGCGCATGCCGAAGGCGTTGCCAGGCAGGCGGTTCTTCCTGACCTTCTCCTCCATCTCGACGATGCCGCGCATCTCGGCGAGGAACCACGGATCGATCTTGCAGGAGTTGAAGATGTCTTCGTTCGACCAGCCGAGGCGCATGGCCTGGGCGACCTGGAGAATGCGGCTCGGCGTCGGCGTGCCAAGCGCGGCGCGGATCGCGTTCTTGTCGTCGTCGCGGCCGAGGCCCTCGATCTCGATCTCGTCGAGGCCTGTCAATCCGGTCTCGAGACCGCGCAGGGCCTTTTGCAGGCTTTCCTGGAAGGTGCGGCCGATCGCCATGACCTCGCCGACCGACTTCATCGAGGTGGTCAGCGTGGCCGAGGCGCCCGGGAATTTCTCGAAGGCAAACCGCGGCACCTTGGTGACCACGTAGTCGATGGTCGGCTCGAACGAGGCCGGCGTCGCACCGCCCGTGATGTCGTTGGCAATCTCGTCCAGCGTGTAGCCGACCGCGAGCTTGGCGGCGACTTTGGCGATCGGAAAGCCGGTGGCTTTCGAGGCCAGCGCGGAGGAGCGCGACACGCGCGGATTCATCTCGATCACGACCATGCGGCCGTCCTCGGGATTGACGCCGAACTGCACGTTGGAGCCGCCGGTCTCGACCCCGATCTCACGCAGCACCGCCAGCGAGGCGTCGCGCATGATCTGGTATTCCTTGTCCGTCAGCGTCAGCGCCGGCGCCACCGTGATGGAATCGCCGGTGTGCACGCCCATCGGATCGAGGTTCTCGATCGAGCAGACGATGATGCAATTGTCGTTCTTGTCGCGCACCACCTCCATCTCGTACTCCTTCCAGCCGAGTACGGATTCTTCGATCAGCACTTCGTTGGTCGGAGACGCGTCGAGGCCGCGCTCGATGATGTCGAGGAACTCTTCCTTGTTGTAGGCGATGCCACCGCCGGTGCCGCCCATGGTGAAGGAGGGACGGATGATCGCGGGCAGGCCGATCTCGGACAGCGCCATCATCGCCTGTCCCAGCGCATATTCCTGATAGCGCTTGCGGCGGTCGCCTTCGCCGAGGGTCCATTGCCGGTCGAGCTCTTCGAGCGCTGCGCCCGACAGCTTCTCGCGTTCGGCGAGATATTTGTCGCGGAACGACTTCTTCAGCTCGGAGGCGTTGGCAAGCCGCGACTTCGGGGTCTGCAGCCCGATCTTCTGCATGGCGTTGCGGAATAGCTGGCGGTCTTCGGCCTTGTCGATGGCATCGGCGGTGGCGCCGATCATCTCGACGTCGAATTTCTCCAGCGTGCCCTGCCGGCGCAGCGACAGCGCGCAGTTCAGCGCGGTCTGGCCGCCCATGGTCGGCAGCAGCGCGAAGCCGCCGGGAACGACGTGACGTTCCTTCTCGATGATCTTGGCAACGATCTCGGGCGTGATCGGCTCGATATAGGTCGCATCGGCCAATTCCGGGTCGGTCATGATGGTGGCCGGGTTGGAATTGACGAGGACGATGCGGTAGCCCTCTTCCTTCAGCGTCTTGACCGCCTGCGTGCCCGAATAGTCGAACTCGCAGGCCTGGCCGATCACGATGGGGCCGGCGCCGATGATCAGGATGGTGGTGATGTCTGTACGTTTGGGCATCAACTCTCGCCGAAGTGGAATTTGGGCACAAAAAAAGGGCGCGCCTGCCGCGCGTCCCTTTTGCGAGAGCGCGGGGTCTTCCCTCGCGCGCGGGTGGGTCTTAGACCAGTTTTCGGAGCGGCGAAACCCCGAAAAACGCCCATCAACCGGCAATTTTGACGGGTTTTGGCCGCCCCTGCCAGCCGCGGGCAAGGTGCACCAGAAGCGAGGCCGCAACGCTCGTTCCGCCGATCCAGCCGAGGTCGTTCGGCGACACGGTGGCCAGCACCGCGCCTCCGAGCGCGCCACCGATGGCGAAGCCGAGATACATCGACGAGGCGTTGAGCGAGAGCGCGATCATCGACGCCTGCGGCTCGATCCGGATGATGCTGGCGATCTGGGCCGGATAGAACGCCCAGCCCGAGAGGCCCCAGAGGAAGATGGCGCCGAGCACTGCGTAATGCGCCTGTGCGGGCATCAGCTTCAGGACCAGCGAATGCAGGATCAGGGCGCCCGCCATGCCGGCGAGCCCGAGGCCTGCGGTCGCGAGCGTGCCGAGCCGGTCGGCCAGCACGCCGCCCAGCATGTTCCCGATTGCCGCCGCGCCGCCAAACACCAGCAGAGCAAGGCTGATCTGCGAGGCGTCGAAGCCGAGGCCGCGCAGCGGGACTGCGAAATAGGTGAAGACCGTGAAGCCGCCCAGTGCCCACAACATCGTGATCAGCAGTGCGACCACGACGTTGCGATGGCGCGCCACCGCCAGCCTTTCGCCGAGCGAGGCCGTATTGCGCGGCAGGCCGCGTGGCAGGCCGAGCAGCAGGCCGGCGAGCGCGACAGCGCCGATCAGGGCGACCATGGCAAAGGTTGCACGCCAACCGAACAGGCTGCCGACGAGATTGCCGAAGGGAACGCCGATTACGGTCGCAACCGTGAGGCCCGCGGTCACGAGTGCCACCGCGCGGCCGCGCCGCTCCGGCGCGGCGACCGCCACGGACACGGCAAGCGCCGTCGGCATGCACAGCCCCGAGCCCAGGGCCATCAGCATCCGCGAGGCCAGCAGCAGGGCATAGTTGGATGCGACCATCGCGGCGAGGTTGCCGGCGATGAAGGTCGATAGCGCCAGGGCCAGCACGGTGCGGCGGTCGATATTGTTCAGCGCCACTGCGAGGATGGGCGAGCCCACCGCATAGGTGAGGGCGTAGGCCGTAACCAATTGGCCCGCGGCCGAGATGGAAATCGAAAGGTCGGTGGCGATCGCCGGCAAAAGCCCTGCGATGACAAAGCCTTCGGTGCCGATCGCGAAGGCCGCCAGGGCTAGCCAGAACACGCTCATTGGAAAGGACCCCTATGTTCAAGATTCATTGAACTATCGAACGAAGCGATTTCGCTGTCAATCGGTTCAAGAACTATTGAACATCGCCGTCGCATCGCTATGATTCCCGGAGCATGAGCCGCACGCCGCACCATCCCACCCGCGAGCAGATCGAGCTGCCGATGGTCCTGGATTGCCTGAGCGATCCGATCCGTCTGGCGATCGTCTATCAGCTCGCCCAGCAGGAACGTGTCAGCAGCGAACTCCGCTGCAGCGACTTCAGCGCGCTGAGCGGCAAGTCCAACCTCGCCTATCACTTCGCCAAGCTGCGGGAATGCGGCTTGATGCAGACGCGCGTCGCCGGCACCAACCGTTTCATGCGGCTGCGCCGCGAGGATCTGGAGGCGCGCTTCCCGGGCTTGCTCGATGCGGTGCTCAGCTCCGCAGCCAAGGATGCGGAGCGGCTTCCGCTCGTCTCCGGCTGCGACTTGATCGAAGTTGACCGAAAATAAGACGGTTGCGCATGGGTCGCTGATTTGCCCGGCGCATCAATGTCTTCGCAAGGTTCAGCGAGCATCCAAGTGCCCATCCCGTCTACTGTGCATGGGGTTGTTTTCGATGTTTTTGTTTGGGGCCGCCGAAGCGTGCCCGTCTTCGCCCTTCGGACTTCGCCGAGGCAGCCTTCAGAAAGGGCTTGCCGAGCCGAAGCTGGCGGAGCCAGCGAAGGCTGGAGACCCGGCCTGGATTTGAACCAGGATGTAGAGCGTTGCACCGCCCTCGCGTAGACGCTTCCGCCACCGGGCCGCGGCGATCATTACCGATTGCAGTGCGACAAGCCACAACGGCTAATTGTTATGCTTAACGGACCAGAGGCGGCCGCGCGATGAAGGTCATGCGCCAGCTGTTGTGGCCGATATTGCTGTGGGCGCGCTGGACGGCGAAACCCGCCGCCTTCAGCTTGGCCGTGATCTCGTCCTCGCTGTAGCGCTGCAGCCCGATGCGCGAGCGCAACTGGCGATAATCCGACAGCGCGGTGCTGATCAGCCCGATCAGCGCGTCCTTCAGGAAGCCGTGGCGCAGGCCGAAGCCGAGCAGCGCCATCACATCCCTGACCATGCCGACATTGGGCTGTAGAATATCGCCCAGCACCAGCTTGCCGGAGGGTTTCAGGATGCGGCGGATGTTGAGCAGCGCGGCATCGAGCTCGTCAGGCGTCATGTATTGCGCGACCGAGTTCATGACGACGAGATCGATCGTCTGATCCTGCATCTTGCGGACGTCCTCGAGCGAGCGGACGCGGATCTTGGTGTTTGGGGCAAACCGCGCGATCAGCCGGCCGCGCACGCCCGGCGCGGGCTCGGCCAGGATCAGCTTGCCGCAGGCGGCTGCCACCTGGCTCGCCGACAGCGCCTCGCCGCAGGCATAGTCCAGCACCGTCGCGTCGGGCGAGGGGATGTAGGCGATGATGTCCCGCGCAATGATCTGGAAGTGCAAGTCGCGATGCAGCTTGCTGACATAGATCGTATGCGTCGAGTCGTAATAATCGATCCAATCGTCCATGGTATTCGAAGGTCCCGGCCAGCGGTTCCCAAAGAGGAGCCGGCGCTGCCCGCCTTGCGTTAGGGGTGCGACGGCGCGCCGTCAATGTCCGCGTCCTAACAGGAAGGTCTCCCGTGAGCAAAACCAACAACAAGGTCTCGCCCGAACTCGACACCCCCACCGATCTGTCGCCCGATGGGGTCAAGAAAGTCTCTGAGGCGCTCAACGTGCTTCTGGCCGACGCGTTCGCGCTTTATCTCAAGACCAAGAATTTCCACTGGCACATCAGCGGGCGCCATTTCCGGGATTACCACCTGCTGCTCGACGAGCAGTCCGACCAGATCTTCGCCACCACCGATCAGCTCGCCGAGCGCGTCCGCAAGATCGGCGGCACCACGCTGAAGTCGATCGGCCAGGTCGCAAAGCTCCAGACCATCAAGGACAATAACGAGGACTTCGTCCCGCCGCGCGAAATGCTGCGCGAGCTGATGCAGGACAACAAGCACGTCGCAGCCGCGATGCGCAAGGCCCACGACGTCTGCGACGAGGCCGGCGACGTCGCCAGCGCCAGCATTCTGGAAAATTTCATCGACGAGACCGAGCGGCGGACCTGGTTCCTGTTCGAAGCAACCCGGCAGGAAGGCGCCAACGAGGCGTAACGGGATGCGCAGGGTGGGTTAGCCTTGCAGAAGCGCGAAGCGCATCTGCCAGGCGTAACCCACCACTGTCTCTGTCCGCGGAAACAGAAGAGGTGGGTTACGCCTTCGGCTAACTCACCCTCCTGCACCATGCTTGTGGCTACCGCCACAACCGCATCAGCGCCCCGTCCTTCCCCGTTACGGGATCAGCCGGCGGCAGCGCCACTTGCGGAATCGTCTTCAGCGCTTTCGCAGAAGCGAACCCGCGCGCTGCCGCGCGCGACGCCGAGCACTTCATGCACCGTCGCATGATAGTGCAGATAGTCGTAAATGCCGTTGCGCCACGTCCCGCCCCAGTCGTTCGCTTCGAATAGATTCTCGATGGTCTCTTCCGGGCGCCTGGGATCGAGCTTCACCACGCCCTGGTAGACCAGGAACGGAAGGATGTTGTTCGGCACGAGCCCGTCATCCTCGAACACGATGGCGAGCGGCTCGGCCTTGTCGCGGACGACGGACATGGCTGTGCTCCTGCAAGAGGGTGCAGGGATCAACTGGCATTGCCTGCAGTGCGTTCCTGGCGTGTCCCGGACGCGATGCAGCGTGCAACGCTGCGTCGCAGAGCCGGGACCCAGAGTGCCGAGGTGTGGGCCCCGGTTCAGCAGCGCATCACGCCGCGAAGAGCGGCGTGCTGCGCTGCGCCCGGGGCACGAGACCGTGGCTTACGCGCTCTTCCTCTGCCGCATCAGGTCGGCGAAGCGCTGGAACAGATAATGCGAGTCGCGCGGGCCGGGTGAGGCCTCGGGATGATATTGCACGGAGAACACCGGCTTGCCGTCGAGCTGGATGCCGCAATTGGAGCCGTCGAACAGCGAGATGTGAGTCTGCGTCGCGCCCTTCGGCAGGGTCGTCTCGTCCACGGCAAAGCCATGGTTCATCGAGGTGATCTCGACCTTGCCGGTGGTCTCGTCCTTCACCGGGTGATTGGCGCCGTGATGGCCCTGATGCATCTTCTTGGTTCTGGCGCCGACGGCGAGCCCGAGCATCTGGTGGCCCAGACAAATCCCGAAGGTCGGCGTGCCCGACTTGATCACGTCGCGGATCACGGGCACCGCATATTTGCCGGTCGCGGCCGGATCGCCCGGACCGTTCGACAGGAACACGCCGTCCGGCTTCATCGCGAGGATGTCTTCGGACGAGGTCGTTGCCGGCACCACCGTCACCTTGCAGCCGACGCCGGCGAGCAGGCGCAGGATGTTGCGCTTGATGCCGTAGTCGATGGCGACGACATTGAACTCCGGCTTGTCCTGCCGGCCAAAGCCCTTGTCCCAGGCCCAAGGCGTCTCGTCCCAGGTGAAGCGCTGACCGCTCGTGACCATCGGCACGAGGTCCATGCCTTCGAGGCCCGGCCATTCGCGCGCTTCTTCCTTCAGGCCATGCAGGTCGAACTCGCCGGTCCTGGAATGCGCGATCACGGCGTTGGGCATGCCCTTGCTGCGGATCAGCGCGGTCAGCGCGCGGGTATCGATGCCGGAGAGGCCGATGATGCCGCGGGCCCTGAGCCATTGGTCGAGATGCTTGGTGGCGCGATAATTCGAGGGATCGGTGATCGCGGTGCGCAGGATCACGCCGCGAGCGCCGGGCGTTGCCGCCATGTTCACCGTCTCGATGTCTTCGTCGTTGGTACCGACATTGCCGATATGCGGGAAGGTGAAGGTGATGAGCTGGCCGGCATAGGAGGGATCGGTCAGGATCTCCTCATAGCCGGTCATCGCGGTGTTGAAGCAGACCTCGCCGACGGCGTGGCCCTCGGCGCCGAGACCAAAGCCCTCGAGCACCGTGCCGTCGGCAAGCACGAGGAGCGCGGTCGGTTTGTGGTCCGGCCAGGCGGGATCATTGTCATGTTGTGTCATGAGCGCGTTTCATAGTCTCCCCGCGCACGCCCGTCAAAGCGGGAGAGGCCGGATTCACATGCGTTTTTGCATATTTGACAGGCCTTCTCCCGCCCTTAAGCTCGGCCGCACAATTTCCGGCAATTTCCTGGGCTTGCGAGGCAATAATGGACCAGACCACCCCCATTGTGCTGGTTCCGGGGCTGGCGTCCTCGGCCCGGATCTATGCGCCCGTGATCCCTGCGCTCTGGCGTTTCGGGCCGGTGACGGTCGCCAACCACATCCGCGACGACAGCATGGCTGCGATCGCAGGCCGCATCCTCGCCGAGGCGCCGCCGCGCTTCGCCCTCGCCGGCCATTCCATGGGTGGCTACATCGCCTTCGAGATCATGCGCCAGGCGAGCCAGCGCGTGACAAAGCTCGCGCTGATCAACACGCAGGCGCGGCCCGACACGCCGGAGGCAACCGGACGCCGTCTTGGCCAGATGGAGCGCGCCAGACGCGGCGAGCTGCGCGCCCTGCGCGAGGAGAGTTTTCCGGAGCTCGTGCATCCGTCGCGGCGCGTTGACGCTGAGATTCTCAAGCTCGTGCATGCGCAGGACGAGGACGTCGGCGTCGAAGGCTATCTGCGGCAGCAGACCGCAATCATCGCACGGGTGGATTCGCGGCCGACCCTGGCGACGATCACATGCCCGACGCTGGTGCTGACGGGCGATGCCGACAACACCATCCCAAACGCCTTCTCGAAGGAAATGGCCGAGGGGATCGCCGGCGCCAGGCTCGTGATCCTCGATCGCTGCGGGCACCTGCCGCAAGCCGAACAGCCGCAGGCGACGGTGCAGGCGCTCACCGAATGGCTCGCGAGCTAGGTTGTGCGACGGCCGCAAAGGGCCTAGATCAGGCGTCCATATCGAAGGGATCACGATCATGCTGCGCGACGATATCAACAATGCGGTCAAGGAGGCCATGAAGGCCAAGGACGAGCGCAAGCTGTCTACGCTGCGCATGGTCAACTCGACCATCAAGAACGCCGACATCGACGCGCGGGGCAGTGGCAAGCCGCCGCTGTCGGACGCCGACATCCTCGCGGTGCTGCAGAAGATGATCAAGCAGCGCCAGGAGGCGGTCGAGCTCTACGACAAGGGGGGCCGCGCCGAGCTTGCCGCGCAGGAGCGCGAGGAGATCGCGGTGATCTCGGCGTATCTGCCGAAGCAGATGTCCGAGGACGACGTGAGGAAGGCGATCGCGGATGCGATCGCCGAGACGGGCGCGGGCGGCATGAAGGACATGGGCAAGGTGATTGCCGTGCTGCGCGCGAAATACGCGGGGCAGATGGATTTCGGCAAGGCGTCTGGTCTCGTGAAGGCTGCGCTGTCCAGTTGAGCTGTCATTCCGCGGCGACGCGAAGCGTCGAGCCCGGAATCCATCGCTCTGCTGAGTCCGTTGCCTAAATGGATTCCGGGTTCGCGCTTCGCGCGCCCATGCTCTATTGGGCGACGCAGACGGCGACCTCGTCGGCGCGGCTCTATTGGGAGAGCTTTGGCAAGCGCCGCACCACGCCGGTGGTGAAGGTGCCGACGGGCGTCGCGGTGTTTCCGAAGGAGATCATCACGCCGGTGCGGCGCTGGATGGAGCCGAACTTCCATGCCATCACGCATTGGAGCGAGATGGAGAAAGGCGGTCACTTCGCCGCCTTCGAGCAGCCGGAGCCGTTCGTGCAGGATGTCAGAAAGTTTTTTGCGACTGTGCGATGAACCCCGCTGTCATTCCGGGGCGCCCGTAGGGCGAACCCGGAATCCATCGGGCCGCAGCGAACGTTGCTCAATGGATTCCGGGCTCGACGCTGACGCGTCGCCCCGGAATGACGTCGCGGGCTCTTGTTCCGAGCATTCACAGCTCTAGACTGGGCCATAACAACGAGACACCGGGAAACGACCAAGCCCATGCTGACCGAAGCCGCAACCTACGACGAGCTCGTCCGCAATTTCCGTTGGGATATCCCCGCGCGCTTCAACATCGCGGAGGTGTGCTGCGATCGCCATGCCGACGGCACCGGCCGGCTCGCGCTGATCTATGTCGACGAGACCGGCGCCACCAGCCGCACCACCTTCGATGAGGTCGCCGAGATGTCGCGCCGCTTCGCCAATGTGCTGAAGGCGGACGGGCTTGTCCGCGGCGACCGCGTCGCGGTGTTCCTGTCGCAGTCGCTGGAATTGCCGATCGTGCATATGGCGGCGTTTCGCTCCGGCATGATCTCGGTCCCGCTGTTCGCCCTGTTCGGCGAGGACGCGCTGGAATTCCGCCTGTCGAATTCGCAAGCAAGAGCCATCATCACCGATGAGGCTGGCTGGGAGAAGCTGACGAATATCCGCGATCGGCTGCCCTATCTGCAGGATATCTATGTCACAAGCGGCGCCGTCCACGCCGGCGCAAAGCCATTCTGGCCAGCGATCGAAACTGCGTCCGAGGATTTTGCAAACGTCGACACCTCGGCCGACGATCCCGCGCTGATCATCTACACCTCGGGCACGACGGGCAATCCCAAGGGCGCGCTGCATGCGCATCGTGTCGTGCTCGGCCATCTGCCGAATGTGGAGATGTGCCACAACTTCTTGCCCAGGCCCGGCGATCTCATGTGGACGCCGGCCGATTGGGCCTGGATCGGCGGGCTCATCAACGGCCTGCTCGCGTTCTGGTACCACGGCATTCCCCTGGTCGGCCATCGCGCGCGAAAATTCGAGCCGCAGGCGGCGATGCAGATGATGGCCGATCTTTCCGTCCGCAACGTCTTCCTGCCGCCGACGGCGCTCAAGCTGATGCGGCAGGCCGGCGTCAAGCATTCCGGCGTGAAGCTGCGCAGCATCTTCACCGGAGGCGAATCGCTCGGCGGTGAATTGCTCGGCTGGGTGCGCGAGACCTTTGGCATCGACGCACACGAGGTGTTCGGCCAGACCGAATGCAACCTCGTGATCGGCAGCAACTCCAACCTGTTTCCGATCCGTCCCGGTGCGATGGGCAAGGCGACGCCGGGCTTCGATGTCCGCATCGTCAACGACAAGGGCGAGGAATTGCCGCGTGGTCAGCGCGGCATCATCGGCGTGCGCCAGCCATGCCCCGTCACCATGCTCGAATATTGGCGCAATCCGGAAGCGACGGCGAAGAAATATGCCGGCGACTTCCTGCTCACCGGCGATCTCGGCGTGCAGGACGAGGACGGCTATTTCTGGTACGTCAGTCGCGAGGACGACGTCATCACCACGGCCGGCTACCGCGTCGGCCCCTCCGAGATCGAGCACACGCTGATGAAACATCCGTCGGTGGCAATGGCTGCGGTGGTCGGCATTCCCGATCCGATCCGCACCGAATCGATCAAGGCCTGGATCGTGCTGCGTCCAGGCTTTACCGGCAGTGATGCGCTCGCGCGCGAGATTCAGGAGTTCGTCAAGGTGCAGCTCGCCGCGCACGAATATCCGCGCTTCGTCGAATTCGCCGAGACGCTGCCGATGACGGCGACCGGCAAGGTGCTGCGCCGCGAGCTGCGGGCCAAAGGCTGACTTCCTACAAGGGCTAGCTTCCGACGATGGCAAAACCGTCTCAAGCCGCGGGGCTTCACCGCGCCTCGCTTGCAAAGCTGCACGAGCTCGATGCGGCGCTGGAGCTCATGTACTACGGCTGGCGCGGCATGACATTGGAGGCCGATGCATATCTTGCCAAGCAGGGCCTGTCGCGTCCGCACCATCGCATCCTCTACGTGGTGGCGCGCCGGCCCGACATCGCCATCGGCGCGCTGATCGAGATCCTCGGCATTTCCAAGCAGGCCCTCAACCGGCCGCTCAATCTGCTCGTGGAGCGCAAGCTGCTGACCTCGAAGCGCTCGCCGGAGCAGCACCGCTCGAAATTGCTGCGCCTGACGGAAGCGGGGCGGCGCATCGAGCAACGGGCCTCGGACCACGAGCGCCAGGTCCTACGCGAGGCGTTCGCGCGCGTCGGAGCGAGCGGTGCGGCGGGATGGATGGGCGTGATGGAGGCGATCGCCGACAACAATTGATGGAAATCTCAAGTCAACATAGTTGACATGAGGGGCGCGCTTTGCCACCTTCCCGGCCACAAGCCAAGGGGAGGATCCGTGTCGTGAGCGGACTGGCAATGGACCGCGCGGCCGCCGCAAGCTTTGTCGCGGCATGGTGCGCAAATTGGTGCAGGGTGGATATCGACGCGGTCATCGCCCATTTCGCCGACGATGCGCAGATGCGCAGCCCTCTCGCTCTCACCCTGACGGGGTCTCCGACCGTTACCGGCGCCGAGAACATCCGCGCCTACTGGCGGAAAGCCTATGGCCACATCAGAAGTGCCGATCTGAAGATCCTGGCCTGGAGCTGGGACGAGGCGATCGCGCGCCTGACGGTGTGGTGGCAATTGGACGACACGCGCGCCAGCGAATTCATGGACTTCGACGATGCGGGCCGCGTGGTGCGCAGTGAAGCCTTTTACGGGAATAGCCATGCGATTTTCGGATATCGTCCTGCTCCTCAACACGCTCTGGTTCGTCGGGGCGTTCATCCAGTTCAGCATAGCGCAGACCAACACGTTGAAGATCCTGCTGCCGCGAGAGGAGCGCAGCAATCCGATCGCGCCGACCCTTGCGGCGAGCGTCGCGTTCCTTGGCGGGATGAATCTGCCGATCGGGCTCCTGTCGCTCTATCTTCTGGCCGTCCGTCCTTCCTTCTTCCAACCGGTCGAAGCGCAGCTCGCGCTGTTCCTGTTCTTCGCCGCCTGCCATTTCAGCCAGTTCGCCTATAACGTCCCGGTGCTGATGCGGGGCGGCCGCGTCGGGGTCGCCTATTGGCCGGTGTTGAAGGGCCCGATGCTCCGGATCTTTGTCATCGATGCGGCTCTGTTCGCGGCCAATCTCGCAGTGGCGCTGCAGCTCGCGATCGCCTCCTGATCTACCGCGGCTCCGAGAGGGCCGCGCGCAGCATCGCGGCGAGATCCTTGCGCCGGAACGGCTTGGTCAGAATGCGGGCGTCGATCCCATCGGGCGTCTTGACCGGATCCTGGCTGTAGCCGGACGTGAAGAGCACCTTGAGACCAGGCCGTAGCTGAATGGCCTGCCGCGCCAGCTCCGGTCCGAACATGCCGCCGGGCATCACGACGTCGGTGAACAGAAGCTGGATGTCCCCGGACCGGCGCAGCACGTCCAGCGCCGCGGGTCCGTTCGATGTCGTGATGACGCGGTAGCCGAGCGCCTTCAGCTCGTTCTCGACGTAGGCGCGCACCATGTCATCGTCCTCGACGACGAGAATCGTCTCGCGTCCCTCCGGTGCGGCGACCCGCTCTGCCGCCGCCGGCTCTTCGTTCGGCGACGTCGCGAGGCGAGGAAAGAACAGCCTGACAACGCTGCCTTGACCCGGTTCGGACTGCGTCTGCACAAGTCCGCCGGATTGTTGCGCAAACCCGTAGACCATGCTGAGGCCAAGACCGGTGCCCTTGCCGACCTCCTTGGTGGTGAAGAACGGCTCGAATGCGCGCGCCAGCACCTCGCGGCTCATGCCGGACCCGGTATCCTTCACAGCCAGCATGACGTAATCGCCGGGCCGCGGCGCCGCCTTGTCGCGCGTGTCGAGGTCGCGGGCACGGGCGAGCCCGTAATGAAGCTGGGCAGTGCCCTGGATCTTCTCGCCGAGGTCGTTCGCGATGTCGTTGGCCGATGCGGCGAGATTAGCCAGCGCCGCGTCGATCTCGTTGGCCCGGTTTTGCAGGAAGCGCAGCCCGACCAGAATGGCCGGCACGAGCATGGCCGCAATGACGAGGATCAGTAACCTGGTACGCAGGCTCATCGGTGGGTGATCCGCTCTCGGGCGAGGATGCTCGGAGGTATAATTTGCGGCACGATCATCTGCCCCGTCCATAGCCGTCGGTGCGAAAATTGCGCGAAAGGCTTAAAGCTTTCGAAGTGCGCGCGGTGTTGCGTCGCTCCTCCCGATCGCGCCGGCCGGCCTCGAGTTGCGCCGCCACGGAGCGGCGCTAATATCGCGGCATGTGCGCGACGAAGATCGCGCCGATGTACGGAGGAAGCTGATGTCCATCTCGGGCAAGGTCGATCCGGTGGTGCGTCCGGTGGCGGCGGCCGACATCGCCGAGGCGCTGGTCGAGGGCCTGCGCGATTTCCAGGCGCTGCCTCTCTATGGTCTCTGCTTCGGCGCGCTCTACGCCGCCGGCGGCATCCTCATCATGCTCTGTCTCACCGCCTTCGGCATGGTCTATCTGGTCTATCCGCTCGCTGCCGGCTTTGCGCTGATCGGACCGTTCGTTGCGATCGGCCTCTACGAAGTCAGTCGGCGCCGCGAGCGCGGCGAGCCGGTCTCGTTCGGTGCGATCTGGTCCACGATCCGCTCGCGCAGCGAGATCGGCTGGATGGCCTTTGTGACGTTGTTCGTGTTCGTGGTTTGGATGTACCAGGTGCGGCTCCTGATCGCGCTGCTGCTCGGCCTCAAGGCTTCGTTCTCGAGCTTGCAGGAATTCATGACGGTGGTGCTGACGACCAGCGAGGGCTTGCTGTTCCTGGCCATCGGCAATGCGGTCGGTGCCGTGCTGTCGCTGATCCTGTTCTCGCTGACCGTGGTGTCGTTCCCGCTGCTGCTCGAGCGCGAGGTTGATTTCGTCACGGCCATGGTGACGAGCGTGCGCGCGGTGGTGACGAGCCCGCTGCCGATGATCGGTTGGGCCGCCGTGATCGTGATGCTGCTGATCGTCTCGGCGCTGCCGTACTTTCTCGGCTTGATCGTCACGCTGCCGGTGCTAGGGCATGCGACGTGGCATCTCTATCGGCGATTGGTGGCGCCGGTGCCCGCCTAGTCGTCATTCCGGGGCGCCCGAAGGGCGAGCCCGGAATCCATTGATCCATCAACTCTGCCGCTTGATGGATTCCGGGCTCGCGCTCTGCGCGCCCCGGAATGACACTGCACTTACGGCGTCTTGATCCCCATCGCCTTCAGCGCTTCCAACATCTTCGCTGGCGGAGACATCTTGATCTGCGGCGCCTTGCCCGTTTCCAGCAGACTCTTCAATCCGGAGAGGATCACGGGCCAGCCGGTGCGGCCGCCTTCAAGGATATCATCGCTGAGCGGCCGATCGTGGCCTTCGCTCATGGTGAGGCGGACCGCATCGCCGACCTGTTCGATCTCGTAGGTCACGAGTGTCGGCCCTAACTTCTCGATCAGCTCGGGCCAGTTCACATTGAACGTCACCGAGAGCTTGCGCGGCGGATCGTAGGCGAGAACCTCGCCGCTGATGTGCAGCCCACCGTCAGGCGTGCGCACGGTGAAGGCGCCGCCGAGTCGCGGCTCGACCTCCACGGTGTTGCCGAAGAAATACTGCTTGCTGAACTCGGCCGAGGTCAGCGCCTCCCAAACCTTTTCCGGCGTGGAAGCGATGTAGATGGTGTAGACCGTGAGCGGCTTGAATTGATCGATGTTCATTTTGCGTCGAATCCCTTGTTCAGGGCTGCGCGCGGAATGCCGAGCAGCTTGCCGGTCTCCAGCAGGCTCTTGAGCTGGGACAGGATCGCCGGCCAGCCGTTGGAGACGGCGCCAAGATATTTGCCACCCTCGACGAAACCATCGTGCAGCACGGTCAAACGCACGAGCGGTCCAAAGGGTTCGAGCGTGAAGACGACCCGCGAGGCCGGCTCGCCGCGCAGCTCTTCGAACTTATGGTGCTTGAAACTGTAGGACAGACGCTTCGGCGGATCGGATTCCAGGATCTCGCCGGAATCGGTGACCTCGCCGTCGAGCGTGAGCGCGAAGGGAGAGCCGACCTTCCAGTCGGACCTGACCTCGGCGCCGAACCAATATTGCCTGGTGAACTCGCTCGACGTCAGCGCCTGCCACAGCTTCTCGGGCGTGGTCTCGATGTAGGTCACGTAGACGAACTCCGGCTTACTCATCGCGTTTCTCCAACTGACGTTTCAACTCGCTGAGCGCAGCTAACTTGCTGCGCTCGAACTTCTTGATCCAGCGTTCGCCGATCTGATGGATCGGCACCGGGTTGAGATAGTGCAGCTTCTCGCGGCCCTGCCTGATGGTCGTCACCAGGTTGGCCTCTTCGAGAATGACGAGGTGTTTTGTGACGGCCTGCCGCGTCATGGCGAGGCCCTCGCAAAGTTCGTTCAACGTCTGGCCGTTCCTGGCGTGAAGCCTGTCGAGCAGCGACCGTCGTGACGCATCGGCGAGCGCTTTGAAGACTTCATCCATAGTCGAGATATTATGCAACCAAATGGTTGCATGTCAAGTCGCGAAGGCGGGGAGAGAGGGAACGTCTTCCGTTCCAGCCCTCGCCGTGCATTAATGCGGCAAAACCGCTGTCAGCGAGTCCCTCCCATGATGTCCATGCAAGCCTACCTCGCCTTCGTCGCCGCCTGCATTGCGCTGGCGCTGCTGCCGGGGCCGATCGTCACCCTCGTCATCGCCAATGGCTTGCGCCACGGCACGCGTGCGGCGCTCGTCAACGTGGCCGGCGCGCAGGCCGGGCTTGCCATCGTCATCGGTATCGTCGCGATCGGCCTGACCTCGTTGATGGCGACCATGGGCTATTGGTTCGACTGGGTGCGCTTTGCCGGCGCCGCATATCTCGTCTGGCTCGGCATCAGGCTGATCTGGATGCCGGTCGAAGGCGTCGATATCGATGCGCCGCCACCGCCGCCGCGCGGCGGCTTTTTCCTGCAGGGATTCCTGGTGCTGCTGTCGAACCCCAAGGTGCTGGTGTTCTTCGGCGCTTTCATCCCGCAGTTCATGGACATGAACCAGCCGCATTTCCCGCAGGTCGCGCTGCTGGGCGCCACCTTCATGGTGACGGCGGTGATGACCGATGCGCTCTACGCGATTGCCGCCGGTCGGGCGCGAAAATTCTTCTCGGCGCGGCGCACGCGAATGATGTCGCGCATCTCGGGCGGCTTCATGATCGGCGGTGGCATTTGGCTGGCGCTGACCCGGGCGAAGTGACCGCTTACGCCATTCCCTGCTCGCGCAGCGTGATCTCGATCTCGCGCAGGATCCGCGCCAGCCGCTCGGCCCATTGCTGCTGGCCGCTCTCGTTGGCGATCAGGTCTTGGCGGATTTCAATGCCGGTGTTGACCAGCCCGCGCGCCTCGCCGTGGACGGGGATGGTGTAGTCGGTGATGTCGCTCACCGCATAAGGCTGATTGTCGCCGACCACGAGTTCGCTCTCGGCCCGCAAATGCTGCAGCATCAGCCGCGGCAGCACGGTATCGCGGTGATAGAGCGTGCCGATGTGCCAGGGCCGCGGATCGCCGTAATAGACCGGCGTGAAGCTATGCAACGCCACCAGCACCGTCGGCTTGCGCGCCTTGACACGCGCATCGATCGCGGCGCCAATCCGGCCGTGATAGGGATTGAAGATCTCGCGCCGGCGCATCTCCTTGGCCGCGGCCGATAGATCCTCGTTGCCGGGTATGGCGGTCGCCTCGGAGATCACGGGGATCGAGCTTGCGACGCCGGGCGGGCGGTTGCAGTCGATCACGAGCCGCGAATAGCGCTGCGCGATCAGATGCGCATCGAGCATCTCGGCGAGCCGCTCGGCGACGCCGGCGATGCCGATGTCCCAGGCGATGTGCCTGACGAGATCGCTGTCGGCGACGCCGAGATCGCCGAGCGCGCGCGGCAGCACCCGTCCGTAATGATCCGCGGTGAGCAGGAACGGCGATGTCCCCGCCGCATTCACCTCATGCACCGGCGGAATGTCGCCCTTTCCGAGCAATTGATCTGATACGTCGGCTATTTCCAAATCCATCCTGATTTGCCTATGGAATGACAAACTGTGTAAACGGAGTAGCGGTATCGCAGCGACGCCGCAACGTTGGAACAGCATGAGCTCGGATCGACTTTTCGTTTACGGCACCCTGATGCGCGGGTTCGACCACCCGATGGCGCGGCTGCTCGCGGGACATGCCGAATTCCTCGGCGAAGCCACCTGCCGCGGCCGGCTCGTTCTGGTGAAGCACTATCCGGGATTGCTGCTCTCCGAGGCGCCGACGGACATCGTCCACGGCGAGCTCTTTCGCCTGCGCGTGCCGGACGAGCTGTTGCGCGAGCTCGACATGTACGAGGCCTGCGGCGAGGGCTTTCCGGAGCCGACCGAATATCTGCGGCAGATGATCGAGGTGACGCGCTCCGACGGCAGTGTCGAGAAGGCCTGGACCTACGTTTACAACTGGCCGGTCACCGATCTGCCGCGCATCGAATCCGGGCGATTCCTGGAGCATTGATCGTTCTTGAGCATGATCTTCTCGGAAAACTGCCGCGCACTTTTCCGGATCATGCTCTAAGCCGACAGCACTTCCTTCACCACGCGCACGTCGACCTCGCGCTCGACATAGGCCCACTCCTCGGTCCGCCGCAGCATCGCCACCAGCTCCTCGAACAGCGAGGCGTGGGCGGGGGCGAATTCGAACCAGGTCAGGAAGTCGAAGGGGCCGCCGAGGTCGCGGCAATGATAGAGCTGGCGCGCGATCGCGGGCAGAAAACGAAGACTGCTGGCAATGTGGTGCGACTTGTCCTCAAAAATCTTGCGGCGCTCTTCCTGGGTCAGCTCCCACCAGGCCTGCGACTTGCGGATCGGGATCAGCGCCGCGCTGGTCGCCTCGAGCCGGCCGAGGCCGGCCTGCACGGCGACGAGCTGCTGCTTCTCGGGCCGCTCGGTATAGCGCAGGCTGCTGGCCACGCCGACGAGGCGCCAGGCATTGCGCGAGGGCACCAGCGGCAACGAAACGGCCTCGCTGTCGGTCACCGACAGCGCCGGCACGAAGGGCAGGGGCTCGCCCGTCACAGGCGAAATCGAGGTCACCCGCCAGCCCCCGCTCTGGCCGCCTCGAAAGGTCCTGAACATGGCGGTATGGAAGCGTGGAACCGGGCGCGGTTCAAGCTTTCTGTCATTCCGGGGCGCGCGAAGCGCGAGCCCGGAATCCATTTCTCCCAGCATTCTGGCGGCTCAATGGATTCCGGGCTCGCCCCTTTGGGGGCGCCCCGGAATGACGGGCCTGTGCATAGGTCGAATAACCCGGATAACCCTCCCAAACCTGACTTTTGGCCGCGCCGCACCTATATCCCTCATCCTTCGCCCGACTCACCCCGGTTCGCGCTACACAGAGCCCATGCGCTTCACACCCCAGTTCCTCGACGAGCTTCGTGCCCGGCTTTCGGTCTCCGAAGTCGTGGGCAAGCGCGTCAAGCTGAAGAAGGCAGGAAGGGAGTGGAGAGGGCTGTCGCCGTTCCAGCAGGAGAAGACGCCGTCCTTTTACGTCAACGACCAGAAGGGTTTTTACCACGACTTCTCCTCCGGCAAGCACGGCGACATCATCAGCTTCGTGATGGAGACCGACGGCCTGCCGTTCGCCGAGGCGGTGGAGCGGCTTGCCAACATGGCGGGCCTGCCGCTGCCGGCGGTGACGCCCAACGCGGCGCGCGAGGAGCAGCGGCGGCGCTCGCTGCATGACGTGATGGAGCTTGCGGCGAAATTCTTCGCCGAGACGCTGGCCTCGCGCGTGGGCGCGAAAGCGCGCGGCTATCTCGCCGACCGTGCCATCTCGCCGGCGACGCAATTGCAGTTCCGCCTCGGCTATGCGCCGCCGCCGCCCGATCGGTTCGCGCTGAAGGAGCATCTCGGCAAGCTCGGTGTCTCCATCGAGGACATGATCGAGACCGGGCTGCTGGTGGCCGGCAACGACATTCCCGTGCCTTACGACCGCTTCCGCGATCGCGTGATGTTTCCGATCACCGATCTGCGCGGCCGCGTCATCGCCTTCGGCGGGCGCGCGCTGGAGAAGGACGTTCCGGCCAAGTATCTGAATTCGCCGGAGACGCCGCTCTTCCACAAGGGCGACAATCTCTACAACCACCAGACCGCGCGCAAAGCCACCCATGACGGCAGCCCGCTGATCGTGGTTGAAGGCTATGTCGACGTCATCGCCATGGTCACCGCGGGCTTTGCCGGCAGCGTCGCGCCGCTCGGCACCGCGCTCACCGAGAGCCAGCTCGCGCTGCTCTGGAAGATGGCGGACGAGCCGATCCTCTGCTTCGACGGCGACCGCGCCGGACAGAAGGCGGCCTATCGCGCCGCGGATCTCGCGCTGCCATTCCTAGCACCCGGCAAGAGTCTTCGCTTTGCGCTGCTGCCGGAAGGGCAGGATCCCGATGATCTCGTGCGCTCGGGCGGGCGCGGCGCGATCGAGGAGGTGATCGGCGCCGCCCGTCCGCTCGCCGACATGATCTGGTCGCGCGAGTTAGAGGCCGGCAATTTCGCCACGCCCGAGCGGCGCGCCGCGCTGGAGGCCCGCATCAGGGAGCTCACGAACGGCATCCGCGACGAGGTGGTGCGGCGCTATTATCGCGACGACTTCGTCGAGCGGCTGCAGCGCACCTTCGCGCCCGAAGGCGGCCGCGGCTTTGGCGGCCGGGGCAATTTCCGCCCAGGTGGCGGCCGGCCGTTCCAGCCGTGGGGCGGGGCGAATCGATTCGGCGGACAGGGGTTCGGCGGCGCCCGCCGCGGGCCCCCGGGTCCGACCCTGCTGCCCTCCGGCCCCTACCAGGCGGCGAGCCCGCAGCTGGCGGCAAGCCCGATCCTGCGGGGCCAGCGCAGCGCCATCTCCCGCCGGGAGGCGCTGATCCTGCAATGCCTGATCAACCACCCCTGGCTGCTGCACGAGCATTTGGAGGAGGTCGCCGCCCTGGAGCTGGCCCATCCCGAGGCCCACAAGCTCAGGGCGGGCATCATCGCCGCCTTCGCCAACGACCATCACCACTCGCCGGACCCTGGCGAACTGGCCGAAAAGATGCGCGGCGACCTCGAAAAAGGCGGATTTTCTCAAACTCTTCAAAGGGTTGAGAATGTCATCACGACCCAGGCGGTGTGGGCCGCCCGCGAGGGCGCGGCCCGGGACGACGTTCTTGCCACCTGGCACCAGCTGGTTGCCTTGCATCGGCAATGGCATTCACTACTTAGAGAGCTGAAAGATGCCGAGCTGGCCTTGGGGAGGGATCCCAGCGAGGCCAATTTGGCATGGCTGCGTGACGTCAAGGCTCGGATAGGGGAAGTCGACGGTACCGAGGCCCTGATCGAGGGTTTTGGCGAGCTGTCGGGCCGGCTCCAGAAGAGCATGTGATGAAAGAATCATGCGGACGGCCGCAGCTGGTACCGCTAAAAGACTCGCCAAATCCTGGGTTTGGCGGCAAAAACAGGGTTAATCGAGGCTTAACGGTCTTGTAGCACTTTGGCCCGGAGGCGGCCGCAGGCATAACAGACGCGTCAGGAATGAATCCGCGCAATCGCTGTTGGCACTACACCTGCATCCGCCGCGACAAAGAGGCTGACGAAGCGTTAGGCAATTCCGGCGAGAGAAAGTTGGGGGTGGCGAGAGGTTTGTGCGCCGCCCTTTCCGTGTCGAGAGCTGCCGAAGCGAGAGCGTCGAGCAACAGGTTCATGTGAATTCACGCAAGGCGCGGCGGGCGCCTCGCATGAAGCGCGTTTAGGAGCAATGGATGGCCACCAAGGCAAAGACGCTGCAGGCGAAGGACAAGGAAAAAGACGACAAGGCAGCGGATGCGCCGGAGAAGGATTCCCAGGACGCGCCCTCGCCCTTGCTCGACCTGTCCGACGCCGCCGTGAAGAAGATGATCAAGCAGGCCAAGAAGCGCGGCTTCGTGACCTTCGATCAGCTCAACGAAGTCTTGCCATCCGACCAGACCTCGCCCGAACAGATCGAGGATATCATGTCGATGCTCTCGGACATGGGCATCAACGTCACCGAAGCCGACGACACCGAAGGCGAGGAGGAGAAGGACGAGGGCGACGACGAGACCGATAACGAGCTCGTCGAGGTCACCCAGAAGGCCGTCACCGAGGTCAAGAAGAGCGAGCCGGGCGAACGCACCGACGATCCCGTGCGCATGTATCTGCGCGAGATGGGCACGGTCGAGCTGCTCTCCCGCGAAGGCGAAATTGCCATCGCCAAGCGCATCGAGGCCGGCCGCGAGGCGATGATCGCGGGCCTGTGCGAAAGCCCGCTGACCTTCCAGGCCATCATCATCTGGCGCGACGAGCTCAACGAGGGCAAGATCTTCCTCCGCGACATCATCGATCTCGAAGCGACCTATGCCGGCCCGGACGCCAAGGGCGGCATGAACGCTGCGATGATCGCAGGTCCCAGTGGCGAGAACGGCGAAGCGTCCGCCGAGGGCGGCGAAGCCGCGGCCGCCGCTGCGCCCGCGCATGTCGCGCCGCCCGCCGCGCCGCCTGCGCCGACCCCGTTCCGCGCCGCGCCTGCGGCCGCCCCCGAGGGCGAGGAGAAGGATCCGGGCGAGGCTGCGGCCGAAGCCGACATGGACGACGACGAGTTCGAGAACCAGATGTCGCTCGCGGCGATCGAGGCCGAGCTCAAGCCGAAGGTGGTCGAGATCTTCGATCGCATCGCCGACAGCTACAAGAAGCTGCGCAAGCTTCAGGAGCAGGACATCCAGAACCAGCTCCAGAACGAGTCGCTCTCGCCGCACCAGGAGCGCAAGTACAAGAAGCTGAAGGACGAGATCATCGTCGAGGTGAAGTCGCTGCGCCTCAACCAGGCCCGCATCGACAGCCTCGTCGAGCAGCTCTACGACATCAACAAGCGCCTCGTCTCGCATGAGGGCCGTCTGATGCGGCTTGCCGACAGCCACGGCGTCGCGCGCGAGGACTTCCTGCGCAACTACACCGGCTCGGAGCTCGATCCGCGCTGGCTCAACCGCGTCTCGAAGCTCTCGGCCAAGGGCTGGAAGAACTTCGTCCACCACGAGAAGGACCGCATCAAGGACCTCCGCCACGAGGTGCATCAGCTCGCCGCGCTGACCGGCCTCGAGATCGTCGAGTTCCGCAAGATCGTGCACTCCGTGCAGAAGGGCGAGCGCGAGGCCCGCCAGGCCAAGAAGGAGATGGTGGAAGCCAACCTCCGTCTCGTGATCTCGATCGCCAAGAAGTACACCAACCGCGGCCTCCAGTTCCTCGACCTGATCCAGGAAGGCAACATCGGCCTGATGAAGGCGGTCGACAAGTTCGAGTACCGCCGCGGCTACAAGTTCTCGACCTACGCCACCTGGTGGATCCGGCAGGCGATCACCCGCAGCATTGCGGACCAGGCCCGCACCATCCGCATCCCCGTGCACATGATCGAGACGATCAACAAGATCGTGCGCACGTCGCGCCAGATGCTCAACGAGATCGGCCGCGAGCCGACCCCGGAAGAGCTGGCCGAAAAGCTCGGCATGCCGCTGGAGAAGGTGCGCAAGGTCCTCAAGATCGCCAAGGAGCCGCTGTCGCTGGAGACGCCCGTCGGTGACGAAGAGGATTCACATCTCGGCGATTTCATCGAGGACAAGAACGCGATCCTGCCGATCGATGCCGCGATCCAGTCCAACCTGCGCGAGACCACCACGCGCGTCCTGGCCTCGCTCACCCCACGCGAAGAGCGCGTCCTGCGCATGCGCTTCGGCATCGGCATGAACACCGATCACACGCTGGAAGAAGTCGGCCAGCAGTTCTCGGTGACGCGCGAGCGTATTCGTCAGATCGAGGCGAAGGCGCTAAGGAAGCTGAAGCATCCGTCGCGGAGCCGGAAGTTGCGGTCGTTCTTGGATAACTGACGATGCTGGCGCTCGGGGGGGCGCCGCTTTCGTCTCCAAAGCAGACGACGACTGAGCGGCAATCTTCGCTTTTCCCCTATTACGCAGGCTTCTCAGAAGCCTTCGTAAGGGATGTTTTGGATGCGTTGCAAGCGTCTTCCGACCAGGTGGTGCTGGACCCGTGGAACGGCTCGGGGACGACGACCAGCATTGCTGGACAGAGCGGACTTCAGTCAATCGGCATAGACATAAATCCCGCTATGGCCGTTGTCGCAATGGCGCGCCTCGCATCTCAAAAGCACTTGACGGAAGCACGTGGAATCCTAACGAACTCCGGGCGCACGCTTTCACAGAGATTCTTGATCGAGAATTGTAGTTCGCCCTACGACTGCTCTACGCGTTCGTTGCTGCTTCTGGCCGTGTTTCGAATTGCACGGAGGAAGCTGAGAGATCGAGATCGACTAGCCACGAATCCGACTTGGTGGCAGGTCGATCAAGCCGAGGTGCGCAGGGCCCTCGCATCGATCACCAAAATACAGATCGATCGTGAATTGAATGAACTCGGATCGAAACTCTCGGGGGGCAGAACGTCAGCCCCGGTTTCCTTGGTTCGAGGCAATCTGCTTGGTCCGGCTTTGCCGCAAATCGCGGCTGATATCATTATTACTTCGCCACCGTATCTGACGCGAATTGATTATGTGAAGGCAACGTTGCCAGAGTTACTAGTTCTTTCATTGGTCGAAGATTTTTCCATCGAAGAACTGCGCCGATCGATGATCGGCACTCCAGTGATCGGTCGAGGGCCTGATTCAATGCCCGTACATATCGGCGATTATGGGAAGTCTCTTTTAGCAAAGATCGCTGCGCATACTTCGAAAGCGTCGGCAACTTATTACCTTGCTTTCTTTAGTTCCTATATCTCTAGGATGGTTGCTTCTTTTGAGAAGCTTAGGGGTCTCGCTCGACCAGGAGCGCAGATGGTCATTGTTGTGCAGGGCTCCCACTACAAGGAGATCTTTGTCGACTTGGCTAGACTATCGACCGATTTCGCAGGCGCAGCGGGATTCAAGTTGGTGAGCCGCGCAGATTTCAACTTTAAGCAGAGTTTTGCACAACTAAATCCGAAAGCCAACGGCTATGGTATGGATACTGCCCAGGAGACTGCATTACTTTTCAAGCTGGTCTAATCTGATCGAGTAATAATCAATGCTTGCTAACGCCTCACCAATGTCGGTCGGAGATTTTTGCAACGACCTCAAGGCCAATAAGATCACGATCAACGATGACTATCAGCGCAATTCGGGGCTTTGGTCCTCTCTGGCGAAGTCATACTTTATCGAGTCTATTCTTCTCGAATTTCCGATTCCGAAGCTTTTTGTTTATGCTCGAATTGATCTAAAGACGAAGGGGACCATCAAGGAGATTGTTGACGGGCAGCAGCGTAGCGGCGCGCTCCGAGATTTCTTCAATAATAAGCTTCGATTGTCGCAGAAGATCGATACGGATCGCTTTCGGGGAAAACGTTACTCAGATCTAGAAGACGACGACAAGTCAAAATTTCTTGGCTATTCCCTTCCTATCGATCAGTTCTCAGGTGTTCAAGAGGCGGAAGTCCGAGAGGCGTTCACCCGGATGAATGCCAACAACGTGCCTTTGAACGAAGAGGAGCAACGCAATGCTCGGTTCCAAGGCCCCTTTAAGTGGTTCGTGAATAGCTTGTGTAAGGAAAAAAGAGAGAGATTTCTGAAGATTGGATTGTTCTCGAAGCGAGATTTGATCCGAATGGGTGACTTTAAGCTGGTCGCTGATCTTGCATACTTAGTCGACAATGGCATCCACACGACGAAGAGTGCGCAACTGGATGCGATCTATAAGAAGTACAACACCTCCTTCGATCGTGAAGGAGAGTTTCAAGAGCGACTTGGCTGGGGCATAGACACTTACCTCAGCATGGATGCATTTCATGATCCCCGCCTGGCCAAGCCTTATATGGCTTATTCGATCATATCTGCACTCATTGATAGAAAATATCAGCTCGCTATTCTGGAGCAGGCTCGCAACTTGGTGCCTGAGATTGCTGCCAAAGTTGATGCGGCGCCCGTAAGCCTCGATGACTTGATCGTGGCATTAGGTAGTCCGGAGGATTCTCCGCAACTTGCGGATTTCGTGCAGACCACGACAAAGACCAACGTGGACACTTCTCGCGCCGCGCGGATGTTATATTTCGATTCAGCGCTCCAAAATCTAGATGCTTGATTGATATGCGCGCATCTCGTCGATTTGACACGACGCAGAATATCCTCATGCGACGGATTTCCTTTTTTCGATCGTGTCAAAATTATTTCGTTGCCGGGAATGATCGTGCCGCCGCGACTTGGGGAGCGCACGTAATTATTGAACTCGACAACCTCATCATTTCAACATTCAGAGAGTTTCTGGTCTCATCGAATTTCGGCGTAAAGGGCCTATCGGGACGGTGGGCGCGAACGCAGGTCCCACCATTTCCTACTGATGCTCACTTAGGCGCACAGGCTTTATCGATCGTGAATTCAGTCAAATATCAGCGGATGGGCTCTCCTCAGACGATCGATCGTCGCGACGAGCACAAGTTTCGCAACCCAAGAGAGGTCCGTAACGTCTTGGCTTCCCTTGGTGGGAATAACTTAGCGGAGTTCGATGCTGCGCTTGCGTTAAACACCACGCTCTTCTCGGACATTGCAGTAGTCAGGAATTTCTACGCACATCGAAATCGCGATACGTGGCGCAAAGTTAGCAATCATTTCGCTAGCCAACGTGGCTTTCCCCAGTTCCGAAAGGCTGCCGATCTGCTTACCTATCAACGGGCAGGGGTCGCAGGCACCCTGCTGGACGAATGGTTGGCGGATGCGGAATTGTTCTTTGATTTTGCTTTGCAATAATTGTCCGTTTGTCGCCGCCACGCCATCAAATCCGGTCTAGAAACAATGGACGTTTCGCAAGCGGAGTGAAGTTGGCGGAAAATGATTGATTTTCGCAGTATTTGCGTCGCTTTGGGCCTCTAAGTATCTCTGCGGCACTTACTTCTTCTTCGCCCCCACCCGTTCGATCCGCTTGATCTCCAGCGGTGGTCTCCCGCTCTTCTCCGCGATCTCGCGGTCCTGTTCCATAATGAAGGCGCGCGCGGGTTCGTCGCCGTCGAGGCCGCCGAGCAGTTCGGCCGGCACGCGGCGGTTGGAGCGTTGGGAATCGTCGGCATAGACGACGTTGAAGAAGGCGAATTCGCCTTTGGGGTTGGTTCCGGGTTTTTTGGCCATGGCGGCTTGTCCTCGATCAGGACGCCGCAGTCAAATGACTTTCGGGATCGTCGCCACGCCCTTCAAGAAACGGCGGGCCGGAGCCCGCCGTTTATCTCTTCAGCGTCGCCCGGGGCTGGCAGGGCGACAACCTAAAATAGAACGCTATAGAAGTCGCGCCGCGATGGCAAGGCAAATCGTGGTGGCGTCGATGTCGCAGCCAGCGGACCATAAGCGCTGGTGCGATGTGTGATGCAGCTTCCGCATCGAAACAATTGTTTGGATTGCCAAATCAATTTGTTCATCTCACTTGCTCTCGCAACGCAGCGATGCGTGAGACGTTTTGTCCGAAAGTGCGTTCGTCTGCACCTCTTCCCGCGGACGTGCAAACGGTGGCATCCCAGATTGAGGCGCAGGGTCGGATCGTCCGTTGTTCAACCGTGCGCGCGGGCGTTGCGTCACCTCCTGTACGGCGAGGTGAGACCCGTGTCCGCCGCCTTTGTCGCCAGGCTCCTTGCGTCCCTGCGCCATGATCGCGCTGCCCATCGCGGCCGAGCCGAAGGTGATGAGGAATGAAGCAAGCAACAGCACAAGCGCAGTGCCGGGTGCGCGGTCGGCGAAGATCAGCTCGCGCAGATGCCCGGGGTTGAGCCAGAGCAGGCCGCCGACCAATAGCACGGCGGCGCAGGCGCCGATCGCGAGGTTGATGGCGAGCAGGCGGAATAGCGGGATGCGCAGGAGGGAGCGGGTTGATTGCGGCTGCTGGCGGTTGGGCATGGCGACACGATTCACCTCACGCCGCCGGCGCAGCGCGCGCGGCCTGCTGTCGTTCCATCATGGTCTGCCACAGCGTCGCAATGCTCTGTTGCGTCTGCGGCGCGATCAGGCAATGGCCCTCATTGTCGAAGCCGCAGAACCGCACGGAAGCGTCCTTCTTCACCTCGGTCAGCGCCTGGTTGATCATGTCGAGACACGTCATGACCTCGCCGATGTCCTGCAGGCGCGTGTGATGCAGGATGTCCATCAGCCGGAACGTCATCACCGCAGGGCGGCCGAAGCTGATGCCGGGGCGGCCGAGCTCGAACAGCACGTTCACGGCAGGAAGCTCGCCGCGGATGTGCTCAAGCACGCCGGCCATGTCCTCCACACTGCAGGCGACGAGATGGGCGACCTGCGGCGGCGCGGCCGTCGGCGTCCGCGGCGCAAGGCCGAGCGCGGCGATCACCTCCTGCTCGATCCATTGCCGCACCAAGGCGGGCGCATTGCGAATCTGCTCGGCGGTCAAGGTAATTCCGGTCATGTGCGGTTCTCCTGCTCGGCCCAGTCTAGAAAGCACGGCCTGAGACGGTTTGATGCGGATCAAGCCTTGTGCTTCGAGCCTTGTCCTTCGAGCTGTGCGCTAAACCAGGATGGCGAGAACGGGCGGTCCGAACACGCTTCGCGGGGGTATCGGCAATCTCTGTCGGTTTGGGGAAGACGGCCTCGCCGTTGCTCGCACGCCGGCCGCCGCGGGTTCTGAATCGGTTGCCTAAAGCGAGCGCCGGAGAGCCCTGAAGGCCGCAATGGCCTCCGGGGTCGGCGGCCAATCTGACGGGAACTTCGCCTCGAAGGCGCCGGCACATTGCGCGATGGTGGTTTGATTGGGCGAGGGGTGCCCAATGGTGATCACGGAAGAGGGCTGCACCGACCAATCCGGGATGTCGTCGCACAGTGCGACGATGCCGCCCAGTGCAACCAGCGTCGGCTCGCTGATGTCGGCGCCGCTGGATCTCGCCGGTTTGACGCCGAACCATCGGTCGAGGATATCGGGTGTCTCGTGCGCCGGCCGCAGCCGCATTGCCTGGAGACGCAGCCGGTTCTGATGACGTTTGACGCCGCGCGGCGTCGGATCGGCCTCGAACACGGCGGGGTGCCAGATCGCCAGGGCTGTGCGGAAATGCTGGGAGTCTTCTACCTTGTCCTCACGCACCATGGTGATGCGCCGGGCGGCCAGCATCACGATGAGCAGCATCGCAACGGCGAGGCCGAGATAGGGCGGCACGCGCCGGGACAGAATGAGCTGATCGGCGGAGGCCACCGGCATTGCTTTCGTGATGACATCATTGCGCTCCGGCGCCTGGCTCGGCGCGGCCGGTGCGGCGTTCCCGGTGGCGGCGGCCGTGGACGTTGCCGCGGTTTGCGGCGGCTTCGCCGGGGGTGGTGACACCACGATCTGCAAATTGTTCACCCATGAGGCCAGCAACCAGATCATCAGGAGCAGGGTTATGGCCGGGATCCCGACATCCGGCACATAGCGCAGCGTCCTTCGAATGCGGTCCGGCCATGGCGAAATGCCCTCGGGCCGCTCATCGTGGCCGAACGACAGCCCGACGCTGTTGCGGACGTCCACGTCGGGGACGGGAATGGTGAGGTTGAGCAGCTTCTTCAGATATTGCCGGGCGCGCCCCTGATCGTTGCCATACTGCTTGGCGATGATCTCGACCACCTTGGGCTCGTCCATGCCGAGGAAGATGAAGCACGGCCCCGCGGTGGTCAGGAAGTTGATGGATTCCAGCACCGCCATGAGGTTTTCCGGCGTGCAGCGATCGAGATCGTCGATGAAGATGACGAGGCCCGGGCTGGTCGAGGTCCGCAAGGCCCGGCCGGCGGCCTCGAACTCCTTGGCGAATTTGTAGCGGAAGCCGAGCTGCGCGCTGAAATCGGCGAGCTTGGAGTTGCTGCGCAAGGTTGCCATCAGCTCGGACGGCTTCAGGTCCATCGTGGCATAGATCTTGACGATCACGAGCAGCAACGTGCCGGCCCCGACGAAGAGAGCGTGATCGAGCCAGCTGCTCGCGGACTCCGTCAATTGCGCGAGCTTCGGCCACTCGGCGTCGGGCTTGAGCCAGACGGCGGCCAGCGAGTTGCCGATGGCTGCCCATTTGAACGCGAAGGCCATGCTGAGGATCACGGCAAGTATCAGCAGCAGCGGGACGATGTCTCGTCCGGCGCGCACGTACAGAAGCCGCGCCCTGAACCACAGGCCCGACAGCCGCCAGACCGACGGAATGGCCTGGCCGCGGATGTTCTCGAGCAGGGCCGCGAGGATGTTCTCTTCCTTCTGGTGATGCCAGGCGTTGAACCAGACCGGGCTCGACCCGCGCTGGCGCAAATCTTCCGCCACGAGGTTCATCAGCGAGCTCTTGCCCGTGCCCCACGGACCGGTGATCGCGATCGTCAGGGGCGGCGAGGTGCTGGTGTTGCGCACGAACCGCGACAGTGCGAGCGCCAGCGGCTTCATGCCGAGCACGTCGAAATCGTTCCACCCGATCGGCGTATCGGATGTGCCGGTCTCCGAGATGCCCTGGTCGACCTTGCTGCCGGGCAGGTCGTGCCACGCCAGTCCGGTGAAGAAGAACGCCAGCGCCAATCCCGGAATCGCGCCGAACAGCACCCACGGCGCGAATTGCCATCGATACGATAGGCGCTCCCACGTCTTGCCGCCGTCCGAAGTCTGGAAGACCGCCGGAAGCGGGCCTTCCTCGTTGCCGTCCTCCCATCCCGACGAGATCCAGCCGAAGCGCCGGTCGGGCTGGAAGTGAAGCGAGCGGAGATTGGCTTTGGTCGGAAGGCTGATGAATTGCGTGTCGTGCTCGACTTGGCCTTCCGGCGTGAACAGCTTGAACGTCGTGGAGGCGAGGCGGCCTTGCGCGAACAGCGTGAACATCTTGGTGGTGCGCTGGGGCAGATCCACGTTTTCGTCAGGAGGCAGGAGACCGAAGAAGTTCATGCGCGATGACGTCGCGCGCAGAAATTGTGCCACACCCTGTTCCAGCTTCGCCGACACGCTAGGCTTGTAATATCCCCGAATCTGGTCATCGACGGCGTATCCCGACAACGCAAAAGGAACTGGCGTATCGATGACCGCCAGCAGCATTGGATCGACCGATCCTGCGCTATCCAGCGCATTGTGGGCCGGGACCAGCGATGGTCGCTCGCCACCGATCGCGACGAATGGCGCGGGGTTGAGGTCGGTCGGAAACCCTTTCCAGATTTGTCCGCCATCCTGGCTGGCGGAGCCGTCTATTCCTGCCAGCCGCAGGCACCATTTGCCGTCCATGTCGCACCCGGCCCAATACGCCCCTTCCGATAGTGGCTTGCGCGCAGGCAGGCTCGCAAAATTCGGATCGTCGTTCGGGTCGGGCACCAGCCTGATTGCCGTCGGCCGAGCCGCCCGTTTTGAAACTTCCGGATCGAGCAATGGCTGCTGCTGGATGGGCGGTATCGGCGGCCGAGACTGCTGGGCCTGGTTGGGGATTTTCGACAGCTCGGCGAGATCGAGCGGAGCCTGCTTTGGCGTCGGTGCAATCTTCAGATCGGGGGCGTCGAAGGCATGGGCGGCGTCGAGTCCCAGCCAATGAAACGCCGCGCGCTGCGGTGCTGCCTCCGGCAGCCCCACAGGCCGTTCGGTGAGCCAGGCGGTCGATGATTTCGGCCGCCATGACAGTACGCCCGCTGCGCCCATTGGCACCACCGGCATGGCGGCCAGACGTGGATCGGGTTGCGGCTTGAAGAGATATTGAATCCAGGTCGGATCGGGCGTGAACGGATCGGTGCGGATCGAGCGATCGTTGAGGCCGACGACGCAGAGGATGAGCAAGGCGAATGTGATGGTCGCCTTCAGGTACAGACGGCGCAGCATCATGCGCCGGTCGGTCCGGGACCTCCCCGCGAACAGATCGCCGGTGGAAATTGGCGTCGGCGCTGAAGCATCCATGACGCGCCCTCCGGAACGAAACGGCAACTCAACCCGCGCGCGCATCTGTGCGCTGCACTTCCTGGGCTTGATCATTGGTCGGGGCGAAAAGCTTCAGGTTCATCTGCTTCGCAAGGCGTGAGGCGCACGCCTTGCGCGCTTTGACCCGACCGGTGTTCCCGGGCATGATCCCGCGCCGCTTTCCGCGCTCATTTTTCAGAGGAATTTTCGATGCTGAGATACGCCCTGGCCGCCACCTTCACCGTTTGTCTGGCCGGCGGATCGGCGCAGGCCGCCCGCTGCGGTGGCGACTTCAACGGCTTCGTCGGCAGCATGGCGCAGGAGGCGCAGGCCGCCGGCGTCTCGGCGAGCGTGACCTATGCGGCGCTCAACGGCGTGACGCCCGATGGCGCCGTCCTCGCCTTCGACCGGCGGCAGCGTTACACCTTCAACAAGAGCTTCGAGCAGTACGTCTCGACCCGCGTCGGCCCCGGCCGCATCAATGGTGGGCGCGCGCTGCTGCAGCGCCATGCCGCGCTGTTGTCGCGCATCGAGCAGCAATTCGGCGTGCCGCGCACTATCCTGGTCGCGATCTGGGGGCTGGAGAGCGATTTCGGCAAGGGAGACACCGGCAAGCTGCCGGTGATCCGCACGCTCGCAACGCTCGCGCATGATTGCCGCCGCACCGATCTGTTCCAGGGCGAGCTGCTAGCCGCGCTCAAGATCGTGCAGCGCGGCGACCTGCCGCTGCGCGACCTCATCGGCGCCTATGCCGGCGAGATCGGCCAGACCCAGTTCCTGCCGTCGTCCTACATCAAGTACGGCGTCGATTTCGACGGCGACAGCCATGTCGACCTCCGCCACAGCATCCCCGACGTGCTCGCCTCGACTGCGAACCTCTTGAAAACGAGCGGCTTCAAGATGGGCCAGCCCTATGGCGAGGGAACGCCGAACTTCGAGGCGATGCGCGAATGGAACAGGGCGGTGGTCTATCGCAAGACCATCGGCTATTTCGCCGATCGGCTGATGGGGCAGTGACACCCTCCCCTGGAGGGGAAGGGTCGATCGCGCGTAGCGCGAGCGGGGTGGGGTGATCTCTCCATACGGGCAGTGTTGGATGTGGAGAGACCGTCACCCCACCCCGTCTCACATTTCGCTGCGCTCCATGTGAGCCGACCTCCCCCTCCAGGGGAGGGTGAAAAGAGCGGGGAACAATCACGTCCCCTTCGCCATCTTTTCCAGCTTTCGCTGCAACGGCGCCCAATAGGTCCCCGGGCGGAAGCGCTGCAACAGGTCCATGAAGCGGGCGTCGTTGCCGATCAGGATGCGCGGCTCGTTGCGCTCGATGCCCCTGATGATGCGCAGTGCCGCGTCCTTGGGCGAGGTCTTCGCCGCGTTCTCGAACCGCTCGATCGATTGCGCGCGGCGGGCATTGTCGGTGACGCCGGCGCCGGTGCGGGCGTTGCGCGCGATCGCGGTGGCGACGCCGCCGGGATGCACGACCGACAGTCTGACCGGGCTGCCCGCGACGCCGAGCTCGTGCCGCACGCTCTCCGAGAAGCCGCGCACCGCGAACTTCGCCGCGGCATAAGCCGATTGGCCCGGCGGGGCGATGATGCCGAAGATCGAGGAGAGGTTGACGATGTGCGCCTCGTCCATCGTCTTCAGGTGCGGCAGGAAGGCGCGCGTGCCGTGCACCACGCCCCAGAAATTGATGTCGAACAACCAGTCCATCTGCACCTGGTCGATCTCCTCGAAGGTGCCCATCAGCGCAACGCCGGCATTGTTGACGACGATGCCGAGGGCCGGATGCGCGGCGATGGCCTCACTTGCGAACTGCGCGATATCGCCGGCCTCGCCGACATCGACGCGATGCAGGCTGACCTTGCGCGTCGTTCCGATCTCCGTCGCGAGCGCCTTCAATCCGCCCTCGTCGCGATCGGCCAGCGCGAGATCGCAGCCGCGCTGCGCGAGCTCGATCGCCAGCGCCCGGCCGATCCCGCTCGCAGCTCCCGTGATGGCCGCGGCGCCCCGAATCGTCGTCATGAGTTCCCCCGTAAGTCCCCGATGATGGAACTATGGATTACATTTTTTTGAAATGAAACCGAACCCACGTCCGCCTGGGTTTTTAACATGCGTTATGAGGGCATGCATTGGGAGCCGCCGATGGGACAAGCGACGCCATTACGCGCGACAGCGCTGATCGTTGAAGACGACGCCATGCAGCGGGAGATGCTTTGTGTCCTGCTGGAGGAGAGCGGCTACCAGGTCATCCAGTGCGAAAGCGCGGAGGCAGCCGAGCGCGTCCTCGACAAGAACGCCGGCGCGCTCTGCCTGATGCTGACGGATGTCCAGCTTGCCGGCCGCATGAATGGTGTCGAACTCGCGCATGTCGCCAAGCACCGCAATCCCAAGCTCGACGTCGTCGTCACTTCGGGGCGCCCTTTGAAGCAGGCCCTGCCCGACGGCGCCAAGTTCTGGGCCAAGCCCTGGGCGCCGCTCGACGTGCTGCGCGAGGCCGAGATCGCTCAGCTGTCCTGACCCGCTCGCTTTCTCGAAGCGCGCTGCGGTGATAGGGTCGGCCCATGACCTGGTCCTTCCTGCTCACCTCGCTCATCGTCGTCGCTTCCCCCGGCACCGGCGTGCTCTACACGCTGGCCGCGGCGCTGACCCGCGGTTCGCGCGCCAGCGTGGCGGCCGCCTTCGGCTGCACGCTCGGCATCGTGCCGCACATGGCGGCGGCGATGCTCGGCCTTGCCGCCGTGCTCCACACCAGCGCGCTCGCCTTCACCGCGCTGAAATGGTGCGGCGTCGCCTATCTGCTCTACATGTCCTGGCAGGCGCTGCGTGAGACGGGGGCACTGGCGGTTGGCGGCGCCATCCGCGAAGGGTCGAGCAGCCGCGTCATCGTCACCGGCTTCCTGATCAACATTCTCAATCCGAAGCTGTCGATCTTCTTCCTCGCCTTCCTGCCGCAATTCATCGCGGCGGACGACGCCCATGTGCTGGCGCGCATGCTGGAATTGAGCGGCGCCTTCATGGCGATGACCTTCGCGGTGTTCGTCCTCTACGGCTTCTGCGCTGCCGCGGTGCGCGAGCGCGTCATCTCCCGCCCGGCCGTCATGGCCTGGCTGCGCCGCAGCTTTGCCGCCGGCTTCGCCGCACTCGGCGCCAAGCTGGCTTTGTCGGAGCGGTAGGCCTTCTTCAGCTCTCCCCGCGAGGAGCGGGGAGGAGGAATTCCACGCAATAAAAAAAGCGGGCCTTGCGCCCGCCTGCGATTGACCCGACGCCCGGGCGGAGCTTAAGTCCACCCGGGCAAAGAAACAGAAGCCTCGTTACTTCTTCTTCGCCTTCTTGGCCTTTTTCGCCTTCTTCTTCGCCGCCTTCTTCGCTTTCTTAGCCATAGTATCCTCTCAAGGGTTAATGGTGGAACGCGACACGAGGGATGCTCGGCGGAGGGCCAGCCTCGCAACATCCTCGACCACAAACTCAGCAGATTCGGAGCCGGCTGCCCCGCGTCGTCACATCCGTGTCATCCTGTTATCCACAGCTCAGATGCATTTTCGGATGATTTTAGGTCGCGAATTCGCGTCACGCGTCAGCACGGCGCCATCGGCGGCAACAGGCTTAACGATCCGACAATTGCCGCGTGCCGTTCATGAATCCAAAACCAAGGATGCGTTTTCGCGTGTCGCAGTGAGACTCCATTAAGCGCAACCGCCGCATTGTCTTCCGCAAGAAAGCGGGGATGGGTCATGGACGGACGGCTGCCGGGAACGGGGGGCGGGACGCAGCGCGTGCGGTGCGCGCCATGCTGAACGTACCGACATTGTGGACGGTCTTCGTCGTCAACTTCCTGGCGCTCGGCGTGATCTGGGCCTACGTGACGCGCTCCTATCCGAATTTCGCGGCTGCGCGGTTCTGGATGGCATCGGCCTTCGTCGGTGCAGGCGGGGCGGTGCTAGCCCTGATTGGCCTTTCGGCCATGTCGCCTGTGCCGCTTCTGATCGCCGGCGCCGGCATCATCGCGGCGAGCTGCTTTGCCGCAATGGGCATCGAACGCTTCTACGATCGGCCAGTGTCCTGGCGGTTCATGGTCGCGGCGGGGGTCTTAAGCCTCAGCGGAGTCGCTTTGTTCAAGTTCGGCTTCGACCACATGCCCCTGCGGATGCTCTGCTACACGCTCGGGCAGTCCTTGCCGCTGTTGCGCTCGCTGGACTTGTTGCTGTCTCCGCCGGAAGGGCGAGCCAGCCCGGGCGCCCGGCTGTCCGGCATCGTCATCATCGCCATGGTCGCGACGTTCTGCACGCGCGTCGTTGGCAACCTGCTCGACTACGATTTCTCGGCTGTGGCCGGCGGTCAGAACCATGCCATCATGGTGCTCGGCCTGCTGTTCCTGTCGATGACGCTCAATTTCGGTTTCCTGCTGATGGCGATGGACCGGCTGCGGGGCGAGGTTGCCGACCTCGCGCTGCTCGACGATCTCACCGGCGTCGCCAACCGGCGGCATCTCTTGCAGCGCCTGTCCGAGGAATGCGCTCGTTCGATGCGTAGCGGCGAGGCGTTCTCGCTGCTGGTGATCGACCTCGACGGCTTCAAGACCATCAACGACACCCATGGCCATGCGGCCGGCGATGCCTGCCTCAGGCACTTCACCCTGATGGCGCAGACGCGTCTGCGGCCCGGCGACATGCTCGCCCGCACCGGCGGCGACGAGTTCTGCATCGTGCTGCCGTCCTCGTCCCTGCGTGAGGCTGCCGCGATCGCCCGCCGCGTGCTCGAAGTCTGCCGTCAGGATGCCGCCAGCTGCAGCGGCCGCGACATTCCGATCGCGATCTCGATCGGGGTCGCGGAGTGGGATCGCGGTATCGGGGAATTCCCCGACAGGCTGATGGCCAATGCCGACCACGCCCTCTATGCAGCCAAGAAGAACGGCAAGAACGATTTTGCGGTCTATGACCCTGCCCCGCCGCTGTCGCCCGAGTCTGTCGGGACGGTGAGGACATTCGCGTAAAGCCTGTTAGGCTCGACGTCGCATCGGACCTTGCATGATGATCTTTCGCCTGCTCGCGGCCGTCCTGGCCGCTCTCCTTCCGATCGTCCCCGCCGCTGCTGCGGATGCCGAGCTCGCCAGGCTCGCGCGCGCCTCCGGCACGCCGGACATCCCCGGCCTGAAGATCGTCTGGCTGGCGCCGTGGGGCGACGTCGCTAGCGCAAGACCCTGGCGCAACATCATCGTGCACCAGACCGAGGGACCTGCGGGCTCGGCCCGCGGCGGCGCCCAGGCCCAGGCGAAGAACCCGACGCGGCGCGGCGTCACGGTCTGGGTCGAGACCGACGGCACGGTGTATTGGGCGGTCGCCGAGAACCTCGTGCCGACCCACGGCGACGGCGCCAACCGCAACGACAACAAGTACATCGACAACCGGCCGACCTACCGTCAGGTGGTGCGCGACAATTCGATCGGAGTCGAGTTCGCCGGCAATTATCCCGACGTGACGACGGGGCCGACGGAGGCACAGGTCGCGGCGTGGAAGATCCTCGTGAAGGTGCTGCGCGCGCGCTACGACATCCCGCTCGACCGCGTCTACGCGCACAACTGGATCGACTACAAGGACGCGCGCTATTGCGAAGGCTGCATCCTCGCGACGATGGCAAGGGAATGGGGGGAGTAGTCTCCTCCGTCATTCCGGGGCGCGCCTGTTGGCGCGAACCCGGAAATCCATTCGTCCACCAACTCTGCGACCCCTTGGATTCCGGGCTCGCGCTCCGCGCGCCCCGGAATGACCGGAACCGGCTGAACCGCCCGCGCCATCCAGCCGAACTACCGCACCACGCCAAAAAAAGCCGGCGTTGCCGCCGGCTTTTCGTCTCTTTCGATCCGCCAATCTCTGGCGCTGAACCCGCGCTTAGTGCGCGGCTTCCAGCGCGGCCTGTTCGGCCTTTGCGATCGTGCCCTTGACCGCGGACTGCACCTTCTCGAAGGCGCGGACCTCGATCTGGCGGACGCGCTCGCGCGACACGCCGAACTCGGCAGCAAGGTCTTCCAGCGTCATCGGCTCATCGGCGAGGCGGCGGGCCTCGAAGATGCGGCGTTCGCGGGGGTTGAGCACACCCATGGCGCCGTTCAGCGCGTCACGGCGGTGATCATATTCCTCGTGCTCTGCCATCATGGCTTCCTGGTTGGGCGTGTTGTCGACCAGCCAGTCCTGCCATTCGCCGGCTTCGCCGTCGTCGCGGATCGGTGCGTTGAGCGACGCGTCGCCGCCGAGGCGGCGGTTCATGTCGATCACGTCCTGATCGGTGACGCCGAGGCGCTTTGCGATCATCTTGACCTGGTCGGGGCGGAGATCGCCTTCGTCCAGCGCGTTGATCTTGCTCTTCGCCTTGCGCAGGTTGAAGAACAGCTTCTTCTGGTTCGCGGTGGTGCCCATCTTCACGAGCGACCACGAACGCAGGATGTACTCTTGAATCGACGCCTTGATCCACCACATGGCGTAGGTGGCGAGACGGAATCCCTTCTCGGGTTCGAATCGCTTCACCGCCTGCATCAGGCCGACATTGCCTTCCGAGACGACCTCGGAGATCGGCAGGCCGTAGCCGCGATAGCCCATGGCGATCTTGGCCACGAGGCGGAGATGGCTGGTAACGAGTTGGTGCGCCGCGTCGCGATCGTCATGCTCGCGCCAACGCTTGGCGAGCATGTACTCCTCCTGCGGTTCCAGCATCGGGAACTTGCGGATCTCGGCGAGGTAGCGAGAAAGGCCGGATTCTCCGTTAAGAACCGGCAAAGCAGCGGTACGGGCCATAGTGCGCCCTCCAAAGGTTCAGGCCCCCGATAGCGGCGGGCCAGGCAGACGACCGCTGTGTCAAAGCCGGCCGGGCTGCGATGTTCCGCGTTGGTCATTTCAACGCAGGCGCAATATACCCTATCGGGGCGCAAAAAGGGAAGGATTGCTGACGTCACGTCCCCGTGTGGCAGCTATAACTTTTTGTAATGTAAAGGTTTTCTGAAGCGGCCTGCGTCATAGCGCCGCTTTGAGCGCTTGTTCCAGGAGAAGCAAATCCTCCGGCAAAGGCGCCTCCCAGTGGAGTAATTCTCCCGTCCGCGGGTGCTCCAATGCCAGCAGGTAAGCATGTAAGGCCTGCCGCCCCAGCGCTGCTAAAGCTGCCTGCGACTCGGGGCCGAGCTGGTTGGCCTTGGTCTTGAAATGCGGGCCATAGACAGCATCGCCCATCAGTGGGTGGCCGATATGGGCGAGATGGACGCGGATCTGATGGGTGCGGCCGGTCTCGAGCTCGCAGGCGAGCAGGGCGGCCACCGGCTTGCCGTCGCGCCCCGCAAAACTCTCCAGGATCTCCCAATGCGTCACCGCCTCGCGGCCGCCCTGGCGCACCGCCATTTTCTCGCGTGCATGCGGATGCCGGTCGATCGGCGCATCGACGGTGCCGCGATGCCGGTTCGGCACGCCCCAGGCAAACGCCATGTAGCCGCGCCGCATCGCACCGGTGCGGCCATGGTCGGCGAATTGGGCGGTCAGCGAGGCGTGGGCGAGGTCGTTCTTGGCCACCACCATCAGCCCCGTCGTGTCCTTGTCCAGCCGGTGCACGATACCGGGCCGGCGCACCCCGCCGATGCCGGAGAGCGAGCTGCCGCAATGGGCGATCAGCGCATTCACCAAGGTGCCGGACTCGTGGCCGGCGGCGGGATGCACCACCAGTCCCTTCGGCTTGTTGAGCACGACGATGTCGTCGTCCTCGAACACGATGTCGAGGGCGATCTCCTCCCCCTTGGGCTCGGCGGGCGCCGCCTCCGGCACGTGGATAATGATCGTATCGCCGGATGCGACGTGATAAGCGGGGTCGCGGACCGCGGCGGCTTTCAGCTGCACTGCGCCCGCCAGGATCAGGGCTTTCAGCCTCGATCGCGACAGCTCGGGCAGGCGCGCCGCCAGCACGCGGTCGAGCCGGGCCGAGCCCTCGTCACCGGCGACGACAACCTCCAACCTTTGCGCTGACCCAGAGCTATTCATGACGACGTCTGACACCGCTGTTCCCGAACCGACCCCCGAGCAGGCCGCGCTGTTCGCGCGGGTGCGGCGGATGATGCTGATCGCGGGGTTGACCACGGCGCTGGCGATCTGCGCCGTGCTGATCGCGGTGGGCTACCGCCTTTTCAAGTCGGAGGGAAGGGCGGGCGAGCCGGCAGGCGATGTCACCGCCACCCTGCCCAAGGGCGCCAAGATCGTCTCGACCGGGGTCGCCGGCGACCGCCTGTTGGTTACGCTGGATCTCGGCGGGGTCATCGAGATCCGCACCTTCGATGCCCACACCCTGAGGCCGGCCGGACGGCTGAAATTCGCCACTGAGCCGTAAAAGGCCCGTCGGGGTCCTTGCGGCGGACAAATTTCGAGGCTATTGGCTAGCCCTCACGCTCCCTTCGTCTAGCGGTTAGGACGCGGCCCTCTCAAGGCTGAAACAGGGGTTCGATTCCCCTAGGGAGCGCCAAATTGCCACCATTCAGAACAAGACTGCGAACTCTGTGTCTTCCGCTGGAAGACTGACGATCTTCCGACCTCCAGCAATCTTTGGCGGTGAAGGGAAGTCCGGGTATCGTTCGCCCGCCCAATCATCGAAATCGTTCCGGTTTGATTACCGCCATGGACTCCGCCATGGCTCGTCCCGCGGGCTACGGGGACACGATAGTACCCGCACGCTTCGAAAGCTGCGTGACGAATGGAGCAGCTAGATTTTAGGGATCTGCCCGAGGATGCGCTGGTTCTCGTCGATTTCGCTGCCCATCATCTATGTCCTCGAGGGGCACCCGAAATTCGGACCCGCGCTTCAAGCCGCTCTTCGAAGCCCATGGATCTGGCCACCTGCGCTTCGCCGTGACGACTATCACCGTCGCCGAGGTGCTGACCGGGCCTCTGCAGGCGGCTGATGACGCGCTCGCTGCCGCGCGAGCCAGCGTCGATCAATGAGCAACGGCTGCACGGGCGGAGGCCCAGTGGCTTCTGACGAAATCCTGGATGTGCTCCGGCACCGGCATGGCGTCGATGTCGCAACGTGTCTGGATTTCCTCCGCGAGCTCTCTCGAGACATCCTTCGACCAATGCGCCGTCGGGTCGAATGCAACGATGCGGACCGGATCGTTGAAATGACCGCCGACGAGATTGGCGATGATGGTTTCGAGATCGGCGCGTTCGACCTCGAGCTTCCGGCGCGCACGGCCGGGCCGTCCCACGACGTTGTCGACGATCAGATAGAGGATTCTGCGAGCCGCACTCCGATCAGCCGCATGTCGGTCGGCCATCGGCACCAAGCCATTTCCAACCATACGCGCCTCCAATGCAGATAGAGCCGGTACTCTGTCCGGGGTCGGACCAGCCTGAATTGATCAACCGCAACGATGTGTAGTCCGCCGACTGCGGATGCGCATCAGGACCAAAGTAGGATCAAGACCAAAGTAGGATGACGCGTCGCTAGCCCTCAGTAAGATCGACCCCGCCATTGAAGGGCGAGGACGCGGCGATCGTGCACGCGGGCCGACCCGGCGAAAACCGGAAGGGAGCGATGCATGTTCGTGACCGTCGTTGCAGTTCTCTGCCACCTTGGCGGCGCCGCCGCGGGCAGTTGCGTCGAGGAGATCGTGACCGACAGCAGCGTGACGCCCGACATCACGTTTCATGAATGCATGAAAGGGGCGCAGGCGCCGCTTGCGAAGTGGATGGGTGAGCATCCGCTTTATCATTCAAATTGGCGGATCGAATGCTACAAGTGCGTGCCGGGTCACTATGAGATCAAGGGCCGGGCATAGGGGCGGCCGATCGATAGTGGCCTTTGCTGCGCTTCCCGAGGGCTTACGGGATCCTTGCCACAACGCCGGCTACAATCGGCGCCGGCATGCACCTCTTGCATCGCGCCTCGCACGGCCTCAGGCCTTGACCAAGTCCCCCAGCAGGTTCGCCGCCACCGTCAGCTTGGCGAGCGTCAAGCCGCTGGCAGCAATTTCCTCGACCGAGCGGCGGATACGCGTCGCTTCGGGGTGCGCCACGAGCCATGTCTCGACGGCCGCATGCCCGGACTGGCCGGTTGCCAGCATATCCGCGGCCAGCCTTCTTGCGGCGCCGGCGATCTGCTCAACGGCGCGATCGATGGCCATACGTTCGAAATAATCGTTTGCCGGAACGCTGCGCGCGGCAGCAACGATGCGGTCGAGACGGAAATTCGCCTCGGCGTTGAAGAAGGTCGCGGCGGCATCGCCGATGGGGCGCGCGCTGCGCTCGGCCACCGTCACGATATCGGGTGCCGAGACCAGAGCGTCGAGATCGGCGAGCTCGCCGGCGAGGCCGGCCGGGACGCCGGCGTCAGCGAGTTCCTGCCGCCGCTTGCCGCGCGCGGCCTGCAAGTCCGGCGGCAGGCTGGTGTCGAGCCCGGCGACGATCTGGCCGATTGCCGGGCCAAAGCGCGCGACAACGGCCTCCAGTCCGTCCTTGAAGTCGACATTGCGCACGTACCAGACCATGCGGGAGAGCAGGAGGTCCTGCACAGAAGCATAGAGGGACAGCTGAACCTGCCCGTCGATGCAGGTGTCCAGTGCATCGATCGCGTCATTGAGCGATTTCAGTCCGTAGCATTCATCGACCGCTACATAGGCCATGACGATGGTCGGGATATCGGCGTCCGTCTCGTCGATCAAGCGCACGACACAGGCCGGGCCGCCGCGGTTGATCACCGCATTGGCGAGACCGGTCGCGATGATCTCCCGCCGCAGGCGATGCAATTCGGCCGCTGTCGGGAATTTGTCCTGAATCTCGCGCGGAAAATATTGAGAGAGTTCGCGGGCAAGATAGGGATCGTCGGGCACGCCGGTGACGAGCAGGTCGCCGTAGAGGGTCAGCTTGGCGTAGGCGAGCAACACGGCAAGCTCGGGCCGCGTGAGGAACTGGCCGCGCCGTGTGCGCTCGGTGAGCGCTGCGTCGTCGGGCAAGTACTCCACCGCGCGGCTGAGCAAACCGCGCTGCTCGAGCGACTGCATCAGGCGGGTGAGGAAGCCGGTCCCGGCCACGCCCTGGCGCTCGGCGAGCGAGAGCGCCAGCGTCTGCAGATAGTTGTTGCGCAGCACCAGCGCGCCGACCTCGTCGGTCATTGCGGCGAGCAGGCTGTTGCGGTCAGTGGGGCTGAGGCGCCCCTCGCGCTCGGGGCGCGCCAGCGCGATCTTGATATTGACCTCGACGTCGGACGTGTTCACGCCGGCCGAATTGTCGATGGCGTCGGTGTTGAGCTTGACCCCCTTCTGCGCCGCTTCAATGCGGCCGCGCTGGGTGACGCCGAGATTGGCGCCTTCGCCGATCGCCCGGGCGCGGACGTCGGCGCCGGTGATGCGAATCGGATCATTGGCGCGGTCCCCGACCTGATCGTCGCTTTCCGCCGACGCGCGAATATAGGTGCCGATGCCGCCAAACCACAGCAAGTCCGCGCGCGCTTTCAGGATCGCCGTCATCACCTCGAACGGTGTCGCCTGCGGCTTGTCGAGATCGAGCAGGGCGCGCGCCTCGGGGGCGAGCGGGATCGCCTTGAGCTGGCGCGAGAACACGCCGCCGCCTTGCGAGATCAGCGACTTGTTGTAGTCCTGCCAGCTCGACCGCGGCAGGTCGAACAGACGCTTGCGCTCGGCGAAGCTGATCGCCGGATCGGGCGAGGGGTCGATGAAGATGTCGCGGTGATCGAAAGCCGCGACCAGCTTCGTCGCCGGCGAGAGCAGCATGCCATTGCCGAAGACGTCGCCGGACATGTCGCCGACGCCGACAACAGTGAACGGCATGGTCTGAATGTCGGTGCCGAGCTCGCGGAAGTGGCGCTTGACCGCCTCCCAGGCGCCGCGCGCCGTGATCCCCATCTTCTTGTGGTCGTAGCCCTGGCTGCCGCCGGATGCGAAGGCATCGCCGAGCCAATGGTTCTTCTCGGCCGAGATCGCGTTGGCGACGTCGGAGAAGGTGGCGGTGCCCTTGTCGGCGGCCACGACGAGGTAGGGGTCGTCGCCGTCATGGCGCACGGTCAGGTCGGGTGGCACGATGATGTCGCCGCCGAGATTGTCGGTGAGTTCGAGCAGCGAGCGAACGAAGATGCGATAGGCTTCGGTGCCCTCCGCGAGCCACGCCTCGCGATCGGAGGACGGCGGCAGGCGCTTGGGCACGAAGCCGCCCTTGGCGCCGACCGGCACGATCACGGCGTTCTTGACCTGCTGCGCTTTCACCAGGCCAAGGATCTCGGTGCGGAAATCCTGCGGCCGATCGGACCAGCGCAAGCCACCGCGCGCAACCTTGCCGAAGCGCAGGTGAATACCTTCGACACGAGGTGAATAGACGAAAATCTCGTAGAGAGGTCGAGGAGGGGGCAGGTCCTCGATCTTGCGCGCGTCGAACTTGAAGGAGATCACCGGACGCGGATGTCCGTCCTGGCCGACCTGCCACAAATTGGTGCGGATGGTCGCCTGCACCAGATTGGTGAAACGGCGCAGGATGCGGTCTTCATCCAGCGAGGCGACGGATTTGAGCTGCTCCTCGATTTCGGCAAGGAGAGTCGTCTCGCGCGCCGAACGCTCGCGATCGGTCAGGACGAGGCGCGGATCGAAACGCGTCTGGAACAGCGCGACGAGGTTGGCTGTGATCGCGGCGTTCTTGCGCAAGGTCTCCCACATGTAGTCCTGGGTGAACGGAGCGCGGATCTGGTGCAAGTAGCGCGATAGCGCCCGGATGGTCGAGACTTCCCGCCAGCCCAGGGCCGTGCGCAGGATCAAGGCATTGTACCCGTCGGATTCGGCGCGATCGGTGACCACTGCCATGATCGAGGCTTCCAGGCGATGGCTGAAGTCCGGGCTGATCTCGATCGGCTGGCCGTCGCTGGTCTCGATCGTCATATCGTGCAGCCAGATCGGCTCGGGCCTGTTACCGGGCACGATCTGATAGGTGCGTTCGTTGACCACGCGCAGGCCGTGATTTTCGATCACCGGCACGCGGTAGGACAGCGACAGCGGTGCCGCGTCCGAGAAAACCTTGAGGCCGAAGCGCCTGGGATTGTCCTCGCGCTCGAAGCGGTGAACCGAAATCGTTACCGGACGGGCAGGCGTGAGCTTCTCGATGGCCGCGATATCGGCGATCGCCTGTTCTGCCGTGAATACCTCGGCATAGCCGCCGCTAAAGGCCTGGGCATAGCGATTGGCGAGCATTCGTGCCCGCATGCCGTCGGTCGACGCAGCCAGCGCGGCCTTCAGCTTGTCGGCCCAGGTCGCGGCAATGGCGCTGATCCCGGCTTCCAGCGTGGCCTGCTCGACGAGGGGCGTCTTACCTTCGTAGCGCCCGATGATGTAGTGGACGCGCGCCAATGCTCCTTCGGGGAAGGACACATAGGAGGCCGACAGCGTCCCCCGGTAGACCTGCGCCAGGAAGTTGGCGACGCGTGTGCGCACGTCGGTGTCGTATTTGTCGCGCGGAATAAAGACGAGGATGGAGACAAAGCGATCGAACTTGTCGACCCGCGCCAGTGCCCGGATGCGCGGGCGCTCATAGAGGATCAGGATTTCTATGACGAAATTGTAGAGCGTGTCGACGTCGATCTGGAACAGTTCGTCACGCGGATATTCTTCGAGAATATGCTGGAGTGCCTTGCCGGAATGGCCGCTCGGGTCGAAGCCGGCGCGCTGGAGCAACCGCGAAACCTTGTGGCGGACATAAGGGATCTGTCGTACCGAGCGGGTATAGGCGCCTGAGGTGAACAGGCCGACGACGCGCAACTCGCCCTCGAGCCGGCCGTCGGGCGTATAGAGCTTGATGCCGACATAGTCCATCCGGATGCGGCGATGGACGCGGCTACTGACATTGGCCTTGATGACGATCAGCAGGGTAGGCTCGCGCATGAACTCGCGGATTTCCGTCGTCATCACCACCATTTCGCTGCCGCGGCGCAGCACCTTCACGTCGGGATCGCGCAAGATGCCGAGGCCTTCGCCGGTTGTAATGTCGTCCGACGCCTCGCTGTCGGGCGAGAAGCGATATTCGCGCACGCCGAGGAAGGTGAAATTGTCTGCGCAGAGCCATTGCAGGAACTGATTGGCTTCGGCGACCTCGTCGATCGGAAGCGGCGGAGGATTGGAAGAGAACGTCTTGATCGCTTCCTCGACGCGGTCGCGCATGGCGCGCCAGTCGGCGACGCAGGCGCGGACGTCGTTCAACGTGCTGGTGAGGCCGTCGATCAGCTTCTGACGATCCGCATCGGCGTCCAGGCGGGTGATGTGGAGATGAATCAGGCTTTCGCGTGCGCCCTTCGCTCCCTCCGGCAGTGCTTCGCCGTAGAAGCGCAGCAGCTTGCCCCTATCATCGCGCTCCACGGCGATGACCGGGTGAGCAACAAGGGTGACTTCGATGCCCTGCTCGGCGAGCTCCGCCATGGTGGAATCGAATAGGAAAGGCATGTTGTCGTTGAGGATTTCGAGCACGGAAATCTCGCGCCCGTTCGGCAACGTCGGATTGACGACGCGGATATCGGCGCTGCCGGCCGTGCGGCGCTGCACGTGTTCCCAGGCTTGCTCCGCCAGGAGGGCAAGCGAAGCGGCATCGTAATTGGCGAGATCCTCGATATTGGTGTAGCCGAACAAGGGCTCGGCAAAGGCCCGGGGGCTCTTGCCCGCTGGCACGCTGCCAGCTGCATCGCGGATCAGGGTTGCCCGGGCCTTGTCGTCACGCCATGCCATAATGTCCCTCCATTTGCCGTGCCGTCCGACCGCAGGTGCGATCATCAGCTTGATTCTGGAGTGCACCTCTTCGAGCGCCGCGATCGAGTGCTGCGCGAAATCCTCGGTCCTCGAAAGCTTCGATGGCTTGCAACGACAATACTACGATCCCGGAGCGAAAGGCGCACGCTGTCGTGAGGCGTGCTGAAATCCCTACGACAGTGGAGGCCGAAGTCGGGCCGACGGCAATCGAATCATTCGGGCAGAAAAATCACAAGCAATTTCAATTGTGTATGGGTTCGGGGCTTTGTTCTGAATGGCGCGCCATTTCGGCTCGAACGTTCGCGCGCCGATCAGCTGGAACGGCGCCATTCTTCCGCGGTCAAGGTTTCCAGCTCGGCGAAATAGGCCTCGTTCGGATCCCGGTCCGAATTCGCCTCAACGCCATGGCCCGGCTTGGCCTTGCTCACCAGATCGTGCATCTGGGCGGCGAGCACCGAGCCGATCGCATGAATGGCCTCGTGACGATCCAGCCCTTCATACATCAAGCGCTGCGCGATGCGTCGCACCGGCAGTTCGGCATCGGCAATCTGGCTCTCCACGATAGCGTGAAAGACAGCATGTGCTTCCGCGCGCGGGACGCGGATCCGCGCACGGCGATGGTACTCCATGACGAGATCGATCCGCTCCTGTTCGTCCAGCGCAAGCCATTGTTCGGGGTCAGGCTCCGCGAACGGATCGTATTCCCGAAACGCTCCTTGCGCCTGCTCATGGACCGGAAGGGCGATTTCCCGCTCCTGCGGACCGCGTCGGTGCAATCCGGATGGGAGTTCGGCTGCGCTTTGTGAGTTGAGACAGCACTTCTTGAACTTCTTGCCGCTGCCACAGGGGCAGGGGTCGTTTCGTCCCACTTTCTTGTCTGAACTCACCATCGGAACGCCATCTCTTGAATGACAAACTCCCTTCCAGGCGATGGACCACCTGGAACAACGACGAGCCGAGCAACTTTTCCGCGCCGGCCATGGCCAGAGCGGCGGCATTGTCCGGATCGTTTACTCCCTCAGTTCGCTCAGGCCCAATTCCGTCCATAGCCACGTGAAATCGTAACTTTCCATCGGGTTGTTCGGATCGGAAGGGTTCGCCGACCGGTTCTCCATGAGCTTGAGCCACTCGATGACCTTGATCCGTCCGCCTGCCGTCTTGACCGCGGCACGCGGTGTTTGTCCGCCAAGCGCGGGAACTGGTTGATCGAGCACGTCGCGGTAGTGCCGGTCCATGTAATCATGGACGACGGCGCGCTGCTCGTCCTCGGGAATATCGAGCTGCGGCGGCGCGCCGGAATTGCGCGATGCCATGATTTGCTCGATCGATTCGGTCCTGACCAGGGGTTTCCGCAGACGTCTGCCGAAGACATCGGACAGCAGCGCGCATCCGCGGTCGCAACGCTGCTTGGAGTTGGTGCTGAGCACCAGCGTCCTGTCGTCCAGCCTTATGTCTGCGAGCACGAGCGCGTCCTCGTCCGACCACGTCTCGAAGGTGAGCGTTCCCGGCGACGGCCGATCGTGCTCTGATGCCGTGGCGGCCGGTTTGGCAACGTCCCCTGCTTCGGCGACCCAGCTCCAGGACGTCGCGCTTGTGGCACGAAACTCCGGGCGCGATTCCAAGAGGGCTCTGATGTCATGCTCGGCGGTGCGGGCGGAGAGCGGGAAGCGCGCCTCGCACAGCATCACTTCGTCTCCTTCGGCGTTCCGCAAATCGGGAATCCTCGGTGACTGAATTCTGTCAATCGCGTCGATGAGCCAGAATGTCGTGAAGATGGGAGCGGAGACACGCAGCCTTTCGGTCGGGGAAAGCTCCATGAATGCTTCTTCATCGAAGTCGTATCCGTTCGCCTCGGCAAGCTCCCGCTTCTCCTCGCTGCTGAGCGAGTCGAGCTTTTCGAAGGACTCGAGGAGACCTTCCGACGTCTCGTGGTCGAATACCAGCAAGCCGCCGCCGATCTCCGTTCGCGACCCAACCTGAATCACGCGGGCGGCAATTCGGTCCCAGGGTTTCAGGCTTTGAGTCGCGCTGCGCTCGCTGATCAGAACCGGCTCGCCGCCGCGGATGAGATCCCGCGCCAGAAACGAGGTCCCGCGGACGATGTCGCTGACCTCATAGAGGCTCATCACCGAATGTCGCAGCCCGGCCAGGTAGGTGCGCACCGATGCGGATTCCTTCCAGCCCCGCCGTTTCAGATAATCGTCAAGTGCGCTGCCGCCGTCCTCGAACTCACGAGTCAGGAAGTCTTCGAAAGCGCAGGCCCACACCGTGCTCATGAACAGGTCTTCGCCGAGGGTCGAGACGATTTCATCCACCTCAAGCCCGGTTTCGTCGCAAGCCTCCATGAGATGATCTTCAAGGGTCGCCTCAAACTGGTCGGCCCAGCGATCGCGCATGGACCATTTGATCAGCCCGTCGAGGATATGCTTGGTGGCCATGTTGCTGCTCGCATGTTCGAGAGCCTGATCGCGGCTTCGGATGTGACTGTACCGCAGGTTAGCAAGCGTACGCCAACGGCGCGATCCGGAACCGGATCGTTCCGGATGACATCAACTGTCTTTTACGTCGCGCTCGGACGCGCGTATGCCGTGTCGGAGCATTGGGACGGCGAAATATACAGCCATCTCAATTGGATAAGGTTCGCGATCGTGTTCGGAACGGAGCGCCATCTGATCCTAACCCATTGAAAACCTGCTCACTCCAGGCAACGATGTGAGCCTGGAGAGACCGCCCTGCTGAGCTCACAAGGTGGTCCGCAATGGTGCTCGCGGTCGTCACATGGCAATCCTGATCCCGAGTCTCGGCTTCGCGCGCTTCGACAGCCGTGGGGAGCTACGGCTGGCGGAACGACTGAAGGACTTCCTCGAAGAGAACGCCGTCGTTTGGCATAACCTGCCTGTCGGCCCTCGCAACCGGCATCCGGATTTCATCATCATTCATCCCGCGAACGGCCTGCTCGTGCTCGAGGTGAAGGACTGGCGCCTGGAGACGATCGTGTCGGCGGACAAGACGAAGGTCGAGCTGCTGACAAGTCGTGGTGTGGTGCGGGAAACCAATCCGCTGGAGCAGGCTCGCAACTATGCGTTCGAGGTCGTGCGCACGCTGGAGCGCGACGGGCAATTGTTGTTTCCGCCGGGGCATCGCCTCGCCGGCCGGCCCATCGTTCCGTTCGGCTTTGGGGCCGTGTTCACCAACATCACGCGCAAGCAGTTCGACCAGGCCGATCTCAAGGAGGTGTTTTCCGAGCATCTCTGCCTGTTCAAGGACGAGATGACGGAGGGCGCGGACCCCGAGGAATTCCGGTCGAGATTATGGCGCATGGTCCATCCGCGTCTCGAAGAGCCGCTGTCCCTGCCGCAATTCGACCGGTTGCGGGCGCTGCTGTTTCCGGAGATTCGCATAAGGCAGATTGCGCTGCCCTTGGACGATGCCACTGGCGCCGATTCCTCGGACCGGACGCTCGCGGTCATGGACCTGCATCAGGAGCAGTTCGCGCGCAGTCTGGGCGAGGGGCATCGCATCATTCGCGGCGTCGCCGGGTCGGGCAAGACCCTGATCCTCGCCTTTCGCGCCGAGTATTTGGCACGTGCGGCGGCAAAGCCGGTGCTGATCCTGTGCTACGCCAACGGCATCGCCGGCCGGCTCGAGGATGCCGTGCAGAGCAGGGGCGTCGAGGACCGCGTTCAGGTCCACACCTTTCACTCGTGGTGCTACCGCATGCTGCGGACGTATGGGATTCCCGTCCCATCTGATCGAGAGTATCCGGACTATGCAGAGCGCCTTGCTGCCAGCGTTTCAGAGGTCGTGAAGGCGGTCGATCGAGGCCATATCCCAGCGGAGCAGTACGACGCCGTCCTGATCGACGAGGCGCACGACTTCGAACCGCAATGGCTCGCGCTCGCGGCCAAGATGGTGAACCCGCGCACCAAGGCACTGATGGTCGTCTACGACGATATTCAGGCCATCTATAAGGGGCGTGAACGCCCGGTGTGGAAACAGGTCGGAATTGAAGCGAGCGGCAGAACGACCGTGTTGAAGGTCAATTATCGCAACACCGCCCAAATCGTTGCCTTCGCAAGACGCTTCGCCGCGGACGTCATCGGCGCTCCCGGCATCACGGCCGACGACGAGCAGGCCATTCTGCTGCCGGAAGATGCGGGCCGGCAGGGCCTGGAGCCGGACGTGCGGCGGTGCGTGAGCATCGACGCAGAAGCTCACTGCGTCGCCGAGTGGTTTCTCGACCGGAAGAAAGCCGGCTACGAGTGGTCGCAGATGGCGTGTCTCTACCCGGAGCACTGGATCGGCGGGCGCGTCGCGCAGATCCTCGCCGGGCATGGCGTGCCGATCGACATCGCCAAGGACAATCGCAACAGGGTTTCAGTCAAACGGGTGGCCGTGCGATTCTTGAGTATGCACAGCGCGAAGGGGCTGGAGTTTCCCTGCGTCGCCATCGCCGGCTTGGGCCTGCTCGGCCGCCACGGCGAGGCCGTCGAGGAATGTGTCCGGCTGACCTATGTCGGGGTGACCCGGGCAACTCACGAGGCGCTCCTGACGTATTCGAGCGAGTCGGCATTGGTGCAACGTTTGATCGCCTGACGCCGTACAGCCGCTCCCTCACGCCGTCGTGCCGTCGATCGACCGCCGGATCACCCGCTGCACTTCCGCGTTCGACAGAAACAGATCGTGGTTGATGATGCCCCAGCCTTCTGCCGACGCATCGACCACGCGCACACCGAGCCCCGCGATGGCGGCCTTCTCGGCCGCACCGACCCGGGTCATGCCGCCTGCGAGCTGCCCCGACAGCGCCAGTGCACGATCGTTGGTCGAGGCGATCACGGTGATCTTGCCGGCGAGCGGACCGATGCGCTGGATCGCCGACGAGAACACGTCCATGTCGATGTCGGGGGCGGCAAACACCACCGCACCGATCTTGCTCGTCACTGTGTCGCCGTATCGCCCGTAGAGCTGACGCAGGCTTTCGAGCGTCAGCATGGTTCCCATGCTGTGCGCGACGATGTGCACGCGCCCCGCCCCCGGCGCCGACACCAGCGCCGAGAGCACGCGCTCGAAATTGTCGCGCGACCACATCGCGCTGTCGCGGTCATAGGCGTAGTCGAACAGTCCCGCCTTGGAAGGCCAGGAGAATGCCATGGTCCGGCCGCGGAACCTGATGCCATCGGAAAGGTGGGCCGCATCGAGCACCGCCGTCTCGAATGTCTGCTTGAAGCCGTGCACGTAGATCAGCACGTCCCCTCCGCCGGCCTCCGCAGCGAGATCGCCGGCATCGGCCGGTACCGGCTCGATCCGGTCAAGACGCCAATCCTCGAGTCCCACCGAGGCGAGCGAAAGTCGGCTCTCGTCCGGCGCCGTCAGCTTCGCCCGCGCGACCGTCATGCGCGCGGCCCGCTCCGGCCCGAACCAGGGTTTCGCGCGGGCGCCGTTCACGGGCTTGCGCGTGGTGACGACGAGCAATGTCGGGTCGACGGAGAGCGATGAGGCGTCGAAGCGCGCGCCGGTCGCACCGAGGCCAGCACATCCGCCGAGCGCGAGCGCGCTGCCTGCCGACAGGAGCCCGCCAAGGAGGGCGCGGCGCGAAACGGAACGACGGGAGTTGTCTTGCAGAAGACGACGGACGATCACACGGAACCTCAGGGAACTTTGCCCACCGTAACGCCGCCCCGCCCAGCTCCCTGAAGGAGAATGGGGGCGAGAAGACGGCAGAGCTGTGTCACGGCCGGTTCAGTAGTCCATGATCTCGACGTGTCCCGGGCGCCCTGTGTCTCCCCTGTGCACTGCGTGTGCATTCGTTCAGCGCAGGGGTCTTATGGGTGCCAGCTGGCGCCCGGTCTTCCCTGCGCCCTTTCCTTGGAGGGGGTGTGAAGCGGAGGATAGCTCGGGCGGATCATGCCGCGAGAACGAGACCGCGTGCGGGCTGCAACGGACTTCCGTTGGCACCATTTCAACTCACAGCGCTTCGAGCGCCTTGCGCGACGGCGCCATCGGCAGCCAGTCCGGAATACGGCGCTTGGCGAGCCAGTATGGCCGCCACGGCGACACCCAGCTTTCGCGATCCAACGGCGCGGTTTGCCAAGCATGTTGTCTCATGTCGATCTGCGACAAGTCGTGCTTGTGCAGCCATTGACGTGCCGCCCACCACAGCTCCTGCGATGCCGTCGCATTACCGGGACCTTCGAGCTCGACGATGTTCGGCAGCGGATCGCGGTAGCGGCGCGCGATTCGCAACGTCGCGACCCGTTCTCCGTCCTTCCGAATGCTCCAGAGCCGCGACCGATTGTGTGCGAGATCGCCGCCATACGAGTTGAGGCAATTCCGCATCGCCTTTGCCTCTTCGGTGATGGCGGCAATGCCATCCAGCGGCACGAATTCGTAACCTGCCATCCGGCCGGGCCGCAGCCACATATCGGCGATCGGCAGGCGGCCGAGATTGGTGTGCAAGGCAAAGACCGTTCGCCAATTCTCCGCGGCCGAACGTGCGGCATCGATCCGCAGGTCCGGCGTCCACGGCCTCTCGATCAGATCGTGCCCCAATGTCGTGGGCTGAGAGGAAAACCACGCCCAGAGACAGATGAGCCGCAACCGCGCACTCCTCACACGCTGCGGCTCGCGGACGAACTCACGCGCGATCCACGCAGCCATCGGCTCATGCGCGAGCTCGGCGGTGTCGGCGACGAGCTGAAGCCAGCACGGCGCGAGCTTGAGCGAGCGCGGAAGGTGGTTCGCGATCTGTCGGCGAAAACAGCTCGCCGTCAGGCAGGCGCGGGACCGGGCGCACGAATGCCTCCGGCGGCAGCTTGCGCAGCCACAGGGGCAGATCGGCAGGTGTGGCGGCTTGCGCGAGGGAAGCGCCGTCGACCACGCATGCTATCGCGCGCGCGGGATCGAGCCGTGCCCGCGGAACAGCCAGCGCGAAGAGAAGCGCGGGAAAGCTCGCGGCGAGATCGGCCAGGCGCGGGTGCCGCGCGGCCAGCGCACGTACGGCGTCCTGGAAGCGCGGATGATATCGCCGAAGCCTGCGTTCGAGCAGGTCGGAATAACCGGCCACCCGACAAGGGGACGGCAGGAGATTGGATGTCATGACGACAGGTTCGCGATCGCGGCCCAACAGGCACCGCGGCAGATTCGATTTGATATGGACAGTTGTGATCTGACCCGGGTCTCAATCCCGGGAGGGGCGCGTCAAATATCGCCCGTCGAACCCGGGAAGCGTGCAGTCGTAGACATGGTCGCCTCCAAGAAGAATGATTGCGTGCATCCAATAGCGTGGCCTTTCCCGGGATGCAACCCGAGACTGCATCCGCCGGCGCGATCCGGGCAATGGCTGTGCGGCGATATGCATGCTGCGTCGGCTTCAGTGGAGGTGGTCGTTGCCCTCAAAATCTGCACTATGCGCGCCGATGCGCCTCCGGAGCTGCTGCCGGGCCTTTGGAGGTCTTTGCAATAACTTGTCGGGGAGACGATATGAGCGGTTTGGTGATCTCTGGCGGCCGGGTGGTGGATCCCGCGAGCGGGATGGACGCCGTCGGTGATGTGGCGGTGGTGGACGGCAAGATCGCCGCCGTCGGCACGGGTCTCGGCGGCGCGGAGCGAGTCATCGACGCCACCGGCCTCGTGGTGGCGCCCGGCTTCATCGATCTGCACGCCCATGGCCAGTCGCTTCCGGCCGACCGCATGCAGGCGTTCGACGGCGTCACCACGACGCTCGATCTCGAGGCCGGCGTGCTGCCGGTCGGGTCCTGGTATGAGCGTCAGGCGCGGAAAGGCCGCGTGCTGAACTATGGCGCGGCCACCAATTGGGCCTTCGCCCGCATCGGCGCGATGACGGGCTCCAACGCGGAGAGCTCGCTGGAAGCCTTCGGCAACGCCATGCGCGACCGCCGTTGGATGGACAACGTCGCAACCGATGCAGAGGTCTCAGGCATCCTCGAGCGCCTCACTCGCGGCCTTAACGAGGGCGGCATCGGCATCGGCATCCTCAATGCCTATGCGCCCGGCGCCGGCGTGCAGGAGCTGACTGCGGTGTGCCAGCTGGCCGCGAAGCAGGACGTGCCCACCTTCACCCATGTCGCCTTCATGTCGCGCATCGATCCCGAGAGCGCGGTTGAAGCCTATATCCGCCTGATCGGCTATGCCGGCGCCACCGGCGCGCACATGCACATCTGCCATTTCAACTCGTCGAGCAAGACCGACGTCGAGCGCTGCCGCGTGCTGATCGAGGAAGCGCAAGGACAGGGCCTGCCGATCACGGTCGAGGCCTATCCTTACGGCACCGGCTCGACCGTGCTGGCCGCGGCCTTCTTCAGCGATCCCAAGTTCGTCGAGCGCAACGGCACCGGTTACGATTCCGTGCAGCGCGTCACCGACGGCTATCGCTTTCACGACCGCGAGGAGCTCTTGAAGGCGCAGGCCGAGGAGCCGTCCTCGCTGGTGCTCTGGCACATCCTCGACACCGAGAACAATGCGCACCACCGCGACCTGCTCGACATGTCGGTGCTGTATCCCGGCGGCGCAATCGCGTCCGACGCGATGCCCTGGACGCTGTCGGACGGCTCAACCTATACCGGCGATGCCTGGCCGCTGCCGGATGATGCCACCTCGCATCCGCGCTCGGCCGGCTGCTTCACGAAGTTCATCCGCGAATGGGTGCGCGAGCGCAAGGCCGTGTCGCTGCTGGAAGGCGTACGCAAATGCGCGCTGATCCCGGCGGAGATCCTGTCGCAGAGCACGCCGGCGATACGGGCCAAGGGCCGGCTCGCCAAGGACGCCGATGCCGACATCGTCGTGTTCGACTACGAAAGACTTTCCGACCGAGCCACCTTCACGGCGATGAACCGTCCGTCGGAAGGCGTGCGGCACCTGATCGTCAGCGGTCAGGTGCTGATCAGCGATGGCATTCTCGATGTGACGGCGCGGCCGGGAAAGCCCGTGCGGCGCCCAATCGTGGAGGGCTGAGCCATGCCGGTCCCGGTTCTCCTGGTGACGGGTTTCCTCGGGGCCGGCAAGACCACAATCGTCAACCATCTGCTGGCGCATGCGCAAGGACGGCGCATTGCCGCCGTCGTCAACGATTTCGGCGCCATCAACATCGATGCGGAGCTGATCGCGGGCGCGAGCGACGGCGTGGTCAGCCTTGCCAATGGCTGCATCTGTTGTTCGCTCGAGGGCGATCTGCTCCGCACGCTTTCGACGCTGCTGCGGCGCAATCCCAAGCCCGACTACATCGTCATCGAAACCAGCGGCGTCGCCGATCCCGCCGACATCGTGCGCAATCTGATGGACCCGGTGATCCTGCGCGAGGCTCCGCTGGAGACGGTGCTTTGCGTGTTGGACGCGACGGCGCCGCCCGCTGCCCTCGACGACGCGCTGCAGCGCTCGCAGCTCCGCGTCGCAGATATCGTGGCATTGAGCAAGCTGGACCTGGCAGAGGAGGGGGCGGGTGCGCGGATGCGCCAAGCCATCCGCGCGCAGCGCGTGCCCGCGGGGGTGGTCGACGCACACCATGGCGAGATTCCGCCCGCGCTGCTGTTTCCCGCCGGCGCCGACCGCGCCCCGGCGCCGCGCGAGGTGGGACCGAAACGCCCGGCGGAGGAGCGCTTCGAAACGCTGAGCTGGACCTCGGACAAGCCAGTCTCGCTGCCGCGCCTGCAGCGGGCCATCAACCGCCTTGCGCCGAAGCTGGCGCGCGCCAAAGGCCTGTTCGAAACGCTCGAGCAGCCCGGCCGCCAGATGGTGTTTCAATTTGCCGCCGGACGCGCCACGCTCGCGCCTGGCGATGCGCCGGCACCCGGCGCGGCGCGGTCGCGGATCGTCTTCATCGCCGAGCTTGGCATGCTCTCCCGTGCCGAGCTCGACGAGATTATGAAGACGTGCGTTGCCGGCGGCTGAGGTGAGGCGGTAGGGTCAACCGCTTCCGCCGTCAGCCACCGTCTCTCCTCTTGCCGAGCGATCCGAGACCGAACATGCCCCCAAATATCCCACC